>CAVTND010000027.1:0-94792 GCA_963735955.1 uncultured beta proteobacterium | reverse complement strand
TCCGTTCCTTCCTCCGGAAACGGACTCTACTAACCTTCGCCTGGTACGCCCGATGGGGGGCAGGTCACAACATCTGAAGGGGATGGGGGTTTCTTGAAACGAAGTTTCGACTCGCGGTGCTCATCGGATGTCTCACGTGTCGGACAACTTTGATCACGGATCGCCAGCCCATGAAGCCTCGGATAACGCTCATCACTCTCGGCGTCGACGACCTGGAGAACGCAGTCCGGTTCTACCGCGACGGCCTCGGACTGAGGTCTGAAGGGATTGTCGGAACTCAGTTCGAGCATGGCGCTGTCGCATTTTTCGAGTTGCAGTCCGGACTAAAGCTTGCGCTCTGGCCGAGAACGAGTATTGCCCGAGATTCAGGAGTCCCTGTTGGACGCCCAAGCCCAACCGATTTCACGATTGGGCACAACGTCTCCTCGAAAGACGAAGTTGATCTAGTGATGGACCAGGCCAAGGATGCTGGGGCGGTCGTGGTGAAACCGGCGGGCGACACCTTTTGGGGCGGTTACGCTGGTTACTTCCAGGACCCCGATGGCCATCTGTGGGAGATCGCATGGAACCCACACTGGAATGTCGAGGCGTGACACGCGGCAGCGCAACGAGACGGAATGCTGCACAGCGCACCATGCGACGCTGTGCGGTCATTGATCTCGAGGATTGGAGCGGGCTGTTCCATCATTCAGGAGCACGAAGGAAATGGGTGCGCGACCAATGCAAAAGTACTCCGGCAGCTGCCACTGCGGGGCGGTCCAATTCGAGATCGAAACTGATTTTTCTGAACTCACCATGTGCGACTGCTCGATTTGCCGCAGAAAGAACGCGCTGATGGTCAAGGTTCACGAAAGCAAATTCAGGCTCCTGGCAGGCACGGAATTCCTGACCGAGTATCAGTTTCATACCAAGACGGCTCGCCACTACTTCTGCAAGGTCTGCGGCATATACCCGTTTCACCGCAAACGAGTCACCCCAGACAATCTTGGAATCAACGTCTTCTGCCTGCTGGACTTCGAGCCCGCGGGCATTCCGGTTCGTCGTGCGGTCGGTGCCGCCATGCCATGAGTGAGGGCCCAATGACCCTCGCCCCGTTCGGCTGATCCGCGATCGAGTTGTTTCGTCAGGCTTCTATCAGACGTGGAGGAAACGATGAACTGGATCGTCGCCAAGATGAAATGGATCATGCTGTTGTCCGGCGCGTTGACCTGCACGATGTTCTATGCGGCCGTTGCGCCGCAGGCGGCGCTGCACTCCACGTTTGGCTCAGCGCTGGATGGCCCACTGGCGGAGATCGTCGTGCGCAATTGGGGAGCACTGATCGGTCTCGTTGGAGCGATGCTGATCTATGGCGCATTCAACCCTCCGACTCGCCCGCTGATATTGACAGTGGCCGGCCTCAGCAAGCTGACATTCATTGGCCTTATCCTTTTCTACGGCAGACAGTTCCTGGGACATCAGGCAGGCGTTTCCATCGCGGTCGACTTCCTTATGGTTGTGCTGTTCATCGGCTACCTCGTCGCCGTTCGCCGTGATTCACAGCTACAGCGCAGCGAAAGGCTGCCTGCGCGCCAGTGAACCGGGGTCGCCGCTTGCACATGACAGATTTTGCGCAGAAGCTGACCGTGACCCACCGCTTTGGGGAAACCGAATGATCATCGACGCCTGGGCTCAGCATCCCACTGCAAGGTTCAGCCAGGATCCTGTATTCGATTCCCTTCGGCGCTGGACGCGCGGACTCATGGGTGAACCGGAGGGCTCGAGGGAGATTCCTGTTGCAGACACGCTGAAGAGCATGGACGAGGGCGGAGTCTCGATCTGCCTGATCAGCGCTTGGGTCGGTCCGAAGGGCGCGATGATCTCGAACGACGAGGTCGCCGGCTTTGTGAGCGAGGCCCCCAATCGGCTCGTGGGCGTGGGCTCTGTCGACATTTCGCGGCCCACAGACGCGGTGCGCGAGATCCGGCGCTGTGTCCGCCAGCTCGGCTTCAAGGCGATCCGGGTGCTCCCCTGGTTATGGGAAGTACCACCGACGCATGCGCGTCTCTATCCAATCTATGCCGAATGCTGCGAACTTGGCATTCCATTTTGTACTCAGGTTGGTCATACCGGTCCGCTCATGCCGTCGGAGTTTGGCCGCCCGATTCCATACATCGATCAGGTGGCCATTGATTTTCCGGAACTGGTGATCGTCGGCGGACACATCGGATACCCGTGGACGGACGAGATGCTCGCCGTCTGCACCAAACATCGCAATGTCTACATCGATACGTCGGCGTATACGGTTAAACGCTATCCGTCGAGTCTCGTCAGCTACATGTCAGCACACGGACGCAACAAGGTCATGTTCGGTACGAACTGGCCCATGATTGCGCCGAAGAAGGCTCTCGAGGGATTCGACGTGCTCAGACTGGATTCGGAAGTTCGCGAACTGTTTCTCGCCGGCAACGCCAATCGGGTGTTTCGACTAAGTGCCTGATGGGAAGAGAACTTGTCCGTCCGACCATTCGGCGGGCGCGTCTGTCGGATGCCTTGTGTTTAAGCGTCCTTGCGACACAGGTGTTCCTTGACACCTATGCGACCGACGGCATACATGAGTCAATCGCCAACGAAGTGCTGAAGTCGTTCTCGAACGAGGCAGTAAGTGAATTGTTGGAGGTGGGGAACACGGTACTCCTGGTTGCTGAAACCAACCCACAACTGATCGGCTTTGTCCAGCTGACGCTGGCGGCGTCGAATGATCTCGTGCCGTCCGAGCGTGCAGCGCAGCTTGATCGACTCTATATTCAGGAGCGTTTCTCAAGGCAAGGAGTCGGGTCCGCCTTGCTGCGAGAGGCCGAGGCATTGGCCTCGCAAGTTGCCTCCGACTTGTGGCTCACGTGCTGGAGCAGGAACCAGCGCGCGCTTCGTTTCTACGAGAAGCATGCGTACCTTGACTTGGGCACTTCCATCTTTCGCATGGAAGGCGAGGAACACGAGAACCGGGTTCTGTCCAAACGTCTTGGTGTTTGAACCTGCGCAGGGAACTGCGCAGGTGAAATTCCGGGACCTTGTGTGAGTTGTTCCGAGCACGCAGAATCCACATGTGACCGCCGCTTTGTCCGCCCCCAGCACTGCAGGTCAAGGCAAACTCTCCGTCAAACCGTCCGTGGACCGCAGGCAAAAATGCTGATTGTCATCCTCACTTCCGGCGTCCTGATCGCGCTGTCTACGGTCATTCACTATGAGGTACTTCGAGGCCTGAATGTCTGGCTTCCGTTCTTCACCATTCCCGGCCGCACCAAGCTCCTGGTGGTGATCTTTGTCGCCTTCGCCTCCCACACCGTGCATATCTGCATATACGGGCTGGCCTTGTTCCTGTTGAGTGAATATGCCGACGTTGGCACCTTTCGCGCCTCCTCCGAATTAACATTGGTCAGCTGCCTTTACTTCTCGTCCGAGACCTACACCTCGCTTGGCTTCGGAGACATCACACCAGTTGGCCCGATCAGGCTGATCGCGGGAGTTGAAGCATTGAACGGCCTGCTCCTGATTGGTTGGTCAGTCTCCTACGCCTATCTTGCAATGGAGCGTTTCTGGAACGAGGGAAGAGTTGAGCGTCAACCGTGAGCCGCGGCCCTGGCCAAGTCAGCGCGCCGGTTCGCGCACAGGTCGTGTCCTGACTCGGTAGTGGAATGAGCGCAGTTTGGAATGTATCGTCGCTACTGGTATTGCCTTGATTTGATCGCAAGTGGCGAAGTGCTGTTGCACTTCACAAGCCGGGCGCACACTGACTCTGTCTTTGACTTGTCAGGCGCAAGAGATGTGCGCAGGCGTAAGGTCCAATTCGAACAAAACCGCGCTTGGTGGTAGCTTTCTGCCAGCAGATCCGGGCCTGTCGTCGAGCGAGCTGACGGCGAAGGAGAGCTGGACAAACGGAGAAGCACATGGACCGGTCCCCCGATTTGACAAGATCGAACCCGCGCCCCGCACCGGGCGGAGATCGTGACGGACGATATCTGTCGATCCGCCACGCCACTCAGGCGCTGGCCGCACCGCTTTCGGCCGAGGACTGTGCGATTCAGTCGATGCCAGATGCCAGTCCGGTGAAATGGCACCTGGCGCACACCACATGGTTCTTCGAGACCTTCGTGCTGCTGCCGCATCGTCCCGGCTACCGGGCCTTCGATCCAGCCTATCGAGTCCTGTTCAACTCGTACTACAACGCAGTTGGCGACCGGCATCCTCGACCGGAGCGCGGCCTGCTGTCGCGACCGGGGCTCGGCGAGGTGCTTGCCTATCGGCACCACGTCGACCTCGCCATGCAGGAATTGCTCGCCGAAGGCCAATTGCCTGACGTCGACGCTCTGGTCGAGCTTGGGCTCAATCATGAGCAACAGCACCAGGAACTCATTCTTACGGATTTGAAACACTTGCTTTCATGCAATCCGTCGAGGCCGGTCTACCAGAAGCAGTGGCCGCTGACCGCAGTCCGCGCGCGGGAGCGACGCTGGATATCGTTCGAGGCTGGCTTGTGCGAGATCGGCCACGCGGGCGCCGGTTTCTGTTTCGACAACGAAACGCCACAACATCGCGTCTGGCTGGATGCATTCGAGCTTGCTTCGCATCCGGTAACCCACGGCGAATTCATTGAGTTCATCGACGACGGCGGCTACCGGCGGCCGGAGTTGTGGCTCTCGGCGGGGTGGGACGTAGTGACATCGCGTGGCTGGCAGGCGCCACTGTATTGGGAGCGAAACGACGGTCAGTGGCGATGCTTCACGCTGCACGGGCTCGCACATGTGGACGCCAACACGCCAGTCTGTCACGTGAGCTTTTTCGAGGCCGAGGCTTACGCGCGTTGGGCGAAAGCCCGCCTGCCGACCGAAGCCGAATGGGAAGTCGCGGCTCGCACGGCTCCTCTAGCCGGAAACTTCCTTGAAAGCGGAGCGCTGCACCCGCTTGCGTTACGCGAGGCACCGGCGGTTGGCACCATCGCCCAGGCATTCGGCGATGTCTGGGAGTGGACACGCAGCGACTACGGACCTTATCCCGGGTATGTGCCCGCAGCCGGCGCAGTGGGGGAATACAACGGCAAGTTCATGTGCAGCCAGTATGTTCTGCGCGGTGGATCGTGTGCGACGCCGAAAAGCCACATCCGCGCGACTTATCGCAATTTCTTTCCACCCGATGCGCGCTGGCAGTTCTCGGGCTTGCGTCTGGCGCGGGATGCCCATTAGCGTCCGCGCAATGGCTTGTCTGCGTCCGGTCGTGGCGTTCGGCATGAACTCGGCGGAGGCGCGTGCCAGGCCGGTACTGAAGCGAGATGCCTGAGGCCGACAGCGAGTACTCCTTGAGAGCCAGGCGATGAACGTCGGAACCGAGATCTTTGACGGCAGGTGCACCTGCGGCTTCGTGCGCTACCGCATGACGACGCGTCCGCTATTTGTCCATTGCTGTCACTGTCGCTGGTGCCAACGCGAGACCGGCGCCTCCTTTGCTTTGAACGCAATGATTGAGGCCGATCGACTGCAACTGCTGGCGGGCGAAATCGAAGTCATCAACACGCCCTCCAACAGCGGAAAGGGCCAGAAGATCTCGCGCTGCCCACGGTGCAGAATCGCCCTCTGGAGCAACTATGCAGGAGCCGGCGATGTGGTTTGTTTTGTTCGCGTCGGCACGCTCGAGGAGCCCGACCGCCTGCCGCCAGACATACACATTTTCACTGCCTCAAAGCAGCCCTGGTTGCAGTTGCCCCCGGGTGCTCCCGCAGTGGCCGAGTACTACAAGGCAGCGGATTTCTGGCCCAGGGAAAGTCTGGAGCGAAGAGCGGCCCTCCTGGCAAGATCGCAGAAGGCCTAGCTCGCCCCTGCCTGCCCTGCGATCAGCTGCGCCTTGACCGGGGTTTTCGATCAAGGGCAACACAAGCGGCGTTGCCGAGGTCGATCGGCTACTGTCCGAACGTCGTCGAATGAGTACGGAGCCAAAATGATTTCTGCGTACGAGGCGCTGGGGCGTCTGCGCGAAGGCAATGCTCGATTCAGATCGGACCTTCGCAGCGAAGTGGACGCGAGTCCGACGCGTCGTCGCGAGCTGGTGGCCGGCCAGGAGCCGTTTGCGATCATTCTCGGATGTTCCGATTCGCGAGTACCGGCGGAGATCGTCTTCGATCAGGGCCTCGGGGAACTGTTCGTGATTCGCGTGGCCGGCAATATCGTCGCTCCCTCCCAGGTCGGGAGCGTCGAGTTTGCCGCCGAACGGTTTGGAACTCGACTGGTCGTGGTTCTGGGCCACTCCGAATGTGGCGCAATCGTGGCGACTCTGGAAGAACTGGGCCGTCCGTCGAAAGACCAGTCGCGCAATCTTCGATCGATCGTTGATCGCATCCGGCCTTCGGTGGAAGGACTGTTGACGACGGAGCTCGGGCACTTTTCGGAGTCGTTGGTACGGCAGGCAGTTCGCGCCAACATTCGCGCGTCGGCGAATCACCTTCGGCATGGATCGGATGTTCTTGAACAGTTGATCGAGAGGGATCGGCTGGTTGTCGTCGGCGCCGAATACTCGCTCAAGACCGGAGTAGTGGAATTCTTTGACGGTGTGCCTGAGGTGGAGTGACGACGAGTAGTGCCGTCGTTGCGCGGGGGTGCAGCGTCGGTCGCCGAAGTTGGATGAGTTGCATTTCGGGGAGGAGATCGATCGTGCTGGAACTTCGACCAAGCTGCGAACATTGCAGCAAGACCTTGCCCCCGGCTTCGACGGAGGCGCGCATCTGCTCGTTCGAATGCACGTTCTGTGCTGACTGCGTAGATGTTGTCCTTGGCAATGTCTGTCCCAACTGCGGGGGCGGATTTGTTCCGCGACCGATACGACCTTCGAGAAACTGGAAGAACGACAACTTTCTCGGCAGGTACCCGGCCAGCAGCCTGGTCAGGCATAAACCGGTCGACTTCGGCGCGCATGCGACGTTCTCGAGCGAGATAAGGAACTTGCGGCCTGAGGAGCGATAGTCTGACCGCGGTTCGGGATCGGTGGCGATAGCACTTGACGCGCGCATCGGCAGGGGCATGAACGCTGGAGACAAATCATGGTCGTTCGCGTGGTGAGGCTGGGAAGTCGCAAGAAGCAAGGACGAAGGCTTGAGAATCGGCACTGTGCGTCGACCACCACGAGGAGTACCCAAGGCGCTGTACGCCGCGCAGAACTGGTACGACGTATGGTTTCCGACTTTGGCGCCAAGCGTTGAAACCATGAAGCTGGGACAAGCCGCGTCGAGCCCGGAACAGTGGGCGAGGTTCAAGCGAAAGTACCGGGCCGAAATGGCGGCGCCGGAGAAAAGGCACGCGCTTCAGTTGCTCGCGACCCTCTCGCGCAGCACGAACTTTTCGGTTGGCTGCTACTGCGAGCAGGAGTCGCAGTGTCATCGCTTGGTGCTGCGTGAGTTGCTGCTGGAGAATGGGGCCAGAGTCGAGAATGGGGACGGCAACGGCTGACCGTCTCGCCGCGCGACGCAGTTACGGGCGCGCGCAGTCCCCACAACTTCAATCAGGAGACCGCAAGTGATTCTCGTAACTGGCAGCTTTGTCTCCGAGGAAGGACGACTGGCCGATGCACTTGCATTGAGCCTTGATCACGTTCGGCGATCTCGCGCGGAGAACGGTTGCATCTCTCATGCCGTTCACCAGGATGCAGAAAATCCGGCGCGGCTGGTCTTCGTTGAAGAGTGGGCGGATCATGCGGCTCTCGCTGCTCACTTTGCCGTTCCCGCCTCGCATGCCTTCGTCAAGGCGGTCAGCGAGATCGCTGTCGACCCACCCAAACTTTCCGTTTATGAAGCCACGCGCGTCCGTGGCTGATCGCTTGGAGCCGCCTGCCATCGGGCAGACTCATCCGGACGTTCTCAACTGTGCTGCTCCCATGTCGAAGGCATCGCTTTCAGGAACCTCGACGGGCGCCGGAAGCGCATTGCCTACTCAATCCGGACGGGAGTCGATTGGCCGCTACATTCGTGCCAAGGACGAGAACCGCCCTTGGCTGATGGCTGGTGCGTTTGCACCAGCGGCAAACCTGGAAATGATCGTCAAGCCCGATTCCATCTCCTTCCCACCTCTGACCGAGGGTCTCGAAGCGATTACCAACGTCCTTGTACGGAGGTTCGCGCAGAACTACGAGAACGTCCGCACGCTGTGCTTCGGTCCGGGTCCCGGCCGGGAGGAGTTGTCTTTCTCCTGCGACTGGCTGGTTGGCATGTCCGGCAAGCAGGATCGCCGAGTTCGTGTCGGATGTGGGCGGTATGACTGGACGTTTCTGGCCGAGACGCCACGTTTGGTCGATCGCCTTGTCATCACCGTTGAGGAAATGCAGTCGCTTGAACCGGGCGAGCTCAAATCGATCGCCGACTGGCTTGATCGGCTTGCCTATCCGTGGTCCGACGCTGCGTTGGCGCTGGCGGCTGCGCCGGCGATCGATGAGCTTCAACCCATTCGGCGCTACCTCGCCCGGGGGCCCGATTGACAAGGAATTCAAATCAAGTCGTCCGAGGCGCAGCTTGAGCCTCGCCAACCGGACGCGGCCGGTTCGATCGAAATTGTCGTCAACGATCGTCGAAGCTGGCGTTTCGTATTTCGCGATCGTGTTCAGCGCGGGCTTTGTGCTCGGCCTGATCCGCGAGCTGTGGCTTGTGCCGGCCCTCGGCGTCCGCTTCGCAGAACTGGCCGAGATGCCGATCATGCTGATCGTCATCGTCCTGGCTGCACGCTTCATCGTGCGTCGCATTGGCCGTCCAGTCTCGCAAGGCGTACGGGTGGGAACAGGGCTGTTGGCCTTGGCTATCCTTCTGCTGGCCGAGCTTGGTTTGGTGCTCGTCTTGCAGGACAGATCCGTCGGCGCGTATGTAGCGAGTCGCGATCCGGTATCGGGCGCGGTGTACCTTGTAATGCTGGGCTTGTTCGCTGCGATGCCGCTTCTGGTCTTGCGAAAGCCGACCTCGCTCAATGCCCCTGAAAATGGCGACTGAAGCAATGAACAACTGGTGCTGCATCAGTATGGATAGCGGCAAGCCTCGTTGATGCATGTTCGCCCGGTCCTGCCCGCCGAGGCGCGCGCATTCCAGGTGCTTCGACTGGAGGCGCTGCGCGACTGTCCGTCGGCGTTTGCTTCGAGTTTCGAAGAGGAATGCGACCGGCCGATCGCAGCGGTCGCCGAAAGCCTGGAGCCCGGTCCGGATCGCTGCGTGTTCGGTGCATTTCATGAGTCTGGTTTGATCGGCATGGTGGGCATCCAGCGCGAGCACGAGCGCAAGTTGTTACATAAGGCTGTCATCTGGGGCATGTATGTGGCGCCTTCAGCGAGAAACTCCGGCGCCGGTCGTGCCCTGGTTCAGGCTGCACTCGCGCGCGCGGCGTCAATGCCAGGAGTCCGACAGGTGAATCTGGGGGTGAATGCGACGAACGAAGCCGCGATCGCCTTGTATCGGGGCATGGGCTTCACGTCCTTCGGGGTGGAGCGCGGTTTCCTGTTGCTCAATGGCGAGTTACACGATGAAATGCACATGGTGCGTCAGATCGAGACTGCTTGAGCCCGCGTTCGAGCATTGACCCGCTTGGAAAACAGGCCCGGGCATGTCGGCAACCAGACCGCCCATCCATGTAGGCCGAAAGCGAACGAGGTAATCTTTCGGCTACTGGGGGGAAAAGCAATGCGAACGGCAATCATTATTGTCAGCGGACTCGTTCTGCTGGCGGTCATCCTCGGGGTGGCGACCTTGCTCAACGGCAATCGCGCTGCCGCGCTCAGCACGACAATTCGCATATTCGTGCCGCTGTGGTTCCTGCTTGCGGCAGGCAACCTGTGGATCGGCGTGGCACGAGCCGGCTACTCGTTCATGGAGGAGTTGCCGATCTTCCTGGTGATCTTCGGGGCGCCGGTGGCCGCGGCCCTGTTTGCCCGGTGGAAATTCGCGTGAAGCCGGCCCTCGCTGTGATGGGCAAAACGCGACTGGAGGCATTCAGCGACGGCGTTCTTGCCATCATCATCACGATCACGGTGCTGGAGCTGAAAGTACCGCACGGCGACAGCTTCAACGACCTGAGGCCGCTGCTGCCGGTTTTCCTCAGCTATGTGCTGAGCTTCACGTACATCGGCATCTACTGGAACAACCATCACCACATGTTCCACGCAGCTCAGCGTGTCAGCGGTCGCGTGCTGTGGGCAAACCTGCACCTTCTGTTCTGGCTATCTCTGATCCCCTTCGTGACCGGCTGGATGGGCGAGAATCACTTTGCCTCGTTGCCGACCGCGCTGTACGGTGCCGTGCTGCTGATGGCGGCCATCGCCTATTACCTGCTGCAGCTGGCGATCATGGACACCCAGGGCAAACAGTCGCTCCTGAAGGCGGCCGTCGGCCGCGACCTCAAGGGCAAGATCTCGCCGGTGCTGTATGTGATCGCAATCGTCTCCGCGTATGCAGCACCCTGGATCGCGTGGACCCTATACGTCGTGGTTGCTCTGATGTGGATCGAGCCGGATCGTCGGATCGAACGCGCGCTCGCGAACAGCAACGAATGACCTGACTGAGCCAAGGGCGGAGCATGACGCTGATCGATCTGCGTTCGGATACAGTGACGCGGCCGTCGGCTGCAATGCGCCAGGCCATGGCTGCGGCAGCGGTCGGAGATGACAATTTCGGCGAGGATCCGACGGTCAATCTGCTCCAGGACCGGGTCGCAGAACTCCTGGGCAAGGAAGCAGCGCTGTGGATGCCGAGCGGCACCATGGCCAATCAGGTTGCCTTGCGGGTATTGACCCGGCCGGGTGACGACGTGATCGTCAGCCAGGAGTGTCATGCGGTCTGGCATGAGACCGGCGGCTCGGCGGCCAACGCCGGCGTGCAGTTCACCGCGATCGGCTCGCGCGGAGTTTTCTCGGTGGAAGAGTTTGTCGCCGCGATCAAGCCGCGGGGCCATGTCATCTTTCCGCCTACCACGCTGGTAGAAATCGAGAACACCCAGAATCGCGCTGGCGGTGTCGTCTTTCCGCAGTCCGAGGTTGAGCAGATCTGCGCTGCGGCCCGTGCGCGGGGCCTGGCGAGTTTTCTGGACGGCGCGCGACTCTGGAACGCTGCCCTGGCTTCAGGTCGAACGGTGGCCGAACTGGCAGCGCCGTTTGACCTGGTGGCGGTGGCGTTTTCCAAGGGGCTGGGCGCGCCCGGCGGTTCAATGCTGGCAGGTTCTCGCGCGCTGATCGGCGCCTGCGTTCGCCACCGGCGCATGCTCGGAGGTGCGATGCGGCAAGTTGGAATATTTGCCGCCGCCGGACTGTTTGGAATCGAACACAACCGTGAGCGCCTGGCACAAGATCATGAAAACGCGCGCCTGATCGCCGAAGCGCTGTCGCAGTGTCCGCAGGCGCGGTTGGATCGGGCCAAGGTCGAAACCAATATCGTGGTGTTCCACCTCGCGCCGGGTGCGCCGGACGCCGGACAGTTTGTCGCGAAGGCCGGCGAGCGCGGCGTGCTGCTTTTGCCCTTCGCCGCACGGACCGTGCGCGCTGTGACCCACCTCGATGTTTCCCGGGAGGATTGCCAGCGTGCGACCGCTATCCTGTGCGAGCTTCTGCGAACATCATCCGCTTAGCGGATGCGAGCGCGGCCGTCGAATCATCGCGTTGCCGAATTTCCCTGTGATAAACTTCTTAGCCAATCAGTGTTGAGTATGTCGGCAGCAGAGGCTGAGTAGATCGCCCATGCCGACCAAGGCAGCCGGAACTTCGATTCCGCGCATGAGCGGCTCCAAGAACAACAAGTTTGCCGCCGCGCGCGTACTGCGAACTCCGGCGCTGTGAATCCAGGCATCAGCTTGTTCTGAAATGCGCGCTTTGGAGCTAATTGGACCCGACGCGCGGTTCATCGAAAGGCTTGTGCCCGTTTGCTTCAGCAAGTCCAGGCAAGTCCCGATTGGGAGACGATGAATACACAAGAGGCGAAACATGTCCTCGAGGCCGCGCTGCTGACGGCCGAGCAGCCCTTGCCGCTGGCCGAGTTGCGTCGACTGTTCAATGATGAAATCGGCGCCGATACGATTCGGGTGCTGCTCGATGAGCTGCGTGCTGACTGGGTCGGTCGCGGGGTCGAACTGGTCGTCCTTGCATCCGGCTGGCGCTTTCAAAGTGCGCCATCGATGCGAACCTACCTCGACCGCCTTAATCCGGAAAAACCGCCCAAGTATTCGCGCGCCGTTCTCGAAACCCTGGCGATCATCGCCTACCGCCAGCCGGTGACGCGCGGCGACATCGAGGAGATTCGCGGCGTCACTGTCTCTGCGCCGGTAATCAGGACGCTTGAGGAGCGCGGCTGGATCGAGACGGTTGGTTATCGCGAAACCCCGGGGCGCCCGGCGCTGTTCGCGACGACGCGCGCATTTCTCGATGACCTGGGCCTGCGCTCGCTCGACGAATTGCCTCCCCTTGAGGAAGCCGCGCCCCGTCCGCCCGAATTCGAACTTCAGTTTCCCGAGAGCTCACAAGCGGACCCAACCCCGGCGATGGTTGCCATGCCGGCGAGCTTGTCAGCCCGGCAAGATCAGACTGCGGCGCCGATCGCGCCCGCCTCCGACTCCAACCCTATTTCACCGCGCTCGCCTTCCTTCACTCAACCGCAAGCCTCATGAACCCCACCGTCCCACCCGATAGTCCCGACGACGAACCGGCGCAATCCGTACCGGCGCCGGCGGCGCAAGCTCCTTCTGTCACATCGGGCCCGGCCGAAGATGACGGAACCGAGAACGGGCCGCCGCGCGGGCAAGAGGGGCTCCCTGCAGACGGTGAAGAACGGCCGCGCACCCGCGGCCCCCATGGGCGCCGACGACGCGGCCGCGGCGGCAACCGTGGCGAGCGTACAAGCCCGATGCCCGGAGTGGCCGCTGCTTCTCCTCAATCGACGGCTCCGTTGGCTGGGGAAGGCGAAGAGATCAATCCCGCGGCGATGGCGGACAGCGCGCTGTCGCGCGATGTCCTTGAACGCGGGCGCCGTGCAGCCAAGCAGGCGATGAACTCTCAGTCGGAAAAGCTGCACAAGGTCCTGGCCGATGCCGGCATCGGGTCGCGGCGCGACATGGAAGAACTGATCATCGCCGGCCGCGTGTCGGTTAACGGCGAGCCCGCGCATATCGGTCAGCGCGTTTTGCCGAGCGAGCAGGTGCGAGTCAACGGCAAGCCCTTGCCACCGCGCCGGCAGCCCGGCCGACCGCCTCGCGTGCTGATTTATCACAAGCCGGTCGGTGAGATCGTCACGCAGGATGATCCGAGCCAGCGGCCGACAGTGTTCGAAAAGCTGCCCAAAGTGGGCGGCGGTCGCTGGGTTGCAGTGGGGCGCCTGGATCTGAACACCGAGGGCTTGATGGTGTTCACCACGTCGGGCGAGCTGGCCAATCGGCTAATGCATCCGCGCTACGAGGTTGAGCGTGAGTACGCCGTCCGGGTCATCGGCCAGCTGAGTGACGAGCAGCGCCAGGTCCTGCTCGATGGGGTGACGCTCGAAGACGGGCCCGCCAGGTTCTCGCGTGTCGAAGATGCGGGCGGCCAGGGCGTGAATCATTGGTATCGAGTTGCAATCAGCGAAGGCCGTAACCGTGAAGTGCGGCGCATCTTCGATGTGGTCGGGCTGACCGTTAGCCGCCTGATCAGGATTCGCTTTGGTTCGATTCAGTTACCCCGCAGTCTCGCGCGCGGGCGCTTCTATGAACTGGCCCCCGAGTACGTACAAGCCTGGGTGCATGACCTTGGAATCGGAATTGATGAGGTCCGCAGTCGTCAAGGCGGCGGCTCTGGGCAGGGACGAGGCGATCAACGCCGCGGCGGACCAGGCGGGCATGGCGGCGCGAATGGCAACAAGAATCGTGGTCCGGGCCAAGGCCAGGGGCAGGGCCGAAATGGTCCCCCGCGACAGCCGGATCCGATGACGTCGAGCGTTACCTATATCGCCGCCGGCCACGGCCTGCCGAACAACGGCCGGCCGGCGCGTTTCCGTCCTCGCAAGCCGCAGCGCAGCTACTAGGGCGCCGCTCGCTGCGCAGGTTGCGCAAGCGCTTGTTCCGCAAGGGGGTTTTCCTCTATAATCTCGCGCTGCCGAAGTTGCGCGCGCGATCGAGATTCGATCGCATGGGCGTCGGTTGCGCGGCGTCAGTTGCAAGCATGGGCCGCGCAAGCCTGTTGAAATTCAACGGATGGGCTCTCGGGCCCATTTTTTATTTCAGGGCTTGCGCGCGCATCTGATCGCACGACTCCGCGCAGGGCGGAGGGTGGCGCGGAAATGACAGGTGTTGCAAGCGGGTTGCTGGCCACGATCGAGCGCACGGTCGAGGGGCTCGGTTACGAGTTCGTCGATGCGGAACGACTTGCGGGTGGACTGCTGCGTGTGACGCTGGATCATGCGCAGGGAGTCGGCCTGAACGACTGTGAGCGGGTCAGCCGGCAGCTGTCGCATCTGTTTGCGGTGGAGAACGTGGAATACCAGCGACTTGAAGTGTCGTCGCCGGGGGTGGACCGACCACTCAGGCGGGCGCGCGACTTTGAGCGCTTCATTGGCGCAGACGTGCAGGTGCAGCTCTATGGTGTTCTGGCCGCCGCGGGAGGGCGGCGGCGTTTGCAGGGTCGGCTGCTTGGCGTGAACGGCGATCGCGGTGCCGAGCGTTTGACGATCGCGTTGAGGTCGGAAGTGCCGGGAACGGGCCCAGTGGCGGGTGGCCGGCCGGTGAAGAAATCTGTGAAACAGGTTGCAAAGCAGAAGGCGAAGCAAAGCGCGGCGCCTGAAGTATCCGTCGAGTTTGCGCTCGCGGAGGTTGAAAAGGCGAAGCTGGTGCCGGAGCTGAACTTCCGGGGCAGGAGCAAGGAGTAGACCGCGATGAGCCGCGAGATTCTGATGTTGGTCGATGCGCTGGCGCGTGAAAAGAACGTGCCGAAGGAGATCGTCTTCGGTGCGCTTGAATCGGCGTTGGCGGCGGCGACCAAGAAGCTGTATGCCGAGGAGGACGTTGATATCCGCGTCGCGGTCGATCGCGAGACGGGCGAGTACGACGCCTTCCGGCGGTGGCTGGTGGTGCCGGACGAGGCCGGGCTGCAGGAGCCTGGCCACCAGATCATTCTGTCCGATGCGCGCGACCAGATCGCCGACATCGAAGTAGAGGAACACATTGAGGAATTGCTGCCACGCCAGGACCTGTCGGCCGGGCGGCGGTTTGCGCAAGACACCAAGCAGGTGATCCTGCAGAAGATTCGCGACGCCGAGCGCGAGCAGATGCTGAATGACTTCCTGGCGCGCGGCGATCAGATCGTCGGCGGGGCGATCAAGCGCATGGACAAGGGCGACGCCATCATCGAGATCGGAAAGGTCGAGGCGCGCCTGCCGCGTGCCGACATGATCCCGAAGGAAAATCTGCGCATCGGCGACCGCTGCCGCGCCTATGTGCAGAAGATCGACCGCACCGCGCGCGGCCCCCAGGTGATCCTGTCGCGCACCTCGCCCGAGTTTCTGATGAAACTGTTCGAATTCGAAGTGCCGGAGATCGAGCAGGGACTGCTGGTGATCAAATCTGCCGCTCGCGATCCGGGCGTACGCGCCAAGATCGCGGTGTGGACCAACGATCGACGCATCGATCCGATCGGCACCTGTGTCGGCATGCGCGGCTCGCGCGTGCAGGCGGTGACCAATGAACTGGCCGGCGAGCGGGTCGACATCGTGCTGTGGTCCGACGATCCCGCCCAGTGGGTGATCGGCGCCCTGGCGCCGGCCAATGTGAGCTCGATCCTGGTCGACGAAGACAAGCACGCGATGGACGTGGTGGTGGACGAAGACAATCTCGCGATTGCGATCGGCCGCAGCGGCCAGAATGTTCGCCTGGCGTCCGAGCTGACCGGCTGGCAGATCAACATCATGACCGCCGAAGAGTCCGCCACCAAGCAGGAAGGCGAACAGGTGTCGATCCGCTCGGTCTTCATCGAGAAGCTCGATGTCGACGAGGAGATCGCCAATATCCTGATCCAGGAGGGTTTCTCCTCGCTCGAGGAGATCGCGTATGTCCCCGTCAATGAGCTGCTCGAGATCGATGCCTTCGATGAGGAGACAGTCGAAGAGCTGCGCAATCGCGCCCGCAACGCGTTGTTGACGGAGGCAATCAAGCGCGAAGAGAACATCGAGCAGGCTGAAAAGGATCTACTCGATCTCGACGGCATGGATGCTGATCTGGCCGCCAAGCTGGCCGGCAACTCGATTCGCACGCGCGACGATCTCGGCGAACTGGCGGTGGACGAGCTGGTCGAGATGACCGGCATGGATGAAGAGCGGGCCAAGACGCTGATCATGGCCGCGCGCGCACACTGGTTCGAATCGGCCGAGTCGGCTGAACAATAGGCCGACCGGCAGAGCAGGAAACAAGGAACGCTATGGCAAGCACTACCGTGGCCCAGTTCGCAGCGGAGCTCAAGCTGCCGCCGCCGCTGCTGCTCGAGCAGCTGCGCGCGGCTGGCGTCGTCAAGGAGGCCGAATCCGACGCGTTGTCCGACGATGACAAGTCACGGCTTCTTGATTCGCTGCGCAAAGCACACGGTGGCGAAGGCGGCGAGAAGAAGAAGATCACGCTGACGCGCAAACAGACCACGGAGATCAAGCAGGCAGATGCCTCGGGTAAGGCCCGGACGATCCAGGTCGAGGTACGGAAGAAGCGGGTGTTCGTCAAGCGCGACGAGGCTGCGGTCGAAGTCGAAGTGCCAGCGGCGGTTCCGGCTGTGCCGATTCTCGACGAGGCCGAGCTCGCCAAGCGCGAGGCCGAGGCTCGCCGGCAGGCTGACTTCATGGCGCGCCAGATGCAGGAAGCGCGCGAAAAGGCCGAGCGTGCACAACGCGATCTCGCCGCCGTTCAATCCAATGAGCAGCACGATGTAGACGCCGCGCGGGCGCGGGAGGCCGAGGCCTCGGCGGAACTGGCGCGCATGGAGCAGGCGCAGAAGAGTGCCGAAATCGCCGCCAAGGAAGCCTCGGTTGCGCAGGCGCGGGCGCGGCGCGCGGTCGAGGACGAAGTCGCCGCCATCAAGAACATGATGGCACCGAAGAAAGTCGTCAAACCGGTCGAGGCCGCGCAGGGCACCTTGCATAAGCCGACGGCGAAACCCGCCGCCAAGCCAGGCGACGCGAAGAAGACCGACAAGAAACCGGGCGTCAAGGAAATCAAGTCGGGCAAGCTCGCATCAAGCTGGTCCGAGGAGCAGCAGAAGAAGCGCCAGCTCAAGACTCGGGGCGATGCCTCGGGAGGAACCGGCGCATGGCGCGGCCCGAAGGGGCATCGCAAGCACGATCGCGGCGACGAGGCGGCGGCGGTACAGGCATCTGCGGAGCCGGTGATTCGCGAGGTTGCGATTGCCGAGACCATCACGGTCGCCGAGCTGGCGCACAAGATGTCGGTCAAGGCCGCAGAGGTCATCAAGGTGCTGATGAAGCTCGGCCAGATGGTGACGATCAACCAGGTCCTGGACCAGGAGACCGCGATGATCGTGGTCGAGGAGATCGGCCACAAGGCGATCGCTGCCAAGCTCGATGATCCGGAAGCCCTGCTCGCAGAGACCGAGACCGTCGACGCAGCGGCGAGCGAGGCGGTGGTCGAACCGCGTCCGCCGGTGGTCACCATCATGGGCCACGTCGATCATGGCAAGACGTCGCTGCTCGACTACATCCGCCGGGCCAAGGTTGCTGCCGGCGAAGCGGGTGGCATCACCCAGCACATCGGCGCCTATCACGTCACGACGCCGCGCGGCATCATCACTTTCCTCGATACACCGGGCCATGAGGCATTCACCGCGATGCGGGCCCGCGGTGCGCAGGCGACCGACATCGTGATCCTCGTGGTGGCGGCCGATGACGGCGTCATGCCGCAGACCAAGGAAGCGATCGCGCACGCGCGGGCGGCTCAGGTGCCGCTGGTGGTGGCGCTCAATAAGATCGACAAGCCGGAAGCCAATCCGGACCGGGTGAAGCAGGAACTGGTGGCCAATCAGGTCGTGCCCGAGGAATACGGCGGCGACTCGCCGTTCGTGCCGGTATCTGCGCGCACGGGCCAAGGGATCGACGAGCTGCTTGAGCAGGTGCTGCTGCAGGCCGAGGTTCTGGAGCTGAAAGCGGTCAAGAATGGTCCGGCCAAGGGCCTGGTCATCGAATCGCAGCTCGACAAGGGCCGCGGCCCGGTTGCCACGGTGCTGGTGCAAAGCGGCACGCTCAAGCGCGGTGACGTAGTGCTGGCCGGCTCGAGTTTCGGCCGGGTGCGCGCCATGCTCGACGAAAAGGGCAAGCCGGTGCAGGAGGCTGGACCGTCGATTCCGGTCGAGATCCAGGGCCTGTCCGATGTGCCCGCGGCGGGTGACGAGCTGATCGTCCTTGGTGATGAGCGCAAGGCACGCGAGATTGCGTTGTACCGCCAGGGCAAGTTCCGCGACACCAAGCTTGCGCGACAGCAGGCGGCAAAGCTTGAGAACATGTTTGAAGGTTCGAGCGAGGGTGCCCGCACGCTGCCGCTGATCATCAAGGCTGACGTGCAAGGGTCACAGGAGGCGCTCAACCATGCGCTGACCAAGCTTTCGACCGAGGAAGTCAAGGTGCAGGTGGTGCACGCCCAGGTGGGTGGCATCACCGAGAGCGATATCAACCTGGCGCTTGCGTCCAAGGCGGTCATCATCGGCTTTAACGTGCGCGCCGATGCCTCTGCGCGCAAGCTGGCCGAAGGCAACGGCATCAACATCCGTTACTACAACATCATCTACGACGCAGTGGATGACGTAAAGGCCGCACTGTCCGGGCTCTTGGCGCCGGAACAGCGCGAGCAGGTGCTCGGCCTGGTCGAAATCCGCCAGATCTTCCGCGTGCCAAAAGTCGGCGCCGTGGCCGGCTGCATGGTGCTGGACGGATTGGTCAAGCGCACGGCGCAGGCACGCCTGCTGCGCGACAACGTGGTGATCTGGACCGGCGAACTCGACTCGCTGAAGCGCTTCAAGGACGACGTCAAGGAAGTCAAGGCCGGTTTCGAGTGTGGCCTGAGCCTGAAAGGCTATGACGACATCAAGGAAGGCGACCAACTCGAAGTGTTCGAGGTGACGGAAGTAGCGCGAACGCTGACATAACAAGAGCGAAGCGGACGGATGGTGTTTGAGTTGCCGCGCCTGCCGCCTGAGAGCGGCGGCAAGCGCAGCGTTATCGGTGATGCGCGCGCAGCGCTGTCAGTCCTGCATCGAAAATTTGAAATGAAGCCGTCGTCCCGACCCCAGCGCGGCCATCGCGTGGCCGACCAGATCCAGCGCGATCTCGCGGAAATGATCCAGCGCGAGGTGCAGGTACAACGCGCGGGCCTGGTCACTCTGACCGGCGTCGAGGTGACGCCGGACTACGCCCATGCGAAGGTCTACTTCACCACACTGGGCGCGCCGGCCGAAGCGGCGCAGAAGGTTTTGAACGAGAAGTCCGGCTACTTTCACTCGCTGCTGTTCAAGCGTCTGTCGATCCACACAATTCCTCGGCTCACCTTCGTCCACGACGAGTCGGTCGAGCGCGGGATCGAGATCGACCGCCTGATTCACGAGGCGACGAAGCACAGACCCTAGGGCGGGGGCGGCGTGGCCCGGCGCGGCGACCGCGTGGATGGCATTCTGCTGCTCGACAAACCGGGTGGTTTGACGTCGAACTTTGCGCTGCAGAAAGCGCGCCGTTTGCTGAATGCGGCCAAGGCCGGGCATACCGGAACCCTGGATCCAATGGCTACAGGACTGCTGCCGCTGACATTCGGCGAAGCCGCCAAGTTCTCGGCGGACCTGCTCGATGCCGACAAGGCATACAGGGCAACGCTGACGCTGGGTGTCACGACCAGCACCGGAGATGCGGAAGGCGCTGTACTGGAGCGTCGATCGTCCGACGTCAGCGATGAGGAGCTCGAAGGCGCGCTGTCACACTTTCGCGGCAGCATCGAGCAGGTGCCCCCAATGCACTCGGCACTGAAACATGGTGGCCGGCCGCTGTATGAACTGGCACGCGAAGGTATCGAGGTGGAGCGCGAGCCTCGCAAAGTGACAATCTCGAAACTGACGCGTTTCTCGCGCACCAGGGACGAGGTTGTTCTCGAGGTCGAATGCAGCAAGGGCACTTATGTGCGAGTGCTTGCGGAAGACATCGGGCGCAAGCTGAACTGCGGGGCTCATTTGAGCGCGCTGCGTCGCCTGCGCGTGGGGAGCATGATGCTGGATCACAGCGTCACGCTCGAGGCACTGGAAGAGATGCCGCCGGCGGTGCGACGGGAATGGTTGTTGCCGGTGGACTCATTGCTGACAACCCTGCCGCGGATCGAGCTTGATCAAGGCCTGGCGGCACGCTTCACGCAGGGACAGCGGCTGGCGATCGAGGCTGAACCGCGCGAGGCGCGGGTACGGGTGTATTCAGCCGGGAGCGCAGGGCAGACCGGTTTGCTGGGGACGGCGGTGATTGACGAGTGGGGCGTGTTACGGCCGGAACGACTGATATCGAACCTTGTACATATGAACACTGAAAAGACGAGAGTCCAATGAGAAGGCCACTACGCAACGTCGCGATCATCGCGCACGTCGATCACGGCAAGACCACCCTGGTCGACAAGCTGCTGCAGCAGTCCGGAACCTTTCGCGCGAACCAGCATGTCGCTGAACGGGTCATGGATTCCAATGACCTTGAGCGTGAGCGTGGCATCACGATCCTCGCCAAGAATTGCGCGGTCGACTACGAAGGCACTCACATCAACATCGTCGATACGCCGGGGCATGCGGACTTCGGCGGTGAGGTCGAACGGGTGCTGTCGATGGTCGATGGCGTCCTGCTGCTGGTCGACGCAGTCGAGGGGCCGATGCCGCAGACGCGATTCGTCACGCGCAAGGCGCTGGCCCAGGGCCTGAAGCCGATCGTCGTCGTCAACAAGATCGATCGTCCGGGTGCGCGCGCCGACTGGGTCGTCAATCACACCTTCGACCTGTTCGACAAGCTCGGCGCGACCGAGGCGCAGCTCGATTTCCCGGTCATCTACGCCTCGGCACTCAACGGTTACGCCAGCACTTCGAATGAGGTCAAGTCCGGCGACATGCGGCCCCTGTTTGACGCCATCCTTGCCCATGTACGCGTGCGCGATGACGATGCCGAAGGGCCGCTGCAGCTCCAGATCTGCTCGCTCGATTACTCGAGCTATGTCGGCAAGATCGGCATCGGCCGCATAACGCGCGGGCGACTCCGCGCCGGACAGGAAGTCCTGGTCATGCATGGCCCGGAGGGCGAGCAGAACGCTCCAACGACCAGGGGCAAGATCAACCAGGTGCTGACCTTCGAGGGCCTCGATCGCAAGCTGGTCGATGAAGCGATCGCCGGCGACATCGTGCTGGTCAACGGGCTCGAGGACATCGGCATTGGCTGCACGCTGACACCGGTCGACGCGCCGGACGCGCTGCCCCTGCTGAAGGTCGATGAGCCGACCCTGACCATGAACTTCCAGGTCAACACCTCGCCACTGGCGGGGCGCGAAGGCAAGTATGTGACCAGCCGCCAGCTGCGCGAGCGACTCGAGCGCGAGCTGAAGTCGAACGTCGCGATGCGCATGCGCGAGACGGATGACGAGCAGATATTTGAAGTGGCCGGCCGCGGTGAACTGCACTTGACGATCCTGCTCGAGAACATGCGACGCGAGGGCTATGAGATGGCGGTGTCGCGGCCGCGCGTGCTGTACAAGGAGATCGACGGCCCCACCGGTCCCGAGAAACTCGAGCCTTTCGAGATGCTGACCGTCGACATCGAAGACGTCCACCAGGGCGCGATCATGGAAGAACTTGGCCGCCGTAAAGGGGATCTTCAGGACATGCAGTCCGACAGCAAGGGCAGGGTGCGGCTCGAGTACCGGATTCCGGCACGCGGGCTGATCGGCTTCCAGGGGGAGTTCATGACGCTGACGCGCGGCACCGGCCTGATGAGCCATGTGTTCGACGAATACGGTCCGATTCGCGCCGGTGAGGTGGGCGAACGCCGCAACGGCGTGCTGGTCAGCCACGACGATGGCGAGGCCGTCGCCTATGCCTTGTGGAAACTGCAGGAACGCGGCCGCATGTTCGTCAGCCCCGGTGACAAGCTGTACGAAGGCATGATCATCGGCATCCATTCGCGCGATAACGACCTGGTCGTCAATCCGGTGCGCGAAAAGAAGCTGACCAATGTGCGCGCGTCGGGCAAGGACGAGCACATCGATCTGGTGCCGCCGATTCAGCTGACGCTGGAGTCGGCGGTCGAATTCATCGCCGATGACGAACTGGTCGAGATCACGCCGCTAAGCATCCGGCTGCGCAAGCGGTACCTCAAGGAACACGAGAGAAAGCGTGCCCAACGCGAGGCGGCGTAGATCGGCTGATACATGTAGCGTGTTCCTTGAGGTCCGCTGCGCGGGTATCGGCTCCCCCTCCCAGCCCTCCCTGCGGGAGGGCGCGGCGCTCGCGCCGCCTGATTATATCTTCCGTGCCGACGCCTGACTCCGACGCCCACCGCCGCGCGCTGATCCTGATGATCATCGCGCCGATGTTGTGGAGCATCGCTGGGGTGGTGACGCGGCATCTGTCACCCGAGCTGGTGCAGCAGGGGCGCTTCGAAATCACCTTCTGGCGCAGCGCGTTCGCGGCACTTTTCGTCGTCGGCTTCCTGCTGTTCGTGCGCCGGGATCTGTTCGGCTCGCTGCATCGCGCCGGCGTTCCCGGGCTCGCCTCGGGCCTGATGTGGGCGGTGATGTTCATCACCTTCATGCTGGCGCTGACCCTGACCTCGACCGCCAACACCCTGATCGTGCTCGCCGTGGCGCCGCTCACCACGGCATTGCTCGCCTGGGCCGTACTGCGCGAACCGATTCCGCTGCGCACCTGGTGCGCAATCTTCATCGCGATGGCCGGCATCGCCTGGATGTTTGCCGGCAGCTTCCGGCTCGAATCGCGCGCCAGTGTGCTCGGCATGGTGATTGCCTTCGGCGCGCCAGTCGCCTCGGCAATCAATATCGTGATTCTCAAGAAACGCGGCCATACCGTCGATCTGATTCCAGCTGTACTGATCGGCGGCGTCGGTCTCGGCCCTGCTGATGCTGCCTTTCGCCCTGCCCTTCGTGGCCGGGGCGCGTGACGTCGGACTGCTGGCGCTGCTCGGCTTCTTCCAGCTCGGCCTGCCTTGCATCCTGATGGTCACTGCGACCCGACACCTGGCGCCGACCGAGGTGGCGTTGCTCGCGCTGCTCGAAGTTCTGCTCGGTCCGCTGTGGGCCTGGTTGGGTGCAGGGGAAGTGCCGGCATCGTCGACCTGGCCGGCGGAACAATCGTGCTTGCAGCCTTGCTGCTCAACGAATTCGTGCCGCGCCGACAGATACAGCCGGTGCGCTAGGCAGGACGTCATGCGTGCGGGCGATTCACGCCCAGCGACGAGGTTCTGATTCGCCAGCTGGGCCGGAAGACGTTAATGTCGACGCCATGGTGCGCTCAGTGGTTCCTGATCCGGACGTTTCGACGACCGAACCGTTGCCAGTGCGCGCCGTGCCGCCGTTACGCCCCTTGCATTGGCTTGCACTCGGATGGCGCGACTTTCTGCGCGCACCGGTTACCGGACTCATCCATGGCGCCTTCGTGGCGCTCGGCGGCTGGGCCGTTATCTGGGTGTCGAACTACTACTGGTGGCTTGCTCCCGGTGCGTTTTCCGGGTTCGTACTGTTGGGCCCGATTCTGGCGACCGGACTGTACGAACTGAGCCGACTGCAGAATCGCGGCGAGGATCCGGGCCTGGCTGCCGCGATAGTCGCCTGGAAACGCGGCACTCGACCCCTGGTCGGCATGGGCGTCCTTCTGGCCGTGCTCGGAACACTATGGGTGCTGGCGTCGGCACTGTTGTTCAACCTGTTCGTCAAGACACCGCTGCACGGGCCGGTGGCGTTTATGCGCTATGCGGCGGTCGAGCAGGGCGCGCTCCTGTTCACGCTATGGGCGATTCTCGGCGGCCTCGGAGTTGCGATCGTCTTCGTCCTGACCGTGGTCTCGCCGCCGCTGCTGCTTGGCCGGATGGTCGGATTGCGCCAGGCACTGTTGACGAGCGTACGTGCAGTGGGCGAGAACCCGCTGCCCATGTTCGTATGGTCTCTTGTGATCCTGGCGGCGACCTCGCTCTCGCTGGCCACCGCGATGCTCGGCTTTCTGGTCAGTGTGCCGGTGCTCGGCCACGCCAGCTGGCATGCGTACCGCGACCTGGTCGACACGGACGCGGTGCCACTGCGCTTCGAGGACTGATGGAAGGCACGCTGTTCGGGCTGACCGAGGAGCGCATCGCCGAGCTAGGCATGACCTGGGGCGTTGGCGCATTCATTGCCCTGATGCTTTTCATCATCTGGAGACTGGCGCGCGATTCGAAGGCCGGACGTCTGGGTACCTTCATACTGTTTTTCGTGCTGGCTTTCGGCATCCTTGGTTTCGTTGCCAAGACCGTGCTTCAGTGGATGCTTGATCTCTGACCAGAGCGCGAGGACGGACCGGCCCGCAGTTGCGGCGGGCCAATTGAAGGCCGCGCGCCCTTCCTACTTCGACCCGGCGGCAACCGCTTTGCCTGTGGCGACATCGAAAGCAGTGCCGTTCTCCAGGCTGATCCGATAGAACTCGCGCAAGACGTTGCCTGAAAATCCGATCTCGACGATCGACACATCCCTGAAGTTGGTGTTGATGCCATCCGGCAGGACCTTGTTGAAGTCATCCGCCACCTGCTTCATCGAAGCCTGCATGTTCGAGTCGAACAAAGCCATGCTGTAGACAAGTGTGTTGTGAGGATTGTGCGAGCGCACTTCCTTGCCGTCCTTCATCACGTTGACGCCGCTGACGCCCACGGTCCGAGTCAGCTCCTTGGCGGTATCACTCATGTTCGCGTAAACAGGCCCCGTGCATCGCGGGAGCGGGCCATCGCGCAGGGGGGTAAGCGCCGCGGTGGCCGCAGTGTTGTAAGCCATCATGTCTTCAAAGCCCTTGCCGCTCTTCACGATGCCGAGGTCCAGCCACCACGGCCGCCCGGCGCCCTTGGAGGCTTCGGTCGTGTAGAAATCCTTGAGCGTGATGCTCAGTACGGGTGGAACCTTCGGCAGCGCCTGCAGCATCTTCCTTGGAGTCGAAGGATCGGCACTGTGGATATGCACCACTGTTACATGCGGCAGATTGAAAGTCCTCGCTTCGGCCTCAAGCCCGAGCTTTACCAACTTCTCCCTCAGCGGCCCGTTGATCTTGGCGTCGAGCACATCAGTGACGTCCTTGGGAAGGCGATACACCAGGCCATAGGTGGCGACGTGTTCCCGGAACTCGGGCTTGCCGATCGCGCTGTTGTCGATCGACTGGGCCGACGTGACGGCCATGCCGCCGCCGATCAGCGTCACCACACCGACCAAGGCATTGCGCAATAGATTCATGGAGCCTCCCCTCGTTGAATTGACCTGTTTGAATTGCCGGTGCGAGATCGCTGCGGCGTGCGCGGGTCGTCCTCGCAATCCGAGACTACAGCAATCGTTCACGATCACGGGCCAATTCCTTGGCACTTGCCGTCGGCGCGTCTCAGGAATTGATCACATGGGGCGCCCGCCGTCGATAATGGCGCGTGCACCCGATCGCCACGTCCGCCGTTTTGCCACCACCGACCGATCGCCGATCCGTCTGGCGCTTCTGCGTCGCGCCGATGCTCGACCTGACGGACCGCCACTGCCGCTACTTTCACAGGCAGTTGTCGAAGCACGCGCGGCTCTACACCGAAATGCTGACGACAGGCGCCTTGCTGCACGGCGGTGCCGAGCGCCACCTGCGCTTTGATCCGGCCGAGCATCCGGTCGCACTACAGATCGGCGGGTCGGAGCCTGACGAACTCGCCCGCGTCGCGCGCCTCGGCCAGCAATACGGATATGACGAAATCAACCTGAACTGCGGCTGCCCGTCCGAGCGAGTGCAGCGTGGCGCGTTCGGCGCCTGCCTGATGGCCGAGCCGCAACTGGTCGCCGATTGCGTCCGCGCCATGCGTGATGCGGTGTCGATACCGGTCACGGTCAAGCACCGGATCGGCATCGACCGTGGCGAGGACTACGGCTTCGTGCGGGACTTTGTCGGCGTGCTATCGGAAGCTGGGTGCGAAGCGTTCATCGTGCATGCGCGCAATGCCTGGCTCAAGGGTCTGAGTCCGAGGGAAAACCGCGAGGTACCACCGTTGCGGCACGATGTCGTGTACCGGCTGAAACGCGATTTCCCGAAGGCGGTCGTGGTGCTGAACGGCGGTCTGCATTCTCTCGATGAGGCCGCGCTTCATCTGGATGCGGTCGACGGTGTCATGCTCGGTCGCGCTGCCTACCAGGAGCCCTACTTGCTGGCCGCAGTGGATCAGCGACTGTTCGGCGCCGGCGAAATGCGTTCGCGACCGGAGATCGTTGCATCCATGAGTCAGTACCTGGTGCGCGAAGCTGAGCGGGGAACTGCACCGCGCCATGTCGTGCGCCACATGCTCGGCCTCTACCAGTCAGTGCGGGGTGCACGCCAGTGGAGGAGGCTGCTGAGCGACGCCGAGGCCTTGGCTGGCGATGGAGTGGCGTTGCTGGCTGCGCGCGCTCGAACTGGTCGAGCCAGCCGATGTCCTCACTTGAACAGCGTGCACTCGCGCTTGGCATCAGTTTCCCGGCGCTTGACCTCGGCCTCGGCCTTCTGCTCCTGATCGATGGTTCGGGAACGCGCGGCCAGGTCGGCGCGCCGGTCGCGTGCACGATCAAGTTCCTGGAGCGCTTTGTCGCAACTCTCGCGGCTTCGGGTCTCGGCCTTCTTGCGGTCGGCAGCGTCCTTGTCGGCCTTTGCTTTGTCATCCAGGCGCTGCTTCTCGTCCTTCTTGTCGATCTGCTTGGCGGCCTGCGCGTCCTTCTGTGCGCGCTCCTTCGCTGCTTTCTGATCGTCGACGCTGACCGGCGGCGCGGTGTCGACCTTGCGCGTTGGCGAGGTTCCGGCCGGGCACTGCGTATTTGAATAGGTGACCTTGCCGTCCGGACCTTCACAGCGATGCACCGTTTCGGCGGCGGCGCTGACGTGAACCGCAGCCAAAATGCCAGCACACCAGACTCTGACCCACAACGCGCCTGACTTCATTGCGAGCCTGCCTTCATAGGCTGCAGACGCGTGTGTATTCGGCGCTCAACTGGGCCGCGTGCTTGTCCATCTGAGCTAGATCGTCCAGTGAGTAATACGGCCGGTTCGTCAGCATGTTGCGCATGCGGCGCACCGAATCCAGTTCGGCCCGCAGGTAGGCGCAGTTAACTGCGCGTTGCTCGGCTTGCTGCGCGGCAAGCTGGGCTTGCTGTTGGGCGCGCTGCTGCTCCATTTGCTGCGAGGTGGCAAGGTCCTTTTCGACCTGGGTTCGGGCTGACTGACTCTCCTGCGGCGTCGGCGCAGGCGCGGGCTGCACCGCACGCACGGGCCGCGTGCCAGGCGGGCAGGCTTCGTTGGAATAGGTGATCGCGCCGCCCGTTCCTTCGCAGCGCTGGATGGTTTGCGACGTGGCCGACCCCAGCACCAGCGATACGAGCACGAACACCGCAGTACCTGGAAGAGCAGACAGCGGGCGTTCAGATTGTCGCGGCATGCGACCAATATAGCGAAGGGCGCATCTGCCGGGGGATCCTCGCCCGGCGGCGATCAATCGGAGAAGATGACAGGGCAGCCGCTAATCTGGCCGCCCATTCGTCTACATGCTCCCAATGGCCTGTCGAACGGCGTCAGCCGCGGTCTTGTTGAAGCGGTACTGGAAGTCGTTGACGCGTGCGCCGGCCTGATACAGCTTGCCCGGACGCACTCCCGGCGTACCCTTGGTCGGCTCGATGAAAGCAATGCGCGCAGATTCACGCTCGACGTTGGAAACGCCGGTGTCAAGGGGATCAACCTGCGCGGAGAACGAGACCACGACCGCGCGCGTGCCGGCGATCGTGCGCTCTTCCCACTCACCTTCTCCGATCGCCTGCGGACCGTCGCGATCGCAGAACAGGGTCCCGGTCTTGGCCGGGTAGAGCGTCACAGAACCCTTCTTGGCGCCCGAGGTCTTGAACAGCATCGCGTAGGGCTTGGCGCCCTTGCGGTCCTCGTAGGCCAGACAGTAAGGAATCGTCTTGGAGAAGTTGCCGACAAACTGCGTCGTGTCACTCGCGCCCGTGAAGGACTCCCTGCGCGGGAGCATCAATACATCGTCGATGAAACGCGTAACGCCGAGGTAGGCCACCGAGCCGGCCGGAAAACGGGCGTTGCCCGCGCGAGCAGCTTCCTGGATGGCGTAGTTTTCCGGAGTGCGCAGGAATTGCGCGATCGGCAAGTCCGATACATCGAAGGCCTGCAGGGTGACCGCCATGCGGAGCGGCGCCTGGCCCGAGTAAATCAGGTAGACCGAACCATCGGGCGCGGGAATCGCAAAATTCGGACGGCCAAGCGCTCGCCGCTCGCCGTTCAACACTGCATTGGCGACATCGATGTGACCATTGAACGTGGTTTGATTTGAGTCGGCGGTCGTCTCCGTCAGCGGAAAGCGGTTGCCCTCGCCCGGTGCGGCCGCAGCCCGGATATTCGAAACGCGCGTGCCGTGAAAGTAATAGACGCCGTCACCCTTCAATGCATCAAACGACGGCAAGCTCAGCGGTTTGACGCCTGGCACCGGGACCGGCCGCGGCTGCGGCCCATACACCACGATCTCGGACGTCTGCTGCGCCGCTGCCGGTGCACCAAAGGCCAGCATCGTCGCCGCGGGAATCGCGAGTATCAATCGAATCGGGTTCATCCAGCCGTCTCCTTGTTCATGTAGCACGAATGGTAGCCTGCAACCGGCCGGCTTAATCCTCGAAGAAACGGCCGTCTCCGGTCCCAAAAAGGTGGGACTCAAGAAGGGACCCAGGCCAGGACCTTACCCGGATTCATCAGTCCCTGCGGGTCGAGCGTGCGCTTCAAGTCCCGCATCAGCCGCAATTCGACGGCTGACTTGTAGCGCGCGAGTCTCCTCGCGCTTGAGCTGGCCGATGCCGTGCTCGGCCGAGATCGAGCCGTGGTAACGCGCCACCTGATCGTGCACGCAGGCATAGAGCGCAGGCTGCAGGGCCAGAAAAGCGGCTTCGTCCATGCCGATCGGTGGGCTGACGTTGTAGTGCAGATTGCCGTCACCCAGATGACCGAAGGTCACCATGCGCACGCCGGGAAGCGCCGGCGAGCAAGCGCGTCGGTCTCGGTCACGAAGCGGGCGATGGCCGAGATCGGCACCGAGATATCGTGCTTGATGTTGTTGCCCTCGCGCGCCTGCGCTTCCGAGATCGACTCGCGCAGCTCCACAGAGCACCGGCTCTGCGCGACCGATTGCGCGATCACGACGTCGGCGGCATGATTGGCTTCGAACGCTTTCTGCGACCAGCGCTCGAGCAGCGCCGGCCGCATGGGCGTCATCCTCGTGGTCGCTGAGCTCGACCAGCACGTAGCTGCGTGACGTGTCGAAAACGGCGAACGCATGGTCGGGAAAGTGCTTCTCCACCAGTGCAGGCACAGGTCGCTGAAGAATTCGAACGCAGTCGAGGGTCGGTCCGGCACAGCGACTGCGCCAGCTCGAGCAGCGCCAGCGCGTCGCTGCCACCGAGCCACCGCCAGCAGCGGCGGTCCCCTGCGCACGCGGCAGTGGAAAAGACCTTCATGCAGGCGGCCGTGATGATGCCGAGCGTGCCTTCGGCGCCGATGAAAAGATCGCGCAGGTCGTAGCCGGTGTTGTCCTTGCGCAGTCCGCGCAGACCTTCCCACACTTCGCCATTGGCCAGCACCACTTCGAGTCCCGAGCGCGAGTTCGCGCGCATTGCCGTAGCGCAGGACCTGCGTGCCGCCTGCATTGGTGCTCAGGTTGCCGCCGATCGTCGCGCTGCCCTCCGACGGCGAGCGACAGCGGGAAGAGCCGATCGACCGCGCGTGCCGCCTCCTGTACCGCCTGCAGGATGCAGCCGGCCTCGACCATCATCGTGTTGTTCAAGGGATCGACCGTCCGGATCCGGTTCATGCGCGCAAGCGACAGCACGATCGCGCGGCCCGACGTGTCCGGCGTGGCACCGCCGACCATGCCGGTATTGCCGCCCTGCGGCACGATCGCGGTCTGTGCCAGCAGCGCAAAGGCGAACAACGCTGGCGATCTGCTCGGTCAGTCCCGGCCGTACGACGGCGAGCGCGCGGCCCGTGAAGCGTTGGCGCCAGTCCGTCAGATAGGGTGCGGTGTCCTCGTCACGAGTCAGCACATTGGCCGGACCGATGACCGCGCCGATCAAGTCCAGCAGGCTCATTGTTGCCGTCCCGTTGCCGCGCGTCGCGCCATCGCCGCGCGCTTGAGTGGCCGCAGATAAACGATCGCGCGACGAAGAACACCAGTGCCAGCAAGAACTCCGTTGCTGCCAGCCAACGAGCCGGAGCAGGTTCGAGCAGGCGCGCTGCGCCCTCGAAGACATAGATCAGCACCAGCATGAGCGCGACTTGCAGCGCATAGGTGCTTGCGCGCAGCAAGGGTGCTGCCAGCAAGACCAGCGGGACCACCTTGAGGGCGAGCCAGGATCCGCCGCTGCGCAGCGGCGAGATCCAGAGTTCCCACGCAAGACCGAGCACGATCAGAGCGAACCACGCGAGCATGGCCACGCGCCACGCGGTGCGCTGGTGCTGATTGACCGTTGGAGGGCAAAGTTCATTGTGATCGACGCGCCTGCCGCAGTGCCGCCTGAGCCAGCCGCGCGCCGAGGACGTGCGCCAGCCGTTGTTCCTCGGCGGTCAACGCCACTCGGGGCCACCGAGCGGGCGACATGGCTGGCGCCGTAGGGCGTACCGCCACTGGTGGTGCTGGTCAGTTCCGGCTCGGTGTAGGGCAAGCCGACGATCAGCATGCCGTGATGAAGCAACGGCAACATCATCGACAGCAGCGTGGATTCCTGACCGCCGTGCAAGGTGCTGGTCGAAGTGAAAACAGCGGCGGGCTTGCCGGCCAGCGTGCCAGCTGAGCCACAGACCGGAAGTCGAATCGAGAAAGTGCTTCAGCGGTGCCGCGATCGTGCCGAAGCGGGTCGGCGAACCGAGCGCGAGTCCGGCGCATTCCTCGAGATCGCTGCAGCTCCGCATAGGGAGCGCCTGTCGGTCGGAACCAGCGGCGCGCATCGCTCCGTCATCGGCGCAACCGGCGGCACGGTGCGCAAGCGTGCCTGTGCACCATCGACGCTGTCGATGCCGCGCGCAATGGCGTCGGCCATGCGCCGGGTGGCTCCATTGCGCGAGTAATAAAGAACCAGAATGTCCAAGGTGAGACTGGGCGGGAGCGGCGATGCGGAGGTGCCCGGCAGCTATCATAGGCACCCCGTCATCCGCACTGCGCAGCGTCGCCCGTCACACGTCCTCCTTCCTTCATGTCCACGCCGACCCAACTGCTCGATCGCCATTGGCTCCTGCGCACGGCCCGCGAAGTCACGCTGTTCGCCTATCGACGCGGGACCGAAGTCAGGCTGCCGCAGGTGGCAGGCAGCCTCACCTTCACCACCCTGCTGTCGATCGTGCCGCTGGTTGCGGTTGCGCTGGCACTGTTCGCCGCCTTCCCGCTGTTCTCGGAATTTCGCGGTGCGCTCGAAGCCTATGTACTGAAGTCGTTGCCGGGACAGATCTCCGACACGGTCCTGCGCTACGTCAACGAGTTTCGCTGAAGGCCACGCGCCTGACGGCCTTCGGCCTGATCTTTCTTGGCTTCACCGCGCTGTCGATGATCATGACTTTCGATCGCGCTCTGAATGACATCTGGCGCATCCGGGAACAGCGGCCCTTGATGCAGCGTGTGCTGATCTACTGGGCGATCATCACGCTGGGGCCGATCCTGGTCGGAGCCAGCCTGACGGCGAGCTCCTACCTGTGGTCGCTATCGAGCGAGGCCATCAAGGAAATGCCGGGGCTGCTGCTCAACCTGCTCGATTACGCGCCGGTCTTGATCAGCGGCTTTGCGTATTCGGCGCTCTACGTGTTTGTGCCCAATCGAGCGGTGGCCTGGCGCGATGCCTTGATTGGCGGATTCATCGCCGCGATCGTCGCGGAGTTCCTGAAAGTCGGGTTTGGCCTGTTTGTTTCGCGCGGTTCAGTCAGTTCGATCTACGGCGCCTTTGCGGCGCTGCCTATCTTCCTGATCTGGATGTTCCTGTCGTGGTACGTGCTGCTGTTCGGTGCTGCGATTGCCGCGACGCTGTCTGGTCTGCGAGCGACCCGATTTTCGGACGAGGTTCGGGCCGGCGACCCCTTCGTCACCGCGGTAGCACTGCTGAAAATGCTGCTCGAGGCGCATCGCGCACAGGAAAAGGGTGTCGCCGGCCTTGCCCTGGCGCGGCGCCTGCGTTCGGATCCAATCGAAATCGACCGGTTACTGGGCGGACTTGAAGAGCTGGGTTATGCGCGCTCCTTTGCATCGGTGCGCCGCGGTCGGCAAGGCGGCACCGAATGGTTGTTGACCTGTGACCCTGGCGTCCTTGCCTTGCGTCCCGCCTTCGAGAGGTTCGCGCTCGATCCATCCAATTCCTTGCTGAAGAACGACGCGTTCGGGCTCGCTCCGCTGGTCGACTGGTTGGATCGCGACGCCTGGCTCAACGCGCCGCTGAATCGAAGTCTTTCGGCGAGCGAGAAGTAGTCAACCCCGATTCGTGTCAAAGGTGAGAAGCGCAGTCAGCGCTCATTCGGACGCACGCCGGCGGCTTGATCACGCGGTAAGGCGTCGCCGCCGTCGTCAAATACCCACTCCGTGCCGTCATCTTGTGCGTCTTGGGCGTCTTCCCATACGTAGCGCTTGCGCGGTGGAATGTCGAGCTTGCGCAGTGCAAGTGCAAACGTTACGCCGATGACTGCCGCCGAGAGATGAGTTTCCCAGGAAACGCCTGGCTGGATCGGCAGCACGCCCCAGACTAGCGGTCCGTACACGAGCGCCACCAGCAGCGAAACGGCGATTGCCCGGCGGTCGCGGCGCAGAAGTCCGGCCACGAATACATAACTGACCAGCCCGTAGACGAGTCCGCTAGCGCCAAGGTGCACGGAGCCACGTCCGAACAGCCAAACGAGAAGCCCAGGGCCCAGGTACACGGCTGGCAACACTCGCAATGCCGAGTGCGGATATAGAAAGAGCATCGCGGCGCCCACGGCCGCCAGCGGCACTGAATTGGCGAAGAGGTGTGCGAAGTCGCTGTGTACCAGCGGCGCGGTAACGACGCCGACCAGACCGCTCCACTCCCGCGGTCGCAAGCCCAATGGCCAGGGATCCAGGCCCAGCCCCCAGTTCATCAGATGAATGAGCCAGAGCAGCAGCACAAAACCGATCGAAAGCCGCACTGCCAGTGCTAGCAAGGCATGTGAATGCGCGGAGCCGGTGTAGCGGGGATCGGGAATGTCGAAGTGCATCGCAGAACTGGGTTGTCGCCCCGGCAGTAAGGCTGCGCGCGATCGAAAGCCTGCGCAATGAGGCCTGCACCACCACGCAGGTAACGTTGACCGCGAGGTAAGGGAGGTGGGGGCATCGACCCGGAAAAGCAAGCCGCACAAGGTGGCGCGGAAGCGTTGTCCTGACTGGATGCTGAATCTATTCGCCGCACATTCGTTTGTCACCCGCGCGCCCTGCATGCAAGCATGACTACGGACGTCCGCCGGAAGCCGACGTGTCTCCCGAGAGCGGACAGCGGTCCATCGACAGATCGCGACCGAGCGAAGCCCAGTTCGCTGGGAAAGGAAAATTCAGCCACGCACAGCGATCGCCACTAGCGTCCGAGAAAGCCGAGCGCCCGGTCCATCGGAGCCCTTGAGATCGCAATGAATCCTTCAAGTGGGTTATTCAGTTCCTCGATCAGGAAGATCGCGGCAGAAAGCGATACCGCGCCCAAGAACAGCACAGCGATTGCGATTGCGTTGCGGGGGGCAAAGAGGCCGAAGCTGGTAAACATGACCGCAAGCCAAAACACAAGCACCACCATGAACGGCGTCGGAATGGTGTTCTCCTCGTTGGAGATTCCGAGCCAGCGCGCCTGCGTCACTGCGTCACTCAATTCCAAGGCGCGCGACTGCAGCGAGCGCTGTGTGTCGTTCTGGGGAGAAAGTGCGCGAAGCCTCTGCTGAAAGCCCTCCATCGTGGCGGTCGCCTGGGTGGAATTCAACGTCGAGTTCCCGGACTGCCGCTTTGTAAAGAACTGTTCAACTCGAGTCGTAAATCCTGCCTTAAGCAGATCGCGAACTTCCTTGGTCTCTGGTCCGTACTGCGCCAGCGCACGATCCAGAAGAATGATCTTGGCGGCAGACTCCCTGAACCCCTCGTTCACCGTATCAAACGAGTTCTTCGACGAGGCGACAAGCAATCCAAGTACCAGAGCCGCGAGCGTGGCGATCAGGCCCATCACCAGTTTCACCAGGTCTTTTGATGCGTCGTTCAGGTGATGCTCTGGGAGGACGGTTCGAAGGAACATGCCGAAGAGCGCGCCGCCGAATGTGCATATCAGCACGACCAGACCGATTTCGATTGAGTTCACTCGCGCCTCCCTAGCGGCATGCGCCGCCGAGCATTCCAGGCTTGATTTTCCGGGTTCGGGGGCTCAGCACCGAGTCGATTTGGCCGTCGGTCTTGACGCAGGATAGCTTGGCGTCTGCAGGATAAGTTGGACAGTCACATTAACTCCAGCGCATTGATGTCACTAGAGATACTGCGTTTGCGCTGTCGGAACTTACAGCATCAATGCGGACCTGCCCTCGGCGTCCGGTTTGAGGCGATTCTGATGTCGGACCGTCAAGGCGGCAATTGGCCCGCGTCCCGCCTGTTTCTTGCGGTCGATTCGATCAGTCGACCAGACTGACAGTGGTCGACGGAATTTCCCTTCGTGTCGTGTCTCGCAAGGCGTGGAGCTGTTGCGCGACGAGCCGCTGCAAGCGCCAGAGATTGGCATCTCGGATACCGAGACGTTCCAGCTGATCGACCGTCTGCATCAGGTACTCGGCACCTGATCCCCAATGCCCAGCTGCCTTGCACAAGACGTCGGCGATCTGCTCGTTCGTCAAGCCCCCGACAAAATTTGCACCCTTGCGATTGGCGGCGAAGACGATCGCGCGCACATCGACCCCGCCCGCCTTTGCCGTGACCCAGCGCGGCGGAGTGTTCGGCGGCTTGACCGTCATTTCCCGCCGCCACAGTTTGCGAAGGTCGCTTTCGACCGAGGCGCCTGGAATGCGAAGCAGTGCGCCACGGCAGCTTCCTCCCGGGGTCAGCGACATCATCAAGCCCGGCTGTTCAGGGGTTCCACGAAATCGTGTGAGCTGTATGCAGAATGCACGGTGCCAGCCGGGCAAGACCGCCGCTACCTGTTCCGTCACCTCGAAGGCGGGGTTCCAAAGCAGGGAGCCATAGGCGAATACCCAAACGTCCTGCCCCCGCCACGCTCCGGCAGCAAGGAGTGCCTGCAGAGAAGCCTCGTAGTCCTCATCGTTATGGACGACGACGCCGGGGGCGGGTCCGCCGTCTTCAACCTTGCGGGCGATGAGTGACACCAATTCGGGAGTCAGTCTCAGGTTCTGCGGCCGTTGAGGATTGGCCGCGGGAAACGACGTCATTCGAAATTCCTTCTTCAAATCCGACCAGGGCCTCGACGTCATGGGGCGTCGCGGGCCAGGCGTGCGGCCTCAGATGGCGAAACGATTGGACTGGTTCGATGATCGCATGTCGAGGTCTTGCCGTCCGACCCGCAAGGAACCCACACATCTTCAATTGAGTTCCGCGTCCTTGCTGTCGTCGCCAGATCAGCTTTCGATTCGGCAGTCGACGCAACGGCCCACAGCTTGCCTCGGTAGGTGCGAGCGGAAACGACAGGTTGCCGCCCTATCGCGCAAAAAGGTAGTCCCGGCATAACTCGTGAATATTCACTGGAAACCGAATCGGCTTGGATGCAATCTCTCGTCAGAAAGGAAACCGATCGGCCGGAGGTACTGATGGGGAACTCATGCATTCGAACGCGTCAGGTACGCATCTGCGCAGGAATTTTCGCTGCTTCAATAGTTGGCCTTCTCTTGCTCAACGGATGCGCGACACTTGAAAAGCCAGGGGAGGGCTCACCGGCCTTGAGGGAGAGCCCCAGATCCAAGCAATATCATTCACGCGGCCCAACTGTCTGACGGCAAGACCCTCAAATACGTCGCGCAGCCGCTTCCAGCCAACGCGACTACCCAGGTCGCATTCGAGAAAGACAAGGCAGCTCCTCCCAAGGAGCAGGCGCGCGTAAAGATCCATCCCCGGCTGCAGCAACTGCTTGCCGACCGCGGTCCGGACAAGCGCGAAATCATCGTCATCAACTTCCGCGAAAACGTCGTGATACCGCGCTTCCCGGAACCGGAAACGCAACAAGGGCGGAGCTTTGACGTCAATCGAAAAGCAGCCCAGCGGAGCGAAGAACTGGTTCGCGGCGTGCAGGCCCAGCGCGAGCGATATCAACAGGAGGTTTCGCCGGCCTTGCAGGACCGCTACAAGGCGAGAGTTCTGGAACGATTCTGGCTGGTCAACGCAATCACGGTGGAGATGCCGCTCGGCGCAGTGCAGGATCTGGCGGCGCGTTCAGATGTCCTGTTCATCGAGCCCGACGACACCGGCACGATTCCTCCGCAGAATGCAAACGCGAACGACGACGTACAGGACGGGCGCGCGCGGATCGTCAGCGATCCCTATTTCAATCTGGGCCAGACCGGTGGATGGATAGGACTCCTTGACAGTGGCGTGCGTTTTACGCACATACATTTCAACAGCCCATCGCACATCGATTTTCGACGCGACTGCAACAACGGCGGCGCCGACTGCAATACGGGCACCACGCTCAATCCCAACGACGACTGCTGGAACCACGGAACATCGAGCGCGGCGATCATCGTGGCCAATAACCGTAGCGGCGACGCCTTTCGCGGTGTGACCGGGATCACGCTGGACAGTTTCAAGGTCTTCCCGACCTCGTTCGATTCTGCCGGCCTTTGCAACGGCAATCTCAGCGTTACGGCCGCTGTCCGCGGTTTCCAGACGGCGGTCGCTGTACTGGACCGGGTCATCGTCGCGGAGATGCAGGCAAGTGGCGGTGGCGACACGTCGACCATTTCGACCGCCGCCGACGCTGCATTCGATGCGGGCGCGGTGATCATTGCCGCCAATGGAAACAACGGACCTGGTGCAAGCACGGTCAACGAGCCTGCCGTGGCTCAAAAGGTCATCGGCGTCGGCAATTTCGACGTTCAGACCCTCGCTCAGGTCGCGAGCCAGAGCCGCGGCCCCGCACCCGACAATCGATACAAGCCGGACATTCAAGCGCCGACCAACACCGAGACCGCCAGCAACGGTTGCGCGTGGCAGCAGAACTGCACGACGGCCGGGTCCGATACCGCGTTTCGATCTTTCGGGGGGACCAGTGGTTCGACCCCGTACGCAGCGGGTGCGGCAGCGCTATTGAGGAACTGGCTACGCGGGACCAGCTTCAGCATTGATCCGGGACAGGTCTACGCGCAGCTCATTCTGTCCGGACAGCAGCCCAGCCCGTTTAACAATACAAGCGGTGCTGGCCCGCTCCGACTGCCGACCGATGGTTGGGCCTGGTGGGGCAAGCTCACCGTTAGGAATGGCGACACCATCGACATTCCGATCGGGATTTCGGGCGGTTCGCCCAATACGTTCGACGCCGCACTGTGGTGGCCGGAGACGCCGACTCAGACGCACAACGATGTCGATCTGAGCCTGGTAGACCCCGGCGGAACCGTCCGCAGCTCGAGCACCTCGGCAGTGAGCGTTTTCGAACGGGCGCGCGTGTCGGGCCCGGTGACGACCGGCGCCTGGAAAGTTCGCATTCGTGGCTACAGCGTTCCCACCGGGTCACAAGAGGTCTACTGGGCTGCGCATATCCGGCTCAACTGAGCCAGCACGGCAGTCCGTGTGAAGGTCATCGCGTGGGCACTACTTGGCGCTGTGCTGGCGGCCGGCCTAGCTTTTACGCCGACGAGTGCCGCTGGAGCTGAAGTTCCTGCCGGTTCCAGCGTATCGGTCACTATCTACGCGAAAGCAGACTGGTATCTCCGCCGCCCCGAGCGCGAAAGACGCTGGCGCGGCATTTTGAACGATCGGGCTGCAACGCCGGGTCCCGGGACTCGGACCGCACTTGTGTTTGCGCTTGTATCGCATGAAGCCGTTTACCCCGTGTATGCGGCCGGCGTGGAAAAGGAACTTTCTCGTTTTGTCGGGCAGACAGTCGAAGTCGACGGCAAACTGGTCGACCTTGCCGACGAGGGCTTTGGCAAGGAACTCTGGATTGCAACGATCCGACCGCTGGCGGCAGGGCAGGGCTTGCGCTAGCTTAGTTCTCGCAAACGCATCGCTGGCAACGACGGCCATCAAAGGTCCGGTCTTTTCCCCTCAACTCGCGTACCTGCGTTGCGCGGTAATCGCCAGGCCGCTCACAACGCTTGCATAACGGTCGCCGCGGACCGCCGAAGCAAGCGGAAATGCGGTCGCCAAGCTCTCGACCAACACATTCAGCCCGGTTGAGCCGCCGGTGAAGTAGAGGGCGTCAATGCGACCTCCATCGAGCTGCGCCCGCCGCACCGTTTCGCGCGCGGTGCCAACGATTTGTTCCACGCCGTTGTGCAGGGCGACGGTCTGCTGCTCCTCCGAAAATGCTTGCCTCAAGTCGGGCTCAATGAAATCGAGTTCAATGACCGCACTGCCGGAGTCCGATACTTCAATTTTTGCCGCTTCCGCGCGTGCCGCCAGGTCGTGCCCGCGATGCTGATCAAGAACTCGCATCAACCGTTGGTGGGCGAGCTGGTTGTTGTACATGGTGCGCATCATCTGCAACTCGATGAGGCGGTTCGGCGCATACGTGGTGTTGATCAGATGCCAGGTGGCTAAATCGAAATAGATCTTCGATGGCACGGGACGGCCGCTGGGACCGTCGCCGTTGTAACCCAGCACCGGCATGATCGTCGCGAGATTGATTGCCCGGTCGAAGTCCGTGCCCGCCAGATGCAGGCCATGGTTCGCAAGGACATCGGCGCGTCGGTCGACCTTTCCATGGGCCGCCGCGCCGGCTCGCACCACCGAGAAGTCCGACGTGCCGCCGCCGATATCGGCGACCAGCACGAGGCGTTCACCATCGCTTGGCCGCAGTCGTGATTCAAAGTCGAGAGCCGCGGCGATCGGCTCGAACTGAAACTGCACCTCTGAAATGCCGGCGGCCCGCGCTGCCCGGTAGAGGGTGTCCTGGGCCTTCGCGTCGCGCGCAGGGTCGTCATCCACGAAGAAGACCGGCCGCCCGATCACGACGCGATCAACCGGCATCTGCCAGTGCGCTTCGGCCCGCTGTTTCAACTGCCGAAGGTAGGCGACCACCACATCGATGTACCGGACCTGCAATCCGTTAGGCAGTTCGGTCGCCTCGTCCATGAGATCGGAGCCAAGAATGCTCTTGATCGATCGCATGAGGCGACCTTCGTGCCCGTCCACATACGATGCGATCGCAGCGCGTCCGAATTGTCGACTGCCATCGTCGGCACTGTAGAAGACGGCAGTAGGCATGCTGGTCGCCCCGCCCTCGAGCGACGCCAGCTCGATTCGTGTGCGCCGTGCGTCAGTCAGATCGCGTGCTGCCAGGGCCACCGCGGAGTTCGAAGTTCCGAAGTCGATGGCGCAACAGCGAGCAGTGTCAGAAATGGCCGTCGAGGGTCTCAAGTTCGGGTCGTTCCTTGGTTCGTGCGCCTAGATTCCGACAACAAGTGCTGCGGCGGCCAGCACGAGTAGGCCCGCCACGCGATCGGTCCAGCGTGCGTAACGTGGATTTGCGGCCAGGCGCGATGCGCGGGACGCGAGAAAGCCATAGCCGGCGAGAATGAAGAATTCGGGAATGATCGATCCCGCGGCGAGCCACAGCATCTGCGCGCCGATCGGCAATCGCGCATCGACAAACTGCGGCAGGATCGCCACGAAGAAGATCAGGGTTTTCGGATTCGCGAGTTGCAGCGCAAGGCCGGAAAGAAAGATCGCCCGCGGCGAGCGGCTTTCGACTCCGGACGAAACCGTGATCGGCGAGGGCTTGCCGAAGATCGCCGACAAGCCGATATAGATCAGGTAGGCGGCACCAGCCCACTTGATCGCAACGAAGAACGGCCTGGATGCGACCAGGAGTGCGCCCAACGCGCTGGCCGACAGGGCGAAGTAAATGGCATTCGCCGCAAGAATGCCGAGTGCGGCCCAGACCGAGCGGCGCGCGCCAAGACTGAGGCCGCAGGCGATGACCAGCATCACGGCCGGGCCGGGCGACAGACTCAGCGCAATCTCGGTCAGGACATAGAGCCAATAGGTGTCCCAATTGACGCTGGCCGCCAGCGCGTTGATCCCCGCAGTCACGATGCGGCGGCACGTGCGAAGGCGCGGGGCGCAAACTGCGCCAGGGCATCGCGCACACCGTCGGGATCTTCGGCCATCAGTGAATGGCCCGTCTGGCCAAGGCGCACGACCGTGCAGTCGGCGAGTGCATCGATCAGCGACTGCGCAGTCCTTGGCGGCGTCATGAGATCGAGTTCGCCAAGCACCAGGAGGGCGGGGCAGGTGAGCGCGCGCGCGGCGTTCAGCCCGCCGCGATACTCGTTGCAGGCGGCAAAATCGATCGCCAGCACCTCGGGGCCGTTCTTCTGTGCGATCCGCTCCATCAATCGCAAGTTCTGCCAGACGTTGCAATAACCGGGGCCTGGATTGGCCGGCTTGCGCTGGAATGCGGCAATCGAGGCGCTGAACGACCACACATTGATCATGTCCATCGCTGCAGACGGCGCGTCGCGCGTCGCGGCCAACAGTTCCTCGGAGACCTTCATCGGAAACGCGGTGCCGATCAAGGCCACGCCGGCAGTCTGCCCAGGCAGGCGTCGCGCGACCTCGAGCGCGATCAGCGAGCCCATGCTCTGTCCGACGAAGACAAAGCGCGCCGCGCCGCTCGCCGTGCTCGCTTCGGCGATGCAATCGGCCATTGCCTCGACGCTGGACAAGGCCGACCCTCGGCTGCGGCCGTGCGCTGGCAAGTCGAAGGCCAGCACGCCGTAGCCATGGTGGGCAAAGTAACGGCTCTGCAGGATCCAGACGCTGTGGTCGTGCTGCGAGCCGTGAATGAATACCAGCGCCGGCGCAGCCGGATCAAAGCTGCGGCCTCCGGTATAGGCGTAGAGCGGCGGCGTGCCGATTTCCATGGCTGCTTCTTTCAGGCCACACGGCTGGCGCGCTTGAGCGCCTGCGCGAGGTCCTCGAGCAGATCGGTCGGGTCCTCAAGGCCGATCGATAGCCGGATCGTGCCTTGTGTGATGCCGGCGGCGGCGAGTTCATGATCGGGCACGCGAAAATGCGTCGTCGAAGCAGGGTGAATCACGAGTGACTTTGCATCGCCGACGTTGGCCAGGTGCGAGAACACACGCAGCGCCTCGACCAGCGCCCGGCCGGTTGCGCGGCTGCCCTTGAGCGAAAAGCTGAACACCGCACCGGAACCGCGCGGCAACAGGCGTTTCGCCAACTCATGGTCCGGATGCGAGGCGAGTTCCGGATAGGCCACAGCTTCCACCTGCGGATGCGCAGCGAGGAACTCAACCACGCGCCGCGTGTTGTCGACATGACGTGGCATGCGTAATGGCAGCGTCTCCAGACCCTGCAGCAACAGAAAGGCGGTGTGCGCGCTCATGCACGCGCCGAAGTCGCGCAGGCCTTCGCGTCGCGCCCGCAAGAGGAACGGCGCAACCGTGCTTTCCTCGGAAAAATTCATGCCGTGGAATCCGGCATACGGTTCGGTCAGGGTGGGAAACAGACCGCTCGCGCTCCAGTCGAAAGTGCCACCATCGATCAGCACGCCGCCGATTGCCACACCGTGGCCGCCGATGAACTTGGTCGCCGAGTGGTAGACCAGATCGGCGCCGTGATCAAATGGCGTCATTAGCCAGGGCGTCGTGAAGGTCGAGTCGACCAGCAGCGGCAGTCGATGTTCGTGGGCGAGCGCGGCGACGGCCGGAATGTCGAGCACGTCGAGCCCTGGATTGCCGAGTGTCTCGCCGAACAGCAGGCGCGTTTCGGGGCGGATCGCGCGTCGCCAGTCGTCAAGCCTGCGCGGATCAACGAAAGTGGTCGAAACTCCGAAGCGGGCCAGCGTGTAGGCAAGCAGGTTGTGCGAGCCGCCGTAAAGCGCCCGGCTGGCGACGATGTGCGAGCCCGCGCCCATCAGGGTGACGATGGCGAGGTGCAGCGCGGCCTGGCCGCTCGCGGTGGCGATTGCACCCACTCCCTTTTCGAGCGCAGCCATGCGCTCCTCCAGGACCGCCACCGTCGGATTGGAAATGCGCGAGTACACGTGCCCGGCGCGCTCCATGTTGAAGAGCGCTGCCGCGTGATCCGAGTCCTCGAACACGTACGAGGCGGTCGCATAGATCGGCACCGCGCGGGCCCCGGTTGCCGGATCTGCAGGCTGTCCTGCATGCAGGGCCAATGTGTCAAATCCAGGGTATCGAGCGCTCATGGCGATGCAACCGAAGGGCGGAGCAGCGATGATGCCAGCTTAGGCTTCAGCTTCCGTCTCATGGGCGCCCGCGTCACGATTCGTGTTTCGGGCGCGGGCCGCGGATGGCACCGGCACCCTGTCACCCGTACACTTGATCAGAACGACCATGGATGCCCGCGCCGTTCTCTATCCCCCGATCGAGCCGTACGACAGCGGCCTGCTCGCGCTCGACCCGATCCACACGATGTACTGGGAGGTCTGTGGCAATCCGCGTGGCGTGCCGGTGCTGTTTCTGCATGGCGGCCCGGGCGGCGGCTCAGCCGCCGAGCATCGACGCTTTTTCGATCCCGACGCATTTCGCGTTGTTATCTATGACCAGCGCGGTGCCGGCGCCTCGACCCCGATTGGCGAGGTCGAGGCCAACACCACGGCGGATCTGGTACGCGACATTGAAACGCTGCGCGAGTATCTCGGTGTTGAGCGCTGGCTCGTCTTCGGCGGCTCCTGGGGCAGCACCCTGGCCCTGGCATACGGCGAAACGCATCCGCACCGCTGTCTGGGCTTCGTGTTGCGCGGGATATTTCTCGGGCGGCCCGCTGAAATCGAATGGTTTCTCTATGGCCTGCGTAACGTGTTTCCGGAGCACTGGCAGAAGTTTGCGGGAATGTTGCCCGAGCTCGAGCGTGAAGATCTGCTCAAAGGCTATCTGAAGCGCCTGTTTGATCCGGATCCGCGCGTCAGGACGGCCTTCGCGCGCGCATGGAGCGAGTACGAAGGAAGCTGCTCGACCCTGATCCCCAATCCTGACCTGGTGCAGCACTTCGCCGACGAAGCGATCGGCCTGGCCAGGCTGGAGGCCCACTATTTCGCGCATCGCTGCTTTCTCGGGCCGAACCAGCTGCTGGCCAATCTTGACCGCATCCGGCATTTGCCGGCGGCGATCGTGCATGGCCGTTACGACATGATCTGCCCGCTGGTCAGCGCGGACGATCTGGCACGCGCCTGGCCGACCGCCCGATACACCGTGCTGCCGGACGCCGGGCACTCGGTCTGGGAGCCGCCGACCCGTGCCGCCGTGGTGGCGGAACTCGAGCGCTTCAAGCGGCTGCTTGGCGAATCCGACCGCGATTTAGTTGGCAAGTTTGCGTGGTGCCGGGTGCTTGTTTCGTCGCATCGGCAGGACTACGATGAATCGCACAAGCCCAAATGCCGGGGCGGGGCGATCTGCAGACGTGGAGGATTCATGAAGGTCAGCGACATCCTGCGGGTCAAGGGCAACGCCCTGTACACCGCCACCCCCGACACTCCCCTGGCGACGGCCGTCGCCACGATGTACGAGCTCGACATCGGTTCGGTCGTGGTCATGGAATTCGGCGAACTGGTCGGCATGCTGACCTTTCGCGAAGTCATCGGCCATATCCACGCCAATGGCGGAGCACTGGGTGATGGCAAGGTTCGCACGGTGATGGATACAGCACCGCTGTCCGTGACTCCGGAAACCGAAGTCAACGAAGTTCGGCGCCTGATGCTTGAACGGCATGCGCGCTACCTGCCGGTGCAGGATGGTCGTACTTTGGCTGGCGTGATTTCGTTCTACGACGTCGCGCGCGCGGTTCTCGAAGAGCAAAGCTTCGAGAACAAGATGCTCAAGGCCTACATCCGCGACTGGCCAGAGCCTGAGCAGGCATCCCGCTGAACGGCGGCCGGCGCCGTTCGTTCCGTCGCCCGCGCCTGCGCATCGTCAGCCGTCGACGCCTGAGTTGCGTTCGCGCCTGAGATAATCTCGCCCCGTCGCGGGCGGGACCCGCATGTCATAGGTGTGGTTCGCCGTGTTGCGGAGACCTGCTTGAGCGCCCAGAGCCAGTTCAGCCTGCTAGGCGAGCGTCGCTTTGCACCGCTGTTCTGGCTACAGTTCCTGGGCGCCTTCAATGACAACATCTTCAAGTTTGCCTTCACGCTGCTGGCGACCTATGCCGCGGCAAAGTGGGGCGGCGTCGAACCCGAGATTGCCGGATTCCTGATCGGAGCCTTGTTCATCGCCCCCTTCATTCTCTTTTCGGCAACCAGCGGCCAGCTCGCCGACAAATTCGAAAAGTCCCGGCTGATCCGGCGCATCAAGGAAGCCGAGATTGCCGTCATGGCGGTTGCTGCCGTCGGGCTGATCTGGAACCTGCCCTGGCTTCTGTATGCCGCCATCTTCCTGCTTGGCCTGCAGACGACGGTGTTCGGACCCGGTCAAGTACTCGTACTTGCCGCAGCACCTCGACGGGCACGAACTCACCGGCGGCAACGGCCTGGTCGAAATGGGTACCTTTGTCGCGATCCTGCTCGGCACCATCGGCGGCGGTGCGCTGGTCACCGGATTCGGCGATCGTGCCGCGGCCGCGACGGCAGTTGCGGTCCTGGTCGTAGCCGTCGCGGGCCGGTTCGCGGCCCAGTACGTGCCACATTCACCTGCCGCCGATCCGGATCTCGCGATCAACTGGAATCCCTTCAGTGAAACCTGGCGCAACCTGCGCATCGCGAACCGCGATGCGGCCGTCTTCAACTCGATCATCGGGATCTCCTGGCTCTGGTTCTTCGGCTCGGTCTTCCTGACCAGCTTCACTCCGTTCACGCGCAGTCTCGGCGGCAACGAAGCGGTCGTCACGGCCTGCTGGCGGTGTTCTCGGTCGGCGTCGGCATCGGCGCGCTCGCCTGCGAGCGCCTTTCGGGTCGCAAGGTCGAGATCGGTCTTGTGCCTTTCGGCTCGCTGGGCATGACCGTTTTTGCGGTCGATCTGTACTTCGCTGCGACGGCCTTCGTGCCGCTGGCGCCAGGCAGCTCCCTCTCGCAATTCTTCGCCAGCGCGGGAGCATGGCGCATCGTCTTCGATCTGGCCCTGCTGGCGCTGTTCTCGGGTCTGTACTCAGTACCGCTTTACGCGCTGATCCAGTCGCGCGCCGAGCGCTCGCACGTGGCGCGCATCGTCGCCGCCAACAACATCCTCAATGCGCTTGTTCATGGTGGTTGCTGCGCTGATGGCGTCGGCAATGCTGGCGCGCGGACTGTCGATCCCGCAGCTGTTCCTCGTCACCGGCCTGATGAATGCCGCGGTGGCGCTCTATATCTATCGACTGGTGCCCGAATTCCTGCTGCGTTTCATTGCGTGGCTGCTGGCTCACTCCCTGTACCGGCTGCGGCCGATCGACGCCGAGCGGATCCCGGACGCAGGGATCGGCGGTACTGGTCTGCAATCACGTGAGCTTCGTCGATGCCATCGTCATCATGGGTGTGAGTCCGCGGCCGATCCGCTTCGTGATGGACCACCGCATCTTCAGGATCCCGCTGATCAACTGGTTCTTCCGCCAGGTCGAAGGCGATTGCGATCGCGCCGGCGCGCGAGAACCCGAAGATGCTCGAGCGCGCCTACGAAAGGATCGAGGCCGCGCTCACGGAGGGCGAGCTGGTCTGCATCTTCCCCGAAGGACGCATCACTGAGACCGGCGAGATCAACCCGTTCAAGTGCGGTGTCACGCGCATTGTCGAGCGCAGTCCGGTGCCGGTCGTGCCGATGGCGCTGCGCGGGCTGTGGGGTTCGTTTTTCTCTCGTTACGGCGGCGCTGCGTTCACGCAGCCGGTCGGAGCGCGCCTGCGGCGCGGCTTGCGCTCTCGACTCGAACTCGTCGTCGGCGAGCCGGTTCCGCCCTCTCAGGCAACCCCTGAACTGCTTGAAGCGCGAGTTGCGGAACTCAGGGGCGAGGAAAAGTAAGGCAGCATCGCCGGTCGCGTAAGGTGAGCCGCTTACAATTTGCGCATGGCAGGCTCAACCTTCGGACATTTGCTACAGGTCACCAACTTCGGCGAATCACACGGGCCGGCGATCGGCTGCGTGATCGACGGTTGTCCACCCGGCCTGGCGCTGTCCGAAGCGGATCTGCAGCCCGATCTGGATCGGCGCAAACCCGGAACCTCGCGCCATGTGACGCAACGGCGTGAATCGGATCGTGCCGAGATCCTGTCCGGCGTGTTCGAGGGCTTGACGACCGGGACCCCGATCGCCCTGCTGATTCGAAATGAAGACGCGCGCAGCAGCGACTACGCGGATCTGCTCGATACCTTTCGGCCCGGACATGCGGACTACACCTACTGGCGCAAGTACGGCCGGCGCGATCCGCGTGGGGGCGGGCGCTCCTCGGCGCGACTGACCGCGCCGATGGTTGCGGCGGGCGCGGTGGCCAAGAAATGGCTGCGCGCAAGCTTCGGTACGCAAGTCCGCGGCTGCGTGCAGCAGATCGGCGATATCGAGATTCCGTTTGTTTCGTGGGAAGAGGCAGAGGGAAACGCCTTCTTCGCTCCGAATGCGGGAATGGTGGCGCAGCTCGAAGCCGCCCTGGATGCGGTACGCAAGGCTGGCGATTCGGTCGGTGCGCGACTGCGGGTCAACGCCACCGGCATGCCGGTCGGGCTCGGCGCGCCGCTGTACGACAAGCTGGATGCGGACATTGCCTACGCGATGATGGGAATCAACGCGGTCAAGGGCGTGGAAATCGGCGCCGGGTTCGGATGCGTGAGCCAGCGCGGCTCGGCGCATGGCGATGAACTGCTGCCGTCGGGCTTTGACGGCAACAATGCCGGCGGCGTGCTCGGTGGCATTTCCAGCGGGCAGGATCATCGAGGTGTCGATCGCCATCAAACCGACCTCGAGCATTCGTCTGCCGCGCCGGTCGATCACACGCGCAGGCGTGGCGACGACGGTCGAAACGCACGGGCGGCACGACCCCTGTGTCGGCATTCGCGCCACGCCGATCGCCGAAGCGATGCTGGCGCTGGTGATCATGGACCATGCGCTGCTGCATCGCGCGCAGAACGCCGACGTGCAGCACTCGATTCCGCCGATCGCGGCGCGTTGCCGCTGATGATCTCTGTGCGCTCGGTCTGATGTCCGGACCGGACGGAACCGCCGCGCGCGATGCCGGGCGGCTGGGCCGCTTCTACGCCGCCTACTTTGCGTTCGTAGGCCTGCTCGGCACCTACATGCCGCTGTACTTCGAGAGCATCGGTCTTACGGCATTCGAAATCGGGCTGCTGATTGCAATGGGGCAAGGCATGCGGGTGGTCGGCCCGACACTGTGGGGCTGGATTGCCGATCACACCCAGCAGCGCATTGCAGTGCTCCGCCTCACGGCGCTCGCGATCGGCGTGTCATTCAGCCTGTTGTTCGTTTCGGCGGCTTTTGTGATGGTCTTTGTTTCAATGCTGCTGATGAATTTCTTCATGACGGCACAGATGCCGATTGGGGAAGCCTTCGCCTCGTCGCGCATGCGCGGCAACGCGGATGCGCCGAAGCGCTATGGACGACTGCGCATCTGGGGCTCTGGCAGTTTCGTGATTGTCGTTCTGTCTCTCGGCGTTCTGTTCGACCGCTTCGGCATGGGTCTTGCCCTCTGGGTCGGCATCGTGCTCTCGGCCGTGCTCGCCGTCGCGGCCTTCCAGGTCACGGATCCGGGACTCAGTGCAGTCGCGCACGAATCTGTATCGGTGCGCGCAAGAATCGGCGAACACCGCGTGCGCTGGTTTCTGCTGTCGTCGGCTCTGATGGTGTTTGCGCACGGCGCGCTCTACACCTACTTTTCCCTCTATCTTGCGTCGCTCGGTTACTCGAAGACGGCGATCGGCGCGTTCTGGGTGCTCGGTGTCCTGTCCGAGATGGCGTTCTTTTACAGCCAGGGACGTTGGTTTGCGCGCTTCGGTCTGAATGCCCTGATCACCGCGAGCTTCCTGGTGGCCGCCCTGCGATTCCTGATGATCGCGGAACTGGCCTGGCTCTGGTGGGCGCTGGCATTGGCGCAGGTGCTGCATGCATTTTCTTTCGCCGTTCATCACAGCGCTTCGGTACTGACGATCCAGCGCTGGTTTCCTGGCCGGGCGGCGGCGCGCGGCCAGGCCCTGTACATCAGCGTGTCCTACGGCGTCGGCGGTACCAGCGGAAGCCTGCTGGCGGCAATACTCTGGTCAACCTTGGGTCCATCGTGGGCGTTCGTATCGAGCAGCGCGGCGGCGCTTATCGGCGCCTGGGCCGTGCGCCATGCTCAGCGCCACGATCGTGACGACAAGATGCCCCATGAAGTCAGGCTGAACCGCCAGGGAAACGAGGCGAAGTGAAGAAAGCGCTCGCAGTGTTTGTCATCGCGCTGGCCGCGTGTCAGTCGGTCGAGACGACCAAGGGCGGTGCCGTTGGCGTCGACCGCAAACAGACTGTCTCGAGCCTGGTCAGTGCACGTGAAGTCGACCAGATGGCGGCCAGGCAATATGCGGAAGAACTGGCGCAGGCACAGAAAAAGGGATTGCTCAACCAGAACGCGCAGCAGGTTCAGCGCGTGCGCGCGGTGGCACAGCGCCTGATCAAGCAGGTGGCGGTGTTTCGCGGCGATGCGGTTCAGTGGAAGTGGGAAGTGAACGTGATCACGTCGAAGGAAGTCAATGCCTGGTGCATGCCGGGCGGCAAGATGGCCGTCTACACCGGCCTGCTCGACAGACTCAATTTGAGCGATGACGAACTCGCCGCCGTGATGGGCCATGAGATTGCACACGCGCTGCGCGAGCATGCGCGCGAGCGCATGTCACGCCAGCAGGCGACTGCAGTGGCAACTTCCATTGGCGCGCTGGTGCTGCAGGCCTACACAGGAGTCGCCATCGATCCTGCTCTGATGAGCCCCTTTGCGCAGGCGATGTTCGTGCTGCCGAACAGCCGGGAAGCAGAGCAGGAGTCGGATTTCATCGGGCTCGAACTGGCGGCGCGCGCCGGCTATGACCCACATGCGGCAATCAGCCTGTGGAAGAAGATGGCCGCGCAGGGTGGCGGCGGCTCGATCGAGTGGCTGTCCACGCATCCGAGCCATGAAACCAGGATTCGGGACCTCGAATCCTACGTATCGAAGGTCATGCCTCTGTATGAGGCGAGCCAGCACGCAGCTGGCAAGTAGCCCAAGGTTCCACCAAGGTCAGCCGAGTACGAGCTCGACCTGCGCGGAGAACTGGGTGTTCTGCGCGAGCGGATGCGGGGCAGGAGTGCCGGTTGGCGTCAGGCGCAATGCAAGTGCGGCCTGTTCCTGCGGCGACAGCCGCGCATACAGAAAGTCGCGCGCGTTGCCGGGATCGTCCGGCAGATAGAGCTGGGTCGCGAGCGTGGCGCGGCCGGCTTGCACGCGCACATGGATATGCGGCGTGCGACCCGGGTAGGCCACCGGCTTGATCGTTCGAAAGTCGAAGCTGCCATCGGCGCCTGACTGCGCCACGCCGTAGCCCTGGAAGGCAGAGTCGCGTTCGGCTTCCGCGCCGCCGGCCGGGTGGTGGTAGATCGCATTGGCATCGCATTGCCAGATCTCGATCGTCGCATTCGCTAGCGGCTGGCCACGCAGATCGAGTACACGGCCGCTCAGGTAAATCGGCACGCCGCGGGTCACTAAGCGTCCGGCCTCGACTGTCAGCAGATCCGCGTCAGTGGCGCGCGGGCGTTCACTGGCGTTGCGCGGATAAAACGGACCGAGCGTCTGTTGAGGGGTGCGTGACAAAGCTGCTGCAGCTTGTGCCCTCAGAGCGGGCGCCGCAGGTAGCGCAAGTACGGCCGCAACCGATGTGAGCAGGTGTCTGCGTTTGAGGAGGGGCAGATTGTTGGGGCGCGGTTTCATTGAGTCCATGGCGAATTCAGACCAGTGTATTCAGGCGTTGTTCCACCCTTTTCAAGATAGCGGCATGACGGCGATGTAGCTGCGGTGCAGCATACGAATGGCATAATCTCATTTCAGCAATTGTGGCGCTCGCGCCGACTCGGGTGCTTGGTTTCGGCTATGAATTCAGTGCGCACGCTCTACGACAAATTGTGGGACGAGCACGTGGTCCACGTCGAAGACGACGGAACCACGGTGCTCTATATCGACCGCCATCTGGTGCACGAGGTGACCAGTCCGCAGGCATTCGAAGGCTTGCGCGTGGCCGGGCGCACACCGTGGCGCGTCAGTTCGATCGTAGCCACCGCCGATCACAACACGCCGACCACCGGCTGGGAGCGGGGCTACGAAGGCATTGTCGACGCGATCAGCCGTGAGCAGATCGTCACGCTCGATGCCAATATCAAACAGTACGGTGCCGCGGCCTACTTCCCATTTCTCGATCGCCGCCAGGGCATCGTGCATGTGATCGGTCCCGAGCAGGGTGCGACCCTGCCGGGCATGACGGTTGTCTGCGGGGATTCGCACACCAGCACGCACGGTGCGTTTGGCGCGCTTGCTTTTGGCATCGGCACCAGCGAAGTCGAGCATGTGCTCGCAACGCAGACGCTGCAGCTGAAAAAGGCGCGGAACATGCTGGTCCGCGTTGACGGCCGCCTGCCGGCTGGCTGCACAGCGAAGGACATCGTGCTTGCCGTGATTGGCCGCATCGGTACTGCCGGCGGCACCGGATTCGCGATCGAGTTCGGAGGCGCGGCGATCGAGGCTCTGTCGCTCGAAGGCAGGATGACGGTATGCAACATGGCGATCGAGGCGGGTGCCCGGTCGGGCCTGGTCGCCGTCGATGAGAAGACGATTGATTACGTGCGCGGCCGGCCATTGGCACCAACGGTCGCGATGTTCGAGCAGGCCGCCGAGTATTGGCGCCGGTTGAAATCGGATCCAGGTGCGCACTTCGACCGCGTCGTCGAGTTGCAGGCGGAGGAGATCAAGCCGCAGGTCAGCTGGGGCACGTCGCCTGAAATGGTGGTCGCGGTCGATGCTGCGGTCCCCGACCCAGAAGCCGAGCGCGACCCGGTGCGACGCGAGGGCATCGAGCGTGCGTTGCGCTACATGGGTCTGGAGCCGAAGCACTCCGATCGTCTCGATCGCCATCGACAAGGTCTTCATCGGGTCCTGCACCAACGCGCGGATCGAGGATCTGCGACAGGCAGCCTGGGTCGTCAAGCGACTCGGGCGGCGCGTGGCTACGAATGTCAGGTTGGCGCTGGTGGTGCCCGGCTCCGGCCTGGTGAAGCGGCAGGCCGAACAGGAAGGGCTGCACGAAGTCTTTCGCGCCGCTGGTTTCGAATGGCGCGAACCGGGCTGCTCGATGTGCCTGGCAATGAACGCGGACCGGCTCGAGCCCGGTGAGCGCTGCGCCTCGACCAGCAATCGCAATTTCGAAGGCCGTCAGGGAGCCGGCGGCCGCACGCACCTGGTATCTCCCGCGATGGCTGCCGCCGCGGCGATCGAGGGGCATTTCGTCGACATTCGGAAACTCCAGTAAGGGGTCGCAATGAAGAAGTTGATCGTTCTGCCGGGAGCGTGATCGCGCTGGTCGGCTGCAACACGATCGCCGGGACTCGGCAAGGACGTCGAGACGGACCGTGCAGTCGACAAGGCTGCAGGACACCAGGCGAAGAAGTAAGGCCGTGCCTGACGCATTCACTCTCCATCGGGGCTGGTCGCACCGCTCGACCGCGCGAACGTCGATACCGACGCCATCATCCCGAAGCAGTTCCTGAAGTCGATCCGGAAGACCGGCTTCGGCCCCAATCTGTTCGACGAATGGCGCTACCGCGATCACGGTGAGCCCGGCCAGGACAATTCGCGCCGTCCGCTGAACCCGGACTTCGTGCTGAACCAGGCGCGCTATCAAGGCGCCTCGGTGCTGCTGGCGCGCAAGAACTTCGGCTGCGGATCATCGCGCGAACATGCCCCTTGGGCGCTGTTGCAGTACGGCTTCCGCGCGGTGATCGCGCCGAGCTTCGCGGATATTTTCTTCAATAACAGCATGAAGAACGGGCTGCTGCCGGTCGTCCTGCCCGAACTGATGATCGATCGCCTGTTTCGACGAAGTCGCGGCACGTCCGGGCTACATGCTTGCCGATAGATCTGCGCGCGCCAGCTCGTCACCGAGGCCGATGGCCGCGAACATCGCGTTCGAAATCGATGCCTTTCGCAAGTACTGCCTGCTAAATGGGCTGGACGAAATCGGCCTGACCCTGCGCCACAAGGACAAGATTGCGGCGTTCGAGCAACGGCGCCTCGCACAGCAGCCCTGGCTGCTGGCCGGCAAGCAAGGCAGCACAGGCGGATGATGAGTTCGGCGGCTGAGCCGGCGCGCCTTCGTTCCAGCGTGCGGCGGATCGCAGCGTCCCTGCTGGCTTGGCTGAAGCAGCGTGCTTGGGCGGCGTTCATCGTCGCCGGGATCGCGTTCCTCGGCTTCGGCCTGCTTTCGCTCAACATCGTTGTCCTGCTGTCGGCCAATCTCTCATTGCTGGCTGAACACGGCTCGATGGCGCTCGGCGACGGCGCCGCCCAGCAGCTGGTGGAGCTTCTGCTGTCGGGCTATGCGGCGCTCGCCTGCTATCTGGTCTTCAAGCTGTGCGAGCGCGTCATTGTCGACTGGCTGCACGAGCTGCGAATGAAGATCGCTGTCCTTCCCGGCGATGGCATCGGCTCCGAGATCGTCGCCGAAGCGGTCAAGGTGCTGCGCGCGCTCGATGAGCCGTTCGAGTTTGAGCATGCCGATGTCGGCGGCAACGGCGTACGACGCACATGGGCATCCGCTGCCGGACGCCACGCTGGCGCTCGCCAAGGTCGGCCGACGCCGTGCTGTTCGGTGCGGTCGGCGACTGGAAGTACGACACGCTCGATCGTGCGTTGCGGCCCGAGCAGGCGATCCTCGGGCTGCGCAGGAGCCTGGGGTTGTTCGCAAATTTCCGGCCGGCCGTCTGCTATCCAGGAACTGACGCACGCATTCAGCCTGAAGCCGGAACTGGTCGCCGGGCTCGATCTGCTGATCGTGCGTGAACTGACCGGTGACATCTACTTCGGCCGGCCGCGTGGCCGACGTACGAGTCCCTGGACGGCGCATTTGCTCGGGCAGCCTGGAGGCCTTCGACACGATGCGCTACAGCGCGGCCGGAGATCGAACGCATCGCGCGGGTGGCCTTTGAAGCGGCACGCAAGCGCAGCCGCAAGCTGACCAGCGTCGACAAGGCCAACGTGCTCGAGACCTTCCAGTTCTGGAAGGAGGTCGTGACCGAAGTCCATCGCGAATATCCGGACGTGGCGCTTGACCACATGTACGTCGACAATGCCGCGATGCAACTGGTCAAGGCGCCAAAGTCTTTCGATGTGATCGTGACCGGCAACATGTTCGGCGACATCCTTTCCGATGAGGCGGCGATGCTGACCGGATCGATCGGCATGCTGCCATCCGCCTCGCTGAACGAGCGCGGGCAGGGGCTGTACGAACCGTCGCACGGCAGTGCGCCTGACATCGCCGGCAAGGGAGTGGCGAATCCGCTGGCGACGATACTCTCGGCGGCGATGATGCTGCGGTTCTCTCTGAAGCGCGAGGGCAGGCCGCAGCGAATCGAAGCGGCCGTGCGATCCGTGCTCGCGCAGGGACTGCGGACGGCCGACATCGCCGCGGGCGTGACGCCGGTTGGAACGCGCGCGATGGGCGATGCGGTGGTCGCAGCGTTGCGTTAGCAGGGAATCAGATTCAGACGGAACGGATGAGGGTGAAATGAAGGTAGGGATAGTCGGCTGGCGCGGGATGGTGGGTTCCGTCCTGATGGAGCGGATGGGCGAGGAGCGCGACTTCGAACTCTTCGACTCGCATATTCTTCAGCACCTCGAACGCAGGTGGCCGCGCGCCAAGGGTGGCACGCGCCGAGCCGAAGCTACAGAACGCCACCGACCTCAAGGCCCTCGCGGCGTGCGAAATTCTGTCTCATGCCAGGGTGGGGACTTCACGCTCGAAATTCACCCGAAGCTGCGCGCAGTCGGCTGGGATGGGCGTGTGGATCGATGCTGCCTCGGCGCTGCGCATGAAGGAAGAGGCAATCATCATCCTGGATCCGGTGAACCGCCCGGTGATCGATGCGGCGCTGGCGCGCGGCGTCAGGGACTACATCGGCTCCAACTGCACGGTCGGTCTGATGCTGATGGCGCTCGATGGACTGTTGCGGGCAGATCTCATCGATTGGGTTTCTGCCATGACCTATCAGGCCGCGTCGGGTGGCGGCGCGCCCCAACATGCGTGAACTGCTGGCACAGATGGGTCATGCACACGAGGCTGCGCGCGAGCTGCTGGCCGATCCCCAAGTCGGCGATCCTCGACATCGATCGACGCGTATCCGCATGCTCTGCGTCAGCGCAGATCTGCCGACTGCGCACTATGGCGCCGCGCTGGCGGGCGGCCTGATCGCATGGATCGACAAGGATCTCGGCAACGGAGTCAGCCGCGAAGAGTGGAAAGGTGGCGTCGAAGCCAACAAGATCCTGGGTTGCCTCCGATGGGTCAGCCGGGTGCGTTGTTGGTTGAAGGTCTGTGTGTCCGTATCGGTGCGATGCGCTGCCACAGTCAGGCACTGACGATCAAGTTGAAGAAAGACCTGCCACTTGCGGAGATCGAACAGCGACTCGCGAGCGGCAACCGTGGGTGAAAGTAGTGGCGAACAAGCGCGAGGACAGCATCAGAGAACTGTCGCCGGTCAAGGTGAGCGGCACGATGTCGGTGCCGATCGGTCGCCTGCGCAAGTTGGCGATGGGACCGCAGTACCTCTCTGCGTTCACCGTCGGCGATCAACTTCTCTGGGGAGCTGCCGAGCCACTGCGACGCATGTTGCGCATTGTCCACGGCGCGCTTTATTCGCACCGCACTGTGAACCCACGATCCATTCTCGGCCGGTTCATTATCTCACATAAAGCCGTGAGTTACGGCTATTTCTAAGCTTGCTGCCCTAAGCCCATGATGTTAAGTTCAAAACACGTCGCAAAACATTCAGGGGGCCGAATGCCATCCCACAACTTCTCGCGCGCGCCCATATGGTGCGCGCTTTCGCTTGCGTTGGGTCTGGCACTGTCGTCGCCGATTGGCAGACGCCGCGGGGCTGGGTCGCCTAGCGGTCCAGTCAGGCCTCGGTCAGCCGCTTGAGGCCGAGCTGGAAGTCACCTCGGTTGGCCGTGACGAGGCGCCCGACCCTCCAGGTTCGTCTGGCGCCGCCTGCAGCTTTCCGGGCCGCCAACCTCGAGTTCAACCCGGCTCTGACGAATCTTCGATTTGTCCTGGAGAAGCGCGCCGATGGCAGCCAGCTTTGTCCGGATCTTTTCCCTCCAGCCAGTCAATGAACCCTACATCGATCTGATGGTCGAGCTGACCTGGGCGACTGGCCGCGTCATTCGCGAGTACACGGTGCTGCTCGACCCGCCGTCACTGAAGACGCAACCCGAGGTCATCGCGCCCGCCGCACCGGTCGCTCCTCCCCCAGTTGCCGCTGCTCCGGCTCCGACCACGGCTCCGACCCCCGCGCCGATCGCGCGCCCGGCTCCGGCACCTGTCGGCGCCGGTCGCTGCGGCCCGCCGCAGCGCCGGCGCCGCGGCAGCTGCACCGCGCATCGGCCGGCTCCGGTACCTATGTAGTGAAGTCGGGGACACCCTCGGCCAGATCGCGAACCAGAATCGCAGTACGGCGTCGCTCGACCAGATGCTGGTCGCCCTGTTCCGTGCCAATCCGGACGCGTTTATCGCCAACAACATGAACCGGTTGAAGGCCGGTGCGACGTTGTCGATTCCGTACGGACGCCGACGCCACAGCCGTCGCCGTCGGCCGAGGCGCGCAAGGAATTCCTGGCTCAAAGTGCCGATTTCGCCCAGTACCGCAGCCGCCTTGCACAGGCCGCCGGAACCGCGCCAGTGGCCGCGACGCCACCGAAGGCCGCGGCGGGTGGCGGCCAGGTAACCGCCAAGGTCGACGACAAGAGCGCAACGACCAAGCCCGGTGCGGACCAACTGAAGATTGCCAAGGTCGACGACAAGGCCGCGCCGAGCGCCACCGCCAAGGCAGACGAAGCGGCCGCCAAGGCCCGCGCACTTAAGGAAGAGCAGGACCGTGCCGCGCAGCTGAAGCAGACGAACGAAGCAATCAAGAAGGCGCTGGAAGTCCAGAGCAAGGCGGGCGCGCAGGCGCAGAAGAAAGCCGAGCCCGCGCCGTTGCCGCCGCGACCCGTCCGCGCCGGTGGCCCCGGCCGCGGTCGTAATGCCGCCGGCCGCACACCGCGCCAAGGCGACCGGCCAAGGCAGAGCCGGCCAAGGCGACACCAGCCAAGGTCGAGCCAGCCAAGACAGAACCGCCGTGACCGAACCAGTCAACGGCCGCAACCCCACCCGCGGCGCCACCGGCGCCTGCGAAGAAAGCCGCCCCGCCGCCGCCCCCGGTCGAAGAGCCCGGCTTTCTTCGCGGATCTGCTCGGCAACTCACCACCCAGACGGCTCGGCCGGCATTGGCTGCACTACTCGCCCTGGTGTTCGGATTCAGCTGGTACCGCAAGCGCCAGCGCCGAAAGCGGCGGCAAGTTCAAGGACACCGGCGAAGGAATGGCGGCCAACTCGCTGTTCGGCGCCACCGGCGGGCAGAGCGTCGACACCGGCACCAGCACGTTCAATTCGAGCTTCATTCCGGCGGCCTCCCAGCTCGATTCCAACGAAGTCGATCCGGTCGCCGAGGCCGATGTCTATATAGCCTACGGCCGGGAAGAGCAGGCCGAAGACATCTTGAAAGAGGCCCTGCGCCTGCAGCCGGATCGCCACGCGGTTCGGGTCAAACTGCTCGAAATCTATGCCCGTCGTGGCGACAAGGGCTCGTTCATGGCGGTCGCAGAAGACCTGCGCGACCGTACCGGAGGTGCCGGCGAAGACTGGGAGAAGGCCATCAAGCTTGGCTACACGGTCGATCCGGCTCATCCGATGTTTGCCGGTGCGGGCGGCCCCGACACCAGCAGCCGCGGTCCGACGACCGGGTTCCGCCTTGATCCGAATACCAAGTCGCGCGGTCCGGCGACCCTCGGGGGTGGGCCGACCGCCGGGATGGACCTGGGCGGTCTGCGTGGAGCCGATTCGGAGTTCCAGGCAGCCGGCGCCCCGCCGTTGACGAAAATGGTGGTTGACACCCGCATGACCGGTGCTGATACCACCATGTCCGGCGACACCAAGATGCCGGCGGACACAAAGATGACCGGCCCGGCCACCACGTCCGCACCGACCACGCAGTTCCAGGCGACCTTGCCCGCGACGCAGATGGACACGGGCATGACAGGTGCGCCGACGAACGCCGACTTCGCTTCGCTCGATTTCGACCTCGGCCCGACCAAGATCAATCTCGATCCACCGACCAAGGCACCAACGCTCGCGCCGGTCGCGGCCAAGGCCAAGGCGGAGCCACCGGCCGTTGCGGACCTCGATATCGCGCTGCCGGCTGACAAACGGATCACCTCGGCACCGACGGCGATCGGCGTTGGCCTGATTCCGGATCTGGACCTGAACATTCCGTCGACGCGCATGCCGGTTGCGCCAGCCGAGGAATCGCTGTCCCGGCCGACAGTGATCGGCAAGAAGCAGCCGGCGACGGCCGAGATCGGCGGCATGCCCGAGGAACAGGTCCAGCGCCTCACCGCCAACACCGATCAGGCCACCGTTCCCCTGATCGACTTCGATCTTGTCCGCGGTCAGCCTCAATCCGGCCACCAAGCGCGGCGAGACCGAGCCGGGTAGTGCGCTCGCGCAGCAGATGGCGACCAAGCTGGACCTGGCGCGGGGCTACATCGATCTCGGTGTCAAGGACGGCGCGCGCGAACTGCTCGACGAAGTCATGCGCGACGGCACCCGCGAGCAGCGCACGGCGGCCGTCGATCTGATCAAGCAGATCGAAAGCTAGGACGTAGGCGGCGCGGTAGCCCCGCCCGGTGCCGCTGCCTTTCGCAGTGCGCATCGCGCTCGGCCTCGAGTACGACGGCGCGGCCTTCAATGGCTGGCAGACCCAACCCGATCGGGGCACGGTACAGGACGTGCTCGAGCACGCGCTCGCTGAACTGGCCGGCGAGCCGACTCGCCACGATCTGCGCCGGCCGCACCGACGCCGGTGTCCATGCGCTTGACCAGATCGTGCACTTCGACACCGCGGTCGAGCGATCCGCTTTGCAGGCCTGGGTCCGTGGAACCAACCGGTTTCTGCCGGCAGGCGTCGCCGTTCGCTGGTCGCGTACCGTGCCCGACGAGTTTCATGCGCGGTTTTCGTCGCCGCCGACGGACTACGACTACTGGATCCTGAATGCGCCGGTGCGTTCGCCACTCGCGCACAACGCGCCGGCTGGGTGTTTCGTCCTCTGGATGAACGAGTGATGAAGGAGGCGGCGCAGCGACTGATCGGCCGCTCACGACTTCACATCGTTTCGAGCGGCCGAATGTCAGGCCGTTCGCCGGTGCGGACGCTCGCGCGGCTCGAGGTCGAGCGGCACGGTCGCTGGATTCGCATCACGGTCAGCGGCCAACGCCTTCCTGCAGCACATGGTTCGCAACATCGTGGGTGCGCTGGTCGAGGTCGGCACCGGTCGGCGAGTCGGTCGCATGGATGCAGCAGCCGTCCTCGCGGCCCGCGATCGCGCGCCTTGCGGCGCCACCATGGCGCCCGACGGGCTTTACCTCGCGCGCGTCGAGTACGATGCCCGTTTCCAAGTCCCGCGCTCCCGCGAGGATGCCGAACTGGTTCGATGAGGACCCGAATCAAGATCTGTGGTTTGACCCGTGAGGCGGACGTTGCGGCGGCGATCGCGCCGGCGCCGACGCAGTCGGGTTCGACTGTTATCCGAAGAGCCCGCGTTACGTGTCGCCTCCGCGCCTGCGCGCGCTGGCGCGCGAGACGGGCGTTTTCGTCACGCCGGTGCTGCTGTTCGTCAATGCGTCGGCTGATCTGATCGAAGGCGCGCTCGAGTCCGTACCGGATGCCTTGCTGCAGTTTCACGGTGACGAGCACGAGGCGGCGTGCAACTCGCTACGGTCGTCCGTACCTGCGCGCGCTCCGCATGGCCGAAGGGGTCGACTTGTTAGAATGCGAGCGTGAGTTTCAGTCAGCGGCGGCGCTGCTGCGTCGACGCACCGTCCGAAGCGCTACGGCGGCAGCGGCACACATTTCGACTGGGCACTGGTGCCGGCTCAACGCAACAAACCCGTCGTGCTCGCCGGTGGTCTCGAATGCCGGAAATGTCGGCGAAGCCCTCGGCGGGTGCGGCCGTACGCCGTCGATGTCAGCAGCGGTGTGGAGGACTCACCCGGCATGAAGAGTGCAATCCAAATGAAGCGTTTATCGCTGCTGTACGGTCGGCCGACGAGTCGCTCGATTCATTTCCCGCCTATTCCCGATGAAGCCCTACGACCTGCCTGACAACCGCGGTCACTTTGGTCCGTACGGCGGCATCTTCGTCGCCGAGACGCTGATGCATGCGCTCGAGGAACTGCGCGACGCCTACGAGAAGTACCGCGTGGATCCCGAGTTCGTCGCCGAGTTCGAGCGCGAACTGGACCACTTTGTCGGTCGGCCGAGCCCGATCTATCACGCCCGGCGCTGGAGCGAGATGCTGGGCGGCGCGCAGATCTATCTGAAGCGCGAAGATCTCAATCACACCGGCGCGCACAAGATCAACAACACGATCGGCCAGGCACTGCTCGCCCGCCGCATGGGCAAGCCGCGCGTGATCGCAGAAACCGGCGCCGGTCAGCACGGCGTGGCGACCGCCACCGTTGCCGCGCGCTTCGGCATGGAGTGCGTGGTCTACATGGGCAGCGAAGACATCGGCCGTCAGGCGGCCAATGTCTACCGGATGAAACTGCTCGGCGCGACGGTCGTGCCGGTCGAAAGTGGCAGCCGCACGTTGAAGGATGCCCTGAACGAAGCGATGCGCGACTGGGTCACGCACGTCGAAAACACCTTCTACATCATCGGCACGGTCGCCGGCCCGCATCCGTATCCGATGATGGTGCGCGACTTCAATTCAGTGGTCGGCAAGGAGTGCATCGAACAGATGCCGACGCATGGTGGGCCGCCAGCCCGATGCGGTGATCGCGTGTGTCGGCGGCGGCAGCAATGCGATGGGCATCTTCTACGACTACATCGCCCACGAGAACGTGAGCCTGATCGGTGTCGAGGCTGCAGGCGAGGGCCTGACGACGATGCGCCATGCGGCGAGCCTGCAGTGCGGGACTCCCGGCGTGCTGCACGGCAATCGCACGTATCTGTTGCAAGACGAAGACGGTCAGATCACCGAGACCCATTCGGTCAGCGCCGGGCTCGACTACCCGGGTGTCGGGCCCGAGCACGCCTGGCTCAAGGACAGCGGTCGCGCGCGAGTACGTCGGTGCGACCGACGACGAGGCGCTCAGCGGCGTTCCACGACTGCTGCCGGATCGAAGGAATCATTCCCGCGCTCGAATCGAGTCACGCCCTCGCGCACGCGCGCGAAGCTCGCGCCGACCATGCCGAAAGACAAGGTGCTGCTGGTGAATCTGTCGGGCCGGGGCGACAAGGACCTGCACATCGTGGCGGAAGCCGGCGGCTTCGAGTTCTTCTGCCGCGCATCGTGCCGCGAAGCGTCGATCGCGATCGAGAAGTCGAAGCCTGATGTCGCGCATTCAGCCCGCTTTGCAGGACCTGCGTGCTGGCGGATCGCAAGGGACTGATTCCCTATATCTGTGCCGGCGATCCGTCACGCGCGACTCACCGTGCCGCTGATGCATGCGCTGGCGCGTGCCGGCGCCGACGTGATCGAGCTCGGCGTGCCTTTCTCGGATCCGATGGCTGATGGTCCGGTGATACAGCGCGCCGCGGAACGTGCGATCCGCAAGGCGTCGGGCTGCGCGCGATCCTGGCGATGGTGGAGGAATTTCGACGGTCGGACACCGACACGCCGGTCGTACTGATGGGCTACGCCAATCCGATCGAGCGCATGGGACGTGTCGGCCTTCGCCGCGGCCGCCTCGGCGGCGGGAGTGGACGGCGTGCTGGTCGTCGACTATCCGCCGGAGGAGTGCGAGGAATTTTCGGCGCAATGAGCGGTGTCGAAATCGACCCGATCTTCCTGCTGGCGCCGACCTCGACCGACCAGCGTATCGAGAGCGTCGCGCGCCATGCGGCTGGCTACGTGTACTACGTGAGCCTCAAGGGAATCACCGGTGCAGGACATCTCGATGTGGCCGAGCGTCGCCGCCAAGCTGCCGCTGATCCGTCGCCATACCCAGGTTCCGATCGGCGTCGGCTTCGGCATTCGCGACGCGGCCAGTGCGCGCGCCGTTGCGCGGGTGGCCGACGCGGTCGTCATCGGCTCGCGTCTGATCGAAGAGCTCGAAAGCCGCCGCGCGCGCAGGCGTCGCCGAGGTCGTAACGCTTCGTCAATCGAAGTTCGAAGCGCCCTCGACAACGACAACGTTCAGGAGGCGGCATGATTTCGAAGTCCAAGGCCACGATGAGCGGGATCGATACACGATGAGCTGGATCGACAAGATTCTTCCGCCGCGCATCAAGCGCGAAGAGGGCGCCGCCCGCAAGAGCGTGCCCGAAGGTCTCTGGACCAAGTGTCCCGGCTGCGAGGCGGTGCTGTACACCGCCGAGCTGGAAAAGACGCTGCACGTCTGTCCGAAATGCGCTCACCACCTGCGCATTGGTGCGCGCGCGCGGCTTGATGCGCTGCTCGATGCCGAAGGCCGCTATGAAATCGGCCAGGAAGTCCTGCCGGTCGACGCGCTCAAGTTCAAGGACAGCCGCCGTATCCGGATCGCCTGCAGGAGGCGATGAGTGAAACCGGCGAGACCGATGCGCTGATCGTGATTGGCGGTTCGATTCGCGCGCTGCCAGTGGTGGTCGCCTGCTTCGAATTCGAGTTTCATGGGTGGCTCGATGGGCTCGGTGGTCGGCGAGCGATTCGTGCGCGGCGTCCAGACCGCGATCGAACAGAAAGTGCCGTTCATCTGCATCACGTCGACCGGCGGCGCGCGCATGCAGGAAGGCCTGCTGTCACTGCTGCAGATGGCGAAGACCACGGCGATGATCGCGCGGCTGGCCGAAGGCCGGATTGCCGTTCATTTCGGTGCTGGCTGATCCGACCATGGGCGGTGTGTCCGCCAGTTTCGCGTTCATGGGCGACGTCGTGATCGCCGAGCCGAAGGCGCTGATCGGATTCGCGGGCCCACGCGTGATCGAGCAGACCGTGCGGGAGAAATTGCCCGAAGGATTCCAGCGCGCCGAGTTCCTGCTGACCAAGGGCGCGATCGACATGATCGTCGACCGTCGACAGATGCGTGACGAAATCGCTCAGTTGCTGGCGATGCTGCTCAGGCAACCGAGCGACGCCATAAGCTGACGCCATCGCTCAGCACCATCAATTCGCGCCTTCCTTGACGAAGAGCTCGCTGGGCGACTGGCTTGCCCGCATCGAAAGGCTGCATGCGCGACCGATCGACCTCGGGCTCGATCGCGTGCTCAAGGTTGCCGAGTCGCTCGGACTTGCGCTTGACTGCACCATCGTCGTCGTCGGTGGAACCAACGGGAAGGGCTCGACCTGCGCGATGCTCGACGCGATCCTGCGAGCGGCCGGCTATCGGGTCGGGCTCTATACCTCGCCGCACCTGCTTGATTTCAACGAGCGGGCGCGCGTGGACGGCAGCGACGCCTCGGATCAGTCACTGATTGAGCAGTTCGAGGCGGTCGAAGCGGCGCGCGGAGCGACCACTCTGACCTATTTCGAGTTCACGACGCTTGCCGTGCTGCGCCTGTTCGCGGCGGCGCGACTTGATGTCGCCGTACTCGAAGTTGGCCTCGGTGGCCGGCTCGACGCAGTCAACATCCTCGATGCCGATGCCGCGATCGTGACCTCGGTCGATGTTGATCACACGGAATACCTTGGATCGACACGCGAGGCGATCGGCTTTGAAAAGGCACACATCTTCCGTTCGCACCGACCGGCGATCTGCAGCGATCCGCAGCCACCGGCCACGTTGCTCGAACATGCTGCGCGAATCGGGGCCGATCTTTGGCGCTTCGGCCACGATTTCAACTACCAGGGTGATCGCCAGCAATGGAGCTATGGCGGCCGCACCCTGCGCCGCGCGAGTCTTCCCTATCCGGCCCTGCGTGGTGCCAATCAGTTGTTGAACGCCAGTGGTGCGTTGGCCGCGCTTGAGTCGCTGACCGACAAGCTTCCGGTGTCCCAGCAGGCAGTCCGCCACGGTTTGCTGAAGGCGGAGATCCCGGCGCGTTTCCAGGTGCTGCCCGGTCGGCCGACGACGATTCTTGACGTTGCTCACAATCCGCACGCGGCGGCTGTGCTGGCCGCAAATCTCGACAGCATGAGCTATCACCCGGAAACGCACGCCGTGTTCGGCATGCTTCGAGACAAGGACATTGCTGGTGTCATCGCGCGGTTGCGTGGCCGCATTGATCACTGGCACGTAGGCCCGACCCCTGGCGAGCGTGGTATCAGCGCGGCTGACGTCGCAGCTCTCGTTCGCGCGGCGCCTGGCATTGGGGCCGGTTCGATCTGCGAGCACGAATCGATCGCTGCGGCCTATGAGCACGCACGGGAGAGTGCTGGTCCCGATGATAGAATTCTTGCGTTCGGTTCCTTCCTGACGGTGGCAGAAGTTGTACGTGCCAAGCGTGCTGCCGACGGTTGAGGACTTCGATTGAGGTGGGAATGGGTCTGGCCTTCTGGCGCCGCAAGAAAACTAGCGCCGACGTCGCCGCGAAGCGGTCCCCTCGCGGCACATCGCAATCCGCCACGGCCGGCGACGACGACAACAACGACCGATCAGATCCAGGTGCGGCGCTGCGTGTGCGCGCTCGTCGCCGTTTGATCGGCGCGGCAGCCCTGCTGCTTACCGTGGCCGTCGTCGTACCCATGATTCTGGATCCTGCGCCGCGGCCGGTGTCCGACAACATTGCGATCGATATACCAAGCGAGAAGACCCCCTTTACGCCGCGCCTGTCGCTGCCGCCGGTACCTGCTCCCGAGAATGCTCCGCTGGCCCCTCCGGCGGATGCGCCGGCGACTTCCGAGTCACCAGGCAAGGTCGAACCCGAGACGAAGGCCGCCGACAAGGGCAAGTCGAGCGGCAAGGCAGCTGCGAGCAAGGAGGAAGAGCAGCGTGCGCGCACCCTGCTGGATGGCAAGTCCAGCGGCGCAAGTGCTGCAAATGTCGCAACCGCGGAGACTGTGCCGGCCGTGGTCAAGGGCGGCAAGTTTGCCGTGCAGGCCGCTGCGCCGGCCAGCGAGGCCGCGGCGCGCGAGTTGTCCGAGCGGCTGCGGAAGTCCGGTCTCGCTCCCTACACCGAACGTGCCGAGACCAAGGACGGGGCGCGTTATCGCGTGCGTGTCGGCCCTTTCGCGACCCGCGACGACGCCGACAAGGTGCGCGCGCGGCTCAAGGCGATCGGCATTTCTGCCAATATCGTGACCGCCTAATGTTGATGAGCGCGATCGACTCGGCCCTCGTCGCAATCTTCGCCCTTTCAATCCTGCTTGGAGTCGCGCGCGGCATGGTGCGCGAATTGCTCGCGCTTGCGGGCTGGGTGGTCGGAATTGTTCTGGCCCTGCAACTGGCGGCGCCTCTTGGCGCGGCGATGCCGATTGAGATACCGAGCGCATTGCGCGTTGCACTGGCCGCGCTTGCGATCCTGATTGGCGCGCTGATCCTCGCCGGACTGATCGGCGCCGCGGTACGCGCTGCACTGGCGGCGGGCAAGTTGACCGCCGAGGACCGCGTTCTTGGCGGTGTCTTCGGGATCGCGCGGGGCGTGCTGCTGATCGGTGCCGCGGTTCTGCTTGCAGGGGCCACCGGAGCAACGACTCAGGCCTGGTGGCAGGATTCCAAGGTCTTGCCGTGGGTGCAGGCCGGCGTACGATTCGCGTCGCCGTGGTTGCCGGAACCGCTTGCAGAGTTCTCTGCGCGCGGGCGCTGAGGGAGAAAGTAACGTCCTATGTGTGGAATCGTCGGAGTAGTCGCAACCGCACCGGTCAACCAGTTGCTATACGACTCCCTGCAGCTGCTGCAGCATCGCGGTCAGGACGCCGCAGGCATTGCCACCGGCGCAGGCAGCAACTTTTCCATGTGGAAAGGCAACGGCATGGTGCGGGAGATCTTCCGTACCCGCAATATGCGCAATCTCGCCGGCAATGCGGGTATTGCCCATGTTCGTTATCCAACCGCCGGGTCGGCCGCCAATCCCGAGGAGGCGCAGCCGTTCTACGTCAACGCTCCGTTTGGGATCACGCTGGCGCATAACGGCAACCTGACCAATGCCGAACAGTTGAAAAGCGAAATGTTCCGCATTGACCGGCGGCACATCAACACCAACTCCGACTCCGAGGTCCTGCTCAATGTGCTGGCGCACGAACTGCAGGAATTCTCGGCGACCTACACGCTGGACCCGGCGACTATTTTCCGCGCGGTTGCCGGGCTGCACCGACGCGTGCGTGGTGCTTATGCCTGTGTCGCGCACATTGCAAACCACGGCATCCTCGCGTTTCCGCGACCCATTCGGCATCCGCCCGCTGGTCTACGGTATCAACGAGACCGATTCCGGAACCGAGTATCTGGTCGCGAGCGAATCGGTCGCGCTGGAGGGCTCCGGTTTCAAGTTCGTGCGCGACGTCGCGCCGGGCGAGGCGATCTTCATCGATCTCGACGGCAATTTCTACGCCCAGCAGTGTGCGGAGCAGACCTCGCTCAATCCCTGCATCTTCGAGTACGTCTACTTTGCACGGCCCGACTCGGTGATGAACGGCGTCAGTGTCTATGGCTCGCGCCTCCGAATGGGCGAACACCTCGCGGACAAGATCAAGCGCCAGTTTCGAGCCGGCGAGATCGACGTGGTCATGCCAATCCCGGATACCTCGCGGCCGGCAGCCATGCAGCTTGCCGGAAAACTGGGGCTGGAATTTCGCGAAGGCTATTTCAAGAATCGCTATGTCGGCCGCACCTTCATCATGCCGGGCCAGGCCGTGCGCAAGCGCAGCGTGCGGCAGAAGCTCAACGCGTTGCCGACCGAGTTCAAAGGCAAGAACGTGCTGCTGGTCGACGACTCGATCGTGCGCGGGACCACGTCACGCGAGATCGTCCACATGGCGCGCGAAGCAGGCGCCAACAAGCGTCATCTTCGCGTCGGCCGCTCCGCCGGTGCGTTATCCGAACGTCTACGGCATCGACATGCCGACGCGCAGCGAACTGATCGCGCACGGCCGCTCCGACGAGGAGATATGCCGGCTGATCGAGGCAGATGGTCTGGTCTATCAGGACATCGACGCGATGAAGCGCTCGGTCTCCGAACTCGGCCCGCACCTGACGAACTTTGAAGCGAGCTGCTTCGACGGCGAGTACATCACCGGTGATGTCACGCCCGAGTATCTGGACCGCCTTGAGGCGGCGCGGGAGGCCAATACCGGCGGCGACGGCGAACCCCGCGCCCAGCTGAATCTCAACCTGGCATCGGCCGACTGACGTACAATTCCGTATCGCGCCGATTTGATTCAGCTTGCGGGCGCTTAACAAATACGGCTAAAGCGAAGGGTTGCCTCGAAACCCGCTGCGCTTGGCCAGCGGGTTTTTTTATGTCCGACGACAGTTTCGACTTTGATACGCGCGCTGTGCGCGCCGGCACGCAGCGCTCGCAGTTCAACGAGCACAGCGAGGCGGTCTTCCTGACCTCGAGTTTCGTGTTTGACAACGCGGCGCAGGCGGCAGAGCGCTTTTCCGGTGAAGCCGAGGGCTACGTCTACTCGCGCTTCACCAATCCGACGGTCAGCATGTTCGAGCAGCGCCTTGCCTCGCTCGAGGGCGCCGAGGACTGCCTTGCCATCGCCTCCGGCATGTCGGCCATCACGGCGACCTGTCTGGCGGTTCTGCGTGCCGGCGACCACGTGGTCTGCGCCGCCAACGTGTTTGGCGCGACCATTCAATTGTTCTCGACCGTGCTGTGCGCGTTTCGGTATCGAAATCAGCTATGTCGATGCGAAGGATCCCGCGGCGTGGCGCGCCGCAGTCACGCCGCGCACGCGTCTGCTCTACTGCGAAACGCCTTCCAATCCGCTGATGGAACTGGTCGATCTCGACGAGTTTGCCCGACTCGGCCGCGACAGCGGTGCACTCGCGGTGGTCGACAACTGCTTCTGCACGCCGGTGCTGCAGCGGCCGCTCGAGTTCGGTGTCGATGTCGTGATCCATTCAGCGCACCAAATTTCTCGACGGCCAGGGCCGCGTGCTGGGTGGCGCGGTGCTGGGTTCGCGCGCCTTCATTCGCGAGCAGCTGTTGCCGGTGTTGCGAACAACCGGGCCGAGCCTGTCGCCGTTCAACGCCTGGGTGTTGCTCAAGGGGCTCGAGACGCTGAGCGTGCGGCTGCGCGCGCAGTGTGCGACGGCCCAGGCGCTGGCCGAATGGCTCGCGCTGCACCCCGACGTGGAGCATGTCCACTTTCCCGGACTCTCGTCGCATCCGCAGGCGGAACTGTGCGCGCGACAGCAGTCGATGGCGGGCGCGGTTGTTTCCTTCGAGGTCGGCGGGGCAGGGCCTGACGAGAAGCGTGCGCGCGCCTGGTCAGTTATCGACCGCACGCGCCTGATGTCGATCACCGGGAATCTCGGCGACACCCGAACCACGATCACACATCCGGCCACGACTACTCACGGCCGCATCACTCCCGAGGCGCGTTCGCGTGCCGGCATCGGCGAAGGGCTGATTCGCATCGCGGTCGGGCTCGAGTCCATTGCAGATCTGAAGCGCGACCTGGATCAGGCACTCCGGGCCTAGCCGCTCACATCTGCGTACCTTGGTTACACCGCGTTAACCCGTTCGGTTGATGCGGCCAGTACCGCAGTGGGAAATAATTCTTTTTGCCAATCGTTTCTCCCCCGATTGGACGGTCGCTGGTTGAGATGCGAACACTTCGCACAACTCGACCCCTGGGACTTGGTCCGACTTAGCAAGGGCATCAAATGAGTCGAGTTGCAATTTCCTTGGTCGCGGCTGCCTTGCTCTTCGCCAGTGCCGGCAAAGCCCAAGCGCAGGATTCGGGGACGGGCCTAAGCCTGTGGAATAGCAACGGCTGCTCCGGGTGCCACACACTCGCCCTCGTGCAGGGTCGAATCACCGCGCGCGCACCGACCGGGTTGACATTTCAAAAGTCCTTAGACGCGCTCAATGCGGCGTTGACCGGAACGACGCTCAACGGAACCGTGACCGGGATGCAGGGATTTGCTGCGGCTTTGACCACGCAGAATCGCGCGGATCTCGCTGCTTACATTGCGGGCCTGCCGGCCCTCGCGCCGCAGGTGACCTACGCGCCGACTGGCGGCCCGCAGTTCCCGGCCACGGCGATCGGTTCGACTTCTTCGCAAACCGTGACGATCACGAACAGCGGGACGGCGGCACTGGTGTTCGCGACGAACAACGCGGTCACGATCGCGACAGGCGGAGACGCTGCGGACTTTCGCGTGACCTCTTCAACGTGTCCTGGTGTCACGTTGCAGGCAGGATCTGGCAATTGCACAATCAACGTGACATTCCAGCCGCTGGCCGGTACGGCGACAACCCGCACCGCGTCAATCGGGCTGTCGCACAACGCAAATGGCGGCAGCTCGCTCGTACCCATGCTCGGAATCGTCGCCGGGGCTCCGAGTGGCACGACCCCGCCACCAACGGGTGCAGCGAATCCTCCTTCGAGTGGTGGCGGCGGCTCCCTCGCCTGGCAATGGCTGGGATTGCTGCTTCTGCTCACACTGGGCACGACACGCCAGGCGCGGTTCGCTCGCTGATTCCGTTTCACCGAGTGCGCAGCGACTCGGCCGCTGACTGCGGCCCAGTCGCTTTGTCGCTCGCCCATACGGTCTAGTTCATCTGATTTACCAAGTGGGCAATCAGAGCAGCTGGCTTCGATCAAGTCGTGCAGATTCAACTTCGAAATGATCCGCGACGCTAGGACATTTGGCGGATCGAAACTCGCCACCTACTCAACGAGAATCAGAGCAGATGCGGAATCAGGTTCGCGGGGCCGGAGTAGGGGCGCGCAACGGCATTAGTGGCTTTGATTCGCTGACATTGGTTGCGGCAAAGCTTGAGGAAATCAGGCCTGTGCGAAGGAGGGAAATTGTGGGTCCGAACCTTCCTTTTCGGCGACGTAACGATCGCAGGCTGATACAGAGTACGAGGGATGCAGGAAAACAAGGCAGGCAGAAAAATGAAATTTGATTGGCGTATCTCCATACTCGTGGCGCTGAGCGCTTTCACGTCGTCCGTCAGTGCGCAAAATGCGGTGACTGGGCGCCAGTTGTATATGAGCACCAACGGTGCACCGCTTAGTTGCGGTTCACCGGGGCCCACTTGTCATGGGGCGGACCCGACGCAGAACGTGAACAATATTCGCAACGGCAGAACGGGCGCAGCGATCCTGAACGCGATCAACAATGTGCCGATCATGAACTTCCTGCGCAATGCGCCGTTCACGGTGTCGGCGCAAAACGCCGCGGACATAGCCGCCTACATTGTCAACCCGGCCGCCGCCACTGCTCCCGCGATCACACTGTCCGGTACCTCGCTCACATTTGCGTCGACGCAGATTGGCGCAACCAACAATGTCACCGCGCCGGCAGCAATCACCCTGACGAATACCGGTGCTGCGACGCTCACGATTACCGGCGTAGCGCGCACCGGCACCAACGCGACGGAATTTGTGGCGGGCGGAACCTGCGTCGGCGCGTCGGTGGCCGTTGCAGTCGGTGCCTCCTGCACAATCACCGGCAGCTTTACGCCGGCTGCAGCGGGCACACGCAGCGCGACATTCACGCTGCAATCGAATGCGGCCTCGAATCCCGGCATTGCCGTCAGTGGCACCTCATCCGCCGTGGCGACGCCAGTCCTGACCCGCAGCGGCACTACGCTGACGTACAACTACCAGACAGTAGGCACCGTCAGCAGCGCACAGGCGATCACGATCACGAATTCGGGCACCGTACCGCTGACAATCACACAGGCAAGCGGTGCACCGACGCCGGAGTTCTCAGCCAGCGGGAATTGCGTTGGAACCGTCGCCGCAGGCGCGCAGTGCACGATCAGCGTGACGTTCGCGCCGAGCGCGGCAGGCACGCGCTCCGGCTCGGTATCAATTGTTTCCAATGCGCCCGGCTCGCCGCACGCCGTTGCCCTGGCAGGCACTGGTGTGCTGACGCCGACGCCGGCTGCGGCATTGAGCGCCGCCACGCTCAGTTTTGCACCACAAGCGACCGGCCAGGTGACAAGGCAAGCAGCGACCCTGAACAACATCGGGAACGCCCCATTGATGATCGGCAGCGCGTCCATCGTTGGCCAGAACGCGGCCGATTTCCGGCTGAGTGCAGGCAATACCTGTATGGCGGGGGCTCTCGCGGTTTCGGCGTCTTGCCGCCTAGAGGTCGAGTTCATGCCTCAATCTGCAGGTGGCAAGGTGGCTACTGCCACGGTTGCCCACAATGCGCCGGCCGGCCCCAGCGCGGTAGCCTTGGCAGGCGCAGCCACGGCACCGACGGGCCCCAACGGGTCGCCGACCTCATCGGCGTTGTTCCCGAGCAATGTTGGCGGCGGGGGTGCACTGAGCTGGTATTTTGCCGGTCTGCTCTTGCTAGCTACTGGCCTTTCCGCACGAATTCGGCGCCGGGTCTAGCGCCGCTGGCCCAAGCGGCCAAATCAACTTTCGCGAATCCAGACCGCCGCCTATGGCAAGGAAACTTGCTTTAAGCCCTTCGGCCGGCCTCAAAGTTGACTAATCTTGTCGGGATTAGTAAGATACTCGACGAAAACACTCGGGATTTAAGACACTGTGTTCATCCTGGAACCAGCGTTTCCCGGGACACTCGGCCACGACTATGAGACTGACGACCAAGGGGCGTTTCGCAGTGACCGCGATGATCGATCTCGCCATGCGTGAGCACGGCGGGCCGGTTACGTTGGCCAGTATCAGCCAGCGCCAGAGTATTTCGCTGTCCTATCTCGAGCAGCTGTTCGGCAAGTTGCGACGGCATCAATTGGTTGCAAGCACGCGTGGCCCGGGCGGGGGCTATACGCTGGGCCGGCCAGCGACCGGGACGACGGTCGCCGATATCATCGTGGCGGTGGACGAGCCCCTTGATGCGACGCAATGCGGCGGCAAGGAGAACTGCCAGGATGATCAGCGATGCATGACGCATGACCTGTGGGCGGCGCTCAACGTGAAGATGGTGGAATTCCTCGATTCGGTGACATTGGCGGACCTTGTTGCACAGCAAAAGACGCGTGCCCAGAAGTCAGCAACTGCGACTTTGCACGACAATCGGGCTCGCCTGCGTCCGGCACCGAATGAAAGCAATGAGACCGCACTGACCTGAAACGCGCGCGATGAAGCTTCCAATCTATCTCGACTATTCGGCCACGACGCCGGTTGATCCGCGCGTGGTGGAAGCGATGATTCCCTGGCTGCGTGAGCATTTTGGCAATCCGGCGTCGCGCAGCCATGCCTACGGCTGGGAGGCCGAGAAGGCGGTCGAAACGGCACGCGAGCAGGTCGCGGCGCTGGTCAACGCCGATCCGCGCGAGATCATCTGGACCTCGGGTGCGACCGAAGCGATCAACCTCGCGCTCAAAGGGGTGGCCCATTTCCAGCGTGACAAGGGCAAGCACCTCGTCACCGTCAAGACCGAACACAAGGCCACGCTCGATACGATGCGCGAGCTCGAGCGCGAAGGCTTCGAGGTCACTTACCTGGACGTGAAGGACAACGGACTGCTCGACCTGGCGAAGCTGGAAGCTGCACTTCGCCCCGACACGACGCTGGTCTCGATAATGTTCGTCAACAACGAGATCGGTGTGATCCAGGACATTCCGGCCATCGGTGAACTGACTCGCGCGCGCGGTATTGCGTTGCATGTCGACGCCGCGCAGGCGACCGGCAAGGTCGCAATTGACCTTGAACGGCTCAAAGTCGACTTGATGTCGTTTTCGGCGCACAAGACCTATGGGCCAAAGGGCATCGGCGCGCTCTTTGTCCGACGCAAGCCGCGGGTTCGCCTCGAAGCGCAGATGCATGGCGGTGGTCACGAGCGAGGGCTGCGTTCAGGCACTCTGCCGACTCATCAGATCGTCGGTATCGGCGAGGCATTCCGCATCGCGCGCGAGGAGATGGCAGTCGAAAACGAGCGAATCCGGATGTTGCGTGACCGCTTGTGGAGTGGCCTTGCGAATATCGAACAGATCTACCTGAACGGCGATCTGGAGCGCAGGGTGCCGCACAACCTGAATGTGAGCTTCAACTATGTCGAAGGCGAATCGCTGATCATGGCCATCAAGGATGTCGCCGTGTCTTCCGGTTCAGCGTGCACCTCGGCGTCGCTTGAACCGTCGTATGTGTTGCGGGCGCTCGGCCGCAACGATGAACTCGCGCACAGTTCGATCCGCTTTACCGTCGGCCGATTCACGAACGCCGAGGAGATTGACTTCACCGTCGGCCTGTTGGCGCGCCAGGTGGCGCGCCTGCGGGAAATGTCGCCGTTGTGGGAGATGTACAAGGACGGTGTAGACCTGAACACGGTCCAGTGGGCCGCGCATTGAATCACCTGAGGTAGGACCATGGCATACAGCTCGAAAGTTCTGGATCACTACGAAAATCCGCGCAACGTCGGCTCGTTCGAAAAGGGAGCTGAAGGCGTTGGTACCGGCATGGTGGGAGCTCCTGCCTGCGGCGACGTGATGAAGCTGCAGATCCGGGTCAACGAACAAGGCATCATCGAGGACGCTCGCTTCAAGACCTACGGTTGCGGATCCGCAATTGCGTCGTCGTCGCTGGTGACGGAGTGGGTCAAGGGCAAGACGCTCGATGAGGCGGGGACGATTCGCAATACTCAGATTGCCGAGGAGCTTGCGTTGCCGCCAGTCAAGATTCACTGCTCGATTCTCGCCGAGGACGCAATCAAGGCCGCCATCGAGGACTATCGGACCAAGCATGGTGCGGTCAAAGCACCGGCACAGAAAGCGGCCTGAGCGCCGGCCCCTGATTCTTACAAGGATCCAGCAATGTCAGTGACGATGACCGAGCGTGCCGCCAGACACGTTGCAGGTTTTCTCGAGAAACGCGGACGCGGGGTCGGACTTAGGCTCGGCGTCCGCACGACCGGCTGTTCGGGCATGGCCTACAAGCTGGAGTACGCGGACGCGCCGCAACCCGAGGACCGCCAGTTCGAATGCCACGGCGTGCGCATTTTTGTCGACCCAAAGAGTCTGCCGTATATCGAAGGCACCGAACTCGACTTCGTGCGCGAGGGCTTGAACGAAGGCTTCAAGTTCAATAATCCCCAGGAGAAGAATCGCTGCGGTTGCGGCGAATCCTTCAACGTCTGAACTTCGGGGGCGGCCCGCTCGACCTCGGGCGCGGCCGGATTGAGCGCGCCGCGGGACTGTCATGTCGCAACCGGACCACTTCCAGCTGTTCGATCTGCCGCCGCGCTTTGCGCTGGATGTCGTTGCACTGGACCAGGCCTATCGGCGGGTACAGGGGCAAGTCCACCCGGATCGCTACGCATCCGGCAGCGCGGCAGAGCGTCGAGTCGCCATGCACTGGGCGGCGCATGCCAATGAGGCCTATCGAACCCTGAAGTCGCCGCGTGAACGCGCCGCCTACCTGTGCGAAAAGGCAGGCGTGGCCGTCCGCGAGGAGTCCAACACCAGCATGGGCACCTCGTTTCTGACCAGACAGCTCGAATTGCGCGAGGCGCTCGGCTCGGCCCGGGAACGCGCCAACTGCGAGGAGCTTGACCAACTGGGCGCAGCGGCGTTGAACGAGCGCCAACAATTGATCGCCGGGCTCGAGCGCGCCATTGATTACGAGGTCAATCACATCCAGGCAGCCGGTCTGGTTCGGCAGCTGATGTTCATCGAGAAACTCGTCGCCGAGATCGATGACGCGAAGGCGGCACTCGAAACCTCGGCAAGGCCTGACTGATGGCCCTGCTGCAGATTGCCGAGCCGGGCGAATCGACCGCGCCCCACCAGCATCGCCTGGCGGTCGGAATTGATCTCGGCACGACTCATTCGCTGGTTGCGACTGTGCGCAACAGCATTCCGGTCGTCATTGACGATGCCGAGGGCCGCGCGCTGCTACCTTCGATTGTTCGCTTCCGGGCGGATGGTAGTGTCGATGTCGGTCACAGTGCCCAGAAACAACAGGCGCTTGACGCCCGCAACACGGTCATATCGGTCAAGCGATTCATGGGCCGCGGCCTCGCCGACGTGACGCACAGCGAGAACATGCCCTACGACTTTGTCGACGCACCAGGCATGGTCCAGGTGCGCACCGTGGCTGGCGTCAAGAGTCCGGTTGAAGTGTCGGCCGAAATCCTCAAGGTACTGCGCGTGCGCGCCGAGCAGGCGCTCGGTGGTGACCTCGTCGGTGCCGTGATTACGGTGCCTGCCTATTTCGACGACGCTCAGCGACAGGCCACCAAGGATGCGGCGCGGCTCGCCGGGCTGGAGGTGCTGCGCCTGCTGAACGAGCCAACGGCGGCGGCCGTCGCATATGGCCTGGACCAGAGCGCCGAGGGCATCTATGCCGTCTACGACCTTGGCGGTGGGACCTTCGACATATCAATCCTGCGTTTGTCGAAGGGCGTGTTTGAAGTGCTCGCCACCGGCGGTGATTCGGCGCTCGGCGGCGATGATTTCGATCATCGCCTTTTCTGCTGGATCAGTGAGCAGTCGCGCCTCGCGCCGCTCTCGCCGCAGGATGCACGCTTGTTGATGATGAAGGCGCGCGAGGTCAAGGAGCAACTCTCCACCGACCCTGAGCTGCGCGCCAATGCAGTGCTCTCGACCGGCGAAATCGTCGACATCGCAGCCAGCAGTGCCGAGTTCAGTCGGATGACGCAGGGCCTGGTCGACAAGACAATGAATGCCTGCCGCAAGGTGCTTGCGCGATGCCGGGTTGACGATCGCCGACATAAAGGGCGTGGTCATGGTCGGCGGAGCCACGCGCATGCCACACGTGCGCAAGGCCGTCGCGACTTTTTTCGGACAGACACCGCTAACCAACATCGATCCCGACAAGGTCGTCGCTCTCGGCGCTGCGGTGCAGGCCAATCTGCTTGCAGGCAACCGTGCCCCGGGCGATGACTGGCTCCTGCTCGATGTGATTCCGCTTTCGCTCGGACTTGAAACGATGGGCGGTCTGGTCGAACGCATCGTTCCCCGCAATGCGACGATCCCGGTGGCGCGTGCGCAGGAGTTCACCACCTTCAAGGATGGTCAGACCGCGATTGCGATCCATGTTGTGCAGGGCGAGCGCGAACTGGTCGCCGATTGCCGCTCCCTGGCGCGCTTCGAGCTGCGCGGAATTCCGCCGATGGTGGCTGGCGTGGCGCGCGTTCGCGTGACCTTCACCGTCGATGCCGATGGACTGCTGGCGGTCGCCGCGCGCGAACTGGCCAGCGGGGTCGAAGCGATGATCACGGTCAGGCCGTCCTATGGCCTGGCAGACGAGGACATCGTGCGCATGCTGAGTGAGTCAATCGACGCTGCCGAAGGTGACATGCGCGCCCGCGCCGTGCGCGAGCTGCAGGTCGACGGCCAGCGCCTCGCCGAGGCTACCGCGACCGCGCTGGCGACTGACAGCGATCTGCTGACGCCCGATGAACGCACGGAAATCGAGCGCCGCCTTGCGACCTTGTCGAATCAACTGGGCAGCGGTGACGGGCCCGAAATCCGCGCGCTGATCGCGGCGCTGTCGCATCTGACCGACGAGTTTGCCGCCCGTCGCATGGATCGCGCGATCCGCGCCGCGCTCGCCGGCCGCCGGATCGAAGAGCTGGCGAAGTGAGTTGCAAGCCGCCCGAGCAGCATGAGCAACGATGCCGAAACTGACCGTCCTGCCGCACGAGGAGATCTGTCCGCAGGGAGCGTCGTTCGAGGCGACCTCTGGGCGCTCGATCGCCGACGAACTGCTCGATCACGGTGTCGACATCGAGCATGCCTGCGGCAAGGTTGCCGCCTGCACGACCTGCCACTGCATCATCCGTAATGGCTTCAATTCCCTGCCGCCGGCCGAGGACAAGGAAGAGGACCTGCTTGATCGCGCCTGGGGGCTGACAGCCGTGTCGCGCCTGTCGTGCCAGGCGATCGTTCAGGATGCAGATCTGACCATCGAGATTCCGAAGTACAGCATCAATCACGCCAAGGAAGCGAAGGCGGGGTGAATATGAAATGGATTGACACGCTCGAGATCGCGATCGCGCTGGCAGAGGCCCATCCGGAGGTGGATCCGCGCTACCTGCGCTTCACCGACTTGCATCGCTGGGTGTGCGAGCTCGAGGAATTTGAAGATGATCCGGATCGTTCGGGCGAGAAGATTCTTGAAGCGATCCAGATGGCATGGATCGAGGAAGCGCGCTGAGCACGGTGAACGCGTTGGCCCGTTCGCGCGGCGCTCGATTCTGTTCGCCGGACCAATTCACGGACGGACGATTTCCAGCAGATCCACGGCGGGTTGTTGATCGCAGAGAATCGTCGCGATCCGTCCGTACGCCACGCTCGGCGTTGCCAGCTCGAAACGCGCGACGAACGGATCTTTCGCGTCCAATCGCAGATACGCGTCGCTGGCGACACGCCGCAGGATCCGATGCCGGATCAGAATTTGCCCGAGGGGAATGTCGGCGCGCAGGATTTCATCGCGCACGGTCGGACTGATCAGTGCCAGATTGAAAATCATGATCCCGGTCATGACCGGCGGCCCGCCGCCCGCCAGTCGCAGGTCAATCCGCCGCCCGTACATCTCGCCTTCGCGCCGGACCCGATAGGGGTGCACGGTCAGCGTTGTTCCGTGAAACTTTTCGAGAGCCTCGGTCATGTGTCCGTGATGGACAAGCAGCGACTGGTACGGGTCCGGAATTGAGGAGGACTTCACGGCAGTGACGATCGGCATTTCGCTGTCGCCAAAGTAGGCGAGCATCAGCCTGACGACCCGAGTGGGATCGGATCCTATCGATCGCTCCCTGTCGCTATGCATTTTCCGCTCTCCGTCCTCTGTGCCCGCCGCGTCCGCTGAGTTGAAGTCACTCTAGGCGTCGGCTCGGTCTGCAATCGAATCCAGCGCGACCAATGCTGATTCCAGCGTGAACTCGTCGCGCTCGATCGCGGCCAGCACTTCGTCGATTTCCCACAGCGAGATTGTCGCGACCTCGCCGTCCCGGTTGAACGGGCGTGTTTCAACTGGCAGAGTCAGTTCAAAGACCTGGAGGGCTTCCGACTGGTAACCCTCGGGCACCCGGCGCCTGACCAGCACGCGCCCACCGCGCCGAGGCGAAGCGCGGGACAGATCGAGGCCGGCTTCCTCGAACGCTTCGCGCACCAGTGCGGCATGCTCGTCCTCGCCCGCTGGAACCATGCCGCCGACGAGGTTGTCGAGCAGTCCTGAGTCGATCTGCTTGTTGGTTGCACGTCGCGCGATCCACATGCGGCACTTGCCGCCGTCGTCGTCAGTTGCGGCAAAGGCATTCAGGTGAACTGCGCACGTCGTCAGCCCCAGCGCGCGGCAGGCCGCGCGCTCGATGATCGCTATCGGCTCAGCCCCAGGTGCCGCGCGAACGTCGAGCGCTTCGTCGCGCCAGCCGCGCACCAGGCCCTCCTCCAACAGACGCCGAGCCGCATCGTTCAGCAGTTCAGACCGTCCGCGAAAGTCGAGATCCGCGTCATCGAAGACCAGTTGGCCGCTGCTTTGCCTGCAGCGTGAGATCGCGCCGGTGAGGAAGCCGGCAACTGAGGGCGAACAGACTCCACAGTCCGCGCCTCCGATCAGAACGTGCAGCCAGTCAGCTGGTGGGGACTGACTTGCCCGCTCGAGCAGATTCGCCTGCAGTTTCCGCGCGCGCATTGCGAACGGCGTGCGTTGCACGTCACTCCGGTCGCATGTGCGGAAACAGAATCACGTCCCGGATGCTCGGCGCATTGGTCAGCAGCATGACGAAGCGGTCCACGCCGACCCCGCATCCGGCCGCCGGCGGCATGCCGTACTCGAGCGCGCGAACATAGTCGGCGTCATAGAACATGGCCTCCTCGTCGCCGGCGGCCTTGGCCCGCGCCTGCTGATTGAAGCGCGCGGCCTGGTCCTCGGGATCGTTCAGTTCGGAGAATCCGTTCGCGGTCTCCCGGCCTGCAATGAACAGTTCAAATCGCTCGGTGATTCCGGGCCGCGTGTCGGAGGCGCGTGCCAGAGGTGAGACTTCGACCGGATAGTCGACGATGTAGGTCGGCTGAATCAAGTGGGATTCGGCCACTTCCTCGAACAGGGCAAGGTGAAGAGCACCCAGTCCAGCCTCGTCCGAGTGCGCGCTGCCCTTGGCGCGCAATTCCCGGTGCAGGAAATTGCGGTCGCTCAACTGTGCTTCGCTGTACTGGGGCGCGTGCATCCGGATCGCCTGCACGGTGGTGAGCCGTGCAAACGGTTTCGACAGATCGATCACCTGGCCCTGGTAGTCGAGCACCGCGGAGCCGGTCGCCGCGATGGCTACCTGGCGCAACAGGCGTTCCGTGAAGTCCATCAGCCAGCTGTATTCCTGGTAGGCGGCATAGAACTCCATCATCGTGAATTCCGGGTTGTGGCGCGGCGACAGTCCCTCGTTGCGGAAGTTGCGGTTGATCTCGAACACGCGTTCGAAGCCGCCGACCACGAGGCGCTTGAGGAACAGCTCCGGCGCAATGCGCAGGTACATGTCGAGGTCGAGTGCATTGTGGTGGGTGATGAAGGGCTTGGCCGCAGCGCCACCGGGGATCAGCTGGAGCATAGGGGTTTCGACTTCGAGGAAGCCATCGGCCACCATGAAGTCGCGCATTGCGGCGATCGCCCGGCTGCGCGTGACGAACGTGGCACGCGTTTCCTCGTTGGTGATCAGGTCGACATAGCGCTGGCGATAGCGCTGCTCCCGGTCTTCGAGACCGTGAAACTTGTCGGGCAGGGGGCGCAGCGCCTTTGCGAGCAGCCGGATCTCACGACAGCGCACCGAGAGTTCGCCCTTCTGAGTCCGGAACAGCACGCCGCGCGCCGCAACGATGTCGCCAAGATCCCAGTGCTTGAACGCTTCGTGCGACTCCGCCCCGGTGTCGTCGTTCGTGACGAAGAGCTGGATGCGGCCGCTGCCGTCCTGGACCGTGGCAAAGCTGACCTTGCCCATCAGTCGCTTCAGCATCATGCGTCCGGCGACCGCGACTTCGACGTTCTGCGCTGCGATCGCCTCGCGATCGAGCGGGCCGAATCGCGTGTGCAGGTCCGCCGCGACATCGGCGCGCATGAAGTCATTGGGGAACGGAACGCCTGCGGCTCGCAGCGTGGCGAGCTTCGCGCGCCGCTCCGCGATGATCTGGTTCTCGTCTTCTGCAGCCGGCGCGACGCCGGGTTCCGTCTTGTTGGGCTTAGACATTGCGCGCGTCCGCGACTGGTTGGGATCCGAAATCGGATCGGGCAAGGTAGGTCAGCACGCGTCGGGCCGCGTCGGTCGGCGAAGTCAACTTGCCGCTCGCCTTGAGATCGAGGAAATGGTGCTGCTCCGGGAAGCCTGCTGCATTGGCCGTCCGAAGTTCGCCCTGCATGTCGGTATCGATGACACCCGGCGCCAGAGAAACAATGCGCGCCGGATTCGGCAGCAGGGCTTCGTCGAGGGCGATCACGCGCGACAGGTGGTCAAGACCAGCCTTGGTCGCGCAGTAAGCGGCCCACCCGGCGACGGCGCGCTGGCCGACTCCCGAGGAAATGTTGAGCACGCGCTTGTCGATCGCCCAGCTGCGGCTCGCCCGCAAGAAGGCGCCGATGAGGAGAAGTGGTGCTTCGAGGTTCACCCGCATGACCGCAGTCAGCGTCGCCGCATCGCTTGCCTCGATCGGTCCGACAGAACCCACCAGACCGGCGTTATTGATTAGCGTCGCCGACGAGAAACCGGCGCCGTCCAGGCCGCGCAGCCAGGCCTCGAGGCGTTCGGCGGCACTGTAATCACGGCCGAGGTCCACGGCCCATTGCTCGAGTGCCGCGCCGCGGCTCGAGGCGGCACCGACCAGGTTCTCGTTCGGGTGGCGTGCCAGGGTCAACACGATGACATCGGCCGCGAGCAGTTGCTCGGCCAGTGCATAGCCCAGGCCGCGCGAAGCGCCGGTCACGATGAACAGACGTTTCCGCGCCACGTTCAGACTCCCTGCTTGAGGCTCGCCTCGATGAAGTCATCGAGGTCGCCGTCCAACACCGCCTGGGTGTTGCCGATTTCGACGTTGGTGCGCAGGTCCTTGATGCGCGACTGGTCGAGCACATAGGAGCGAATCTGGTGGCCCCAGCCAATATCCGTCTTGGATGCTTCAAGCGCGTTCTGCTCCGCCATGCGCTTGCGCAGTTCGAGTTCGTACAGGCGCGACTTCAGCATTGCCATGCACTCCGCACGATTGCGGTGCTGTGACCGGTCGTTCTGGCTTTGCACCACGATCCCCGAGGGCGCATGCGTGATCCGCACCGCCGACTCGGTCTTGTTCACATGCTGACCGCCAGCGCCCGAGGCGCGGTAGACATCGATCCGCAGATCTGCCGGATTGATCTCTACCTCGACGGTTTCGTCCACCTCGGGATAGACGAATACGCTGGCAAACGAAGTGTGACGGCGCGCATTCGAGTCAAACGGCGACTTGCGCACCAGCCGATGGATGCCGGTCTCGGTGCGCAGCATGCCGTAGGCGTAGTCGCCGCTCACCTTGATGGTCGCGCCCTTGATGCCGGCAACTTCACCCTCGGTTTCGTCGAGCAGCTCGGGCTTGAAGCCGCGACGCTCCGCATAGCGCAGATACATGCGCTCCAGCATCGAGGCCCAGTCCTGCGCTTCGGTGCCGCCAGCGCCAGCCTGGATTTCGATGAAGCAATTGTTGGGATCGAGTGGATTGTTGAACATCCGCTGGAACTCGAGCTCGCCGACCTTCTTGGCCAAGGATGCGACATCGGTTTCGACCGCGACCAGCGTGGCATCGTCGTCGTCGGCGCGTGCCATTTCAAACAGCTCACCGGCGTCGCGCACCCCGGATTCGAGGGTGTGCATGCGGTCAAGCACAAGATCGAGCGTCTTCTTCTCACGCCCGAGCTCCTGCGCGCGCTTCTGGTCGTCCCAGACTTTCGGGTCCTCGAGCGCAGTTCTGATCTCGGCTAGGCGACGTTCCTTGACGTCGACGTCAAAGATACCTCCGCAGTTCGGCCAGCCGCCCGCGCATTCCCGCCACGGTACTTTCAATCTGGTTTGCGCGTTCGGCGTCCATGGGCAACTTTCGGCTGATGTGCAATTTGGAAAGTTGGCGATTATAGGCGGGCACATAGTTCGGCCCGGCCATGCGGGAGAGGGTGGCGGATCAGGGAAACTCGGGAATGTTCGGCTCCAGTCCTTCGAGTGTGGCTTCCGGATGGTGGCGCATGACCACCGCCTCGATTTCCTCGACGCGGTCACGCGGGACATCGATCATCATCAGCAATTCGCCGCGCTCGATCGCCGTCTCGAAGTTCTTCAGCCGGCTGCTCGGTAGACCAACGCCGACCATGGTCGAGATCCAGGCCCCAAATCCGGCGCCAAACACCGTTATGCCGAGCAGTGCCCCGCCGCCCAGCACGAGTCCCGCCGGCGGGAAGCTGACTGCCATCACACCCGCGAGCAAGCCGGTCAGACCGCCCGCGGCTGCGCCGCGTTCGAGCGCCGGGATCAGATCGCTCTTTTGAGCTAGCCTAGCCGCGGGCAGGTCTTCCAGTGGCGTGCCTTCCTTGGCGAGGACATGAATGCGTCGTTCTTCGATTCGGGCCAACAGCAGAGTCGTTGACGATCGACTGTGCCGAGGTCACTGTGGGAATCAGAAAGTAGATTCGGCGCATCGTTGATCTCCTTGACGGAATGGAGGGCGAAACACGCGCAAACCAAAGTCACTGCCGAGCAACCGGGTCAAACGAAAGCGACACCGGATCGCGTTCACGCCCACGCTCGAAACCGAGTTTGACTGCCACCTGGTCCGCGCCAGTAGTCGGCAACTGAACCCGCCGACTCCGGTACTGGCGCGACCGTACTCTCGAGTGCGTTTGGAAGAACTACCTGCGCTCAATCAGTTGGGCGCGGATCTCGCCGCCTGGATTGGCGGCGGTATGCAGGTTGACGTACCACAGGCCGGCCAGCAGATCCGTGACCTGGGCCGGTGTCAGCGTGGCCTTGCCTTCGATCGGGCTCAACAGTTCGCCCGTGAATGGGACCACGACGCCCGCATTGGCCCCGGCCTTTGCCGGGCCATGCAAGTGAGCCGCCCTAACCGGACCGGTCAGACCTGAGTAGGTCACCTTCCAGGTCAGCACGTGGGTTTGCTTGTCGAGCGTCGCTATGACATCTCCGGTTCCCGCCGAGGTAGCCGGTGGCACTTCCTTTTCGCCATTCAATTGGCCGGTAAACGTCGCTATGCTCGACGTCGCCGTGCTGCTGCAACCGGTGATCGCGACCGCCGCTGCAAGTAGCGCAGCAGTGAGGTAGGTCTTGTAGTGAGCCATGCCAGTTCCTCCACGGAGATTGCCAGCCGAGTTGTCGGCCGGGCCGGACAAGAATAGTCGATTTATTGCTCCTTGCTCGAACGCGGTCGCGACGAGGAGCCGTCGCGCTAGGACCCCCAGGACTGCAAAGCCAGAAATTCCCGTCTCGTCTTCGGTCCGTAGGTGACGAAGCTCGGATCGGGCCGCTCGCGATACTCCTGCCGTTCGAGGAATACCTTGTCGCGCCGCACGTGCTGCTTGATCACGTCGGCCGGCGACCGGGTAGATCTTCAGCGCGTTGAGCCCGAACACCTTGGCGCGCAGCGACGGCGTGATCTCCGGATAGCCATACTTGTCGCGCAGCGCGGGCGCGATCTGGAACGTGCGGAACGCCTGGATCTGGTCCTGCGGTGAGCCATACCAGATTGAATCCGTGCCCCAGAGCACATTGCTCTCGCCGCAGTACTTGACGAGCTTGCCGATCGTGTGCGCGGCGGTGTCTGGGTCGCGCATCGCCAGCCGCCAGGTCGAGCCGAGCTCGGCGTAGACATTCGAGTTCGGCTTGACGTCGTTCGCGAGCAGGCTCGTGACCAATGCATCGATGCCATCGCTGCGCTGCGCGTCGTACGGGCCTTCGGCCTTGTCGGCGACGAAGCCCGAGTGATAGATCAGGAAATTCACATCGGGGTAGCGCTTGGCCACGCGGCCGATGTCGACGCAGGTCGAGTGCTCGTAGGACTTCGGCCCGAAGGCAAGTCCCTTGTGAATCGCTATGTTGCGTACGCCAAGCTTGCGCGCCTTCTCGATCATCGCGATGTCCGGGCTCATCGTCCATGAAGAATCCGGTGCCGTCGGGTCCCCACTGCGTGTAGGTCTTCCAGGCCGCAGATCCTGTAGCGCGCGGCGAGTTCATCCATGCCCTCGAGGTCGCCGGGCTGGTTGGGATTGACCCGGCCGTGAATGAACAAGCGGTGCGTACCGTTGAGTTTCTCGACGATCTGCGCGGTCGCCGTGGCCTCTTCGATCGTCAGCGGCTCTCCCTCGCGGGTGGAGGGGACAAAGGACAGCACCATCAGGTCGGTGTCCGAGTCCATGAAGACATCCTTGACGAACTGGTCCGGCCCGACGCAGCGCAGATAGTCGTATTCGCCCGTCCTGAACGGCTCGCAGCGTGCTGTCAGCGGCGAAACCGGCAAGTGGCCGCGCCCCGACTGGTAGGCGTTTGAGCCAGGCGCCGGTCGGGTTCACAAAATGTCCCTGCACATCGAAGATGAACTCGGTGCCATCGACCGACGATCGCGCCAGCTGCAGATCGCGCTCCGCCTCGGGCGAAAGGTCGTAGAAGCCGCCACTCTTTCCGGCGCGTGCGTAGGCCGCATTCATCGCCAGCAAGGACGATGCCGTGCCGCAAGCGGATACGAGGAAGTCACGCCGACCGATACCGAGACGACGTGCAATTTCGGAGGCGGCGTCGCTCGCGCGGCTGCGGGCCTCGTGGTGCACGGGCTCCAGCGGAATCGGCGCGTATTCGCCGTTGGTCGTGGTGTCGAGTTTGACCGGCAGACGCTGGCCTTGCGGATCATGGTGATAGCGCATCAGACCTCCCATGCAGGCGGGCGACAGACGACTCGATCATACGACCGGCTCGGGCGCTGCAAAGGAAGCCGCTGTACCTAACAGTCCGCCCACTTTCGCGGCTCGCTTCCTGCTATCACCAGCTGGTCCAGATGTGGGCGCAGCCCTGATCGGGCCGGATCGGATCGAAACGCTGGCCAGCGCGCTGCGGTGTAGTCGCGGCTTCAGCTGCCAACGTGTTCGATCAGCAATTGAACTCGTCTGGCGCCCTGGTATTCGTCAAGCATCGGTCGCCAGGCCAGGCGCACGCGCTTTGGCAGCAACTCGGTGTGACGGAAGAAGATCGCCCCGAAGCGGCGACCATCGAGCTCGAGAGTTAGTTTCAGGTGACGGTCCTTCAGCAGCCGTTGGTCGAGCACATCGAACTCGTTGTCGAACAGCGGTGGCAGAAAGCCCTGACCCCAGACATGAGCATCGATCGCATTGACGAGTGCCAGCGAAATATCGCGCGCAGCGAGCGGCCCGTCGGTGGCCACGGTGCGGGCAAACAGTGCCTGGTCGCTTGAATCGCGCGTCGCATCCTCGAACGCGGCGGTAAAGCCCTCGTAGCCTTCGGCGCGCAGACTCAGCCCGGCGGCCATCGCGTGTCCGCCAAAGCGGGTGACCAGGTCCGGCACGCGCTTGGTCACGAGGTCAAGGGTGTCGCGCAGGTGCACGCCTTCGATCGAGCGGCCGGAGCCGCGCAGTTCGGCTTCCCCGGCGCGCGCGAACGCGATCGTCGGTCGGTGGAATTTTTCCTTGACGCGCGACGCGACCAGGCCGACCACGCCCTGGTGCCAGGACTCGTTGTACAGGCAGATCGTGCGGCGTGTGTCGAGGTCGGCATCGTCGAGCGCAGCGAGCGCATCGATCTGCATGTCGCTTTCGATCTCGCGCCGTTCGCGGTTGAGCTGATCGAGCTGGCGCGCCAGCTCCAGCGCGCGGTCGAAGCTGTCGGTCGTCAGGCATTCGATGCCGACAGTCATGTCGGTCAGGCGTCCGGCGGCGTTGATGCGCGGGCCGAGTGCAAAGCCGAGATCACGCGCCTGCGCAGTGCGGGCGTCGCGTCCGGCGACCTGGAACAGCGCGGCAATGCCTGCATGCAGGCGTCCGCTGCGAATCCGTTGCAGGCCCTGCGCGACCAGCACGCGGTTGTTGCGGTCCAGCCGCACGACATCGGCCACGGTGCCGAGCGCGACGAGGTCGAGCAGTGCATCGAGCCGTGGCTGATTGCCGAGATCAAAGCGCCCGCGCGCGCGCAGTTCGGCGCGCAATGCGAGCAGGACATAGAACATGACGCCTACTCCGGCCAGGTGCTTGCTCGGAAATCCGCAGCCGGGCTGGTTCGGATTGACGATGCAGGCCGCTGCCGGCAAGACCGGGCCCGGCAAGTGATGGTCGGTAACCAGGACCGCCATGCCGAGTTCGTTGGCGCGCGCCACGCCTTCGACACTGGCGATGCCGTTGTCGACCGTGATCAACAGATCCGGCGTCCGCTGTGAAGCGAGTTCGACAATCTCCGGAGTAAGGCCGTAGCCGTATTCGAATCGGTTCGGTACCAGGTAGTCGACCTGCGCGTCGTCGCCGCCGAGCATGCGCAGGCCGCGCAAGCCGACCGCGCACGCGGTCGCACCATCGCAGTCGTAGTCGGCAACGATCAGGATTTGTGCCTGCGCTTCGATGGCATCAGCCAGCAGGATGGCGGCCTCGTCGATGTGCGCCAGCGCTCCGGGTTGCACTAAGCCTTCAAGGGCAAGCGCCAGATCGGCCTCCGAACTGACACCGCGCGCAGCCAGCACGCGCGCGAGCGGCGCCGGCAATCCGGCCGCTGCCAATCGTTGGGCAGCAGCCGGATCGAAGTCGCGAACCAGCAAGCGCGTCATTCGCGAAGAAGCAGGCGCGTCATAGGTGGGACATCAAACTAATCATTCAGCAAGTACTCTCTCGAGCGGCGCGTTGCGCCAGAAACGAAGGGCATCCCGTGGGCGCGCATGCAGAGTTCGCACTCGATCATGGCCGGCGAGGACAAGGTCGATCGAGCCTGCTTCCTGGCGGGCAAGCCAGGCATCGAGGCGAGCCATCGCGGCGAGCCATGCCGCCCAGTCCTGCTGAGTGCAGGCATTGAACGGCTCCGGGTTGACGACCAGGCTGCCATCAATCGGTGTCGCGTCGGCGCTTGCAGCCCGCAGTCCGGCGGCCGCCGCGGCTCCGCTGCAGTTCAGGCGCGTCGACGTGCAAGGCCGTGAATGCGGGGGGCGGCAGGACTCGCCACGTGCCGCCGCCGCTCAGCCACAGGCCGCTAATCGCCCTACGCCCGCTTTCCTCGCGCGCAACATTGACCGGATGCACGTGCCAGATCATCTGGATCTCATTGTGCAGGCGACTCCAGCGTGTGGCGTCGGCACCGGTCGGTAGCACGGTGTCAAGCGGCCGTCCCCAGGCAACGGCGCGCGGCGTCGTGACAAGCTCCCAGCGACCTTCCACTGACAGAAAGCAATGGCTGCCGACTTTTCGAAGCTGTACGTTCTGCGCGGTGCAAGTTTCATTGGCGGCCTCGAGCAGGGCCGCGATTTCGTCATCGCCCGCATCATCGAGCGTTTCGACGACCAGGTGATCGCGCGCAAATCCGAAGTGAACCGGGTCAGCATGAAAGAGTTGCAGGCCCGATGCGGGACGCTGGCCGCTCAGCGCGGCGAAGGCATAGGCCGCCGTCGGGGCATCGCTTCTGCCGGGGTCAGCGTGACCGAATAGTTGCGGATGCAGCCAGGCCAGGTGCGCGGCGCCACGCAACCGGTCGGGCGCAATCAGTTCAGTGTGACGACGGGCTCGCGCGAGCCGTGCGGACAGGCACGGCGCCTTCAGCGCTTGTGCCAGCTCCTTGGCCCACCCGGACGGTACGAGTGCGCCTGGCACCAGCAGCGTGAAATGCATGCGGCAGATTCTACGTTTGAGGCGCGTACTGGTCCGGAAAGGCCGTGCAGCGGTCGTCGATACAATCTGCGCGCCCTTAACGAAGTTACACACTTAGCGCAGTCACACCTCTTTCGCAGAAACACCCCTAACGCAGACATCGCTTCGGCTCGGGTCAACCTTGAATCTTCCCTACGAACTGCGCATCGGCCTGCGCTACACCCGCGCCGGCAAACGGGCGCGCCGGCGCAACGCATTTATCTCGTTCATATCCGGCATCTCGATGGCCGGCATCGCGCTGGGCGTGATGGCCCTGATCGTCGTGCTGTCGGTGATGAATGGTTTCGTCAGCCAGGTGCGCGACCGCATGCTGTCCGTGGTGTCGCACGCCGAAGTGTTCAGCGTTACCGGCGCGATCGCCGACTGGAAAGCGGTCGAGCAGAAACTGCGTGCCAACCCGCAGGTAGTCGGTGTCGCGCCGTACGTCGCTGCGCAGGCACTGCTCACGCGCGGCGACGTCGTGCGCGGCGCCCTGATTCGCGGCGTGGAACCGGAGGCCGAGCCGACGGTGTCCGAGATCGCCAGCAAGCTGCACGGCGAACCGCTTGCCGCGCTGAAGGAGGGGGAGTTCGGCATCGTGCTGGGCGGCGAGCTCGCCCGAGCGCTTGGCGTGTCTCTCGGTGACAAGATCACGCTGATTGCACCGCAAGGCCAGGTCACACCCGCCGGCGTGGTCCCGCGGCTCAAGCAGTTTCGCCTGACGGGCATGTTTGACTCCGGACACTTCGAGTACGACAGCGCCCTGGCCCTGATTCACATCGGCGATGCCGAGCGCCTGTTCCGGGTCGACGGACCGACCGGTCTGCGCCTGAAGCTCGTCGACATGGAACGCGCGCCCGAGGTCGCGCGCGAGCTCGCCCAGTCGCTCAACGGCGAGTTCGCCGTGCGCGACTGGACCCGTCAGAACCGCTCGTGGTTTGCCGCGGTGCAGGTCGAGAAACGCATGATGTTCATCATCCTGGCCTTGATCGTGGCGGTGGCGGCATTCAACCTGGTGTCGACCCTGGTCATGACGGTGACGGAGAAACAGTCGGACATCGCGATCCTGCGCACACTCGGGGCGAGCCCGTCGAGCGTCATGGCAGTGTTCATCGTGCAGGGCGCTTTGATCGGCGTGCTCGGGACCCTGCTCGGCGTGGCCGGCGGGCTTTTCCTCGCCAACAACCTCGACTCGATCTTTCCGACCATCGAGCGGATCGCCGGCTTTCCGCTGATTCCGAAGGACATCTACTTCATCAGTTCGTTGCCCTCGGATCCGCGCGCCTCCGACATCGTGCCGATCGCCGTCATTTCGATCCTGCTGTCCCTGGTCGCCACGCTTTACCCGAGCTGGCGTGCCTCGCGTGTCAAGCCGGCGGAGGCGCTGCGCTATGACTAGGCAGACGAACGAGGCTGCGCTCGTGGCGCGCGGCGTGACCAAGTCATTTCGGGAGGGCGGTCTTGCGGTCGAAGTGCTGCGTGGCGCCGACCTCGAAGTGGCGCGCAGCGAAATCGTCGCCATCATCGGCGCCTCGGGCAGCGGCAAGAGCACGCTGCTGCATGTACTCGGCGGCCTGGACGCTGCCGATCAGGGCTCCGTCACGATCGAGGGCCGCGATCTGGCGCAATTGTCCGACACCGAGCGCGGTCGCCTGCGCAACGAGCGGCTCGGCTTCATTTACCAGTTTCATCACCTCTTGCCGGAGTTCTCGGCGCTCGACAACGTGGCGATGCCGCTGACGATTCGCCGCATGGCGCTCAATGCGGCGCGAGAACGGGCGCGAACTGCTCTGGCGGCCGTGGGCCTGTCGGACCGCAGCAGCCATCACCCGGCCGAAATGTCCGGTGGCGAACGCCAGCGCACCGCGATCGCCCGTGCAGTCGTAACGCAGCCGGGCTGCGTGCTGGCTGACGAGCCGACCGGCAACCTCGATCGCGACACCGCGCGCGGTGTGTTCGGCGTGTTTGTCGACCTGGCGCGCAGCCGGGGCGCCGCAGTGATCATCGTCACGCATGATCCGGAACTCGCCGGCCGCTGCGACCGGGTTCTGCGTCTCAGAGAAGGCCGACTTATGCCGGCGTGAGCTGCGGGCCTGGCAAGCTTGGTGTGCCTGCGGCGGGGTCGGTGACCAGGGCAAACAGGGTCCATCGAGACCGCGGTCGACCCCTTGCTGCCATTGAGCTTCGCGCTGCGAACGGCAGCAATGCAGCGGTTGCTGTCGTTCGCGGCGGGCCTCTGAGGTCAGGTCCCAACCCACTTTCGGTCATCCCGGCGTTCAGAAAATCGCGTCACCAACGACTGGTCTCAAGGTGCTGCAGACGTAGCGCGTCGACGGGGCGGTGCAACGCAAGCTTGAGGACGGCGGCTCTATCAATGCCGACGCAACCGGCGCAGATGGCCGACCGAATGTCTGCTGCTCACGGCGCCGAACTCACGCACCCGACCCGTTGCGGCCGTCTGCACTTTGTTCTGGCCGTGCTCCGCCCCGCCGTGGGCCGGCCGTCTCACTCGACCTTGGTGTCGATCTCAAATTGATTTGAGCCACTGGATCGGGCCGTGTAGCTATAAGTCTTGCCTGCAAGGAAGGCCGCTGACCCCGTTGCCATCTTGTACGTACCCTGACCGGTCGCGACAAAGCCGGTGACTTTCCCATCCGCCATCGTCCGCGTGGCCTTGAATTCGCCGAGCTGAAAGACAAACATGGCACCCGCCTTGCGTGCCACACCATTGCCCGACAGTCCCGTCGCATTGGTCTTGTCCCATTCATAGATCGTAGTGCCTGTCATAACACCGCCGTCCAACGGGCCGCCTTCAACGCGGCAGGAGTAGGAAGTAACCGAGACTGCGTGGCCTTCTCGGTCACCGAGGGGCTCCTGCGGACTTGTTCCGATCGTTTGACACAGGAGTTTGTAAGTAAGCGGAGTCTGCGCGTACGAGTGCGCACCTAGCATGCTGAGAAGCAGCACCGCTGCGAGGTGCATGGGATGTGCTGAGCGCTTCATGGTTTGTGTCTTTCATTGAAAGAAGGCAGGCCTGACCACGAAGTGCCTGGCTCTGGTCCGAATGTCCGGTGTGGTCGCCCGGCTGCCGATCAGACCATCCGGCGCTACTGCCGCGGCGTCGGTGAACTCGGTTGGGGACAGCATAGGCCAACTAGGTCCGCTGTTGGACTTTGGTTGGCCGCAAGGGTTGGCCGCTTTCGGGCCGATCCGCAGCAAGGCTCGAAGGGCAGGTTATGGCCGGGAGTGTCAGTTCCCGGCCGCACCTGGAAGCTGCCTTTCGGGCCGAGCGTGTGGCAAGCGATGCCGCCGCCCGGCCGGCTTTGTTTGATTCGACGACCGGGCGGCCCTCAGTGCGCTTCGATCAGATCTCCGTCTGTTCGGAGATTTCCAAGGCGTCGTCGACCTCGATACCGAGATATCTCACGGTCGACTCCAGCTTGGAGTGGCCCAGCAGCAACTGCACGGCGCGCAGGTTCTTCGTGCGCCGGTAGATCAACGTTGCCTTGGTTCGCCGCATCGAGTGCGTGCCGTAGTCGGCGGGATCGAGGCCGAGTTCCTCAACCCAGCCTTCGAGGATCCGAGCGTACTGCCGCGTCCCCAGATGTGGTGAGTCGTGAATGCGGCTCGGAAACACGAAATCGTCGGACTTCAGCCCGGCTTGCTTGATCCACTTCTGCACAGCATCGCGGGTGGCCGGCGTGATCTCGAACTGCACCGGGCGCTGGGTCTTGTGCTGCATCACCACGGCGCGGGTTGCCACCTGGTCGCCGTGGCAGATGTCCCGGACTTTGAGGCTGACGAGGTCGCAGCCGCGCAGCTTGCTGTCGATTCCGAGGTTGAAGAGGGCGAGCTCGCGCACCGACTCTCCATCTGGAGACGAACACGAAGGGCCCAGATGTCCTTGAGCTTGAACGGTGCCTTCTGACCGACGATCCTGCCCTTGTTCCATGGCTCGCGATGAACAACGTTGGCGTTGGATCCCATGATGGACTCCCATCAAGTTGAGGGCCAACAAGGCTGCGCCGTCGGGCGATCCACGTGCTTGCCGCGGGTCAAGGCGGTAGCCGGCCAGACCCGTCGCCCGGAGGGCGGCTTTCCGGCGCGGTCGCCTACTCACGCTGCCGGCCGAGCTCGTGTGGAAACGCATTTTGTAGCTGGCGTATGGGAGCTGCGGAAGGTATGGGTCGCGATCGTTTGTGCGTTTCGCGCGAAGCGGCGCGTCGGTTGATGCGATCGAGCGAAGCAAATGACGCCCTCAGGCGCCCAGCAGTCGCATCGCCTGCATCGTTTTCGGCATTCCGAGCAGCTTGATCACCCGCTTCAGGTTGTAGGCCAGCACGTGCAAGCTCATTTCCGTACCGACGTGCGCGAGCCCGCGCGTCAGGAAGTGGGTCGATCCCATCCACAGCTTCAGGGTGCCGAACACATGCTCGACCGTGCGGCGACGTAACGTCATCGCCTCCGGGTTGCGATCGAGCCGCCGCTGCATCGCTTCCAGGATGTGTTCGTGCTGCCAGCGCCGGATGCGACGGTAGTTCGAGGTAGTGCACTGCTTGCGCATCGGACAGCCCGGGCAGGCACTGCTCCAGTACACGCGCACCATCAGACCGCCTTCCTCTCGACTGAAGCGATGGATAGCCCGCTCGCCAGCCGGACACTGGTACACGTCGTCCTTCTTCAGGTAGATGAAGTCGAGCTTGCTGAAGCGACCGTCGGCCTTGGCATTGGAGGTCATCGGCTTGGGCACCAGCGGCGTGATGCCGGCCTCCCGGTGCAGGCCTTGATCTCCGCTGCTACTGAAGTAACCGCGGTCGGCGACGGCCTGCATCTTCGTCTTGCCCATCTCGTCGCGCGCTGCGGTGGCCATCTTGCTGAGCTGCGCCCGGTCATTGCCGACGTTGGTCACCTCGTGGGTCACGATCAGGTGGTGCTTGGCATCGACCGCGGCCTGCACGTTGTAGCCGACGACCCCGGTGCCCTTGGCCTGCGAGATCATCGAGCGGGCGTCCGGATCGGTCTCGGAGATCTGCTCGTCCGGGGCGCTCTTCAACTCCTCCCGGATCGCGTCCATCCGCCGCATCTGGCCGCGCAGCGTCTCGATCTTCTCGCGCAGCCGCTCGGTCTTGGCTTCGACCTCGGCCGGCTGGGTGCGGTCGGCGGTCTCGAGCGCCTCGAGATATCGCCGGATGCTCTCTTCGATCTGCTGCTGGCGCCGATCGACCTTGTTCGGCGTGAAGTTGCGGTCGCGGCTGTTGACCGCCTTGAACTTGCTGCTGTCGATGGCCACGATCGCCTGGGTGAACAGCTTCAACTCCCGGCACAGCTGCACGAAGCGGCGGCACACATTGCGGATGCCGTCGCCGTTGGCGCGGCGGAAGTCGGCGATGGTCTTGAAGTCAGGGGCGAGTCGCCCGGTCAACCACATCAGCTCGACGTTGCGCTGCGCCTCGCGTTCGAGCCTGCGGCTGGACGGGACGCGGTTCAGATAGCCGTAGATGTACAGCTTCAGCAGCACCGCCGGGTGATAGGCGGGCCGTCCGGTGTCGGCCGGCTCGGCGCCGGCAAAGCCGAGTGTCTGCAGATCGAGCTCTTCGACAAAGGCATCGACCGCGCGCACCGGATTGTCCTCGGCGATGTAGTCATCGAGGCACGCCGGCAGCAACGTCGCCTGGCTCCGATCCTCCCCTTCGATGAATCGCTTCATGCGGCACCCGCCTCACAACGCGTTGCCGTACTCTACGAGAGATCAGAGAGTTTTCACACAGGCTCGGCCATCACCAGCCATTCAATGTGGATGCCAGAAAGCAGCCGCTCTCGACCTATTGCAGAAGCCGCGCATGCCCGAGTGTCAGGTCGCTACCCTCAAAACGCCGGCATAGGCCCGTGCTCTTTTTTCCAAGCTACGGTGACGGGATGTTCAACGAGAGGGGTAACGGACAATTTCATATACGGATACAGCGGAAGAGACCGTACCGCGGCATGAAGTTCCTCAAGACTGTCAGCCTCCCAGATGCAGCAGGTGTCAGCCGTGCCTACTGGGCGCCAGATGCGGCGCAGTTTGCCCGCTTCAATAAATTCAAAGGCGCGTGCATGTTCGCCCTGACGTAGTTGCTCTTTCAGTTCCGACGGAGTATCGGCAGGAACGGTTACTTCGAAGTGGATTAGAAAGAGCATCGTGGACTCCTAACGGTGGGGGCCGCGGAGGTCATCCTCGGCGCGGGGGGGCATGCACGGTAGTGGGTGCAGGATGAGGTTTCGCCAGCCATTGCCCGGCTTTAGACGAGCTTGACGAGCTGCTTGCCGAAGTTCCTGCCCTTGAACAGGCCGATCAAGGCCTCAGGCGCGGTGTCCAAGCCCTGGGACGCCGTCTCACGATACTTGAGCTTGCCGGTAGCCACCAGCGCACCGAGTTCCTTCAACGCATCGGGCCACACTTCCATATGCTCGGTGATGACGAAGGCCTCAAGCCGCATGCGGTTCATCAGGATCGCCGGCGATGCCGTGGCCGGCCTTTCCGGCTATGACCTCTAAGTACCTTTGACGAAGGTCAGCTTCTCCTGATATTGGAGGTCCGCTACGGGTCGGCAGCGCCAGTTCGCAACTCGCGGCTGCAGCCGTTCATCCGCCATCGACTCCAGGACGCTGGGTTGGGAAAGCGAGTGACCGCTGGCACTTGCCCGAAGTTGCTCCGTGGGGTCGGCGAACGGCAAGTTCCGAGGTGGACCGGCCATTCGCCAAGAAAACCGCCTAGGTCCGCTTTCGGCAGCCAGCGTCATTCGGCAGGTCAAAGTCGAATGGCAGCAGACAGTCTTAAGCGGTCGGCCAGTCGGTGTCGGTCCACGACAGCTCATGGCCGGACCCAGCCAGGAGTGACGCGGAGTTACTCTTGGTAGACGTACTCATGCTGCGCGTCGCGCAGCGTTAGCGTCCGCTTGTCATTCCGGCTCCCCACCACAAACTCGAAGCCAGTCAGTCCCGGCACGATTGTGATGAACGAGGTCGTTCCATCCGGATTGACCCGCGACGCCATCTCGCTCGTGAACTCGCCGAAGTCAAAGTACAGACGTTCTCCACGTCGTTGTACGGAAATTCCGCCGACGGCGTCGTTTGAATAGCTCTTCGCAAGCTTGTCTGCGGCGACTTGCGTCCGCCGGCACAGTAAGAAGCTTGCGCTCGCCGGCCAACTCGTCATAGAACGCCTTCGCCTGGGCCGTCACCTGGCCGTCAGCCTCGGACTTGCCGTCGAACAACACCTCG
>CAVTND010000026.1:0-8601 GCA_963735955.1 uncultured beta proteobacterium | reverse complement strand
ACCCTGCGGGCACACTCCTGGGCACACTCGATGGGGTCCGAAGCGAAGCATGTTCTGACGTGTGAATCCGCCGCCGCTGGGCTCACTCAGTTGGAACTCCCAGCTCACGCAGCACGCCGATTCGATCCCATTCGGTCCAACTCTCGACGATCTTCCCAGCAGCGATGCGGCTGCGCGTGATCCCTGTGAGCGATTTCGGCTTGGACGCAACGACGCCGCCAACCATTCTGTCGGGGCCAGTTCTGGCAGTCCATCGGAGCACAACCGTGTCTTCGACCGTGCTGATCTCCTCCACACTGACGTGCAGTCCGGGGAAGGCGACGCGGTACAAGGCGGCGCTGATCTTGATCGCTTCGGGCCCGAGGACGAGATCCGCGATCAGCCCATAGTGGTTCACGTAGCCGGGGGCGAACAGCTCGTCAGCCGCGTCGAGATCGCCGCGATTCCAGATCACCTCGATCGCCTGGCGCACCAATGCTTCGTGGGCTGAGGCCGACATCGCACCTCCGGGAACGCCGAGTGACCGGTGGTTTCCGTGCTCGACGGTCACGTCGCACTCGCCATCGGGCTCTTGACAGGGTCGCAAGATGGCACTGCCGTGTCATGAAGTTTTGTCACGGCCAAGCCGCACGGCTAGTCGCAGGCCGAGCCGGCGACGCAGTCGGACGGTGGCACGCGGACCGCTCGGTCGTATGCGCCTGCGTCGCAATCTGGTAGCATCTCGACCGAGAGACGCGATGCCGGTTCATCTCAGCGAACTCGGGGCATCATGACGTCGCAGACCCAGCGACTGCGCGGCCCGGCGCGCGCGCTACTGGTGATCGACCAGCTCGTGCTCGCCGACGTCGTGAAGCTCGCGCTCCATCACGGCCAATACAGCATCAGCGTGGCGCGAACGGCTGAAGAAGCCGCAACAGCACTCGCCGACTGGCAGCCCCATCTCGTCGTCCTCGACATGGACGCGGCGGGTAGCAGCATCCTGGAACGTCTTGCAGATGCGACGCAGGCGGGCGGGCGCCTCCCCGTCATCGCCCTCACGCGACGCGGTGACCTCAAAGCCAAGTTGGCGGCCTTCGAGCGGGGCGTGGACGACATCCTCACCGTGCCGTTCTCCCCGGAGGAGTTCGTCGCGCGCGTCCTGGCGGTCATGCGACGGACCTACCGCGACGCCGTGGTGTTCACCCCGGTGCTTCGGCTCGGGGACCTGGAAATCGACATCCTGAACCGTCGCGTGCGCGCCGGTGACACCGAGTTGCACCTCACGTCGCTCGAGCAGAGCCTGCTCTACCTGCTGGCGGCGAACGCGGGCCGCCTGCTGACCCGCGACGAGATCCTGGACCACCTCTGGGGCGCCGACTACGTGGCCGAGAGCAACGTCGTCGACCGCCACATCCGCAACCTGCGCGTCAAGCTGCAGAATCACTCGAAGCGGCCGCGATACATCGCCACGGTTCCCGGCCGTGGCTACCGCTTCCTGCCGAGAACCGCCGACGCCCCGTCGCCCTCTCCTTCGCTCTGACACCACGCCGATCCGTTCCCGCCGGCCGGGAACGCGGTAGGCGACGTGCCGTGATCCACCCCCGCCCGGCCCGCGCGCGACATGACGAAACTTCATGACTCATGCGTCGCTGTTCCTGATACTGGCGCGCTCGGGATCCACACGAGAGCGGCCAGTCCGCGCCCGTAGCCGATCCAGGACAGCCATGCCGCCAGCGAAGCGAGCGACCAGGCGCCGAAGGCAGCATCCGATCGAAAGGATGCGCCGGGTGCGCAGCCGTCTGCAGCTGCCGAATCTGACGCTGCCCAAGGGCGGCGGTGCGATTCGCGGCATCGGCGAGAAGTTCGCCGCCAATCCGGTGACCGGCACCGGCTCGATGACCGTACCGATCGCGACTTCGCCCGGCCGCTCCGGATTCGGCCCTCAGCTTGCCCTCTCCTACGACTCGGGTTCCGGCAACGGTCCGTTCGGCATCGGCTGGAGCCTGTCGCTGCCTGCCATCACGCGCAAGACGGACAAAGGCCTGCCGCAGTACCGTGACGCCGAGGAGTCCGACGTCTTCATCCTCTCCGGCGCCGAGGACCTGGTGCCGGTCTTCAAGAAGAACCCCGACGGAACCTGGGCTCGCGATCAACAAGGCCATCTGATTCGCGACGAGGAGCCCCGCAACGGCTACTCGGTCAAGCGCTACCGGCCCCGCATCGAGGGACTGTTCGCGCGCATCGAGCGCTGGACGCGCCTCAGCGACGGCGATACCCACTGGCGCTCGATCTCGAAGGACAACGTCCTCACGGTCTACGGCAGCACGTCCGAATCGCGCATCGCCGATCCGGCCGACGCCAAGCCACATCTTCAGCTGGTTGATCTGCCAGAGCTACGACGACAAGGGCAACGCGATCGTCTATGAGTACGTCGCCGAGAACGACGACAACGTCGATCTCTCCCAGGTCAACGAGCGCAATCGCGTGCGCTCGGCAAACCGCTATCTGAAAACCATCCGCTACGGCAATAGACAGCCGCTGCTCATCGACCCGACCCAGCCCAGCTTCCGTCAGACCCATGTGCCCGCGCCGGATTTCAGCAGCGCGGGCTGGATGTTCGAGGTCGTGTTCGACTACGGCGAGGGCCACTATCAGGAAATGCCCGCCGGATGCGGATGGCCGGATTTTCGCGACGGCTACCGCTGAAGCCACCCGACCGGCGGCACGTGGCCGGCGCGCCTCGATCCGTTCTCGACCTACCGGTCCTGCTTCGAGGTGCGCAGCTACCGCCTGTGCCGGCGCGTGCTGATGTTCCATCACTTTCCAGACGAGTTGGGTGTCGACGACTACCTGGTACGCTCCACCGAGTTCGCCTATCAGGAGAAGCCCAACGGTTCCTTCATTTCGCAGGTTCTTCAGTCAGGCTTCAAGCGGATCGCGTCACCTTCGCCGCGCTACCTCAAGCGTTCATTGCCGCCGCTTGAGTTCGGCTATTCGGTCAGCCCGCTCGACGACCTGACCTACGACCAGCTCCCGCTGCAGGAAGTCGATGCAGCCGAGTCTGCAGAACCTTCCGGCCGGCATCGACGGCAGCAGCTATCGCTGGGTCGACCTTGACGGCGAGGGCATCTCCGGTGTGCTCAGCGAACAGGCCGATGCCTGGTTTTACAAGCCGAACCTCGGCGAGGGCCAGTTCGGTCCGATCGAATGCGTGTCGCCCCGTCCCTCGCTGGCGGCACTGAACCGCGGACGGCAGCAACTCCTCGACCTCGCGGGCGACGGCAATCTCGATCTGGTCGAATTCGCATCGCCGACGCCAGGATTCTTTGCGCGCACTGAGGATGCCGGCTGGGATCGCTTTCGCACCTTCAGCGGTCTGCCGAACATCGACTGGCAAGACCCCAACCTGCGCTTCGTCGACCTGACCGGTGACGGTCATGCCGACATCCTCGTCACCGATGACCAGGTGTTCTCCACCTGGTACGAATCCAAAGCGGAGGACGGATTCGGGCCAGCGCATCCATGTCCCGCTCGCGGTCGACGAGGAAGACGGACCGCGCCTGGTCTTCGCCGATGGCACGCAGTCCATCTACCTCGCCGACATGTCCGGCGATGGTCTGTCCGATCTGGTGCGGATTACGAGTGAGCGACGTCTGCTACTGGCCCAACCTCGGCTATGGCCGCTTCGGTGCGAAGGTCACCATGGACAACGTGCCGTGGTTCGACGATGCCGACTCCTTCGACCAGCGCCGCATCCATCTCACCGATACCGACGGCTCCGGTCCGACCGACATCGTCTATCTCGGTCGCGACGGCGTTCGCGTCTATCTCAACCAGCACGGCAACAGTCTGTCCGAGGCGCGGCTGCTGAGCCGGGTGCCGCGCACCGACAATCTCACCTCGGTCTCCGTGGTCGATTTTCTCGGACGAGGCACCGCCTGTCTGCTGTGGTCGTCTCCGCTTGCCGGGCGACGCGCGTCGGCCCTTGCGCTATCTGGATCTGATGGGCGGCATCAAGCCGCATCTGCTCACGACGGTGCGCAACAACCTTGGCGCCGAAACCCGCGTCGAATACGCATCCTCCACGCAGTTCTACCTTGCCGACAAGGCGGCCGGAACGCCCTGGGTCACGCGTCTGCCATTCCCGGTGCACGTCGTCACGCGGGTCGAGACCCGCGATCTCATCAGCGGCAACCGTTTCGTCACGCGCTCATGCCTATCACCACGGCTACTTCGACGGCATCGAGCGTGAGTTTCGCGGCTTCGGGCGCGTCGACCAGTGGGATACCGAGGAGTTTGGCGTCCTCAGCCCATCGCGGCGGACGCGCCAGCCACCAATCTCGATGCGGCCTTCCATGTGCCGCCCACGCTCACCAAGACCTGGTTTCACACCGGCGCCTACTTTGCCGGCGCACGCATCTCGCGCCACCTCGAAGACGAGTATTACCGCGAAGGCGATCCCGGCCAGCCCGGCAGCGAGCTGAGCCTGACTCAGCGCGAGGCAATGCTGCTCGACGACACCGTGCTTCCGTCGACCTCGCCATCGAAGAAACGCGCGAAGCCATCCGCTCGCTCAAGGGCGCGATCCTGCGGCAGGAAATCTACGCGCTCGACGACAAGGACGGACGTCCGACCGGCCGTATTCCGTCTCCGAGCGCAACTACACCATCCAGCCCGTGCAGCCGCGCGGCGCGAATCGCCATTCCGTCTTCTTCACCCACGCGCGCGAGACCATCGACTTCCACTACGAGCGCAAGCTGTTTCCCGTCCTGAACGGGCAGATCGTCGATGCCGTAACCGCTGCTCAGAATCCGGCACGCAATGGCTGGCCGATCCCCGTGTCACGCACAGCATGACGCTGGACGTGGACGACTACGGCAACGTGCGCCAGTCCGTGGCGATTGCCTACGGCCGCCGCTTCGACGATCTCGATCCGGTGCTGACCGATGCCGACCGCAAGAAGCAGAAGCAGCTGTTCGTGACGCTCACCGAAGCCAGCTTCACCAACGCGGTCCTTGCCGTCGACGCCTATCGCACGCCGCTGCCGGCCGAGGCTCAGACGTACGAGCTGCTCAAGCTGCGTCCGACCGCACAGCAACCCGACATCACCAACCTGTTCCGGTTCGATGAACTGGTTGCCCTCGTCGCTCAGGCGGGTGATGGCGCACACGATCTTCCCTACGAGGATATCAACGCGACCCGTGCGCACGGGTGCCGGTGTCTACCGGCGTCCCATCGAAGACCTGCGAACCCGCTACCGCAGCAACAATCTCAGCCAGTTGCTCCCGCTTGCGGACGCTGCAGGCGCTGGCGTTGCCGGGCGAGAGCTACAAGCTGGCCTTCACGCCGGGGCTATTGAGCGCCGTGTACCAGCGGCCGCACGCTGGCCAGGCGACGGAAAATCTGCTGCCCAATCCCGGCGCGGTGCTTCTGGCGGACACCAGCCTTGCGTCCGACCGCGGCGGCTATGTCGATCTCGATGGCGATGGCCGCTGGTGGATTCCTTCCGGGCGCGTGTTCTTCCATCCGACCGAGACTGCCACCGCCGCAGATGAGCTGGTGGAAGCCACCGGCCACTTCTTCCTGCCGCGGCGCTTCCGCGATCCGTTTGCGCACAGCAGCTTCGTGGACTATGCGAACGACCTCTTCCCGCCAGAACGCGCGACGCACTCGGCAACACCGTCGAGGCACTGCATGACTATCGTGTCCTGCAAGCCAAGCAACTGACCGACCCCAACGGCAATCGCTCTTTCGCGGCCTTCGACGCGTTCGGCCTGGCGGTCGCCACGGCGGTTCGCGGGAAAAGCAGCGAGACGCTTGGCGATTCGCTCGACGATTTCGGCGACTTCGATGCCGACCCGACCCTGGCCCAACTACAGGGCTTTGTCGCGCGTCCCGCTGACCTCAAGGCATCGCTGCTCAAGAGCGCCACCAGCCGCTTTGTCTACGACCTCGATCGCTTCCGCCGCTGCGGCGAACCGCCCTTCGCCGCCACGCTGGTGCGCGAAACCCATGTCAGCGATGCGCTGCCGCCGCAAGGACTTGCAGATTCAGGTCAGCTTCGCGTATTCCGACGGCTTCGGTCGGGAACTGCAATCGAAGATTCAAGCCGAGCCGGGTGATGCACCGATCCGTGCGGCGAACGTACTTCTGCCGAGCGGCGATGTCAGCCCCGGCGCATTGACGCTCAACAACGGCGTGCCCGTGTTGGGCACCGCGAACCCCCGCTGGGTCGGCAAGGGCCGCACGGTCTACAACAACAAAGGCAAGCCGGTCAAACAATACGAGCCCTTCTTCAGCAGCACGCACCTGTACGAAGCGGAACCGGAGATGACCGATACCGGCGTGACGCCGATCCTGTTCTACGACCCGGTGGAACGGGTGGTGGCCACACTGCATCCGAACCACACCTACGAGAAAGTCGTCTTCGATCCCTGGCGGCAAGAAACCTGGGACGTGAACGACACGGTGACGCTGTCCGACCCCAAGACCGATCCCGATGTCGGCGAGTTCTTTCAGCTTCTCCCCGCCGCTGACTACCTGCCCACCTGGTACGACCAGCGACGCAACGGGCAGAAGGGGCCAGACGAAAAGGCCGCAGCCGACAAAGCAGCCGCCCACGCCGCAACGCCCACCGTGGCCTACTTCGACACGCTGGGTCGGCCCATGCTGACGGTCGCCGACAACGGCAAGGATGCCAACGGCGCGGTACAGAAATATGCCACCCGCGTGACGCTGGACATCGAAGGCAATCAGCGCGAGGTCAAAGACGCCAACAACCGCGTCGTCATGCGCTACGACTACGACATGCTCGGCAACCGCATCCATCAATCCAGCATGGAGGCGGGCGAGCGCTGGATGCTGAACGATGTCGCCGGCAAGCCGATCCGCGCTTGGGATAGCCGTGACCACAGCTTGCGCACCGAATACGACGAGCTGCGCCGTCCGTTGCGCTCGTTTGTCATCGGCGCCGATGTGCTGAACCCGACGCGCGAAATCCGCTTCGAGGAAACCGTCTACGGCGAATCCGCCGGTAGCGGCCTCACTGCCGCTCAGGTCCTGCAGGCCAATCTGCGCGGCAAGCCCTATAAGCACTACGACACTGCCGGCGTCGTGACCAGCGAGGCGCATGACTTCAAGGGCAACCTGCTGCGCAGCACGCGGCAACTGGTGCAGGACTACAAGACCACACCGGATTGGTCGCAGAATCCGCAGCCTGTTCTGGAAACAGAAATCTTCGCCAGCAGCACCCGCTATGACGCGCTCAATCGGCCGATCCAGATGGTCGCGCCGCACAGCAACCAGCCGAACGCAAAATCAACGTCATCCGGCCCGGCTACAACGAGGCCAATCTGCTGGAACGGGTGGATGTCTGGCTGGGGCAAACCGCCGAACCGACCGCCTTGCTCGACCCGCCGTCGGCCAATCTGCATGCCGTCACCAACATCGACTACGACGCCAAGGGCCAGCGCACCCGCATCGACTACGGCAACGGCGCGCTGACCGAGTATGCCTATGACGAGCAAGACCTTCCGCCTGATCCATCTGAAGACCAGCCGCACGTGCCGGCGTCCCAGGCAGCGCGGTATTCCAGGACCTGTTCTACACCTACGATCCCGCCGGCAACATCACCCACATCCGCGACGACGCACAGCAGACGATCTATCTTCAACGGCCAGGTGGTGCCGCCGCAATGCGACTATGCCTATGACGCCATCTACCGGCTGATCAACGCAACGGGCCGCGAGCACATCGGTCAGCTCGCGCAGCCGCAAACCACCTGGAACGACGAGTTCCGCGTCAATCTGCCGCAACCCGGCGACGGCCAGGCGATGCGCAACTACACCGAGCAATATCTGTATGACGCCGTCGGCAATTTCGAGAAGCTGATCCATCAGGCGGCCAATGGCAACTGGACGCGCGCCTACGCCTATAACGAAGCGAGCCTGATCGAGGCTGCCAAGAAGAGCAACCGCCTGAGCAGCACGACCGTGGGCGCGACGACCGAGCCCTACACCTACGATGCGCACGGCAACATGACGAGCATGCCGCACCTCACGCTGATGCAATGGGACTTCAAGGATCAGTTGAGCGCGACCTCGCGGCAGGCGGTCAATGCGACGCCGCCGCCGGACAAAGTGCCGGAGACGACCTTCTACGTCTACGACGCCGGCGGGCAGCGCGTGCGCAAGGTCACCGAGCGGCAGAACGGCTCGCGCAAGGCGGAGCGCATCTATCTTGGGCGGCTTCGAGATTTACCGCGAGTTCGACGGCAACGGCGATGGCATCGCGCTCGAACGCGAGACGCTGCACATCATGGACGACAAGCAGCGCATCGCCTTGGTGGAGACGAGAACGCAAGGCAACGATGGTTCACCGCCGCAACTCATCCGCTATCAGTTCGGCAATCACCTTGGCTCGGCCAGCCTTGAGTTGGATGACAGGCCAACGTCATTTCCTACGAGGAGTACACCCCGTACGGCAGCACGTCGTATCAGGCGGTGGATCAGAGCATCAAGGCCGCCGCGAAGCGGTATCGGTATACGGGCAAGGAGCGGGATGAGGAGACGGGATTTACGTATCACGGGCGCGGTACTACGCGCCGTGGTTGGGACGGTGGGT
>CAVTND010000025.1:0-117652 GCA_963735955.1 uncultured beta proteobacterium | reverse complement strand
TGTGATGCCGCGCTTGGTCATGAAGCGCGGGGTTCCGGTGTAGTCGTAATTGGGCGCGATATTCCAGTAGTACGGCGTCTTGATATCGGTGCCGAGTGTCGAACTCAGGCCAAAGCTGGGAGTCAGGAAGCCCGAACGGCGTCGGTCACCCATCGGAAAGCTCATCCATGGTCCGGCCAGGATCGGCACCCCCTGGAAATAGAGCCGACCTCCGGTCAGGGTGGCCGACTCCTCGAGCATGTCGAACTCGATCGACTCGGCCTGCACCCACCAGCTCTTGTCGCCAGGCATGCAGGTCGTGAACTGCGCATCCATCATGCGCGCGCGCTGCTCGCCGAGAAACTCGATCAGGGACGACTCGCCGCGGCCACGGCGCGCCGGATAGGTAAACGAAGCGTCGGGCATGCTGCCGGTCTGGGCGTCGATCCTGAACGACATCGACGGACCGGTAAAAGTGGCGCCGCCACCGAAGGCGCGCGCGTTGCCGACCACGTCAACCTGATCAGTGAGCTGCGTGTAGGTGATGCGGTCGCCGCGCAGCACGGTGCCGCCGCGGCGAACCTCGGCATCGCCCTCGAGCACGATGCGCTCGTCGATCGAGCCCTCTATGCGCTGCGCACGCGCGTAGGTCGCGCCTTCTTCCCGCCGGGAAATACGCGTCTCGGACAGCGCGCGCTCAAGCTTGAGACGCGGCCATGGCGGCGCCTCGGGAACTGGAGTCGATGCCTCGGCCGGCACCTGTGCATGTCCTGTGGTCGCGCCGCCTGCCGCTGCGGCGAAGGCCAGGACGCAGGCGCGTACAGAGGAGCCGATACGGTTCACTCGAACCTGTCTCATCATCAGCCGCGGGATGCGTTGCCGCCAGAACGCCCGGCGGCTAGGTGCGAAGAGGCAGCGTAACGATGCCTACGCAACGAGGAGCAACAACGCGGCCGGGCGTTCTGGCGGCAACCCGGAGGGACGGGACTCCCGGGGCCGCGTTTCGTCGTTGCTCGTCGCTGATTTGGGCCGGCCAAACGGCGCTCCTCGCGCCCAGAACTGCGACCCCGGGAGTGCCGTCGCACCCGTGGATGATGGTGAGCCAGGTTCTAAAATGGGCGCAGGAAGGCGGCCGGATTATAGGCGGCGCCCCTTTTTCAAACGCAGATCAAGCGCAGTGCGCTGCGTATCCTGTTGGCAATCCCGAGTTCGAAGTCCCGACATCGAGTCCCGACATCGCCATGCCGTGTGCCGAATCATGAGTCAGACCCGGTCCTTGCCACCCGCGACCGATGCGCGACGAGATGCCGCCGTCGCGTGGCTTCGCACCCTGCCGGCTGCGCTGGGACTCGAACCCGGAAGCTTGGCGCCGGCATCGGCCGACGCCAGCTTTCGCCGCTACTTTCGCATCGCCTCGGGGGGCAACCGAACTCTGATCGTGATGGATGCACCGCCTGACCAAGAGGACGTGCGCCCGTTTCTGAAGGTGGCTGGTCTGCTGCGCGACGCCGGACTGCACGCACCCGAGGTCATGGCGAGCGACCCGGCGCAGGGCTTTCTGCTGCTGAGCGATCTGGGCAGATCGACCTACCTCGATGTTCTGAACGAAGCAAATGCCGCGGCATTGTTCGGCGACGCAATCGATGCGCTTGTGCGCTGGCAGCTCGCAAGCCGCAGTGGTGTTCTGCCACCGTATGACGACGCGCTCCTGCGGCGGGAACTGCAGCTTTTTGCAGACTGGTATGTCGCGCGTCACCTGGACCACCGCTTGACGGCGGCACAGACCGAAGTGCTCGCGCGCGCGAACGACACCATCGTGCGGCGCGCGCTCGCGCAGCCGACGGTCTTCGTGCATCGGGACTACATGCCGCGCAATCTCATGGTCAGCGTGCCGAATCCCGGCATTCTGGATTTCCAGGATGCAGTGTTCGGCCCCATCAGCTACGACATCGCTTCACTGTTGCGCGACGCCTTCATCAGCTGGGATGAACAGCAGACGCTTGACTGGACCATTCGTTACTGGGAACGTGCGCGCGGCGCGGGCCTTCCGGTGGCAGCCGACTTCGGCGATTTCTGGCGGGACTTCGAGTGGATGGGTCTGCAGCGACACCTGAAAGTCCTTGGCATATTCGCGCGCATCAACTATCGCGATGGCAAGCCTCAGTACCTTGCCGACACGCCGCGCTTTGTGAATTACGTCCGCGGCGTGACCCGACGCTACTCCGAGCTCGGTCCGCTGGCGCGGCTGTTCGATGAGTTGGAAGGCGTGGCGGCACGAGTCGGATACACGTTCTAGTGATCTCCACTCCGATCGGAATCGCGGACAGCATGGAAACAGGACGAGAGACCATTGTCGGGTTGAGCTTCCGTGATCTTGCAGGCTGCAAGCTTTGCGCGTGGACAAGTTGCACTTGCCGCACATTCCGCAGCTCGCCGAATCCGTTCAACCGGGCCGCGCGCCGCGCTCCGGAAGAGAGCCGGGCGTGAGAGCGCTGATACTGGCGGCCGGGCGCGGGGAGCGGATGCGGCCCCTGACCGACTCCACGCCGAAACCGCTCCTGCTCGCAGGCGGCAAGCGCCTGATCGAACGGCAGATCGAGTCGCTGGCACGCGCTGGCATTGTGAATCTGGTAATCAACACGGCGCACCTGCCGGCACAGATTGAGGCCGCGCTCGGTAACGGCCAGGCGCTTGGGGTATCGATCGAATACTCGCGCGAAGGTGATCGTGCAGAACTCGCGCTTGAAACGCTGGGCGGCATCGTGCGCGCATTGCCTCGACTGAGCGCGGAGCCCTTCGTCGTAGTCAGCGCCGATATCGTCACTGACTTCGACTATGGACGGCTCGGCGAAGCGGCGGATGCGATCCGCAGCGGTGCGGTGCTTGCCCATCTGGTCCTGGTCGATAACCCGGCGTTTCACCCCGCTGGTGACATGGCCCTGTTGAACGGCCGCATTGCACCGGATGGAGTGCCGCGCCTGACCTACGCCAATATCGGTGTCTTTTCACCCGCATTGTTTGCCGAGGTGGCGCCAGGACGGGCGAAGCTCTTCCCCTGGCTGTACACATTCGCGCGGGCCAGCCGTGTCAGCGGCGAACACTTTCGTGGTTCATGGCACAACGTCGGCACTCCTGCGGAGCTGGCCGAACTCGACGCCGAGCTCAGTCGACGGGACACGTAAGATGCAGTCGATGAATGCCGAGAATTTCTGCCGGCGCCGCGCGCGCTTGATGGATGCGATCGCAGCGCGCGGTGGCGGCGTGGCAATTCACTTGACGGCGCCACAGCTGCTGCGAAGCCGCGACACGGAGCATCCCTATCGTTTCGACAGCCACTTCTGGTATCTGACCGGATTTCCCGAGCCATGCGCTGCATTCGCCCTGGTAGTGATGGGCGAGCGGCGCGAGTCGATCCTGTTCTGCCGACCGCGCGAGCCGGAGCGCGAAATGTGGGACGGGCGGCGCTTCGGACCGGAACAGGCCCAGTCGCTGTTCGGCTTTGATCGCGCGCACAACATCGACCAGCTGGATGAAATCGTGCCGGACCTGCTCGCCGACGCGCCGGCGCTCTTTTGTGCGCTGGGCGAGCTGGGTTCTGAATTGTCCAATCGGATCGAGCGCTGGCTCGGAAACGTCCGTGCGCGTGCCCGCGCGGGCACGCAGGCGCCGGGATCGGTACACGATCTGCTGGCGCTGGTCGACGAAATGAGGCTTGTCAAGGACGCGAGCGAGATCGAGACGATGCGACGCGCTGCCCGCATCTCGGCGCAGGCGCATGCGCGCGCCATGCGTGCGTGTCGGCCGGGCCTGCGCGAATACGAGATTGAAGCGGAGCTTCTGTACGAGTTTCGCCGCCAGGGGGCGCAGTCGCCGGCCTACGGATCCATTGTGGCAGCGGGCGCGAACGCCTGCGTGCTGCACTACCCGGCTGGAGATGGCGCGCTGTCGAATGGTGATCTGTGCCTGATCGATGCCGGCTGCGAAGTTGATGGCTACGCGTCGGACCTGACGCGTACCTTTCCGGTGGGTGGCCGCTTCAGCGGCGAGCAGGGCGCGGTCTACGGGATTGTTCTCGAAGCGCAGCGCGCGGCAATTGCCGCCGTGCGCCCTGGAGCACCGTTCAATGCGCCGCACGATGCGGCCACGCGCATCCTGGTGCAGGGAATGATCGATCTTGAGCTGCTCAAGGGCTCGGTCGACGGCGCGCTCGAGTCCGGTTCCTATCGCCAGTTCTACATGCATCGGACCAGCCACTGGCTAGGCCTCGACGTGCACGATGTCGGCAACTATCGGTCCGGCCCCGCGCCCGCTTCCGGAGAGCGCGCCTGGCGCACGCTCGCACCGGGCATGGCGCTGACGGTTGAGCCGGGACTGTATCTGCGGGCAGCGGAAAACGTTCCTGCGCGGCTGCAGGGCATCGGTATCCGCATCGAGGATGACGTGGTTGTCACGGAATCCGGCTGCGAGGTCCTGACTGTCGATGCACCCAAAGCCGTCGCCGAGATCGAAGCGCTGATGCGGGCGTGAAGGTCGCAGGAGGGCGGACTACGGGCATGCGTACAGGGCAGGAAGCGGGCGGTTCGGACCGGCACGCGATTGCGATCATCGGCGCCGGGCCGGTCGGCCTGGTGCTGGCGCTCCTGCTCGCGCGTCGCAAAGTGTCCAGTGTTGTGCTCGATGCGCGATCGCTGGACCATGCGTGCGCTGATCGCCGCTTGCTCGCCCTGTCACGCGGTACCGTGCAGACCTTGGCGCCATTGGTCAATCTGCCGCCGGTATCCACCGCAGCGATTCGCAGCGTCGTGGTGTCGTCCCAGGGCGACTTTGGGCGAGTCGTCATCGACGAGCGGGACGTCGGTGGTGCAATGCTCGGTCTGACGATTCGCTATGGAGAGCTGCTGGCGCCGCTGGCGGCGGCGGCCGAAGCTGAGCCGCGGATAAGGGTGCTTCGTCCGTACCGAGTGTCGTCCGTGCGTCAGGATTCCGCACACGCCTTCGTTGACATCGAGAACGAACCGACGCTGCGTGCCGCACTGGTTGTGAACGCAGAAGGCCTTAGGGCTGAGGCCTCGCCTGCGCGGCAGGTCGCATTGGTGGGAGACCTGCGGATCGAAGCTGTGCCCGGTGGGACGGCATTCGAGCGTTTTACCAGCGACGGCCCGTTGGCGTTGCTGCCGGTGGCAGCGAAAGAGTTTGCGAGCGAGCGGACCGATTCAGGTGCCACGCAAACAATGGCCATGGTCTGGTGTATGTCACCGGAGCAGGCTGACCGCCGTAGCCTGCTCGACGCGGCCGCACTCAAGGCCGAGCTGCAGCGGGCGTTTGGCCGCCAGGGGCGCATCCTCGGCCTTGGCAAGTGCCATCGAGTCGAGCTGCCCGAGCAGGCGCGCACGGGGCTGCGCGAGCATCGAATCGCCTACCTCGGCAATGCAGCGCAGACCCTGCATCCGGTGGCCGGGCAGGGGCTGAATCTCGGGATACGCGACTGTGTTGCTCTGGCCGAAGTTGTCGCCCTTGCCTGCAGCGCGGGCCGCGACCCTGCGAGCACGCTGGCTTCCTTCGATCACGGCCGGCGCGCCGATCGCGCGGCGATCCTTGCTATTACGCGCAATGCGCCGCAGATTTTCGCGACCCGCTTTGCACCACTGGTGCTCGGTCGATCGCTGGCCCTGTCGACGCTTGGCATCGTTCCCGATCTGCGGCGTGAGTTCGCGCGCCTGCTGATGTTCGGCGTCCGCGGCTGAGGACTCGAAACCTTTTCCGTGCTTCGACGCATCCGTCGCCGGCGCGCGGATCTGACGCAGCCCGCAATTCGATACAATCCGCGCCCCTCACTCCTCGGTCTGCCTTTGTCGATGCGCATCGGGCCGCACCAGTTGCCGAACAATGTGTTCGTGGCCCCGATGGCCGGCGTAACCGATCGCCCGTTCAGGCGTCTGTGCAAAGCGCTTGGCGCCGGTCATGCGGTGTCGGAAATGGCGGCGTCCAATCCGCGCCTGTGGGCGAGTGAGAAGACCGCCCGCCGACTCGATCACGCTGGCGAGCAGGCCCCGGTTGCGGTGCAGCTGGCAGGCGCCGATCCGGACATGCTGGCGGAAGCCGCGCGCTACAACGTCGCACGCGGTGCGCAGATCATCGACCTGAACATGGGATGTCCGGCCAAGAAGGTGTGCAATGTGGCCTGCGGCTCCGCTTTGCTCAAGGACAGTTCGAACGTTGCGCGCATTCTTGATGCGGTCGTCAATGCGGTCGACGTGCCGGTCACGCTCAAGTACCGCACCGGTTGGGACCCGGCCAACCGCAATGCGATCGAGATCGCGCTGCTGGCTGAAGCCAGCGGCATCGCAGCGCTTACTCTGCACGGACGCACACGCGCCTGCGGGTTTGGCGGCAAGGCGGAGTACGAGACGATTCGTGCGGTCAAGCAGGCGGTCACGATTCCGGTCATCGCCAACGGCGATGTCGACTCACCGCACAAGGCGCGCGCGGTTCTGCAAGCGACCGGCGCCGACGCGATCATGGTCGGTCGTGCGGCGCAGGGCCGGCCATGGATATTCCGCGAAATCGTCCATTTTCTGGCCACCGGTGAGATGCTTGCCCCGCCGCTGGTCGAAGAGGCGCGCGGCCTGCTGCTCGAACATCTCGAAGATCACTATCGCTTCTACGGCACCGAGCTCGGCGTGCGCACAGCACGCAAGCACATCATCTGGTACACGCGCGCCTTGGAAGGCGGGCGCGAATTCTGCGAGCGAATGAACCAGTTGAGTGCAAGCGCGGAGCAGGCGCGTGCGGTCGACCAGTTTTTCCGCGAGCACGGCACGCGGCATGAGCGCCTGAGCTACGTCAGTCGCGCGGTGCACTGAATGAAGGGACAGCAGTGAGCAGTTTGCAGTTGAAGTCATCAGCGAAGTCGAAGGCAGTGACGGGCGCGCTTCTGCAGTCCGCCCGTGAATCCAGCTCCGAAACGGTCGAACAGTGCGTGCTGCGCAGCCTCGAGCAGTACTTCGCCGAACTGGACGGCGCTCCGCCGCATGCGCTGTACGAACTGGTCACCGGGGCGGTCGAGCGGCCCCTGCTGCAGTTCGCGATGCAGCGGACCGATGGCAACCAGTCGGCCGCGGCGGCCTTGCTGGGCATTAATCGGAACACCCTGCGCAAGAAACTCGCGCAATACCGAATGCTCGAGGTCGAGCCGCGATGAAAGCAGCTCTGCGCCAGGCGCTGATCAGCGTTTCAGACAAGACCGGAGTAGTCGACTTTGCGCGTGCACTTGCGCGCCTCGGGTTTCGGATCCTTTCGACCGGCGGTACGGCGCGACTGCTGGCCGAAGAAGGTCTTGCCGTGACTGAAGTTGCCGACTACACGGGATTTCCGGAAATCCTCGACGGCCGGGTCAAGACACTGAACCCGCGAATTCACGCGGGCCTGTTGGCACGTCGGCCCGACCCCAGGCACATGGCGGCGCTCGAGACGCACAAGATCGATCCGATCGAACTGCTGGTCGTCAACCTTTATCCGTTCGAACAGACAATCGCCAAGCCCGGCTGCAGTTTTGATGAAGCAATCGAAAACATCGACATCGGTGGGCCGGCCATGCTGCGCGCGGCCGCCAAGAATCACGAAAGCGTGGCGGTAGTTGTGGACCCGGCTGACTACGCAGCGCTTGCGGCCCAGCTCGAAGCGGGCGAAGGCGTCGGTTCCGAGCAAAGGCTGATCCTTGCGAAGAAAGTCTTCGCTCACACTGCGCGTTACGACGGCGCGATTGCCAATTACCTGACAGCGCTGGATGAGGACGGCAAGCCGAGCGGATTTCCCGCAGTGATGACACGCCAGTGGCGCAAGGTGCAGGACATGCGTTACGGCGAAAATCCGCACCAGCTGGCGGCGTTCTATCGTGACATTGAGGTTGGCGAAGGGCTGCTCGCAGGCTATACGCAGCTGCAGGGCAAGGAGCTGTCGTACAACAACATCAGCGATGCCGACGCGGCCTGGGAATGCGTGCGCAGCTTCGATACCCCGGCTTGCGTGATCGTCAAACATGCAAATCCTTGTGGCGTGGCGCTCGCCGCGTCGCCTGCAGCCGCTTACGCGAAGGCGTACCAGACGGATCCCACCTCAGCCTTCGGCGGCATCATTGCCTTCAACCGTGCTGTGGATACGATCGCAGCGCAGGCGGTGGCCAGGCAGTTTGTCGAAGTCGTGATTGCTCCTGCTTTCGATCCGGCCGCACTCGACGTATTCGCGACCAAGCAGAACGTGCGTCTGCTGACGCTTGCGCCCGGCGTGGCGCACAACGACTTCGACTTCAAGCGCGTCGGCGGGGGCATGCTCGTTCAGTCCCCGGACCTGGCGCAGCTGCAAGCGGACCAGCTGAAGGTGGTCACTGCACGCGAGCCCACGCTGAAGCAGATGGGGGACCTTATGTTTGCCTGGCGTGTTGCCAAGTTCGTCAAGAGCAACACGATCGTGTTTGCGCGCGACGAGATGACGCTGGGTGTGGGCGCAGGCCAGATGTCGCGCATCGACTCGGCGCGCATTGCCGCAATCAAGGCAAAGGAAGCGGGCCTGTCACTCGTGGACTCGGCTGCGGCGTCGGACGCCTTCTTCCCGTTCCGCGACGGCCTCGATGCGGTGGTTGACGCGGGCGCGAGCTGCGTCATTCAGCCGGGCGGCAGCATGCGTGACGCCGAAGTGATTGCTGCCGCCGACGAACGTGGCGTCGCCATGGTCTTCACCGGAGTCAGGCACTTCCGGCACTGAACGGCGAAGGCGACTTCGCCACGGATTGGCACGGATTTCACGGATTAGTTCGAAATCCAGCGCAAACTGCGCCGTCAAGCGGCCATTGTTTTCAATCCGTGTAATCCGTGTTCATCCGTGGCTGACTTGGGTTTCCGTTCGGCCACGGCGTGCGTGGCACAATTGCTGCGTGCCTTCCGCCCCTCTGCGCATTCTCGGCATCGACCCCGGCCTCAATCGCACCGGCTATGGCGTCGTCGAGGCAAGCGGGCCGCAGCTGCGCTATGTCAGCGCGGGCGTGATTCGCGTGCCGGCGGGTGATCTGCACCAGCGCCTGGGCACAATTCTTACCGCGCTTGCCGAAGTGATTCGCGAGACGCAGCCGCAGGTGGCGACGATCGAGAAGGTATTCGTCAGCATCAACCCGCAATCCACATTGCTGCTCGGCCAGGCGCGGGGGGCGGCGATCTGCGCGGCAGTAAGCGCAGGCCTGGTGGTGCACGAGTACGCGGCGCTTCAGATAAAACAGGCGGTTGTGGGATTTGGCCAGGCAGACAAGAAGCAGGTGCAACACATGGTTCGAACCTTGCTCGGCCTGCAGCGGTCGCCAGTGGCCGATGCCGCGGATGCACTGGCCTGCGCCATCTGTCATGCCCACTCTCGAGGATTGAAGAGCCTTCTGGGCTCGGGCACGAACTCGCCTGGCGGCCGCCGGACGGCTGCAGCCGGACGCCGTGCCTGGACCGCGCGCCTGGCCGGGGGCTTGAAATGAAACCCCCACGCTCACTGCGTTCGCTGGCCCACGGACTGGGCCTGCAGGCCAGTCCGCTTCGCAAGGCAGACAGCAGGCCGCAGGGCCCGCCGTCTGTCCGCGCTCGGCCCCATGGGGCGACTCAGCACCTTCGGGCGGCCGGGCGGTGCTGAAGTGATCGGCCGCATCTGCCGGCGTACTGCTGGACAAGAGTCCGCCGACCATCCTGGTGGATGCCAATGGGGTCGGGTACGAACTCGATGTGCCAATGAGCACGTTCTTTGCGCTGCCAGCGGTCTCGGAACGCGTCGCCCTGCTCACGCATCTGGTCGTGCGCGAGGACGCACATCACCTGTACGGCTTTGGCACAGCGGCGGAGCGCAGTGCTTTCCGCGAGCTGATCCGGATATCCGGCGTCGGCGCACGCACGGCGCTCGCGGTCCTTTCCGGACTGTCGGTCACCGAACTGGCGCAGGCGGTGACGCTTCAGGAAACCGCCCGCCTCACACGTATCCCCGGCATCGGCAGGAAGACGGCCGAGCGGCTGCTGCTCGAACTCAAGGGAAAGCTGGGTGCAGATCTATCGCAACCGGCCGGCGGCGACCACGCCGACGTCATTCACGCCTTGTTGTCGCTGGGGTACAGCGAGCGCGAGGCCGCGGCGGCGGTGCGCCAGCTGCCGGCCGGCAGCAGCATCTCTGACGGTATCCGGCACGCCCTAAAATCGCTCGCCAAGAATTGATACCTGAAGAATTGATGCCCGCTGTGACTGCAGCCGAACGCCTGGTGGAACCGATCGCTGCCTCGCCGAACGAGGAGGCGGTCGAGCGTGCGTTGCGGCCCACGTCGCTGGCCGAGTATGTCGGCCAGCCCAGGGTGCGCGAGCAGCTCGAGATCTTCATCACGGCGGCACGCAATCGCGGCGAGTCACTGGATCACTTGCTGCTGTTCGGTCCGCCGGGACTCGGAAAGACGACGTTGGCGCATATCGTGGCGCGCGAAATGGGCGTCAATCTGCGACAGACTTCGGGACCGGTGCTCGAGCGTCCGGGTGATCTGGCTGCCATCCTCACCAATCTCGAGCGCAACGATGTGCTGTTCATCGACGAGATTCATCGCCTGAGCCCGGTGGTCGAGGAGATCCTGTATCCGGCGCTCGAGGATTTCCAGATCGACATCATGATCGGCGAAGGCCCGGCGGCACGCTCGATCAAGCTGGACCTGAAGCCGTTCACCCTGGTCGGAGCAACGACGCGTGCGGGCATGCTGACCAATCCGCTGCGCGACCGCTTTCGGCATCGTCGCCCGGCTCGAGTTCTATTCGACCGAGGAACTCACGACGATCGTCGCCCGCTCGGGTCGACTGCTTGGCAGCCAGGCTTTCCCCCGAGGGGGCGCGCGAGATTGCGCGCCGCTCGCGCGGCACGCCGCGGGTGGCTAACCGCCTGCTGCGGCGGGTGCGGGACTATGCCGAGGTTCGCGCCAGCGGTGACATCACGCAGGAAATTGCCGATGCAGCCCTGGCGATGCTTGAAGTCGACCAGCTCGGACTCGATCTCATGGACCGCAAGCTGCTGATGGCCATCATCGACAAGTTTTCCGGCGGTCCGGTGGGAATCGACAATCTTGCCTCGGCGGTCGGCGAGGAGCGTGAAACTCTCGAAGACGTGGTCGAGCCCTTCCTGATCCAGCAGGGGCACCTGCAGCGCACGCCGCGCGGTCGCGTCGCCACGCTGTCGGCGTATCGGCACTTCGGGATCGCAGCGCCAGCCCCGGCTGGCGGCAACACCCTTTTCTGAGCGCGAGCACAAGGCGCTGCCTTCGAAAGAAAGGAGCGCGGTCCGCGACCGCGCTTTTTTTTCACTGCTCGGGAGGCTATTCGAACTTGAAGGCGATGGTCTGTTCCGCGATGATCGTGCCGCCTCGCGTCGCGTGTTGCGCCGCGGCGTGATTGGCAACTTTCCGCGCCAGTCCTTTCGACTAGAATGCCGCGTTTTGCGAGAGCAGAGCGGTCAGCAGTAGAAGCTGTCAGCATTGGAATCGCGGGTTAGTCGCCAAAGCGGCCAGAGCGAACCCGAGGGGGCCTCATGGACTACGCACAGCAGCAGCGCAATCCAGGCCGGCATGTGATGGGAATCACTGCGGTCGTGCTGCTGCACGTCCTGATCATCTACGCCCTGGTCACAGGTTTGGCGCGCACGGTGGTCGAGGTAATCAAGGGCCCGATCGAAGTCAAGGTGGTCGAGGAGGTGATCAAGAAGCCGCCGCCACCCGAAGTGGTTATGCCGCCGCCGAAAATGGCCGCGCCGCCGCCGCCGTTCATCCCGCCGCCGGAAATCAACATCGCGCCGCCGCCGACGCCGGCGCCCGCGATCACTGCAGTTACGCCGATTGCGCCGCCGGCACCGCAGGCTCCGGCGATCCAGAAGGCACCTGAGGCGGCGCCGGTGGCGCGCAGCGCACGCACGACTTGTGCCAACTACGTTGAAGTCATGTCTTCGATCACCTACCCGCGTGAAGCGCTGAAGGAGGGCCTCGAGGGCGAGGTGGTGATGGAATTCACCGTGACTGCCAGCGGGCAGATCAAGGACGTTGCGATCAAATCGTCGACCAATCGCGTTTTCAACAAGCCATCCATGGCCGTCGTTTCTCAGCTGTCCTGCCAGGGGCAGGGGCAGGACGTCCGGGTGACGGCTCCGATTGGTTTCAAGCTTCGTTAACAGGCGAGGGAAGGGTCAACCCGACATTGGCGCTGCGGCGCCGCATGACTCTCCACTTTCGTCTTCGCACCATCTTCCACCAGGAGATTTAGCAATGATCTCGTTGATCCGCCGCCATGCCGCCACCCTGGCGATTCTGGCCGTTGCAGGATTCGCTGCACCCACCTCCGTGATCGCGCAACAAGGCGCGCAACCGGGCGCACAACAGGCCGCCCCGGCGGCCCCCGCTGCGGAAGCGCCGGCGCCTGCAACCGTGCCCGCTGCGCCGATGGCGCCAGTGCGCGCGCCCTTGCCGACGATCACCAAGGAGACCATCGACAACCCGTATGGGCTTGAGGCGCTGTGGCGTCAGGGCGACTTCGTGTCCAGGGGCACGCTGATCATCCTGGTGATCATGTCGATGGGCAGTTGGTACATCATCTTCGTCAGGCTGTGGGAGCAGTTCAAGCTGGGGCGCCAGAGCCAGGAGATGACCAAGACGTTCTGGAAGTCGACGTCGCTCCGCGAAGGCGCGAAGAAGCTGAAAGAGGGCAGTGCGTTCCGCTACATCGCGGAGAGCGGAATCAGCGCCAACGAGCACCACGAAGGCGCGCTAACCGAGAACATCGATCTGAACACCTGGGTCACGATGTCGGTGCAGCGCGCGGTGGACACGGTGCAGAGCCGCATGCAGGACGGTTTGGCCTTCCTGGCGACAGTCGGCTCGACCGCGCCGTTCGTGGGACTGTTCGGCACGGTATGGGGCATCTATCACGCGCTGACGGCCATCGGCATCGCCGGACAGGCGTCGATCGACAAGGTCGCGGGCCCGGTCGGCGAGGCGCTGATCATGACGGCGATCGGCCTCGCGGTCGCGGTGCCGGCGGTGCTGGGCTACAACTGGCTGATCCGCCGCAACAAGGTCTCGATGGAGCAGGTGCGGACGTTCGGCGCGGATCTGCACGCCGTGCTGCTGGGACGCAAGGTCGAACTGAAGGGCGCACCCGCGCGCTGAACGCCGGGTCGACGGAGGCAGGGCCTGTTCACGCTAACAATGGGAGTGCGAAAGATGGATGGCGGGATGCAGTGCAAGGCGGCGCGAGCGCCGTTGGCTGATGCCAATCAGCGAGCGGCAACACCGCAATGCGCCCGCCATCCGTCTTTCCCTTCGGGTTGGGCCGAAATGCGGCGTCTGCTTTGTCGGGACGGCTGGCGAAGGGGGCCACCCTTGGCGGCGCCACCCTTCGCGCAGCCCTCCGCATTGCGGCCCAACGCATCTCCCGTTGTTAGTGTGAACAGGCCCTAGCCATGGCGATGAGTATCGGATCCGAGGACGGCGGCGAAGAAGAAGCCATCTCGGCGATCAACACCACGCCGCTGGTCGACGTGATGCTGGTGTTGCTGATCATCTTCCTGGTCACGATCCCGGTGATCACGCAGTCCATTCCGCTCAAGCTGCCGGAGGAAACCAACGTTCCGCGGCAGACCAAGCCCGAGAACATCGAGATCGCGGTCAACAAGGACGGTGACGTTTTCTGGGGCCTGCAGCCGGTGCGCGACAACGACGACCTGGTGGACCGGCTGAAGAAGGTCGCCGTCCTGCAGCCTCAGCCGGAAGTGCACATCAGGGGCGATCTGGCTGGGCGCTACGAGTTCGTCGGCCGGGTGGTATTCGCCTGCCAGCGGGCCGGGATCCAGAAGATCGGCTTCGTGACCGAACCGCCGCCGCGCGGTGGGTGACCGCGGCGACTCAAGGAGACATGCGATGGCAATGAACGTCGGTCCGGGCGGCGGATCGCAGGAACCGGACGTGATGATCGACATCAATACCACGCCGTTGATCGACGTGATGCTGGTGCTGATCGTCATGCTGATCATCACGATTCCGATCCAGCTGCACTCGGTCAATCTGAACATGCCGGCCGGCAACCCGCCGCCGCCGATCGAACAGCCGCAGGTCATCACGATTGACGTCGATTTTGACGGCACGATCTTCTGGAACGGCGACATAGTGGCCGACCGGGCAAACCTCGAGATCCGCCTATCGGCAGCCGCAGCGCAAGCGGTGCAGCCAGAGGTCCACTTGCGCCCGAACAAGCTGGCCGAGTACAAGGATGTCGTGGCGGTCATGGCCTCCGCGCAGCGTCTCGGCGTCACCAAGCTTGGCTTGGTGGGCAACGAGCAGTTCGTGCGCTGAATTCCTGCAGTCTTCGATACGCTGAGCGCGGTGGCTGTCCTTGCGACTGTCCTTGCGATCGTTGCCGCGGGCTGATCGGCTCCGATCCATGGGGGCGGTTCGAGTTTCTTGGCGGCTGCAAGTGCGTCGCTGCACGGGAGATCTTCTGATGCGACAAGTTTCGACACTGCGCCGCGTGCTGGGTCTGACTGCAGCGGCGGCAGCAGCAGTCGCGGCATGCGGGGTGCAGATCGCGCCCGATGGAGTCCGCTGGTCGGCGGCGCAGGCGCAGGATGCCGTACGGGCCGAGGTGGGCAAGCCGTTGCAGGCGGCCCGGGACCTGTACAAGCAGGGCAAGTACAAGGAGGCGCTGGTCAAGCTGCAGCGAAGCCGAGGCGGTGCCGAATCGCACGGCCCAGGAAAACCACCTGATCGAGCAGATGCGCGCTGCCGTCGCGAGTCAAGCTGGCGACACTGAGCAGGCCATCAAGGCCTCGCAGGCACTGCTGGCGTCCGGCAAGCTGCCCGAGGCCGAGCAGGTGCGCCACGCGGCGAATCTGGCCAGCTTGTATTACCGCAACCGGGACTACGCCAACGCCGCCAAATGGGCGGACCGCGCGCTCAAGGGCAATCCGTCAGATCGCGCAATGCGCGGCTTGCTGATCCAGTCCTACTACCAGGCGGGTGACTTTCAGGCCGCGTCGCGCGAGGCCCTGGCTGACGTGCAGGCGGCCGAGAAGGCCGGGCAGGCACCACCGGAGGATCGGCTGCAGCTGCTCGTCAGCGTCGCATCCAAAGGCAGGCGACCGCGGCGCTTACGTTTCGTCGCTGGAACGCCTGGTGGCCTATTACCCGAAGCGTGAGTACTGGGCCGACCTGCTGCGCCGAATCGAGTCCAAACCGGGGTTTTCGAACCGGCTGACGCTCGATGTCCTGCGACTTCGCCTCGCCACCAAGACTCTGGATTCCGCCAACGATTACAGCGAGATGGCGCAGCTTGCACTGCAGCAGGGGCAGGCTGCCGAGGCGAAGAAGATTCTCGATGAAGGATTTGCCGCCGGTGTACTGGGCAAGGGTGCCGAAGCCGAGCGGCAAAAGCGACTGCTGGCGCTGGCGACGCAGCGTGCCAACGATGCGCCACGGGACCTGGCGGCGGCCGAAGTCGAGGCGGCCGCCGACGGCAACGCGATGGTGCGCATCGGGCTGGCCTACACGGGCCTCGGCCAGATCGACAAGGGCATCGCCCTGATCCAGAAGGGCATCGCCAAGGGCGGCCTGAAGCATCCGGACGACGCACGGCTGCAACTCGGCATTGCCTATCTGCGGGCCGGCAACAAGGCCAAGGCGGCGGAGGCGTTCCGGGGCGTCAAGGGTACCGATGGCGCGGCTGACCTCGCGCGCCTGTGGCTGCGCGTCTAGGGTGCCGCACACGGCCAGCGGCCGGAGTCCGCTGGCCTTCGGCAGGCGACAGACAGTCCCCATTTTCGATCCCGGACCGGTCCGGCGGGTCGTTTGGAAGCGCGGACACGACGATCGTCCCGGTCTCCGGTGCCCGGAGACCGGGACGATCGAGTCGACTGTGCCCGTGTGCGGCGGATGCCTGGTTCGTTTTCAGTGCGATTTCGTCTCGGCCGGATTGGTTGCCAGGGCCTGCGGCTTGATCCGGGCCGCCAGGAGCACGGCCTGATCTTTCTCGTGGTCGGCGACCGCCACCACCGCACTGAAGATCGCGAACGTGACGGTGGCGGCTGCTGCCGCCGCGACCGCGCGTCGAATCAGTTGCTCTTTCATGATGACCTCCATGTGCTGCTGTGTTGTCCGCCGGAAAGCGGATGACATGCATTACATAGAGTTGGAGCCGCTCGCTCCATGGAAGAAGCGGGGGCCCCAGCTAGGAAAATTCACGCGCCCGACATACTCACGCCGCGACTTGAGCTCGCACCACGTCGATCGATGCAGTTCGTCGCCGGTCCGTGTTCAAAATCGGCGTGAACTGCCGCTACGCGCGACGAACTGCGTCCACGCCGGATGGACGGCAGAACAGCGTTCCAGCGCGACCAAATCGCGAATGCAGTTCACGCCGCGCTTTCTGCACCCTGTCGCAAGTCGCTCGAAATGTCGATCGTGCTTGCCTACAGTGCGCCCATCGACAACGAACACTGCACTGCGCACACGAAAGGACCGAACCATGAACGCCACCTACACCACCTCCGTCAAGTCCCGAGTTACCGCCTTTGTCCTGGCAGTGGCCACCAGCGCCGTTGTCCTGGGCAGCACCGTCGCCGGCATGCAGTCGCGCGACGACGGCGCGAGCGCGAACGTCATCGCGGCCGAACGGGTGACCGTCACCGCCACCCGTTCGAACTGAGCGACGCGCGAGGCGCGTAGCGCCCGGTCGCGCGGCGCCACCTGCGCGCAAGTCCCGAGCAAGCGAGAGCAAACAGCCCGGCTTCGGCCGGGCTTTCCATTTGCGCGCCCACCATGGTCGCAACCCTGGAGGGGCAAGTCCTATTCGAAGCTTGAAGACGAACGTCTGCTCGGCGATCTTCGTGCTGCCGCTGGCCTGCTGGAACATGATCGCTTCGTCGAGCGTGCGTTCGATGACTTCCGAGGCGGCGCCCTTGTTCTTCAGCGCGGTCTTGACGAGTTCGCCGCGGAAGGTTTTCGAGTAATCCGCAGTGCCGTTCGACGGCTCGCCCAATCGGCGACGCCGTCCGCAGCGCAAAAAAAAGCCCGCGGCGCACCGCGGGCTTGGCAGGCTTGCTGTGGCTTAGTAGCTGTACGCCACTCGGACCAGATACCGGCGATCGATCGGGTTGGTGAACCGTGGGTCGTATTGGCTCTGGAAGGTCGAGAGCTGATTCGAAAACGGCGGATGTTCATTGAACATGTTCTGGACGCCCGCGGTCACCGATAGCCCCTTGATACCCGTCCAGGTCCCCGTCAGATCCCAGACCGAGTATGCCCCGACTGTATTCTGGTCGTACGGCGGGTCGCCCAGCTGATTCGAGTCGGTGTACTTGCTGCGGAGCCGTTGGAACAGGTTCACCGACCAGACGTTGTACTGCCAGCCCAGTTGCATCACGTGCTGCCAACGAAAGATCGGAAAATCGAGCTCCGCGGAATAGTTGCCGTTGGCGTCGAAGAACGTTCCGCCTGCCTCCAGCTGCGGCCTCCCACTTGAGCGTGTAGGTCCCGTTGAGGCTGAACGTGAAGCGACCCATTTCACCCGCGTCGGATCGGTACAGCAGGTTGAGATCGATTCCCGACGCCTTGATGTCGCCGAGGTTCTCGGTGTTCTGCGTCCTGACGTAAGCCAACGGATCGACCGTTCCAGCGGCGGCGCATGCAGGTCGAATCGTGGCGGCCTCTGCCGCGGTAACTGACTACAGCGCACGAACCGACTCGCGTACTTCGCGGATCGGCAAAGATCGCAGTCTCCGGAAGGGTGTCGATCGAATCCTTGATCTTCGTATTCCAGTAGTCGAGCCCGAACGAGAAGTTGTTCGTCACGTCCCAGACGAACCCGACCGACCACGAATCGGACGTCTCCGGCTGAACCGCGGTGTTGCCGCCAAATTGCTGGCTGAACTGGATGTTGCAGTCACGCGCCGGATCAGCTCCTGCGACTGGAACTCCCCCCGGACAGAGCACCGGGTCGTCGTATGGGCTGGCGGTAAACGTCGATAAGCTCGGCTGGTAAAGGTCGTAAAGGGTCGGCGCGCGGAAGCCCGTGTCATCCACGACCCACGTAGCAGCAGGTTCGGCTTCGCCTGCCAACGCAGTGACACCTTCGGATTCGTCGTGTCGACCCACGTCGCTGTAGTCGTCGTACCGAACCGCGATCCCAAGATCGAGGTTCTTGATGATCGGAATATTGACCTCGGCCATAACGGCCCAGACATCGCGGTCGCCCGCTGGTGTCCTCGAGCCAGCTCCAGCCCCGAGCTTGCGGCCTGGCGGATCAGGGTGAAGTTGTTGGTGAAATCGACTTCTTCATGCAAGTACGAGGCGCCGACCGCAAACGAGACTGGCCCGCCCGGGCAGTCGGAAGAGCACGTCCTTGCTGACGGTCGCATTGATGCCCCACAGTCGATCCGTTCGATCGTCCTGAACGTGTCCGATGATCTTCTTGGCGTTGATGTAATTCGTCTGCGCCGCGCTGTGTGGCCCGAACGGGTTCAGGAACGGTGCGCCGTTAACGCCTTGAATGCCGTTCGATTTGCCCGCGATTGACATAGCCGTCGGTGAAGGTAGTGCGTGACGTCCGAGCCCGAGTACAGCGCGGCGACGTTGTAGTTCCAGCCCGCCGCATTGCCGTCCAGCTGGAGCAGCACCCGGTCGGTCGTGTTCTCCGAGTCCGATCGCGCGTTGCCGGCAGGTAGCATCCGCCAGCCGACCGAGATTGGCACGCGTCGGATCGAGCGCCGGATTGGTAATCGGTGTGTTGCCGTTACCGGGGTAATACGGGTTGGTACTGCGGCATCTGCAGCCCGGTCGAGCGGTGTCGGCGCAATCTGCGGTCACTGATCTTGTTGTTCCGCACCGGAAGTACTCCAACGACAGCGTGTTGTCCTTGCCAAGCGCGATCGGCTCGGCCAAGGAACGACCATGCTCCTGCTCCGGAATTAACTGAATGAATCGGGTGAAATCGAAGTGGCAGGTGTCTGGCGTCCGAAGGTCAGGCACCTGCACAGAATTGGGCGGCTGGCAGTTCGGCAGGGTCAGGATTAGTTGCTACGCCCGTGCTTCGACTGGCTGTAGTTTCCCGGGATGGTCGGTCGCTGGTCTTCGCCAGGAACACCCCTTTGTTGGGTTCAGGCCGCTGGACGCATAGCTGCGATCGAGCGCAGTGACCTGCTCCTGCTTGTTGTATGAGAAGCCGGCAAAGATGTTCCAGCCTTCCTTCGCCAGCGATCCGAAGCCGCCCATGAGGGTTGCGGCGTAGTTCGCGCCGCCGTTGGCCTGCGGAATCGACGCGTCACCGCTAACGCTGATCCCCTGAAATTCCTTGCGGGTAATGATGTTGATCACGCCGGCGATCGCGTCCGAGCCGTAAATGGCCGACGCGCCGTCGCGCAGCACTTCGATGCGCTCGATTGCGACGAGTCGGGATCGTATTTAGATCGACCGCAGTCCCTTCGAGTACGGGTTGTTGACGACGCGCTGGCCGTTCAACAGCACCAGGGTCCGCGTCGGGTCCAAGTCCGCGCAGGTCGGCGTAGGACGCCCCGCCGTTGACTCCGCCGACCGACTGCGTGTCGCGATCCCACCTGGCTCTGGTTCTCCGCAATGAAGGTGACCGGCCTGCTCAGCCGTCGTAACACCGGCCTTTTTCAGGTCGTCCATGTTGAGCGTGGTGATCGGAAGCGCCGTCTCCGTGCTGGCGCGACGGAGCAGTGAACCGGTGATCTCGACGCGCTCCTTCGTTTGCGCCGCTTCGACCGGTGTTTGCGCCATTGCTGGCGCCAAGAGAATCGCGCCGCTCAGGCCGCCAAAGGCGAGCGCCAAGCCGTGCATGATCGGCCTTAGTTGAAACATACTTGAACCCCCCGATAGGTGCAGTAGTGAGACGCCGCCGGCACTGAATGCATCCTCCCAATCGCTGAATTCGGGAAGCGCGGCCGCGGCGAGTGACCGGATTCGTCAGCGCCCGGTTACGGTGCAGCAACACTCCTGCGAACCGGGTCGATCTGAATTGTTGCGCCGTGAACAACGAGCGACTAAGATGGCCATACAGACAGCTCGGACGTTTTCCCTGCAGTGCAAGAAGCCCCGCGGAAGACAGAGCAAAAAAACCCCGCGGAAGACCCGCAGGGTTTTCTAAGTAAGTCAGGTTCCGTCTACATGAACTCGTAACGCGCGCCGAGCGTGTAGACGCGGCCGAGCGGATTCGCAAAGCGATCGTCGTAGCCGCGGGCCTGGAAGCGACCGGTCTGGTTCGAGTACGGCGGCTCGTTATTCAGCAGATTCAGGATGCCCACCGCCAACGTCAAGCCTTTGAAGCCGGTGTACGTCGTCGACAGGTTCCAGACCGAGTTCTTGCCGACCGTGTTGTTGCGGAACCCGGGCGCCACGCTGGCCGCACTGTTCTGGTCGGTGTACCCCGTCTGGAACTGGTTGAACAGGTTGACGGTCCAGACGTTGTACTGCCAGCCGAGGTTGGTGATCTGCTGGTACCGGATCACCGGTCCGGCGAACTCCGGGCTGTAGTTGCCAACCGGGTCGAAGAACTTGCCATTGGGCTCGACCTGGAACTCGTACTTCAGCACGTACGTTCCGCGAATTCCAAGCGAGAACCGGCCGGCCTCGGTCGGGGCACCGGTCCAGTTGAACTGGCCGTCAATACCGCTCGTCTTGGTGTCACCGAGGTTCAGGAACGTGTTGATGACGTAGGCCAGTGGATCGCCGCCCGGGATCTGGCATGCGCCGATCCCCGGCGCACGTGTTCCGGCCTGGCTGCAGCGGACGTACAGGTTGGCGTACTTGGCCGGATCGGCAAAGATCGTTTGCTCGCCGATAACGTTGATCGAATCCTCGATGTGGTAGCTCCAGTAGTCGAGGCCGAACGAAATCTGCGGCGTCGGCTGGAGTACGAAGCCAAAGGTATAGGCCTCTGACGTTTCGGGTTCGAGAGCCGCGTTTCCGCCCTGCAACTGCTGGAACTGGATTCCGCAGTCACGCGATGGCACCGCACCGGCTCCCGTATTGGGCACGCCGTTCGGGCAAAGCGTCGGATCGTTGTAGCGGTTGGCGGTAAACGTCGTTGAGTTCGGCAGGTACAGGTTGTACAGCGACGGTGCCGCAAAACCCGTGTTGTACGGACGCGCGTAGCAGGAGCTGTTCGACCGGCTGATACCGCAGCGAGAACTTCGGATTGGTCGTGCCACCGACGTCGCTGTAATCGTCGAACCGTACCGCCACGCCCGATGTCCAGGTTCTTGATGATCGGGAAGTTCATTTCGACTGCGACGGCCCAGATGTGACGATCGCCTTCGCGGACCGCGCCCGAGCCCGCCAGACCCGAACTCGCGGCCTGGCCGACCAGCGCCACGTCGGTGTTGTAAACCATTTCCTCGGAACGCCATTCGGCGCCGAACGCGACCGACATCGGCCCGCCCGGCAGATTGCCGAACTGACGCGAGGCGACCGCGTTGAGGCCATAGGTCGTGCTCTCGCCGTTCTGAACCTCGCCGAGCACCGTGTTGGCCTGCATGTACGCCAATCCTTGCGGTGTCTGGGGCCCGAACGGATTGAGGAAGACCCCCGTTGGTATGGTTTGACCCGCCGGGCACGTGCCGCCGATGCCGTTGACGGCGCCGACACGTGGGACGGCACAGGTCGTTCCAGAGACTCCATCGCGCAGCGGCTGCGTTTTCGGCCAGCCGCCCAGATACTCGTTGGTGACCTCCGCGGTCGACCACAGGGCCGACGCCGAGTAATCCCATTCGGCGGCAGTCCCCTGGATATTGGCCAAGAGGCGCTGCGTGTCGTTGGTCTGCTCGCCTTGGCGTGGACCCAAGACCGTTGTTCGCCAGCCGATCGACACCGGGTTGGCCGGATTGAGCCCTGTCGCAGTCCGCGTGAGCCCGTTGCCCGGATAGAAGGGGCTTGCATTGGTCATCGACAGGCCGCCTTCAGGGGACGGGGCGATCTGCTGCACTGCACGCGGTTCTGCGACCAGAAGTACTCGAGCGATGCCGTCGTATTTGCGTCGAGCGCCAGCGAGCCCTTGAGGATCGCCGACCACTGCTCCTGCTCGGGGATGACGTTGCTCCATAGCTGCGTATCAGCGAAGCACCGACTAGGATCCCCCAACAAGGACGCTGGGACAGCAATCGACGACGGCGGGAAGCAGCCGGGTGTGGTCGGATTGGCGTTGACAACCGTCGGGTGATTGGCTCCAGTTGGCCGGGAACGTCGTAGGACTGCTGCCGTTGAAGCCGTGCTGCGGGATAACCGACGAACTCATGAAGCCGCGCTCGACACCGCTCATCGGTTGCTGGCGGCGGAAATTGACGCCGCCGTAAACGTTCCAGCCCTGGCTGCTGAGGTTGCCGTAACCGCCGAGCAGGCTCGCGGTATAGACCTCGCCGCCTGCGCCCTGCGGATACTGGATCTCGCCGCGCAACCGTAATGCCCTGGTACTCGCGCCGAGTGATGAAGTTGACCACGCCCGCGATCGCGTCGGTTCCGTAGGTCGCGGAGGCGCCGTCCGCCAACGTCTCGATGCGGTCCAACGCAACGGACGGGAGCGTGTTGAAGTCAGTTCCGACCACCGCGAACGGGTTGGGCGCGACGCGCTGTCCGTTGAACAGCGTCAGTGTGCGGTTCGGCTCCCAACGATCGCAGATCGGCGTACGCCGCGGCGCCGTTGGTGCCGCTGACCGATGACGATGTCACCGTGTTGCTCTGGTGCTGCGGGATGAACTTCATGGCGCCTTCGGCGTTCGTCACGCCCGCCTTCTCAAGCTCATCGACTTTCAAGGTGACGACCGGCAGTGCGGTCTCGCCCTCGATGCGCCGAATCAGCGAGCCGGTAATCTCGACCCGCTCCTTAACTTGTGCCTGCTGGGCCGGTGTGGGCGTGGTCTGCGCGAACGATGGCGCAACCAGAAACCCTGCACTGGCCAGGCCGCCAAAGGCGAGCGCCAAGCCATGCGCAATTGGCTTTGACTTTGAACATGCTGAACCCCCGAATCGTTGATGAATCGTCGAGTGCCTCGCATTCGCCTTGCGGTGAGCCCTTTGTGGTCCTTCGGGCTTCGTGCATTTCCGCAAATTCGGCGTTACGCGCAGGCAACCACGAACGGCGCGATTGTCACGGGGCCGACATGCACCAGCAACACTTCTGAGACAGTCGGAAGATCGGTGTTGTAATCGACTGACAAGGCAGCCAAATACGCTGCAGTGCAGCGTATTTGCCGCTACTGGTTGCCACTACTCATGCAAGTGAGATTCAGGCTGCCCTTGCCAGTCGCGGCACTGCAGCAAGCAGTGCCTGCGTATACGCGTGCAGGGGCCGGGTGAGTACTTCCTCCGCCCGTCCCGCCTCGACGATGCGTCCGTCCTTCATCACGGCGATGTCATGCGCGAGGTACTCGACGACACCGAAGTTGTGCGTGATGAAGAGATAAGCGACGCCCAGCTCGGCCTGCAGATCCTTCAGCAGATTCAGGATCTGTGCCTGCACCGAGACGTCGAGCGCCGAGGTCGGTTCATCGCAGACGATCAGCCGCGGTTCGACCGCCAGGGCGCGCGCAATCGCCAGGCGCTGGCGCTGGCCGCCGGAGAACTCGTGCGGGTAGCGATCCAGCGCGTCGGCGCGCAGGCCGACCTTTTCGATCAGGGCTGCACGCGCGCACGGCGAGCTGCCGCGGTGACAGTCGGGCGCAGCGACGCAACTGCCTTCTTCGAGGATTTCGCGCGACGCGCAGGCGCGGATTCAGCGACGAAAAAGGGTCCTGGAAAATGATCTGCGCCCTGCGGCGTGCTTCCTGCAGTGCGTCGCCATCGAGCTCGTCAAGCGGCTGGCCGTCCAGCAGCGCCTCGCCTTCGATGCTTCGCCACGTCGCGCAGCAACTGCAGCAACGCCTTGCCGGTCGTGGTCTTGCCGCAGCCCGATTCGCCGACCAGCGCCAAGCGTGCGGCCCGCTGCAGTTCGAAGGAAATGCCGTCGACCGCCTTGACGTAGCCGATGACCCGTCGCAGCAAGTCCGTGACGAATCGGAAAGTGGACCCTGTAGTCGCGCAGACACAGCAGGGGTGTAGCCGACTGTTCCAGTCGGCGCCGGCGGGTTGGACAGCGTGCGGCACCGTTGGCGCCAAGCGCGGCCGGCAGGCCGTGGCGAAAGAGCACACCGAACCTCGTGACCGGCGATCGGCGACAGCAATGCGGGCGGCTCGGCCAGGCACTCGGCGTGTACCGCCGGGCAGCGATCGGCAAAGCGACATGCGGTGAAAACCTGATTCAGCGGCGGCACCCTGCCCGCGATGGCCGCCAGCCGCTGACCGCGCTTTGCCGTGTCCGGCAGCGCAGCGAGCAGCAGCTGCGCGTACGGGTGCAGCGGCCGAGCGAAGAACTCCGCAGTCTCGGCGACCTCGATGATCTGTCCGGCGTACATCAGCGCGACCCGCTGGGCGACTTCGGCGACGATGCCAGATCATGCGTGATCAGCAGCATCGCCATGCCCTGCGTCTTCTGCAACTCCATCAGCAGCTCGAGGATCTGCTTCTGGATCGTGACGTCGAGCGCCGTGGTTGGCTCGTCGGCGATCAGCACGTCGGGCTCGGCCGCCAGCGCGATCGCGATCATCACGCGCTGCTTCTGGCCGCCCGAGAGCTCGAACGGATAGGTGTCGATGCGCCGCTCGGGTTCCGGCAGGCCGACGCGCTGCAGCCACTCGCAGCGCTCTTGCGCGCGCCGCCGCGCCTTTCAGCGCAGTGTGGCGCTCGATGACTTCGATGATCTGGTCGCCGACCCGCAGCACCGGGTTCAGGCTGGTGGCCGGCTCCTGGAAAATGATGCTGATGCGGCGTCCGCGCACGTCGCGCATGCGCGCTTCCGGCAGCGCGGTGACGTCGGTGCCGGCGAGATCGATGCGGCCGCTGTCGACGCGCCCGTTGTCGGGCAGCAGCCGCAGAATCGACAGCGCGGTCATCGACTTGCCGCAGCCGGACTCGCCGACCAGTGCAAAGGTTTCGCCGCGCTCGATCGATAGCGACAGCGCATCGACCGCACGCACCAGGCCGGCATCGGTGTCGAGTACGGTGCAAGCTCGACGGCAAGCGCTGCGTTTCCCGTTGCCCTCGCGTGCGCTCAGTCCAGCGGGACGCGCGTCCTTGGTCGGCGGCATCCGTTCACGCGCTTCCTTCAGCAGCCGTCGCGGCTTGAAGGCGCGTGCCCGCGGATCGAAGGCTTCGCGCACTGCGTCCGCGAAGAGGTTCGCCGCCAGCACCAGCGCGAGCATGAAGGTGAACGCGGTCGCCAGATTCCACCAGACGGCCGGATCGCGCGACATTTCGCTGCGCGCCAGATTGATCATCGAACCGAATGACGAGGAGTTCGGATCGACGCCGACCCCGACGTACGACAGCACTGCCTCGTACAGCACGAGCGCCGAGAAGTCGAGCACGGCGACGATCAGCACCAGGTGCATCACGTTCGGCAGGATGTGCCGCGCGCATCACGTGCCAGTTGGCTGACGCCGAACGCGTGCGCCGCCTGCACGTAGTCGAGCTCGGCAATCTTGAGCGTTTCGGCGCGCAGCAGCCGGCACAGCGTGGCCCAGCCGGTCACGCCGAGAATCAGGCACAGCAGGAACAATCGAAACTCGGCGCGCTCGACGCCGGTTTCGAACAGCATCGGCGTTCTGATCGATGTAGACATTGATCAGCAGCACGAACGCCGCCACCAGCAGGATCGGCGGAATCGACGAAAGCACGGTATAGAAGTACTGGATCAGTCATCGACCCAGCCCTTGAAGTAGCCCGCCAGGATCCCGAGCGCGATCGCCAACGGCAGCGTGGCGATAGTCGACAGCGAACCGATCACGACCGCGGTGCGAATGCTCTTCAGCGCCTGGTACAGCACGTCGTTGCCGGTGCGATCGGTGCCGAACGGGTGGTAGTAGGGCCACATCGCCGCCAGCCAACCGATCATCATCGCCATCACGATCACCGTGATCAGCATCGGCACGCCACGGAAGTTCGGTGTCGCCGCGGGCGATCTGCGACAGCGACTTGTGCAGGCCTCCATGCCTGCGGCCGAGTAATGACGCGACTGCTAGCAGCAATCGCACTGCCGGCGAGCATGCCGACAGCGCTCCCTGAAACGAGCGTGCGCAAGGTCGGCTTTCCACTCGCGTGCCGGGTCCTTCAGATGCGAGCCGCCGAACGCCAGGCGCGGATTGCCGCGCACCTCCTTGCCATCGACGACCTGTGTCTCCTTCTGGAACGACCAATAGGCAAGCGGCATCGAATACGTTTTCTCGCGTGACTCGATCGCGTGCGACATCAATGCGTCGAAGATCGAAAGCGTGCGTGTGCGCATACGCGCCTGCGCATCGGCCGCCGCGCCCTCGCGGCAGACAGGCGCGGGCCGGAAAGTGCACCGAATCGAGCAGGGCGATCGTGATGAACACGCCGAGCACGACCGCGGCGCACATCGCCGGCGCATCGGTGCAGCACCTGTGCGCCAGTTCGCCCGCGCTCGCGCATTGCGCCGTAGCGCGCCAGACGTAGAAAACGACGCCGGCGACGACCAGCCACAGCACGAAGTCGGTCCAGAGAAAAACGAACTTGGGCATGCGCTGTTCTCTTGCCGCTCAGGCGAGCCGCACTCGCGGATCGACAAACGGTGTATGCGATATCGGTTGCCAGATACGCGAGGATGTAGAGCAGCGAGCCGAGGAAGACCATCGTGTGCACGATCGCGAAGTCCTGGCCGCCGATCGCCTCGATCACGTAGGTGCCGAGGCCCGGAATACCGAAGAACGACTCGAACACGATCGAGCCGAGGAAGGCGTACGGCAACAACGCACCGACGTGGGTCAGCACCGGCAGCCAGGCATTGCGCAGCACATGGCCGAACAGCACGGCGGCTTCCGACAGCCCCTTCGAGCGTGCGGTGCGCACGTAGTCCTTGTTGGCCTCCTCGAGCAGCATCGCGCGGAACAGGCGCGCCTCGGAGCCAAGCTGGAACACGATGCCGACCAGCAGCGGCAGCGCGAGAAACTTGACGATGTCCAGCCCCGGTACGAAACCGGACAGCGGCACCAGCTTCAGCATCTTGCCGAAGAACCACTGCGCCATGATGATGTAGAACAGGCTCGAGATCGACATCATCACGACGCACAGCACGGTGCCCCAGAAGTCGAGATAGCTGGCGCGGAAAAACACCAGCAGCAGCGAGAACGAGATGCCTGTGAAGCAGGTCAGCAACAGCATCGGTCCGGCCAGCGTCAGGCTGGCGATGATGCGGGTGCCGACCTCGTGGCGGATGTCGCGGCCGCTGTCGCTGGTGCCGAACTCGAGCTTGAACAGTCGCAGTGAACGGTCGTAGAAGATGGTCTGCGTGACCTTGTCGACCCCTTCCGCCTTGGTGTTGAACCAGAACGGCTTGTCGTAGCCGCGCTCGATCTTCCACTTCTCGATCGCCTCGGCGGTGACCCGCTTGCCGCCGATATTGAGCCGTGCGATGTTGTCCGGCGAATTGACGGCAAAAAACAGCGTGAACGTCAGGAGATTTACGCCGACGAGAATCAGCACCGCATAGGCGATACGGCGCACGATGTAGTTCAGCATGCGCGGCGACGCCGCGTGCGCATTCCTGTCACTCGCCCGCTCCGGCCAGCGTGCGGGCCGCGGTTTCGCGCTCGTGGCGGCGCCAGGCGCGGAAAGCCGGCAGGATCGCCGCGACCAGTGCAAGCACGATCACCGCGACCGGCCACCAGATCGGGTGATTCCACTTCGCGACGCTGGCCGCGCGCAGCTGTGGATCGACCTTCATGTAGAGCAGCCGATCATTGACCAGCGGCCCGGGCTTGACATTGCCGACCCACTGGTGGTGCACCGATCCGGCGTAGGGGTTGTAGCCGAACGCCCACGGAGCATCCGCCTGCACGATCGCCATCATGCGGTCGATCACAGCCTGCTTGCGCGGGCCGTCATCGAGAAACTTCAGCTCCTCGAACAACTTGTCGAACTCCGGATTCTGGTAGTTGGCGGCGTTTTCCCCGTTGCCGTTGGTCAGCGCCTTGGAGTTCGGTCCGTAGAGCAGGAACAGGAAATTCTCGGCGTCCGGATAGTCGGCGAACCAGCCCCACCAGAAAATCTGCAGTGAGCCCTTTTCTGCCTTCTCCTGGAAACGGTTGTAATCGGTCGCACGCACTTCGAGCTGCACGCCGATCTTGGCGAATTGCCGCACCATCCATTCGACTTCGGCCTTCAGTTCCGGAGTCAGGGCACGCTGATAGTCGTAATTCAGCACCAGCGGCTGGCCGGTCTTCGCGTCGCGTCCGTCGGGGTAGCCGGCCTCGGCCAGCAGTCGCTTCGCCTCCTCGATCGACTTGCGGCGCGGTTTGCCGTCGACCAGGTCGTAGACGCTGAGGTTCACGCTTTCCTTGCGATGTCCGAACACGCCCGGCGGGATCGGGCCCATCGCCGGTTCACCCGCGGCCTTGCTCTCGAATACGCGCACGAACTCTTCCCAGTCGATCGCGATCGACAGTGCCTGCCGCAGCTTGCGGTTGCGTTCCTGGCGCTCCGGGGTATCGCCCTTGCCGACCACCGGATCGAGCCAGTTGAAGCCGAGATACCAGTTGGAAATTTCGAGCGTGCGCGGCATTTGCACGCCGCGCTCCTCGAACAGACGGGCGACGTCTTCGGAGTTCTTGACGTCGTAGTCCATTTCGAGCAGAAAGTCGAAACGCGAGATTTCCGGATTGTCGTAGTAGCCCTGCATGAACTTCGACTTGTGCGGGATCTTTTCCTTCTCGATCGAGAACACCAGTTCATCGATCTGCGGCATCGTCTTGCCGCAGTCGTCGAGCAGGCCAGCTGCCTTGTCCGATTCCTCACCGACGCAGGGATAGGGTTCGCCGCGGAAATTCGGGTTGCGCGACAGTACGTGGCGACGGTTCTCCTTGTACTCGGTCAGCATGTACGGGCCGGTTCCAACCGGCCAGTAGTTCAGCGAGAGATTCTTCGCCGCCATGCCCGGCTGGGAATAGAACTTGTCGGCCTCCCACGGCACTGGCGAGAAAAACGTCATCTGCAACCAGTACTTGAACTGCGGGTACTTGCCGTTGATGCGAATGCGCAGCGTGTGGTCATCCAGCGCCGTCGCGCCGGCGAAGGCGTGATCGCGGAAATCCAGGAACGGCAGGTCGCGCGCGGTCGCATCGGCGCCCTTGCGCAGTTCTTTGTCGAAGGCGGAAATCTGATCGCCATACTCCTTCAGTCCGACGATGTGCTCGGACATCAGGGAGTAGGACGGCGACTTTATCCGCGTTGTGGCGAGCCGCCGAATCGCGTAGACATAGTCATGTGCCGTCAGCTCACGGGTGCCGGGATCGGCGAAATCCCACGGGGTGCGCTTGTCGGCAATATCGGCTGCGCTCAGGTCGTGGTAGCGGTAGCTGCCATCGGCGTTGCGGGTGAAGGCGGGGTGAGGGGCGTAGCGAATGCCCTTCTTGATCTTGATGTCGTACACGGTCTCGGCGATCTGGTCGCCGGGCGTGTCGGCCGGCAGCTCACGGCCCTCTTTGTCCAGATAGCGCGGCTGGGCGAGTTCCTCCGCCGTGCGCGGCGCTATTTCGTAAGGACGCTTCAGGTAGTGGAAGCGATACGGAGGTTCGTAGATCGAATAGGTGTACGGGGTTTCGTCGAGCGAATACGAGGAGGTCGGGTCCAGGTACTTCGGCGAGCGCTCCTGAAACCCGGTGTAAAACGTGTTCTTCTTTTCCGCGCCCAGGGCATATGGACTGTTGGAAACGTGGTCACATGCGCCGAGCAGGAACGCCGCCATCGCGATCGCAAGTGCGGGCAGTCCGGTCGACGATCGCTTGGTCATGCTTCCTATCCACTCCTAGTGGCTGATGTTGCTTGCGGTGCGCCCTCATGAGGCTCACCGTGAGGCTCACGGCGAACGGGCGCGATTGTAGCTGCGGTGCGTCGGACTCCGACCGAGCGTCGGCCACCTCGCCTCGTATACTGCGGCGCGTCGCATGGCAACGCATCCTTCCGCCGCCGCTCCCGCAACGCCCTTCACCTGGACGGTCCGCGTCTACTACGAAGACACCGACACCGGCGGCATTGTCTATTACGCCAACTACCTGAAATTCTTTGAACGCGCCCGCACCGAATGGTTGCGTGCTGCCGGCTTTGAACAGCAGCGCATGGCGGCCGAAATGGGTCTCCAGTTCGTGGTGGCGCAGCTTCAGTGCGAGTACAACCGTCCGGCGCGCCTCGATGAGCTGATCGAGATCGACGTGCGGATCGCCCAGCTGGCGCGGGTCTACGTGGTGTTCGACCAATCGGCGCGGCGCGGAGCCGAACTGCTGGCGAGCGCTCGCGTCAAGGCGGCCTGCGTCGACACGCGCCGCCTGATGCCGAAGGCTATGCCGACCGCCATGCGAACCGCCTTTGCCTCCCTGCCATCCGCGCCCGCTGCCTGAAGAACATCGCCCATGCCCAGTGCCGACCTGTCAATACTTTCCCTGATCACAAAGGCCACACTGGTCGTCCAGCTCGTCATGCTGCTGCTGGCCGTGCTGTCGATTGCTTCGTGGACCGCGATTTTCCAGAAAAACTTTGCTATCCGCCGCGCCAAGCGCGCGACCGAAGCTTTTGAGAGCCAGTTCTGGGGCGGTGCCGAACTGTCCCAGCTATACCAGCTGGCATCCAGTTCGCGCCGCAAGACCGGCGCGCTGGAGCGCATCTTCGAGGCCGGCATGAGCGAGTTCCTGAAGTTGCGCGGACGGTCCGGCGAAGACCGGCCGGCCATACTGGACGGCGCGCGGCGGGCGATGCGCGCTGCCTACCAGCGTGAAATGGACGCGCTCGAGGCACGGCTCAACTTCCTGGCCTCGGTCGGCTCGGTCAGCCCTTATATCGGCCTGTTCGGCACGGTGTGGGGAATCATGCATGCATTCACGGGTCTTTCTAACCTGCAGCAGGCGAACCTGGCGAGCGTCGCGCCTGGTATCGCGGAAGCGCTGGTCGCCACGGCGATCGGCCTGTTTGCCGCAATCCCGGCCGTGGTCGCCTACAACCGGTTTGCCAACGACATCGACCGGCTGGCCAACCGATTCGAGAGTTTCATGGAAGAGTTCCTGAACATCCTTCAGCGCCAGCGGAACTGATGGCTCTTGTCGCGCGCCGCACTGGCCGTCGCCGCCGTCTGATGGCCGACATCAATGTCGTCCCGTACGTCGATGTGATGCTGGTGCTGGTCGTTATCCTGATGGTTGCGGCACCGTTCGTGAATCCAAGCGTGGTCAATCTTCCATCCGTCGCGCGTGCCGGTGTGCAGAAGGAGATTCCGCTGCGCGTGGTCGTGCGCTCCGACGGCCGGATCTCAATCCGGGAAACTGCGGGGCAAGAAAGTACGGTCGAGGCGAGCCAGCTTGGTGCCGTCGTGCGCGCCCGGCTTTCCGCCAAACCGGCCCCGGTGGTCATCGAAGCGGACCGCGCCGTGCGTTATGAAGCCGTGATCAAGACCATGAGCGAACTTCAGAAGGCCGGAATCGAGCGGGTTGGCCTAGCGCTCGAATTGGCGCAGTGAATTGAGCGCAGTCGGCAGAGCGCATTGAGTTGAACACAAGGAGCTGAATCCAAGGATGCCCGAGGCAAGCCGTTCGATCCGTTCACGCTGGCATGCGCCGGAGAGATCCGGGCCCTCGCTCGCCCTGTCCATCCTCGCGCACGCGCTCCTGTTTGCCTCGATCGCCTTCGTGGTCCGCTGGAAGACGGAGCCGGCCGCCACCATCAGCGCTGAACTGTGGGGCGGCCTGCCGCCGGTCGTGGCCGAAAAGCCTACGCCGATCGAGCCGGTCCGGCCGCCGCCGGTCGAGGTTCCGCCCCCGCCGCCCAAGGCCGACATCGTGGTGACGAAGGCGCCGGAATTCGTGCGCAAAGTGGAGCCGCCGAAGGTTGAGAAGAAGGAAGAGCCGAAGAAGGAAGACAGAAAGCCGGAGCCAAAGGCGGACCTGAAGGCGGAGGCGCTTAAGCGCGAATCCGCCGAGAAAGCCGCGCAGGCGCGGGCCGCCGAGGTGCAGCGGCAAGCCGCAGTCACCCGCGCACTGGCCGCGGCCGGTGGCACCCCAGGTGGAACCCCGGGCGCAACTCCTGGGGCAGTACCGGGACTGGCGCGCGGATACGAGGCTCAGGTCATTGGCTGCATTCGACCCCATATTGTGTACAGCGTTGCCGAGGGCATGCCGCCGAAGCAACACGTCGCTGAATTCGAAGTACAACTGCTGCCGACCGGTGAACAACTTGGCGCGCCGCGACTGCTGAAACCGAGCGGGCTCAGTGCATACGACCAGGCGGTCGAGCGTGCGATTCGGCGTTGTGATCCGTTCCCGCGGCCGCGCGAGGGCACCATGCCGCGCGTGCTGCGGCTAAGTTTTGACCCGGTCGAGTTGCGTTGAGACGCGTATCAACGTCGTCAGCACTGCCGCGTGCGAATTTTCTGGCGCGTCGTGGCCTTGGATTCCTGGCCGACGATCGTTCCGCCACAGATTGGCTCGACTCAACCCCGTCGTCCGTTCTCGCGCGTTTAAGTGAACGGATCGCCTGAATGCGCTGTCTATACTTCGCAATGCAGCCTTGATGAACGGATTACCTATCTCGCCTCCGCCGATTTCCCGCCGCGCCGCCTGTACGGCACTCGCAAGTTTTCCCCTGGTGACCGCTGCGCAACTGCGGGTCGAGATCACCGGGGTCGGCAGTCAACAGTTTCCGATTGCGATTGCCCGCTTTGCGCGCGATGGCGAAGTCCCGGTCGACGTCGACGCGGTGGTGCGTGCGGATCTGGCGCGCAGCGGACTGTTCCGCCTGGTCGATGCCGGTACGCAGCCGGTCGCCGAGGCTTCGAGTCCCAGTTTTGCAGACTGGAAGTCGCGCGGCGCCGATGCGCTGGTAATCGGCAGCGTGAGCCGGCTGGCCGACGGTCGCTTTGACGTGCGTTTTCGTCTGTTCGACACAGTTAAGCAGACGATGATCGACGGCCTGGTCTATGTCAGTCCTGCCAGTGATTTGCGGCTGAATGCGCATCGGATCGCTGATCGGATCTATGAAAAACTGATCGGCGAGCGCGGCGTGTTTGCCACGCGCATCGCGTATATCGCGCAGACCGGCAAGACGGCGTGGGAACTGCGCATCGCGGACTATGACGGCGCCAATGAGGTCGCGGCGCTGCGCTCGCGCGAACCTATCATCTCGCCGTCCTGGTCACCGGAAGGCACGCGGCTTGCCTATGTTTCGTTCGAAACCGGCAAGCCGGTCGTCTACGTGCATTCGATCGCCACCGGGGAACGGCGAGCCGTTGCCAATTTCCGCGGCTCGAACAGTGCGCCCGCCTGGTCACCTGACGGCCGGTCACTGGCCGTAACTCTTACGCGCGAGGGCAATTCACAGGTGTTCCTGATGAACGCGGACGGTTCGAACGTGCGGCGCCTGACGCAGTCGAGCGGCATCGACACCGAACCCGTTTTCAGCCCCGACGGCGCGTTGATCTATTTCACGTCCGATCGAGGCGGCGGGCCACAGATCTACCGCATGCCAGCCGGCGGCGGCGCAGCCCAGCGCGTGACGTTCAATGGCGACTACAACATCAGCCCGCGCCTGAGTCCCGACGGCAAGCTGCTCGCCTTCGTCTCACGACGCGATGGAAAGTTTCAGGTTCAGATCCTCGACCTCGCCGGCGGACAGGAAGCTTCCATCACGGATACCGTCCGCGACGAATCGCCGAGCTTTGCGCCCAATGGACGCTTACTGCTGTACGCCACCGAAGTCAACGGTCGCGGCATTCTCGCAACAGCGTCGGTCGATGGGCGGGTCAGGACGAAGATCAGCGGGCCGAGCGGTGATATCCGCGAACCGACCTGGGGCCCGTACCTCAAGTGAAATTTACTCAAGGAGAGAACATGAACCCACTCGCTCGAATCATGCGCGCGTTCGCGGTGCTGGCCTTGCTGGCGGCGCTCGGCGCAGGCTGCTCGTCGGTCAACCTCGACGACCAGAAGCCGGCCCCGGTTGTCGACGCCAGCAAGTCGTCATCGACCAAGGGCGGAGCCGATCCGCGCGCCGTCGCACAGGTGACGGCCCCGACGACGACGCCAGTCGATCCGTTCACGGACCCGGCCAACCCTTTGTCGAAGAAGAGCGTGTTTTTCGACTTTGACAGCTACAGCGTCAAGGTCGAATTCCAGCCCCTGGTCGAGGCGCATGGCAAGTACCTCGCCAGCAACAGCGGCAGGCGCATCACGGTCGAAGGCAACACCGACGAGCGCGGCGGCCGCGAGTACAACCTTGCGCTCGGTCAGAAACGCGCCGAGGCGGTCAAGCAACGCCTGCTCTTGATGGGCGCGCGGGATGCACAGATCGAGACCGTGAGTTTCGGCAAGGAGAAGCCGCGCGCCGTTGGCAGCACCGAGGAGGCGTGGGCGCAGAACCGGCGAGCGGACATTGTTTACAAATAACGGCCCTCATGTACTCGACCGCGCTGCGGTTGCTGTTTCACAAGCGGGAGAACCATGCATTTGCGCACGTTGATCACTGTCATTGGACTGACCATTGCTTCGGCGGCGCATGCGCAGCTGTTCTCGGACGACGACGCCCGCAAGGCGATCCTGGAGTTGCGGGGCAGGCTCGCGACGCAGCAGCAGAAGGAGGCCGAACTCGCTGGACGCATCGAACGCCTTGAAGTCGCACAGCGCAACCAGCTCGAGTTGGCCAATCAGACCGAAGCGCTTCGGCAGGAAATTGCCCGCTTGCGTGGACAGGTCGAGACCCTCACCAATGAATTGGCAACGCTGCAGAAGCGTAGTCGCGATCTTTACAGCGATCTCGACGCTCGACTCAAGAAGATCGAACCCGCCAGCGTGACCATCGACGGGCAATCGGCCGCCGTCGAGCGCTCCGAGCAGGCAGCGTACGAAGCCGCGCTGGTGCAGTTTCGCGCCGGCGAATTCAGGCCCGCGATCGCGAGCTTTCAGCAGTTCCTCGCGCGTTATCCCCAGAGTCCATATGCAGCGGCCGTGCAATACTGGATCGGCAGTTCGCATTTCGCGCTGAAGGACTACAAGCTCGCAGCCACTGCCCAGCAGGTGATCGTCGATCGGTACAAGGATTCGCCGCGTGTGCCGGACGCCTTGCTGTCGATCGCCGAATGCCAGCTGCAGCTTGGGGACAAGCGAGCGGCCGCGCGCTTTCTGAATCGGGTGATCAAGGAATTTCCTGATACCGAGGCGGCCAAGCTGGCGCGTGACCGGCTGCCGGCAACCGCCGGCAAGTAGGCTCCCGTCAGACTCTGCTCGCGCGGCTCGTTGTTCTTATGGCCGCCTAGAATCCGCATTGTTCGCGATCCGGTACATCTCCCTGATCGCTCCAATTGAATTTCCTGGAAACCTGATGAACGTATTCAATTTCAGCGCTGGACCTGCGGTATTGCCGAAGGAAGTACTGCAACGCGCGGCGGCCGAGATGCTCGACTGGCATGGCAGCGGCATGTCGGTCATGGAGATGAGCCATCGCGGACCAGAGTTCATCGCGATCGCGGAGAAGGCAGAAGCTGACCTTCGCCAATTGATGTCGATCGGTGCCGACTATGAAGTGCTGTTCCTGCAGGGTGGCGCGATCGGCGAAAATGCCATTGTTCCGATGAACCTGCTCGGGGACAGGAAGACGATCGATTTCGTCGACACCGGTGAATGGTCGAAGAAATCGATCAAGGAAGCGAAGAAGTACGCGCAGGTCAACATTGCCGCCTCTGCGGCGGACCGGAATTATTCATACGTACCGGCGCGGGCAAGCTGGAAGCTGTCTCCGGATGCAGCCTACGTTCACGTATGCACCAACGAGACGATCGGTGGGGTCGAGTATCACTGGGTCCCGGATGTCGGCAAGGTGCCGCTGGTGGCCGACATGTCGTCACACATCCTGTCGCGGCCGATCGACGTGTCGAAATACGGCGTGATCTACGGAGGCGCGCAGAAGAATGTCGGTCCGGCGGGTCTGACGCTGGTCATTGTGCGCAGGGACTTGCTCGACCGTGCGTTGCCCATGACACCGTCGGCCTTCCACTGGAAGGAGCAAGCCGAAGCAGATTCGATGCTCAACACACCCCCGACCTACGCAATCTACATCGCGGGACTGGTGTTCGAGTGGCTGCTCGCACAGGGCGGACTGGTGGCGATCGAGCAGAAGAACATCGCGAAAGCAAAGCTGCTGTACGACACGCTCGATGCGAGCAGTCTCTACTCGAACCCGGTGGCCAAGAGCGATCGCTCGCGCATGAATGTGCCGTTCAAGCTGCGCGACGAAGCCCTCGACGCTGCCTTTCTCAAGGGTGCGCAGCAGCGAAATCTGCTTCAACTCAAGGGCCATCGCTCGGTCGGGGGCATGCGTGCGTCGATCTACAACGCGATGCCGATTGAAGGCGTGCAGGCGCTGGTCGATTACCTGCACGAATTCGAGCGCAGCCACGGCTGAAGCAGGAACACGGCCGCGCGCGGCCCTTGCGCCACACACCCGAGCTACCGACATGTCCCAATTCCAGATCCTTACGCTCAACAACATCTCGCCCCAGGGACTCGAGCGCCTGCCGCTCGAGCGCTACGTGATCGGCAAGCGGGTCGATCATCCGGATGCGATCCTGGTGCGGTCGCACGACATGCACGCGATGGCTGTCCCGGCCAGTGTCAAGGCGATCGGCCGGGCAGGCGCCGGCACCAACAACATTCCGGTGGCCGAGATGTCGAAGCGCGGACTTCCGGTGTTCAACGCGCCCGGTGCGAACGCCAACGCAGTCAAGGAACTCGTGCTGGCCGCACTGCTGATCGGCGCCCGCAATCTGGTCCCGGCACTGCGGTTTGTCGCCGAGATCCCGATCGATGCGAGCGACTTCGAAGCGCGGGTCGAGGAAGGCAAGAAACAGTTCGCCGGCATCGAGTTGCCCCATCGAACGCTGGGTGTCGTCGGGCTCGGCGCGATCGGCGCACTGGTCGCCGACACGGCACTGAAGCTCGGCATGAAGGTCGTGGGTTTCGATCCGGAGATCACCGTCGACGCCGCCTGGCGACTGCACTCGGGTGTGCGCAAGGCCAACTCGATCGACGAATTGCTGAAGCAGGCGGACTTCGTCTCGCTGCACGTGCCACTGCTCGCGGCGACGCGCGGGCTGATCGACGTGCAGCGGGTGGCCGCCATGAAGCCGGGCAGCGTCCTGCTCAACTTCGCGCGCGATGCCATCGTCGACGAAGCGGCCGTCGTCGAGGCGCTGCGCAGCGGTCGGCTCAAGGCCTACCTCTGCGATTTTCCGGCGCCGGCCCTGGCGGGTGTTGCCGGAGTAGTCGCGCTGCCACACCTCGGCGCATCGACCGCCGAGGCCGAGGAAAACTGCGCCGTGATGGTGGTCGAACAGGTACGGGAGTTTCTGGAGAACGGCTGCATCAGCAACGCGGTCAATTTCCCGAACGTTGAAATGGCTCGTGAATCGGACCATCGCATCGGCATCGCCAACGCCAATGTGCCGAACATGCTTGGCCAGATTTCCACGGCGATGGCGAAGGCCGGCCTCAATATTCACAACATGGTCAACAAGTCGCGCGGCGAAATGGCCTACACACTGGTCGATGTGGACAGCCCGGTCGCGCAAAGCGCGATCGACACGATCGCCGCTATTGACGGCGTGCTGTCGGTGCGCTCGGTGCCGGCTGACCCGGCGCGGACGGCGGATACGATCGCGCATCCGAGCCGGATCGCTTAGTTGGCTTGACCGCCAGCGCTCGCGCCGCCTCAGCCGCCAATGCCTGCGGTCGACATCGCCGCCCAAGCCACCGCTGTACTCGCCAGCGTCTTTGCGCTGGCATTCGTGTTCGGTGCAGTCTCACATCGCACCAATTTCTGCACGATGGGAAGCATTGCCGATGTGGTCAGTTTCGGCGATAGAACGCGGTTGCGCCAATGGCTGCTGGCGATCGCCGTGGCCATCATCGGCACCAGCCTGCTTGCATCGTTCAAGGTCATCGATACCGCCGGCAGCTTCTATACCTCGCCGCGCCTGCTCTGGCTTTCGAACATCGTAGGCGGTCTGCTGTTCGGACTCGGCATGGTCCTGGCCGGCGGCTGCGGCTCGCGCAACCTGATCCGTCTCGGCGCCGGCAGCCTGAAATCACTGGTGGTCGTCATCGTGCTTGGAGTCGTCGCCTACATCACGCTGCGTGGCTTGCTCGGTGTGCTGCGGGTCGGGGTGCTGGAGCAGGTCGGTCCGCGCCTGGCGACGCCGCAGGACCTGCCGTCGATTTTCGCCACCCCGGACCTCAGCAAGCAGACGCTGCAACTTATGTTCGGCCTTGCGATCGGTGGTGTGGCAGCACTCTATGTGTTCCGGGATCGCAGCTTTGCGACCTTCGACAACCTGCTCGCCGGTTGCGCAATCGGTGCGGTGATCGTCGCCGTCTGGGCAGTGTCCGGCACACTCGGCTATGTAGCCGAGCATCCGGACACCCTGGAGTCCACCTACCTGCGCACCAACTCCGGCCGCATGGAGTCGCTTTCGTTTGTCGCACCGATCGCCTATACGCTCGACTACCTGATGTTCTATTCGGATACGAGCAAGCAACTGTCGCTTGGCATCGTGGCGGTCGTCGGTGCCGTCATTGGTTCCGCCGCGCACGCCCTGGTTTCGGGCCGGTTTCGCTGGGAGGGTTTCAGTGACACCGAAGACACGGCAAACCATGTCGTTGGTGCCGCGCTGATGGGTTTTGGCGGAGTCACAGCTTTCGGCTGCACGATCGGACAGGGACTGTCAGGCGTCTCGACGCTGGCGATTGGTTCCTTCATCGCGCTGGGGTCGATCGTCGCCGGCGCGGTGCTCGGGTTGAAATACCAGGCATGGCGGGTTGATCGGAGCAACTGACGCTTACCGCGTCCGCATCGAAATCAATCCACACTCTTCACACCGTCGGCGTCGCGCAGGCGAGCGCCCGATTCATCAGCAGCTCGCGTTCGCGCATGTTGCGCGTCAAGCCGGCTGCGCGCTCGAATTCGGCACGTGCTTCTTCCAATCGGCCAAGTTTGGCGAGCAGATCGCCGCGCACGCTCGGCAGCAGGTGATAAGCCTTGAGAGAACCCGTCGCTGCAAGCGCGTCGACATGCTCGAGCCCTGCGGCGGGACCAAATGCCATCGAAATCGCCACCGCCCGATTCAGCTCCACGACCGGAGACGGAGCGAGTTCGGCGAGTGCGTCATACAGTGCAGCGATGCGCGCCCAGTCGGTGTCCTCCGACTTCGATGCCCGCGCATGGCAGGCAGCAATTGCTGCCTGCAGGGTGTAGGGTCCGAAGCCACTGGAAGCCAGGGCCTGCGCGCGCTCGAGCGCGGCGAGTCCTCGTCGGATCAGGACGTAGTCCCAGCGCGAGCGGTTCTGGTCGGGCAGCAGGACCGGCTCCCCTGCGGCCCCGGTCCGCGCGCGCAGACGCGATGCCTGGATCTCCATCAGAGCGACCAGGCCGTGCACCTCCGGCTGGTCCGGTACCAGTTCAGCCAGGATGCGGCCGAGACGGAGCGCCTCTTCGCAAAGCTGGGGGCGCATCCAGTCGTCGCCGGCGGTTGCCGAATAGCCTTCGTTGAAGATCAGGTAGATCACTTCGAGCACAGAGGAGAGGCGCGCGACGAGCAGGTCCGCACGCGGAACCTCGAACGGAACGTGCGCCTCGGCCAGGGTCCGCTTGGCGCGAACGATGCGCTGGGCAATCGTTGGTTCGGCGACAAGGAAGGCGCGCGCGATGTCGTCGGTGCTCAGCCCGCCGAGCAAACGCAGCGTGAGTGCCACCCGTGCTTCGGCCGAGAGCACAGGATGACAGGCCGTGAACACCAGGCGCAGGAGATCGTCACCGATCGGTTCGTCGAGTGCGGATTCGACGGTCGCGGCGGGGTCAGGCATCGCGTCCAGCAGCAGAGCCTCGATCTCGCGCGTGAGCTCGGCTTCCTTGCGTTGATGCAGTACCTTGCGCCGAATTGCATCTATCGCGCGGTGCTTGGCCGTGACCATGAGCCAGGCACCCGGCTTGGGCGGAATGCCTACCTCGGGCCACTGCTCGAGCGCAGCAACGAGGGCGTCCTGCGCGAGCTCTTCGGCTAGACCGACATCGCGCACGATGCGCGCGAGGCCTGCGATTACCCGGGCCGACTCAATCCGCCAGACCGCCTCGATCGCGCGATGGGTTGCGGCCTCCCGCATGCGACGTGACCGGAAGCCCTGAGATCACGCTGCTGTCACGTTCACCATCCAGGCGACGCCGAAGCGATCGGTGAGCATGCCGAAGCATGGCGACCAGAAGGTCTTGGTCAAGGGCATCTGCACCTGGCCGCCGTCGGCCAGGGCATTGAACAGTCGTGCAGCCGCGGTGGCGTCCGGTGGCGACAGTGACAGCGAAAATCCCTGGAAATTCGGCGTTCCCGAGCAATGGCCATCGGACGCCATCACCGTCGACTTGCCGATACGGAAGCTCGCGTGCATCAGCTTGTTTTCCGATCCCGGCGGGATCATTCCGGGCGGCGCCGGATCCGGGCTCTCCTTGTAGCGCATCATCATGTCCACTTCCGCGCCGACCGCTCGACGATAGAACTCGATCGCCTCTTCGCAGCGACCATTGAAGAACAGGTAGGGCTGAACGTCCATGGCATCTCCTTTCGACGCGGAGTGGTCAACAAGGGAACAATCTAACGCTTCGCCGACGTGGCCAGTTGCGCGGCCTGCGCCAGAATGCGCTCTTCCTGCTGCCTGAGTTCGGGCGTGAACTCGGCACCAAAGTCGTCCGCCTCGAATACCTGGCGGATCTCGATCTCGGAATCGCCCGGCATCGGGTTGGGGCAGCGCTTGACCCATTCGATCGCTTCTTCCATCGACCTGACCTGCCAGAGCCAGAAACCCGCGATCAGTTCCTTGGTTTCCGTGAACGGTCCGTCGATCACCGTGCGCTTGGCCCCGGAAAACCGGACTCGTGCGCCCTTCGAGCTGGGGTGCAGTCCTTCACCCGCCAACATCACGCCGGCCTTCACCAGTTCCTCGTTGTAGTTCCCCATCTCGGTGAGCAGCTGCTCACTTGGCATGACTCCGGCCTCGGAGTCCTTGGTCGCCTTGACTATCACCATGAATCGCATTTGCAGTTCTCCTTCTGGTTGCGGAGCCGGCTTTCCGGTCGGTCCTGACGGGCTGGGTCCGGGCTCTCAATCCCTACGTCGAACGAGGGTCAGCTAGATCGACAGGTCTGGCGAAAATCCCTGAAAAATTCCGCAGGTCGAGTGAAAAAGTGTCACTTTATCCATCTCCCGTGCCGTCTGCTGGTCCGCGGCACTTGCACTTCATGCCGTGTCGCACCATGCTTGACGTCGTCCAGACACCATAGAAACTGAACGGACGTTCGTGGACAAGAAATTCGCTTCGCAGGCCGATCTCGAAGAGAAGAAGGTCAGCTTTGACCGACTGTCGGATCACGCCTACGCCTACACGGCCGAAGGCGACCCGAACACCGGAATCGTGATCGGTGACGAGTCGGTGGTGGTGATTGACACGCAGGCCACCCCGGTCATGGCGGCCGACGTGCTCCGCCATGTCCGGACGGTGACTGACAAGCCGGTCCAGTACGTGGTGCTGACGCATTACCACGCGGTCCGCGTGCTGGGTGCGACCGGCTACAAGCCGCGCGAAGTCATTGCCAGCCGCGATACCTACGACCTGATCGTCGAGCGCGGCGAGCAGGACATGAAAAGCGAGATCGAACGCTTTCCGCGCCTGTTCCGCGCGGTCGAATCGGTGCCGGGACTGACCTGGCCGACGATCGTGTTCGAGAAGCGCCTGACACTATGGCTCGGCAAGCTGCAGGTCGAGCTGATGCAACTGGGGCGTGGCCACACCAAGGGCGACACCGTGGTCTGGCTGCCGCAGGAGAAGACCCTGTTCTCGGGCGATCTGGTCGAATTCGAGGCCACGCCGTACGCCGGAGATGCTTACCTGACCGACTGGCCAGCCACTCTCGATGCGGTGGCGGCGCTCGGCGCGCAACAACTGGTGCCGGGACGCGGCGCCGCGCTGCGAACGCCGGCGCAAGTCAAGGCCGGGCTTGATGGCACGCGCGCCTTTCGTGACCGCGATGTTTGAATCGGTCAAGGCCGGCGCGCGCGCTGGACGTGACCTGATGACCGTGTACCGCGATACCTACGCGTCGCTGAAACCTGAATTCGGCCACTGGGTGATCTTCGATCACTGCCTGCCCTTTGACGTCAGCCGCGCCTACGATGAAGCAAGCGGACACGTGCACCCGCGCATCTGGACTGCGCAGCGCGACAAGGATATGTGGCGGGCGCTGGAAGGCTAAGAACGCTAAGAACGCTAAGAACGCTAAGAACGCGATAAGGGTGAGGCGGCCTCGACCGATCAAAGAGGTCCATGTACAAGGCACCGGAATACCCGTACGTCACGCCGCTTGAACTCGCGGCCGGCCGGCCTGCGCGCACGCAGGTGGCGATTGTCGGCGCCGGGCCGATCGGACTCGCGGCGGCGATCGATCTGACGCTGCACGGCGTCGATACCCTGATCGTCGATGACAACAACACCGTGAGCACGGGCTCGCGCGCGATCTGCTACGCCAAACGCTCGCTCGAAATCCTCGACCGGCTCGGCTGTGGCGAGGCGATCTGCGCGAAAGGCGTCCGCTGGAAGGTCGGCAAGGTTTTCTTCCACGACGAACTCGCCTACCAGTTCGATCTCTTGCCCGAACTGGGCCATAAGCGGCCGGCGTTCGTCAATCTGCAGCAGTACCACCTGGAAGAAGCGCTGGTCGAACGTCTAGCTGCCTTGGGCAGGACAGTGCGCTGGAAGCATCGTGCCGTCGGCATTTCCCCGCGGAGGGATGGGGCCCGGCTCGATATTGAAACCCCTGACGGCCGCTACGCGATCGAGGCCGACTATGTGATCGCCGCCGACGGTGCGCGCAGTGCCGTCCGCGATCTGCTCGGTCTCGAATGGAAAGGCCAGGTGTTCCGCGACCGCTTCCTGATCGCGGACGTTCACATGCAGGGAGACTTTCCGACCGAGCGCTGGTTCTGGTTTGATCCGCCCTTTCACCCGGGCCAGTCGGCGCTGCTGCACCGACAGGCCGATGACATCTGGCGCATCGACTTCCAGCTCGGCTGGGATACCGACCCTGACGAGGAGAAGAAGCCCGAGCGCGTCATGCCGCGCATCCGCGCAATGCTTGGCGACGCTCGACCGTTTCAACTTGAATGGGTCAGTGTCTACACCTTCCAGTGCCGCCGGCTCGACAACTTTGTCCACGACCGCGTGATCTTCGCCGGCGATGCCGCGCATCAGGTCTCGCCATTCGGCGCACGCGGGGCGAATAGCGGATTCCAGGACACTGACAACCTGTGCTGGAAGCTCGCCCGAGTGCTGCGCGGCGAGTCGCCGGCGTCGTTGCTGACGAGCTATGACGCCGAGCGGATCGAAGCCGCAGACGAGAACATTCTCAATTCGACGCGCGCCACCGACTTCATCACGCCAAAGAGTGTGATCAGCCGTGTGTTTCGCGATGCCGTGCTGGCGCTGTCCAAGCAGCATGCTTTCGCACGGCGCCTGGTCAATAGCGGTCGGCTGTCCCTGCCGACCGCGCATCGATCGAGCCCGCTGTCGACGCCTGATCGAGAGCCATTCGAGGGAGCGTTGGCACCCGGTGCACCGGCCGCAGACGCGCCGATTCGTGTGCAGGGGCGAGGCGCCTGGTTGCTCGACCAGCTCGGGGGCCGTTTCGATCTTCTGGTGTTCGATGCCGCCGACGACGCCGCAGCGGAGTGGACGGCATTGCTCGACGGCCTTGCGCGTGTCACGGTGATCTCCTCTTTCGAGCGACCAGCACATGACCGCCGGCTGCTTGTTGATCGCGATGGGTTCACGGCCCAGCGTTATGACGCACCGCCCGGAACCGCCTACCTGCTGAGGCCGGACCAGCACGTGGCGGCGCGCTGGCGTGCGCCGCAGATTGAAGACGTCAGGGCCGCGCTGGCGCGTGCGATCGGAGCAGATTGAAATGCCGCTCAACACTGAATCCAACATCACGCAGCCGGATGATTTCTATCAGGCACTGATCGACGCTCATGCCGGATTGAGCGACGAGCAGAGCGCAGCCCTGAATGCTCGCCTCATTTTGCTGCTTGCAAACCAGATCGGCGATTTCTCCACCTTGCGCGAGGCGATCGACCTGGCAAGAAAGTCCCTTTAGTTGTCCCGGGTCCGAGGCGAAAGGGCCAATGGTTCCATGCCGCGATCGCGAACTACGTGCGGGATGGGTGAAGGATTCAACTGACAGGTCTGGCGTCAAGTCTTCAGATCTTCCTTTTGGCGATCAATGGCACCACGTCGTCAGCTTCGATCTCGATGCGGGGGCGATTGGGATCAACGGCCGTCAGCGGCGTGACTTCCCTCAGGGTACGCAGACTGCGCAGGGTCAGATCCTGATAGGTGCGCGTACCGGCGACCTTCCAGGCGATTTCCTCATCCGAGAGCGCACGCAGCACCCTGGCGGGCGTGCCTACCGCAAGCGAGCGCGGCGGGATCACCATCCCGGCCCTGACGAAGGCGCAGGCAGCGACGATCGAGGATTCTCCGACCACCGCTTCATCCATGATGACCGCGTTCATGCCAACCATGGCGTTTCTCTTGATTACGCAGCCATGCAAGACTGCGCCGTGACCGATGTGGCCGTCGATCTCGACCACGGTGTCGGTGCCCGGAAAGCCGTGCATCACGCAAGTGTCCTGCACATTGGATCCGGCCTCGAGCACGATTCGGCCAAAGTCGCCGCGCAGGCTCGCGGCGGGTCCCACGTAGCAGCCTGGGCCGACGATCACATCGCCGATCAGGATTGCCGTCGGATGCACGAACGCGGTCGGGTCGACCACCGGAATGACGCCGTTGATTTCGTAAAAGGGCACGTCATGCTCCTCTGTCGGTCGCCGAAAAGGCGGGCGGCCTAGCCCGCCCGCTCCTTGATTTTGCTCTGCGTGCGGCCGCCCGGCCGCCCGAACGGCGCGCGCCTGTTCACGCCGCTGCGAGTGCACGTGCGAGCCGCAGGCTCGCGTACACGAGCAGCGCCTCAGCTCGCATGCCAGCGCCGCTGTACGACGCGGAACCGGTTGGCGACGAAGGCGGAGTCCGTGTAGCTCGCATTGGCGGCCGGATTTGCTCCGGTCGCGTGGAAGTCGGAAAACGAAGCCGACTGATTGACGTAGACGTTGCTGGTGAGGTTGATCGACAGAGCCACTCCGGCGCGCTGGGTGGCGGCGGTCATCGCGTCGATCACGTCCGGCTTGGTCGAGTGCAGGCCGGCAGTCAGTGCGCCATGCTGCTTGACGATGCGCTCCGCGAGCGCGACCGCCGCACTTGCATCGGGCACCTTGACCACGAAACTGATCGGGCCGAAGCGCTCCTGCAGATAGGCTGTCTCATTGGCGCTGTCAGTCTTCATCAGCAATGGCGTGCGCACCGCGGCCGCAGGAAACTCGGCGTTGTCGAGTTTGCGCGAGGCAAGCACGACTTCGGCGAGCTGCGGCGCCTCGTCGATTCGCTTGAGCGTGTCGGGCGACTGGATCGCGCCGAGCACAGCGGTGGCAACTGCGTTGTCAGCGAGCAGCTTGTCGAGTGCAGCGCCCAGATCGGAGGCGACCTCATCAAAGCCCTTGTGCCCTTCGTCCGTAGCAATGCCGCCGGCTGGCACCAAGATGTCCTGGGTGGTCGTGCACATCTGGCCGGAATAGAGGGTCAGCGTGAACGCCAGATTTTTCAGCATCGCCTTGTAATTCGAGGTTGACTCGACAACGACGATGTTGACCCCGGCCAGTTCCGCATAGACCTGCGCCTGGCGGGCGTGATCCATGAGCCAGCGGCCGAAGGCATTGCTGCCGGTGAAGTCGATCGTGCGCACGGCAGTGTGAGTCGCCAGGGCCTGGGTCGCCTTCGGGTCCTCGGTTACTGCAAGTGTGACCAGGTTCGGGTCCAGTCCATTCTCATCGAGCACCGCGCGAATGATCCTCACGCTGATCGCCGCCGGCAGTACGGCGTTCGGATGCGGTTTGACGATGACCGGGTTGCCTGTCGCAAGTGATGCGAATAGGCCTGGGTAGGTATTCCATGTCGGAAATGTGCCGCAGCCAATGACGAGTGCGACGCCGCGACCGACAATTTCGAAGCGCTTTTCCATCACCAGCGGCGGATTCTTGCCCTGCGGCTTTTCCCAGCGCGCAGCCGCCGGCACGAAACTCATCTCGCGGTAGGCATAGGCGATAGCTTCGAGTCCGCGATCCTGGGCGTGTGGGCCGCCGGCCTGGAACGCCATCATCCAGCCCTGACCGGTGGTCAGCATCACCGCATGCGCGATTTCGAAACTCGCTCGGTTAAGTCGTGCGAGCGCTTCGAGGCAAACGCCGACCCGTCCTTCCACGCCGAGCGCCTGCCATGCCGGCATCGCTGCCAGTCCGGCCTCAACCAGGGCCTGCGGATCGCAAACCGGGTACTGGACTTCAAGCGCGACCCCATACGGCGAATGCTCGGTCGCCGCCCAGCCGGTCTGCCCCGGCTGCTTCAGATCGAATCTCCGGCCTGTGTAGCCTAGAACAGCGGCTTTGCCTTCGTCGTTCGCGGTCTCGCCATAGATCTTCGGGCTCGGCATCTCCGGGTAGGATGTCCAGTAGCCGCGGGTGCGGATGGCCTCCAGCGCGCCGTTTAGCGTGGCGCGATGTTTCTCAAACAGGGGATGCGTCACGAAGATCTCCTAGGTCCCGGGCGGGCGTCCGACGCCGTTGGGAGCCTCGAACTGACTTCGGTATCGAGGCTTGCCGGCGGTCTATTGTCAACTTGGGACAGTCAAAGCTACTATTGATTGAACGGTCGGTCAATGAATGCAGGTGCGTCGTGAAGCGGCAGTGCCCGCGACCACCGCCGAGGAGACATTTCCAATGGCAACTTCGTTCGAGTCCGTCCGCCTCGATGTGGCGGACGGAGTGGCAATACTGACACTGAACCGGCCGGACCGACTCAACAGCTTCACGGTGGCGATGCACGGCGAAGTGCGCGCCGCGCTCGACGCCGTCGATGCCAACGCCTCGGTGGGCTGTCTGATCCTGACCGGCGCCGGGCGCGGCTTCTGCGCCGGGCAGGACCTTGGCGACCGGGCGGTTGCCCCAGGCGGCGCCGCGGTCGATCTGGGCGCATCGATCGAAAATTTCTACAAGCCGCTGCTGCTGCGGCTGCGCGGACTGCGCATGCCGACCATCGCGGCCGTCAACGGCGTGGCCGCCGGCGCCGGAGCCAATATTCCCTTGGCCTGTGACCTGGTCGTCGCGGCCCGGTCTGCGAGCTTCATCCAGTCGTTTTCCAAGATCGCGCTGGTTCCCGATTGCGGCGGTACCTGGTGGCTGCCGCGACTCGTCGGTCCGGCGCGCGCCATGGGACTCGCCTTGCTGGGTGACAAGCTTTCCGCGACGCAGGCCGAACAGTGGGGCCTGATCTGGCGCTGTGTCGACGACTCCGAGTTGATGCCCACCGTGACGGCGCTGGCTCGCCAGCTGACTCTGGGACCGACGCGCTGCTACCTGCGAACTCGTCAGACCATGGAAGCCGCGCTGGGACTGAGCTTTGAAGCGGCCATTGACCTTGAGCGCGATGTTCAGCGCGAATTGGGTTACGCGGCGGATTTCCGCGAGGGAGTGGCCGCTTTCACCGAAAAGCGCGCTCCGCGCTTTCCCGAAGCGTAGTTGACGATGATCGGAAAATCCCTCGGCCGCGAGACCGTGATCGGGATCGTGGGTGCCGGCACGATGGGAGCTGGCATCGCGCAGGTCGCCGCCCAGGCCGGGCATGTGGTTCTGCTCGCCGATGAGCGAGCCGGCGCGGTCGCGAGCGCTCTCACCGCGGTCGCGCGTGATCTCGCAGCGCTCGAATCAAGAGGCAAGCTTGCTGCCGGGCAGGCGGAAGCAATCGCGGGCCGCATTCGGGCGGCGCAGTTGGCGGAACTCGCGCCATGCGGCCTGGTGGTCGAAGCCATCATCGAGGACCTCGACGCCAAGCGTGAACTGTTCGCTCGCCTCGAATCGATCGCCACCCGGGACTGCATTCTCGCAACGAACACGTCCTCGCTGTCGGTGACCGCGCTGGCAGCGCCGCTTGAGTTCGCTGAGCGTCTGGTCGGAATGCATTTTTTCAATCCGGTGCCACGCATGCGGCTGGTCGAGGTCATCAGCGGGATCGACACTGCGCCGGCCATTGCGGAGGCCATATTCGCAACTGCCGAAGCCTGGGGCAAGAAGGCGGTCCACGCCCGATCGACCCCGGGATTCATCGTCAACCGCATCGCGCGACCGTTCTACGGCGAAGCATGGCGCTGCTACACGGAAGGGGCGGCTGATCCCGCGACGATCGACGCCATCGTGCGCGACAGTGGCGGTTTCCCGATGGGCCCGTTCGAGCTGATGGACCTGATCGGGCACGACGTGAACCTCGCGGTTACCCGTTCCGTGTTCGATGCGACCTTCGGTGAACGCCGCTACTCGCCCTCGCTCGCGCAACAGGAACTGGTGCGAGCCGGGCGCCTCGGCCGCAAGTCCGGCCGCGGCATCTTTGATTACCGAGACGGTGCCGCCAAACCATTTCCGGCGATTGAATCGGGGGACGAGCCTGTCGCGCGCGTCACTGTGGTCGGCTCGCTCGGACTCGCAACGCCGTTGGTCACACGGCTGGAAGCGGCGGGAATCGAAGCGGTACGTGTTCAGGATGCCGTGAACGGGGACGGCGACCGCGGCGACCGTGGAACGGGAGGCTGGCTCGAAATTGGAGCCGCGCGCTTGATGATGACTGATGGCAGGCCCGCGACGCTGCGCGCAGTGCAGGAACAGCACGAGCATGTCGTCCTGTTCGACCTTGCGCTCGACTACGCGACCACGCCGCGCCTCGGACTGGCACGCGCGGACCAGTGCGGGGACGCGGCCTTTCGTACCGTGTGTGCGACTCTCACGCGCGCCGGTTTCGCCTGCTCGCCGCTGGATGATGTGGCCGGACTGGTCGTGATGCGGATGATTGCCATGCTGGTCAACGAAGCCGCCGACGCCGTCGCCAGCGGTATCTGCAGCGTCGACGCGATCGACACGGCTATGCGCTTTGGCGTCAACTACCCGCGCGGGCCGATGGCATGGTCGGAGCAGGTCGGGCTGCAGGTCTTTGCGCGCACGCTGGCAAATCTGCGTGATCACTACGGCGAGGAGCGCTACCGTACTTCGGCGCTGATCACCCGCAAGGGATATTTGGGAGCCGGATTCCATGAGTGAACGCGAAGCCAGGCCGCGGTCGAGCTCGCAGGCGCAGGAGCAGGCAGAGGCCGTGCGGGACAGCATGTTTGCGAACGATGCCGCCTCGCAAGCGCTCGGCATGCGGGTCGATGCAATCGGGCCGGGCTACGCGCGCCTGATCATGACGGTGCGCCCCGACATGCTGAACGGCTTTTCGATCTGCCACGGCGGGCCTGATCACGACCCTCGCGGATTCCGCGTTCGCTTTCGCCTGCAATAGTCATAACGAATTGACGGTCGCGGCCGGGGTCGTCGTCGATTTCCTCGCGCCGGCGCACGCCGGCGACCAACTTGTGGCTGAATGCCGCGAAGTGGCCCTGACCGGCCGCACTGGCGTGTATGACGTAACGGTCACCAACCAACACGGCAAGACCATTGTCGTGATGCGAGGACGCTCGCACACGATGAAGGGCAAGCCGGTCGTGACCCGGTAACAGGAGGCCATCCAGGATGCCCGTCAAGAAGCCCGCCGCCTCGGATCTCGAGCCGATCGAGCGTGCCTCGCGCGCCGAATTGCAGGCGCTGCAGCTAGAGCGCATGCGCTGGTCGCTCGCGCATGCCTACGACAAGGTGCCGCACTATCGCGCGAAATTCGACGCGGCCAAGGTGAAACCATCTGATCTGAGCTCGCTCGCGGACCTGGCGCAGGTTTCCGTTCACCACCAAGCACGATCTGCGCGATCACTACCCGTTCGGCCTGTTTGCCGTGCCGCGCGAGAAAGTGGTTCGAATTCACGCATCGAGCGGCACCACCGGCAAGCCGACCGTCGTCGGCTACACCGCGAAGGACATCGACACCTGGGCCACCGTCATGGCGCGCTCGATCCGCGCCGCCGGCGGCCGCGCCGGCGACATCGTGCACGTCGCCTACGGCTACGGTCTTTTCACCGGCGGACTCGGCGCGCACTACGGCGCGGAAAAGCTCGGTTGCACGGTGATCCCGATATCAGGCGGCATGACCGAGCGACAGGTGCAGATCATCGTCGACTTCAGGCCCGACATCATCATGGTCACGCCCTCGTACATGCTGGCGATTGTCGAAGAGATGGAAAAGCAGGGCGTCGACCCGAAGACCTGCTCGCTGAAGATCGGCATCTTCGGTGCCGAGCCGTGGACACCGGCCATGCGCACGGCGATCGAGGCCAAGACCTCGCTGGATGCGATCGACATTTACGGACTGTCGGAGATCATCGGACCGGGTGTGGCACAGGAGTGCATCGAAACCAAGGACGGGCTCACGGTCTGGGAGGATCACTTCTATCCGGAGATCATCGACCCGGTGAGCGGCGAGGTGCTGCCCGAAGGCGAGAAGGGCGAACTGGTGTTCACTTCGCTCACCAAGGAAGCGCTGCCGATGATCCGCTATCGCACGCGCGATCTGACCCGCCTGCTGCCGCCGAGCGCCCGCAGCATGCGGCGCATCGAGAAGATCACCGGCCGCTCGGATGACATGCTGATCGTCCGTGGCGTGAACCTGTTCCCGACCCAGGTCGAGGAACTGATCCTCAAGCAGCCGGAGCTCGAACCCTACTACATGCTTGAAGTAACACGGCCCGGCAACCTCGACGAGCTGACCGTGCATGTCGAGATGGGGTCGGGGCTGGCCAAGGGCAGTCAGGATGCGCGGCACGCCGCAGCGCAGAAACTCGAGCACGCGATCAAGGCCTACGTCGGAATTTCCGCCACCGTGAACCTCGCGTTGCCGATGGCGATCGAGCGCTCGATCGGCAAAGCCAAGCGGATCATCGACCGGCGGCCGAAGTAACGGAGAAGGGAAACACGATGTACACGCAGGCGATGGATATCCCGTCGGGCGACCGCAACGAGTCGCCACGCGGCCCGAAGTCCTTGCAGGAGACCGCGTACGAGGCCGAGTTCGACGCCAAGCTCGCACGCGGCGAATTCATCGAGGCCAAGGACTGGATGCCCGAGGGCTATCGCAAGACCCTGATCCGGCAGATTTCGCAGCATGCGCATTCGGAAATCGTCGGCATGCTGCCGGAGGGCAACTGGATCACTCGGGCGCCCACGCTCAAGCGCAAGTGCATCCTGCTCGCCAAGGTGCAGGACGAGGCCGGTCACGGGCTGTATCTGTACGCCGCCGCCGAAACCCTCGGCGTTGCGCGTGACGAGCTGATCGAAGCGCTGCACTCGGGCAAGGCGAAGTACTCGTCGATATTCAACTATCCGACCCTGAGCTGGGCCGACATCGGCGTCATCGGCTGGCTGGTCGACGGTGCGGCGATCATGAACCAGATTCCGCTATGCCGCTGCTCCTATGGCCCCTATGCGCGCGCGATGATCCGCATCTGCAAGGAAGAATCCTTTCACCAGCGCCAGGGCTATGACTTGCTGCTGACGATGATGAAAGGCACTGCCGAACAGCGGGCGATGGTGCAGGACGCGGTCGATCGCTGGTGGTGGCCGGCGCTGATGATGTTCGGCCCGCACGACAAGGACTCGACCCACTCCGGCGACTCGACCAAGTGGGGCATCAAGCGCATCAGCAACGACGACTTGCGACAGAAGTTTGTCGACGCCACCGTGCCGCAGGCGAAGGTGCTCGGGGTTTCGCTGCCCGATCCGCAGCTCAAGTGGAACCCGAAGCGCGGCGAATCCGGACACTGGGACTTCGGCGTCCATCGACTGGGACGAATTCTGGAACGTGGTCAACGGCCACGGCCAGTGCAACCGCGAGCGCCTCGCAGACCGCGTGCAGGCCTGGGACGACGGCGCCTGGGTGCGCGAAGCCGCGCTGGCACACGCCGACAAACAGCGACGCAGCGATCGCATCGCCGCATGAAGCCACTTCGCATTGGTTCTTGCGGGGTTCCAAGGGGGCAGCCGCCCCCTTGCAGCTACATACTGCCTGCGGCCATTCGCCAAATGGTATGCACAAGAGCGTGAACTGCAGCGAAACTGAAAAGGATCCGTGATGACGATAACCAGCCGCGAATGGCCCCTGTGGGAAGTCTTCATTCGCAGCCGCAACGGTCTCGACCACAAGCACTGCGGCAGCATCCACGCAGCGGACAGCGCGATGGCACTGAAGGCTGCGCGCGATGTCTACACCCGCCGTCTGGAAGGCGTCAGCATCTGGGTGGTCCGTGCCGATCAGATCGTGGCAAGCGACCCCGACGCCAAGCCCGAGATGTTCGATCCGGCCGCGGACAAGATCTATCGGCATCCAACCTTTTATTCGCTGCCCGATGAAGTCAATCACATGTGAGGACGCGCCGATGAATGCCGTCGTGGCGACTCGCACCGCTCACCTCGAGTACGTGCTGCGTATCGCCGATACCTCGTTGATCCTTGGCCAGCGCCTGGCGGAGTGGTGCGGTCACGGCCCGGTGGTCGAAGAAGACATTGCCCTGACGAATATCGCTCTCGATCTGTTTGGCCAGGCTCGATTGCTGCTGAGCCATGGCGCCGCGCTGGAGGGAGCAGGCCACGACGAGGACCAGCTCGCCTTCCTGCGGACCGAATCGCAGTATCTGAACCTCACGATCGTCGAACTGCCGAATGAAGATTTCGGTCGCACGATCGTTCGCAATCTGCTGGTGACCTCGTTTCAGGCGGAACTCTGGCGCGGCCTGGCCTCATCCAGTGATGCCCAGCTTGCGGCGATTGCCGGCAAGAGTCTGAAGGAGACCAGCTATCACGTGCAGCACGCGGCTGACTGGACGGTGCGCCTGGGCGACGGCACCGACGAATCGCATGCGCGGACCCAGCGTGCCCTCGAGTTTCTGTGGCCGTACTGCGCCGAGTTCTTCGCGCGTTCGCCCACTGACGAGGCGGCGTTCGATGCGAACATCGGGCCGGCCTGGACTTCGCTGGCCCCGGCATGGGAGAAGGCGATCCGCCCGGTGCTGGACGTGGCAACTCTTAAGGTACCGGCGCCGACGCCATTCCTTACGCGCGGGCAAGTTCGGCATGCACAGCGAGCACATGGGACATCTGCTGGCTGAGATGCAGTTCCTGCAGCGAACCTATCCCGGCGGGAACTGGTGATGAGTATCGCGACCAGGTTGGACGCGCGCACCGCCTGGGAGGTGCTTGGGCGTATTCCGGATCCGGAAATTCCGGTGATTTCCGTGACTGAACTCGGCATCGTGAGAGCTGTTCGGTGCGATGGCGCCGCGGTTGAAGTGGTGGTCACGCCGACCTATTCCGGCTGCCCGGCCACCGAGATGATCGAGCGATCGATACGCGCTGCACTGACCGCAGCAGGCGCGTCGTCGGTGACGGTGAAAACACAGCTGGCGCCGCCCTGGACGACCGACTGGATCGATGCCCGTGCCCGCGCTCGCCTGCGTGACTATGGCATCGCCCCGCCCGGTGCGCCGCCGGCTGAAGGCGAGCAGACGATGAGCTTCATTTCGCGCAACGAACGGCCGCGCATCGATTGCCCGCGCTGTGGCAGCCATGACACCGAACGACTGTCGCAGTTCGGCGCTACGCCATGCAAGGCCCTGTACCGCTGCCGTGCTTGCCGCGAACCCTTCGAATACTTCAAGCCGCTGTGATCGCATGACACCGAAGTTCCATTCCTTGCGTATCGCCGATGTCCGGCGCGAAACCCCGGACTGCGTCAGCATGGCGTTCGCCGTGCCGCCGACGCTCGCCTCGGAATATCGCTTTGTCCAGGGTCAGCACCTTGGCCTGCGCGTGAACCTGGAAGGCGAAGAACTGCGGCGTTCGTATTCGATCTGCTCAGGCGTGGACGATGGAGAGCTGCGAGTCGCGGTGAAGAAAGTACCGGGCGGGCGGTTCTCGATCTGGGTCAACGAGGCGCTGAAAGCGGGCGACGTGATCGACGTCATGACGCCCGAAGGAGGCTTTCACACACCGCTCGCTGCCGGGAATGCCAAGCACTACCTGGCCTTCGTCGCCGGCAGCGGGATCACGCCGGTGCTGTCGCTGATCCGCACCACCCTGAGCGCGCGAACCGCACTCGCGCTTCACCCTGGTCTACGGCAATCGTCGCCAGGCCGGTGTGATGTTTCACGAGACACTCGAGGACCTCAAGGATCGCTATCTGGCGCGCTTTGCCCTGATCAACGTGTTCTCGCGCGAGGAACAGGACGTGGAAATGTTCAACGGCCGCATCGATCGCGACAAGGTGCGCGCGCTGCTGGCTATCCTGATTCCGGTCGAAACAATCGACGAGGCCTTCATCTGCGGGCCGTCGACGATGATCGACGAGGTCGAGCTCGCGTTGATCGATCTCGGCATGGAGCCTGCGCATGTGCATGTCGAGCGCTTTGGTGTGCCGGGAGCCGCGGCCGCGGTTGTCGATGACACCGAGGCCGCCGAAGCCCGCCTGAGCCTGGTGCTCGACGGGGTTCGGCGCGACGTCGATTTTCATCGTGGCCAGCATTCGATCCTCGACGCGGGCCGGGCTGCCGGTCTCGATCTGCCGTTTTCCTGCAAGGGCGGCATGTGCAGTACCTGCCGCGCCAGGCTGCTCGAAGGCGAGGTCCGGATGGCGAAGAACTACGCGCTCGAGCCGCACGAAGTCGCGCAGGGTTTCATCCTGACCTGCCAGGCGTACCCGCTGACTGAGCGGGTCGTCATTTCCTACGACCAGAGGTGACCAGGTGGCCCGCTCGAAGGCAGCAAGTTTCGAATCGCAGCGCGCGGCGATCCGCGATGCGGCCACCCAGCTGTTCGCCGACCGGGGCTATGCCTCCGCATCGGTCGCCGATCTCGCCCGCGCCTGCGGTGTGTCGAAGGCGCTGATGTACCACTACTACCGCGACAAGGAGCATCTGCTCGCGGATATCGCGGAGAGCTACGTCGAAGGGCTGAACTCGATCGTCGACGAGGTCACCGCCGAGCGCCTTGCCGGCGGCGGCCCAGCTGCGCCGCCTGATCGAGGCCTTCATGGCCGAGTATGAGCATTCAGCGGCTCGCCATCGCGTGCTGGTGCAGGACGTCAAGTATCTGGGCCGGACTCACAGGACGCGCGTCCGGGCCCGTGAGCGACGTGTAGTGCAGGGATTTGCCGATGTGATCGCGCGGCTGGCACCTGGAATCGATCGCGCGAGCATGGTCAAGCCCCTGACGATGATCCTGTTCGGCATGATCAACTGGACCTTCACCTGGTTCAAGGAACAGGGACCGCTGAGCTACGCAGACATGGCGCCGGTGGTGGCGGATCTGTTTCTCGGCGGAGTCGGCCGCGTGCGGGCGCCGAACCATTTCAGGAAAGCTCGGCCGGCACGGACCGCCCGGACTGCTGGTTCAATGAAGGCGAGCGCATGAACGAAGTCTTTCTCTGCGATGGCCTGCGCACTCCGATTGGCCGCTATGGCGGAGCCCTCGCCGGAGTGCGCACAGATGACCTGGCTGCGCTTCCACTGAAGGCGCTGATCGCCCGCCATTCGAGTCTCGATTGGGCCGCGGTCGACGATGTGTACTTCGGCTGCGCCAATCAGGCGGGTGAAGACAACCGGAACGTTGCCCGCATGGCAGTGCTGCTGGCGGGACTGCCGGACTCAGTGCCCGCAGCCACGGTCAATCGTCTTTGCGGCTCCAGCCTCGATGCGCTGGCAATCTGCGCACGGGCCATTGCCGCCGGCGAAGCGGAACTGATGATTGCGGGCGGCGTCGAGGGCATGACACGCGCGCCCTTCGTGATGCCCAAGGCCGACTCGGCGTACTCGCGCGGCAATGCAGTCTATGACACCACGCTCGGCTGGCGCTTCGTCAACGCCCGGCTCAATGCCGAGTTCGGAATCGACTCGATGCCAGAAACAGCAGAAAACGTTGCCGCCGAATTCGGCATTGCGCGCGCCGACCAGGACGCCTTTGCACTGCGTTCGCAGTCGCGCTGCGCGGCGGCGCAGGCGCATGGCTACTTCGTCGGTGAGATCGTTGCCGTGACCCTGTCCGGAAAGAAGGGCGACACCGTTATTGCGGTCGATGAGCATCCGCGTGCGACCACGCTCGAAGCCCTGGCGAAACTCAAGCCTGTGGTGAGGCCCGATGGCACGGTGACCGCAGGCAACGCCTCGGGCATCAACGACGGCGCGGTGGCGCTTCTGATCGCCAACGGACATGCGGCCGGCAGGTACGGGCTGACACCGATCGCCCGCATCGCAGGCGCGGCCACGGCCGGGGTGCCGCCGCGCATCATGGGAATCGGACCGGCGCCGGCGGTTCAGAAATTGCTCGCACGGCATCAACTGAAGATCAGCGATATCGACGTCATCGAACTGAACGAGGCTTTTGCGGCCCAGGCCCTCGCAGTGACGCGCCGGCTTGGCCTGCCGGATGACGCCGCGCAGGTCAATCCGAACGGCGGCGCCATTGCGCTTGGGCATCCGCTGGGCGCTTCGGGTGCGCGGATCGCGCTGACAGCGGCGCGCCAACTGAAGCAGGTCGATGGTCGCTATGCGCTCGCCACCATGTGCATCGGGGTCGGGCAGGGGATTGCCCTGCTTGTTGAACGGGTCTGAATTTGGTCTGATGCGCCTGCCGATTCCAGGGTGGGACGCACCAAGCGCACGTCAAATGACAGAAACGAGGAGACAGATGAAACACGCCATGAAGATTCTTGCCACGGCCGCAGCCGTACTGTGCGCCGGTGTGGCACTTGCGCAGAACGTCAAGGTCGGGGTTACGGTGTCGGCCACCGGGCCGGCCGCCTCGCTCGGCATCCCGGAACGCAACACCTTCCCCCTGTTGCCTCAGACAATCGGCGGGCGCAAGGTGGTGTTCATCGTGCTCGATGACGCATCGGATACGACGACCGCGGTCAAGAACACCCGCAAGCTGATCTCCGAAGACAAGGTCGATGTCATCGTGGGTTCGACCATAACCCCGAACTCGCTGGCGATGATCGATGTCGTGGCCGAAAGCGAAACACCGATGATCGCGATGGCTGCCTCGGCCCGCATCATCGAGCCGGTCGACGCCAAGAAACGCTGGGTGTTCAAGACACCGCAGAACGACCAGCAGATGGCGCTCGTCATCGTCGGCCACATGCTTGACCAGGGCATCAAGACCGTCGGCTTCATCGGCTTTGCCGACGCCTACGGCGAAGGATGGTGGAGCGAGTTCAGCAAGATTGCCGAAACGCGCGGACTGAAGATCGTCGCCAACGAGCGTTTCCAGCGCAATGACACTTCGGTCACAGGACAGGTGCTGAAGCTGATGGCGGCCAAGCCCGATGCCATTCTGATCGCCGGCGCCGGCACGCCGGCTGCCTTGCCCCAAAAGACGCTGAAGGAGCGCGGTTACGCCGGCAAGATCTATCAGACCCATGGCGTGGCCAACAACGACTTCCTGCGCGTCTGCGGCAAGGACTGCGAAGGTACCTTCCTGCCGGCCGGACCGGTCCTGGTTGCCGCGCAACTGCCGAATGACCACCCGGTCAAGAAGAGCGCGCTGGCGTATATCGCTGCCTATGAGGCGGTGCACGGCAAGGGCAGCGTCTCGACCTTCGGCGCGCACGCCTGGGACACTGCCGTGCTGCTTCAGGTCGCGATTCCGATCGCCCTGAAGAAGGGCCAGCCGGGCACGAAGGAGTTCCGCGCTGCCTTGCGTGACGCGCTGGAAGGCGTGCAGAACGCGGCCGGTGCGCATGGCATCTTCAACATGAGCCCGAAGGATCACCTCGGCCTCGATCAGCGCGCTGCCGTCATGGTTCAGATCAAGGACGGCACCTGGGTGCTGCAGAAGTAGGATCGGAGGCGCTTGGCGACGCGGTCCGGGCTACTGTCAAATCAAAACTCAACGGGGAAGTGTGAATGAATCGATACAAGAAGTCGTCGTGGCGTACTGCTGGAATCGTCGCATTGGTGAGCGCTATGGTGAGTCTTGCGCACGCCGCCTCAGCGGCGAGTGCGGATGAGGCTGCCATCCGCGCACAAACCGCAAGCTGGGAGAAGGCGTACAACGGTGGAGACGCGAAAGCGGTGGCCGCGCAGTACGCCGAAGACGCTCTTCTACTGCCACCGGGCGCGGCGGGCGTCCGCGGACGGGCGGCGATTCTGGAATTTTTCACCAAGGACATCGCTGCCTCGAAAGCCGCCGGTGCGGTCTTTGTTGTCGATCCCAAAACCGATGTCGGTGTCTCAGGCGCCATGGGTTGGGAATCAGGTACGTATAAAGTCACCGTGAAGGGCGCCGTCGTCGAGACCGGCAAGTTTCTCTCGGTCTCTCGCAAGAAGGACGGAAAGTGGCTCTACATCCGCGATACCTGGAATGCGGACGCGCCCATTGCTCCACCCGCACCGCCACCGGCGGCAGCGCCGGCAGCAAAGAAATAAGCTGCGATTCGCGGCGGACTCACCGCACGGCGGCGACGGCGTTGAGCGTCGATTCTGCTTGCGGAATCATCGTGACGACCTGAGGGCACCGCAGGCAGACTTCGCCGCCCTGTTCGGCGTACCAGCGACATTTCGGCCGGATCAAACAGCTTGGCAGAGCATCGACCACGGCGGGGAGCCCTTCCTTGACGCGCGCACCCAGCGAACACGTTGAGCCGTTGAAGTGGCTGCACCGATGCTCCTCGCAACGCGCGCCGAATCGAAAGACCCGTGTCGCGTCAGTCGTCGAGAACTGGTCCCGCCAGTCGAATCCATCGAGCGCCGACTTCTTGAAGAACGCGATGCGTGTTTCCCCGACCGTTCCGGAAATAACTCCGAACGGCCGAGCGCCCTCCATGTCGGGCTGAGCGCTCGGACAGTCGTAGCCACGGCCTGTACCCGGGCCTTCAGTCAAGCCTGCGGGCATGGTGGAACCTAGAACCGAACCTGATTGCCGACGCGCTCGATGTAACCGACCAGGATGTCCTTGCCGAACCGGGTCACCACCGGCTGGCCCCGCGCGCCCGGAATGTTCTTCAGCACTGTCGTCGCGACGTCGAGCCGCGTGTCGCGGCCGGCAAGGTTCATCTCGCGCAGGATGCGGCCAAGGATTTCCCAGTTGACGATCAGATTGTCCGGGCCAAAGACGACATCATGGCGCTTCGCAGCGAGAGCAACTGCCTTGCTGATCGACTTCGACAACGTTCCAATTGCAACCACATCCGAACGACGTGCAGTAGCCATTGCGATCTCCCTCTCTGATGTCCGTCGAGGTGGCGGGCGACGAAACGATGCGCGCGCTTCGGTAGTCCAGCAATCCCCAACTTCGGTAAGCGGCACTTGAACGGCCGCCGCGCAGCTCCGTGATCCGCGTACAGAACAGTAGTGGTCCCGACGTACCCTCTGCGTACACTCGCGCTGCATGAATCTGGACATCGCCCTCCTGCTCGCGCAGGACGGCATCACCAATGGCGCGATCTACGCCCTGCTTGCTCTGGCGCTGGTGCTCGCCTTCGCCGTCACACGCGTCATCTTCATTCCGCAAGGCGAGTTCGTTGCCTACGGCGCCCTTACGCTGGTGGCCCTGCAGGCCGGTCGGATACCCGGAACGGTCGGCCTGCTGATTCTTGCGGGCGCCCTGGTCGCTGGTGTCGAGCTGATCGCGGCCGCGCGAACTCGAAATTGGCGCCGTGTTCCGGCGATGCTGGCCTGGAACCTTGCGTATCCACTGCTTTTGCTGGGAATGCTGAAGTTCGGCACGGCGCAAGCGCTGGTGATGCCGCTGCAGATCCTGCTCGCGCTGGCGATCGTAGTGCCGCTGGGACCAATGATCTATCGGCTCGCGTTCCAGCCGATCGCCGAGGCTCCGGTGTTGAATCTGCTGATCGTTTCTGTGGCGGTGCACCTCGCCATGGTGGGTCTTGGACTGGTGGCGTTCGGCGCCGAGGGCTCGCGCACGCCGCCATTTTCGGACGGCACGATCGAAGTCGGCGTGCTCACTGCAAGTGCCCAGACACTTTGGGTGGTCGCCTGCTCGGCGACGCTGATCGTGTTGCTCTATCTGTTCTTCGAGCGCAGTTTCTACGGCAAGGCGCTGCGCGCGACGGCGATCAATCGCACCGGCGCGCGGCTGATGGGAATCCCAACCGAGTTTGCTGGCAAGCTCTCATTCCTTCTCTGTGCCTTGATCGGTGCATTTTCCGGCATCCTCATCGCGCCGATCACCACCATCTACTACGACACAGGCTTCCTGATCGGCCTGAAAGGATTCGTCGGCGCGATCATCGGTGGCCTGGCCAGTTATCCGGTGGCCGCGGCGGGCGCTCTCCTGGTGGGCCTGCTGGAGGCTTACTCGTCGTTCTGGGCCAGCGCCTACAAGGAAATGATCGTCTTCACGCTGATCATCCCGGTGTTGATCTGGCGCTCGATCAGGAAGCACTCGATCGAGGAGGACGAATGAGACCCGCACGGCCACCAACATGAACAGGCGGCTGCTGCAGATCGCGTTCCTGGCCTTCGCAGGCATGGCGCCGTTCGTGCTGCCTGAGTTCACGATTACGCTGGCCAATTACATTGGGCTGTACGCGCTTGTCACACTCGGTCTGGTGCTGCTCACCGGAGTTGGTGGCCTGACCTCGTTCGGCCAGGCGGCCTTCGTCGGGTTGGGCGCCTACACGACTGCGGTGCTGACGACCGTGACGGATTTGCCGGGCTGGCTCGCGTGGATTGGTGTCTCGCCGTGGCTGACCTTGATAGCCGGACTGCTGCTGTCGCTGGTGGTCGCCATCGGTCTCGGCTCGCTGACGCTCAAGCTCTCCGGTCACTATCTGCCGTTGGGCACCATCGCCTGGGGAATCAGCCTGTCGTTTTACTTCGGTACTTCATCGACGCTTGGCGGCCACACGGGACTGACCGGCATCCCGCCAATCACGCTGTTCGGCATCAGCCTAGAATCCGGCCGCCAGATCTACTGGCTGATCTGGGCTTTCCTGTTGCTGGGAGTAGTGACCACCAGCAACCTGCTCGACTCGCGCGAAGGCCGCGCGATCCGCGCTCTCAAGGGCGGTCGCATCATGGCCGAGGCCATGGGGGTCAATACCGCGGCGTCGCGCATGGTGGCCTTCGTGCTGGCGGCCTTGATGGCCAGCGCATCGGGTTGGCTCTATGCGCACATGCAGCGCTTCGTCAATCCGACGCCATTTTCGCTGCCCATGGGCATCGAGTACCTGTTCATGGCAGTGGTCGGTGGCGCCGGTCATGTCTGGGGCGCGTTGCTGGGTGCCACGGTCATCACCGTGTCCAAGCAGTGGTTGCAGGACATCCTGCCGGCGATCGTCGGCCAGGCCGGCAATTTCGAGGTCATCGTGTTCGGAGTGCTGATGGTGGTCATCCTTCAGCGTGCACCGGACGGCCTGTGGGCCGCGATCGCACGGCGCGTGTCGATTGCGCGTGGCCAGCGCAGCGTCGTTCCGGCCGCGCCGGCGCTTGATCGTGACTCGGTGCCGGCGGCCGGCGCAGTGCTGCTCGAAGTTCGCGGCGCGACCCGGCGCTTCGGAGGTCTGGTCGCAGTCAATGAAATGGATATCCAGGTCGCCGCAGGCGAGATCGCCGCACTGATCGGTCCCAACGGTGCCGGCAAGAGCACGATGTTCAATCTGATTTCGGGCGTGTTGGAGCCAAGCTCCGGTAGCGTGCGTTTTCGCGGTCGCGAGGTGGCGGGCATGATCTCGCGGGACATCGCAAAGCTCGGCCTGTCACGCACTTTCCAGCACGTACGACTGTTGCCGCAGATGAGCGTGCTCGACAACGTCGCGATCGGCGCACACCGGCGCTCCAAGCCGAGTCTCATGAGCGGCGTGTTTGCCGCGGCCTGGCGCCTAGACCGACGGCAGGAAGCGCGTCTGCTCACCGAAGCGGCGCGGCAGATCGAACGCGTCGGCCTCGCCGATCACATGTTTGATGCGGCCGGCTCACTGCCGCTCGGCAAGCAGCGACTGTTGGAAATTGCGCGAGCGCTTGCATCGGACCCCTGCCTGCTGCTGCTCGACGAGCCTGCGGCGGGCCTGCGCTATCTCGAGAAACGAGCCCTGGCAGAACTGCTGCGAAAACTGAAAGCAGAAGGGATGGCGATCCTGCTGGTCGAACACGACATGGACTTCGTGATGGGCCTGGTCGATCGTGTATCGGTCATGGACTTCGGACAGAAGATTGCCGCCGGCCTGCCGCGAGACGTGCAGCGCGATCCGCGCGTCCTCGAGGCCTACCTCGGTGGCGTCGACGAAAAGGATGCGGCATGAGCGATCGCCTGCTCGAGGTGCGCGACGTCTCGGTGGCCTACGGCAAGGTCGAGGCCCTGCACAACGCCAGCCTCACCGTGGAACGCGGTCAGATCGTGACCGTCATCGGCCCGAACGGGGCGGGCAAGACCACGCTGTTGGCCGCGATCATGGGCGTATTGCCCGCCAATGGCGAGGCGCGCGGACACATTCAGTTCGACGGCACGCGGACCATGGCCACGGTCGAAGACAAGGTCAAGCTCGGCATGACGCTGGTGCCGGAAAAGCGCGAGTTGTTCGCCGAGATGAGTGTCGAGGACAACCTGCTGCTCGGCGCATTCCAGCGCTACCGCAGTGGCGTGCGCGATCACGGCACGACCATGAGCGAGGTTTTCGCCTTGTTTCCCCGGCTGCAGGAGCGGCGGGCGCAGCTGGCAGGGACCCTGTCGGGAGGCGAACGGCAGATGCTTGCGGTCGGCCGCGCGCTGATGGCCCGACCGCGCCTGCTGATGCTGGACGAGCCCTCGCTTGGCCTCGCGCCGCTGATTGTGCGCGAGATCTTCCACATCATCGTCGAACTCAAGCGGCGCGGAGTTTCGATCCTGCTGGTCGAGCAGAACGCGCGGGCGGCGCTGCAGATCGCCGACCATGCCTACGTGCTGGAAACCGGCGAGATCGCGCTCGATGGACCCGCGCGTGAACTTGCGACCGATCGGCGGGTTGCCGAAAGCTATCTCGGACTCGGTGGCGCGGCCTAAGCGAACCACAGTGCGCGCCGGGCGGGATGCCGAGCTTGTATCCGATTCAAGTCCGGAGCCACGGGAGTCGTAGAGCCGGCCTACTCCTGCGGCACGCGGTTGAGTTGGACAGGGGGAGAATACGACGAGACGGCGGCCGGGCCGAGGCAATGACGAAGACAAGGGTATGAAGATCGGAACTTCGCCACACGAAGCCTCATCAAAGCAAGGCTAGGATTGCCGCCTTTGATCAGGCAGCTCTGGTATCACAGCAACAAAGGCAGGGATGGAGCGCAGGCAGTTTCTGATTGTGGCGGGGATCTCCGGGGCGGGCGGTGTAGGCTTGCTTGGTTGCGGTGGATCAGCGGCTCCGGCCGGAACCCCGCCGACAGCGCTTGCGGCGCCTGCCGTGTGGGATCCGTCGCCGCTGTATTTCATCGCTGGCTTTCAGGGCAACATCGACCTTTCAAATACCCTGCCGCCCAACGTCCTGCGCGGAGGCACTTTCGCTTTGGCTCCTTCCAGCAGCCCTTTGCCACGAGAAGTCACGCTGGCGCCCGATGGCATCTTGTCGACCTTAAGCCCGGTTGAGAGTTTGTCGCCAAACATTTTCTTCACTTACGTGGAGCCAGGCTAGTTCTCCCTGGTTCGGGCCGCGGGTCTCAGTTGATCGCTTGCCTTGCCTGGTCAGCCACCGAATGGCAAGCCCGAGAATGTCGTGCAGTCAAGCATTCCTCTCAAATAGCCGGCCCGGATCGACACCAAGCAGCGTGCCCAGCGCCGTGTGCCGATCCCGCTGATCGAACAGTGCCGTGCTGCAGGTCATGTATTTCGCGTAAGTGCTGAAATCGGCGAGTTCGCGGTCGTGGGCCCGGCACACAAACTTGCGAACGACCGGCGCGTTGTTGACAGTTGCCTCGTTTGGGTCGGTGGATCTAACCGCTGCGCGCCGATGCTCAAGACCGTTTGCCACACGTGCGGGCATGACCGCCTCATACTCCAGAATTCTGAAGAAAGGCCGCCATAGGCTTCACAGTGGCAGGTAGATTAAGAATCCTCTGAAGCGGTCGTCTGTCATGACCCGTGGTGATCCGCTCCACCTTCGCGTATTCCTGTCCTCGCCCGGCGATGTTGCCGAGGAGCGGCGCATCGCGCGCGAAGTGATCGACGCAGTCGCCCGCCAGCCGTTGCTCAAGGGACGTGTGAGCTTCGAGGTCATCACCTATGACGACCCGGATTCGCCCGCGCCGATGAGTGCGACCGAGACTCCGCAGTCCTCGGTCAACCGCTACTCCGGTCGACCATCCGACTGCGATCTCACTATTGCGCTGTTGTGGAGCAGGCTCGGCACGCCGCTGCCGGCTGACGTCACACGCGAGGACGGCACGCGATACGAGTCAGGAACGGTCTGGGAGCTGGAGGACGCGCAGCAGGCGAGCAAAGCGATCTGGATCTACCGGCGCACCGAGGAACCGGTCATCCGACTCAAAGACCCTGAGTACGAGAAGAAGCGCAACGCGTACGAGGCAGTCGAGGCGTTCTTCCAGCGGTTCGTGAACCCCGACGGATCGCTTGCGAGCGGGTTCAACGCGTATGCAAATCCAACGGCTTTCGGGCAGCTGGTCGAGAAGCACCTCGAATTCTTTGTCGGCGCTCGGCTCGAAGCAGCGCGAGAGGCGGGCCAAGCTGCGCAGCCACAGCAAGCCTTAGCGCCTTCTTCGGCACAAAGCTGGAATTGGCCACGCCCTTGGAACTTCTCCGGTTACGTCAAGGAAAAGCGCCGCGGCTTCGTGGGCCGCAAATGGTTGTTCGAAGAAGTACGCGACTGGTATGGCAACACCGACGGTCCGCAGGCGTTGCTGATCTGCGCCGACTTCGGTGTTGGCAAGTCGGCATTCATGGCGGAGCTTGCGAGCAGCAGCCACGGCGTGCCGATCGGCGCACATCACTTCTGCCATCACGACACTACGGAGACGCTGAACCCTGCGACCTTCGTCCGCAGTGTCGCGGCGCAACTTGCACACGTTCTGTCCGACTACAAGGCAGCGGTCGAGAACGACCCCGAAGCGCGCGACTGGCTCGATCGCGCGCAGGGCGATCCCGCAAGCGCGTTCGAGCGCGCCGTCGTCTCGCCCCTCAACGCGATAAACGCGCCCGCTGCGCTGCTTGTGCTGCTCGTCGACGCGCTCGATGAGTCGCTCGATTGGGAGCAGTCGGCAGGGAGCGTCCGCGTAACAACCATCGTCCGTCTCCTCGCGGGCCGCGTGAAGCGAATGCCCGCGTGGCTGAAGGTTCTCGCGACGAGCCGGCGTCGGCACGAAGTGCTGCAACCCGTGCAGCAGGCATTCCGTACCGCGACCCTTAACGCGGAGAACGTCCGAAATCTCGACGACATCCGCAGCTACGCCGACGCGCGCTGCTCAGAGCCGGCTCTCTCGTCCGTGCTCGCGAAGGGGCCGCTGCGCGGGAGCGAGGTTGCCGCGCTCCTCTCAGATGCGAATCAAAGCGGCGGCAAGTTTCTCTACGCCGTTCGCGTGCTGAACGATCTCGAGTCGGGTGCACTCCCAACGGATCGATTGAAGGCGCTGCCGCCCGGAATGGACGCGTTTTATTTCGATGCGTTCGAGCGGCGCTTTCCGGAGGAGGATGACTACGAGCCCGTGCGCCCGCTGCTCGGCGTGCTCTGCGTCAAGCGCGAGCCGATGGCGCGGGCGGACCTTGCGGCGGCGATTGGCGCGCCCGAGTCGCAAGTTCGTGACGCGCTCGCGAAGCTCGAGGACTTTCTGATCTCGCGAAGCAAGCGCTACGCCTTCGATCACCTCTCGCTCGCGCAGTGGCTGACCGAGGAGAACGATGACGGCTATCCGCGCGCGGGTCGCTTTACGGTAGACGCAGGTGTCGCGGAGGGAACGATTTCGTCCTGGGCGCGCAGAGAGGTCGCTGCGGATCGTGCCCACGAGTCGGAGTACCTGGCGCGGCATCTCGGTGCGCATATGACAAATGAGGAGCGCAGGTCGGCCTTTCCGAAGCTGCTATTCGACTTCCGCTGGCTCGACGCGCGGCTGCGCGCGGCCGGCATCGACGCATTGCTCGGCGATTGGGCCGACCTTGAAGCGACGCCAGAGCTTTCGGCTCTGGAACGGGCGCTCCGTCATGCTGCGCATGTGCTGGGCCATGAAGGAAGCGATTGGAATGGCGCTGATTTCCTCGCTTCGCAGCTACTCGGCCGGTTGCAGCGTCGTTCCGAGTCAGAACTGGTGAGTCTCTGCGAGCGAGCCGAGGAACATATTCGAGTGCGTCGGGGACTGCGCCCGCTAACGCCGAGCCTGCTCGCCTCCGAGTCGCTGCTGCGAACGCTCGCGGGGCACACGCACGGGGTCACTGCACTCGCGCTGCTGGCCGACGGCCGCCTTGCCTCGGGGTCTGAGGACGGCACGATCAAGCTATGGAACACGAGCTCCGGTGCGTGCGAGGCGACGCTCGAGGGGCACACACTTGGAGTGACTGCACTCGCGGCGTTGGCCGACGGCCGCCTCGCCTCGGGGTCCACCGACGCCAAAATCAAGCTCTGGAACGCGAACTCCGGTGCGTGCCTGGCGACGCTCGAGGGACACGTGGGCGAGGTCACTGCGCTCGCGGCGTTGGCCGACGGCCGCCTTGCCTCGGGATCGGAGGAAGGCACGATTAGGCTCTTGAACACGAGCTCTGGCGCTTGCGAGGCGACGTTCGAGCAACACACGGACTCGGTCTCTGCACTCGCGGTGCTGGCCGACGGCCGCCTCGCCTCGGGGTCCACCGACGCCAAAATCAAGCTCTGGAACGCGAACTCCGGTGCCTGCGAGGCGACGCTCGAGGGGCGCACGGGCAAGGTCACCGCACTCGCGGTGCTGGCCGACGGCCGTCTCGCCTCGGGGTCGGGGTTCCACACGATCCAGCTTTGGAACACGTGCTCTGGTGCTTGCGAGGCGACGTTCGAGCAACACACGGACTCGGTCACCGCACTCGCGGCGCTGGCCGACGGCCGCCTCGCCTCGGGGTCGGGGGACGGCATGATCGCGCTCTGGAGCGCGAGTTCCGGCGCTTGCGAGGCGACGCTCGAGGAGCACTCGTTTGGGGTCACTGCCCTCGCGGTGCTGGCGGACGGCCGCCTCGCCTCAGGGTCGGCGGACCGCACGGTCAAGCTCTGGAATTCGAGCTCCGGCGCCTGCGAGGAGCCGGTCGAACGGCACACCGACTGGGTTGCTGCACTGGCGGTGTTCGCCGACGGCCGCCTCGCCTCAGGGTCGGCGGACCGCACGATCAAGCTCTGGAACGCGACCTCCGGCGCTTGCGAGGCGACGCTCGAGGAGCACACGTCTGGGGTCACTGCCCTCGCGGTGCTGGCGGACGGCCGCCTCGCCTGGGGATCGCGGGTCTACACGCTCAAGCTCTGGAATGCGAGCTCCGGCGCGTGCGACGAGACGCTCGAGGGACACAAGGGCCGAATCACTGCACTCGCGGCGCTGGCCAACGGCCGCGCCGCCACTGGGTCCATCGACGCCACGATCAAGCTCTGGAACGCGACCTCTGGCGCTTGCGAGGCGACGCTTGAAGGGCACACGGACTCGGTCTCTGCGCTGGCGGTTCTGGCCGACGGCCGCCTCGCCTCGGGGTCAGCCGACAGCTTGATCAAGCTTTGGAACACGAGCTCCGGCGCTTGCGAGGCGACGCTCGATGGGCACGTGGGCGAGGTCACTGAACTCACGGTTCTGGCCGACGGCCGCCTCGTTTCGGGGTCGGAGGGTACGATCCAACTCTGGAACGCGACCTCCGGAACGTGCGAGGCGACGCTCGAGGGGCACACGGGCTGGGTCTCTGCACTCGCAGTGCTGGCCGACGGCCGCCTCGCCTCGGGATCGGTAGACAAATCGATCCGAATCTGGGAGCAGAGCAAGGGACATTGGGTTAGCTCGGTTCAGTTCCTGACGGACGCCACAGTCTCCGCGCTTGCGTTTTTGCCGAGGGCGGCGACTCTCGCCGCTGGAGATGAAAGCGGACGCGTGCATTTTCTTCGTATTGAAGGCCTTGCCCCAATCACAAGTGATCCGCGGCGCTGATCGTGCGCGAGACTGACCGTGCCTCTCCGCGCCATAACCGTAGCGCGCCTACGATAGTGAATCAGACAACCAACGGGAGACGGCGATGAGTGCATCCGATATCCATCTGAAGCTCAATGGCATCAAAGGCGAGTCGACTTCGGTCCAGCACAAGGACGAGATCGAGGTCCAGAACTGGGCCTGGGGCGTGACAGGCTCGAGCCCGGCGCCCGGCGGCGGCGGTAGCAGTGCAGGACGCGCGACATTCTCCGACTTGCGCTTTATGCACAATGTCGACCGCGCTTCCCCCGAATTGTGGAAAGCCTGCGCAACGGGTCGTCACATCCGCGACGCCGTCCTCAGCGTCGCTCGCCCGAGCGGTGGAGCGCAGGACTATCTGATCATCAAGCTGACCGATGTCGTTGTCACCTCGGTCTCGATGTCGGATGGAAGCGGGGATACCTTTGTTCCGATGGAGTCGGTCGGCCTGGCCTTTGCCAAGGTCGAGTACGGCTACAAGCCCCAGAACGCGAATGGCAGTCTGGGTACTGCGGTCGAGTTCAAGTTCGACCTGGCGACAGGTCGGGTCTTCTAGGAGCAGGCGTTCGCGCTGGTGTATCGTCGGGCGATGCGTTGGGGGTACCGCGATTGCAGAATGTGATCAGCGGTTGAGAGAGTCCCCTCGAACCTGACCTGGTTGAGACCAGCGGAGGGAAACGCGCCGGCTCCCGCCGGCCGTGGCTCTCCGCAGCGAAGGAGAGCACATGAGCCCGCACGGCCGCCCGAAGGGCGAATTCCCCCTTGGGGGGACGGCGCGCAGCGCCAAGGGGGCACGATGAATGCCAACCCGAAGTTCCTGGCGTCAAGCGCGCAGGTCGACGAAGCTGCGGTTCAACCGCTGCCGAGATCGCGCAAGGTCTACATCGAAGGTTCGCGTCCCGATATCCGGGTGCCGATGCGCGAGATTTCGCAGTCGGACACCGAGGCTTCGTTCGGCGCCGAGAAAAATCCTGCCCTGGCTGTCTATGACACCTCGGGACCGTACACCGACCCCGCGGTGACGATCGACATCCGCTCTGGCCTTGCAGCACTGCGCGGCGACTGGATCGCCGAGCGCAACGACACGGAAGCACTGGCCGGACCTTCATCCGGATTTGGTGTGGAGCGCCTCAACGACCCGAAGCTCGCGGAGTTGCGCTTCAACCTGCATCGCCAACCGCGCCGCGCTCGAGCCGGTTCGAACGTCAGCCAGATGCACTACGCGCGTCGTGGACTGGTGACGCCCGAGATGGAGTTCATCGCCATTCGTGAAAATGAGCGTGCGAACCAGCGCGCGGCCGAGTTCTCCGATGCGCTGCGCCGGCAGCATCCCGGCCAGTCGTTCGGCGCCAGCCTGCCGGCCGTCATCACTCCGGAATTCGTGCGTGACGAGGTCGCACGCGGCCGCGCAATCATTCCGAACAACATCAATCATCCGGAAACCGAACCGATGATCATCGGCCGCAACTTCCTGGTGAAGATCAACGCCAACATCGGCAACTCCGCGGTCACGAGTTCGATCGGCGAAGAGGTCGAGAAGATGACCTGGGCGATCCGCTGGGGTGCGGATACGGTCATGGACCTTTCGACCGGCAAGCACATCCACGAGACGCGCGAGTGGATCCTGCGCAACTCGCCGGTGCCGATCGGGACAGTTCCCATTTATCAGGCGCTGGAGAAAGTCGACGGCAGGGCCGAGGAACTGACCTGGGAAATCTTCCGCGACACCCTGATCGAGCAGGCCGAGCAGGGTGTCGATTACTTCACGATCCACGCCGGCGTGCGCCTCCCGCTACATCCCGCTGACCGCCAAGCGACTGACCGGCATCGTTTCGCGCGGCGGCTCGATCATGGCAAAGTGGTGTCTCTCGCATCACCGCGAGAGCTTCCTTTACACCCGCTTCGAAGACATCTGCGACATCATGAAGGCCTACGACGTCAGCTTCAGTCTGGGCGACGGATTGCGCCCCGGCTCGATTCACGATGCGAACGACGAGGCGCAGATGGCCGAGCTCGCAACGCTCGGCGAACTGACGAAGATCGCCTGGAAGCACGACGTGCAGGTCATGATCGAAGGACCGGGCCACGTGCCGATGCACATGATCAAGCACAACATGGACGAGCAGTTGCGACTCTGCGACGAGGCGCCGTTCTACACGCTCGGCCCCTTGACGACCGATATCGCGCCGGGCTACGACCACATTACGAGCGCGATCGGCGCGGCGATGATCGGCTGGTACGGCACCGCGATGCTCTGCTACGTGACGCCGAAAGAGCACCTCGGCCTGCCGAACAAGAAAGACGTCAAGGACGGCATCATTGCATACAAGATCGCCGCACATGCAGCCGATCTTGCCAAAGGACATCCGGGCGCACAGTTGCGCGACAACGCACTGTCCAAGGCGCGCTTCGAATTTCGCTGGGACGATCAGTTCAACCTCGGCTTCGATCCCGACACGGCCAAGGATTTCCACGACGAGACTCTGCCGAAGGACTCGATGAAGACCGCGCACTTCTGCTCGATGTGCGGCCCGCACTTCTGCTCGATGAAGATCACGCAGGACGTGCGCGACTACGCGGAACGGCTGGGGCTGTCGGCCGAGGCGGCACTGGCTCAGGGCATGCAGGAAAAGGCCGTCGAGTTCGTGAAGAAGGGCAGCGAGATCTACCAGCGCACGTGAGCTTGCCTTCACGCCCCAGCGCAGGACCGCTGATCGGCATGATCGACACGATCGACACGATCGACGCGATCAGGTTGATCAGTGCAATCTGTGCGCCCGCTTTGCTGCTCGCCTGCACCGATCGTGCGGCCAATCACTGGACCGGCTACGCGGAAGCGGAACTGGTCTATGTGTCCGCGCCGGTAAGCGGCACGGTCAAGCTGATGCCGGTCGCGCGCGGCAATCGCGTCGAAGTCGGCGCACCGCTGTTTACCCTGGATAGTGATATCGAGCTGCTGGTGCGCAGCGAGGCCGAGGCGCGCCTTGCTCAGGCCGAGTCCACCACGGCAAATCTGCGCAAGGGCCGGCGTCCGGCCGAGATTGCTGCGGCCGAGCAGCAGCTGGCGCAGGCCCAGGCGGCGCTGACCGTATCGCGCGCTGACTATCAGCGCGAGCGCGATCTCGCTGCCAAGGGATTTGTTTCGGCCGGCCGGCTCGATACCCTGCTTGCGCAGCAGGAGCGCGATGTTGCGCGCGTGCGTGAAATGCAGGCGCAGCTTGCACTTGCCCGCGAGCCGGCGCGCAGTGACGAAATCGCCGCTGCCGAAGCGCAGGCCCGCGCCGCCCGCGCGCAGCTCGGGCAGGAGTCCTGGCGTGCGGCGCAAACACAACAGACTGCACCGGTCGCCGGGATCGTCTACGACGTGCTGTTCCGCATCGGCGAACGGGTGCCGGCCGCGCAGCCGGTCATCGTGCTGCTGCCGGATCAGGGATTGAAGGCACGCTTCTTCGTCCCGACCGCGGCGCTCGGTGGACTGAAGCTGGGAGACAAAGTGCAACTTGCTTGCGATGGTTGCCCGCCGAATCTCGCCGCCGCAATCAACTACATCTCGGCGCAGGCTGAATTCACTCCGCCAGTGATCTACAGCAACGAAGCGCGCGACAAGCTGGTGTTTCGGGTCGAGGCCGTGCCGGATGCGGTTGCGCGTGCCGTTCTCAAACCCGGCATGCCACTGACCGTCGCGCCGGGTGCGGGCACCGCCTCGCCGCGTTGACCATTGCCGATCATGGACGAGGCCCCGGCGTACGCAATCGACGTGCGTCACCTGACCAAGCGATTTGGCGAACGCACTGTGGTCGACGACCTGGCGATCCGGCTTGCGCGCGGCCGGATCTGCGGCTTTCTCGGCCCCAATGGCAGCGGCAAGACCACAACGATCCGCATGCTGTGCGGCCTGCTGACGCCGGACGCCGGCGAAGGCACCTGCCTCGGTCACGATATCCGGCGCGACGCGCGCCGTATCAAGCTTGAAGTCGGCTACATGACGCAGCGCTTCGGCCTGTACGAAGATCTGACGATCGAAGAGAACCTGCGCTTCGTCGCGCGCGTATACGGCATGGCCGACCCCGCCGTGGCGGCCACGCGCGCGGTGGACCGGCTCGGCCTCGGCGATCGCCGGCACCAGTTGGCCGGAGCACTGTCGGGCGGCTGGAAACAGCGGCTCGCGCTGGCGGCCTGCCTGCTGCATGAACCGCGCCTGTTATTGCTGGACGAGCCTACGGCTGGAGTTGATCCGAAGGCGCGGCGCGACTTCTGGGCCGAGATTCATTCGCTGGCCGCAGACGGGCTGACCGTGCTGGTCAGCACGCACTACATGGACGAGGCCGAGCGTTGTCATCAGATCGTCTACCTGTCAGCTGGACGATTGCTGGTCTCCGGTTCGGTCGAACAGTTGCTGGCCGAGTCGGGCCTGCGCACCTGGGAAGTCACCGGCCCAGCCTTGCCGGCTCTCGCAGCCAGAATGGCTGACGACCGCCGCTGGCTGGTCGTGCCCTTCGGAACACGATTGCATGTGACCAGCGCGAGCGGAGAAGACTTCGCGCAGTGGCACCGACAGCTGCCGGCCGATCCCAACCAGGCGATCGAAATTCCTTCTGGGCTGGAGGACCTGTTCATCTCCTTGATGAATGAAGAGAACAACGGGAGCCAGGGGAATCACGGAAAAGACGGTAGCAAGCGAGACGCGAGCGCGAGCAATGGCGGCCTTGTCCATTAAGCGCGGCAGCCGGCGCGTCTGGGGCCGAATCGTTGCAGTCTTGACAAAGGAGTTCATACAACTCAAGCGGGAGCGTCTGACCTTTGCGATGGTGCTCGGCATCCCGGTGCTGCAGCTGGTGCTGTTCGGTTTCGCAATCAATACTGATCCGAAGCACCTGCCGACGGTGCTGGTTGCAGCCGACACCAGTCCGATCGTGCGCAGCATCGTGCGCGTGGCCGAAAACACCGGCTACTTTCGCATCATCGCCAATGCCACCGAGCAGGAGGCCGAACGCATGCTCGAGCTTGGCGAGGTTCAGTTCGCGCTCGTGTTCCCGGCCGATTTCACGACTCGCGTGCTGCGCGGCGAACGGCCGGCGATGGCCGTCTACGCCGATGCGACGGATCCCTCGGCGACCGGCCTGGCGGTCGGTGCGCTGGCACGCCTGCCGGAAATTGCGCTCGCTTCCGAGCTGCGCGGCCCGCTCGCGGGGCTGGCTCCCACGCCGGCCCCCTTTGAAGTGATCCTGCACCGCCGCTACAACCCCGAGGGCATCACGTCCTACAACGTCGTTCCCGGGCTGATCGGCGTGATCCTGACGATGACGCTGGTGCTGATGACCGGTCTGGCAGTCACGCGCGAACGCGAGCGCGGCACGCTCGAGAACCTGCTTGCAACGCCGGTGCGACCGGCCGAAGTGATGATCGGCAAGATCCTGCCGTACATGCTGATCGGCTATCTGCAGGTGGTCGTCGTCTACACCGCGGCACGCGTGCTGTTCGGGGTGCCGATGTTCGGCAGCTTCCTGCTGCTCTCGGTAGTCCTTCTCGTGTTCATGTTCGCTTTGCTCGCTGTCGGCTTCACGTTTTCCACGCTGGCGCAGAGCCAGCTGCAAGCGATGCAGATGACCCTGTTCTTCTTCCTGCCGAACATCCTGCTGTCGGGATTCATGTTCCCGTTCCGCGGCATGCCAGTGTGGGCACAGTGGATCGGCGAAACATTGCCGCTGACGCACTTCCTGCGCATCGTGCGCGCGATCATGCTCAAGGGTGCCGGTTTGCCGGAGGTCCTGCCGCACCTGTGGCCGATCGGCCTGTTCATTGTGGTGGTCGGTACGATCGCATTGCGCCGCTACCGCCAGACGCTCGACTGATGGAAGGTGTCGTTCAATTCAAGCAGCAGCATCGTGCGTGGGCGAAGGCGGACCTGTGTCGGTCGCCGGCCGCCGTGCGCTGCGCTGAATTTTGCTCAAGGAGCCGACAGTGAGCTTGCCCTTGTTGTCCCTGATCGAGACCCGCGTGCTCGGTGTGTTGGTGGAAAAGGAGCAGACCGTCCCCGACATCTATCCGCTGTCGCTGAACGCGCTGACTGCGGGGTGCAATCAGAAGAACAACCGTGATCCGGTGTTGAATGTCACGGAAGCGGATACACAGGCGGCGATCGATCGCCTGAGGCCGCTATCGCTCGTCATCGAATCGAGTGGTTCGCGGGTCATGCGCTACTCGCACAATGTCGGTCGGGTGTTGCATGTGCCGGAGGAAGCGGTCGCGCTGCTCGCGACGCTCTGGCTGCGCGGTCCGCAGACCGCCGCCGAGCTGCGGTCAGCAAGCGAGCGACTGCACCGTTTTGCCGACGTCAGCTCGGTCGAGGGTTTCCTGAACCAGCTCGCGACGCGCGCAGAAGCAGCCGGCGGGCCACTCGTCGTCTTGCTGCCGCGAGTTCCAGGCTCGCGCGAGCCGCGCTGGGCGCAGCTGTTGTCACCGACGCCGACCCCGGCGCCTGATAAGGCCAGGGATGCCACGGAGAACGGCGCTGAGCCTCAGGAGCTTTCCGAGCTTCACGCCGAACTCGGGCGCGTGCGCGCAGAACTGGCTGAACTGCGAGCGCGCGTTGAGCGTCTGGAGGCCGGCGACACTCCGGCCTGAGCGTAACCGCGCGATGCGGCACGGGCCGGCCGAAATTTCCACAAGGTTTCTGCGCTGTATCGAGTCGTTACAACTCGCCGGACGGCACGATGCGCTGCGTAGAATCGCGGCTCCACATGCGAACGGGAAGCGTTGGTGCACAAGTATTCTCGGCTATGGCTTGCGTTGCTGCTGGGCGTCGTCTTGCTTGGAGCCGGCGCATGGTGGTTTTCGCGCACCGGCGACGAAGCACCGAAATACCGCTTCGGCAAGATCGAACGCGGTCCGATCACGGCCATTGTGTCTTCGACCGGAACACTGAATCCGGTGACCTCGGTTCAGGTCGGCACCCAGGTTTCGGGGCAGATACAGGAGTTGTTCGTCGACTTCAATTCGCCGGTGAAGCACGGTCAGTTGATTGCGCGCATCGACCCTGAAACCTTTCAATACCGGGTGCGTCAAGCCGAGGCGGATCTCGAGTCGGCGCGCTCCACTGTTGGACGCACTCAGGTCAGCATGATCAATGCCGAGCGGGACCTGAAGCGCACCAAGGAACTGGTCGCCCGCAATTTCGTCTCGCCGGCCGAACTCGATCGTGCGCAGTCGGCCTACGATCTCGCGGCCGCCGAGGTACGCACTGCACAAGCGATAGTGCTGCAGCGGGCCGCGCAGCTCGCGACCTCGCGGGTCGATCTTTCACGCACCGAGATCCGCGCACCGGTTGACGGCGTCGTGATCAAGCGCAGCGTTGATGTCGGCCAGACCGTCGCGGCCAGCCTGCAGGCGCCGGAGCTGTTCCTGATCGCGAAGGATCTGCGCGACATGCAGGTCGAGACCTCGATCGACGAAGCCGACGTCGGCCGCATCCGGGTCGGCCAGCGGGCAAGTTTTACGGTGGATGCTTTCCCGGGACGCACCTTCAACGGCGAAGTAAAGACCGTACGCAAGGCGCCCCAAAACGTGCAGAACGTCGTTACCTACATCGCGATTGTCTCGGCCAACAACGAGCGCGGTGAACTGCTGCCCGGAATGACGGCCAACGTGCGCATCGTGACCGACACGCGCGAGTCGGTTCTGAAGGCTCCGAATGCCGCGCTGCGGTTCCGTCCTGCCGGCGCAGGTGGAAGTGCGGACAGTGCAGCGTCCGCAAGTGCAGCCAAGAGCTCGCCCAGTGAAGGCCCTGCAAAGGGCGGCGCGGCCGGCGCGATGCAGCAATTTCGCGAGCGGCTGCGTCGCCGACCTGAAGCTGGATACCGAGCAACAACAGCGCCTTGATCCGATATTTGCCGAGGCGCGCAACAAGTTCATTGGCCTGCGCGATCTGCCCGAGGACGCACGTGGCAAGGCCGGCGGCGCGATCCGTGCCGAGCTGCGCGCGAAGATCGAAGAGGTGCTGAAGCCTGAACAGAAAGCGAAGTACGCCGAGATTGCGGCCGATCTTGCCGGTCGCGGCGGTAGTACTGGCGCGCGCGGCCGCCTGTATGTACTCGACGATGGCAAGCCGAAGGCGCTCGAAGTCCGCGTCGGACTGACCGATGGCACCATGAGCGAAGTCAGCGGCGATGGCGTTGCCGAAGGCGTCGAAGTTCTTACCGGACTGCAGTCCGGAGCAGCCGGCAGCGCTCCGGCACAGAAGGGCAGCCCGCCCAGGATGTTCTTTTAGTGACCTGGGTATGCCTGATCCTCTGATCCGTGTCGAGCGACTGACCAAGGACTATGTCCTCGGCGACAACACCGTCCACGCCCTGGCCGGAGTGTCGCTGACGATTACGGCCGGCGAGTTCGTGGCCGTCATGGGACCATCCGGGTCAGGCAAGTCCACCTTCATGAACGTCATCGGCTGCCTCGATCGGCCGACGACGGGCAGTTACTGGCTGGCCGGCGAAGACGTGGCTGGCATGTCGTCCGATGCGCTGGCGGCGGTGCGCAACCGAAGAATTGGCTTCGTGTTCCAGCAGTTCAATCTGCTGCCCCGCACGAGCGCACTGGAAAACGTCGAACTGCCGATGATGTATGCGCATGTGCCGGTCAAGGACAGGCACGTGCGCGCTCGCCGGACCCTGGCGCGGGTCGGCCTGGCCGAGCGCGCCGACCACCAACCTTCCCAGCTGTCGGGCGGCCAGCAGCAGCGTGTGGCCATTGCACGCGCCCTGGTCAACGATCCGGCGTTGATCCTGGCGGACGAACCGACCGGTGCACTCGATTCAAGAACGAGCGTCGAGATCATGGCGCTGCTGCAGGAGTTGAATGCAGCCGAAATGACGATCGTGCTGGTGACGCACGAGCACGATATTGCCGCATTCGCGTCACGCGTCGTCCACTTTCGCGACGGCCGGATCGTCAGCGACGCGCAACAGCTTGCGCGCGTCGCAAAGGTGGAACTTGCGAAACTGGATGAGGCAGCGGTAGTCGAAGCCTGAGGTCCATGATGGATTGCCCGATGTCGGTCCGATGAACGCGCTGATGGTCCTGCGGGTCGCGCTCAAGGCCCTGCGCGTCAACAAGCTGCGCTCGATGCTGACCATGCTCGGCATGATCATCGGCGTCGCGGCGGTGATTGCCATGTTGGCGATCGGCGGCGGCGCGCAGGAACGCGTGCGCGAGCAGCTGAAGAACCTCGGCTCCAACCTGATGCTGATCATCCCGGGCTCGACCACCGCCAGCGGTGTACGGCTCGGCAGCGGCGCGGCGCAGACACTTACCGAGGAAGATGCCCTGGCGATCGCGCTTGAAGTCGAAGGCGTCGTTGTCGCCGCGCCGTCGGTGCGCGGATCCGGCCAGGTGGTCGCCGGCAATGCCAACTGGTCAACCCAGTACTTCGGTACCACCAATGACTACCTGATCGCGCGCGATTGGCCGCTTTCGTCCGGCCGCTCGTTCGAGCCGATGGAAATTTCGGGTGCCGGCAAGGTGGCGCTTGATCGGCCAGACCACCGCGCGGCAGCTGTTCGGCGATCTCGATCCGATCGACCAGGTCATACGCGTGCGCAAGGTGCCGCTGACGATCGTCGGCGTGCTCGACCTAAAAGGACAGAACGCGCTCGGCCAGGATCAGGACGACATCGTGCTGATGCCGCTGGCGACTGCGCGCAACCGCGTGCTCGGCCAGACCCAGGGCAAGCAGCGGCGCGTCGGCACGATCTCGGTGAAGACCGCTGATGGCATCGACATGAAGGGCGTCGAAGAGCGGATCCGCGAGTTGCTGCGGGCAGCGCATGAAAGTGCAGCCGGGCGGCGAGGAGCCGTTCACGATCCGCAACCTGACCGAGATCCTGCAGGCGCAGGAAGCGGCGAGCCGCGTGCTGACACTGTTGCTGGGTGCGGTGGCGTCGGTCAGCCTGCTGGTCGGTGGCATCGGCATCATGAACATCATGCTGGTGAGCGTGACCGAGCGCACCCGCGAAATCGGTTTGCGCATGGCAGTCGGCGCCCGCGGGCGCGACATCCTCAAGCAGTTCCTCGTCGAGGCGGTCACGCTGTCCATGATCGGCGGCGCACTGGGGATCCTGCTGGGAGTCGGCTGCATCGTTCGCCGTCGGCGAGTTTGCCAACTGGCGGACCGACATCACGCCGCAGGCCGATCGCGCTGGCGGTCGGATTCGCCGCCGGCATCGGCGTCTTTTTCGGCTTTTATCCGGCGCGCAAGGCGTCGCGACTGCTGCCGATCGAGGCGTTGCGGTACGAGTAAGCGCGGTAAGGGCAAATAGGCGGACTGCCCGAGCGCTTATCGGGGCGCTGTTGCAGAGCTCCTGCGGCAGCATGGGGTATCGCTTTCCCGATCTGCTGCAGCGCTTCCATGCCCCGCCATCGCGCCTTGCGTCTGAGCCTGAGCTTGCTTGCCATTGTCCTGGTCTGGGCCATAGTCCCGGCCGAGGCTTGGGCCTCGCGCGCTGGGCCTTCGCTTGCCCCCGGGGACCGTGTCTGGATGGCCGCGCTTGGCGGTATGGCGATTGGGATTGCCGTGGGCTACGTCATCCTTGAATTGCGGTCGCGCACGCTTGCGATCGCGTTGCGGCGCCTGACCGAACTGGCCGCAAGCATCGATGGTCGCGTGCCGGAGGATTCGCCACGCCAGGGTTTCAAGGTAGAACTCGAGCGCCTGTCGAGCGAAGTGCTTTGGACCGCGCGCCGGGTGGCCAAGGAACGCAAGGAGTTCGAGGAACGCCATGCGGCCTGGGATGCGCAGTTTGCGGCCTCGCTCGATGCAATGCTGGTGCTTGACGCCGCCGGCAGCGTGCGCCAGATCAACCCGGCCGCGGAACGTCTGTTCCGCATCAAGGCCGAGGAAACCTACGGCGTCTTGCTGGCCGATATTCTCCTGCCTCCCAATCATCGGGCACTCGACCATGCGGCGTTTCTCCAGGATCTGGCGGCCGGCAAGGCGCAGGGTCGGCGGCAGGAAATCGTGGTCCATTGCGGCGCGCGGCAGTTTCCGATCGAGCTGGCGATTGCCGAGTTCACCTGTGGCGGCGAGCGCGGCCTGGTGGCGACGGCGCGCGACATCTCGACGCATCGCCAGGCGCGCGCCGATCTGAAGCGCGTGCGCGAGCAGGCAGACCGACTTCAGGCGCGGTTGCGCAATGAACTGGCGTCGCGGCGACAGACGCGCATGGTGTCGGATCCACTGGCTGCCGCGATCAAAGGTGCGGCGCCGCCGGAGTCTGTTGGCGGAACGCCATTCACGCTGGAAGAAGTGTGCGGAGATGCGATCCGTCGCATGGTGGTCAAGGCCGAACGCAAGGGCCTGGGATTTCGCTATGAGGACAGCGAAGTACAGGGACTCGGACTGATTGGCGACTCGACGCGCCTGCGCAATGTCGTGGTGGAGCTGATCGAAGGCGTGGTGCGTTGTTCGGAGTCGGGCGAGATCGTGGTTCACATTTCGGCGCTCTCGACTGATGAGCGCACAGTCGAGCTGACGACGGTCGTGTCGGCCACGGCGATGAACGAAGACCAATCGACCCGCGTAGGCCGACCCCTGAATGACCCGGTCAAGCCGGACCGCAGGAACGCCGCGCGCAGCGCGATGTGGCGCGACCGGGTGATTGAAGTTGCCGGCGCCGAAGTTGCCGTTCGACTGGATCCCGTGCGAGGAGTGCGCTTCACGGCCAGCCTGCACTACGCCGCAGATCTGTCGCGGGTCACGTTTGATCTGGGAGCGCCAGCGGGGCCCGAGGCATCGCGCGCCAAGCCGGTTGATCTTGATCCACAGCTGCTGGCCGAGTTTGCGCGTGCTGCCGCCCGGCTGCGCACGAACGCCGACAAGCTGAACCTCGGGGCACTTTGGGCGCAAGCACACCGGCTCAAGGAGATCTGGCTGCCGTGTGCGCCGCCGACCGACACCGGCCTGGTTTCGGCACTCGCCCATACGGCGCGCGGTGGTGACGCCGCCAATGCGCAACAGCTCGCGCGCCGGCTTGCGGAAGCGCTGGATCAGACGGTTCGCGAGCATGTTGCCCGGCATGAACCCGAGGCCGAGGCCGAGACCGAAGAAGCTTCCGCCTGAGGCGCCGGCAAGCGCTCATCGACTAACATCCATCGAACCAGCGCGCTTCACGCAAGGTTGGAACCGCGCATGCCACCGATTACGGATCCCGGTTTCGGATCTCGGATCACCTGCCGGGCTGGAGTCCTGACGCTTGGATCTGATCGTATTGTTGAAAGCCGCGGTACTCGGCGTGGTCGAGGGCCTGACCGAATTCCTGCCGATTTCGTCGACCGGACACCTGATCGTCGCCAGTTCGCTGCTCGGATTTCAAGGCGAGAAGGTGGCGACCTTCGAGATCGCGATCCAGACCGGGGCCATGGCGGCGGTGATCTGGGAGTATCGGCGCAAGCTGACCGACACACTGGTCGGGCTTGGCTCGCAAGCCAGGGCACGGCGATTTGCGCTCAATGTTGCGATCGCGTTCGCCCCGGCCGTGGTGCTTGGGCTGGCATTCGGCAAACTGATTCAGTCGCATTTGTTCCATCCAGTGCCTGTGGCGGTGGCCTTTATCGTCGGCGGCCTGGTGATCCTGTGGGTCGAGGCCCGGCACAAGCGGCGCTATGGGGAGCGCGATCTGCAGGGACAACGGCATGCCCGGGTTGAAACGGTCGACGACATGAGCGCGCTTGACGCCCTCAAAGTCGGCCTGGCGCAGTGCCTGGCCCTGGTGCCAGGCACCAGTCGATCGGGCGCGACCATCATCGGCGGCATGATCTTCGGCCTGTCGCGGCGCGCCGCTACCGAGTTCAGCTTCTACCTCGCGATTCCGACCCTGATCGGTGCGGGCGCATGGTCGATATGGAAGCAGCGCGAAGCCCTTGTCGCGGCGGATGGCCCGCTGTTTGCCGTCGGTCTGGTGTTTGCTTTCGCTTCGGCGCTCGCCTGCATTCGATGGCTGATCCGGTACGTCGCCAGCCACGACTTCAACGTGTTCGCCTGGTACCGGATCGCCTTCGGCGGCTTCATCCTGCTGACCGCATGGGGCGGCTGGGTCAGCTGGGCCCGTTGATGATCGAGGCGCTGGACAGCGAGGAAGCGCATCGCTGGCGCTGGCTCGACTTGTCGCTCGCGGTGGCGACGGCGACCGTGATCGCCTGGGGGGTGCTGATCGGTGGCTGGTCAGTGTTCATCGTGATGGCCCTGTTCTGGTTCGAAAACGTCGTCATCGGCGCATTCAACGTCGCAAAGATGCTGACCAGCGGTGTGCGCGGCGCGGGCCTCGCAGCTTCACTCTTTACGGCGGCCTTCTTCAGTATTCACTACGGACTGTTCACTGCAGTCCACGGCATCTTCGTCGCCGCACTGTTCGGCGCGCAGGACCTTGGCAAGGGAGCTCTGGACGGCGGCCTTTTCCCGCCGCTCCTTCACATGGTCGACCGCCTGTTGGTCGACCGAGATGCCTGGATGGCGATCGCAGCCCTGATCCTCATGCATGCCGTCGGCTTCATTCAATGGGCAATCGACAGCCGTGGCCAGCCGACGCCGCTGCCCGCGCTGATGCGCGCGCCCTATGGACGCATCGTGGTGCTGCACGTGACCCTGATCGCCAGCGGCTTCCTGGTTCAGGTCCTGCAAGCGCCGAAGGTCGGTGCGCTGCTGCTGGTCGGACATAGAGCTTGTCCGTCAGTGATTCGTGCGATGCGTTGTCGCCAGCAAGTCCGCCTGCAAGGCGCGCGGCGCAGGACAGTAGTCCAGCTACGGCCAAGCCGTGCAACACCGCGGGCGGGCTTGCTGGCGGCAACCCTTCGGGACCGGGGTGGCCGGCCCGCATGGCGACGTTGCTCGTCGCTTATTTGGGCTGGCCAAACGGCGCTCCTCGTGCCTAGCCCTGCGAGCCGGCCACCCCCGTCGCACGCACGAATCACTGACGGACAAGCTCTATGGCTTGCCTACGATCTTGCGACTCTGGCGCGCGCTGCGCGTACGAGTGGAGCACTGCCGGGGAGTGTGCATGAACAATCGTGACGAAGTGCAGGAACTGTGCGCGCTGCTGCGCTCGCGCTTTCCGGTGATTCTGGTCGAGTCACATGAGGAGCCGCGCCTGCTTGAACTGTTGCAGAAAGCGGCCAACCTCGAAAACCAGGTTCTGATGACCTGGAGCATCACTACCGGCATCCGGCGCCACGGCCGTGACGAGGCCATTTACCAGACCAATGACCTCCTCGACGCACTCAAGCACATCGACAAGACAGCACAGAACGGCCTGTACGTGCTGTGTGATGCGCATCCGGGCTTCAAGGATCCGGTCGCCATGCGGCTCGTGCGAGAGATCGCGCTGTCGCACGCAAAGACTGCACGCACGCTGATTTTCATCAGCCCGCGGCTGGATGATATGCCGCCCGAGGTGCTGCGCCTGTCGGCCCACTTTCATCCACTCATGCCAAGCCGGGACGACATCCGCGGCATCGTCAACGAGGAGGCGCGCCGCTACGAACAGCAGAGCGGCGAGAAGCCGCGCAGCGACCGCCATTCACTCGAGATGCTGATCATGCATCTGCTTGGAATGGAGCAGGAGGATGTGCGGCGGCTGGTCCGGCAGGCTCTGCGCGATGACGGCGCGATCGACGCCGACGATGTCCGACGCGTGCTGGCAACCAAGTACGAGGCTCTCGGCGGCGCCAGCACGCTTGCGTACGAGCAGAGCAAGGTGAAATTCGACGATGTCGGCGGGCTGGCGCGCCTGAAGCACTGGATCACGCTGCGCCGCAAGCCGTTCCTCGACGCCGGCAGCGCCGTGGATCGACCCAAGGGCATCGTGTTGCTCGGAGTGCAGGGCGGCGGCAAGAGCCTGGCGGCCCGGGCAGTTGCCGGCGAATGGGGCGTGCCCCTGATGCGACTCGACTTCGGCGCGTTGTACAACAAGTACTACGGCGAGACCGAGCGCAATCTGCGCGCCGCCTTTGCGGCGGCCGAGAGCATGTCGCCGTGCGTGTTGTGGATCGATGAACTGGAGAAGGGCATCTCCACCGACAGTGGCGAGGGCGATGGCGGGGTTTCGCGCCGGGTCCTGGGCTCGCTGCTGACCTGGATGAGCGAGCGTACCGAGCCGGTATTCATCATTGCGACGGCGAACGACATCTCGAAACTGCCGCCGGAGCTGATTCGCAAAGGCCGGTTCGACGAGATTTTCTTCGTCGACTTTCCCAATGCCGTGGCGCGAGAGCAGATTGCGCGCATCCACCTTGCCAAGCGCGGCCAGGACGCCTCAAAGTTCGATGTTGCGGGGCTGGCGCGCCTGGCGCAGGGCTACTCGGGCGCCGAAATCGAGCAGGCGATCGTCTCGGCCTCCTTCGAGGCACGTGCACGCAATGAGAGTCTGTGTTCTGCCGATATCCTGGCCGAAATCGAGCGTACGCGACCCTTGTCGGTGGTCATGGCCGAAAAGATGGAGGCGCTGCGGGATTGGGCCGACGAACGCGCAGTCCACGCCGACGACGAGGCCGTAGCCCAGACCTGAGGATCGCCGGCGAACCGCGGGCGAGTCAGATCAGTAACCCAAACGCGTGTTACGCCAATGCGACAGTGGCGGTGGACGGCGCTGCAGAGTTCACGCACATTGGCGGTCAGCCGGCGCGAGCAGGCTGATGGCGGCGCTCCGCGCAGCCAGGCTGAAAGCGGGAGGCGAGCGCAAACATTTGGCCGAATGATTGCGCTCGCCCACCCCGTGCGACTCGTGCGCGAGGAGAGCTCAGTGGCGGGCGAATCCCGGTCCTGGCGGGAACCGGCCCTAGAATCGCCGCATGAACTCCGAGTCGATTCTCGCGACCTACCGACTGACCTGTTCGCCGCACGAAGCAGAGCAGCGTGCGCAGACTCTGGCGCTCGAACAGAGCATCGAAATGCCGGCCGCGGCGGTGATGGACCCGCGGATCCTGCGCGAAGTGATGGCACGCGTGGAAAGCATCGAGCTCCAATCCGATGGCAGCAGCCAGGCGCAGCTCGCGCTTTCGAGCGAGTCGGTTGCCGCCGATGCGGGTCAGCTGATGAACATGCTGTTCGGCAACAGCTCGTTGCATGACGATGTGCATCTAATTGATGTCGATGTCCCGTCGTCGCTCGCCGCAACGCTCACCGGGCCGCAATTCGGCATTGAAGGACTACGGCGGCTGACCGGAGTCAGGGAGCGGGCGCTCACTTGTACCGCGCTCAAGCCGATCGGTTCGACATTGGACGAGCTTGCGCGCATGACGCGCGTGTTCGCCGAAGCCGGGATCGATGTCATCAAGGACGACCATGGCTGGGCGAACCATTGCAGCGCACCGTTCGAAGCGCGTGTCGTGGCGTGCCAGAGCGCGCTTGCATCCGTGCGCCGCGCGCCGTCGTTCCCGGCCGTCTACGCGCCCAGTCTGTCGGGAACCTACGAGCAGATGCGATCTCAGCTCAGGTTTGCAGTCGCCCACGACGTGCGCATGGTGCTGGTCGCGCCGATGGTCGCCGGTGTCGCCAACTTCAATGCATTGCGCCGCGAATTCGATTCAGTCGCCTGGCTGGCGCACCCGGCCCTGGCGGGCAACCAGATTGCGGCGCCGGCTCTGCTGGGCCGCCTGTTCCGCCTGTTCGGTGCCGATGCCGTCATCTTTCCGAATCACGGCGGGCGCTTCAGCTATTCGCGCCTGCTCTGCCAGGCGATCGCGGAGCGGGCCCGCAGTCCCTGGCATGGCCTGGCGCCTTCGCTGCCGGTGCCGGCCGGCGGCATGGCGCTCGAGCGCGTGCCCGAGTTGATCGACGATTACGGTGACGATGCAATGCTGCTGATCGGCGGTTCACTGCTGTCGGCGCGCGCCGAGCTGGCGGCCCGCAGCCGCGCCTTCGTCGACGCCGTCGAGGCGGCAAGCAACAAAGCCAACGTATGAGTCATCGGAATCGGCGTCAGGTGGTCGAGCCCAGCTCGGTGTCGGGCCGACGTGGCGCGCCTCGGATGGGCCAATGAGCGGAGTGCGCCGCTTCGTCCCGGAGGCCGCAGGAAATTACCGCTGGGAGGCGGTCGAGCTGCTGCGGTACAAGGACGAGGGCGGGGCGCCGTTCCGGGATGTCACTCGGCAGGTGCTGTTTGCGCAGCCGGATCAGTCGTGCGAACTGCGCTACTTCGAGGTTGCCGCGAACGGTCACTCGACGCTCGAGCGACATGAGCACACCCACGCGGTCCTGATACTGCGCGGGCGGGGTTCGGTGCAGATTGGCACCGAGTTGCATCCGCTTGCTGAACGCGATCTCGTCACGATCGATCCATTGACCTGGCACCAGTTTCACGCGGCGCCGGATGCCGCCCTCGGCTTCCTGTGCCTGGTCGCGGCCGACCGCGACAAGCCGCAATTGCCCAGCGAAGATGAACGAGCGGTACTTTCGGCGAAGCGGGCCTAGCTCGCGCTGCTGATCAACGGCGCGCGAGCACCAGATCGCGGACGCCGTGGCCGAGCTTCTCGCCGCGTGCGTGGAACTTCGTGGTCGGCCGCACCGCAATCGGATTGCACGCGTCGGGGGCAAAGCCGTTGTGAAGATTGGCGAGTTGCGGCTCGGCGGCAAGCACCTCGAGCATCTGAGCGGCATACTCGTCCCAGTCGGTCGCGCAATGCAGGTAGCCACCGGGCGCGATGCGGCTCGCCAGCAGGCCGATGAAGGGCTGGGCAATCAGGCGCCGCTTGTGGTGGCGCTTCTTCTGCCAGGGATCGGGAAAGAAGATGTGCACGCCGGCCAGTGAATCGGTGGCCAGCATCTCTCGCACGACCTCGACGGCATCGTGATGAATCACCCGCAGATTGAGGAGTCCGCTCTCGTTGATTCTTCTGAGCAGCGCGCCGACGCCGGCCTGAAACACTTCGACCCCGAGGAAATTGACGTCCGGCCGCGCGCCTGCGATCTGCGCCGTGGTTTCGCCCATTCCAAAGCCGATTTCAAGAACGGTAGGGGCGGTGCGGCCAAAGGCTGCCGTCAGATCGAGCGGCCCTGGTGCGTAGGCGAGGCCGTAGCGTGGCAGCAGTGTGTCGAAGGCGCGACGCTGCCCCTGCGACACATGGCCGCGCCGCCGTGCGTAGCTGCGAATGTGGCGGTACGGGGGACCGACAGTGTCGATCGCAGGGTCTGCGCTCACGCGGCGGGCTTGACGGAAGCAATCACCCCGGTCGGTGGCGAGGATGGCGCCGCGCTATAGAGTTTGCGTGGCATGCGTCCGGCAAGAAACGCCTCGCGACCGGCTTCGACCGCTTTCTTCATGGCCGAGGCCATCAGCACCGGGTCCTGCGCCTGCGCGATCGCCGTGTTCATCAGAACGCCGGCGCAGCCGAGTTCCATCGAAATCGCGGCATCGCTTGCGGTGCCAACCCCGGCATCGACAATGACCGGCACCTTCGCCTTCTCCAGTATCAGCCGGATATTCCACGGATTCAGAACGCCCATGCCCGAGCCGATAAGCGAGGCGAGCGGCATGATTGCCACGCAGCCGATCGACTCCAGCACCTGCGCCTGGATCGGATCATCTGAGCAGTACACCATGACCTCGAATCCTTCGTGCACCAGGGTTTCGGCAGCCTTGATGGTCTCGGGCATGTTGGGATAGAGCGTCGCTGCATCACCCAGCACCTCGAGCTTCGTCAGCGCGTGGCCGTCGAGCAGTTCGCGCGCCAGGCGCAGTGTTCGCACCGCGTCTTCGGCGCTGTAACAGCCGGCACTGTTCGGCAGCATCGTGTACTGCGTGGGGGGAAGAACATCGAGCAGGCTGGGTTCGCCTGGATTCTGCCCGATGTTGGTGCGACGAATGGCAACCGTCACGATCTGGGCGCCGCTTGATTCGACCGCGGCGCGTGTCTGCGCCAGATCACGGTATTTGCCGGTGCCAACCAGCAGCCGTGAACTGAATTCGCGTCGTCCTATACGCAGGGGATCGTGTTTCACATCGAAGTCGCAGGCGGTGGATGCGAAGGATTTTACGCGTCGGTGCCATTCTGTCTCGCGACCGACATTGCCGGTCGATCGAGGCGAGTTGCTCCGGAACTCGCAGAAGTGCAGCAAATTTCGCGCGCATGCTGGGCTAATATCGCGCCGCTCGCGAGCACCATCTGATCGATCGCAGGATCCGGGCCTGTTAGCTCGCGGCGTGGGACATTCGTCTTTTCCCACCACAGCACCTTCGCACCCACGGAAGCGCACCGGGGATTGGCGACAACGCCTGCGCAAAGGATCACGACATGTTGCTGTGCCAGATCAGTGATCCTCACATCGTAGGGGAGGGCACGCTGGCCTACGGTCGAATCGACACGCCCCGCATGCTCGAGCGCTGCGTTGGCAAGATCCTTGCACTACCGCGCCGCCCGGATGCGGTCATCGCGACGGGCGATCTGACCGACCACGGGACAGCCGAGGAGTACGGGCTGCTGCGCGAGTTGCTTGTGCCGCTGACCATGCCGGTGTACCTGGCAGTCGGCAACCACGACGATCGTGGTGCATTGCAAGCGGCGTTTCCGGATCATCCTCACCTCGTGGGTGAGAACCGATTCGTGCAGTACACGGTTGAGGACCTGGACGTGCGCCTCGTGGTGCTCGACACCCTTGTGCCCGGAGCGCCCGGTGGCGCACTCTGCGCGCAACGGCTAGGGTGGCTTGACCAAAAACTGGCGGAATCCGATCGTCCGACGGTGATCGCGCAGCATCACCCTCCGTTCAGAACCGGAATGACGACCATGGACGCGATGACGCTGGCCGACCCGGCCGCGGAAGCTGCCGTTGTCGGTCGCTATGGGCACGTCGAGCGCATCATCAGTGGTCATTACCACCGCAACATTCAGGCTCGTTTCGCCGGCACAGTGGCCTCGGTGTGCCCGAGCATTGCGCATCAGTTGCTGCTCGATCTCATGCCCGGAGCGGACATTCGCTTTACGTTCGAACCATCAGGATTCCATCTGCATCTCTGGAATGGCACGCAGTTGGTGACGCATACTGCTACGGTGGAAGACTTTCCAGCATGGTCCTCGCGGTGAGATGAGCGACATTCGCGCGCTGCTCCTGACCGACGTGGTGGACAGCACCAAGCTCGCCGAATCGATCGGCGATGCGGCCATGGCTGACGTATGGGCGGCCCACGACCGGGTGGCGCGCGACCTGCTGCAGAGCCACGATGGCCGCGAGATCGACAAGACCGACGGCATGCTGATGCTGTTCGATACCGCGTCCGACGCGGTGTCGTTATGCGATCGCCTATCACCGGCGCTGGCTGGGCTTGCCGTGCCGCTGAAAGCGCGCGCCGGCCTGCACGTCGGACCCGTCATTCTGCGCGAGAACAGCGAAGCCGACATCGCGCGTGGCGCCAAGCCGCTCGAGGTGGACGGCCTGGCCAAGCCGACCGCCGCACGCGTGATGTCGCTCGCCCGTGGCGGCCAGACCCTGCTGACCGCGGAAGCGCGCGAAGACCTCGGCAAGACGACGTCTCAAGGTCGAGTCCCACGGCCACTGGATGATCAAGGGTGTCGCGGATCCGATCGAACTCTTCGAGGCGGGCGATCCAGGGACTCGATTCATTGCCCCGGCCGATACCGAAAAGGTCTTCCGCGTCGTCCGGGCCGCCGACTGGTGGCTGCCGGTCAAGGACATTCCGCACAACCTGCCGCATCAGGCGACGTCATTCGTCGGCCGCGAGGTCGAGCTCGCCGAAGTCAAGGCCTATCTCGACAAGGCGCGCCTGGTGACGCTGCTGGGCATGGGCGGCCTCGGCAAGACGAGACTCTGTCTGCAGGCGGCTGCCGAACTGATCCACCTGTTTCCCGACGGCGTCTGGTTCCTCGACCTGGCGCCGCTGCGCGACGAGGCGCTCGTAGTCGCCGAGGCCGCCCAGGTTCTTGGGCGTGCAACAGGAGCCCGATCGCCCCCTGCTGCAGGCGATCTGCGCGCATCTGCAGTCAGCGGCGAGCGCTGATCATCCTCGACAACTGCGAGCACCTGATCAAAGCCTCGGCGGAACTGGCGAGCGCCATCCTGCGGGCCGCGCCGCTACGTTCGTCTATCTCGCGTCGAGTCGTGAGGCATTGCACGTCCCGGGCGAACAGAGCTATCCACTGCGTCCGCTGCACGTTGCCCGGGCAGGGCGCGAGCATCGATGAACTGTCGCAGATCCCCGCGGTACGCCTGTTTGTCGAGCGGGCCCAGCAGCACAAGCCATCCTTCGCTCTCGACACCGCCGAGGCGCCGGCGGTAGCCGAGCTGGTCGCACGGCTGGAAGGCATTCCGCTGGCACTCGAACTCGCCGCCGCGCGCGTGCGGTCGCTGACGGTCGCCGAGATCAACAGCCGACTCAAGGACCGCTACAAGATCCTGACCGGCGGCGCGCGCGTGCTGCAGGAACGACAGCAGACGCTGCGGGCACTGGTCGACTGGTCGTATGACCTGCTGAGCGGGTCGGAGCAGACCGTGCTTTGTCGCCTCGGTGTTTTCGTCGGTGGCTTCGACCTGCCCGCGGCCGAACAGGTGTGCGGCGCTGATCCACTGACGAGCGATCGACGTGCTCGACATCCTCGGGTCGCTGGTTGAGAAGTCGCTCGTCATGCTCGACGAGCTGGACGATTCCGGGCGCTATCGGATGCTGGAGACGATCCGCGACTATGCGCGGGAAAAGCTCGTGCAAAGCGGTGGAATGTCTGCAACTGCCCAGAGGCACTGCGAACACTACTTCGCGAAGGCAAAGGAAGCCAACGATGGTATGTGGGGGCCCGAGCGGCCGAGTGGATCCAGCGCATCGAGGCTGATCTGGACAATGTGCGCAGCGCGATGGCGTTGGCGCTCGCTGGCGGTGTCGACCCGTTCATCGCAGTCAAGATAGCGGTCGCCATGCAGAACTTTTGGGTACTACGAGGTTACGCAACTGAAGGACGCAGTCTTGTACGCGCTGCCTTAACGTTGCCTGCAATCCAGGCGTCGGACCTCGCCCAAGCCTGGGCACTCTACGTTGGTGCCGGGTTGGCCGAAAGTCAGAGCGAGCACGCCGAAGCTCGGCAGATGCTGGAACGCTGCTTGCTGTTGCGTCGCCGGCTCGGAAATCCGCTCGACATAGCGGCGACACTGTCCACGCTGTCGTTGGCGAGGCTGCAGGCAGGTGACGCTATTGGAGCTGGCGATGGTGAACGCGAGGCGCTGCAGATCTTCCGTGAACTCGGACATCGGCGCGGCGAAGCTATCGGATTGCTCCACCTCGGTCAGATCAGTTTATTCCAAGGTGAGAATGCGCAAGCGCGTTTGAACCTTGAACAATGCTTGGTTATCGCGCGGGAAATCAAGCATCAAGAGGTTGAAGGCGAGTGCGAACTCGTATTGGGCGAGGTCGAATTCGAAGGCGGCGATAGGGCGAGGGCCGAACTCTGGTTCAAGCGCTCGTTAACCGTCTGCCGAGAGGCCGCCGACAAGCGTGGAGAGGCCAATGCATTGCGCTGGCTGGGCAAGTGTGACCTGCAACGCGGTGACATCCCATCTGCACGCAGCCGACTGTCCGATGCCCTTCGTGCGTTCCGAACGTTTGAGATGTGGGACGAACTACTCGGCTGCCTCGACGACTTCGCGGATCTGGTCCAGCTTGAAAGTCTTGCAGACATCGCAGTGCGCCTGTCGGCCGCGGCCGCTAAGGCGCGCGAGCGACTTCAACTTCCAAGGCCACCGCGTGCTGAAGAGCGCTGGCAGTTGCAGCTGGCCAACCGTCGTCAGGCGATCACCGATCCTGCGTTCGAAGCGAACTGGAGCGACGGCCGCGACTGGGATGTCGAAGATGCGATTGCCAGCGCCTTGGCGACGAAAGTTACAACCGTCGTTACGGCTTGATCGTTACCGCAGTGCGGGGAAACCGGCATCTGCCGATGCCGGCAATCTTGAATTGCGACGGTTCAGGCGACCTTGCGCCGCCGCGCCCAGAAGCTCAGCGCGACCAGGCCGGCGAATACGAGGGGAAGACTTCCCGGCTCAGGCACCACGCTGAAAGTAATGAAAGGAGGGCCGCCTTCCCGAGGATTTATGTCGCTGACACCCTTTATCTTCCCTCCTTCGTCCGGATAGTATTTAAAGCGCATGAGAGCGAGGTCTCCCAAGAACAACAGCTTGAATTCGGCGTCGCCGTTGCCCGCAACCGGCGACGAGGAGAATAGGAAGTAGTCGAAACCACCCAGCACCGCCGTGGGCAGGCCGTCGTCGAAGCTCATTGCCACAATAGTCCCGTCGGTGTCGAACAGGAGCGTGTCCTGGAACTCCGTATTCGTCGGATCGCTGAGCTTGTAGAACTCGACCTCGGCGCTCAGGATCTTCATGCCCGAGCAACTATGGACGTTGAACTTCAACCCGGAGTCTGTATCGCACGTGTCCGGAACGAAGAATTTGGCTTCGCCGCGCCAACCGAGTTCAGGAAAGAATGAGCCGAACGCCGGGTCCCAAGCGCCCGCAAAAATGGCTGCCTGCGCTGGGCTGATACCGAACACTCCAAGCAAGCCGCTGACAAGCGCAGCACCCAGGACTTTTCGTGACCGCTGAAGCACGCTGAACTTTCTCATGGCGTTTGTCTGCTCACTTGCCAATCTGCCAATCATGATTTCACAGGCAAGCGTGCCCTGTTCCCCTTACTGTCGTCAAGCGTTGATTCGCAAAGTTTACGTGTTGCCCCGGCAAAACCAGACCACGCGCCGACGAGCGGAGTTTCGGGCGGCTACTGTAAAAATTCTCGACAGATTCTTGGTGCGCTTCATCGGTGTTTCGCGACAACTCGAAAGTCAATCCGCCCAGTTCGGTGCGCTGAGTTGAACGCCGACGCGAAATGGTGCATGGGTGCACTGTCTGCGTGGTTCCGGCGATCGGTTTGGCTGTCTTCTGACATGGATAGGCGCAGAAGCAGCGGCCAAAATCAATGGAGACAAATCGGCTTGATATGCTTCGCGCCGACTCGCTCGGTGCCGAAACCGCAGTAGCACCATCGCTCCTCTGAAAACGCAAACCGCGTTCAGGACACGACGCCGGCGGATTGTCTAGGAGTGGTAAGTCGACGTGGCTTGGCGGCCGAACTGGTGGAATTCGCTGCGGGAATACGGTGGGGCGGCGGCGCGGGGTGATCTCGCCGGCGGACTGACCGCAGCTCTAGTGCTGCTCGCCATCGAGGGCAGTTACGGTCTGGTTGCCTTCGGATCACTGGGGCCCTACTACGCCCAACAAGGCTTCTTGCTGGGTGTTTTCACGGCCGCGGTTGCCACCATTGCATCTCTGCTCGGAGGCGGTCGCGGGCCCTTGCTGAGCGGCACAGGCGCAGCGCTCGCCTTGCTTGTGCCGACGCTGATCGCTGCCCTTCTCGTCGATCCACATTTCCATTCCCCTGACGGCCAGCCCTTCGTCCCACTGCTGCTGGCGTTCCTTGGTCTGGGCGTGATGCTGGCCGGCATCATGCAGGTGACGGCAGCCGCCTTCAATTTAGGTGGCCTTGTCCACTACGTTCCGTTCCCGGTGCACGCCGGCTACATCAACGGATCCGCCGTACTGATGATTGGCGCCATGCTGCCGCACATCCTTGGCTTGCCCGCGAATGTTGCTCCCGACTGGCGCAGTATCCAGCCGCTTGCGCCGGTTGTTGCCCTGGCCGCGCTGATGATTGCGCTGAAGGCGCGGACGTGGACCCGCCGCGTCCCGCCGTACGTGACCGCCCTCGTGGTTGCGACCGGACTGCATCACCTGCTGGCGCTGACACCTCTGGCCGGCATGCTGGGTCCGCTGTTCCATGCGCCGGATTTCGAATGGCCGAGCTTCGATGCCATGGCGCCACTGGGCGACCACCTTAGCAAGGGCCTGGTGCTGGCGCAGTTTTGGCCACTGCTGCAGTTCGCCGCAGCCGTAGCAATGATGTCCAGCCTGCAGACTGCACTCGCCGGCTCGACGATCGACGAACTGACGCGCAAGCGGCGCACCAGCGAGAGGGAGCTGTTCGCGCAAGGAATCTCCAACATTGCCGTTGGAGTGGTCGGGGCCTTGCCAAGCGCGGCATCAACTTCGCGCAGCAAGCTGAACCTGGATGCCGGCGGCACTACGCGCCTGTCACGCCTGTTCTTCGGCGTCGCGCTCCTGCTTGCGCTGGCGCCGGGGCTGCGATTCATGAGCCACGTGCCGATGGCTGCGATCGCCGGCGTCTTCGTTGCGGTCGCGTTCTATCTGTTCGATGACTGGACTCGCCGAGCGACTGGGGTGCTGTGGCAGAACGCGCTGAAGTGGCAGTTGCCGCGCGCACTGGCACAGAACTTCGCGGTCATGCTGCTGGTCGCTGGGGTAACAGTCTTCATCTCGCTGCCGCTGGCGATAGCGCTGGGAACCCTGATCGCGATGCTGATGTTCATCCGCGGCAACATCAAGCATCCGATTCGCCAGGTGGTGCACGCGGACCGTCGCACGTCACGCAAGGTTCGCCCGGCTGTGGATGCGGAACTGCTGCGAAAACATGGGAGCCGGATCGCGTTGCTGGAGCTCGACGGTGCCCTATTTTTCGGAACAGCGGAGGCGGCGGACGAAGAGATCGAGCGGCTTGACCATATCTCAGACCAGATCGTTCTTGACTTCGAGCGCGTCAACGAAGTCGACGCGAGCGGAGCGCGCGTACTGGCGCATGCCGCCATTGAAGTGCAGGCGCGCCGGCAAGCACATGCTGTTCGCCGGCCTTCTGCCGGGCGATACGCGCCTGCGCATGATTCGGGACATGGACGTTCACAACATGATCGACGATTCGCAGTTCTTTCCCGACGCGGATCGGGCCCTCGAGCATGCCGAAGACCGGCTGTTGGCGGGGCTTGCGCGAACCGATGAGGACGGCGGCCCCTTGAGTCTCAGCGAAACCTTGCTCGGGACCGGACTCACCTCGGACGAAATTCGCTTGCTGAGCTCGATGATGAGCGAGCGCAGGATTCCGAAGGGACAGGCAGTGTTTCGCAATGGCGATCCGGGTGACGCGATGTTTGTTTCACTGCAGGGCCAGATCGGAATCTGGGTGGCGGCCGATCCGACCGCTGGTGTGGGCATGCGTGATCGGCGCATGGTTTCCTTCGCTCCCGGGGTTGTTTTCGGCGAAATGGGCCTGCTGGCCAGTGTTCCGCGCTCGGCTGATGCGATTGCGGAGAGCGACGCCCTAGTGCTCGAACTGGGCCGCGAGAACTATCAACGTTTGGTCGCCGACCATCCGGCGCTCTTGAGCAAGCTGTTGCTCAACATGGGACTGCTGCTAGCTTCGCGCGTTCGTTCCCTGACGGACGAGCTGCAGGCCGCGCAGTCGACTCGCTGAGCATCCTTCGAGTCGGCGGGAAGGCTGCGCCGAGCATGGATCCGAACAGCCAGCCGACAGCCGATGGTCGTTGTGACCGGGGCAAAGCGTCAACGCGGAATGCCGGACGCCGTCATGAAATGACGATCGGCTGAACCCGGACCTCGAAGTTGACGGAGTTGGCCATGAAACAGTTCGCGTGCGCACTTTCGTGCAGGGCACGCGCCGTTTCCAGCAGCTCGGCGCGCGAGACGCGTACCCGCGGCCAGAGCACGACTTCAAGCATTCGCATCTTGCCGTCGCGCATGCCGAGCGTGCCCGTGGCATCGTCGCTGTATTCCAGCACTTCGACCCCGGCTCGTTCGCACAGTGCAAGGTAGGTCAGATGATGACAGCCCAGAAGCGACGCGATCATCAGCGTCTCGGGACTGTGCTTGCTGTCATCGCCTCCAAACACGCTGGGCGACGAACCCTCGATGGCGGCCTTGTCTTTGAAGCGGACCACAAAGCTGCGCGCCAGCTTGAGCCGTCCCTGCGCGTCCTGGCTGGTGCCACCGTTCCAGTGCAGGCTGCCCTCGAAGCTGTGCTGCTTTGCCATGGCTGCTCCATTCAGCCGCCGCCGACGGCGACGACAATCTCGATGCGATCGCCGTCGGCGAGCCGGACTTCACCATGACGGCTGCGCGGCACGATTTCGCCGTTGCGTTCGACCGCAATGCGACGCGCGCCAGTGTCGAGGCTGGCGATCAGCTCGGCCACGGTCAGCGCGCGATCGAGCGCATGCGGTGTTCCGTTGAGTAAGACCTGCATCTGCCGCCGCGAGAGGTGGAGCGGGTGAAGGGAATCGAACCCTCGTATGCAGCTTGGGAAGCTGCCGTTCTGCCATTGAACTACACCCGCGGTCGAAGACGGAATTTACCGCAGGGGTGGGGCGGCTGCGGGCGCCCTCCTGAGGCGGTCGGAATCGCCGGGCGACCCGCTCGCGCGGCTAGGACCGGTCCGGAGACGACCGGGATGCTTCTGCGCAACACGTCCTGTCTTTGGTCGCGCCTGACTAGGGCAAGATTCGTGTAAGGAATCCGGCGCAGCTTGCCTCGCCTCGTGGTTTCCCGGAGACCGGATGAAAGCAGGCACGCAACGTATTCCTCCCGCGCTGATCATCGCGACCCTGGGTGTTGTCTATGGCGACATAGGCACCAGCCCTCTGTACGCGTTCAAGGAAAGCGTTGCTGGCGATCACGGTGCAGGCCTTGGCGCGCCCGCCGTTTACGGCGTGTTGTCGATGATCTTCTGGGTCTTGACGCTGGTTGTATCGATCAAGTACGTCCTGATCGTGTTGCGTGCAGACAACGAAGGGGAAGGTGGAATTCTGGCGCTGCTGACACTCGCACTTCGCCCGCTGCCCGCGAAAGGACGCATGACGACGATCGCTGTCTCGCTCGGGTTGTTCGGCGCCGCCATGTTTTACGGCGACAGCGTGATTACGCCGGCGATCTCCGTCCTGTCGGCCGTTGAAGGGCTGGAAGTCATTTCCCCGCAGTTCAAAGCCTTCGTCTTGCCGCTGACGCTGGTCATTCTTGTTGCATTGTTCATGGTGCAGCGTCATGGCACGGCCAGCGTCGGAGGGGTGTTCGGGTTCATCATGCTGGCGTGGTTTGGGACGCTTGGCGTTCTTGGTCTGGTGCAGATCCTGCAGCAGCCGCAGGTACTGAAGGCGATCGACCCGGTTTATGCCTTCGCTTTCCTGATCGAACATCCCGCGCAAACCCTGACGGTGATGGCGGCGGTCTTTCTCGCGGTCACCGGCGGCGAGGCCCTGTATGCGGACATGGGGCATTTCGGCCGCCGTCCGATCCGACTCGCTTGGGTCTGGCTCGTCATGCCTTGCTTGCTGCTCAACTATTTTGGCCAGGGCAGTCTGGTGCTATCGAATCCCGAGGCGGCTCGCAGCCCGTTCTTTCTGCTGGCACCGAATTGGTTGCAGCTACCGTTGGTGCTGCTGGCCACGGCGGCGACCGTCATCGCTTCGCAAGCCGTGATCTCCGGCGCCTATTCCATCACCAGCCAGGCGATCAAACTCGGCTATCTCCCGCGCATGTCGATTCTGTTCACGTCGAACACCACAGCCGGGCAAATCTACCTGCCAATGGTTAACTGGCTGTTGCTGGTGACCGTGATTGGCCTGGTGCTCGGATTCGGCAGTTCATCGGCGTTGGCGGCCGCCTACGGCATCGCGGTGGCCTCGACCATGGTCGTCACGACCCTGGGCGTATGCATCGTGGCCCACTACCGTTGGGGCTGGGGCGGTCCGAAGCTCGCGCTCGTGCTGCTGCCGCTGCTCACACTCGACCTCGTTTTCGTGATGGCCAACAGCTCCAAGATTCTGCACGGCGGCTGGTTTCCGCTCGTGTTCGGAGCCTTGATCCTGCTGGTTTTCACCACCTGGAAGCTGGGTCGCGCGCGTGTCGGGGCCGAGCTCGCACACTCCGGAATTGCACTCGAGCCGTTCCTGCGAAGCCTGTCGGCCTATCCGCCGCAGCGGGTCGAAGGCACCGCGGTGTTCATGACGCCGAGCATAGGCGTGCTTCCCCACGCCCTGCTGCACAACCTCAAGCACAACCGCGTCCTGCACGAGCGCGTCATCTTCCTGACCGCAGTTGCGCGCGATGTGCCGCACGTGCCGCCGGAGGATGCGGCCGAGATCCGCAACCTCGGCGACGGTTGCCATCATGTGAAGCTGCAACTGGGGTTTCAGGACTCCTATGACATCGCGGACATCGCGGCCACGCTGGAACGCCACAACGAATTCGAACTGGTTCCGAGCGAATCATCGTTCTTCCTGTCACGCGAGACCGTGATGACTGGTCGCGCCGGCGGCATGGCCGACTGGCGGGAGCGGCTGTTCGGCTGGATGATGCGAAACGCCCAGCCGGCGTCGGACTTCTTTCACCTCCCGCCGAACCGCGTCATCGAGATCGGCACGCAGATCGTGATCTGATCAAGAATCCGGCGGCACCGCCCTTGACCTGCAGACTCTCGTGACCATGGATCCAGACCAGATCTGACGTTGCGCGCGGTTTCGAAATGGATCGAACCGTATCGCGTGACCAGCAGCAGCTTCCGACTCAAGCGTATTGATCCGGGCGATACCTCCGGTTTGAAGTCGGAAGCCAAGCCCCAGGCCCAGGATCTCCTGTCGGCGGGCGTGCGCTGGCTCGCCGAACGAGCAGGACAGGCTCTATGCCCAGGACCGGCGCTCTCTGCTGCTGATCTTCCAGGCCATGGATGCGGCCGGCAAGGACAGCACGATCAAGCACGTGATGAGCGGCGTGAACCCGCAGGGCTGTCAAGTGTTCTCGTTCAAGGCGCCCGGCCCGGAGGAACTCGATCACGACTGGCTATGGCGCTGCTACCGGCATCTGCCGGAGCGTGGGCGCATCGGCATCTTCAACCGCTCCTACTACGAAGAGGTGCTGGTGGTCCGGGTGCACCGCGATCTACTCGCCGCGCAGAAGCTGCCCCGGTCCGCTCGTGACGAAGAACATCTTTCGACAGCGCCTGCAGGACATCGCCGCGTTCGAGGACTACCTGGCGCGCAACGGCACGACCGTGCTTGAAGTTCTTCCTGCACGTGTCGCGCAAGGAACAGAAGAAGCGCTTCCTTGCAAGGCTCGATGAGCCGTCGAAAAGAACTGGAAGTTCTGCGGTCGGCGACGTGAAGGAGCGCGGCCACTGGGACGAGTACATGGCGGCCTACGAGGATGCGATCCGGCGACAGCGACGCCGCAGGCGCCCTGGTTCGTCGTGCCCGCCGACAACAAATGGTTTACCCGGCTGGTGGTTGTCGGCGCGATTGTCGAGGCGCTCGAGCCGCATGAAGCTCGCCTATCCGAAGGTCACGCGAGCACAGAAGGCGGATCTGGCGCGGTCACGTGAGTTGCTGCTCGCCGAGAAGCGGTGAGAGCACGCTACGCAGGAGGAGTGAGTTCGCACAGCACGCGGACCGGATGAGTTCGCGCGTGATCCTGCTCCTGCTACGCCCATCCTCATCCGCAGCGTTCGATCGCCGGGCCGAGCGCTTCTCTCTGCCGTCAGTGATCTGCCGCAGCTCGTCGTCCGTTCGCTGTACGACCTATACCCCGACTTCTCGATCGACGCCGAGGCCGAGCGGCGCGCACTTTCGGACCGGCGCGCCTCGTGATCTGGCAGAACCCGCTGTACTGGTACGGCGTGCCGGCACTGCTGAAGCTCTGGTTCGAAGACGTACTGGTTCGCGGCTGGGCCTATGGCGAGGGCGGCAATGCGCTTGCAGGGCAAGGACTGCCTCTGGGTGACGACGACCGGAGCCTGCCCGACGCCTATCCGCGCCGAAGGCAGGCACGGACACCCTTCGAAGCCTTCGTGCCGGCGGTCGCGCAGACCGCGCGCTTTTGCGGCATGAACTGGCTGTCGCCGATCGTCGTGCACGGCGCACATCGTCTGACGTCGAGTGCACTCGAGGCCACGCGCAGCGCCTATCGTCGACGGCTTGCACGCAGTGACTCGCAGCCCATGGCTGAGGCGTCGATCCTGCGCGATGCGCTCGTTTACCTTGGCGCGGCGGTGGTCTGTGTGCCGCTCGCCAAGCGGTCGGCCTCGGCTCGGTGCTCGGCTACCTGATGGCAGGCTGCGCGATCGGGCCCTGGGGACTGGGACTCGTTACGCAATGTCGGGTCGATCCTTGCAGTTCGCCGAATTCGGCGTCGTGCTGATGCTGTTCCTGATCGGGCTCGAACTCGACTGTCAAGCGCCTCGATTCGAGTTGCGCGGCCCGGTGTTCGGCGGCGGTGCGCTGCAGATGACGGTGTGTGGCGGTCTGCTGTTCGCTGGCCCTGGTGGTCGCAGGCTGCCGTGGCAGGCCGCGCTCGCGGCAGGCCTGGCGCTGGCGATGTCGTCAACCGCGATCGCGGTGCAGATCGATGACCGAGCGCAATCTGCTGGACGCGCCGGTCGGGCCGCAGCGCCTTCGCTGTGCTGCTGTTCCAGGACATCGCGGCAATACCCCTGATCGCGCTGGTGCCGCTGCTCGGCACGGCGTGCCCGGCGGCGGGGCACCGGGCTGGCTGGCGGCCGCGAAGGGAGTTGGCCGCGATCGTCGGCGTGATCCTGATCGGCCGGTTCGTGACCCGTCCGGTGATCCGGCTGATTGCGCGCGCCGAAGTGCGCGAGATCTTTACCGCGTTCGCGCTGCTGCTGGTGTTCGGCATCGCGCAACTGATGGCGCTGGCCGGGCTGTCGATGGCGCTCGGCGCTTTCCTGGCCGGCGTGCTGCTCGCCAGTTCCGAGTACCGGCACGCGCTCGAGACCGATATCGCGCCGTTCAAGGGACTGCTGCTCGGACTCTTCTTCATCGCGGTCGGCATGTCGATCGACTTCGGACTGATCGGTGCGCAACCGGTGAAACTGGCTCTGCTGGTGGCGGGCCTGCTGCTCGCTCAAGGGCCTGGCGCTCGCGCGCGATTGCGCCGACTAGACGTCGCGACGCCGAACAGCGCTGGCTCTTCGCCGCGCTGCTGGCGCAGGCGGGCGAGTTCGCGTTCGTCGTATTCGGCGTGGCGCGCAGCGCGCGCCTGCTGCCCGGCGACTGGGATGCGTTGCTGACCGCAGCCGTCGCTCTGTCGATGGCGGCCACGCCGTTGCTGCTGCTGGCGCACGACGCGACTGCTGGCGCGCCAGGCACGCGCCGAGCGCGCGGCCGACGCGATCGACGACGACACCGCGCCCGTCATCGTGGCTGGCGCGGGCCGCTATGGCCAGATCATCGCGCGGCTGCTCTCCGCGCACGGCGTCAAGATCACCGTGCTGGATCACGATCCGGACCAGATCGATGTGCTGCGGAAGTTCGGATACAAGGTCTTCTACGGCGATGCCACCCGACTCGACCTGCTGCAGGCAGCGGGCGCTGCACAGGCGCGGCTGCTGGTGGTCGCGATCGACGACGTCGAGGACAGCCTGCGCCTGATCGATCGCGTACGCAGCGAATTTCCGACCTGAAGATCGTCGCGCGCGCACGCAACGTGCGGCATTGGCTGGAACTCGCCGACGCGCGGCGTCGATGCTCGTCGAACGCGAAACCTTCGAATCCGCGCTGCGCTCGGGGCGCCGGCACTCGAGCGATCGGCGCGGTCCCGTACGAGGCGCGCGAAATTGCCAACAATTCCGCCGCGCCAATCTCGCCACCCTGCAAGCGATGCTGCCGCATTTCGGCGACGAAGCGAAAACGGTCGCGATTGCGAAGAGCGGGCGCGAGGAGCTGGAGGAAAACCTGCGGCGCGACCGTGAGGCGCGGAGCGAGCCAGCGAAACGTGGCGGCTGGCAATAGCGCCAGCTACGGCCAGCCCGCCGGCGCTTCGGGGGTTACGCGGAAGTGACTGCGACAGCTCTCAAGCGACGAAGCCGTTGCGCTTGTGCGTCCCGTCGCAGAACGGTTTGTTGGCAGACCCGCCGCAGCGGCACAGCCAGACCTTCTCGGCGATGAAGGTGGAGCCGTCGGCGGCTCGGAACTCGATCTTGCCTTCGACCATCAGCGGGCCGTTACGGATCGGATGGACCTTGACTGCGCCCGCTGGTGGGTCCCGCACCGACGCCGGCGGATTGCGGCAGACGCCGGGTCGGCGAATCCCGGCCGTTCATGGCTGCCATCGCAGAACGGCTTGTTCGGCGGAGCCCCACAGCGGCACAGGGCAACGCGCGTGTATTCGACCAGCGTCGCGTGCTCGCCACCCGGGCATCGTCACTCGCGCCGCGCAGATAAATCGGGCCGCGCGGCTGGACCATCGCGTGTTGCGCTGCGGATCGGGCTCGAGCGACGTGCCGTCCGGCGAGCCAGCGTAAGCGCGCCGGTCGGGCAGCGTCGCGACGACATTGACGAGATGTTCGACCGTCGCATTGTCCGGAGCTGGATCCAGGGCTTCGCGTCCGGATCGAACACGGTCGGGCGCCCCGCGCACGCACTCCTTCGCATGGATGCAGCGCTTCGCGTCGTAGCGAATGACGATCGCCTTGCCCGCGTACTCCCGCGCTGCCATCTCAGACCACGCCGCCGACGCAGACGTACTTGGTGACCAGGTATTCCTCGATGCCGTAGCGTGAACCTTCACGGCCGAGTCCGGACTGCTTGACGCCGCCGAACGGCGCGACCTCGTTCGAGATCAGACCCGTGTTGACGCCGATCATTCCGTACTCGAGCTGCTCGGCGACGCGGAACACGCGGCCGATATCGCGCGAGTAGAAGTAACGCAGCGAGGCCGAATTCGGTCGCGTTCGCGGCGTCGATCGCTTCCTGCTCGGTCGAGAACTTGAACACCGGGGCGACCGGCCCGAAGGTCTCCTCGCGCGCGAGCAGCATGTCGCGCGTTGCGTTCGCGATCACGGTCGGCTGGAAGAATGTGCCGCCGAGTTCGTGGCGCGCACCGCCGATCACGACCCGACCGCCGTGCGCCTTTGCGTCCGCCACGTGCGCCTCCACTTTCTTGAGCGCGTTGGCGTCGATCAGCGGGCCCTGCTGCACCCCGGCCTCGAAGCCGGAACCGACCTTGAGCTGCGCGGCCTTGTCGGCCAGCCGCTCGACGAAGGCGTCGTAGATCTTCGCGTGTGCATAGAAGCGGTTGGTGCAGACGCAGGTCTGGCCGGCGTTGCGGTACTTCGACGCCAGTGCGCCGTCGACCGCAGCGTCGAGGTCCGCGTCCTCGAACACGATGAACGGCGCATTGCCGCCGAGTTCGAGCGAGAGCTTCTTCAGCGTCGGCGAGCTCTGCTGCATCAGGATGCGGCCGACCGGGGTCGAGCCGGTGAACGAGAGCTTGCGCACGATCGGCGAATCGCAGATCGCCTTGCCGACCTCGATCGACTTGGTCTCGTCCGCGGGCAGGACGTTGAATGCGCCCGGCGGAAAGCCGGCGCGGTGCGCGAGCTCGGCCAGCGCCAGCGCCGACAGCGGCGTCTGCTCGGCCGGCTTGACGACGACGGTACAGCCGGCCGCCAGCGCCGGGCGCGACCTTGCGAGTAATCATCGCGTTCGGGAAATTCCACGGCGTGATCGCTGCGGACACGCCGACCGGTTCCTTGAACACCAACAGTCGCTTGTCGGTCGCAACGGTCGGGATCACGTCGCCGTAGACTCGCTTTGCTTCCTCGGCGAACCACTCGACGAAGGATGCTCCATACCCGATCTCGCCGCGCGACTCAGCAAGCGGCTTGCCCTGTTCGGCGGTCATCAGCTTGGCGAGATCCTCCTGGTTCGCAAGGATCAGCTCGAACCAGCGGCGCATGACCGCGGCGCGTTCCTTCGCGGTCTTCGCGCGCCAGGCAGGCATCGCCCGCTGCGCGGCGTCGATCGCGGCCATCGCATCGTGGGCGTCGCAGTTCGCGACTTCGGCGAGCTTCAGCCCGTCGGCTGGATTGGTCACAGCAAAGCGGCTGCCGCTTGCTGCGGGACACCAGGCGCCGTTTATGAAAGCCTCGGTTTTCAGCAACGCGCCGTCGTTGAGCGGGGGCAGACCGACCTTCTGCAGCATGACAACCTCCAATGGACGCCACCCAAGAATACTGCCGTCCCGTTTCCGATGCCGACGGCTACACTTTCCGCTCATCCCACGTTGTGCTTTGCCGATGAAATTCGAACAACTCCCCGCTGCGCTGCAGGCCTGGTTCAGGCAGCTGATTGGACAGGGATCGGATCACGCGACGGTTTTAAAGGCGCTGCTCGCCGCCGGTTATGAGCCCGGTTATGCCCGATCCGCCACCGACGTGGCGTTTCGGACGGTAAAAGTCGCCGTCCCAGTACCGGCGCCGGTGCAGACCGTCGTCGAAGAACTCGCCGCGACGAATCCGATCGCCGCCGACGAGGAAGCTCAGACTCTGAGCCAGCGACTGGTGAAGATGCCGAACTCGATCGAGGCCGCGGATCGAGAGATTCACATGCTGTTTGCTCTGACGGCGCCGCGCGTTGTTCTGTTCGGCAATCTGCTGTCCGCCGAGGAGTGCGAGCAGATTGTCGAACTCGCGCGCGGCAAGCTTGAACGATCGAGCGTCGTCAACACCGAGACCGGTACCTACGACGTTCATCCGCATCGCACCAGCTACGGCACTCACTTCGCGCGTGGCGAAAACGAGCTGATTCGGCGCCTGGAGCAGCGGATCGCCGAACTCGTGCAGTACCCGGTGGAACGCGGCGAACCAATCCAGATCCTTCACTACAAGCCGGGTGGCGAGTACCGCCCGCATTTTGACTACTTCGACCCGGCTCACCCTGGCAACGAAAAGGTACTCATGCAGGGCGGGCAGCGAATCGCCACCTTGATCATGTACCTGAGCGATGTCGATGCCGGCGGCTCGACCGTGTTTCCCGAAGTTGGGCTCGATGTGCTGCCGCGCCGCGGCAATGCGGTCTACTTTGCATACTGTTCGGAGACCGGCGCGCTGGACGCACGCTCACTGCACGGCGGAAGCCCGGTCAGCGAGGGCGAAAAATGGATCGCCACCAAGTGGTTTCGCGAACGCGACTATGTCGGCACCGGTGCCTGAGTATCGCGCCTGAATGCGGAACCTGCAGGGGGTTCGCGAGGCAGTACTGGTGGGTCGTGCAAGATTCGAACTTGCGACCAACGGATTAAAAGTCCGCTGCTCTACCGACTGAGCTAACGACCCCGCGATGGAATTTCGTGCCAGAGCTGGACAGCCCGAGACTACGCCAGCCGCGGCGACGACAGCCCGAAATTATGCCGGTGCGGCGCAGGCGGGTCAAACCGCGCGCATCGCGATGGATGCGAAATCCGTCAATGTGGGTGCGGATTCCCGAGATCGACATGCGGCCGATCGGCCGCGATGGCCGGAAACTCGACCCTGATCAACGTTCCAGGCGCGTCGGTGGTTCCGGCACGCGGATTTGCACTGACGCGAATCAGCGCATCGTGCTGCTCGGCAATCTCGCGCACGATCGCCAGACCCAGGCCACTGCCGTCGACATTGGTGCCGAGGATCCGATAAAAGCGATCGAAGACGCGCTGGCGTTCGAACTCGGGGATGCCGGGCCCGGTGTCTTCAACCTCAAGAAAAGCAGATTCAGCGTCCTGCGTCGGACCCGGACGGTCACGGTGCCCGGCGCTGGCGTATAGCGCAGGGAATTTTCGATCAGATTCCTGAGCAGTTCGCGTACCAGCAACGGCGCCGCGACGATGCGAGCCGGCCCCTCGTCGCCTTCAAAGCCGAGGTCGCAGCGAGCGCGTGATGGCCTCATGCACCATGTCACCGACGACGTCGACGCGCGAGCGGAATGAGGTCGATCACCTGGAAGTTGGCGGGGTCGCTGGCCGTGTGTTCGGCTCGCGCCAGCGCCAGCAATTGATTGACCAGATGGGTGGCGCGTTCGGTGGAGCGGGCAATGTGGCGCAGGCTGCGCCGCAGTTCCTGCGGGTCGGTTTCGCGCAGGGCGAGCTCGGCCTGGGTCACGCAGACCGGCGAGCGGCGTCTTCATCTGGTGCGCGGCATCCGCCAGAAAGCGCTGTTGCGCCTGCAGGTTCTGCGACAGGCGTGTCAGCAACTCATTGAACGAATCGACGAGTGGAGCAATCTCTTCCGGTGCCGCGCGGGGGTCGATCGGCGACTGGTCATCCGGGCGGCGCGGCCCGGATTCGCTCCCGCAATGCCGCGAGCGGGGCGAGGCCCCTTGAAAGGCCGAACCAGACCAGCAGCACGGCGACCGGCAAGACGAGAAACTGCGGAATGATTACGCCGCGGATGATTTCATTGGCCAGCTGCGATCGCTTGTCCAGCGTCTCGGCGATCTGCACCAGTGCGTACTCGGTCCGTGCCGTTTCGCGTGAATTCAGCCCAGGTGTAGGCGACCCGGATCTCCTCTCGCCGCGCAGGCGCTCAAAGCGGAACTGCACGTCCCGTGGCGTCGGCTTGTCGTCCTCGCTCGGGATCGGCAGTTCGGCATCGCCGGCCACGAACTCGCCGCGCAGGCCAAGCACCATGTAGTAGACATGATCGGTGGGATCGGCCCTCAGGATGTCGCGCGCACTCATCGGCAGCTGCAGCGTGACGCTGCCTTCGCTGGCGCGCACGTGATTGGCGAGCACGGTGACCGCATCGGCAATGTTGCGGTCGAAGGGCGCATTGGCGATGGTCTGCGCAACGACGTAGGTAAGGGTCACGCTCATCGGCCAGAGCAACAACAATGGCGCGAGCATCCAGTCCAGGATCTCGCCGAACAACGATCGCTGCTCGTCGAATGGCCGCAGGGGATTGCGAAAGCGCGAACGTACTGCGGCGGCGGGAGCGGCAGTTGGAGCAGTCCCCTTTGCAGCGGTGCGTTGCAGGCGCCGGCGCTGCGCAGCGCGACGGCCAGCGGCCAGCGTCAGGCATCGGGATCGAAAATTCAGCCGAGGGCAGTGCGATCAGGCGCCGCCCGCGTCGGCCGCTCCTTCGGCAAGGCGTTCAAGGTAGTAGCCGAGGCCACGCACCGTGATGATTGGCACGCCGCCCGGTTCGATCTTCTTGCGCAGTCGATGCACATAGACTTCGATCGCGTTGGTGCTCACCTCCTCGCCCCAGCTGCACAAATGATCGACCAGCTGTTCCTTGCTGACCAACCGGCCGGGGCGCTGCACCAGGATCTCGAGCAGGCCCAGCTCACGCGCCGAGAGTTCGAGTGCCTGGTCATTCAGGTATGCCACATGGCCGACTTGATCGAGCACGAGCGGACCATGACGGATGATCGTCTGCGCATTGCCCACCGCGCGCCGCGTCAGGGCGCGGACGCGCGCCTCGAGTTCTGACAGGGCGAATGGCTTGGCCATATAGTCGTCGGCGCCCAGGTCCAGGCCCTTGACCCGCTGGTCGACACTGTCGGCCGCGGTCAGGATCAGCACCGGCACCGTCGAGTTGCGCGCTCTGAGCCGCTTCAGGACTTCGAGTCCGGACAGTCGCGGCAGGCCGATGTCGAGAATCAGCAGGTCGAAGGTTTGCGCAGCCAGGGCCGAATCGGCCTCCTCGCCGGAGGCGACCACATCGACCGCATAGCCGCCGGCGCGCAGCGAGCGCGACAGGCCGTCCGCCAGCACGGCGTCGTCTTCGGCGATCAGGATTCGCATCAGCGCGGCGCCAGACCAGCACCCCTCGATTGCGCCTCGGCGGGCGCGGCGCACGCAGTCTAGGTCGCGCGGGTCAACGGCCGCAAGCTTGGTCCGTTGCGCTGCTATCGTCAGACGAGTCCCGCCCCCGTAACCCGGCCCGTCGTGCGAGTGAAGGATCCCCCAAGATGAGTCTGTTGCCCGTCGTCCTCGTTGCGATCTACTCCCTGTTCCTCATCTGGCACCGGGGCTGGCGAGTGCCGCCACTGACGTCCGTCGAAATTGAAGCGGGACTTCAGCGGCACCTTGCCCGCCATCCGAGCGACGGCCTGACGTCCGATGAGCGCCAGCGGCTGCGGGTCTTCTTCGAGTCCGATGACGGCAAGCCGTTCTGGATGCTCAATCTGATGAAACTGCGCCCTCTCGCCATGTACCCGGACGGCTTGCACCCGGAAGTGAAATCCGGGCGCCATGCGCATCGGCTCTACGTGCGCATCGTGTTGAAGCAGTTGTTCAGGCGCGGCTCCTATCCGGTGTTCGTAGCAAACAAGATCACAGACATCGCGCACGGAGCTTCGGATGCCGACGCCTTCGAGGAAATGGCGATCGTTCGCTATCGCAGTCGGCGCGACATGCTCCGAATGATCGGTGACCCGGCCTATATCGAGGGTGTGGTGCACAAGTGGGCTGCCCTGGACAAATCGGTCATGGTGCCGACCCGGCGCATTCTGCTGCTCGACCCCGGACTGCTCGTACCTCTTGTCTTGATGTTTGTTTGGCTGCTGGCCTGCGGGTGAATCGCTTGTACGCGTTTTGTCCGGCCAAATCCCTGTACATGATGGCAATCCAGCAAAGGTTCGGGCGGACGCATTGGAGGGTATGCCGGTGAGAGCCATGCTCGGCCGCAACCTGACTGCGCTGCTGACCAGCCATGCTCTGCGTGACGCGCAGCGACTCGCAGCATCGATATCACGACGCCTTCGCGGCGGCGCCGCGACGGTGCATTACTTTCATCAGGCCGACGACCCATACAGTCACCTGGCGGCACAGACCCTTGACCGTCTGGTCCGGCGTTATCGCATCAAGCTGGCGCCGCACCTCGTTCCCGCACCATCTGTGGCTGCGGCGCCTGATCGGGCGCGCTTGTCGCACTGGGCCAGCTTCGATGCCGGCCGCTTGGGACGGCGGCTCGGCCTGGACGCGGAGTTTCCCGAACTTCAGCCCGATACCAAACGACTGGAACATGTTCAGGAAGCGTTGGCGGCGCTGACTGCAAGTCAGTTTGCGGTCGAGGCCGGAAACATCGGCGCTCTGCTCTGGCGCGCCGATTCTGAACGTCTCGACGGCACCCGGTCGCGCGCCGCTGTTAGCGCAAGCGCCGCGCCGGGGTCGGCATCGCGGCGCTTGCATGAGGGCGAAACCCTGCGCAAGAAATTCGGTCACTACCTGGGCGCGACCTTCTACTACGGTGGCGAGTGGTACTGGGGTGTTGATCGGCTGCACTATCTCGAGGATCGCCTGCGCGACGAGGGCCTCCGGCGCGAACCGGGGGCCGACCCGATCCTGCCAGTACTCGAGGTCGGCTCCGGTCCGCCGGACTCGAACACCGGCGGCGTCATTGACTTCTATTGCTCGCTGCGCAGCCCCTACACCTATCTTGCGCTGCCGCGCGTGCGCGAGCTGGCCAGGCGTCATGGCGCGACTCTTCGACTCCGCTTTTTGTTGCCGATGGTGATGCGAGGACTGCCTGTGCCGCGCGCCAAGCGTTTGTACATCGTGCGCGATGCCAAACGCGAAGCCGACAGGCTCGGCATGCGATTCGGGCGAATCGCCGATCCGGTCGGGCAACCGGCCGAACGCGGTCTCGCCGTATTACATCGGGCGGTTCAGGAGGGCAAGGGTGAGGAATTCGCGCACTCATTCCTGCAGGGAGTGTTTGCCGATGGCATCGATGCCGGCAGTAATACCGGCCTTGGCCGACTGGCAGAGCGGGCTGGGCTTGGCGGGGCACAAGTCGCCCGTGCCCTGGCCGACTCGTCGTGGCGGGCGCTGGCGACGGCCAATCTCGCTGAACTGCTCGAACTTGGCCTCTGGGGCGTGCCGTCGTATCGCGTCGACTCGAAGCGCGCGATCTGGGGCCAGGATCGACTGTGGGCGGTAGAAGAAGACCTGTGCGACCCCGCATGCCGCTCGCATGCAGCTTCGACGACATCTTGAGCGCGCAGCTGCTTCACCGATGTTCGTGCGGGCGGCGGTTCACCGGATGCGCCGTGCGCTGGCCTGCGCCATGAAGCGGCCATGAGACGCCTTGTCATCGTCCTCATCGGACTGTTGCTCGTCGCAGCCGTGGGCTTCTTTGCCATCGGTGGCCGCCAGGGCATGCTGTTGCTCTATGTGAAGCACTTCATTCGCAAGGAGGCGGCAGCAACCCAGACGGTAGCTTGGGGCGCAGGACCGGAGGCGTCGCCCGCGCCGGCGCCGGCCGCGCGACGCCGTCCCAACATCGTGCTGATCGTCGCTGACGACCTCGGCATCAACGACGTGTCTTTTTATGGCGGTGGCGTGGCCGGCGGAACCGTGCCCACGCCGAACATCGACTCGATTGCGAAAGAAGGCGTGAACTTTTCTGCCGGCTACGCCGGCAATGCCACCTGCTCGCCATCACGGGCGGCGCTGCTGACCGGCCGCTACGCCACGCGCTTCGGGTTCGAGTTCACCGCGGTTCCGGTGGAATTTGCACGACTGGTCGGCGGCCACAGCGCGCCCGGCATGTTGCGCGAGCCCATCTACCACGCGGACCGTGAGAGCAGCACGCCCCCGTACGAACAAATGGGCTTGCCGCCGAGCGAGATCACGATTGCGAAGCTTCTCTCGGGAGCGGGCTACCGGACCCTGCATTTGGGTAAGTGGCACCTCGGCGAGGTGCAGGCCATGCAACCCAACGCCCATGGGTTCGATGACAGCCTGGCGTTCCTGGCCGGCGCATCGATGTACCTGCCGGAAAATGATCCCGGCGTCGTGAACTCGCGCCAGCAATTTGATCCGATCGACCGGTTTCTGTGGGCCGCACACCCATACCACCTGCAGTTCAACCAGGGGGCAGCCTTCAAGCCTGGTGGCTACCTGACCGATTACCTGACAGACGAAGCGCTCCGTGCCATCGCTGCCAATCGAACGCGGCCGTTCTTCCTCTACCTCGCCTACAACGCGCCGCACACGCCGCTGCAAGCCACTCGTGACGACTACGAAGCCTTGCCTCAGATCAAGGATCCGACTCTGCGGGTTTATGCCGCAATGATTCGCGCCCTCGATCGCAATGTCGGGCGTGTGCTTGGAGCCCTGAAGGCGCAGGGGCTTGCCGACGACACGCTTGTGATCTTCACCAGTGACAACGGCGGTGCGCACTATCTCGGGCTCGATGACCTCAATCGGCCCTACCGCGGCTGGAAGGCAACGTTCTTCGAGGGTGGGGTGCGAGTGCCATTTTTCATGCGCTGGCCAGCACGCATCCCCGCGGGTACAAGCTACGCGGAACCTGTCAGCCACTTCGACATCTTCGCGACTGCCGCCGCGGCCGCCGGCGCCGCCGTTCCCGCAGATCGCGTCATTGATGGTGTCGACCTGCTGCCATTTGTGAAAGGCGAGTCGACCGGCCGCCCGCATGAGGCGCTGTACTGGCGATCGGGCCCCTATCGCGTCGTGCAGACGGGGCTCTGGAAGCTCCAGATCACGGAAGCGCCCCGGCGGGACTGGTTGTTCGACCTGCGCGATGATCCGGGCGAGCGGACGAACCTGGCCGAGCGCGAGCCGGCTCTGGTCGGGCAACTGAAGGCCCGCCTTGCCGTGTTCGAGCGCGAGCAATCACCACCGCTGTGGCCCGCCCTGTTCGAGGTGCCGGTCACGCTCGACCAGCCTCTGAATCGACCGCAATCAAAGGACGACGCTTACATCTACTGGTCAAACTGAGGGTCGAACTGAGGCCGGCCGAATTCGCCGATCATTCTGATTCGACGTGCTTGCAGCCCTCAGGCATCCTTATGCAAGTGCGGCCGACGGGTGTGGGCGAGCCACGCGAAAAGCGTACGGGCAGGGCAGTACGACGGCACCAAAGCGGGCGGTCTGGCGTTGCGTTTACCGGCCCGGGCGGGCTTCGACAGTCCGCAGGCTTGACTGCGATACTGAAACTATCTACAGTGCCTGCACTGTAAGAGTGTTCAGTAGTCCTGACAAGCGAACGGAGGCTGCGATGGATGATGGAAGGAGCATGTTGGTGACCGACAGCAAAGAGCGGCAGAAGGCCCTGGCGGCGGCGCTCGCGCAGATCGAGAAGCAGTTCGGCAAGGGGTCGATCATGCGCATGGCAGAAGGCCAGGTGGCGGACGACATCGACGTGGTGTCGACCGGGTCGCTCGGTCTGGACATCGCTCTGGGCATCGGCGGTTTGCCGCGTGGCCGGGTAGTAGAGGTGTACGGGCCGGAGTCGTCCGGCAAGACCACCCTCACGCTGCAGGTCATCGCCGAGATGCAGAAAATCGGCGGCCAGTGTGCCTTCATCGACGCCGAGCATGCGCTTGACGTGCAGTACGCACAGAAGCTCGGCGTCAACCTGCAGGACCTCCTCATTTCACAGCCCGACACCGGCGAACAGGCACTCGAGATCACCGATGCGCTGGTGCGTTCCGGCAGCGTCGACCTGATCGTCATCGACTCGGTAGCCGCGCTGACCCCGAAGGCCGAGATCGAGGGCGAAATGGGCGATTCGCTGCCCGGCCTGCAGGCACGCCTGATGAGTCAGGCGCTGCGCAAGCTGACGGCCAATATCAAGCGGACCAACTGCCTGGTGATCTTCATCAATCAGATCCGGATGAAGATCGGTGTCATGTTCGGCAATCCGGAAACCACGACCGGCGGCAATGCGCTCAAGTTCTATGCCTCGGTGCGGCTCGACATTCGGCGCATCGGATCGATCAAGAAGAATGACGAGGTGATTGGCTCCGAGACCAAGGTCAAGGTGGTCAAGAACAAGGTTGCGCCGCCGTTCCGGCAGGCCGGCTTCGACATTCTCTATGGCGAAGGCATCTCGCGCGAGGGCGAGATCGTCGACCTGGGTTCCGAACTCAACATCGTCGAGAAGTCCGGCGCCTGGTACAGCTACAACGGCGAACGCATCGGCCAGGGCAAGGACAATGCCCGCGAGTATCTGCGCGCCAACCCTGCCATGGCCCTGGACATCGAAAACCGCATTCGCGCTGCCAAGGGCGTGGCCGGTCGCGGCGGCGAGGTGGTCGCAGGCTAGGCCCGGGCATGGTGGTGCGCGCGCCTCGCAAGCCGCCGACATTGCTGAATCATGCCGTATCGCTTCTGGCGCGGCGCGAGTACAGCCGCGCCGAGCTCGAGCGGCGGCTCGAGCGCTATCTGCGCGAGACTGCGGACGATGACCGGCCGGAGGCAACGATAGTCTCGGTGCTGGACCAGCTCGAGCGTCGCAATTTGCTCTCCGACCAGAGGTATGCCGCATCACGGTTGCGCACGCGCGCCGAACGCTTCGGCGATGCCCGGTTGCGCCATGACCTGCGTGAGCACGGCGTGCCCGATGCCGCCGCATCCCAGGCCATGGCCGTGATGGGCGGCGACGAGCTGTCCCGTGCCCGGGCGCTGTGGCAGCGGCGTTTCGGGCAACTGCCCGCAAATGCTGCCGAACGTGCCCGCCAGGGCCGCTTTCTGCAGTCCCGCGGCTTCGCGTTGGACACGATCCGGCGCGTACTGCGCGGACCCGCCGCCGACGAGTCCTAAGCACAGCCCTGCGGTTCGACCGGTCGCGACTCTCACTCGGGCACAACCCGTGTGTTAAATTCTTCGAGCGCCGCGCACTTGTCCTAGCTTTCGTGTCCATACCCAATGGCAAGGCAGCGGCCCGGTTCTTTGCCAACCCATGCCAAGCCGCCGTCACGTTCATACACGCTCGATTCGAGTCGATGCCTATGCGCGCGACGACAATCTCTGGGACCTCGAAGCCTCGGTCACCGACACCAAGGCGCGCGATTTTCCTCTGGCGACCGGAATTCGGAAGGCGGGCGATCCTATCCATGACATGGTCCTGCACGTGACGATCGACACCAAGCTCAACGTGGTCGAAGCGCGCGCAGAGTCGCGCTGGGTGCCTTACCCGGGTCATTGCGACACGATCGCGCCCGACTATCAGAAATTGGTTGGCCTCAACCTGCTGAAGAACTTTCGCAGGCATGTGCTCGACCGCCTCGGTGGCGTGCAGGGCTGCACGCATGTGACCGAACTCGCCAGCGTATTGCCTACTGCAGCGGTCCAGGCTTTCGCGGGTGAAGTGTTCAAGCCGCGCGACGCCGCACACGCCAAGCACCACGCGGACGATAAGAAGCCCTGGCAGCTGGATCGTTGCCATGCGTTGCGTACCGATGGGCCCGCAGTCGCCCAGTTTTATCCCCGCTGGTATCAGCCGCGGACGAAAGCGGAACTGGCCGACGAGCCCGTCGACCATCCGATGCCTATCAAGGATGGGGTCAGCCGATGAAAGTCCACGAATACCAGGGCAAGGAGATTTTTCGTCGCTTCGGCGTGCCGGTACCGCGCGGGATGCCCGCTTTCTCGGTTGACGAAGCGGTCAAGGCCGCGCAGACACTCGGCGGACCGGTCTGGGTGGTGAAGGCCCAGATTCATGCCGGTGGACGAGGGAAGGGCGGCGGCGTCAAGCTCGCTCGTTCGATGGAGGAAGTGAAGCAGCGTGCCGGCGAGATTCTGGGCATGCAGCTCGTTACGCATCAGACCGGACCTGGCGGACAGAAAGTACGTCGGCTCCTGGTCGAGGAGGGCGCCGACATCGCCAAGGAGCTGTACGTCGGCATGGTGGTCGACCGGGCAACTCAGCGAATCACCTTGATGGCGTCGAGCGAAGGCGGCATGGACATCGAGGAAGTTGCAGCGCATACGCCGGAGAAGATTCACAAGGTGCACATCGACCCCGCACTGGGACTGACCGATCGAAACGCGGACGACATCGCCGTCAAGATCGGTATTCCGGCGGCGAGCCTGCCGCAGGCACGCGCTGTTTTGCAGGGGCTCTACAAGGCATTCTGGGAAACCGATGCCTCGCTCGCTGAGATCAATCCTTTGATCCTGACGGGCGACGGCCGCGTTGTCGCGCTCGACGCCAAGCTCAACTTCGACAGCAATGCCTTGTTCCGCCATCCGGAACTGACCGAGCTGCGCGACCTCGACGAGGAAGACCCCGCCGAAGTGGAGGCCTCGAAACATGACCTCTCCTATATCCAGCTCGACGGCAACATCGGCTGCCTGGTCAACGGGGCGGGACTGGCGATGGCGACGATGGACACAATCAAGCTGTTCGGCGGAGAGCCTGCCAACTTTCTCGATGTCGGCGGCGGGGCGACGGCGGAGAAAGTCACGGAAGCCTTCAAGCTGATGCTGCGCAACCCCGGTCTGAAGGCGATCCTTGTCAACATCTTCGGCGGCATCATGAAATGCGACACCATTGCCGAAGGCGTGATCGCGGCCTCGCGCGCAGTCAAGCTCGGCGTGCCGCTGGTGGTGCGAATGAAAGGCACCAACGAGCAGATCGGCAAGAAGATGCTGGCCGAATCGGGACTGCCGATCATTGCGGCCGACACGATGGCCGAGGCCGCGGAGCGGGTCGTTGCCGCCGCAAACCGCGGATAGGACAACATCGCGTCGGCTGGCACGGGAATCACTGCGGGCCGGACCGGTAAACAGAACGACAGAGCATAACGACGGGCCACTCATGAGCATTCTGATCAACCGGAACACTCGCGTTGTCACGCAGGGCATCACCGGCAAGACCGGCCAGTTCCACACTCGTGCCTGCCGCGAATACGCCAATGGCAAGAATTGTTTCGTGGCCGGCGTGAATCCGAAGAAGGCGGGCGAAGATTTCGAAGGCATTCCGATCTATGCCAACGTCAAGGATGCCCGCGAGGCGACCGGTGCCACGGTTTCGGTGATCTACGTTCCTCCCGCTGGAGCGGCAGACGCGATCTGGGAGGCGGTTGATGCCGGCCTCGACCTGGTCATCTGCATTACCGAGGGAATTCCGGTTCGCGACATGGTCGCGGTGCGCGATCGCATGCGCAAGTCGGGCAGCAAGACGCTGCTCCTCGGACCCAATTGTCCCGGCACGATCACGCCGGACGAAATCAAGATCGGGATCATGCCCGGCCACATTCATCGCAAGGGCCGAATTGGCGTGGTCTCGCGTTCGGGCACCTTGACCTACGAAGCGGTTGCGCAGTTGACCGACCTCGGGCTGGGCCAGTCGAGCGCGGTCGGCATCGGGGGCGACCCGGTCAACGGGCTCAAGCACCGCGAAATCCTCGAGCTGTTCAACAACGATCCGGAGACCGACGCGGTCGTCATGATCGGCGAGATCGGCGGCACCGATGAGGAGGTCGCCGCCGAATGGGCGAAGAAGCACATGAAAAAACCTGTGGTCGGTTTCATCGCCGGAGTGACGGCACCGCCGGGCAAGCGCATGGGCCACGCCGGCGCGATCATCTCGGGCGGCAAGGGAACCGCCCAGGAAAAGCTGGCAGTCATGGAGGCCTGCGGCATTCGCACCACGAAGAATCCATCGGAACTGGGCAAGCTGCTGAAAAGCGTGCTGAAGTAGGCCGGCGCGGTCAGGAAACACGGAGCGCAGATGGACCTGATGCAGCTGATGACCGAACCGGCGTTCTGGGTCGCGCTCGTCAAGATCATCTGGGTGAACATCCTGCTGTCGGGCGACAACGCCGTCGTCATTGCGCTCGCAGCGCGTAACCTGCCCAAGAAACAACAGAGTAAGGCCGTATTTTTCGGCAGTGCGGCCGCCATCGTCCTGCGCGTTGTGCTCACGCTGTTTGCGGTCCAGCTCCTGCAGTTTCCCTATCTGAAACTCGCCGGTGCCGTCCTGCTGATCTGGATCGGCGCCAAATTGCTGCTACCAGAAGACGAGGAAGGCGAGGGGATGGACGCGTCGGGCAATCTGTTTGGCGCGATTCGCACAATTCTGATCGCCGACCTTGTGATGAGTGTCGACAATGTGATCGCGGTGGCGGCGGCGGCTCAGACCGGCCCGCCCGCGGGGCAATTGCTGCTGCTGGTGATTGGCCTGGGTCTCAGCATTCCGCTGATCATCGTTGGTAGCCAGGTGCTGATGAAGCTCATGGAACGCTGGCCGATCATCATCACTCTCGGAGCGGCCCTGCTGGGATTCGTGGCCGGTGAAATGGCGGTGACCGACCCGGCCATAGAAGAGTGGTTCCACGCGCACTTTGGTCACCTCGACTACGCAGTGGCGATCGCGTGTGCTGTCCTGGTGGTTGTCATTGGCCGAGCTTGGGCGAAACGCGCGGGCAAGGAAGTGCATGGATAAGTGCACCTCGCAGACACCGTGCCCAAGGTCATGGCAACGGCGGGCGCGCTGAAGTGAGTTTCACGCTCGATTTCGCGCTGAAGACGCATCCGGGACTGGTCCGGCCGCTGAACGAGGACGCCATCGGAGCGGACCCTTCGTGCGGGCTCTTCGCGCTGGCGGATGGACTCGGTGGCTATAACGCTGGCGAAGTCGCCAGCGTTATGGCCATCAGTGCGACGCTCGAGCGACTCGCCTCCGCTTTGGATTCCTCGCGCGATGCCGAAGAGCGCTTCACGCCCGAGGAGGCGATCTTTGACACCATCGGCGATATCAATGCCAGCATCTACAACGCTGCACTCAACAGCGCCGCCTTCGAAGGCATGGCTACTACCCTGGTCATTACCTGGTTTCTCGGCGACCGGCTGTGGGTGGCTCACACCGGGGACTCGCGGGTCTACCGTTACCGCAGCGACCATCTCGAACAGTTGACCCGCGACCATTCCTTTTCGCAGGAACTGCTCGACGCCGGCATGGTGACTGAGGAAGAGGCAAGGATCCTGCCGGCCAAGAACCTCGTAACGCGGGCACTGGGTGCCAGCCCCGAGATCGAACCGGAAGTGCAGGAGGTCGAAGTCGAGGTCGGAGACATGATCCTCCTCTGCTCGGATGGCTTGACCGAAATGGTCGGAAGCTACGAAATTGCCGGCCTGTTGGCGGCAAGCGGCGCCGACCTGCACGAGTCTGCCCGACGGCTGGTAGATCTCGCCAACGAAGCTGGCGGACGCGACAACGTGTCGGTCGTCGTCGTCCGTGTGTCGGGTCCGTCGCCGGACACAAGCACCGACTAATTGACGACCCCCACGCTCACTTCGTTCGCTGCCCCCCATGGGGGCGTTCAGTCGGCTTGGGAGCGGCCCGGCGCCGACTGCCTGAGCAAGCGCTCGAGAAAGCCTCGCCAGACCGTTGATTGGCAGCCTTTTTACAGGCTGGCAGAATTGGCCACGATAAGACAATATGCGCCCGGGGGAGAAGACACGACATGCCTAGGCTGGTGCTGAGTCTGGACGGAGTAGTGCTGCGTGAGGTGGGCCTTACAAAGGACCGCACGACGATCGGGCGCCGCTCCCATAACGACGTGGTGATCGACAACCTTGCCGTCAGCGGCGAGCACGCGGTCATCTATGCCAGCGGCGGCGACGTCTACCTCGAAGACCTGGGCTCGACCAACGGTACAACGGTCAACGGCCAGCCGATCAAGAAGCATTTGTTGCAAAGTGGCGACGCCGTCGAGATCGGCAAGTACCGGCTCAAGTTCCTTGCTGACGGTGCCACCGGCACCGAAGGCGAGGTCGACATCGATACCTCGCAGCCGCTGCGCCGCGAGTTCTACGGA
>CAVTND010000024.1:0-90238 GCA_963735955.1 uncultured beta proteobacterium | reverse complement strand
TCCAGGACAACGCCCATCCGCTCCCTCAGAACCAACTGGCCTTGTCGACCACGTTTCGCAGCGGTTCCCCGGCCAGGAAGCGCCGGCAATTATCCAAAAGGATGTCGTAGCGTCGGTCGTCGAGATACGGGCCATAGCCGGCAGTGTGGGGCGTGATCAGCACCCCCGGCATCGTCCACAGTGGGTGATCCGAAGGCAGCGGCTCCTGTTCGAAGACATCGAGCGCGGCGCCGGCGATCTCGCCGGCGTTGAGCGCGGCGACGAGATCGTCGAGGCGCGTGGTCATGCCGCGTCCGATATTGATGAAGAAGGCGCTGCGTTTCATGAGTTGGAACCGCGCGCGATTCATGAAACCCTCTGTCGAGGGCGTGTGCGGCACGGTCAGAATGACGAAATCCGCGCGCGGCAGGAGTGAGTCGAGCGCGGCCGCTGGATGTAACTCCGCGACGCCTGGCGGGGCCACTTGGCGGCGCGAGTCGACTCCGAGCACCCGCATTCCGAAGGCGGCGGCGAGCCGTGCGCTCTCCGCGCCGATGCCACCCACTCCAACGATGAGCGCTGTAGCCTCGGGCAGGTGGATCACCCCGGTGTCGAGCGGCGCCGGGCGCCACTCGCGACTCAACTGTTGTGGCAGATACCGATGCAGTCCGCGCGCGAAGGCAAGGATAAATGCCATGATGTGCGCGCCGATATGATCATTGAAGATCTCGCGGAAATTTGTCACAACCGCGGCGTGCGCAATCAGCTCCGGGTAGTACCAGCCCGCAGGCGGAGCCGCTTGGGGGGCCTGAATCCACCGGAGCTGTGAAGCCGCTCGCAAGAGGGTAGGTGAGACAGTGCCAAACGCTGCATCCGCCCGTGCGATGGCGCCCGCGGCGTCGGTCTCATTCTCGGCGACGATGACCGACAGGTTCGGTTGCGCGGCGGTGAGACGCTTCGCCCACTCGCGCGTGGTGGAAGTCTGCGGCGGAAGCATGAGCAGAGTCGCAGCCATTTGCAGGTGACACTACGCGTTTTCAACGAGCATGTGTAACTTACGACCGGAAGCCCTTCAACGCATTAGAGTCTGTTCATGAAGACCATCCTCATTACCGGCGCCGCGGGTGACGTCGGCACGCATCTGCGGCGGGAACTGGCGGGGAAATATGTTCTGAGGGTTTCTGACCTTCGTTCGTTGACGAAGCTCAACAAGGAAGAGCGGTTCACCCGCGCGGACATCTCGCAAATGGCTGACGCGCTTCGCATCACGAAGGGCGTTGACGCGGTCGTGCATCTGGGCGGGTATTCAGTCGAAGGGCCGTGGGATGCGATCCTCAACGCGAACATCGTTGGCTGCTACAACATGATCGAGGCCGCGCGCAGCAATGGCGTCAGGCGCTTCATCTTCGCGACCTCGAATCACGCGACAGGATTTTATCGACGCGACGAAACCATCGACCACCGCGTCTATCCGAAACCCGACGGCCGCTATGGCGTGTCCAAGGTCTTCGGCGAAGCGCTCGGCAGCCTTGTATGCCGACAAGTACGCGATGGGCGTTGTTCTGCATACGCATCGGCAATGTGAATCCGGTGCCCATTGACAAGCGGCGGCTCTCGATCTGGATCTCGCCGCGCGACCTCGCGCAACTCGTCACCATCGGCATCGAGCACCCGGCGATCGGCTTCGAAATCGTCTACGGAGTGTCGGGCAACACGCGCAGCTGGTACGACAACTCGAATGCGCATCGCCTCGGCTACAAGCCGAAAGACGATGCCGAGGGCTACGCTAAGGAGGTGCTGGCGCGCGAGCCGTCGGACGGCGATCCCACGGCGGAAAAGTATCAGGGCGGCATTTTCACCGTGGTCGAGGGCGTTCCGAACCCTGCGCCCTTGCCGAAGAAGCCAGCAAGAAAGCGAGCAAGAAAATGAGTGCCCGCAAGCCCGCACTGAAGTTGCCCGCCGGCGCGACCGATACCCACATGCACGTGTACCTGGCCGAAGTGCCGCCCGCTGCAGGCGGCCCGCCGCTGCCGGGAGACTTCCGCGCAGAACAGTATCGCGAGATGCAGCAGCGGCTCGGCCTGTCGCGCGTGATCGTGGTGCAGCCAAACGCCTACCAGGACGACAACCGCGTCACGCTGGGCGCGATTCGCGCGCTCAGTCCCGGCGCCAAAGGCGTGGGCGTCGTCAAGCCAGGCGTGTCCGATGCCGAGATCGAGCGGCTGACGCAGGGCGGCATCGTCGCGCAGCGCATTTTCCAGCTCCCGTGGGGCGCAGTCGGGTTCGATCGGATGCGCGATGTGATGTCGAGGGTCCATCCGTTCGGCTGGCACGCCAACATCCAGCTCGATGGTCGTGAGCTCCCGCAATGGGAAAGCGCGATCAGAAGTCTTCCCGGCAGGTTTGTCATCGATCACGTCGGCAAGTACCTTGAACCGGTCACTCCGGAGGACGACGCGTTCAAATCGCTGCTGCGCCTGCTCGATACCGGACGTTGCTGGGTCAAGCTTTCCGCGCCGTATGAAGTGTCAAAGACCGGCGCGCCGAAGTACGAGGACGTCAGCCGTCTGGCCCGTGCGCTGGTGAGGCACGCACCCGAGCGCATGCTCTGGGCCAGCAACTGGCCTCATCCCTCGGCGCCCCGCGAGAACCCACCTGACGACGCCGATCTGCTTGACCTGTTGCTCGATTGGGCGCCGGATGAGACCGTGCGCAGCAGGATCCTGATCGACAACCCTGCCGAGCTCTACGGCTTTCGCTGAACTTTGTGGGCCGAACAGGGCCCGCCCGGCGTACCGCGGAGCGACCGGCACCCATTGAAGGTCGGGTGCGGGTCGTCGAAACTTCAGGCCCGCGCGCCCGCCGAACCGCATGAACTAAAGCAGCCGGCGATGTGCACGTGCGTGCCGCCTGAAATACCGCCGCGACAGCCCGGTTATCTGCAACAATGCCTGCCGCTTCGGCGACGTAGATCCCAGAAATCCGCGCACCGGAAAGCGTATTGCCGTCCACAAAGGAGACAACTCATGAAGCGCAGAGATCTTGTCGTCGCGGCTGCTGCAGCCATAGCGCTCCCTATTGGTGCGCAGCAGCCGATCACCCTGCACGGCGCGGTTCAGTTCAACGACGGACACGCGTTCACGCGCGCGCTGGAGAAGTTCCAGGAGCTGACGGTCAAGTACTACGGCAAGCCGGTCAACTTCGTGCTGCACAAGAACAGCGAACTGGGACTCGAGAAGGACTACTTCGCGTACATGAACCAGGGCATCTCGGTCGACTACGCGATCGTTTCGCCCGCGCACATGTCGACCTTCTCCAAGGCGGCACCGTTCATCGACGCCCCGTTCCTGTTCCGCGACCTGAACCACTGGAACAAGGTGCTCGATGCCGACACGCTGAAGCCCATCGCCGACGAAGTGGCCGCCAAGGGCGACGTGATGCTGATCGGCTTCGCCGGCGGCGGTACCCGCAACATCTTCGCCAACAAGCCGGTGCACAACCTGACCGAAATGAAGGGGCTCAAAGTCCGCGTGCAGGGTGCGCCAATCTGGAGCAAGACCTTTTCGGCAATCGGTATGGCGCCGACGGTGATCGCCTACGACGAGGTCTACAACGCGATCCAGAACGGTGTGATCCAGGCCGGCGAGAACGAGGCCGCGGGCGTGGAGGCGATGAAGTTCTATGAAGTCGGGCCCAACCTGAACATGACGCAGCACGCGATCACGATCCGCCCGATCTGCTTCTCGGCCAAGACCTTCAAGAAGCTGCCGCCCGACCTGCAGGCCGCGATCGTCAAGGCCGGCAAGGAAGCGGGCGTCTTCGGCCGCCAGATCGAATCGGGCGCAGACGAGGAGAAGCTGGTCGCGATGGAGAAGGCCGGGAAGCTCAAGCGCATTCCGTTCGCCGACCGGGCGCAGATGAAGAAGCTCGCTGATCCGGTGATGGCGGACTACGCGAAGGAAATCGGCGCGACCGAGATCTACAACAAGATCAACGCGATGTAGCGCGCTCGTCATCAGAGGGCCGGCGCAGGGTTCCAGTCCTTGCGCCGGTCTTTTTTTGCCTGCCTGATCGCTTCCGCAATACGCATGCGCAAATTCATCGACGGCTACTACCGGCTCCTGAACTGGCTGCTGGTCGCCACCGTGGCGATCCTGATCGTGCCGGTGAGCCTGCAGATCTTCTCCCGCCTGACGGCGCTGATCCCGTCGTACATCTGGACCGAGGAGATGGCGCGTTTTTTCTTCATCTGGATGATCATGATCGGCGCGATGGTCGGCATCCGCGACAGCGCGCATTTCGACGTCGACCTCTGGCCCGAGCTCGCGCCGCGCGCCAACGCGCTGCTGCGCGTGGTCTCGAACGTGTTCGTGCTGGTGCTGGCGCTGGTGTTCCTCTGGTACGGCATCCAGTTCGTTCAGTTCGGCTGGAACCAGAACTCCGAGCTCGCCGAGCTGCCGATGCCGTTCATCTTTGTCGCGTGGCCGCTGGCCGGCTTCACGTGGCTGCTGTTCCTGGGCGAGAAATTCCGCGCCGACCTGCGCGTGCTGCTGTCCGGGGAGCGGCCGTGAGCAGCGCCGGCGTTCTGTCGCCGGCGATCGCCGCGTTGATCCTGTTCGGCGTCTTCTTCAGCCTGATGGCGCTGCGCGTGCCGATCGCTTTCGCGCTCGGCCTCGCCTGCCTTCCGATCCTGGTCATCGAGCCGCGCCTGTCGCCGCTCGTGCTGTTCAACCAGACGTTCAAGTCGTACAACTCGTTCATCCTGCTCGCGGTGCCATTTTTCCTGCTGACGGCGAACCTGATGAACGCGGGCGGCATCACAGACCGCCTGGTCAGATTGTCGCGCGACCTGGTAGGGCACCTGCCCGGCGGACTCGCGCAGGTCAACGTGGTGCTGTCGATCTTCTTCGCGGGCATATCGGGTTCGTCGACGGCGGATGCCGCGAGCCAGAGCAAGCTCTTCATCGAAGCGCAGGTAAAAGAAGGCTACGACCTGTCGTTCTCGGTGGCGATCACCGCGGTGTCGGCCGTGCTCGCGGTCATCATCCCGCCGTCGATCCTGATGATCGTCTGGGGCGGAACGCTGACCGTATCGATCGGCGCGCTGTTTCTCGCGGGAATCATTCCGGGGCTGCTGCTCGGTTTCGTGCAGATGGCGACCGTGCACGTCTACGCGAAGCTGCGCAACTATCCGAAGTATCCGCGCTCCACGCTCAAGGAAGTGATCACCGCGATTGCGATCTCGGTTCCCGCGCTGATGACGCCGGTCATCATCATCGGCGGCAAGATCTTCGGCTGGTTCACCGCGACCGAGTCCGCCGCGATCGCGGTGCTGTATGCCGGCGCGCTGTCGATCTTCTTCTATCGCGAGATGAGCGGCAGGCAACTGCACGGCGCGCTGCTCGACACCGGCGAGGCTCGCGGCCGTGGCGCTCTTCTGCGTCGGCACCGCGAGCGCGTTCGGCTGGCTGCTCGCGTACTACCAGATTCCGAAGGCGCTGCTCGCCGGGCGTTGGGGCGTGGGGAATGGGCATCACCGAGACCGGCTTCTTCATCGCCTTCTGCTTTCTCGTCGTCGGCTGCTTCCTCGACGCGATTCCGGCGATCATCATCGTCGGCACGATCCTCGAGCCGCTGGCGCGCGCGGTCCACATGGACCCGGTGCACTTCGCGATGATCGGCATCGTCTCGCTCGCGTTCGGGCTGGTGACGCCGCCCTACGGGCTGTGCCTGATGATTTCCTGCGCCATTGCCAAGGTGCGAATGGTGTACGTACTGAAGGACGTGGTGATCATGCTGCTACCGATGCTCGCAGTGCTCGCGCTGACGATCGTGTTCCCGGAAATCATCCTGTTCCTGCCGAAGCTCATTTCGCCGGAGTTCCTCAAATGAGCGGCGCGGACTTCAGTCTCGGCGGTCGCACCGCGCTCGTGATCGGCGGCACCAGCGGGATCGGGTTCGAGATCGCGCAGGGGTTTCAGGCCGCCGGCGCGCGCGTCGTGGTCGCGAGCCGCGATGCCGAGAAGATCGCGCAACAGCGTGGCCAGGCTGAAGGAGAAGGATCCGCGGAGCGTCGGCTACCCGGTCGACGCCACCGATCCGGCCGACATGCGCCGCTTTGCCGACCACGTCTGGCGCGAGCAGGGTCCGATCGACATCCTGCTCAACGCGCAAGGCACGACGGTCATCAAGCCGGCACTCGACTTCATCGAGACCGAGTATGCGCTGGTGATGCGCACCAACGTCGACGGCGTGTTCTGGGCCTGCACCGAGTTCGGCCGCCGCATGGTCGAACGCAAGAGCGGCAGCATCGTCAACATCGGATCGCTGTCGTCGTTTCGCGGCTGGCCCGGCAGCAGCGTCTACGGGATGACGAAGTGGGCGGTCGTGTCGCTGACGCAGTCGCTCGCGGCCGAATGGGCGAACAGCGGCGTGCGCGTCAACGCCATCGCGCCGGGCTTCTTCATGACGCCGCTCGAACGAGAAGAAGATGTCCGACGCGCGCAAGGCACTCGCGATCGCGCGCACGCCGATGGGGCGATTCGGCAAGTTGTCCGAACTCGTCGGCGCCGCGGTGTACCTCGCGTCGCCTGCGGCGGGCTACACCACCGGCGCCACCATTGCCGTGGACGGTGGATTCCTCGCGAACGGGCTTTAACGCGGGGCTTTGATGCTCGCGCTGTCGAAGCTGCATCCGGACTTCGGCCTCGAGGCGACCGGCGTCGATCTGGCCGCACCGCTGAGCGACGCCGCGTTCAAGGAGATCGAGCACGCGTTCTTCGCCGGCCAGGTGCTGGTACTGCGCGGCCAGCGCCTGACGCCTGCGCAGTTCCACGCCTTTGCGCGACGCTTCGGTCCGCCCGAGCCGCACGTGATCGATCAGTTCCATCATCCCGACTGTCGCCGACATCCTGATCCTGTCGAACGTCGTCAAGGACGGCCAGCCGACCGGCCTCGCGGACGCCGGCACCTACTTCCACACCGACTACTCGTATCTCGACGTGCCCGCGCGCTGCACGATGCTGTACTCGATCGTCGTGCCGAAGGTCGGCGGCGACACGCTGTTCGCCAATCAGTACGCGGCCTACGACGATCTGCCGGCGGCGATGAAGGCACGCATCGAGAATCTGGTCGGGCTGCATCACTACGGCAATCGCGACGATCTGAACGAAGCGTCGCGCACCGTCGCGTCGGTCCTGACCGACGAGCAGAAGAACCGGCTGAACTGGGTGCAGGCATCGGATCGTCGCGCCCGCATCCGGTGACCGGCCGCAAGGCGCTGTATGCGGTGTCCGGCAGTTCGTTCGGCATCGAAGGCATGCCCGACGACGAGGCGATCGCGCTGCTCGACGAGCTGAAGACGCACGCGACTCAGCCGAAGTACGTTTATCGGCTCAAGTACGGCGTCGGCGACCTGGTGATCTGGGACAACGCGTCGCTGCTGCACTCGGCCACGCTGATCGATCCGGATGATGCGCGCACGCTGTGGCGCATTACCGTGAAGGAGCCGGATGGCTCAAGGCGCTTATGAACACGCTACAGGTCCGAGATAATCTCGACGCGCTCAACACCGCTTTCAACGTCGACGACGACCTTCGTGATCGCAATCTCAATCTCCAGTTACTCGGTCGTCGAAAGCAGGTTTGCAGATAGCTCCTTCAGCGGACGCGGGCCGCGCAGACGTCGACGTCGGAGGTGCCGAGCTTTGCGCGGCTGGTCGCTGCGATATCTCGAGATCCTCCTCGACGAAACGCAACACGGCTTCCGCGAGCGCTTCCCGCGGATAGGCGTTCTGCGTCACGAACATCGCCGCGATCGTCGTGTGCGTGCGCGCGATCGGCACGGCGACCGCCCAGTGGTCGGCATTGAGATAGGCGACCAGCGTGCTTCCCGGGACCACCTGGTCGTAGAAGATCGCCTGACTGTCGTTGCGCGCATCGACGCGGCCGAGCTTGTCATATCCCTGCTTCAGGATCGACGAGATCCGCTCCGGCTGCGGAAAGGTGACGACCGAGTAGTACCGCAACTCCTTCGGCAGCGGATTCGCGGCCAGCCACCGCTGCCGCGTCTCGGGCCGCAGGCTCGCCACCGCGCCTCGGTCGCCCGGAGTGCACTTGGAGCCGGGGAAGCGCGTCAGCAACTCGGCCATGTCCTGGTCGGAGTCGTTGGCGAGCGGCGAGCCTCCGATCGTGCCGGCCATGCTCACGAACGCCGCCACGCGCGCTCGAATCTCCGGGTAGGCCACGAGGGCTTCGAGAATATCGTTCGAACCCTTCGAATACCCGACGAGCACGGTGCGCGGCGGACCGGACTCCGCCGGCAGCGCCATCAGGGCATCGCGGATCAGCCGCGCGTTGCGGGTCGTGCTCGAAAGACCTTCGACGCCGATCAGCGAGAGGTCATAGCCCTGTCGGCGCAAGTGCTCCACGGTCGTGCCGGGCGCCTCGAGCCAGATTCGCAAAGCAGTCGTATCCGAATCCCGCCACCAGCACGGCAACGAGCCGCCGGCGCGACGGCGCCAGATTGACCGGCGTGGCGGCGCCGGCAGGCTCGACGCCTACCCGCGTGAGCGCTTCGTCGCACGGCCGATAGTCGGGCAGCTCGGTCTTGCGCGCCTCAAGGACCGCGCAGAAGATTTCGCGAAACCGGGCCCGCTTGTCTTGAACGCCCGCCTGTGCGGCAGGCACAAGGACAAGCGGCGGCGTATCGACAGAGTAGGGATTCAACGGCGGGGTCGCACAGCCCGCGGCCACACCCGCCATCAGCAATGAGGCCAGCAGGCTCCATGGCTCGCACCAGCGTCCCGAGGTGTCGTGCGGGCGTCTCGGAGTTCGGCTTCGCGGCCGATCGCGGATCCCGTGTCAGTGTCGTCATTGCCAGTAATACCTCCAGTCGAAGGTCATGCGCACGCCGACCGACCAGACCGTGCGCAGACTGGGTGGCGGGGCGCCGATCGGAGTGACCACCGATTCGCCGTAAGGCACGTCCGCGCCGGCGAACAGCTGGAACAAGACGGTCGAGCTCTGGTTTGCGGAGAACGCGCGGTAGGGACGGTACTCGAGGATCGGCAGGTCGAAGTACGTCGACTTGAAGTTGACCACGCGCCCGACGGCGGCGGGGGGAGCAGGCGGCGCGACCAGCTGTGGGTCGCCCCATAGCCCATAGAAGGTCACGCCGAGCTCGCGCCCCAGCACGAACTGGAATCGGCCGAAGCGCGTGGCCAAGCCCTGTTGCCAGCCGCAAGAGGCCGCCGTTACTGGCGGTGACGGCGAGCTGCGTGTACTTCTCGGGGTTGAAGAAGTACATCGGCGACAGCAACAGGAGGTCGCCGGGAATGAGGTAATAGGGCATCCGGATCCGCGTCGACAGGCCCGAGCGCGCCGGGATCGCAGCGCTCAGGCTCCCTCCGAGCGTTCCCAGTCCTGTGTCGGAGATCTTGTTCGTCGAGGGCCCATCGGCGGCGAGGCCGACCTGCAGAAAGGCGAGTCCATCCCCCGCATCGCCCAGCGCCCCCTCCAGTCCCAATCCGACGCGAAACCCGAGGTCGAGCCCGGCAATGAAGCCGTTTTCGTTCTGCGAGGCTTCGAAGCCGCCGTTCACGCCGCGCCCGGTGATCGACGCGGCGAGTCCCATGAACGGCGCCCACCTCGCTGCGCGCGCGCGGGAGCGCGCCCAGGCCGGGACCCAGCGCCGGCACGGGTGTGTCCAGCAGCACTTCCACGAGAACCTGTCCGTATTGCCCGCGGCCGGTGCCGAGGCCGGCGCCACGGTCGGGAAAGGTAACGCTCTTGCAGACGTCGAAGTCGTCCGGCTTCGCCGCCGCGGTGGCAGCGGGCGGGATGCTGTAGCCGCGGGACCGCCCGGCGGCGGCATCGAGCACCTGCGCGATGCTCTTGCGCACGGACTCGGCGGCGAGCGCGGCGTCCTGCGGGCGCATGTGCGCATCGCCCATCAGCACGATCGTTCGTTCGCGCCCCTTCCACGTGAACACCTCGAGCCCGTTCTGGTTGTAGAAGTCGTGCGTGCCCTTGCGCTGCGACACGTCGCCCCAGCTGCCCGCGACGTGACCGGCCGCAAAGACGTCTTCCAGAAAGTGCAGCGCGAACGCCTCGTCGAACAGCATCGCGCGCACCAGCGCGCGCCGCTCCTCGGGCGAAAGCCGCTCGTTGGCGAGTCGGCTCGCCTTCTCCATCGCGCTGATGTGAAACCAGGCATAGACGCCGACTGCGTTCAGAGCGGACCCGGGCTTCAGTGCCAGTGTTCCATAGTCGATCGGATCGAGATTGGTGTCGGGGCGCGGAAGAAGGAAATGGGCGAGGTTGGCATCCGCGCGCGTCGCGTACTGCGGGTCCGCGCGCTGCATCCGCGTGTCGGCGGTGCGCTGCGCGTTCTGGCGCTTTGCGCGACTCGCCTCGTCGGCGAGGCGCCGCTGGGCGTCGGCAATGATGCGGGCGGCGGGCTCGACCTGCTCCGACGGCGCGGTCACCGGAATCCGCGCGAGATCCACCTTGAGCTGGGCGGCAACATCCGCAACGACGAGAATCCAGTCCGATTTGCGAACCGTCTCGAGCATCTCCGCGCTCGAGCAGGAATGATCGCCGGCGATGCCCGAGAGTGCCGCCCAGTCGATGCACGCCGGCGTAACCCCCTGCTCGGAGTCGGCCACCATCGCGCACATGCGCTGCGGGTCACCGGCTCGCGCCTCCTGCCAAAGGCGATCGAACTCGGCCCTGCGTTCGGCGTCGAGTCCCTGAACGGCGAGCACTGCGATGTCGCGGTGCTCCGGGTAGATCCAGCCAAACGCGGTGTTCGCTGCGCCCCAGGTGATGGCCATGACCAGGATGCGCGCCCACCCGCCAAAACGCACTTCGCGACGTGTTCTTCACCGCTTCCCGCGCTCTCGTCGCGGTGGCAATTGATTTGAACGCCCAGGACACCCGGTTGACTCCGTCCTGACCCGGAGCACCCGAGTCGGTGACCGCGCCAAGCTTACGTTGTGTCCGCTTTGGTGCCAATCGACACGAGATCGTTAAGCGGCCGCTCCTAGGCCGAGTTCGGTCTCAGCCTGGCCCAACCGAGTCTCGGCACCTCTGTCTCGATGGACATCTCATTGTCGAAAATCGCCGGCGAATGAAGTGAAATGCCTAACGGGTCGCCCGCGACACTCCGCGCCGCTGCTTGCGTGCCTGCCAGGCGCGACGCAGATAGATGCTCCAGACGCCGCGCACCAGCACATAGCCGAGTGCAGCGAGAATGCAGGCAAGCAGAAACACGCCAAGCGCCAGCGGTGGACCGAGGCTGAGCATCCAGTGACCCAGAGTTTCCGCTGATTGGAGCAGCTCGGACCAGTCCCAGTCCGGCGGCGGTGGCACCTGATGGTCGGCGGCGGTGCCGAGTACAAACGCGCCGATCTCGTACGCCAACAGGTAGAGGGGAACGATCGTCAGCGGATTGGTATAGAGCGTGGTGACCAGCGCGATTGGCAGGTTGACGCGCACGAACAGGCAGGCGATGCCGGCGCCGAGCATCTGCAGCGGCCCCGGAATCAGTCCGCAGAACAGTCCGACCGCAACGCCGCCAGCGGCTGAGCGTCGATGCACATGCCACAGTGCCGGGTGGAACAGTCGCTCGCCGAACACCGACAGGACTCGATACTCGCGCACCTTGTCGATGTCGGGCATGACCCGGCGGAAGAACTTGCGCAGCATCGTGCAAGTGTATGCAAACCGGCATGCCGGGCCGCCAGGGGCGCTGCGTACACTCGCCACGATGTGGATCGACACCCACTGTCACCTTGACGCCGACGAATTCGACCTCGACCGCGATGCCGTGGTGGCGCGCGCGCGACAGGCCGGAGTCGAGCAGGTCGTCATGCCGGCCGGTCACCTTGACGACGTGGAGAAGTTGCGCTCATTGGCGCATGACCATGGCTTCAACTACGCGCTCGGCATGCATCCACTGTGGCTCGATCGCTGCCGTGATAACGACCTTGATCGCCTGCGCGAGCTGGTCCGATCCGCGCTGGACGATCCTCGTTTCGTCGCGGTCGGAGAAATCGGCATCGATCTGGCCGAGAAGGGCGACGATGTGCAACAGAGCGTTGCACGCCAGGAGCGCTTCTACCGTGAACAGCTGCGGATTGCGCGCGATTGCGGCTTACCCGTCATCATCCACGTGCGGCAGTCCGCGGATCTGCTGCTGAAGTATCTGCGCCGCATCGACGTCGTCGGCGGCATCGTGCACGCATGGAACGGCAGCGAACAGCAGGCGCGCCAGCTGATCGAGCGCGGATTCAAGCTCGGATTCGGCGGCGCGCTGACCTACAGCGGATCGCAGCGGATCCGGCGCTTTGCGGCCACCTTGCCCGACGATGCCTGGGTGCTGGAAACCGACGCGCCGTACATTCCGCCGCAATGGCGGCGCGTCGATGGTGTCGGCCAGCGCAATGAGCCGGCCGAATTGCCGCGCATTGCGGCTGAAATGGCTCGCCTGCGCGGCTGCTCAGAGATTGAACTGGCTGCGCTCAATCGTGCCAATGCCGCCGTGGCCTTGCCGCGGCTGGCCCTCGTCTAGCTTGGGCAATGGCGGCGCTGATCTCGTTTGTGGTCGGGGTCGGCCTGCTGCAATGGACGCCGACGCTGCCGGCTGGAGTCCTGCTGCCGGCATTGACACTGCTGGCCGGCGCCCTGGCCCTGGCAGCCGCGCGCGTCCGTTCGCGCACTCTGGCGCTGGTGTTGGTCAGCTCGAGCCTGCTGCTGCTTGGCTTTGCCTACGCCGGCGGACGAGCATCGCTGCGTCTGGCCGACGAACTGGCTCTCGCTGACGAAGGTCGCGACCTGATCGTGACCGGCGTGGTCGCGAGCCTGCCGGTGCGACTCGATCGCGGCGTGCGCTTCGAATTCGACATCGAACAGGTCGACGGCGAGGTCAGGCTGCCGGAGCGCGTTCTGCTTGGCTGGTACGCCGCGGGAGAACCCGTGCAGCCCGGCGAGCGTTGGCGCTTCAGCGTTCGATTGCGCCGTCCGCACGGTGCGATCAACCCGGCCGGATTCGACTTCGAGGCCTGGATGCTGGAGCGCAAGTTGCGGGCAACGGGCCATGTACGGGTCGGACGCTCAAGTCCGGCACCGACGCGACTCGATTCGATGGTCTGGGATCCGATGTATGCGGTCGAACGCGCGCGCGCCTGGCTGCGCGACCGTCTGCTGGCACAGCTTGGAGATCAGCGCTATGGGGGCGTATTGCTCGCGCTCGTCATCGGCGATCAGCGGGCTATTGCCGAATCGGACTGGGCACTCTTCAACCGTACCGGGATTGCTCACCTGGTCAGCATTTCGGGCTTGCACGTAACGATGCTTGCTGCCCTGGCCGCCGGGCTGGTCGGCGCGGTCTGGCGCCGCTCGCCACGCGCCCTCGCCCGGCTGCCGGTTCAGACCGCCGCGCTGACGGCGGGCGCCCTGACCGCATTGGGGTATGCATTGCTGGCCGGCTGGGGCGTGCCGGCACAACGCACCGTGATCATGCTGGCGGCGGTGGCACTTGCCTGGTCGGCGCGCACTCAACTTGGCCCAGGGACGGCGCTTGCGGCAGCGGCTGCCTTGGTGTGCCTGGTCGATCCCTGGGCGGTGACTGCTGCCGGCTTCTGGCTTTCGTTCGGCGCAGTCGCGGCGATTTTCTGGGTCATGCAGGGTCGCGCTCCGAGCGCCGAGCCGTCCTTGCGCTCGACGCTCGCGATCGCCGCGCGCGTGCAACTCGCAGTCACGCTCGCCCTGATTCCGGCCACTGTGCTGTTGTTCCAGCAGTTGTCAGTCGTATCTCCGCTCGCCAACGCGGTTGCCATTCCGCTGGTCAGCTGGGTGGTCACTCCGCTTGCTCTGCTCGGCGCTGTGTTTGCCGCTCTGCCGTCGCCGGTCGATGCCATCGCACCCGGACCGCTGGCCCTTGCCAACGGTGTCTTCACGATGCTCGCCACGCTGCTTGCGACTCTGGCGTCGACCCCGTGGTCTGCGCTTGCAGTGGCCGCTCCGCCCTGGCCACTGGCCCTGCTGGCGCTCGCGGGCGTGGCCTGGATGCTCGCACCACCAGGCTGGCCGCTGCGATGGATCGGCGTGGCCGGCTTGCTGCCGATGTTCGTGTGGCCGGTTGAGCGGCCGCGCGCTGGCGATCTCTGGTTGACCGCTCTCGATGTCGGGCAAGGATCGGCGCTCGTGCTTGAAACGCGCAACCAGACCTGGCTCTACGACGCCGGGCCGCGTTACTCGTCCGATACCGATGCCGGTCAGCGTGTAATCCTGCCGTACCTGCGCTGGCGCGGCATCGACTCACTCGACGGCATGATCATTTCCCATCTGGACAGCGATCACTCGGGGGGAGCGGCATCGGTGCTGGCAGGCACGTCCGTCGCCCGCGTTCTGAGCTCGGTATCGCCGGGCAACGCCGCCCTGGCTGGTGCGCGCAATCCGGAGCCTTGCGTGGCGGGCCAGACGATTCGCGCCGGCGAACTGGTCCTGAAAATGTTGCATCCCGACGCCAACGACTACGCACAGCCGCGATCGACCAATGCGATGAGCTGCGTGGTGGCGGCTCGAAGCGGCACCGCGAGCGTTCTGTTGACCGGCGACATTCCGGCGGCCGAGGAAGCCGCGATGCTGAAAAGGGAGCCGCTGGCGCCGTTGACGTGGATGGCGGTGCCGCATCACGGCAGCCGTTCGTCGTCCAGCGAGGCCCTGCTCGACGCTGCGCAGCCGCGCTGGGCGGTCGTGCAGTCCGGCTATCGCAACCGCTTCGGCCATCCGGACGCCCAGGTAGTGGCTCGCTATCAGCGCCACGGCATCGATCTCGAACGCACTGATCGCGGCGGTGCGCTGCAGTGGCGGTTTCAGGCCGATGGCGGATTCCAGCTGCTGCGCTGGCGCAGTCTCGCGCAGCGTTACTGGCACGACCGGCAGGATGGCGGACTCAACGGTTCGAACCAAGGATCCGCACCGGCGGGCGACGATGCAACAGATGATGTGCCACGCGATCCCTTCATCGGGGGATGAAAAGCCGCGCGCCGTTGGGCGGTTGATAGACTGGCAGCCAGATCAGGGGAGCAGGGCGGCAAATGGCTGCGGCGTATGACGAGATGTACCGCGAGGACGAGCGCGTGCGCGAGCACTATCGCGAGTTCGAGCGCTGGCTTGCCGACCAGAGCGCCGACACCATGCGCAACAAGCGTGCCGAGGCGGATCTGGTGTTTCGGCGCGTCGGCATCACCTTCGCGGTCTATGGGGACGACGCCGGCACTGAACGACTGATCCCGTTCGATGTCGTGCCCCGGGTCATTCCGGCGTCCGAATGGCGGCAGCTCGAAGCCGGGCTGCGGCAGCGGGTGCGCGCGCTCAACCTGTACATGCACGACATCTATCACGAGCAGGACATCGTGCGTGCCGGCCGTATTCCGGCCGAGGAGATTTTCCGCAACGGCCAGTACCGGCCGGAAATGCAGGGCGTCGAAGTCGCCAGCAACATCTACGCGCACATCGCAGGCATCGACCTGGTGCGGGCCGACGCCGGCGAGTTCTTTGTGCTCGAGGACAATCTGCGGGTGCCGAGCGGCGTGTCCTACATGCTCGAGAACCGCAAGATGATGATGCGGCTGTTTCCCGAGCTATTTTCGCCGTAATCGCGTGGCACCGGTGGAGCACTATCCGGACCTGCTGCTCGAGAACCTGAGATCGGTCGCGCCGCAAGGCGTCGATGACCCGGTGGTGGTGATCCTGACCCCCGGCATGTACAACTCGGCCTACTTCGAGCATGCCTTCCTGGCGCAGCAAATGGGGATCGAACTGGTCGAAGGGCAGGATCTGTTCGTGCAGGACAACACCGTCTCACATGCGCACCACGCGCGGACCGCGGCGGGTCGATGTGATCTACCGGCGCATCGATGACGATTTCCTCGATCCGCTGGCGTTCCGGGCGGATTCCCAGCTCGGCGTGCCCGGCCTGCTGACCGTCTATCGCGCAGGGCGGGTGACGCTGGCCAACGCGATCGGCACCGGCATTGCCGACGACAAGTCGATCTACCCGTACGTGCCGGACATGATCGATTTCTACCTGGGCGAGAAACCGATCCTGAAGAATGTTCCGACCTACCGTTGCCGCGAGGCAGAGGACCTCGCCTACACCCTGGCGCATCTCTCCGAACTCGTGGTCAAGGAAGTCCACGGCGCCGGCGGCTACGGCATGCTGGTCGGGCCGTCGGCCAGCACCAAGGAGATCGACGAGTTCGCAGCGCGGATACGTGCCAATCCCTCGAACTACATCGCGCAACCGACCCTGGCCCTGTCGACCTGCCCGACCTATGTCGAATCGGGTGTGGCACCGCGCCACATCGATCTGCGCCCGTTTGTGTTGTCCGGCAAGGATGTCACCCTGGTCCCCGGCGGATTGACCCGCGTTGCTTTGCGCGACGGCTCGTTGGTGGTGAACTCGTCGCAGGGAGGCGGCACCAAGGACACCTGGGTGCTCGAGCGATGAAGCGCGACGACGGAGCCGATCCCAGCGGCGAACTGACTCCGGTCGACCCGGCCTCGCGCCGTGCAACCGACCAGATCGATCCGTATGCGCTGATCGAGCGCGCCGAACGCCTGCTAAATACCGATCCGCACGACGCCATCGTGTTTGCGCTGCGTGCCCAGAGCGTGGCGCGGGCGCGCAGCGCCGAAGCGCCTGATCGCGCGTGCCCATTACGTGGCCGGTTCTGCACTGATGCAGATCGGCGACTGGTCGGGCGCAATCCGCCAGCTTTCGCACGCCGAGCACATCTATCGGGCGCAGAACGACATTGCCGCCCAGTGCCGCATGATCACGCAGCTCGCCACGGCCTGCGCCGAACTCGGCGAGTACAGCGACGCGCTGGACGGTTTCTCACAGGCGGAGAAGCTTGGTCGCCAGCACCATGACCACCCGGCGGTGCGTCGGGCACTGGTGCATGCCTCGGGAGTGCACGTGATGCTCGGCGACTTCGCGGCCGCGCGCGAGTCGCTGCGTGCCGCGCTCGAACTGCCCTCCGGCACGGCAGCGGATGAGGGGCTCGTCGTGTTGCAGTTCGGCATGGTCGACATGCGCGAGGGCCTGCAGGCCGCGCTGGCAGGAGACGCGGCGACAGTTGCCCGCCGTATGGCCGAAGGAGAGGAACACTTCGAGGTGGCGCTTGAACTGTTCGAAGGCACGACCGATCGTTCAAACACGATTGCGGCCCGCATCCAGCGCGGCTCGGCGCGGTGCTGGCGCGGCAATTTCAATGCCGGCCTGCGCGACCTGGGCGACGCGGCCGAGGAGGCGGCGCGGACCGGCTTCATGCTGCGCGATGTCCAGGCGCGGCTTGAACTCGGTTATCACATGGTGGCGGCGGGGCGCGAGCCGGAAGGGCTGCGGCTGCTGACGCCGGCCCTGCAGCAGGCGGAAGAACTCGGCGATCTGCGCCGGCCATCCGATCTGCATGAACGCCTGTCGGCGCTGTATGAAACGCGCAAGGAGTACCAACGCGCCCTGCTGCATCACAAGCGTTACGTCGAAGTCCAGCGCCGTCTCGACGGCCGGCTGACCTCGCAGCGCGCGCGCCTGCATGCCGCACGCGAAGAACTGCAACGCCTGCGCAAACAGACGGCAGCGCTGCACCAGCGCACGCGCGATCTCGAGCAGTCGCGCTCTCGGCTCGAACGCCTGGCTCTCGAGGACGAACTGACCGGGCTCGCCAATCGCCGCTCGTTCACCAAGGAGTTCGAGCACTGGTGCGCGCGGGCGCGGGCCGGCCAGCTGCGCTTCGGGCTGGTGGTCTGCGACATCGACGGCTTCAAGCAGATCAACGACACCTATTCGCACATGGCCGGTGACTCGGTGCTGCAGAGAGATGGGGGTCATCATCCGCGCCAGCCTGCGTGACTCCGACCTCGCAGCGCGGCTGGGCGGCGACGAGTTCGCCTTGCTGCTGGCCGACAGTGAGGGCGGAGCTGCGGCGCAAGGTGGTCGAACGCATGCTCGAGGCGGTGCGCAAGACGCAGTGGGGGCGGATTGGCGAAGGCATGGCAGTCACGCTGAGCGCCGGTCTGGCCGAGTCGATCGAGTTCGGCGACTCGAGTGAACTGGTGCGGCGCGCCGACGAATCGCTGTACAGCGCCAAGCACGCGGGCCGCGACTCGCCTGCACGTCTGGAACGGCGCGATGCTTAGCCGCACCGCGGATCACCTGTTCTGGATGGCGCGTTACATCGAGCGCGCCGAGAACACGGCACGCATGCTCGACGTCAACGTGTCGACCTCGATGCTGCCGCAGTCGGCCGAAGACGCCGAAAGCGGCTGGCGCGGCATGCTTTGCATCTCCGAACTGCTGCCAGCCTACGAGGCGCGGCATCCGATGCTCAAGGCGCGCGACGTGCTCGAATTCATGGTGCGCGATCGCGACAACACCTCGTCGATCTTCTGCTGCCTGCAGGCCGCGCGCGAGAACGCGCGCGCGGTGCGCGGCTCGCTGACGACCGAAGTCTGGGAAACGCACAACGACACCTGGCTCGAACTGCAGCGTGTGCTGCGCGACGGCCGCTCGAACGTGATCCGCAGGCGTTTTTCGAGTGGGTCAAGTTCCGCTCGCATCTGTCGCGCGGCGTGACGATCGGCACCATGCTGAAGGACGAGGCCTTCTACTTCGTCCGGCTGGGCACCTTCCTCGAGCGCGCCGACAACACGGCGCGCCTGCTCGACGTCAAGTACCACGGGCTGGCGGCGGAAGCGCAGATGATGGCCGCTGCGCGCGGCGACGATGCGATCGATACATCATCGCGACTTCTATCACTGGGCGGCCGTGCTGCGATCGGTGTCGGCGTTCGAGACTACCGCAAGGTCTACCGCGACGTGATCGCCCCGTCGCGGGTCGCGGAGCTGCTGATCCTGCGGCGGCGACATGCCGCGCTCGCTGCGCGACTTGCCTGAACGAGGTGTGCTGAACCTCGAGATGGTGCGCAACAGGCGCTCGAGCGAGACCGAGCGCCGCGCCGGCTTGCTGCGCGCGGAACTTCGCTACGGGCGCATCGAAGACATCCTGGCGCAGGGACTGCATGTCGTATCTGACCGAGTTCCTCGAGCGCGTCAACGATCTGGGCGAGCGCATCAGCCACGATTTCCTGGTGCCGCTGCCATCCCGAGCGCGGCTGATTTGCGTCGAAGGCCACTGACTGGCGGCGGTGAAACTGGATCGCAGGTCAAGCATGACGTACTGCGTAGCGATGCGACTTGAATGCGGGTCTCGTCTTCCTCGGTGACTCACGCACCAATGCGGGCGTCGACCAGATCTCGACATTTCGCAAGATGACGGTGTTCGAGCAGCCGGGCGAGCGGATGCTCGTCCTACTCTCCGCCGGCAATCTGGCCCTGACGCAGGCGGTGCGCCAAATCCTGTGCGAACGCGCGGCCCGGACGACGCCAGTGTCTGGAGTGCAACGATGCATGGTCGACGCCGTGCGCATCGTCGGCGACGCGGTGCGCGAGGTGCATCGCCGCGACGCCGCTGCGCTGCAGGAATTCGGCATCGAGTTCAACGCCAGTTTCATCTTCGGCGGCCAGATCCGCGGCGAGCGGCCGCGCCTGTTTCAGGTCTACTCGGCCGGCAATTTCATCGAAGCCACGCACGAGAACTCCTACTTCCAGATCGGCGAGGCGAAGTACGGCAAGCCGATCATCGATCGCGTGATTCAGCCCTCGACGCCGCTCGACGAGGCCGCCAAGTGCGCGCTGATCTCGATGGACTCGACGCTGCGCTCGAACATCTCGGTCGGGATGCCGCTCGATCTGCTGGTCTACGAGGCGGATGCGTTGCGCGTGACCAAGTTCGTGCACATCGACGCCTCGAATCAATACATGGCGATGATCCGCAACACCTGGGGTTCGCGCCTGAAGCAGGTGTTCAGCGAAATTCCGGATCCGACCTGGCTCGATTCGTACGACGTCGCCGGGCGCACCGCGCCTGGAAACCGAAATCACTCAGCCGGTGCGTGCACCGCTGCCGCCGTGTTGCGAAGAGCGGTACGCTGCGCCGACGCCACTGCAGATGGTCAGCTGGTCAGCCGTGCGCGGACAACCGCGCAAGCTAGCCCTATTGCGCGCACCAGCCGCCGTCGACGTTCCATGCCACGCCGCGAACCTGATCGGCCGCCGGCGTGCACAGGAACACCGCGAGTCCGGCCAGTTGCTCGGTGCGTCACGAACTGCATCGACGGCTGCTTTTCGTCCGAGCAGCGGCCTTGCTGCGCGTCGTCCTGGTTCAGCCCGTCACGCGCGGCGCGCGCATCGACCTGTTTCTGCACCAGCGGCGTCAGCACCCAACCCGGGCAGATTGCGTTGCAGGTAACGCCGGTCGTCGCCGTTTCGAGCGCGACCGCCTTGGTCAGTCCGACGACGCCGTGCTTGGCGGCGACGTAGGCGGACTTCTCGGCCGAGCGCGACCAGTCCATGCACCGAGGCGACGTTGATGATGCGGCCCCAGTTGGCGGCCTTCATCGCCGGCAGCGCGAGTCGCGTCGTGTGAAACGCCGAGCTCAGATTGATCGCGATAATCGCGTCCCAGCGGTCGACCGGAAACTGATCGACCGGCGCGACATGCTGGATGCCGGCGTTGTTGACCAGGATGTCGATCCGGCCGAACGTCTTGGCCGCGCCGCATCATCTGCTCGATCTCGGCCGGCTTGCTCATGTCGGCGCCGTGGTACAGCGTCTGCACGCCGAGCGCCTGAACTTCCTTCTCGACCGCGGCGATCGCCTGCCGCGCTCGCCGAAGCCGTTGAGGACGATGTTGGCGCCCTTCGCGCGCCAAGCGCGTGGCGATTGCCGAGCCCGATGCCGCTGGTCGATCCGGTCACCAGCGCCGTCTTGCCTTTCAGCATTGCGTATCTCCCGTCAGTTCAACTTCGAGTATGCCATCCGCCAGTATGCCATCGCGGCTCCTGAGTGAACCGGGAATCCCACCGTGACCACCGATCGAGCCCCGCTTGCGTCAGGTGAAGTGCCTGAGTCCCGGTCGGGTTTGCATTCGATGGCCTACGCCGAGTGGGGCGATGCCGACCAATCCGCGCGTGCTGCTCTGCGTGCACGGCCTGACGCGGATGGGCCGCGACTTCGATCGTCTGGCGCGTGCGATGGCGCCCGATGTCGGGTGGTCTGTCCGGATGTCGTCGGCCGCGGGCACTCGCGACCGGCTGCGCGATCCCGAACTACTACGCGATTCCGCAGTACGTGGCCGACATGGTGACGCTGATCGCGCGCCTCGACGTCGAACAAGTCGACTGGGTCGGCACCTCGATGGGCGGGCTGATCGGCATCGCGCTCGCGGGCCAGGCCGGACTCGCCGATCCGGCGACTGGTGCATCAACGATGTCGGGCCGCGGCTCGATGCGGCCGCGATCGCGCGCATCGGCACGCTATGTCGGGCAACCGATCTCGTTCGCGCAGCGTCGAAGAGGCGGTCGACTATCATATCGACGATCGCAGCGCCGTTCGGACTGAAGACGCGGGACGACTGGCGCGAACTGGTCGCGCCGACCATTCAGCAGGACGGCGGGCGCTGGGTGCTGCGCTACGACCCGGCGATCGCGGTCCCGTTCAAGGCGGTGACGCCGCAGTCGCTGCGCGCCGCGGAAGCGGTGATGTGGGCGCTGTACGACCACATCACGGCCGCCAACGCTGGTGCTGCGCGGTGCGAAGTCCGACCTGCTGTCGCGCGAGACGTTCGCCGAGATGGCCGCGCGGGGACCGCGTGCCCAGACGAGGGAGATCGAAGGCGTCGGTCACGCGCCGACGCTGATGCCTGCCAGCGAGATCGAGATCGTGCGCGACTTCCTTCGGGGATAGGAAATCAGGGGCGAGATGGCTCGCAGCGATTCAATTTGCATCACGCTGCTGAGCAGCGAAATGAACACGGCTAGAAAACTCCGCCAGCAAGGCCGGCGGCAAGCGCTGCGCCGAGTTCACGCGCGCGCTCGAGATCGTCTGCAGGCACCGTCTTGGGCGCCAGGATCTGTTCCGGCGTCTGCGCACCGTTGCGCACGATCAAGGCTGGCGCGATTGCCTTGAGTCGCAGGCCGGTGGCGATGCGCTCAAGCTGGCGTGCGGCGCCGCTGCCGTCGGTGCCGGCCGCGATGATCAGCGCATAGGGCCGACCGTTGACCCGATCGAGCGTGGCGTAATAGATGCGGTCGAAGAAGTCCTTCATCAAGCCGGCCATGGTGGCGAGATTTTCGGGCGTGACGAACAGATAGCCAGCCGCGGCGAGCACGTCTCCAGCACCGGCCTCAGCGGCACGCCGCCGCACGATCTCGATCTCGTCCTCGCCAAGCGCGGCAGCTGCGGCCGCAGCGGCTTGCGCCAATTGCTCTGCCGCGCCGGTCATCGAGTGATAGACAATCAGCAGGCGCTTCATTGTTGGGGCCGGCGAGCGGATCCTGCAGGAAGAAGCGCGCGAGCAGCTCGTACCACTCCGGCAGCGCCCGCTGCAGGCGGAGCGGCTCGACGAAGAATGCCTCGGCCGAAACCGCAAAGAACTCGCCAGCGTCGATGCACTGCATAGGCATCGAATGGAAGGTGCTGGTAGTACGGATTGGCCGCTTCGGAATCCGGATCCAGGCCATCGGGCAGTTCGCTCTCGATCAGCTCGAGTTCAGCGCTGAATCGCTGGTAAGCATCAGCGAGCGTGTGTTTCCAGATGCGCAGACTCAGTCCCGAGTGCAGCCCGGCGGAAAAGGGCGGCACACCGTCAGCTTCGCCATTGAGCAGGTCGATCTTGTGGACGAACTCGTGGATCACCACGCAGTAGGCCGCGCCGTCCTCGGTCCTTGATCGTTGCGCATCCTCCCAGGACAGCAGAATCGGACCGCCGTCCCAGGCTTCGCCGGTGATCGGCTCAACGTACTCGTGCGTGACTCCAGCCTCGTCGATGATCTGGCGCGGCACCAGGAACTCGCCGGGATAGACGATGATGCTGGTCCAGCCGCGGTACCAGTCGAGTCCGAGCTTGAGAATCGGCACGCAGGCCTGGACGGCGATGTTGAGCTGGATTGCTGCCGTCAGTTCGAGCCCACCGGCACCCGCCATCTCCTTGCTGGCCAAGAGCCGGCCACACAGCGCACGCAGCTGCGCGCGTTCGTTGGTGTCGAGCCGCGCCACGAAAGGCAGCGCGCCCAAGGTCTGATCCCAGAGCGCGTCGGGAAGACTGACGCCAGCGCCACGTGTGAAGCGTGCCAACAGGGGCTTGAGCATCGATCCATTGTGCCGCAAAGGCATGCTGATTCGCGTTGACGGGATCTGCGCAGCACGGTCGGTTTGCTTCGGTCGTCTGTCGAAGCACCGATAATCGAGGTCCCGGTACTTCCGACTGCCGGCGCGAAATCCAGGTGAACCTCGAGACGCAACCCGCACCCGAGATCGATCTCGAGCGCACACGCGCCCTGGTCGAACCCTTGTACGCCGGACGCGAGCTGCGCACCGGCGAGCCCCTCCTTGTCCACGCCGAGGGTCTGGTGTCGATCGTGACGGCTTTGCGTCCGGACCCGGACCTGCTCGCTGCGGCCTGGCTGTTCGGAGTACATGATGTACTGCGCGAGCCTGACGAGTGGCTGCGGTCGGGTTTCGGACCCGCCGTTGCGCAACTGGTAGCGGATCTGCGCCAGCTACGACGATTGTCGGAGATTGCCCGTACGAGACGCCTTGCGCCGCGCAAGGAGGCGGTCGACCAGGCCGACGCGTTGCGTCGCATGCTGCTGGCGATGGTCAACGATCTGCGGGTCGTGCTGTTGCGCCTCGCCTCGCGGCTTCAGACGCTGCGCTGGTTTGCTGCGAGCCGCCGTCCGGGCGCAGAAACGATCGCCAGCGAGACCATGGAACTCTACGCGCCGCTTGCCAACCGACTCGGCGTCTGGCAGCTCAAGTGGGAACTCGAGGATCTCTCGCTGCGTTTCAGCGAACCGGAAACCTACAAGCAGGTTGCCGGTCTGCTTGACGAAAAGCGCATCGAGCGCGAACAGTTCATCGATCGTTCCATGCGCGATCTGCGCGGGCGCCTCGCGGCGGCCGGCATCGAAGCGCAAATCAGCGGCCGACCCAAGCACATTTCAAGCATCGTGAGCAAGATGCGCGCCAAGAATCTCGGCTTCAGCGAGGTTCATGACGTGCGCGGATTGCGCATCATTGTTGATGAGGTCGCCCAGTGCTACCAGGCGCTGTCACTAATCCACTCCGCGTGGACGCCGGTAACGAGCGAGTTTGATGACTACATCGCGCGCCCCAAGGCCAACGGCTACCAGTCGCTGCATACCGTGGTCGAGGACACTGATGGGCGCACGCTCGAGGTGCAGATTCGGACCCGGCAAATGCACGAGCACGCAGAGCTCGGGGTCGCGGCGCACTGGCGTTACAAGGAGGGCGGACGCTCGCACGGCGATGACGAGCAACGAGTGGCGTGGCTGCGGCAGCTGTTGGCCTGGCGCGAGGAAGTTGATGTTGCTCCGCTGGAGCCGACGCAACTGCGCGATGCGCGCATCTACGTGCTGACGCCGCAGGGCCGGGTGGTCGAATTGCCGGAGGGCGCTACACCGATCGACTTCGCCTTCCACATTCATTCGGAACTCGGGCATCGGTGTCGCGGCGCGCGTGTCGACGGCGCACTGGTACCGCTGAATACGGCCTTGGCAAGCGGCCAGACCGTCGAAGTGATTGCGGCGAAGTCCGGCGGGCCGAGCCGGGACTGGCTGAATCCGGAACTGGGATTTCTTCGCAGCGCCCGATCGCGCGCCAAGGTGAGGCAGTGGTTCAACGCGCTCGAGTTCGAGCAGTCCGTTGCCGAGGGACGCGGCCTCATCGAGCGCGAGCTGCAGCGCATCGGGCGCACCGCGATCAAGCTCGAGGAGCTGGCCCGGAAACTTGGGTTTGATCGCGTCGACGAGCTGTGCGCGGCGGCGACCAAGGAAGAGTTCAGCATGCGATCGATCGAGCAGGCACTTGCGCCTGCCCAGACTGCCGCGGTCGAGGCGCCGCCCATGCTGAGCGGCAAGCCGCGCGACGCGCCGCCCGGCAAGGGCCGGGTGCTCGTGGTCGGAGTCGATTCCCTGCTGACTCAGCTGGCACGATGCTGCCGCCCTGCGCCGCCGGACGAGATCGTCGGTTACGTCACGCGCGGTCGCGGAGTCTCCATTCACCGGGCCAGCTGCTCGAACGCGGTTGCGATGGCGCAGCGCGAACCCGAGCGAGTAGTTGAGGTGACGTGGGGACGCAAGGCCGACGCGGTCTTTCCGGTGGAACTGATTCTCCTCGCGCAGGATCGACCCGGCCTGCTGCGCGACATTTCGGAGGTTTTCGCGCGCGAGAAGCTCAACGTCGTCGGCGTCAACACCCAGAGCAGGCGCGGTGATGCCCACATGGTCTTCACGGTCGAGGTGAGCAGCGCCGCCGACGTCGCGCGCGTGACGGCGCTGGTGCGCGAGGTCGCCGGCGTCTTCAGTGCCCGGCGGCGCTGACTGCCTCGGACTTGCGCCTAACTTCGCGCGGCAAACCTGGGTTGCGCGTGCGCATTGCCGCAGCGGGTGGGCCGCGCGTCAATGAACGCCGGGTCTGCCATCGCCTGTTTGCTGTGCAAGCAACTCGAAGTGCCGCGCGTAGCGCGCGTTCAGATTGTCTAGGGCAAGCCAGATCAGGAAGTCCGCGGTGTTGAAGTGCGGGTCCCAGGCGGGTTCGCCGCAGATGCGGGCGCCGACACGCAGATATCCCTTGATCAAGGCCGGCATCTCGCAGGCGGCGCGCGGCTCGATACGCTCGTGCGGCCAGGCGAGCCGCGGAAAGACGCGGTACTCGGGCCTGGTCAGATAGCGCTGCAGGTCCAGTCGCACCCGCGCGGCCGTGCTACCGCCGTCCGCCAGGCCGACGCTCGCGCAGCCGATCAGGTGACGGTATCCACCGCTGCGCATGTATTTCGCCATGCCTGCCCACAGCAACAGGATCGTCTGTCCGGAGCGGTAATCACGGTGCACACAGGCGCGGCCGACTTCGACCATGGCCGGGGCGAGCAATTGAAGCCGCGCCAAGTCAAATTCAGTGTCCGCATACAGGCGGCCAAGTTCGCGCGCGCGGTGCGGCGCAAGGATCCGGTATGTGCCGACCACCCGCAAACTGTCGAGATCTCGAACGATCAGGTGGTCGCAGTAGGCATCGAACTCGTCTTCGTCAAGGCCTTCGCCCTCAGCGCCGACTTCAGCCTGCATTTCCTCGGCAAAGACCTTGTAACGCAGGCGTTTGGCGTCTTCGATGTCACCCGGAGTGCGCGCAAGAGATACCGCCAGTCGTGGTACTGGAGGGACGGTCTCGGAAACCGTCGGCGAACTGCGGCTGTCCACTTTCATCAGGCGCTGTGCAAATGTTCTTGCTTCAGTCTCGATCCGGCTGATTGCAAATCTGTGATCGGGAGATGTCCTGCCAATTACGTACATTTACCTGAGCGCAGCCGCGCCTGTCAACGAGGCTCACGGCGCGCTCGGCCTTTTGGCGCTGATATACTTCTGTCCCTTCAGGCGCGTAGCTCAGCTGGTTAGAGCACCACCTTGACATGGTGGGGGTCGTTGGTTCGAGTCCAATCGCGCCTACCATGTTTGGAATCCGTCGTGCGCAGGGGTCGAACCGGTCATGCGGCCCGTTCGGCAGTTGCTAGTGACGAGTACGGAGTAAGTGGCATCGGTGACTCCGCAGTAGGCCGGTGGAACGACTGCGAATACCGACGCAAGGCGCGACAATTGGGAGGCAAGGCCATGGTGCTGCGAACTACGACCGTTACGGGACATTAGACCCGAGGTACGAGTGCGCCTTCCAGTCAAAAGTGCGGCTCGACCGCACTTTTTTTTCGCGTGAACTCTCTCCGTTGAGGCGCCCATGATTGCAGTGAAGTTACCTGATGGCTCGGTCCGTTCCTTCGACCGGCCGGTCAGCGTCGCGGAAGTCGCTGCGGCCATCGGCCCCGGCCTGGCGAAGGCCGCCCTGGCCGGCCGTGTCAATGGCGCATTGGTCGATACCTCACATGTGATCGCGACCGACGCCGACCTGGCGATCATCACCGACCGTGATGCTGTTGGGGTCGAAGTAATCCGCCATTCCACCGCTCACCTGCTGGCCTACGCGGTGAAGGAACTGTTTCCTGACGCCCAGGTGACCATCGGTCCGGTCGTTGACAACGGCTTCTACTACGACTTTGCCTACAAGCGTCCATTCACGCTCGAGGACCTGGCTGCGATCGAAGCCAAGATGGCCGAGCTTGCGAAGAAGGACGAGCCCGTCGTGCGCGAAGTCTGGAAGCGCGACGACGCGGTCAAGTTCTTCGAATCGATTGGAGAAAAGTACAAGGCGGAAATCATCGCGTCGATCCCAGCCAACGAGGACATTTCACTGTATCGCGAGGGCGGGTTCATCGACCTGTGCCGTGGACCCCATGTGCCCTCGACAGGAAAGCTCAAGGTCTTCAAGTTGATGAAGCTGGCGGGCGCCTATTGGCGCGGTGACAGCAGGAACGAGATGCTTCAGCGCATCTACGGCACGGCGTGGGCCAGGAAGGAGGAGCAGGACGCCTACTTGAAGATGCTCGAGGAGGCCGAGAAGCGGGACCACCGCAAGCTCGGGCGCGAGCTCGACCTGTTTCACTTTCAGGAAGAGGCGCCGGGGCTGATTTTCTGGCATCCCAAAGGCTGGTCCATCTGGCAGGCGGTCGAGCAATACATGCGTGGCGTGTATCGCGACAATGGCTACCAGGAAGTGAAGGCGCCGCAAATTCTCGATCGCAGTCTGTGGGAGCGCTCGGGCCATTGGGACAAGTACCGTGAGTACATGTTCACGACCGAGTCGGAGAACCGGTCATACGCGTTGAAGCCAATGAACTGTCCGGGTCACATACAGATCTACAACGCCAATCTGCACAGCTACCGAGAGTTGCCCCTGCGCTACGGCGAGTTCGGCGCCTGCCATCGCAATGAACCCTCCGGATCGCTGCACGGAATGATGCGGGTGCGGGGCTTTACCCAGGACGACGGCCATATTTTCTGCACCGAAGAACAGATCCTCGAGGAATGCGTCGCATACACGGCACTGTTGCAGAAGGTCTATCGTGACTTCGGCTTCGACCAGATTCTCTACAAGGTGGCGACGCGGCCGGCGCAGCGGATCGGCTCGGATGAGAGCTGGGACAAGGCCGAGCGCTCCCTCGTCCAGTCGATGCAGGAGTCAGGAGTCGAGTTCGTGGCTCTGCCCGGCGAGGGTGCCTTTTATGGTCCGAAGATCGAGTACCACCTGACGGATTCGATCGGTCGCCCCTGGCAATGCGGCACGATGCAGGTCGATTTCCAGATGCCGGGCCGTCTCGGGGCGGAGTACGTCGCGGAGGATAACTCGCGTCAGGTGCCGGTAATGCTGCACCGGGCGATTGTCGGCTCCCTGGAGCGCTTTATTGGCATGCTGATCGAAAACTACGCCGGGGCAATGCCGCCATGGCTGGCTCCGATCCAGGTTGCGGTCGCCAATATCTCTGAGGGGCAGTCGGAATACGCCGGCGCCGTGGTGCAAATGCTGAAAAAACAAGGCGTTAGGGTCGATGTGGATTTGCGCAATGAGAAGATCACCTATAAAATCCGCCAGCTCAGCCTGCAGAAAGTTCCTTACATCCTGGTCGTTGGGGACAAGGAGAAGCAGACTGCGGCTGATGAGATGCGGGTGGCCGTGCGGGCCCGCGGTGGCGCAGACTTGGGCGTGATGCCCCTGTCTGTGTTTGTGCAGCGATTGCAGGACGACATCGCGCACCGCCGCAACGTGGGCGGCACGGCCTGATCATTTGATTACTTGGAGAGGGTGACCATCGCTCAGGATCGTGCGCACCGAATCAACGGTGAGATCAATGCTCCCGAAGTACGCCTCGTTGGGACCGAAGGCGAACCGATCGGAGTTGTCAAAGTGACCGAGGCGTTTCGCCTTGCCGAAGAAGCCAACGTGGACCTGGTGGAGATCGCTCCTACCGCGGTGCCGCCGGTGTGTCGCTTGATGGACTACGGCAAGTTCAAGTACCAGGAACAGAAGAAGGCGCACGAAGCCAAGCTCAAGCAGAAACAGGTCCTGATCAAGGAAGTGAAATTCAGGCCGCAGACCGACGAGAACGATTACCAGACCAAGATGCGCAATCTGGTCCGCTTTCTTGACGAGGGCGACAAGGCAAAGATCACGCTGCGCTTCCGGGGGCGTGAAATGGCGCACCAGGAATTCGGCATCAAACTGCTGGAGCGGGTGCGGGACGAGCTGGTCGAGCACGCCCAAGTCGAGTCGATGCCGCGACTGGAGGGCCGCCAGATGGTGATGATGCTGGCGCCCAAGAAGAAGAAGTGATTTAGCAGGGTGCTGTCGCAGAAGCGATAGTGAAAACAAGTGAAAGCAGGCTTCGAAGTCTCGCAAGAGCGCCTGCAATCATCCAAGAAGGAAAGGACGGCCAAGATGCCGAAGATGAAGACCAAGAAGAGCGCTGCGAAGCGCTTCGAGATCCGCGCCAGCGGCTCGATCAAGCGTGGGCAGGCGTTCAAGCGCCACATCCTCACCAAGAAGACCACCAAGGCGAAGCGTCACCTGCGCGGCGCCGTCACGCTGCATGAGGCAGACGTCAAGTCGGTCCGCCGCATGATGCCGTACGCGTAAGGGAGACGACCATGCCGAGAGTCAAACGTGGAGTAACCGCGCGCGCGCGTCACAAGAAAGTGCTGGCCCAGTCGGCCGGCTTTACCCGCCGCCGGAAGAACGTATTCCGGGTCGCCAAAGAAGCGGTGATGAAGGCGGGCCAGTACGCCTACCGCGATCGCCGCACCAAGAAGCGTGTATTCCGTTCACTGTGGATTGCACGTATCAATGCCGCCGTGCGCGAGCACGGCATCAGCTACAGCGCCTTCATGAACGGGCTCAACAAGGCGGAGATCGGCATCGACCGGAAGATCCTGGCGGACATGGCAGTACTGGACAAACCGGGCTTTGCGGCGATCGTCGACAAGGTCAAGGCCAGCCTGGCGGCCTGATCCCTGAACGCAAGCCGCAGAGGCGGCCGCCACGACGGGAAACGGGGCCTCTTGAACCAGGCCCCGTTCCATTTCCAATGGCTCGCGTATGACCCCTGATCTGCAACGACTGGTAGACGAAGCGCACGCTGCATTCGGAGCCGCGACACAGGCCGCCGCCCTGGAGAACGAAAAAGCGCGCTACCTCGGCAAGGCCGGCCTGATCACCTTGCGTCTCAAGGCGCTTGCGGGCCTGGCGCCAGAGGAAAGGCGCACTCAGGGCGCGCAGATCAACATCGCGAAGGAGGCCATTGAGCGCCTGCTGGCGGAACGTCGTCAGGCACTCGCCGATCTGCAAATTGAACAACGCCTTGCCGCCGAGTCCATCGACGTGACTCTGCCCGGCCGCTCGCGTGGTGCCGGCGGAATCCATCCAGTTACGCGAAGCTGGATACGCATCGAGGAGATCTTCACATCGATCGGCTTTGACGTAGCAGACGGCCCTGAAATTGAAACCGACTGGTACAACTTCACGGCGCTCAACAGTCCCGAGAATCACCCGGCGCGGTCGATGCAGGACACGTTCTACGTCGATGCCAATGATCAACAGGGCAAGCCGTTGCTGTTGCGCACGCATACCAGCCCGATGCAGGTGCGCTACGCGCGAACACATCGTCCACCGATCAAGGTGATCGCCCTGGGACGCACCTACCGGGTCGACAGCGATGCGACCCATTCGCCAATGTTCCATCAGGTCGAGGGACTTTGGATCGGCGAAGATGTCAGCTTTGCCGACCTCAAGGGCGTCTACACGGATTTCCTGCAAAGTTTCTTCGAGACCGATGCGCTTGCCGTCCGTTTTCGTCCCTCCTACTTTCCGTTTACCGAACCATCTGCGGAAATCGACATGATGTTCACCGGCGGTTCGCTGGCCGGACAGTGGCTTGAGATCTCGGGCGCGGGCCAGGTGCACCCGACCGTGGTACGCAACTTCGGCCTGGATCCCGAGCTCTACATGGGATTTGCGTTCGGCTCCGGCATCGAGCGCCTGACGATGCTGCGTTATGGCATCGACGATCTGCGCGTTTTCTTTGATGGCGATCTGCGCTTCCTGCGCCAGTTCAACTGACGGAGCCTTGCATGCAGTTTTCAGAGCGATGGCTTCGCAGTCTGGTAGATCCTCCGCTATCGAGCGCGGATCTGGCCGAAAAGTTGACCATGGCCGGCCTCGAGGTCGAGGAAAATCAGCCGGTCGCGCCCCCCTTTTCCGGCGTGGTAGTGGCGCAGCTGCGAAGCGTTACGCGCCATCCAAATGCCGACAAGCTGACGGTCTGTGATGTCGATGTTGGAACGGCGCGCCTGTCAATCGTGTGCGGGGCGCCGAATGTCGCGCCTGGAATGAAGGTTCCGTGTGCCGTGGTCGGTGCGGTGCTGCCGGGCGATCTGCGCATCAAGGCAGCAACAGTGCGGGGAGTCGAGTCGCAGGGCATGCTGTGCTCGGCGCGAGAACTTGGCTTGTCGGAGGACCACGGCGGACTGTTGGTCCTGGACGCATCGGCTCAGCTCGGCGCTGATATGCGCGAAGTATTGGCGCTCGAAGACCGCAGATGGTCGATCCAGCTCACGCCCAATCGTGCCGACTGCCTGAGCGTGCTCGGTGTAGCGCGCGAAGTGGCGGCATTGACCGGGGCGATGCTGACGCCGCCGGCGATGGCAGCCGTGCCGCCATCCCTGACCGATCGTCTGCCGGTGCGAGTCGAGGCGCGCGATCTTTGCGGCCGCTTTTCGGGTCGTGTGATTCGTGGCGTCGATGCGGCGGCGCCAACGCCCGGCTGGATGCGGCAAAGGCTTGAGCGCAGCGGCCAACGGCCGATTTCGGCCCTGGTCGACATCTCGAATTACGTGATGCTCGAACTCGGCCGTCCCTCGCATATCTTCGATCTCGACAAGGTGCGGGGCGGGCTGCAGGTTCGCTGGGGCCGCGCCGGCGAAGAGTTGGTATTGCTTAACGGCCTGCGCGCGGTCGTCGACGAGTCGGTCGGGGTCATAGCGGACGATGCGGGAGTCGAAGCGCTGGCCGGCATCATGGGTGGTGAGGCGACGGCGGTCACGCTCGCTACCCGCAACGTCTATGTTGAGGCGGCATTCTGGTGGCCCGACGCGATCCGGGGTCGCTCACGCCGCTACAACTTCACGACCGACGCTGCGCACAGGTTTGAACGCGGAGTCGATTTCGCGACCACCGTCGATCACATCGAATACATCAGCCGGCTGATTCTCGAGATCTGCGGTGGAGCGGCTGGCCCGATCGACGATACGGTTCTCGATCTTCCGCCCCGACTGCCGATAAGGATGCGGGTTGAACGATGCCGTCGGGTGATTGGAGTTCCGATCACTGCGGAGGCGATGGCGAATGCCTTTGAACGACTGGGTTTTCAGGTCGCCCAGTCAGCCGATGCGATCACGGTGACGCCGCCGACCTACCGATTTGACCTCGGAATCGAGGAAGACCTGATCGAAGAGGTGGCGCGCCTGGTCGGCTACTCCAGCATTCCTGCGCATCCGCCAGTTGCTGCGGCAGCCATGAAGCGGCGGACCGAGGAACGGCGATCGCCGCACGATGTGCGTCGCGCGCTCGCCGCGCTCGGCTACCAGGAAGTCATGACGTATTCCTTCGTGGACGCCAACTGGGAACGCGACCAGGCACGCAATCCAAATCCGATTGCCGTGCTGAATCCGATTGCCAGTCAGATGGCGGTCATGCGCAGCAGCCTGATCTGCGGACTGGCACAGACATTGAGCTACAACCTGAATCGCCAGGCCACGCGGGTTCGCATCTTCGAACTTGGGCGTGTGTTTTCGCGCGCGCCAGAGGTGGCGGACGGGCCGCTCGAAGTAAGCGGAATTTCGCAGCCGCAGGTCGTAGGCGGTCTCGCCTATGGCCCGTCAGACGAAGAACAATGGGGCCAAGCCAGCCGGGGAGTCGATTTCTTCGACCTCAAGGGCGACCTGGAGCAACTGGCCAGGGGCATGAGCTTCGTGCCTGCGGAGCATCCGTTGCTTCACCCGGGCCGCAGTGCCCGCATTCAGATTGAGGGCCGAACGACCGGTTTCGTAGGCGAACTACACCCCCGGATTCAGCAATCGCATGGGTGGAACAAGCCAGCGGTCGTGTTTGAAATCGAGCTGGAGACCCTCTTGCGACGGGCCCTTCCGCAACCGCGCGATGTCGCGAAGACTCAGGCTGTCGAGCGGGACATCGCGGTCATCGTCAACGAGTCCGTGCCGTTCGAGACAATCTTGAAGGCGATCGACGGTCGACGGCGAACTGACGGGCGGTTGGCGGCCCTCCGCGAGGTTCGTCTGTTCGATGTATATCGTCCCGGGAATGCGCCCGAAACTGCTCCCAAAGTGAACGCTAACGCATTGTTAAATAAAGAAAAGAGCCTTGCCTTCCGAATAGTTCTGCAAGATACTGACCGGCCGCTTGCCGATAGCGACGCTGATGCTGCCGTGGCGGCCATCGTTGCGGAACTGGAACAAAGTTGTGGAGCTCGTCTGCGGCACTAGAGCCTGGAAGTGAGAACGACCTCGATGACTACGGGCATGAACCTTCTTGAAGCCGCGACGGCCGGCGCTGCTAGTTCGGGCGATCAGGGCCACACCATGACCAAGGCCGAGCTGGCCGAAACCCTGTTCGATCGTCTTGGATTGAACAAGCGCGAGGCGAAAGACATGGTCGATGGTTTCTTTGACGAGATTCGCCAGGCGCTTGAACGGGGTGAGTCGGTCAAGCTATCCGGATTTGGCAACTTTCAGCTCCGCGACAAGCCGACTCGCCCTGGCCGCAATCCAAAGACCGGTGAGGAGATCGCCATCACCGCGCGCCGGGTCGTGACGTTTCACGCAAGCCAGAAGCTCAAGGCTGCCGTCGCCCGCGCGTCGGGCACGCTCTAGGCATTTAGTCGCCCGGCCCGTCGTCGCTCATTGACTCATGCAGCGCCACGACACTTCGCAGTTGCTGCCGCCGATTCCGGCCAAGCGATACTTCACGATCGGTGAGGTCAGCGAACTGTGCAGCGTGAAGCCACATGTGCTGCGTTACTGGGAACAGGAGTTCACACAACTGAAGCCGGTCAAGCGACGCGGCAACCGGCGTTACTACCAGCATCACGAAGTGCTCTTGATTCGTCGCATTCGCGAACTGCTTTACGAGCAAGGCTTCACGATCAGTGGTGCGCGCAATCGGCTGGAGGACGGCGGACGTCCAAGCCGCAGTCCCAAGACCGGCAATGGCGGTGCTGCTCCCAGCGATCTGAATTCGGTACGCGACGAACTCGCGCAGATCAGACAACTGCTCAAGGACCGGTGAGAGAGTAACTGAGCGTGGCTATAATGCCTGGCTTCGGGGCGTAGCGCAGCCTGGTAGCGCACTTGCATGGGGTGCAAGGGGTCGCGAGTTCGAATCCCGCCGCCCCGACCAGAAATCTTCAGAGCTTCAGAGGCCGGTGTACGTTCACGTGCACCGGCCACTTTGTTTAAGGGCCGGCAGCTTCCACATGCGCATCCTGGTCTCCAACGATGACGGTTACCTCGCGCCCGGCCTGGCCGCCCTCGTCGACGCCATGCGTCCCTTGGGCGATATCACGGTGGTGGCTCCCGAACAGAACAGCAGCGGCGCCAGCAATTCGCTGACGCTATCGCGGCCGCTGACGGTGAATCGTGCCGCCAATGGTTACATCTTCATCAATGGCACCCCAAGCGACTGCGTGCATATCGCCTTGACGGGCCTGCTCGACCATCGGCCAGACCTGATCGTCTCGGGTATCAACAACGGCCAGAACATGGGCGATGACACCCTGTACTCGGGCACCGTGGCGGCCGCTACTGAAGGATATCTGTTCGGCATTCCGTCGATCGCATTCTCGCTGGTCGAAAAGGGCCATGCCCATCTTGAATCCGCCGCGAGCGTGGCCTCCGAGATCGTCACACGCTATGTCGAGCAGCCGCTCGCCGGTCCGTTCCTGCTCAACGTCAATGTGCCGAACCTTCCTCGGCAGCAACTGCGGGGCATCATTGGTACTCGACTCGGCAAGCGCCACCCGTCGGAGCCGGTCGTGCGGTCAACCAATCCGCGCGGCGAGGCCATCTATTGGATTGGTGCCGCCGGCGCGGCACGCGAAGGCGGGCCGGGTACCGACTTTCATGCAACAGCCCAGGGGTTTGTGTCGGTCACTCCGCTGCAGGTTGACCTCACGCATCTCGAGCAACTTGGCGCGGTCGACGCCTGGCTGGGGTCATCGCTCAAATGACCGCGGCACGCACCGCGCAGGCGCATGGTGGGCTTGCTTCGGAGCGGGTGCGCGGCCGCATGGTTGAGCGCGTGCGCGAGCTGGGGGTAAGCGACTCGCGCGTGCTCGAGGCACTGCACGCAGTTCCGCGCCATCGCTTTGTCGACGAAGCGCTGGCCAGCCGCGCCTACGAGGACTGCGCATTGCCGATCGGGCACGGGCAAACGATTTCACAGCCCTATATCGTTGCGCGCACGGCCGAGCTGGCGCTGGAGGGCATGGCTGATCCACGCGCAGCTCGCGTACTCGAGATCGGAACCGGATGCGGGTACGCGGCTGCCGTGCTGGCACAGATCTTCGGTACCGTGGTCAGCGTCGAGCGGCTGCGCGCATTGCACGACCAAGCGCGCGCAAATCTGCGCGACCTTCGCTTGCCCAATCTGCGGCTGGTGTTCGGCGATGGGGTCGAGGGCGTGGCCGTCGGCGCACCTTATGACGCCATCGTGGCGGCGGCTGCGGCCGACGAGATTCCAAACGCCTGGATCGAGCAGTTGAATCCGGGCGGGCGCATCGTCGCGCCGCTCGGCCACGGACGGCAGCAACTTGTGGTCGCAATCAAGGACATGGCGGGACGAATTTCGCGCAGCTCGCGCGACGAAGTGCGATTTGTGCCGCTGCGCGGCGGCGTTGCCTAGGAGGGCAGGGATGGAGGGTTTCGTGAGGTCGGGTGCAACGGCGGCCCTGATCGCAGTGCTGGTGGCTTGCAGTGCACAGAAGCCGGCCCCGGTGGTTGATCGCTCTTCGTCAGCAAAGGCGCCGGTTGCGGGTGCCCCGCCTCCTCCTGCCTCGACAACTCCACCGACGGGCGGGCGCGAAGCGCGCGATGGTGTTTACACGGTGCAGCGCGGTGACACCCTTTACAGCATCGCGCACGCCTTCGGGGTTGACTTTCGTGATCTCGCGCGTTGGAACGGCATCACGGATCCAGGCCTGCTTGCAGTCGGACAGGCGCTGCGCATTGCGCCGCCTGCCGAGTCGGGGGCGGTGGTCGTCACACCGATTGCGCCATCCGGGGCCACCGAAGTTCGACCCTTGCCGGGCCCGGGAGCACCACCCGTGGCGAGCGCGCCCGGCACGCCAGTCTTGCCCGGTGCGCAAGCTGCCAAACCGGAAACCAAACCTGAAACCAAAGTCGATCCCAAACCTGTCCCGGCAGAAAGTACGGTGTCGTTCCAATGGCCGGCGAGCGGCAAGGTAATTGAAGGCTTCGAGGAACCGCGCAACAAGGGCATCGACATTGCCGGCAATGAAGGCGATCTGGTCAGCGCGGCGGCCGACGGCGAAGTCGTCTATGTTGGCAGCGCCCTGCGCGGCTATGGCAATCTCGTGATCATCAAGCACACCGACGATTTCATCTCTGCCTACGCGCACAACCGGCAGATCCTGGTCAAGCAGGGTCAGTCGGTCAAGCGCGGCCAGCGCATCGCCGAAATCGGCAAGACGGACGCCGATCGTCCGAAACTGCACTTCGAAATCCGGCGCCAGGGCAAGCCGGTCGATCCCATGCGCTATTTGCCACCGCGCTAGGACCGGTCAGTCGACCTCTTGCGTATGACGCCGATCCTTGTCTTCGACATCGAGACCGTTCCCGATGTCGATGGCCTGCGGCGCCTGCGTGCCGAGTGGGGCGGGCTGGATGACGATGCGGTCGCACAGCGCGCATTTGCAGAGCGGCGCGAGAAAACGGGCAGCGACTTTCTGCCCCTGCATCTTCACCGCGTGGTGGCGATTGCCTGCACGTTTCGCGACGATTCGGGTTTCAAGGTGCGGTCGATCGGGCAGCCCGACGATGACGAAGGTCGACTTATCCAGGCCTTTTTCGCCACCATCGAGCGCCATACGCCGCAGCTCGTCAGCTGGAACGGTGGTGGCTTCGACCTGCCGGTACTGCACTACCGCGGACTGATGCGTGGCGTGCAGGCACCTCGCTACTGGGATCTGGGTGACGAGGATCGCGACTTTCGCTTCAACAACTACATCAGCCGTTATCACACTCGCCATACTGACCTGATGGACCTGCTCGCGCTGTATCAGCCACGGGCGAGCGCGCCGCTCGACGATCTCGCCAAGCTGTGCGGCTTTGCCGGCAAGCTCGGCATGGATGGAAGCCGGGTCTGGGATGCGTGGCGTGCCGGAGGCATCGCCGAGATCCGCAACTACTGCGAAACAGACGTCGTCAACACCTACCTTCTGTACACGCGCTTTCGCAAGATGCGTGGCGTCCTGACCAGCGAACAGGCGGAGTCCGAAGAGCAAGCGGTGCGCGCCGTGCTGGCCAGTTTGCCGCAGGCGCACTGGCGCCAGTACCTGGCGGCCTGGCCCTAGACAGTGCGTACGTTTGAACAATTCTCGGTCGAGATTGAGTCGCTTGACCAGGAGGGCCGTGGCGTCGGTCACCGCGACGGCAAGGTAGCCTTTGTCGAGGGCGCGTTGCCGGGCGAACGCGTGACGTATGAACGCCGCCGCAACAAGGCCAGCTACGAGGCCGGCCGCGTGGTGGAAATTGAGCGTGCCTCCACCTTGCGCGTCACGCCACCGTGCCCGCATTTCGGACTCGGTCCCGGCGCCTGTGGTGGCTGCTCAATGCAGCATCTGGAGCCGCGCGCCCAGGTGGCGGTCAAGCAGCGCGTGCTCGAGGACAGCCTCTGGCATATCGGCCAGCTGCGCGCCGAGCGCATGCTGCGACCGCTGGCAGGTGCGAACTGGAACTACCGGCACCGTGCACGACTCACGGTGCGTCACGTGCCGAAGAAGGGCGGAGTGCTGGTCGGTTTTCACGAGCGCGCCAGCAGCTATGTCGCCGACATGCGCTCCTGTCAGGTCTTGCCTAAGCGAGTCAGCGATCTTCTGGTTCCTCTGCGTGCACTGATCGCTTCACTCTCCCTGCCGAATCGCCTGCCACAGATTGAACTGGCGGTCGGCGATCGGGGCGGCGTAATGCAGATCGTGCTTGTGTTGCGCGTGCTCCAAGCACCGAGCGAAGCCGATCGCGCCAAGATGGCTGCGTTTGGTGAGCAGCATGCGGTCGAGTTCTGGTTGCAGCCGGCCGGCCCGGACAGCGCGGCGCCGCTTTCCGACGTCCAGCCCGGCGAACTGCTGCTGCAGCTGCCCGAATTCGGTATCACTCTGCCTTTCGGTCCGACCGATTTCACGCAAGTCAATCATCGCGTCAACGAAATTCTGGTCGGTCGCGCGATCGCGTTGCTGGAGCCGGCGGACAATGAGCAGGTCGTCGACTTCTTCTGCGGGCTCGGCAACTTCACGCTGCCGCTCGCTACGCGGGCGCAACGTGTGATCGGGATCGATGCCAGTGCGACGCTGGCGCGACGGGCGAGTGCGGCGGCAATCGTCAATCATCTTGAGACACGAACCCGTTTCGAGACCAGGGACCTGTTCGATTGGTCGAGCGAGGACTGGCAGCGCCTGCTCGACACCAACGGGCCGGTCGACAAGGTGTTGATCGACCCGCCGCGTGAAGGAGCATTGGCAGTGGTGCGCTCGCTGGCCGCGGCGCGACGGCCACCCCAGCGCCTGGTCTATGTCTCCTGCAGCCCGGCGACCCTGGCACGCGATTGCGCGGTGCTGGTCCATGAAGGCAATTGGGCCTTGCGTTCCGCCGGAGTCGTCAACATGTTTCCGCACACTTCACACGTTGAATCGATCGCCGTGCTCGAGCCCGCGGCCGGCACGGCACAAGTGCTCTCGCGTGATAAAATTTCCGGCTAAGCTCGACGTTGCAAGTTCTTCATTTGTCGAGGTTTTTGGGTCGACAAGCCGCGCATTGGTGGACGCGCCTGCGCGCTTTCGAAAATTCCGAACAGGCAAGCAAAGAAGGTAGAAGTCATGGCGTTGGAACGCACTTTGTCGATCATCAAGCCCGATGCTGTTGCAAAAAACGTCATCGGCAAGATCTACTCGCGGTTCGAGACAAATGGTCTCAAGGTCATTGCGGCTCGCATGATGTGGTTGTCGCGCGCCGAGGCGGAGGGGTTCTACGCTGTGCATCGCGAACGTCCATTCTTCAAGGACCTGGTGGATTTCATGGTGTCCGGCCCGATCATGGTGCAGGTGCTCGAAGGCGAGGGCTCGATCACGAAAAATCGTGACCTGATGGGTGCGACCGACCCGAAGAAGGCTGAGAAAGGGACGATACGCGCTGACTTCGCGGCCAGCATTGACGCCAATGCGGTGCACGGGTCTGATGGCGCCGATACGGCACGAACCGAGATCGCATATTTTTTTCCGCTGCTCAACGTCTATCCGCGTTGATCGGGCTGGGTTGCCACAGATGCCGCGCACCAATCTGCTCGACCTCGATCTCGCCGCGCTGACCGCGTATGTCGAATCAGTCGGCGAAAGACCGTTTCGAGCACGCCAACTTGCGCGCTGGATGCATCGGCGCGGAGTCGCACGCTTCGAGGACATGTCGGATCTGGCGCGTTCCTTGCGGACGAAACTCGAGTCTCAGGCGGAAATTGTCGCGCTGGCGATAGTAGGCGACACGACGGCCGATGACGGCACCCGAAAATGGCTGCTCGATGTCGGACGAGGCAATGCGATCGAGACCGTGTTCATCCCCGAAGACGATCGCGGTACCTTGTGTATCTCCTCGCAAGCAGGTTGTGCGGTCAACTGCGTGTTCTGCGCGACCGGTCGGCAGGGTTTTAGTCGCAATCTGACCACCGGCGAGATCATCGGCCAACTGTGGCTGGCCGAGCACGCCCTGCGCCGCGCGCTCGATCTTCAAGCGGAGACTGACCGGGTGATCAGCAATGTCGTGATGATGGGAATGGGCGAGCCGCTGCAGAACTACGATGCACTTCTTCCTGCCCTGCGCTTGATGCTCGACGACCACGCCTATGGACTATCGCGCCGGCGTGTGACGGTATCGACGTCGGGCATGGTGCCGCAGATCGATCGCCTCGCCGCGGATTGCCCGGTCGCCCTGGCGGTCTCACTGCACGCGCCGAACGACGCCCTGCGTGACACGCTGGTCCCACTGAATCGCAAGTACCCGCTGCGCGAGCTGCTTGCCGCCTGCGGGCGCTACCTGAAGGTGGCGCCGCGCGACTTCATCACCTTCGAATATGTGATGCTCGACGGCGTCAACGACTCGCCCATGCACGCGAAACAACTCCTGGCGCTGGTACAGGATGTACCGTGCAAGTTCAACCTGATTCCATTCAATCCATTTCCGGACGCAGGCCTGGCGCGCTCGAGTCCGGAACGTATCCGGGACTTTGCCCAGATCCTCAACGATGCCGACTACGTGGCCACGGTACGCCGCACGCGGGGTGACGATATTGCAGCGGCCTGCGGCCAGTTGGCCGGTCAAGTACAGGACCGAACGAAGCGGGCCGCTCGCGCGGGACACCAGTACGTGCCGATCGCCGTGACGGCCGGATCGAATGGCCACTAGAAGACTTACCCCTAAGGATCTGCTGATGTCTGCAGTTCGTTCACTTGCGTTGTGGTTGAGTGTCGTCGGATTGGCAGCATGTACCACGACCACCACTACGACCACCGGCGGTGAGCTGGTCTCAACCACGTCGCGGCCGGGCGACAAGTCGTCCGACGCGGAGATCCGCAAGCGGGCGCGCGCCCGTACCGATCTGGCTGCGGGCTATCTGCGCAATGGACAGTACGCGGTAGCGCTCGAGGAGACGCGCCGCGCGGTCAGCATTGATCCCGGTTTTGCCGATGCCTACGGCATGCTTGGCCTTATCTACATGGGGCTCGGAGAGCGGGCGCAGGCAGAAGAAAATTTCCAACGCTCATTGAAACTGGAGCCGACCAGCCCGGATCTCAACAACAACTACGGTTGGTATCTGTGCCAGACCGGGCGCGAACCTGAGGCGATGGCCTATTTCCAGCGTGCGCTAGCGGATCCCCTGTATTCAACACCGGAAAAAGCGAACCAGAACGCCGGTATCTGCTACCTGCAGATCAAGGATTATCCGAGCGCCGAACGCTATCTGCGGCGCGCGTTCGAGATCGACGCATCCAACGCATCGACGAAGTACGAACTGGCTCGACTGTACCTTGCGACCGGCAAGATCGATCGGGCCGAGTTCTACTACGGACTGCTTACCAAGTCGGTCGAGCCGTCGGCCACATCGATATGGCTGGGACTTCGCCTGGCTCGCGCTCAGGGTAATTTGCGCAGCGAGAGCCAATATGCCAGCGAGTTGCGGCAGCGCTATCCGAGCTCGCCGGAGGCTGCCCTGCTCGCCAGGGGCGCGTTTGATGAGTGATGCAAGCGATGTTCCGATCGGCGTTCCAGGGACGACATCCGAACCCGCGATCGCGCCGGAATCGTATGGCGCCCGACTTGCCTGGGAACGCAGTCGCGCTGGCCTGACCGTCAACGACATCGCCGCCCGCTTGCGGCTGCACCCGAATCAGGTCCAGGCGATCGAGAGCGAAGACCTGTCGAAATTGCCCGAGACTGCCTATGTGCGCGGCTTCATTCGCAGCTACGCGCGCATCCTCAATGTGGACGCTGCGCCCCTGCTCGAGGATTTGGCGACGCGAGCAGCTCCGGCCGGCGCAGCAGCTGACTCCATCGCTCGCGGCCGCGACCCGACCGTGCCATCCACAGCCGACGTGCACGTGTGGCGGCATGTGGTGCTGGTTGCCGCCTTGCTCTTGCTCATTGGCCTGGCCCTGGTCGGCTGGTACACCGGACTGCGAGTGTCCGCGCCGGCGGCCACGGTCAAGCTTGCTCCGCCTCTGCCTTCGGCGCCTGCTATTCCTTCGAAGTCCGAGCCGACGCCGCCTTCGGTTGCACCCGCCGAGGTAGCCGAAGAGGCCGCAGCGCCGCCGGTGGCAGCGAGCGAGCTGGCCGCTCCAGCGGGGCCTGTCCCATTGCTAAGCCTGGAGTTTTCCGGCCCGTGCTGGGTTCAGGTGACGACACCGGATGGGCGCGTGTTGCTGTCCGAACAGGCGGTTGCAGGTGTCGTGCGGAAGTTCAACCAATCGCCGCCGCTGACTGTGGTGCTAGGTGACGCCAACCAGGCTCGTGTGCAGGTACGCGGTGAGGCCTTCGATATGGCCGAATTCACGCGCCAGAATGTTGCCCGCTTTAGTGTGAACTGAGGCCCGACTGGATGAATCAGGCGATCGAACCCGTGGTCTGCATGCCACCGCGAACCGAGCCGGCGCCGCGGCGGCTGACGCGGCAGCTTCTGCTGAACTGGGGCTCGGCGAGCCTTCGAATCGGTGGCGATGCACCGGTGCTGGTGCAGTCGATGACCAATACCGACACGGCGGATGCGATCGCAACGGCAATCCAGGTCAAGGAGCTGGCTGCTGCTGGCAGTGAAGCCGTGCGCATTACGGTGAACTCGGCGCAGGCCGCCGCCGAGGTGCCGGCGATCCGCGAGCAGCTGGACCGCATGGGAGTGAACGTTCCCTTGATCGGTGATTTTCACTACAACGGCCACAAACTGCTGAGTGACTATCCTGCCTGCGCGCGGGCGCTTTCCAAATATCGCATCAATCCCGGCAACGTCGGCAAGGGTGCGCGCCGCGAAGACAACTATGCGCGCATGATCGAGGTTGCCTGTCAGTTCGAAAAGCCGGTGCGGATCGGCGTCAACTGGGGCTCGCTCGATCAGGAACTGCTGGCGCGCATGATGGATGCGAACGCACGGCGTGCCGAGCCCTGGGATGCGCGAGCAGTGTTGCGTGAAGCGCTGGTGCGCTCGGCGATCGAGAATGCGGAACGCGCCGAAGAACTCGGCCTGGCCGGCAACATGATCTGCCTGTCTGCCAAGGTCAGCGGCGTGCAGGACCTGATTGCGGTGTATCGCGAACTGTCACGGCGCTGTGACTACCCGCTGCACCTCGGACTGACCGAAGCAGGAATGGGCAGCAAGGGCATCGTCGCATCGACCGCAGCACTGGCCGTGCTGCTGCAGGAAGGAATTGGCGACACGATCCGGGTGTCGTTGACGCCTGCGCCAGGCGAGTCGCGTACGCGAGAGGTGCAGGTGGCGCAGGAGATCCTGCAGACAATCGGCCTGCGGGCCTTCACGCCGCTGGTGATTGCCTGTCCTGGCTGTGGCCGTACCACCAGCACGACCTTCCAGGAGCTTGCCGACCGCATTCAGGCCTATTTGCGCGAGCAGATGCCGGTCTGGCGGACGCAATACGCCGGCGTGGAGTCGATGAGCGTGGCGGTCATGGGCTGCGTGGTCAACGGTCCCGGCGAAAGCAAGCACGCCAATATCGGTATTTCGCTGCCCGGCACCGGCGAGCAGCCGGTGGCCCCGGTGTATGTGGACGGTGAACGCAGGATCACGCTGAAAGGTGAGCGGATCGCCGAGGAGTTCCAGGCGATCGTCGAGGACTACGTGCAGCGCCGCTACATGCGCGCGGCAGCCTGAGCGATGAGCGGCAAAAAGCTCGCCGCCGTGCGCGGCATGAACGACCTGCTGCCGGCGGAATCGGCACTATGGGAGTGGTTCGAGGCGCGGGTTGCCGACTGGACGCGCAGCTACGGCTATCAGCAGATCCGCACTCCGATGCTCGAGCACACCGAGCTTTTCGTGCGGGGCATCGGCGAGGTCACCGACATCGTTGAAAAGGAGATGTACTCGTTCGAGGATCGCCTGAATGGCGAGCAACTGACACTGCGACCGGAATTCACGGCCGGCACGGTGCGCGCCACGATCGAACACAACCTCACCTACGACGGCCCGAAGCGCGTCTGGTCGGCAGGTCCGGTGTTCCGCCACGAGCGGCCGCAGCGCGGGCGTTATCGCCAGTTCCATCAAATCAATGTCGAAGCCCTCGGATTTGGCGGGCCCGACATCGACGCTGAACACGTCGCCATGCTTGCACGACTATGGCGCATCCTGGGCCTGACAGGTGTGCGGCTGGAACTGAACTGTCTTGGTCAGGCCGATGAACGCGCATGCCATCGAGCCGATCTGATCGCGCACTTCGAGCGTCACGAGGCTGTTCTCGATATGGATGCGCGGCGACGCCTGCGCACCAATCCTCTGCGGATCCTGGACAGCAAGAATCCGGCCTTGGCCGAAATCATCGATGCGGCGCCGCGGATAGATGCGTATCTGAATGCCGGATCCCGTGCACACTTCGAAGGCCTGCAGGCGCTGCTGACGGCCGCCGGCATCGCTTACTTGGTGAATCCGCGCCTGGTGCGCGGCCTGGATTACTACAACCTGACGGTGTTCGAATGGATCAGCGATGGACTCGGCGCCCAGGGCACGATCTGCGGCGGCGGCCGCTATGACCCGCTGACCGAACGGATCGGCGGCAAACCAACGCCCGCCTGCGGTTTTGCCATCGGCGTGGAGCGCGTAATCGATTTGCTGCGGGAAGCCGGCACCGTGGACACGTCACCGCACGTGGATGCCTATGTGCTGCACCAGGGCGGCGCAACCGCAACGCCCGCTTTCCTGGTGGCCGAACAGCTGCGGGCTGCCGGCCTGGATGTCATCCTGCATGCGGGCGAAGCCGGTCTGAAGGCGCAGATGAAGAAAGCGGACGCAAGCGGTGCCGAGTTCGCCATCATCATCGGCGAATCGGAGTTGGCAGCACAGTCGGCCGCGGTCAAGCCCCTGCGCACGGCGGCGGGCGACTCGATTGGCGCTCAGCGTATCGTGCCGGTCGCCGTGCTGGCGGACACACTGGTCGAAGCCCTGTTGCGGGACGAACAGGATTAGACAATCAGCAAGGACAGAGAAGAGAAACAATGGCATACGATCTCGAGGAACAGGAACAGCTCGCCGAACTGAAGGCGTGGTGGCAGAAGTACGGCAACCTGGTGCTGACTGTAGTGACGGCAGTGCTCCTGGCGTTTGCTGCGTGGAATGGCTGGCGCTGGTACGAGCGCGAGCAGGCGGCCAAGGCGGCCGGGGTCTATCTTCAGCTCGAGCAGGCCGTGCGTTCACGCGATGCGCAAAAGGCTCAGACGCTTGCCGCATCCCTGATAGAACACTATGGCCGCTCGATCTACGCACCGATGGGAGCACTGCAGGCCGCCAAGCTCGCGGCCGATGCTGCTGACTATGGGAAGGCGGGCGAGCATCTGAAGTGGGTCATCGAAAAATCCGGCCACGACGAACTAGCCTTGATTGCACGCGTTCGGCTGGCTGGCGTCCTGCTGGACAGCAAGCAGTTTGATCAGGCCCTGCTGGCACTGAACGTCGAAGTGCCGGCCGCGCAGGCGACGCTGGTGTTCGACCGACGCGGAGACGTGCTGCTGGCGCAAGGCAAGCCTGAGGAGGCCCGCACCGCCTACACCGAAGCTTTGGCCAAGGCGGATGCGCAGCATCCGTTGCGGCCGATCATTCAACTCAAGCTGGACAGCCTGCCGGCCAACGCATCGTGAGCGCTGGCATGGAGCGCGGCACATTCGCATCGACTCGATTGAGGCTGGGCGCATTGGTTCTCGGAGCCGCGATGCTGGGCGGATGCTCGTGGATGCCGAGTTGGCTGGGAGGATCGTCCTCGAAATCGGCGCCGCCCGCGCCACTCGTCGACTTCAAGCCCTCCCTTAGTCCGCGCACGGTCTGGACCTACAGCGTCGGGACCGCGCGCGGCGCGGTACTGCAACCGGCAGTACTCGAGAACGCGATCTACGCTGCGAGTTCTGGCGGCAATCTGGTGCGACTGGGACCCGATGGATCAGTTGCCTGGCGTATTGACGCGGCCGATTCGATCTCGGGCGGAGTCGGCAGCGATGGCCTGGTGGTAGCCATCGGCACGCCGCGCGGCGAAGTGCTGGCCTTTGGCGCCGACGGCAAGCAATTGTGGCGGGCGCAATTGAATGCGGCCGTGCAAACGGCGCCGCTGGTGGGCCGTGGACTGGTGGTTGTGCGCGGGTCCGATCACCGGATCACGGCGTTTGACAGCGCGACCGGCAAGCGCCGCTGGACCTTTCAGCGCGCTTCGACACCACTCACCCTGAAGGCCTACAGCGACATGGCTTTCGCCGGCGACCTCGTGGTTTCGGGATTTCCGAGTGGGCGCGTGGTTGCACTGGGTGCTGCCAATGGTGCCGTGCGCTGGGACGTTCCGGTGTCCGAACCGCGCGGCGCGACCGAAGTCGAGCGTCTGTCGGACGTGATGGGCGCGCCCTTGAGCCTGTCCGGCGACGTCTGCGCCGCGTCGTTCCAGGGACGCGTCGCCTGTATCAATGCGAGCAACGGCAATCTGCGCTGGGCGCGTGACATGTCGGCCGGCAATGGTCCCGGTGGCGACGGCGAGCGGATCTTCGCGGTCGACAGCAAGTCCAACGTTCTGGCCTTTTCGCGCGAAGCAGGCACCAGCGTCTGGCGGCAGGACAAACTGCTCAACCGCGACCTGTCGACGCCTCTGGCCCTGCGCCGTGCCGTGCTGGTCGGCGACTTCGCGGGCTACGTGCATTTTCTGTCGCCGCAGGACGGCGGTTTTCTTGCCCGTGTCTCGCTCGGCGGCGAGATCCTGGCGGCGCCAGTCCAGTTTGGTGGTGGCGCGATCGTGCAAACGCGCAGCGGAACCGTCGCACTTATCGCGCTCGAATAGGCAAACGCAACGTGAAGCCTGTCGTCGCGCTCGTCGGTCGACCCAATGTCGGCAAGTCGACGCTGTTCAATCGCCTGACGCGCTCGCGCGCCGCGCTGGTCGCCGACTTTCCCGGTCTGACGCGCGACCGCCACTATGGCGAAGGCCGAATCGGGCCGCGTGACTACATCGTGGTCGATACCGGCGGCTTCGAACCCGTCAATGCCGAGGGCATCGTGCGCGAGATGGCGGCGCAGACCGAGCAGGCGATCGCGGAGAGCGATGTCATCATCTTCGTGCTCGACGTGCGCGAGGGCGTGACCGCACAGGATCGCCGCATCGCGCGAGCGCCTGCGCGTGACCGGACGGCGTCTGCTGCTGGCGGTCAACAAGGCCGAGGGACTCGGCCGCGCGTCGGTCGCCGAGTTCCACGAACTCGGTCTGGGCGAGCCGTATCCGGTCGTCTGCCGCGCACGGCGACGGCGTGCGCGAGTTGATGGACGAAGCCCTCGCGCCGCTGGTCCGAGTCCGAGGCAGCCGAGCGAGACTCCGAAATCGAAGAGCAGCGAAATGCGTCGCGCGCGTGTCGCCGTGGTCGGCCGGCCGAATGTCGGCAAGTCGACGCTGATCAATGCGCTGGTCGGCGAGCAACGGCTGATCGCGTTCGATCAGCCCGGCACGACACGCGACTCGATCGAAGTCGAGTTTGAGTACGACGGGCAGTCCTACACGCTGATCGACACCGCCGGAATCCGGCGCCGGGGCAAGGTGTTCGAGGCGATCGAGAAGTTTTCGGTCATCAAGACCCTGCAGTCGATCGCCGACAGCAATGTCGTCGATTCTGCTGCTCGATGCGGCGTCCGAGATCGCCGATCAGGATGCGCACATCGCGGGCTTCGTGCTCGAAAGCGGACGGGCGATGGTGATCGCGATCAACAAGTGGGATGGGCTGGACGACTACTCACGCGAACGCATCAAGCGCGAAATCGATCGCAAGCTGCACTTCCTGAGCTGGGCCAAGGTGCATCAGATTTCGGCGCTGAAGCGCAGCGGATTGGCACCGATGATGCGATCGGTCACCGAGGCCTGGAGGGCCGCGTTCGTGAAGCTGCCGACACCGCGACTTGACGCGCGCGCTGATGGCGGCAGTCGCACGCCAGCAGCCGCCGCGCGCCGGTCAGTCGCGCCCAAAGCTGCGCTACGCGCACCAGGGCGGGCATGAATCCGCCGATCATCGTGGTGCACGGCAATTCGCCCTCAACCAGGTGCCCGACAGCTATCGCCGTTATCTCGAGGGGCAATTCCGGGATCAGTTCGACCTTGCCGGCACGCCCTTGCGGGTCGAGTTCCGGACTAGAAGGAACCCGTATGCGAGCTGAAACGGGCGGTAGCGCGTCCATGCCGTTTGCTTTACATTGAATTCGTCAGTTTTGTCTCCATCTCTGGCCTTCAAGGAGGCGTGTAGTCGGTATAGGCTGCAATGGCTAGGGGCTGCGGAAGGGGCGGAGCTCTCGGAGCAGAACTGCGCTAGGGCGGCACAGGAAGCCGCGGCCGGCGCGGAACCCATTACAACAAGCGGCGTCCAAAGCGCTGGAGCACTTCACATGAACGCAAAAGGCCAACTTCTACAAGACCCATTTCTTAACGCCCTGCGCAAGGAACACATTCCGGTTTCGATCTACCTGGTCAACGGCATCAAGTTGCAGGGCCAGATCGAGTCGTTCGACCAGTATGTCGTGCTGCTGCGCAACACCGTGACGCAGATGGTCTACAAGCACGCGATCTCCACCGTCGTGCCGGCGCGCGCAGTCAATCTCGCTGCGGAGCCAGGCACCTGAGCATCTTCCAGGTCGACAGCGAGCGCGCCGAGCGCTCGGTCGCGAGCCTTCCTCGTCAGCGTCGCCAGCGGACGGCGGCGACGATCCCGATCAGGTCGAGGAGCTGATTCAGCTTGTGACCTCGGCCGGCCTTGTCGTCGCGGGACAGGTGCTGCGTTCGACGTCAACGGCCGGACCCGGCGCTCTATGTGGGCTCTGGCAAAGTCGAAGAACTCCGGACGCTGGCGACCGATGCTGGGGCCGGCCTGCTCGTGTTCGACGTCGCTCTGTCTCCGGCGCAGCAGCGCAATCTCGAGCGCGACGCTCGAACTCTGGGTGATCGACCGGACCGCGCTGATCCTCGACATCTTCGCCCAGCGTGCCCGCAGCCGCGAGGGCAAGTTGCAGGTGGAACTGGCGCAGCTCCAACACCTGTCCACCCGCCTGGTACGCGGCTGGTCGCACCTGGAGCGCCAGCGAGGCGGCCTCGGCAAGACCGGCGGTCCGGGCGAAAAGCAGATCGAGCTCGATCGCCGCATGATTGGAGTGCGCATCAAGCAGTTGCGCGAACGTCTGAAGCAGCTCGAACGGCAACGACGTACCCGGCGTCGCGCGCGTGCGCGCAACGACGTGCTCACGGTTTCGCTGGTCGGCTACACCAACGCCGGCAAGTCGACCCTGTTCAACGCCCTGACCGGCGCGGCGTGTTTGCCGCAGACCAGTTGTTCGCAACCCTCGATACGACCGCGCGCAAGTGTTATCTGGGCTGACGGGGTCGACTGCGGTTATCTCGGACACCGTCGGCTTCATTCGCGGCCTGCCGCACGCGTTGATCGCCGCCTTCAAGTCGACGCTCGACGAGACCGCGCGAGGCCGATCTCCTGTTGCATGTGGTCGATGCGGCGTCGCCGGCGCGCGCACGAACAGATGGCCGAAGTCGACCGCGTGCTGGACGAGATCGGTGCGGCCAACGTACCGCGCATCGTCGTGTACAACAAGATCGATCTCACCGGCCGCGCGGCGGCGGTCGAACGTGACCCCTGTGATACGATCGCCGCCGTTTCGGTCAGCGCGCAAGACGGGCGACGGTTTGGAGATGCTGCGCGACGCGCATCGCGTCGTTCGCGCGGCGACAGCGCGACCGATTTCGCCCCGACAGACAATTCGTGGTCCAGCGCCGCAGCGGCCCGAGGCGTGCCAGCGCCCGTTCGAATCTGCATGTTGAGTCCGACCTCCGGCACGGATCTGGCAATGTCGCTGAACGACCCTAAGTGGGGCCGAGGTTCGGGCGGATCCGACGATGGCGCGGGCACGTCGCGAGCGAACCGCCGCCGCGCCGCAGCGCCCGAAGGGCGACGGCCCGCCTGATCTCGAGGAGCTCTGGCGCGATCTGAATCGCCGCCTTGGAGGTCTCTTCGGGTCGAAGGGCGGCCCGCGCAGGACCAACGGCAGTGGCGGCGGTTTCGATCCCGGATCACGCGGAACGGGCTTCGGCGTGGCTGGCCTCGGTCTGGTCGCAGCGCTGATCTGGATCGGCAGCGGCTTCTACATCGTTCCGGAAGGGCAGGTCGGAGTCGTGACGACCTTCGGCGAAGTCACACCGAGACGACCGCGCCGGGTTTCCGCTGGCGTCTGCCGTGGCCGGTGCAGTCGAGCGAACTGGTCGACATCTTTCCCTGCGCAAAGTCGAGATCGGTACGCGCGGACGCCCCGAGCGTTTGAAGGAAGCGCTGATGCTGTCGGACGACGAGAACATCGTCGACATCCAGTTCGAAGTGCAGTACCGCATCAAGGACGACGGCGCGGCGATTACCTGTTCAACAGCAAGAATCCGACCGCGGCGGTGCAGCAGGCGGCGGAGTCCGCGATGCGCGAAGTGGTCGGACGCAAGACGATGGACTCGGTGCTGTACGAATCGCGGCAGGAGATCGCCGATCGAAGTGCGCAAGCGCATGCAGGCCATGCTCGATCGCTACGGCACCGGCATCCTGGTGCAGGCTGTCGCGATTCAGAACGCGCAGCCGCCCGAGCAGGTGCAGGCGGCGTTCGACGACGCAGTCAAGGCGGGTCAGGACCGCGAGCGCCAGATCAACGAAGGCCAGGCGTACGCCAACGACGTGATTCCCAAGGCGCGCGGCCTGGCATCGCGGTTGATGCAGGAAGCCGAGGGCTACCGGACGCGAGTCGTGCAGACCGCCGAAGGCGATGCGTCGCGCTTCAAGCAGATCCTGACCGAGTACCAGAAGGCGCCGGCGGTCACGCGCGATCGGATGTACCTGGACACCATGCAGCAGGTGTTCACGAACTCTTCCAAGGTCATGGTCGATTCGCGCAACAACAATCAACTGCTGTATCTGCCGCTGGACAAGCTGGTGCAGCAAGCCGGTAGCGCCGCGAACGACTGCGCCACGTGCCGCCGGCTCCGACGGCCGTGCCGGAGGTCTCGACGGCCAAGGATGACAGCGCACCCGCGAGACGATGCGCAGCCGTGAACGAGAAGGGCGATAGAACGCGATGAACCGCATCCTGGGCGTGTGATTGGACTGGTGCTCGTCGCCGTGCTGGTGCGCGCGAGCACGTTCATTGTCGATGCGCGACAGTCGGCGATCGTGTTCCAGCTGGGTGAGATCACACGTGTCGTGACCGAGCCAGGGCTGTACTTTCGCGTGCCGCTGCTGCAGAACGTCGAGTACCAGGACAAGCGCATCCTGACCATCGACACGCCGGTGACCGATCGAGTGCAGACCTCCGAGAAGAAGAATCTGCTGGTTGACTCCTTCGTGAAGTGGAAGATCACCGATCCGCGCCTGTTCCGCGTCAGCTTTCCGGCGGGCGAGCGCGCGGCCGAAGACCGTATCAGCACGCTGGTGCGTGACGCCCTGAATCAGGCTGTCAACAAGCGCAGCGTCAACGAGATCACGTCGCGCGAACGTGACAAGGCCATGGAAGAGATTCGTGCTTCAGTGCAGGAACGCACCCGGGGCCTGGGCGTCGACATTGTTGACGTGCGCCTCAAGCGGGTCGATTTCGCACCGGAGATCAGCGACTCCGTGTATCGGCGCATGGAGGCAGAGCGCAAGAGGGTCGCCAACGAGCAGCGCTCGATCGGAGCTGCCGAGGGCGAGAAAATCCGCGCCGACGCCGACCGTCAACGCGAGGTGCTGCTCTCCGAGGCGTATCGCGACGCGCAGCGGCTCAGGGGCGACGGTGATGCCAAGGCCTCGGCGCTGTACGCGCAAGCCTTCGGCCAGAATCCGGAGTTCGCCCGCTTTTATCGAAGTCTTGAGGCATATCGCGCCAGCTTCAAGAATCGCAGCGACGTTCTGGTGATCGACCCCTCGTCCGAATTCTTCAAGTACATGAAGTCGCCGGACGCGAAGACCCCGGAAGCGGTACGCCGCTGACAATGGAAACGCTGGGGCTTGCGCTCGGGCTCATGCTCGTGCTCGAAGGCGTATTGCCGCTAATTGCACCTTCGGCCTGGCGCCAGATGTTCCAGCGCGTGACCGAACTCAACGACGGCCAGATCCGGTTCTTCGGCCTGCTTGCGGTCGGTGCCGGCGCGCTATTGTTCTGGCTTCTGGCCTGAGCAATCGGCACCGGCGTGCGCCGCGTCCGCTGCGCGTTCTGCATCCCATCGACTCTGCTGCCACGATCCTGACTTCCCCGCCATGCCGCGCTGGCTGCTCCCCGAGAACATATCCGACGTCCTGCCGTGCGAAGCCAGGCGCGTTGAAAAGCTGCGGCGCGCGCTGCTCGATCTGTACCGCGGCTACGGGTATGAACTGGTCGTTCCCCCATTGATCGAGTTTGTCGAGTCCCTGACCACCGGCATTGGCAGCGATCTCGATCTTCGAATTTTCAAGCTGGTCGATCAGGCCAGCGGCCGCATGCTTGGCTTGCGCGCTGACACGACGCCTCAGGTGGCGCGCATTGATGCACACATCCTGAATCGGCCGGGCGTGACTCGCCTTGCCTATGCCGGCAGTGTCCTGCATGCGCGCCCGCTGCATCCGCTTGCGGCGCGCGAGCCGCTGCAGGTCGGCGCGGAACTTTATGGGAGCACTGCGTCAGCCGCGGATGCTGAAGTGCTCGAGCTCGCCGTCGCGTCCCTACGGCTGGCAGGCATGCAACACGTGCACCTCGACCTGGGCCACACGGGAGTAGTGCGCGGATTGCTTGCGCTGACGCCGTTGGCACCGGAGCAGCTCGATGAGCTATTGGCGGCCTTGAATGCGAAGGACCTGCCGGCCCTGGCGGATTGCGTTTCGGGGCTCAGGCCGCAGGCGCGCGATGGCTTGCTGGCGCTCGCGCGCTGTGCGGGCGGCATCGAAGTGATCGACCTGGCGCGACGCACTTTGCCCGATGTTCCAGGGATTGCGGCAGCGCTCGACGAACTTGAACTGCTGGCCCGAAGCTGCACCGCGGATAAAGTTTCGATCGATCTGGCCGATCTGCACGCCTATCGCTACCTGACCGGCGTCAGCTTTGCTGTGCACACGCCCGAGCTTCCAAGCGCCGTGTTGCGCGGCGGCCGCTATGACGAGATCGGCAAGGCCTTCGGGCGCGCCCGGCCCGCGGTTGGCTTTTCGATTTATCTGCGCGAACTGGCCGGGCTCGTCACCGAGCCTCCGGTTCGGGCGATTCATGCGCCGGCAAGTGCGGACGAGACGCTGAGTCTTGCCGTGCGCAGATTGCGCGCACAGGGCGAGGTGGTCATTCAGGACCTGCCCGGCGGAACCGAAGCGGCAGGGGGCGATTTCGTGATCGACCGCACCCTGGTTCGATTCGAGGGCGGCTGGCGTGTCGAGCCGCGCCTGGACCCGGCACTGGCGACCAAGGCATAGGACGGGAACACATATGGCGCAGAACGTGGTCGTCGTCGGCACCCAATGGGGCGACGAAGGCAAAGGCAAGATCGTCGACTGGTTGACGGAAGACGTAAACGGCGTGGTGCGTTTCCAGGGCGGTCACAACGCTGGACATACTCTGGTGATCGGTGGCAAGAAGACGATCCTGCGCCTGATTCCCTCCGGTATCCTGCGGCCGCGGGTCGCCTGCTACATCGGCAATGGCGTCGTGCTGTCACCACCGGCGCTGCTGGCGGAAGTCGACGAACTGCAAGCGGCCGGTGTCGATGTCGCGTCGCGCCTTTCCATCAGCGGCAACTGCCCTCTGATCCTTGAGTATCACGTGGCGCTCGACAAGGCGCGCGAAGTGCGGCGAGGCGATGCCAAGATCGGCACCACCGGCCGCGGCATCGGGCCGGCTTATGAAGACAAGGTCGCACGCCGCGCGGTGCGAGCCCAGGATCTTTTCGATGAAGCCCGGTTTGCCGAAGGCGTGAGAGAAGCGCTCGATTTCCACAACTTTGTTCTTGAGCACTACTTCGACGCCGCCACCATGTCGGCGGACAAAGTAATCGATGAGACCCTGGCGCTCGCCGTGCGTCTCAAGCCGTTGATCACCGACGTGTCATACAAGCTCAACAGCGTGATGGCGGCCGGCCATCGACTCCTGTTCGAAGGTGCTCAGGGCACTTTGCTCGATGTCGATCACGGTACCTATCCCTATGTCACATCCAGCAATACGGTGGCAGGTGCGGCATCGGCCGGAGCCGGCGTGGCACCCCAACGGCTTGACTACGTGCTCGGAATCACCAAGGCCTACTCGACACGGGTCGGTTCAGGCCCGTTTCCGACCGAGCTTTCAGATCCGACGGGAGAGCAATTGCGCAACAAGGGCCAGGAGTTCGGCTCGGTTACCGGACGTCCGCGTCGTTGCGGCTGGTTCGACGCGGCCGGACTGCGTCGTGCGGTGCAGCTGAACGGAACCACCGGACTGTGCATCACCAAGCTCGACGTGCTGGATGGCTTGTCGGTGGTCAGACTCGGCGTCGGCTACCGTGCCGATGGTCGCGCGGTCGACATCCTGCCGTATGGTGCCGACGCAGTGGATCGCTGCGAACCGATCTACGAAGAATTTCCCGGCTGGAACGAATCCACCTACGGCGTGCGGCACTGGGACGGCCTGCCGCTCAATGCGCGGCGCTATCTTGAACGACTCGCCAGCGTGCTCGGCGTCCCGGTCGACCTCGTTTCCACCGGACCAGACCGCGACCAGACCATCGTGATCAGGCATCCTTTTCGCTGAGGCACGGTGTCGGATGTTGCAGTCAAGGATCGCCTCGTGAAAGTTCAATCTGTGAAAGATCTGTACATCTCGTGGGACGAATATCACCGTTTGATCGAGCGTCTTGCGCTCGCGATTCATGCGTCGCGCTGGAGCTTCGAAGCGATTCTGTGCCTGGCGCGCGGAGGTTTGAGAGTCGGCGATGTGATTTCGCGCATCTACGACATGCCGCTGGCGATTCTCGCCGCAAGCTCGTATCGCGAGGCCGCAGGCACGCAGCACGGGCATCTCGACATCGGCGAGTTCATCACTATGACGCGCGATACCCTGGCGGGACGTGTGCTGCTAGTCGACGATCTCGTGGACTCGGGTGTCACGCTGACGGGCGTAATCGATCATCTGAAGCAGCGTTTTCCCGCGATCGAGGAAGTGCGAACTGCCGTCATCTGGTACAAGGCCTGCTCGACCTTTCGCCCGGACTATCACGTCGAGTACCTGCCGACCAACCCCTGGATCCATCAGCCGTTTGAAATCTATGACGCGCTTGGTCCGGAGAAACTCGCCGCGCGTGTGCGTAGCAGCGCACCCGGGTGAATTACAGGAGCAGGGATCGGACGCTGCAATCCGTCAGTGGTCGTGCCCGCGAGCGGCCGCGTTCACGTATCGCGACGCCATTCTCGTCCCCACGCGAAGCACGCGGGGGCTTCGCTTCCTGGTCACCAAAATGCAAGGAGCCGGCGGTGCCGGCTCCTTGGAAATCTGGTGCCCAGGAGAGGACTCGGTCACGCGTCGCGACCCCGGCGCCGCTTTGCATGCGGCGCCATTCTCGTCCCCACGCGGAGCACGCAGGTGCTTCGCTTCCTGGTCACCAAAATGCAAGGAGCCGGCGGTGCCGGCTCCTTGGAAATCTGGTGCCCAGGAGAGGACTCGAACCTCCACACCTTGCGGCGCTAGTACCTGAAACTAGTGCGTCTACCAATTTCGCCACCTGGGCATCGGGGCGGACAGAATTCTAACAGCCCTGCGCATGATCAGAGCGGTGCGAGGCCGTAGCGGAGCTTCGCGTGACGCGTCAATCGCGTGCCGATCAAAGTGCTGGCAGGATCAATTGAGCTACGCTGCGAAGCGCGGCTGCATTCAACAATCAGAACGAAAAAAGTGACCCCAAGACATTCCCGCGCCGGATCCGACGCGATTCTAGAAGCCCTGACAACGGCGCGCGCGCCACTGACTCTCGCGGAACTGGCGGAGCGCTTGCACCTTGCACCCGACGTCGGCGACACGCTGACGTCCGATCTCGAGGAGCTCGAGCGCTCAGGCCGCATCGTTCGTAATCGCGCCGGTCTTTTCCTGGTTGCGGCGCGCGCCAACCTGATTTCAGGCCTCGTGCAGGGCCACCGCGACGGCTTCGGCTTCCTGATCCGTGATGATGCCGAGCAGGACCTTGTCCTGTCCGAACACGAGATGAGCAAGGTTCTGCATGGCGATCGGGTGCTCGCTCGCATCAGTGGAACCGATCGGCGCGGTCGGCCGGAAGGCGAGATCGTCGAAGTCATCGAACGACGTACCAACAAGCTTGTCGGCCGGCTGCTGAACGAACGCGGTGTCACGATCGTCGTGCCGGAAGACCAGCGCATTCAGCACGACATCCTGGTGCCGCCGGGTGCAGCGCTTTCGGCAGAGCCGGGCCAGGTGGTGGTTGCGGAGATCATCCAGCAGCCGCAACGTTTTGTGCAGCCGGTCGGGCGCGTGATCGAGGTTCTTGGCGCTATCGATGACCCGGGCATGGAAATCGAGATCGCGGTGCGCAAGTTCTCGGTGCCGCACGAATTTCCGGACGGAGCGCTCGCACTTGCTGCGCGACTGCCGGATCAGGTGCAGGCGAAAGACCTCAAAGGGCGTGTCGATCTGCGCGACGTGCCGCTGGTGACCATCGATGGGGAAGACGCACGCGATTTCGACGACGCGGTGTATTGCGAGCCCTTTTCCGGCCGACGCAAGGGATGGCGGCTGATCGTCGCGATTGCTGATGTCAGCCACTATGTGACGCCGGGCGACGCGCTGGATACGGAGGCGCAGAACCGCTCGACCTCGGTGTACTTCCCCCGCCGCGTGATCCCGATGCTGCCCGAAAAGCTCAGCAACGGACTCAATTCACTGAATCCTGAGGTCGATCGACTGACCATGGTATGCGATGCGGTGATCAGCGCCAAGGGTGTGATCGACGCCTATCAGTTCTATCCGGCAGTTATCCACTCGCACGCCCGGCTCACCTACACCGAGGTCTGGGACGCACTGTCCGGCGCCGGTGGACAGGCCGCGCAGCGGCTGGTCCGGCTTCTGCCGCATCTGCAGGACCTGCATTCGCTCTACCAGGTGCTGGCCGGCGCGCGCGAGGTACGCGGTGCGATTGATCTGGAAACCACCGAGACCTACATCATCTGCGATCCGAACGGCCGCATCGAAAAGATCGTGCCACGGGTTCGCAATGATGCGCACAAGCTGATCGAGGAATGCATGCTCGCTGCCAACGTCTGCGCCGCTGACTTTCTTGCGCGCAGCCATCAACCGACATTGTTCCGTGTCCATGAAGGTCCGACACCGGAACGGCTGGTCAATGTGCGAGCAATGCTCAAGCCGCTGGGACTGGTACTCGAAGGTGGCGCCGACCCGCAGCCGTCAGACTATGCGCGTCTGCTGAAGAAAATTCGTCCACGGGCCGATGCGCAGTTGCTGCAAACGGTGCTTCTGCGTTCAATGCAGCAGGCGATCTACAGCCCGCACAACTCGGGGCACTTCGGACTGGCCTACGAGGCTTACGCGCATTTCACATCGCCGATCCGTCGCTATCCCGACCTGCTGGTCCACCGCGCGATCAAGGCGGCCTTGTCCAAACGCTCCTACGTGCCGGCCCTGACCGGGGCCAATGATGCAGCGGCAGCGCCGCTGGCAGCGCGCAAGGCGCTCAAGCAGGCGCGTGACCAGAAGCCAGCGGCCAGTGGTCCAGTCGCGATTTGGGAGAAGCTGGGTCTGCTCTGTTCCGCCAATGAGCGGCGTGCGGATGACGCGTCGCGCGATGTCGAAGCATGGCTCAAGAGCTACTACATGCGCGAGCGGGTAGGCGAGACCTACAGCGGTACGGTCAGTTCGGTGGTGCCGTTCGGCGTGTTCGTCGTGCTCGACGATCTGTACGTCGAGGGTCTAGTGCATGTGTCGGAGCTGGGTACCGAATACTTCCTGTTCAGCGAGGCCATGCACGAACTGCGCGGCGAGCGCACCGGGCTGCGCTACCGGCTCGGTGACCGCGTGACCGTGCAGGTCGCGCGCGTGGACCTGGAGGCCCGACGCATCGAGTTCAGACTGGTGCGTGGAGATACGCGCAAGGCCTTGCTCGCAGTGCCGGAGCAGAAGTCGCGGCCGCGCAAGCGCGGCGAGAGTGTCGAGGAACGCCAGGCCCGCCATGCCCGGTCGGAAGTACATCGTCAGGCACGGGTCGGCGCCAAGGAAAAGCCAGGCAAGCGGGGCGTCGGCGGTGTGCGGGAAAGCAAGGCGCGCGGTCGCAAGCACAGATGACCGACAAGCTCGTTCTCGCTGGCTTCCACGCGGTCAGTGCGCGGCTGCGCCACGCCGCCGATTCGATCGAGGAGCTGTACGTCGACGCGCGCCGGCGCGATGCGCGCATGCGCGATCTGCACGCTCGCGCGCAGGCGCTCGGAGTCCGCGTGCTTGCGGTCGACACGTCACGCCTGCGCGAACTCGCCGGCGAGGTCCCGCATCAGGGCGTGGTTGCGATCGCTTCCGCCCTGCAACAGGCCCTGACGCTTGATGAAGTGTTGGCTGACGTGAATCAGGACACGCTTGCTGCTTGCGCTGGACGGCGTGACTGATCCGCGGAACCTCGGCGCTTGTCTGCGCGTGGCCGACGCCGCCGGTGTGGCGGCGGTCATCGTGCCGCGCGACCGTTCGGCCGAGCCTGACCGCAGTGGCCAGCAAGGCCGCGGCCGGGGCCGCCGAATCCGTGGCCTTGATTGCGGTGACCAATCTGGCGCGCGCAATCGGCGAAATGCAGGACGCTGGCGTGCGCGTGATCGGAGCGGCAGGGGAGGCCGAGCAATCGCTGTTCGATCTCGACCTGACGGGGCCTCTCGCCTGGGTGCTTGGTGCCGAAGGGGAGGGGCTGCGCCGACTCACGCGCGAACGCTGCGATGCGCTCGCGCGGATTCCGATAAGCGGGCAAGTCGAGAGTCTGAACGTGTCGGTCGCCACTGGCATCTGCCTGTTCGAGGCGGTGCGACAGCGACGCTGATCCGGATGGACTCAGCGATCGTGCGGCCGCGAGATGCGCTCGCCAGTGCCCGGAGCGTCGCCGTTCTGACCGGGGCCGGCATGTCGGCCGAAAGCGGAATTCCAACCTTTCGCGATGCATTGAGCGGACTTTGGGCGCGTTTCGATCCGATGGCGCTGGCATCGGAAGAGGGCTTTCGTGCGGACCCCCGGCTGGTCTGGCGCTGGTACGCAGATCGGCGCACAAGCGTCATCCGCGCCGAGCCGAACCCGGGCCACCGGGTGCTGGCGCGTGTCGCGTCACACTTCCAGTCGTTCACGCTGATAACCCAGAACGTCGACGGCCTGCATCGACGCGCTGGCAGTAGGGCGCTTGAACTGCACGGCAACATCATGCGCACGATCTGCTTGTCTGGCTGCGGCTTCGCCGAAGACGAGCCCGCACGGCTTCCTCCGGGCGAGCCGCCGGTCTGTCCGCAGTGCGGCGACTGGCTGCGACCGGCGGTCGTCTGGTTTGGCGAGAGTCTCGATCCGGCCGTGCTGGCCCGGGCCGAAGAAGCCTCAGAGGCCTGTGACCTGATGCTGGTTGTCGGCACTTCCGGCATGGTGTTTCCGGCGGCCGGTCTGCCGCGCCTGGCGCGCGCTGCAGGTGCGCAGGTGGTGATCGTCAACCCGCAGGACAGCGAGCTCGATGACCTGGCCAACCAGGTCGTACGCGCGAGCGCAGCAGTCGGCCTGCCGGAACTCTTCTCGCCCTGACCTAGCCGCTTGTGCGGTGCGGCGCCAGCGGATAGAATTACGGGCTTTTCAAGCACTTGCAGCTGACTCTGAATCCCGCGACGAGACTGGCCCTGCGCCTCAGGCTGAGCGGATCTGGGTTTGGGCCAGAACGCGAGTTGATGGCTGGCAGCACGCCGCTGGCTTTCCTTGCCGCACCGAGGACGACGCCCCGGGCGGCTTATCCATAGGGAGTATCGATGCGTCACTACGAAATCTGTTTCATTGTTCATCCTGATCAGAGCGAGCAGGTGCCCGCGATGATCGATCGCTACAAGGCGATGATCACCGCCGGCAGCGGCATCGTGCACCGGGTCGAGGATTGGGGCCGGCGTCAGCTGGCGTACCCGATCGAAAAACTGGTCAAGGCCCATTACGTCCTGGTCAACATCGAGTGCGACAACAAGACACTGGATGAGCTCGAGCACGCGTTCCGCTACAACGACGCCGTGCTGCGCCACCTGACGGTCAAGATGAAGAAGCCAGCGACGACGCCGTCGCCGATGATGAAAGTCGTCGAGCGCGAGGAAGCGCGCAAGGCCGCAGCCGAACAGCCGGCCGTTGCCTGAGTTTCGGCGGGCCGTCCCGAGCACGTGGAACCCTTGCAAACGAGTGAACCAGTTGCGCATCCGCGCCGCGCTCGTGGCGAAAAGTGCATTGCGCCACACGCCGGCTGGAATGGCAGTTGCCGAAGCCAGCTTTCGCGTATGAGGGATCGGTAGCCGAGGCTGGCATGCAGCGCCAACTGGGATTCGAGTTTGCGGCGGTCGCGCTGGGGCCGGTGGCGATGGCGCTGGAGCGCGAGGCGCTCGGCGCCCCGCTCGAGCTTGGCGGCTTCATCGCTCCCCGCACACGACGCTCGGTCAGGCTGGTCGTCCACATCACGGAATACGAAAGATCTTGATCATCGGTTTGAACGTTGGGTTCGATAGAACCAATCCACAGATCATCCAGGGAGTTTGAAATGGCACCTCCGACCCGGGGCAAGGGCAAATTCAAAGGCAAGGGCAAGGGCCCGCGCCGTGACAACAAGCAAAACGCGCTGTTCAAGCGCAAGCGCTTCTGCCGCTTCACGGCGGAGAACGTCGAGCAGATCGACTACAAGGATGTCGATACGCTGCGTGACTTCATCGGCGAGAACGGCAAGATCACGCCGCGCTCGACTGACCGGCACCAAGGCGCACTACCAGCGCCAGCTGGACACCGCGATCAAGCGCGCGCGCTTCCTGGCGCTGCTGCCGTACACCGACAATCACTGAGCGGAAGACGAACATGCAGGTCATCCTCCTCGAAAAGGTCATCAACCTCGGCGCGCTCGGTGATGTCGTCAGGGTCAAGGACGGCTTCGCGCGCAATTTCCTGATTCCGCAGGGCAAGGCGCGCCGTGCCACCGAAACCACGATCAAGGAATTCGAAGCACGCCGCGCCGATCTCGAGAAAACGCAGGCCGACAAGCTGGCCGCCGCGCAAGCCGTGCGCGACCGGCTCAACGGTACGAAGGTGCAGATTGGTGCCAAGGCGGGCGTCGACGGGCGACTGTTCGGTTCGGTCACCAATTACGACATTTCCGAAGCGCTCTCCAAGCAGGGCTTCACGGTGCCCAAGGCGCAGATCCGCATGCCGCAGGGACCGCTGAAGGCGGTCGGTGAGCATCCGATCTCGGTCGCCCTGCACGCCGATGTCCTGGCTGAGCTCACGGTTGCGGTGATCGGCGAAGCGGCATAAGGCCGTTCTCCGCCAAACAGAAGCGGCGGCCACGAGCCGCCGTTTTCATTGCCGCTGTCCTGCCGGCTGCTGGGTGATGTCGGCGATTGATATAGTCCGTTTCCTGCTGTTGCCCCCCGCTTTGCGGGCTTCCCGTGAACCAGCCTTTTGCCGATCCCCAGCTCGCCGCGGTGCGCACGCCGCCGCATTCGATTGAGGCAGAGCAGGCGGTGCTGGGCGGGTTGTTGCTCGACAACACTGCCTGGGACCGGATCGCGGATCTGGTCGGTACTGAGGACTTTTATCGCAACGACCATCGACTCGTCTTTGCCGCGATCAGCCGCCTGATCGACGCGAGCAAGGCGGCCGATGCGGTCACCGTCTACGAGGCCCTGCGCAATTCGAACAAGGCCGAGGACGCGGGTGGACTCGCATTCCTGAACGCGCTTGCGCAGAACACGCCGTCGGCCGCCAATATCCGGCGCTATGCCGAGTTGGTGCGCGAGCGGTCCGTGCTGCGCCGCCTGGTCACGGCGGGCGACGAGATCGCAACCAGCGCGCTCAACCCGGCCGGCCGTGATACCAAGCAGATCCTCGATGACGCCGAGAGCAGGGTATTTCGCATCGCCGAAGAGGGCGCACGCGGGCGCCAGGGATTCATAGAGATCCAGCCCCTGCTGACCAGGGTGGTCGAGCGGATCAACGAACTCTACGAGCGGGCCGATCCATCGGATGTGACCGGAGTGCCGACCGGCTTTGCCGACCTCGACACCAAGACCTCGGGGTTTCAGCCGGGCGACCTGATCATCATCGCCGGCCGGCCATCGATGGGAAAGACCGCGCTGGCTCTGAACATCGGCGAGCACGTGGCAATCGATAAGGGCATGCCGGTGGCCGTGTTCTCGATGGAGATGGGTGCCTCGCAGCTGGCGCTGCGCATGCTGTCATCGGTCGGCCGGATCGACCAGCAGCGGCTGCGCACCGGGCGCCTGCAGGACGACGACTGGCCGCGCTTGTCGAGCGCGATGCAGAAGATGCAGGAGTCGCAGCTTTTCATCGACGAAACGCCCGCGATGACGGCGATCGACCTGCGTGCGCGTGCGCGCCGCCTCGCACGCACCTGCGGCAAGCTGAGCCTGATCATCGTCGACTATCTGCAACTGATGAGCGCCAGCAGCGAAGGTGAAAACCGTGCGACGGAAATTTCCGAGATCTCGCGCGGACTCAAGGCGTTGGCAAAGGAGCTTCACGTGCCCGTGGTGGCGCTGTCTCAGCTCAATCGCACGGTCGAGAGCCGCACCGACAAGCGCCCGGTCATGTCGGATCTGCGCGAGTCAGGTGCAATCGAGCAGGATGCCGATGTGATCCTGTTCATCTATCGCGACGAGGTCTACAACCCCGACACCAACGACAAGAACGTGGCCGAGATCATCATCGGCAAGCAGCGCAACGGCCCGATCGGGCGCATCAACTTGCGCTTCGACGGCCAGCACACGAAATTCGAGAACCTCGCACGCAGTCCGGGCTACCCATGAGCGCGCTGGGCCGCCCCAAGCGCGAATCCTTCGAGCGTAGCGAGAAGTTGGTCCGATGAGCGTGCAATTTGCACCCGAATACTCCGAACGCCGGCGGCCGCTGCGAAATGCGCTGCGCCGTCTGCTGCCGCGCGACCGGCGCTTCTTTGCCCTGTTCGATCGTCATGCACAGCTGTGCGTCGATGGCGTAGGCGCGCTTGCACAGCTTCTCGCCGACGTGCGTGACCCGGCTGGCCGAGTGCGCGAGATTGAAGCGATCGAAAAACGCGCCGACAGCGTGGTCGACGAAACCCATGCGCTGCTGCGCCGCTCGCTGTTGCCGCCATTTCCGCGCGGCTCGATTCATGCACTGATCAATCGGCTCGATGACGTTCTCGACCTTACCGAGGACGTTGCGCAGTCAATGCATCTGTATCACGTGACGGCACTGACTCCGGAAGCGCAGCGGCTCGCCGATCTGGCCTTGGCGAGCAGCCGGGCACTGCAGCGGGCGGTGGCGCAACTGCCGACGGCCGATGATCCGCGCACCTTGCTCGCCGCCTGCGAGGAAGTCGACAGCCTCGAGGCGCAGGCCGATCACGTGATGCGGGCCGCAATGTCACGCCTGTTTCGCCAGGAACCCGATACGAGACAGCTGGTCAAGCTCAAGGCCATTTACGAGCTGCTTGAGGAGTTGACCGACAAGTGCAAGCACGCTGCGGCCGAAGTGCAGGCGCTCGCCTTGCGATGATCGTGGCGCGCTGAAGGTATGACGGTCGCGCTGTGGATCGCTGCCGTGATGTTGATCCTGGTCGGTATTGTCGGAACCGTTCTGCCGGCTTTGCCTGGAGTTCCGCTGATCTTCGCTGGCGTCCTGCTGGCTGCCTGGGTCGACGACTTCCAGCGAATCGGGATCTGGACCCTGGTTGTGCTCGCGGTGCTCGCAGTCATCGGCGTGGCGGCTGACTACGCCGCGGCGGCGCTTTCGGCCCGTCGTGTCGGCGCGAGCCGACAGGGCATCATCGGCGCCGCACTCGGCACTCTGGCCGGGATCTTCACCGGACTCTGGGGGCTTGTTTTCATGCCGCTCGTAGGCGCCGGAGTCGGTGAGTTTCTCGCGCATCGAGACGCAATGCGCGCCGGCAAGGTCGGCGTCGCGACCTGGATCGGACTTCTCGTCGGTACCGCAGTCAAGATCGCGATCGCGTTCACGATGATCGGGGTGCTGATTGCAGCTCTGCTCTTCTAGTCTCGTTTCCAGCCATTGAGAGCGCAAGGATCTCCTCACCGCTGACGAGCGGTACAGATTGTTCACGATGCGCTGTGTGCCTCCAGACGTCGCAAGCTAGAGCTTGCCAATGCGAAGCGAGATGCGCATTACGCTCCGCACGGTTGCGAACGGGAGCTTTCGAGGACGCACTTTGGCAGAAAATCGCCAACGCGAGCAGCCGCTTAGGCGATCGGTTACATTCCCGGTCGGCACAATTTCAAGATGTGGACATTGCTCGGATATTCTCGTGGTTGAAAGGCCAAGTTGCATCCATCGGGTGACAGCTCAAGGTTCTCGATCGTGCAATGTGGCTGGTACCGTGCGTCGGCCTTCAATGAGAAGCACCAAATTCGTTTGGCCACCTCTCCATTAGCCAAGTAAACGCCGCCGCCTCGATTGGCCCGGTCGCCCACGTACACCAAGAGCCCTGCCGCCGTGGGTAAGGTCTCACCCCCGCCGGGATCCAGCCTTTCCAGGTGCCCTTTTAGATTGCTCGGGACGAACAGTCGATGCACCGCACCCGTGCTGCTCATCGTTACCGCCGGAAACTCGTCCGCGATTGCCCCGAAATGCGTCATCTGCCTCTTGCCAGTTAAGAATCTGCCAGAGGTAAGGAGGTAGGTGTCGTTGAATGGCAGGTAGGGAGCAAGCAAGGAGATCTCCCCCGAGGTCGCGTCGATCGGCTGCGGTGGTGTGTTCGGCCGCACCCAAGAGATCGGGCTGACTTCTTGCGACGACGGTGGCCTCCGCCAGCGTAAGGTGCCGTGCTGCGGTTGAAGATATCGGACACTCCTTTCGTAGAAGCTGATAGCGGCTCTCTGCATATCCTCAGGAGCTGTCTGCTGGCAAATGAACGGGTTCCATGGCGCCTTAGGTGCTTTCTCGCCTTGCTCCAAGCGTTTCTCGTCGGAATTCCACCGAAACAGGAATACTTCGGGATCCGGCGTCGTGCCCGCCTTTGACGGACCCCAATAGTTCTTGACCAGGCTTCCTTTGAGGAGTCCGACTACTCCTTGAGCCGCATCAGCGCACGTGAGGAACGCGTTCTCAAGCAAGATCGACGCCGAGTTGGTGCGGATATCCACGGCAACGATCTTGCCGTCCCAATAATCAGCGTCCTTCAAATACGTTGTGATAGCGAGGGTGTGTGCATCAAGCCAGAGCATTTTCCCGGTCCCCCGCGCCACCTTGATCTTCGTGTCGAACAGCGGAGCCGGAACGTCAACGACCTCAGCAGCAGCGTCGGTCGATGAAGACAAGCAAAGCACCATGACGAGCAGGAAGCAATTCCGCATGGCGACGTCCCTTATCAAGGGACTAATCCTGTCTTTCCGGAGTTGTGATGCGAACGGGAGCATTTTTCGCGCCGCAATCGGCCTCACACAGATCCTATGAGCGTGGGCATTGCGGCGTTCGTCCCCGAGCAATATTCGTGCGCACGGCAGACGTTCACAATTCGCACCTGCTGCCGCTGGTCAATCGGTGCCGTTGAATCGTGCCTAAAGAATCTCGGCCGCGTGATCCGCGAGCCTCGAGCGTTCTCCGCGCTGCAGGGTCACATGGCCGGAGTGCGACCAGCCCTTGAACCGATCGACGACATAGGTCAGGCCGGATGATCCTTCGGTCAGGTAGGGCGTGTCGATCTGCGCAATGTTGCCAAGGCAGATGACCTTTGTACCAGGCCCCGCACGCGTGACCAGGGTTTTCATCTGCTTCGGCGTCAGGTTCTGCGCCTCGTCGATGATCAGGTACTTGTTGATGAAGGTGCGCCCGCGCATGAAGTTCAGCGACTTGATGCGGATGCGGGTGCGGATCAGATCGTTGGTGGCGGCGCGGCCCCACTCGCCGGCTGCATCGTCGGTCTTGTTGAGCACCTCGAGGTTGTCTTCCAGTGCGCCCATCCACGGCGCCATTTTTTCTTCCTCGGTGCCCGGCAGGAATCCGATGTCCTCCCCAACCGGCACCGTGGCCCGCGTCACGATGATTTCGGAAAAGCGTTTCGTTTCGAGTGTCTGCGACAGACCCGCCGCCAGTGCCAGCAGGGTCTTGCCGGTTCCTGCCTGTCCGATCAGCGTGACGAAGTCACACTCAGGATCCATCAACAGGTTCAGCGCGAAACTCTGTTCGCGATTGCGCGCGGTCACGCCCCAGACTGCGTTCTTGGCATGCGTGTAGTCGCGCAGGACGCGCAGCACCGCGGACTTGCCGTGAATCTCGCGCACCTGCGCATAGAAGTTCGTGCCGTTTTCGAGGAACACGAACTGTCCGACCAGCAGCTCGGCAACAATCGGGCCATTGATGCGGTAAAACGTCGCGCCGCCGGCCTGCCAGGACTCCATGCCCTTGCCGTTCTTGTCCCAAAAATTGGACGGCAGGCTGTAGACGCCGGTGTAAAGAATATCGGTGTCTTCGAGTACTTTGTCGTTGTAGTAGTCCTCGGCGGGCAGTCCGAGCGCGCGCGCCTTGACGCGCATGTTGATGTCCTTGGACACCAGCACGACGTCGCGCTCGACATGCAGCTCCTTCAGTGCGCGGACAACCCCGAGGATCTGGTTGTCGGCCTTGCCGGCCGGCAGGCTCGGTGGCAGCGTGGCCTCGAGCGCCTGGGTCTGGAAGAACAGGCGGCCCGATGCGTCCCGGTTGCCGAGTGTGCTGAGCACGATACCGTCTTCGATCGGGGTCTTGCATGCCGCAACCAGCGTGTCGAGCGTGCGCGAGACCTGTCGAGCGCTGCGTGCAACCTCGGACATTCCTTTCTTGTGCGCGTCCAGTTCCTCCAGCGTCATCATCGGCAGGAAGATGTCGTGCTCCTCGAACCGGAACGGGCTGGTCGGATCGTGCAGCAGCACATTCGTATCCAGCACAAAAAGCTTGGGTCGACCATTCGCGCGCGTCCTGCGAATGTTGCTGCGCGGCTGGCTTTCGACGACTGCCAGTCGCGTGGATAGTGCGCTTCGCTCGGACCGGGGTTCAGGTGCACGCAATTCAGGCGCACGGGTGGCCGGACTGACGTGCTTCGCAGCCGGTATCACGTGTTCAAGTGCGGCGGGCTCGGCCCGGAGGGAGGAGGGCACGGCAACCAGGATCGTGGCCGGCTTGGTCGGTGCTTTCGGCAGCGGCATCAGTGCGTCGCAGAGTTGAGAAAGGGTGGAACCCGGGTCAAGTCAATGTCTTCACGAAAGACAGGACTTCTTCGACATGGTTTGGCACCTTGACGCCGCGCCATTCGCGCGCGAGCTTGCCAGTGCGGTCGAACACAAAGGTGCTGCGCTCGATTCCTCGCACTTTCCTGCCGTACATGTTCTTCATCTTGATGACGCCGAAAAGATCGCACAGCTGCTCGTCCGGATCCGAAATCAACTCGAACGGAAATGCGAGCTTCTGCTTGAAACCCGCGTGCGACTTCAGGCTGTCGCGCGAGATTCCGGCGACCAGAGCGCCGGCGCGCTTGAAGCGCGGATGTGCCTGCGCAAGCCTGCACCTTCGGTGGTGCAGCCGGGCGTGTTGTCCTCGGGATAGAAATACAGGACCACGATGGTCCCACGGCAGCCACTGAGCGAGAACTCGCCTCCAGTTGAAGCGGCCGAAAACTCCGGAACCTTGGCCCCCAGGCTTACAGCGGGCTTGGCTTCAGTCATCCAGCAGATCAGGCATCAAGCAGCATGGCCGCCAGGACCTTGCGGCCCTCCGCGGTCAGGATGTTGTAGGTCCGGCAGGCGGCGGGCGTATCCATGACTTCAAGGCCAATCCTGGCATCGATCAGCGCACGTGTAAGTCGAGGATGCGGGAAGCGCTGGCGCGAACCTGTGCCAAGCAGGACAACATCCGGGTGCGCATCGAGCAGACCGGCAAAGTGAGCTTCGTTCAATTCATCGAAACTGGCCACCGGCCAGTGCTCGACCGGTTGGTCAGGCGAGACCACTACGGGCCGAACATGTCGCTGCTTGTTGATTTCGATGAATCCGGGCCCGTAGGCGGTGACGGTATTGAGCGCTGTCGGCGTGTCCGCGTGCAGTTTCAATCGGCCCGATTCCTCTGCGGCAGCCCGTCTGGCAGCGGGCGTGCGCTTGACTAGTTCGGTTACATTATAGGCACACGTTGCAGCGCACAAGCGAGATGCGCGCGCCGTTTTCTTTGCCTGCCTTTGCACGCTCGCAACAATCCGCTTTGAGGTCAGTCGATGGTCGAGTTCCCGCGCATCAAGCGCCTGCCGCCATATGTGTTCAATATCACGGGCGAGCTCAAGATGGCGGCGCGCCGTCGCGGCGAAGACATCATTGATATGAGCATGGGTAACCCGGACGGGCCTACGCCACGCCATATTGTCGACAAGCTGGTCGAGGCCGCCCAGCGGCCGGACACGCATGGCTATTCGGTGTCAAAGGGCATTCCGCGATTGCGCCGTGCCATTGCGAGCTGGTACCGGACGCGCTACGAAGTCGAGTTCGATCCCGACTCGGAGGCGATTGTCACGATCGGTTCCAAGGAGGGCCTGGCACACCTGATGCTTGCCACGCTCGATCGCGGCGATACGGTACTGGTGCCGAACCCCAGTTATCCGATTCATATCTATGGGGCCATCATTGCCGGGGCCGACATCCGTTCGGTGCGCATGGATGGACGGGTTGATTTCTTTGCGGAGCTCGAGCGCGCGATTCGCGAGTCGCTGCCCAAGCCGAAGATGATGATCCTCGGCTTCCCGAGCAATCCGACCGCGCAGTGCGTCGATCTGGAATTCTTCCACCGCGTCGTCGCGCTCGCACGCCAGCACGGCATCTATGTCGTGCATGACCTTGCCTATGCCGATCTGACCTTCGACGACACATTTCCGGGCAATCGCGCGCCGTCAATCATGCAGGTGCCCGGCGCGCGGGAAGTCGCGGTCGAGTTCTTCACGATGAGCAAGAGCTACAACATGGCGGGCTGGCGCATCGGCTTCATGGTGGGCAACCGCGACCTCGTGTCGGCGCTGGGACGCATCAAGAGCTATCACGACTACGGCACGTTCACACCGATCCAGGTGGCGTCGATCGCCGCGCTCGAAGGACCACAGGACTGTGTCGAGGAGATCCGGCGCGAATACCAGCGGCGCCGGGACGTGCTCGCCAAGGGATTGCACGAGGCGGGCTGGATGGTCGAGGTACCCAAGGCCTCGATGTATATCTGGGCCGAAATTCCGCCGCCTTACCGCGCAGCCGGCTCGCTCGAGTTTGCAAAGAAGGTGCTGGCCGACGCCAAGGTGGCGGTCTCTCCGGGGATCGGTTTTGGTGACTACGGAGATGGCCATGTTCGTTTCGCCTTGATCGAGAACGAACACCGCATCAAGCAGGCCATTCGCGGCATCAAGGACATGTTCCGTCAGGACGGAACCGTCAAGCCGCGTCCCGAGAGGGCTGCCGCTTGAGTCGCAGTGCGGTTTACGGCGAGAGGCGATCGGCGTCATGAAAGCGATCCAGGTCGGTCTGCTCGGACTCGGCACGGTCGGACGCGGAACGTTCGAGGTGCTCGCGCGCAACCAGCACGAGATCATGCGTCGCGCCGGCCGTGGCATCGAGATAGCCGCTATCGCCGTGCGTGATATCAACAAGGCGCGCGCAACGGTCGGCAATGCCCTGCCGCTTTCGTCGAAAGCCGAAGACGTCGTGCGCCATCCCGACATCGACATCGTGGTCGAGCTGATCGGCGGCTATGAACCGGCGCTCTCCCTGGTGCTCGAAGCGATTGCTCGCGGCAAGCATGTGGTAACCGCCAACAAGGCACTGCTTGCCAGACACGGCAACGAGATCTTCGAAGCGGCGCGCGCGCGCGGCGTGATGGTCGCGTTCGAGGCCGCGGTCGCGGGCGGAATTCCGATCATCAAAGCCTTGCGCGAGGGCCTGACCGCGAACCGCATTGAATGGATCGCGGGCATCATCAACGGCACCAGCAACTTCATCCTGTCCGAGATGCGCTCGCGCGGCTTGCCGTTCGACATCGTGCTGGCCGAAGCGCAAAGACTCGGCTATGCCGAAGCGGATCCGAGCTTCGACATCGACGGCATCGATGCCGCCCACAAGCTGACCCTGCTCGCTTCGATCGCGTTCGGCGTGCCGATCAACTTCAGCGCGGCATTCACAGAAGGCATCGCGAAACTTGCTGCCGCGGACATCAAGTATGCGGAGCAGCTCGGTTACCGGATCAAGCTGCTCGGAATTGCGAAGCGTACGAGCCAGGGCCTGGAGCTGCGCGTGCATCCGACCCTGGTGCCGATGCAGCGACTGCTTGCCAGCGTCGAGGGCGCGATGAACGCGGTCATGATCAAGGGCGATGCGGTCGGAACGACGCTGTACTACGGACCGGGCGCCGGAGCGCAACCGACCGCGTCGGCGGTGGTGGCCGACCTGGTGGATGTGACCCGCATGCACACCGCCGATCCCGAGAATCACGTGCCGCATCTGGCGTTCCAGGCCGATGCGATGGCCGCAGTGCCATGGCTGAGCATCGAAGACACGGTCACCTCGTACTACTTCCGCATGCGCGTCGCTGACCAACCGGGAGTGCTCGCCGACATCACACGCATCCTCGCGGACGGCCGCATCTCGATCGATGCCCTGTTCCAGCGCGAGCCATCCGAAGGCGAAAACCAGACTGACATCATCATGCTGACCCATGACGCGGTCGAGCGCGACGTCAACGCCGCAATCCAGCGCATCGAAGCACTGCCGACGGTGCTGGCGCCGGTGATTCGAATCCGCCAGGAAGAACTGAACTAGGGCCTGCTCACACCAAGAACGGGAGTGCGAAAGATGGATGGCGGGAGGCAGTGCAAGGCGGCGCGAGCGCCGTTGGCTGATGCCAATCAGCGAGCGGCAACGCGGCAATGCGCCCGCCATCCGTCTTTCCCTTTGGGTTGGGCCGAAATGCGGCGTCTGCTTTGTCGGGACGGCTTGCCAATGGAACCACCATTGGCTGCGCCGCCCTTCGCGCAGGCCACCGCATTGCGGCCCAACGCATCTCCCGTTCTTAGTGTGAGCAGGCCCTAGATGAAATACGTTTCGACGCGCGGCCGCGCGCCGGAGCGCAGCTTCAGCGACGTCCTGCTGTCCGGCCTGGCCGACGACGGCGGGCTGTACGTGCCGGCGTACTACCCGCCGGTGACTGCCGCCGAGCTTGATGCCTGGCGCCCCTTGTCGTACGCGGACCTCGCGACTGAGCTGATCTCCCGCTTTGTCGCCGACATTCCGAAGGACAAACTGAGCGAGTTGTGCCGCGCCATCTACACGCCGCAGATTTTCGGCAATGCGCGTGCCGATAGCGATCCGAGCGCGATAGCGCCGCTGCGCTGGCTTGGTCCCGGCTTCGGATTGCTTGAACTGTCCAACGGACCGACGCTGGCCTTCAAGGACATCGCAATGCAGCTGCTCGGGGCCTTGTTCGCGCATGTCCTCGCCGAACGCAACGAGGAGTTGAACATTCTCGGTGCGACCTCGGGCGATACCGGCTCGGCGGCGGAGTATGCAATGCGGGCGCGGCCGGCGGTGCGCGTCTTCATGTTGTCGCCGCAAGGTCGAATGAGTCCGTTCCAGCGCGCGCAGATGTATTCGCTCGACGATGCCAACATCGTCAACCTCGCGGTAGACGGCACGTTTGACGATTGCCAGGACCTTGTCAAGGGCGTGGCGGGCGACCTCGAGTTCAAGGCGCGCTACCGCATCGGCAGCGTGAACTCGATCAACTGGGGGCGGATCGTGGCCCAGGTCGTGTACTACTTTCGGGGCTACCTGGCGGCCACGAAGTCCAGTGACCAGAAGGTGTCATTCGCCGTGCCCTCAGGCAACTTCGGCAACATCCTGTCGGGCTGGATCGCGCGCAGGATGGGACTGCCGATTGACCGCCTGGTGCTGGCGACCAACGAAAACGACGTGCTCGACGAATTCTTTCGTACCGGCCGTTATCGGTTCCGCAGCGGCGCCGAAACGCATGCCACCAGCAGTCCGTCGATGGATATCAGCAAGGCCTCGAACTTCGAGCGCTACATGTTCGATCTTGTCGGGCGCGACCCGGCAGTGGTGCGTGAACTCTGGTGGGAGCTCGATACGCGCAGCGAGTTTCACCTCGCCGGCACGCCATACCTGGCGGCAATGCGTGCCAGCGGATTTGCGTCCGGCCGCAGCACCCATTCCGATCGACTGCGCACGATCCGCACCGTCCATGAGCGATACGGCATCGTGATCGATCCGCACACCGCGGACGGCATAAGGGTGGCGCTCGAGCAGCGCGATCCGGCGGTGCCGATGATCTGTCTGGAAACCGCCTTGGCCGCGAAGTTTTCCGCGACCATCGTCGAGGCAATCGGTCGCGAGCCCGAGCGGCCGGCTGCCTACTCCGATCTCGAGTCGAGGCCGCAGCATTGCGAAGCGGTGCCGGCCGATGTCGCTGTGATCAAACGCATCATCGCCGAGCGGGCTGCGCGCCCACTGGCGCCGTGAAGACGATCGGTTTCATCGGTTACTCGAACAGCGGCAAGACCACGCTGATCGAGCGGCTGGTCCCATTGTTTCGCGCGCGCGGGCTGACGGTTTCGGCGATCAAGAATGCACATCACGGGTTTGACATGGACCGGCCTGGCAAGGACTCGTTTCGTTACCGCGAGGCAGGCGCCGACCAGGTGTTGATTGCCACCGGCCGCCGCTGGGCCCTGTTGACGGAAACACCGGGCGGACCGGCATCGCTGGACGAACTGCTCGCCCAGCTTGCGCCGTGCGACCTGGTCATCATCGAGGGATTCAAGAGCGAGGGCCATCTGCCGCGTATCGAGGTGCGCCGTGCCAACGCCGTCGAGCCGGCAATCTTTCCTCACGACCCGAACGTGATCGCAGTCGCCGCCGATTACCGGGTCGACACTCAGCTGCCACTGCTCGATCTCAATCATCCGCCATCCATTGCGGAGTTCATCGCGCGGCGTCTGGAACTCGATGGCCAAACGCCTGCGTAAACTCGCGGCATGGCTCCTTCTTCTCCTGCACTTGCAACTGTCGAAGACGCATTGGCAGCACTGCTCGCCAATGCCGCCCCAACAACGGCTACTGACACAGTTCCGACGCTGGCGGCCGCCGGCCGCGTTCTCGCGACACCACTGGTGTCGACGATTGATGTGCCGCCGCTCGATAACTCGGAGATGGATGGCTACGCCGTGCGCGCAGCCGACGTAGCGACGGTTCCGACCACGCTGCGCGTCAGTCAGCGTATCGCCGCGGGCCGAGTTGGCACGCCGCTTGCGCTGGGCAGCGCCGCCCGGATCTTCACCGGCGCGCCAGTGCCCGCTGGCGCCGATGCCATCGTCATGCAGGAAGCCTGCGAACTGAGCGGCGAAGCCGTCACCCTGCTCGAAGCACCGAAGATCGGCGCATGGATCCGTCGCGCCGGCTCCGACGTCCGCGCTGGCGCCACGGTGCTTCCTGCGGGAACGCGGCTGCGGCCGCAGGATTGCGGGCTGGCTGGTTCGGTCGGCGCCGCGAATCTCGAGGTGCACAGGAAACTGCGGGTGGCCACCTTCTTCACGGGCGACGAGCTCGTCATGCCCGGCGATCCCTTGCCGCCGGGCCGGATCTATAACTCGAACCGGTTCATGCTGCGCGCGCTTCTCGAGCGATTGGGATGTGTGGTCGTCGATCTTGGCATCGTGCCCGATCGGCTCGATTCGACCCGCAGTGCCATGGTCCGCGCCGCGGAAGATGCCGACCTGATCATTTCCTCGGGTGGCGTCTCGGTCGGCGAGGAGGATCATGTCAAGGCTGCGGTGCAGGCCGAGGGCAGGCTCGAGTTGTGGCAGATCGCGATGAAGCCGGGCAAGCCGCTGGCGCACGGACAAGTGCGCAAAGTTCCCTTCATCGGCCTGCCGGGCAACCCGGTGTCGAGTTTCGTGACCTTCCTGCTGTTTGCCCGGCCATTCATCCTGCGTCGCCAGGGAGTGCAGGACATCACGCCCAAGCGGGTACCGATGCGCGCCGATTTCGACTGGCCGCGCGCCGACAAGCGGCGTGAGTTTCTGCGCGTGCGTCGCAACTCAGCTGGCGGCCTCGATCTGTATGCGAACCAGAATTCGGCAGTTCTGACTTCGACCGCCTGGGCCGACGGCTTGGTCGACAATCCTGCCGGAGCGACCATTACACGAGGCAATGCCGTGCAATACCTGTCGTTTGCGGAGCTGATGGCATGAAGGTGCGCGTGCGCTACTTCGCTGCCCTGCGGGAGCGCATCGGGCGCGGCGAAGACGAATTCGAACTGCCACATGGTGTCGCCACGGTCGGCGCACTGCGGATCTGGCTGGTCGCGCGCGGCGAGCCATGGTCGGGTGCGTTGACCGAAACGCGCCGTTTGCGCACGGCCCTGGATCAGGAAATGGTGGGCGACGGGGCGGCACTTTCGGCCGGCGCTGAAGTTGCGTTCTTTCCGCCCGTGACCGGTGGCTAGGGTTGCCATGGCAGTTCGCATCCAGCGCGAACCGTTTGACCCGGGCGTCGAGATAGAGCGCCTGCGCCGAGGGAGTTCGGGTGCTGGCGCCGGTGTTGGTGCAATCGCATGTTTCATCGGCGTCGTGCGTGATCTCAACGAAGGTGACGCCGTTGCATCGATGACGCTCGAGCATTACCCGGGCATGACGGAAAAGTCGCTCGCGGCGATTGCTGCCCAGGCGAAGGAGCGCTGGAAGCTGTTGGACGTACTGGTCGTGCATCGAATCGGAACCCTTCGACCATCGGAACCAATCGTGCTCGTTGTCGTGAGCAGCGCGCATCGCGGCGACGCATTCGCTGCCTGTGAATTCATCATGGACTATCTGAAAACCGAGGCGCCGTTCTGGAAGAAGGAGGCGACTGGCGGCGGCGAGCGCTGGGTCGATGCGCGTGAGTCCGACGACACAGCGCGCGAACGCTGGGCGACCGATACGCGGCAAGACGATGACGCGTGACGGGCCGCTATCCGCTGCGCTGCTGGCGATTGCGCTGGGCGCCGTGGTCGGCGCCTGGTTGCGTTGGGGCTTGTCGTATTGGCTGAATCCGAAACTGGAAGGCCTGCCGTTGGGAACACTGTCGTCCAACCTGATTGGCGGCTATCTGATTGGCATCGCGGTCGCGGTGTTTGCCGCCAACCCGGCGATCACGCCGTTCTGGCGACTGATCGTGGTCACCGGTTTTCTCGGTGGGCTGACCACTTTTTCAGCGTTTTCGGCCGAAAGCGTGGCTCTGCTGCTGGCAGAGCAGTGGGGGGCGGCGCTGTTTCACGGGTGTGCGCATGTCGCGGGCTCGATTCTGGCGACGATCGCCGGCATCTTTACTGTGCGCGCTCTCGTCTAGGTGGTTTTCGGGGTGGACAATCAGAAAGGTTGACCTGCCTGTCTAACACTGGCTATATTACTGACCGGTCAGTTATTTACGTTCAGCCACTTCCCGGTCACCTAACTGGATCCCGGCATGCACTGCCGTTTCCTTTCACTGTTTGCCATTGGCTTGCTAGCCGCATGCAGCAAGCCTGTCGCCGTCACCGAAGACGTCCGTCCGGTGCGTGTTATCGCCGTTCAGGCCTCTGCCAATAAGGCCCTAGCCGAGTTCGCGGGTGAAGTTCGGCCGCGCGTCGAAACACGCGCCGGATTCCAGATCGGCGGGCGCATCACCAAGCGACTGGTCGAGGTTGGGCAGGCGGTGAAGAGCGGGCAGCCGCTGGCGACCGTCGATCCGCAGGACTATCGCTTGAGCGAGCAATCGGCGCAGGCGGCTCTCGCGGCCGCCGCGGTCGAACGCAATCAGCAGCGCGCCGACTACAAACGCTTCGAAGAACTCCGAAACCATGGGTTTCATCTCGTCTGCTGACCTCGAGCGGCGCAAGGCGACGCTGGACGCCGCTGAAGCCCGTTATCTGCAAGCCGAGGCCAGCGCGCGCGCGATGACGAACCAGTCCGAATACTCGGTACTGCGGGCGCCTCATGATGCCGTGGTGACGGCGATCGATGCCGAAGTCGGCCAGGTGGTCGCGTCCGGCCAGTCGATCGTGCGGCTCGCGAACACCGGCGAAAAGGAAGTCGCGATCGCAATTCCCGAACAGCAACTGGAGTTGCTGCGTGCCGCAAAAGAAATTCAGGTTCGACTGTGGTCGGGAGGCAATCCGATCAAAGGCCATTTGCGCGAACTCTCGCCGGTGGCCGATCCGGCAACGCGAACTTTCCCGGCCAGGATCGCCTTGGTGGACCCACCGGCGACGGTGGCGCTCGGCATGACTGCCGCGGTGGTGTTTGAAGTGCCGCTCGCGTCTTCAGATCTGGTCCTGCCGACTCAGACCCTCTTGCTCGAGGGCGGCAAGACCCATGTGTGGCTGTATGACTCGGCAAGCAGCACCGTTCGACGCACTGTCGTTGAGGTCGGCAACGTGGCAGGCAACGACGTCCTTGTCACGCGCGGGGTCAAGGTCGGTGACTTGGTGGTCAGTGCGGGAGTGCACCAGTTGAAGGATGGCCAGAAGGTCAAGCGGCTCGGCGATGCGGATTCGACTTCGCCACCGCCGTTGCCAGCGACGGTCAAGCCTGAGAAGAAGGTTTAGCCGTGGACGCCGCGCCGCGCGCCGGCCGCTTCAACCTGTCGGCATGGGCGCTCGGGCAACAACCGCTGCTGCGCTACCTGATGCTGGCTCTGCTGGTCGGTGGAGCGTTCGCCTTCACCAGCCTGGGACAGGACGAGGATCCGCCGTTCACGTTCCGCGCGATGCTGGTGCGCGCCTACTGGCCGGGCGCGACCGCGACACAGATGGCCGAGCAGGTCACAGACAAGCTCGAGAAGAAGCTGCAGGAAACGCCACGTGTCGACAAGATCCGCTCCTTCAGCAAGCCCGGCGAGACCACGATATTTGTCTATGTGAAGGACATCGCGACGCCGCGCGAAACGAGCGATGCCTGGTACACGGTGCGCAAGAAGATCGGTGACATCCGCGGCACGCTCCCGGCCGGTGTGATCGGGCCGTTTTTCAACGACGAGTTCGGCGACGTCTACGGCGTGATGTTCGCCTTCTCAGCGGACGGGTTTTCCTACCGCGAGTTGAAGGACTACGTTGAAGGCGCGCGGCAGGAACTGCTGAAGGTGCCAAACGTTTCGAAGGTCGACCTGTTCGGCGTGCAGGATGAAAAGGTCTATATCGAGATCTCTCACAAGAAGCTCGCCCAGCTCGGGCTTGACGTAACCCAGCTCGCGGCACAGATTGGCTCGCAGAACGCGATCGAGGGCGCCGGCGTGCTGCAGTTGCCGAATGAAAACGTGCAGGTGCGCATCAGCGGCGAGTTTCGCGCAGTCGAGGAAGTACGGGCGCTGCCGATTCGCGCCAATGGTCTGGCCTACAAACTGTCCGACATTGCCACGGTGACGCGCGGCTACATCGACCCGCCGCGCGACAAGATGCGGTCAGGCTTGAGCGGCCAGCCCGGACGCGAGGTGATCGGCCTGGGCGTGTCGATGATCAAGGGCGGCGACATCATCCAGCTCGGCAAGGACCTTGCCACCGCGGAGCGACGGCTGGAGTCGAGGCTGCCCGTTGGCATCGACATGGTCAAGATCGCCGATCAGCCGCGTGCGGTGGCGCGTTCGGTCAACGAGTTCCTGCGGGTCCTGTTTGAAGCGCTGGCGGTGGTGCTGGCGGTGTCCTTCCTCAGCCTGGGCCTGCACACCCGCCCGCTGCGGATCGATCCCGGTCCGGGACTGGTGGTGCTCGCGACGATTCCGCTGGTGCTGGCGATCACGATGCTGTTCATGTGGCTGTTCGACATCAACCTGCACAAGATATCCCTCGGCGCGCTGATCGTTGCGCTCGGACTGCTGGTCGACGACGCGATCATTGCGGTCGAAATGATGGTACGCAAGCTGGAGGAGGGACTGGACAAGGCGGCCGCCGTCACCTTCATGTACGAGTCAACCGCATTTCCGATGCTGACCGGAACCCTGATCACGGCGGCGGGCTTTCTGCCGATCGCCCTCGCCAAGTCGAGTTCCGGGGAGTACACGTTTTCCATTTTTGCGGTGACTGGCCTCGCGCTGGTGATCTCATGGTTCGTGGCCGTGCTGTTTGTGCCGCTGCTCGGCGTGTGGCTCCTGAAAGGCCGCCAGCGCACCGGCAGCCACAGCGAGATGGAGCTGTTCACTACGCCGTTTTACGCACGCTTTCGCGCTCTTGTGGACCGCTGTGTCATGTGGCGCAAGACCGTCGTATTGCTGACGATCGCTGCGCTGGCACTCGGAATATTCGGGTTTCGGTTCATCGAGCAGCAGTTCTTTCCGGACTCGAGCCGGCCCGAGCTGGTGATCGACCTCTGGCTGCCGGAAGGTTCGAGTGTCGCAGCGACCGAGACCGAGACCCGGGCGTTCGAGTCCTGGCTCGGTCGGCAGCCTGAACTGGACTGGTACGTCAGCTATATCGGCAACGGAGCGCCGCGGTTCTATCTGCCGCAGGATGCGCAGTTCAACAACACCAATCTGGCCCAGGTGGTCATCACGCCGAAGAGCATTGAAGCGCGCGACTCGCTGCGGCTGAAGATCATCGAACTGTTTCGCACCGACTTCCCCAACCTGCGGGGACGCGTGAAGCTCTTGCCCAACGGGCCGCCGGTCCAGTATCCGGTGCAGTTTCGCGTTCAGGGCCCGGACGCGCGGACCGTGCGCGCACTGGCCGACCAGGTCAAGGAGGTCATGCGCGCCAATCCGAACACGCGCGGAGTCAACGACAACTGGAACGAGAGCGTCAAGCAGATGAAGCTGACGCTCGACCAGGATCGCGCGCGCGCCCTTGGAGTTTCCTCGCAGAATCTGGCGCGCGCCTCGCAGACCATCCTGTCGGGAACGACGATCGGCCAGTTTCGCGAGGGCGACCAGCTGATCGACATCGTGCTGCGCCAGCCTGCCGACGAGCGGGCCGTAATGTCGCGCCTGGCCGAGGCGAATATCGCAACCTCGTCGGGCCGCTCGGTGCCGCTGTCGCAGTTGGTGAAGATCGAGTTCGGGTGGGAGCCCGGCGTGGTCTGGCGCCAGAACCGCGATTTCGCCATCACGGTGCAGAGCGAGGTGCGCGATGGCATCCAGGGTCCGACCGTCTCTTCGCAGGTCAACGCCGACCCGGCGATGGTGGCGCTGCGCAAGTCGCTGCCCCCCGACTATGCAATCGTCATCGCCGGCGCAGCGGAGGAATCGAACAAGGCGGTTGGCTCGATGCTGGTGAACGTGCCGCTGATGCTGTTCATCGTCTTCACGCTGTTGATGATGCAGCTGCATTCTTTCCCGCGCTCGATGCTGGTGTTCCTGACCGGGCCGCTCGGCATCATCGGTGCAGCGCTGGGCCTGCTCATGTTCCAGAGGCCATTCGGCTTCGTCGCCCAGCTCGGCGTGATCGCGCTGTTCGGCATGATCATCCGCAACTCGGTGATTCTGGTCGATCAGATCGAACGCAACCGCACTGCCGGCATGGCGCAGTGGGATGCGATCGTCGAAGCGGCGGTACGGCGATTCCGGCCGATCATGCTGACTGCCGCAGCGGCTGTGCTGGCGATGATCCCGCTGTCGCGCAGCACCTTCTGGGGACCGATGGCGATCGCCATCATGGGCGGACTCCTGGTTGCCACCGCTCTGACCCTGCTGTCCCTGCCCGCGCTGTACGCGGCCTGGTTCAGGGTAAAGCGCGAGACTGCGCCCGCAGCCTGAAGTTGCGCGGGAAAAACTCAGTATTCGACGTCTCCCAGGCGGACTAGATTCGCCCCTTAGATTCTATGAAGGACTGCTCAAGCGGCGCACCGCTGAGCTACAACGGTGTTTCCAATCCTCTAGCCAAGGAGTACGGAAATGACGACACCCGAGACAGTCCTTCGCGGCAACGATACGACAACCGGCACGGAGCTGTACCTGAGCTTCGAGCTGGGCGACAAACGCTGGACACTGACGCTGAGCGACGGCCGGCGCGGGGCGAGCCGGTATACGGTGAACGCTGGGGCGCAGGCCGACGTTCTGACGTGCATCGCTAAGGCGCGGGGGCGCTGCCGGCTGCCGGGGAGCGCGCCGGTGCACAGTTGCTACGAAGCTGGCCGCGACGGCTGGTGGCTGCACCGCTGGCTGCGTGAGCAAGGAATCGACAACATCGTAGTGGACTCGGCCAGCATTGAGGTCAACCGGCACGCCAGGCGGGCCAAGACCGATCGGCTTGATGGTGACAAGCTGCTGGCGATGCTGCTGCGACACCATGCGGGCGAGCGCGTCTGGTCGGTGCTGCACGAGCCGACGGCTGAGGATGAGGACGCGCGGCGCGTGCACCGCGAGCTCGAGCGGCTGATGCATGAGCGCATTGCGCACACCAACCGCATTGGCTCGCTGCTGGTGCTGCACAACCTGCGCCCGCAGCTGGTCATCGGCGGGCGTGACTGGGCGGCCTGGTGGGAGCGTCACGGCGCCCAGGTGCCGCCGCTGCTGCGCGCGGAGATCGAGCGCGAGAGCGCGCGGCTGGCGCTGGTCAAGCAGCAGATCAGGGCGCTGGAGACTGCGCGGCGCCAGGCACTGGCCGATGGCCAGCAGCCGCTGGTGGCGCAGCTGAGCCGGTTGCGCGCCATTGGACCGCGGGGCGCCTGGGTGCTGGTCAAGGAGTTGTTCGGTTGGCGGCGCTTTGCCAACCGACGCGAGCTGGCCGGCTGCCTGGGTCTGGCGCCCACGCCCTACGCCAGCGGCGACAGCCAGATCGAGCAGGGCATCAGCAAGGCCGGTAACCGCCGTGCGCGCGCGTTGCTGGTCGAGCTCGCCTGGAAGTGGCTGAGCCTGCAGCCGACGAGCGCCCTGACCGAATGGTTCAACCGGCGCTTCGCCACTGCAGGCAAACGCATGCGGCGAGTGGGCATCGTGGCGCTGGCGCGGCGTCTGGCGATCGCGCTGTGGCGCTATCTGCAAACCGGCGAGATACCCGCCGGCGCGATGCTCAAGCCGGTCGCCGCGTGAGCTCGGGCAGCATCCGATCGACACACGGCTTGGCAGGAATCGCATCATCATGATCAAAGGTCGACGCGCCCGCAGCGTCTGCGGGTCACCGCACGGTGACCGTTCGAATAGATGGGGCGCGTCGCTAACTGGGGTTGGCCAGCGCGCTTTGCGCGCATGTTGGATGTGGTGCCGGACGTCCACGTCCGTCACGGATAGAAGTTCGTCCGAGCACTGGCTCGAACGCTCCTCACACCCCGACCTTGGACCTGATGAATGCGTTGGTCCCGCCAAACCGATACCTGCGCGGCTCCGGCCACGTGCACCGCCGTAGCAAACGGCTTGACAAAACAGTCCTCATAGAAGCAGACACTCCGGCTTCTAGCGCTGCGCGCCGAACGCACTACACGACAAATGCTCGGTCATATCGTGGCGCTTGGCGGCGGGGGCTTCTTCTTCGATTCCCCAGCGTTGCCGCGCCAGCCGTCGCTGACCCGCGACCTAGCAGCGTTTGTGCAAGCACAGGATGTTTTCTATGTCGGTGGCGGCAATACCGCCAATCTCCTTGCCGTGTGGCGCGCGCACGGACTCGACAGGTTGCTCCGCCGCGCCTGGCGCGCCGGCGCGGTGCTCAGCGGCATCAGCGCCGGCATGCTCTGCTGGTTTCAGGGTGGAATTACGGACTCGTTCGGCGGCTACCGCGGCCTGCATGACGGCCTGGGGCTGCTGCGCGGCACGGCCTGCCCTCATTACGACGGCGAACCTAAACGGCAGGCTGCCTTCCGGCGGCTCATCGCGCAGGGTGCCCCTGCTCGCTATGCCGCCGACGACGGCGTGGCTTTGCACTTCAGAGGCACTCAGCTAAAGGAGGTGGTCAGCTCGCGTCCAAAGGCGCTTGCATACCGCTTGCAGCGCAGGCGGGGTGTGTTCGAAGAAGTGCCTCTCAAGGTACGCTATCTGGGTAAGTAACTGGGCGACGCGTGCCGTGCCGAGCCGAGCCGCCTAGGTGTGATCCCGGGACTCAGAGCGGCCAACTTCGGACATGGCAGGCAGTGATGAAGTTGTGCCGATAGCTGTCGTCGTTGTTGCCGCTAAGCTGCCAATCCGCAGTCTGTCTGCATTGGCTTATGCCGACCACGCAAAGGGCGCGAAGTGGCCATTGCGCATGCCGCTCGAATCGTTCCACTCCGTTCGCCGGTCCGCATACGACATGCGAACCCGCGAGCCACGGCACCAGCCCGGTCATCATCGCGGCGTTGACGTGGAAGAGCGGCAGCCTGCAGAAGAAGTTGCGGCCCGGTACATCTGATCCGCTTCCATGGGGTGCTGGCGCCCAACGCCAAGATGCGCGCGAGGGTGGTTCCGCAGGCCATCAACGGCTGATGGATGCCGCATTACTGGTAGTCATAGAACCCTCGACCGCTCTTCACGCCAAGGCGGCCCTCGGCGATCATCTTCTTCAGCATGGTGCGCGGCGCCTCGGGCAGGCCGGGTCGTTGCCGGGCGTAGTTCTCTTCGATGCTCAGCACCACGTCCAGTCCCACCGCGTCCATGAGCCGGAAGGGGCTGACCTGTGAACCGGTGGCCTGGTTGTAGATGGCATCCACAACCTCCGCTGACGCGACACCCTCGGCCACCACGGCTAGCGACTCGCGCTTGATGGCGGCCCAGATGCGGTTGAAGATGAAACCCATGCTTTCGCGCTGCACCACATAGGGCGTCAGGCCGTAGCCGGGCAGCGCGTCGACCAACAGTTGAATCACCGCCGGGTCGGTGTGGCCGCACGACATCAGTTCCACCGGCGTGATGCCCGGCGGCATCAGGAAGTGAGTGTTCAGCAGGCGCGCCGGGTCCTTCAGGCTGTCAGCAAAGGCACTGGAGGAATAGGACGAGGAGTTGCTGGCCAGGATGGCGTCGGGCTCAGAGAGTGCATCGACCTGCCTGAAGATGTCCTTCTTCAGATCAAGATCTTCCGGCACCGACTCCACGACGAGCCACGTGTCCTTGAGCGCGGCCGCCATGTCGTCAAAGCCCACGATGGTGCCGGCCGTGCTGCCCGGCAGCGTGGCCAGCACGGCAGGCAATTGCTCTTTGGCAAAGGCGACGCCAGCATTGCGCGTTGCGACGCTGCGGGCATACAGGCGCACTTCGGCGCCGCGCGTGGCCAGCATCAGTGCGATGCGACGACCCAGGGTGCCCGCGCCGAGGATGGCGATGGGGCGGCTGGCGATCTTCTCGGGGAGTTTGAATACCATGGCGATGTCCTCGCGGTTTGGGGCGGGGGTTGCTCCCGCGGGTTTGAACACGTTTCGATTCCACGCGGAGCAAGACGTCCATGCAGCGGATGCTACCGAGCGAACATAGCTTCGTCTGCTAACGGGCAAATCGAGAGGGCGTTTCCAACGGCAACTATTGGCCGGGTTGAGACTATCGACCCGTGGGCTCAACGCGAGCCTGACCAGCAGGTCGACGTTCTCAAGAGCGGCCATTCAACCGAGGCCACGCGGTGCGAGGCGCGTTCGGCGTTCAGTCTGCGTGCTTCTTCAAGAATGCCAGGGTCTTCTCGTTGAATGCCGCCACGTTCTCGTACAGCGGCGCGTGCGAGCAATCCTCGAAGATGTACAGCTCAGAACCCTTGACGCCGTTCCTCAGCGGGTCGGCGAAGCGGGTGGAGGTGACCATGTCGTGGCGCCCGAAGGTGATCTGCGTCGGAGCGTGAATCTTGCCAAGCTGCGCCTCGGCGTCGTGAGCCATCACCGCACCGGACTCTTGGATGAACGCGTCGACCGGCTGCTTGGGGCGGCCGCGCACGAAGTCGGACAGGGCCTGGATGTAGTCCGGTTTCTGCGCATACAGCTCGGGCGTGAAGCACCATGGGAAGATCCCTTGAATCACCATCTCTGGCACGCTGTTCATCGCCTTGGCCATCACCTGCCAGCCTTGGACGACGGTCTTGATATAGGCATCACTCTTGGGCCAGCCACTGTGCAGCGAAAGTGACTTGACCCGGTCGGGATACTTGGCGGCTAGCCAGATGCCGGTGGCCGCCCCCAATGAGAGCCCAGAGATGTGGGCATTGGGTATTCCGATCGCCTGCATGAGTGCGGCCACGTCGTCGGCGAACATCTCGGTCGAGTAGACGCCGGCCGGCTTATCCGACTCTCCGGTTCCGCGCAGATCGACAGAGATGCAGGTGAAGTGCTTCGAATAGTCCGCGACCTGGAACGCGTAACACGCGTAATCGGCCGCCAGGTATGGGATGAGCACCAGAGGCTCGCCGCTCCCTTGTTGGTCGTAATTCATCGTGATGTTGCCGGCTCGAATCTTGGGCATGGATTCCTCCTGACTGAAGGTACTCGCCGACGGAAGCCGGTCGATCACTGGATCACCCCGTTCCATTCTGGAAGTTCAACCATACTAGGCCTTCGGGCACGGCTTCACGCCCGCCGGCGGGCGACTGCTTTGGGAGTATTTTCGCGTCGCTGCCGAATGTCCCCATTTGGCCGCACTGAGCCGTCTCAAGGTGAGCCGTAGCGTTCGCCAAGTTCGAGTTTCTAGACCCGATGCTTGGGCTCCTAGTTCCTGAGTGGAATCGCCGATCCGCTGCGTTTGGCATCGAGTCCGACGTACTGGGTACATAGCAGGTCGCTAGGAGATTGCCGCAGCCTTGCAGCCGTCAAGCTGACCGGCGGCCTCATTGCCAAGTAAAGGGCCACCCCTGGCTCTGACACCGTGCTACAGCGAGCCGTCGTCGTCCGCAGTCTGCGAATCGTCGCGATACTGCAGCTTGATCAACTGCTGGAGGATGACCATCAGCGCTGCAGCGCTCATGCCGAGCATCAGCACGCCGTTGATGGCTTCCAGCGGGCCGAGCAGCTTCCAGCTCCTTGCTCATCACGATGTCACCGTAGCCGAGCGAAGCGAAATTGACCGCCGAGTGGTAGACCGCCTCGTACAACTCGGTGAACTCGCCGAGAACGACGAACAGCACGCCCCATAAGCCGACCTGGACGAAAGTGCCGAGCATCATCGCGACCATCGCCACCAGCAATGGCCGGATGCCGGCTTGCGAATGATCCTCGGGTTTCAATCGGCGAATCTGGCGCACGTAGTAGCGCACGCACCAGAAGGCGACAAAGGCCTGAATGGCGAGGCAGACCAGCATGGCCGGCAGGCCGACGAGAAAATTGGTGAGAATCATGCAGGTCTCTCCTCCGATGCGGGTTTGGGCCGGGCCGCCGGCATCCGCGCGGGACGCCAGCGCTCGAGCAGCACGATGGTGCCCCAGGCATAGAGTGCGACGCCGACGAAGAGGCAGGTACGCATGACCGTGCCCTCGAGGACACTCTTGCCGCTGGCGCTGTCCTCGATCGCGGGGCCGATCAGGATCAGCGCCGTGATCAGCGCGTTGCTCCAGAACGAGGGTCGAAAGCGCGAAGGCCGGGCGCCGGTCATGGCGGAGCCGACCCAGAGCGCCGCGGCCATCATCCAGAGCACGAGCATCCATAAGCTGGGCCACAGCGACAGGCCGAACCAGATTCCAAGGGCGACGAAGGCGCCCATCAGCGTCGACCCGACCAGCTCGCGGCCCGCCGAGCGGGCATCGGTCTCGCCGGCCTGCTGGCCGAGCGTGACGGTCTTCATGATCGCGGCGAGGTAGAACGACGGATCGGTCAGCGCGAGGACGAAGACGGGCATCACGATCAACGTCGCGCGCAGGGCAATCCACGCGGCGGCGGCTCTACCGGGCCGCGTCGGCTTGGCAGAAGGCGCGGCTGGCGCCGTCCGGTCCGGAAAGAAAGCGCTCGAGATGAAGCCAACCAGCGTGCCGACTGCGACGCCGACAGCGAGCGTCAGGGCCAGCGTGCCGATCAGTGCCTGCTCGATGATGCCCGCCACCGGCATCAGCGCGAAGGCGATCACCAGCACCATGGTCAACGGACTGCCGCTGACCAGCCCCGCGAAGAAGATCGCGAAGAGTATGACTGCCGTCAGCAGGATGCCGGCGATGGCGTAGTTCTCCAGCAGCGGCACCATCACCACGCCAGCGGCGACCAGCCCGGCGAAGATCAGCGCGACGATGATCCCCTTGACCAGCGGCAGCGGCGGCCCCGGCTTGCTGAGCAGGATCACGGCCATCACGCAGACGACGTAAGGGGCGGTGAGCGCCATGCCGTAGGCGATCAGCGCGGCGAGGCCGAGACCGAGGGTCAGTCGCAGGGTCGCCTTGTCCCCGGGGTGCATGTTCGGCGCTCAGTAGAGGTAGGACAGCCAGCTCATGACGCGGATGTAGAACGTGCCGAGCGTGTTCATGATCGGGTTGTCGCCCGTGTACACCAGTACCTCGGCCTGGCCGCCGATGCGGGCGACGCGCAGGCGCGGCCGCTCGGCCGGGTCGAACTCGATCGCGACCGGGATGCGTTGCGCCTGGCGCAGCCAGTCGCGACTGTTCTGCACCTGAGGCAGAGTGCCCGGCGGCGGTGGCGAGCTGCCGGCGACGCCGCCGCCGATGCTGCGCACGCGGCCCTTGAGCACTTCGCCGGGCAGGATGTCGAGGACGATGGCGACCTTGTCGCCCGGGTCGATATTGCCGAGGTTGTTTTCGGTCAGGTCGGCGCTGATCCACAGGTCGTGCATCGCGATCAGCGTCATCACCGGCGCGCCGGGCTGCGCGTAGTGGCCGACGTCGGTGCGCAGGTCGGTGACGATGCCCCGCGCGGGCGCGAGCACCTTGGTTCGGGCCAGGTCCAGTTCGGCTTTCTCGACCGCCGCGCGGGCGCTCTGCAGCTGGGTGTTGTCGTCGCCCGGCTCGCCAGCGGCCTCCTGTGCCTTGCGCAGATCGGCCTCGGCGCGGCGCGCCTTGCTGCGCGCCTCCTCGCGGGTCGCCTGCGCGTCCTCGAGGCGGCGCACCGAAATGGCGCCGGGATCCTCCTTGTACAGGTGCTCCTGGCGGCTGGCGTCGCTTTCGGCCATTGCACGGTTCGCCTGCGCGGCCGCCAGCGCGGCGCGCGCCGCGTCCACGCCGGCGACTGACGCGTTGACCGAGCTGCGCACCGACGCGTAGTCGGCGCGGGCGCGTTGCAGCGCAATCTCGTAGGGCTTCGGATCGATGTCGAACAGCGGTTGTCCGGGCTGCACCTCGTCGTTGTTGCGGATGTACACCTTCGAGAACTTGCCTGCCACCTCGGCCGCCACCGGCACGACGAAGGCCTGGATGCGCGCCTGCGTCGTGTAGGGAGTCAGGCGATCACCGACGAAGTAGAGCAGCAGGCTGACGAGGATCACAACCGCGATGACGATCGCACCGATGCGGGTACCCGTCCCCGGGGCAGCGTTGTTCGCGGTTTCCTGGTTCATGGCGTTTCTGTCGGGGATGGGAAAAATTCGGTGTCGGCTGGCGGAAGCGGTGCGTCGATCAGGCCCTTCCAGTCGCTGCGCTCGCGCATGGCGGCGCGGGTCGGCTCATCGACGAGGGGCTCGGCACGGGCGGCCTGCCAGCCACCGCCCATCGCCTTGTAAACGGCAGATCAGGCTCTGGGTGACGCCGCCCTGGGTGCTCACCAGGCGCTCCTGCTGGCTGAACAGGCTGCGTTGCGAGTCGAGGACACGCTCAAAGTCGACCAGTCCCTCGCGATACTGGATGGTCGCGATGTCGAGTGACCGACGGGCCGCCTGGACGGCCTCGCGCAGGATGTCGACCTGGGCGCGACCCTTGGCGAAATCGGTGGCGGCATCGTCGAGCTCGCGGGCGGCTCGCAGCACGGTGCCCTGATACTGCTCGTAGAGTTGCTGGAAGCGTGCATCCTGGACCAGCACCTGGTTCTTCAGCCTGCCCCAGTCGAAGATGTTCCACACCAGCGACGGGCCGACGCCCCATTGAAAGGTGCGCGCCGACCAGTCGAGCGAGGCGGCGGAGAGGCCGACCGTGCCGACCAGCGCGATCGAGGGGTAGAGGGCAGCCTCGCTGACGCCGATCTGAGCCGACTGCGCGGCGAGACGCATCTCCGCCGCGCGCACGTCCGGTCGGCGGCGCAGCAGGTCGGCGGGCAGGTCGACGATGACTGCGAGCTCGGCCGTCGGAATCTTCTCGCGTCCCGCCTCCATCTCGGGCAGCGGACCCGGCGGTCGGGCGACCAGCACGCTCAACGCGTTCTGCACCTGGCGCAGGCTGCCCTCGAGCTCGGGAATCGAAGCGACGGTGCTCAGGTACTGGGTCCGCGCCTGCTGGACATCGAGCTCCGACTCGTTGCCGCTCTTGAACAGGCGTTCGGTGATCTCGAGGCTGCGTTTCTGCAGCGCGGCGTTCTCGTGCGCGATGCGCAGGCGCAGTTCGATGGTGCGGATGGTGGCGTAGAAGCTGGCGGCCTGCGCCGCGACCAGCACCTGCACGTCGTCGTAGGCGGCGATGCTCGCGAAATAGGCGGCATCCGCGGACTCGATGCCGCGCCGGAACTTGCCCCAGAAGTCCAGTTCCCAGGCGATGTCGAACCCGACGCCGTAGGTCCAAACGGCGGTATCGGGGCCGTTCGACTGCTGCTGACCGGCGCGCAGCGCCTCGCCGCTCAGTTGCTGCAGTTGCGGATAGAGTGTGCTGCCGGCGATGCCGAGCTGGGCGCGCGCCTCGAGAATGCGCAGGCCGGCCATGCGCACGTCGGTGTTCTGGCGTTGCGCTTCGGCGACCAGCCGGTCGAGCACCGGATCGTTGAAATTGCGCCACCACTCTTCGGTCGCCGCGCGCTCGCGCTGCTGCTCTATCGGCCGCGTCCGACCGCAGCGCGCTGCTCGACCAATCCTCCAGCCACGGAACTTCCGGGCGCACGAAATTGGGGCCGACCGTCGTGCAGGCATCCAGCAGCAGACAAACTCGCGAGAAGCAGGCGCTGCGGCAGCATGCGCCGCGGCGTGGTGGCGCGCATTCGCTCAACCGGCGGCGGGTGTTTCGCTCTTTTCCTTGCCGTTGCCGGCATCCGGGTCGGTGTGCACCCAGCCCATGAAGATCTGGTAGCCGAGGGCCAGCAGCGTCGCGCCGACGAACATGCCGAGGATGCCCGAGACGGCCATGCCGCCGAGCGCGCCGATCAGGATCACCGGCATCGGCGCATCGACGCCGCGTCCGAGCATCAGCGGCTTGAGCACGTTATCGGCCATGCCGGCGACAAAGAGCAGGATCGTGTAGAGGGTCGCTTCGCCGGTCCCGTAGTCACCGGTCGTCCAGATGTAGGCAATCGCCGGCAAGGTGACCAGCAGTGCAGGCACCTGTGCGATGCCGAGGACGAGGACGATGACCGCGAGCACGCCGGCAAAGGGAATGCCTGCGAGCAGCAGGCAGAGTCCGACGATGATGGCCTGGATCAGGGCCACGCCGAGGACGCCCGCCGCGACGGCGCGGATGGTTGCCGTCGACAGCTTGGTGAACTCCGCGCCGCGCTCCGGGCCGACGATGCGCGTGAAGATCGCCAGGCTGGCACCGCTGCCGGCCTGCCCGAAGGCCATGATGATCCCGGCGATGATGAAGGAGGCGACGAACGCCAGCAGCCCGACGCCGATGCCGGCGACGAAGGCGAGTGCCGACTTGGCGATGTCGCCGATCTGCGGCTGCATGCTCTTGATCAGGGCAGGAAGGTCGGCATGAGCCTTGGACCAGAGCGCATGCACCTGCTTTCCGACCAGCGGCCATTCGGCGACCCCGTCGCGCGGCGGCGGGATTTCCAGGGTGTTGTTCTGCACGTCGGTGATCAGCTGTTGCACCGAGTCGCCGAGCGAACTCATCAGACACAGCGGTCGGCGCGACGATCAACGCGACCCCGAGGAGAGTCAGCAGCGTCGCCGACCAGCCCTGCCTGCCGCCCATCCTGGCAG
>CAVTND010000023.1:0-10494 GCA_963735955.1 uncultured beta proteobacterium | reverse complement strand
CGGGCGGATAGCCTGAGGAGACGATGTTCCTGGCAGCCGTACTCGTCGCCGAGAACCCAGATGCCAGGTAGTCGGGCCAGTTCAGTACCGCGGGCGGCAAGTCGTTGAGCAGGTTCGGATCGCGCTCATCGACATAGGTGCCTTCCCAGTCCACGACGCCGTCGAACAGGTCGGGCGCGGTCTCTACCGCGCGACGGACTCGATAGCCACCATTCGAGGTACCCACCGCATACGTGTAGCGCGGCCAGTGACCGTAGGCCGCCTTCACCCCGACGCGTGCCACCTTTGCCGCCCTGACGATGTACTCCTGCCAGCGCGTGAAAGGTTGGCCGTCATCGTTGTCGTAGAAGTTGACCCACACCGGCGAGAACGGATTTCAGCCGGCAAGCGAGTCCATTCGGGGGCGTGGCGCTACTCAATGAGGCAATGCGCAGATTCAGCACTCCCTTGTCCTGCGATGCGTACGCGTATCCCTTCTGGAGCACGAAGTCGCTCCAGGCAAAATCGCCATTGAACTCGCTGCGCGTGCCCGACGCCCCGGCCACGACCAGCTTGCCATTCCAGTCATTCGGCAAGCGCAGCAGGAAACGTCCCTGGTTGGTCGGGTCGTTCGCGAACCGCGCCTGGACCTGCAGCCCGGGAACGACCTTGGTGATCGGCGGCCGCTTCCCCGCGGTCGGGGCGATCACGTCGCGGTCCGTCGTCGGCGTAAATGCTCCACTCGGCAGGGTGGGGATCGAGTTGTTTGCGGGAGTCGTCGCAGGATTGGTTGTCGTCAGGTCGGGACTTTCAAAGCAGACGGCATCAACCAGCAATCCACTCAGCTGGGCAAGCACCTGGGTACAGGACTGCGCGGCCGCGAAGCCGGGCAGGGTGATCAGCGCAACGGCGCCGACGATCGATCGAAACATGAAATCTCCTCCTAGTCGTGATTCACCTTCGTTGCGCTGACCCGGCCTCGGGTTGAGGTGCTGCCAAGACCTCCGCCGTCAGCGTGCCGAACGGGACGCCGAGGGTAAGACTTTGCAGGGGTTGTTTGCAATCGCAATCTTGTGACCGCGAAATGAAAACACCAAGTCGGTGCCGCTGCCCCGGTGTAGCTACCAATCGTCACGCCGCTCATGCACGGAATCAGCGCAGTCCATGTCTGGGCCCGCGCTTGCTCCCAGGACACAGCGCCTACGCGGCGATCCATGGGCCACGCGTAGTATCCGGACCGAAACGTGGCTCGGAGCTATTCGCCAACGGGGCTCAAAGCAGGGGGAAGCCAGATGACCAAGTCGCAACTGATCGCAGCGCTAGGCGTGCTGACACTCGCAGGCTGCTCTCACTTCAAGTACGTCGACCTGCCTGACCCGAGCCAGCCCCGAGTCACCGTCGTCGATGGTCGGATCAGCGTCGTTCCCGAGATACTCGTCTTCAATCCCGGTCAACGCGATTTACTGATCACCTGGAAGTTGCCGGCCGAATCCAAGCTGCGATTCGCGGATCGGGGCATCGTCATTGAAGGAAGCCTGACCGAGAAAGTCCGCGAGGGCAGTGTCGTTCTCGACAAGGGTCAAAGCGAAGTCGTCAACTGTCGCCGCTCGGAAAACCGAATGGAGTACAGCTGCCAGAACAGACACTTGGCGCCCGGAATTCTCAAGTACACGATCAGAGTGATGGATAGCTCGAAAGAACTGGAACGGGATCCGTTCATCGTGAACATGTAGTCGCGTCTTGCGTCAGGTGCATTTCAACCAGATAAGCGCCTGGGCCAGGGCATCGTCTGATCGCAGCGCACGGCCCTGGGCTTCAACGATCGCAAATCCTTCGGCGCCCAGGGCTTGCCTCGCCTGGGCAACCAGGGGCGCAAGAAAGGCCTCGTCGGCGGCATCGCGTTGCAATCCGGTCTGAGCGGTCTGCGCCTCGGCCGCTCCGAATAAGCGAGCGGCAAGCGTCCAGTCCCTGCAAGCCGCGGCGAGACCGGAACACACTTCCAACGCGCTCTGTGCGACCGGCCGGGACCCGATTCTTCCGGCAATGGCAATCACTTCGATCAGCATCGCATGCGCTCGATCGCTTGTCCCACGACCGACCGACACCATGGCTAGATTCAGAAGTCCGATCGCGATGCTCTCCTGATCGCCCAGTTCGCGAGCCAGTGCGACGACATTCTCGTAAAGGGGCTGCGCCGCATCGAACCGCCCTTCCATGCGGTGCACCTGTGCCAGCGCATTGCTCGCGGCGGCCAGCTCGCGCTTGTTTCCCAGCACTTGCGCCAAGGCAAGGGCTTCCTCGAAATTCTCCCGCGCCGCGGCGGTGTCACCCTTGCCCAGGTTAGCCATTCCGAGTGGCTGAAGCACTCCCGCGATCCACTTGGCATCGCCGATTTCCCGTGCGATCGCCAGACTCTCTGCCAGGTACTCCTGCGCCTCGCGGTAGCGCCCCATGAACGAACTGATCTGTCCTGCACTGAAGAGTGCACGACACCGCGCTGAATTTCTCGCTTGCAGCGAGGGGCGGGCCAGCAATTCCACCGTCAGTCGATGTCCAAGCGTGAGCAGGCCGCGGTTGATCCAGTACGGCCGCAAAGCCTCAATCAAACGCAAGCCGCGTGCAGCGCCATCGCTTGCGTGTTCTCCCCACGCGTGCGCTGCAAGCAGGTTTTCACTTTCGAGATCAAGTCGGGCGAGCCAGCTTCCTTGCGAGTGACCGGCCAGCTCGGGTCGTGCTTTCTCCGCCAGGGCAAGGTAGAAATCGAGATGCCGGATGCGGACGGGGGCGTCGTCGCCACCATCGCTCATTTTTTCCTGCGCATAGTGCCGCACCGTATCGAGCATCCGATAGCGTTCACCGCCGATTTCCATGACGACCAGTGACTTCTCCACCAGGTGCGTCAACAGATCCAGCACCTCGTCATGGCGCAACGCGCCCCCGGCGCCAACGGACTCGGCCGCTTCGAGCGTCCAACCGCCCGCGAACACCGACAGGCGCTGAAACAGCGTTCGCTCGGCGTCGGTCAGCAGGTCGTAGCTCCAGTCGATCAGCGCGCGCAGAGTGCGCTGACGCGGCAGTACCGTCTGATCGCCGGTCACAAGCAGGCGGAAGCGGTCATTCAGGCGGGCCGCAATCGTTTCGACCGAAAGAGCGCGCACGCGCGCTGCGGCCAACTCGATCGCCAGCGGAATGCCGTCCAGCCGATGACAGATCTGCACAATGGCGGCCGCATTCTGTTCGGCCAGGCCGAAACCGCGCCGCGAAGCGGCGGCACGATCGATGAAGAGGCGCACCGCTTCGTGCTGCTGCAGTGACCCGAGCTCGATCGCTTTGTTCGGGTCGGGCACCGACAGCGTCGGCACGTGATAGACCGTCTCGCCGGCCACTTGAAGGTAGTCACGGCTTGATGCCAGGATCTTCAGGCGCGGACTCGCTTGCAGCAGTCGCTTCGCCAGGTCCGCACAGGCGTGGATCACCTGTTCGCAGTTGTCGAGAATGATCAGCACCTGCAGATCGCGGACATAGCGGATCAGCGCATCGACGACCGCGTGCCCGGCATCCTCCTTCACGCCGAGCACTGTGGCCACCGCCTGCGGCACCGACCGTGGGTCAGTCAGCGCCGCGAGTTCCACGAACCACACGCCGTCAGGAAAATCGTCCAGCACTTCGGCAGCGAGCTGCATCGACAGCCGGGATTTGCCGATGCCCCCCATCCCGAGCAGGGTCAGCAGGCGACTCGTCCCCAGCATCTGCCGGATCTCTGTGAGTTCGCGCTCACGGCCGATGAATGAGTTGAGCTGCTGTGTCAGGTTGTTCGGCGTACCCTCGAGCGAGCGCAACGCCGGGAAATCGGCCCGCAGCTGCGGGTGTTCCACCTGGTACAGACGCTCCGGACTGGCCAGATCGCGCAGTCGCACGATCCCTAGATCACGCAGCACCACGCCCGCGGGCAGGCGTGCGTTCAGCTGATCGGCGACCGCCTGCGACAGCAGCATCTGGCCGCCATGCGCCGCTTGCATGATGCGCGCCGCCCGATTGACTGCACGCCCGTAATAGTCGCCGTCGCGCTGGGCATCGACTCCCGAGTGAAGTCCGCACCGCAATTGCAGTCCGGGTTCATCTTCCTGCCGCGCCGACAGCAGTTGCTGAATCTCAAGCGCAGCGCGCAGGGCATCTTCCGAGTTGGCAAACGCAGCGTGCACGCCATCGCCGGTCATCTTCACGACGGTTCCGCGATGGCGCTCCACGGTGGCGCGCGAGACGGCATCGTGGCGCGCCATCACTGGCAGCATCCGCTCGGGCTCCTGCTCCCACAGGCGGGTACTGCCCTCGATGTCGGTAAAGAGAAACGTGACGATCGGAGTGGAGTCGGGCACGTCTTGGGATCGTCAATCGGGAGGCAAGCTGATGTTACTGCGGCATCACTGCAACCGATGGCCAATGCCGGCCCCTCCGATGTCTGCGCCTTTGGCAGACCCCGGTGGCATTAGACCGGTCGATGGAAAGGCGGATGCAGTTCCATGAGCAAGACCGCTTTATCATTGGCAGATGTCCGACCTTGCCGACGTCCGCCTCGCAAACACGCTTGGGCTATTCGAGCAGTTGAAGACTTCGACGATCGTCGGCCCCGCTGGCGACGATCTGAAGGGCCTCGACGCCCGCTTCGCCGAGCAACTGCGGATCTCGCCGTCCTACTGGAGCCAGCTCAAGAGCCGCAATCGCCAGATCGGCGAAACACTTGCGCGCCAGTTCGAGTCCCTGTGTGGCAAACCCCTGGGCTGGCTGGACCAGGAGGCGCGGGAGGACGACCATCGAGAACGACCGGCCGCGGTGCCGGCCACGGCAGACGAACGCTTTCTCGTGCAAATGCTACTAACCTGTTACCGGATCAATCCGGAAAGAGTCAAACAGCGAATGCTCGAGCTCCTGGAAGGTGAACTGGCGAAAAATGCCGCAGATTCACGTGATGCAAAGAGGCGGCAACGCTAGAATTTTCATCAATGGGGATTGACAAAGATAAAGCCATGTTTATCATGCGTGCCATGTGAAGTTTGGCCGTTGCGAGCAATCCGGGCGCACACGGCAACACTGCGCAGCAAGAGCAACTAAAACGCCTTCGGAGACTTGATTCATGAGGCTCAACCACAAAACTCACACCAATCTGCTGCGGCAACAAGCCGCGACGGGTTCGTGCGCGTCGCTGTTCCGGCGCGAAATCGTGGGTGGCTTCAAACAAGGACTGCCTGCCATGGCGAATGCCGCACTGAGCACGATCGATCCGGGTGGAGGTGGACGCACCTAAGCGCCATCTCCCGTTTCACGGCCCACAGGCCCGGATCGCGCAAGCATCCGGGCCTTTTTGTTTTCTTGAACAGTTCTGGGAGGTGAGCCATGAAACGCGAGCAAGCGCATTGGATTGCCTACGTGGCGATCGCTGCAGTTATCGCCGGCGCCGTGATCATCGGCATCGCCGCTTACGTCGAGCCCAAAGTTGCGCCAGTTAGCGACTACGTGGCGCAGGTCTACGGAGCGAAAGCCCCGCAGGCGGCCGAGATCAAGCAGGCCGCGCAGGCGAAGCAGCATGAAGGCAAGCAATTGGCTGGCCGTTCGACCGCCGCGTCGTCGATGTCCGGCGCACAGATTCTCAGGTGCGCCGGCCACCGAGGGCGATTCCAGGAGGCCTGCGATCTTTGATCGAGCTTACCTTGCCGAGGGGGAGCAGCCCAAATACCTCGGAACCCGCGCGAGCGTGCCCCGTAGTCATCGGATGGGTGGCGCGGCAAGCAGTTGACGCTCAAGGGAAGTGGATCGAGTGCACCGATAAGTCGTGCGCGAGATCGCCGGACACCACCGGCACGAATAGTTTTGAGGCCATTGAATTCTCCTCCCGGGATGAAAGCGCCACGGACGGCGCATCCCGGTTTCGCAGGCGACGTACGCGTCTGCGGAGCAGCGGTCCGACATCGCAAGCGATGGCTGCAGGGTGTTGTTGCTGTACCGGGGATCGCTCAGCAACACGGAGCGATCCCCGGCGGGTCGGAACTGCTCAAGCTCGTCGCTTTGGCTACGAGCAGACTGGTCGATCTATCTGCTAACTCAACACACGACGGAAGACGGCAAGGTAACACCAGTGACCGCGCTCAAACCGGTAGCTTGGTGAGCAGCAGCGACATCAACTGGCTCGGCGATTCGTAGCTCAGTACTCGCAGCTTTTCAATGTTCTTGGGCCGCACATCGACCGCATCGGCGCGCCGCACCGCGAGTACCGGACGGCCGATGGCGTGGGCCATGCCGAGTTCGATCATCACATTCAGATTGGCACCGGTGAGATCGACCAGCACGATGCTGGCGCGGCACAGGTCGTCCCAGATCGCGTGGATGATCCTGCCTTCTTCGGCCTCGTCGCCACGCCGGTAGACGATTCCGCGTTCCTCGCAAAACATGCGCGCGACGTCGCGCACCTCGTTGGCCCAGTCCGGACCAAACGGCATGACGTGGAAGCAGCGCTTCTTTTCCGGGTCGGGATATGCCGCGGGCCAGGCCGGGCGCAGCAGCCGCCAGGGTGGTGCGGGCAGCGCCGAAATCAGTTGCGCGGCCTTCGCGGCAAAACCGGCCGGGTCTTTCGCCAGCGCCGGATCAAGCCAGCCCATGCCTTCGAATGCTCTGCGCTTTTCGTGGCCGGCGGTCAGTTGGTCGAGGAAAGCGACGCTTTCGCCGATTGAGGAGTCGCGGCCGCTTCGCTGCAGCACATAGAACGCCTCATCGACCGCCTGCCGGAGCAGCGCGGCATCGTCGTCGCTGCCGTCGAGCGTCAGCGGCGATAGATCAACGTCAAACGGCATCGTCTCGCCCGCGGCGCCGATCACGACAACCGGCTTGCCGAGCGCGAAAGCGAGACCGAGCTCGTACGCAGCCGCTGCGAGTTCGCGCGCCCGCTTGGGAAATTTCGTCGCCAAGGCCGCGATTTCGCTGGCACCGCGCAGGTCGAACATTGCGACATGGCAGGCATTGAGCTCGTCCCAGCGCACCTGGCCCAGGTTCTGCAGCCGCTTGGAATTGAGAACCGTAAGCCGACGCGAGGCAAGGGCGGCTTCGACTTGCTGCTGCAGGTCCGCCGCACCTGAATAGGCGATCGCATTGACGACAGGCAAGTAGTCAACACTTTCCCACAGTGGACGCGCGATCAATGCATGGCGCGTCAGGGCCAGTTCATGGCGCACGCGCGCGGCCGGGCGCAGCAGGGTATGTTCAAGCTGCGCGAGTTCCTCATCGTCTGTCACGTCCGCGACTTTTTCCTGAAACTCCCGGATATCGCCCAGCACTGCAGCCACGGCTTCGGCCGTGGCGGAGGGCGGCGGCGGCATCAGCTCGAGCGTGAGCGCGGCCTTCATCGCTCCGGCGTAGGAATCGATCTCTTTGAGCAGAGGGCTACCGCGAGCTGCTCGTCGTGACGGGCCGGGGTCGGCGAACATCGGAGCGATGTCGCGAGCGAGTTGTTGAAATCGAATCATGGCCTCGTCTGCGCTGATTTCATCGCGGCCCTTGGCGGCGAGCAGGGCCTCCATTTTTTCAAGCGTTCGGCGCAAGGCCACCGCGCGCTCACCACGCACCCCGCCGCTCGCGAGCTGCTCCTCCAGCAACCGCTTCATGCCATCGAGCGCGCTCATCTCCGCGCTGCGCTCCTGCACTACGGCTGGCGCGGGAGCGGGCGCCGCAGGGCGACGCCGTTCCTCGATCTTCTTTGAGACGACACTGTGCAAGGCGTCGTACCACCGCGCCCAGCCCTCAAGCTCCTGAAGCTGGCGCGACCAGTTCGGGTCGTGTTGGCCGGTCCTCAGCACTGACATCCGATAGTCGATCTGGTCCTCGATGAAGCGTCCGCCCGCAATGCGGGCTTCATTTTCGCGGTGGTCATGGATATTCGCCGCGCAGTTGCCCTCCATCCGCTCGAGGTTCGTGCGCAGGCTCTCGAGCCCGCCAATGTTGAGTGCTTTCAGGTAGTCGCTGACGACGGTCTCGCGCCGATCGCCTTCCAACTCGTACCAGTCGGCGGTGCGCTGCAGGTCATCCTCGAAGCCAGGCCGAAGAGGGGTCTCGGGCGCCCTGGCTGCGACGGCCGGCGCCGAGGCCAGAGCTGCGTTCGGATTGGCGAGCGCAGCGCGCAGTGACTCAATGAAGCGCCTGGCTTCAGCACTCTTTTCGCTGTTGGCCAGCGTGGCCAGAGTCACCGCGAAACCGGACCGCGCTGTGCTCGACAGTCCTTGCACATACTTCGTGAAGCGCGCACGCGCTTCCTCAGGTGAAAGCTGCTTCAGCTCGTTGACCACGCGCACCTGCTGCAGGTACGCCGCACCAGTCTCGACGAGCTTTGATCCCAGCGCTTTCCAGAAACTGTCTGCCATGGCGCCGCCCTCCACCTAGCGAAGGCCACCCGCGCGGAGTGCGAGCAGCTTTGATCTTAAGGTAGATGCCACTCGGTCGCGCCCATTGGCCTGTCTGCCGCCTACCGTGGCGCTTTGAGATACTCTGACCCGCCGATCCGGCCGATGCGCGTTACTTGAGCTGCTCTACGTCGGGACCGAGAAGACCAAGACGCTTGGACCACGAATCCGACCGCCGCGAAGAGTGAATCGATGTTGCATCAATTGAGCCAGCCCGCGGATGCCCGCTATCAAAACATCGACGTGCTGCGCGGCATAGCAGCACTGCTTGTGGTCTGGTTGCACGCAAGCCAGCTATTCGTGCAGGTGCCAAGCATCAGCGCCCACGGCACGCTGGCGGCGGATGTGCCGGCGTTTCTGCATCTGGGGCGGGCCGGAGTCGTTGCCTTCTTTGCGATCAGCGGCTTTGTCGTAGCGTCCACCATCCGGGAACCGAAGGGCCTCGGTACCTGGCAATTTGCGATCAAGCGATTCTTTCGTCTCTATCCCGCGTACTGGCTCACAGTGCTGTTCACCTATCTGGCGATATGGGTCCCTCTGGGCAGGCAAGTAGAACCGGCAGCGCTGCTTGCCAATCTGACCATGCTGCCTACGCTGTTTGGCGTTGAGTCCGCCATGGGTCACTTCTGGACCCTCGAGATCGAGTTCATGTTCTATCTGCTGGTAGTCGTCCTTTTCCTTGTCGGGAAACTGCGCGACACGCGCCTGATCGTTGCGCTGATCTTCATGCTCTCGCTCATCCCCGGACTGCAATTCCGCGAGCTCGTCACGTGGACGACAGGCCAGGCTCATTGGGCCGATCTCCCCTTGTGCCTCTCGATCATGCTGTGGGGCAGCCTGCTGCGCCACTCGTACGACCCGAACGCGACTTCCGCTGAAAAGCTGAGGGCGTGGATGACCTGGCCGGTCATTGTGACCACTCTGCTCGTGTTCGGCCGTGCAGCCTACGGCGGACTGCGCAAACTGCCCGACCTGGTCGCTTTCGTCGCAGAGCGCGGAACTCTCTGGGGTTTGATCCTGTTCGCAGTGTTCCTGTTCCTGGGCAGTCGCTGGCCACGGCCTCTGGTGTGGCTTGGGACGATCAGTTATTCAATCTACCTTCTTCATCCGGTCGTCATGTATCCGCTCTTCTCCTGGTTTCCAGAACTCCCGACCTCTCTTTTCCGGCATCGCTATTTGTCTATTCCGCTCTGGCCACCGCGATCACGGTCGCTTTCGCTTCCGCGAGCTATTTGCTGGTGGAGCGCCCGTCGAACCGGCTTGCCAGACGACTGACCGAAAAGGGAACAAAGTCAGGGACCGGAGCCGATCCTTCGGTTCGGCCTGTTTGAGAGCGCCGGCTGGGTATCGGGTCAATTTTTCGACACGACCCGCTCCAGCCGACGCGTCTCGCCGATCTTGAGCACGTCGAACTGCACCGGCGTGAGCCCGCGCTCCAGTCGCTGCTGTGCCAGCACCACCGGTGGTTCATCGAGCGGCTCGTCGGCCAGCGACTCGAACGTGCCCCAATGCATCCCGATCGCGCGTTCGGCGCCAAGATCGGCCCGCACCTGCACGGCCTCGGGAACGTCGAGGTGCATGACCTTCATGAACCAGCGCGGCGCATAGGCGCCGATCGGAATGAAGGCCATGTCGAACGGTCCGAGCCGCTTGCCGATATCGCCGAAGTCCTTCGAGTAACCGGTGTCGCCGGTGTGGATCAGTTTCAGCCCTTCGCCCTCCACGACCCAGCCGCCCCACAGCGTCTGATCGGCGTCGGTCAGACTGCGCTTGCTCCAGTGCTGCACCGGCACGAAGGTGATCCGCAGCTCGCCCTCGCGCGTTTCCTGCCACCAGTCGTCTTTATCGACGCGCGTGATGCCAAGGTTCGCGAACCACGCCTTCAATCCCCGCGGCACCAGGAAGCGCGGGCTGCCCTGGGGCATCGCGGCGAGGCGCGCCACCGAGTCTGCGTCCAGATGGTCGAAGTGGTTGTGCGAAATCATCACCACGTCGATGCGCGGCAGGTCCGGAATATCGATCGGCAGCGGCACGATCCGTTTCGGTCCGGCGAAGCTAACAGGCGACGCGCGCT
>CAVTND010000022.1:0-18553 GCA_963735955.1 uncultured beta proteobacterium | reverse complement strand
TCCACAGCCGAGGAATACGTAAGCGATGTGGTGCGTGCCTACCAGCGCAAAGCATTCGACGACTTCAAGCGCTATTACCACTCCCTCGATCTGCTGCTGATCGACGACATTCAGTTTTTCTCCGGCAAGGCGCGCACCCAGGAAGAGTTCTTCTATGCGTTCGAGGCCCTGGTGGCTGGACGCAAGCAGATCATCATCACCTGTGACACCTATCCGAAAGAACTGAAGGACATGGAGGATCGCTTGGTGTCCCGCTTTGCCTCCGGCCTGACGGTCGCGATCGAAGACGCAGAACTGGAGATGCGGGTCGGCGATCCTGGCCTTGAAGAAAGCGGAAAGCGAGACGTCGATCGAAGGAAGACGTCGCATCCTTCATTGCCAGAATCTGCGCTCCAACGTGTCGCGAACTGAGGGGGCGCTGCGCAAGATCATGGCGTCTCTTCGTTCCATGGCCGCTGATCACCGTCGACGTCGCGCGTGGAGCAGATCAGGACCTGCTGTCAGCCTCCACCGGGCAGGTCACGATCGACTGATTCAGAAGACGGTGGCGGTGGACTGGACCGCAAGACGAAGGTCGCCGACATGAAGACAGCAAGCGGCGACCCTCGGCGATCGCCGCGCGCCGCGCCAGGTCGCCATGTACCTGGCCGGCACCCACGAGAAGAATCTCGCCGAGATCGGCGAGCAGTTCGGCGGCCGCGATCACACAACCGTGCTGCACGCCGTGCGAAAGATCGGCGGCGAGCGTGCCAAAAACACCGAACTCAACCATGCGCTGCACGTGCTCGAGCAGACATTGAAGGGCTGAGGTGGCAGTGTTCTCCTGTGTCCTGCCTGTGGACAGCTGTGGACGAAAGTCCGCCCGGAGTCCACAAGGTGCTGAGTTGTTAGACCTTCATACCGGCCGTCAACAGGCGGACAGGTCGCCTGTCCACATCGCTTACGTGTACGCAAGTTGCTGATACAGGAAGCAAACCAGGGCTTGTCCCCAGATTGAACACGGACCTACTACTACCTATCTATGAACAGGAAATAAGAAATGCAACTCGTCAAAGCATCCCGTGATGCGTTGCTCAAGCCATTGCAGGTGGTGAGCGGGATCGTTGAACGCCGGCAGACCCTGCCGATCCTCGCCAACATCCTGGTGCGGAAGGATGGCGAACGTGTTTCGTTCACGGCCACCGACCTTGAAATCCAGATCCAGACTTCAGCGCTGATCGGTACCGGCAAGGACGTGGCGGCGACCACGATCGCCGCGCGCAAGCTGGTGGACATCCTGCGTGCGCTGCCCGAGGCCGATGTTCAATTGTCGATTGCAAGCAAGAAGCTGACGGTGACAAGCGGCAAGAGCCGCTTCAACCTGCAAACCCTGGCCGCCGAAGAATTTCCGACGGTTGCGGAGTCCGAGTTCAACGCTGACTTCAGCCTGCCCGCGGCAACCCTGAAGTACCTGCTTGCCATGGTGCATTTCTCGATGGCGCAGCAGGATATCCGTTACTACCTGAACGGAATGTTGCTGGTGGTCGACGGCAAGACCGTGCGCGCGGTGGCTACGGATGGGCATCGCCTCGCGCTGGCCGAAGTCACGAAGGACGATGCCACCTCGAAGATCGAGGCCATCATTCCGCGCAAGACGATTCTCGAATTGCTGCGCCTGCTGCCCGACACGGACGATGCCGTGCGCGTCCAGATGGCTGCCAATCAAGTGAAGCTGGGCTTCGCTGACATCGAGCTCGTGTCCAAGCTGGTCGAGGGCAAGTTCCCCGATTACGTGCGCGTGATACCGGCCGCGAACACCAAGGTCTTCGTCCTTGGGCGCGAGGACCTGATGCATGCAATGCAGAGGGCGGCGATTCTGACCACCGACAAGTTCAAGGGCGTGCGCATGGTGCTCGCCCCGGGCAGCCTGAAGATCACGTCGACCAATGCCGATCAGGAAGACGCGCAGGAAGAGCTCGAGGTCGAGTATGCGGGCGACGGGCTAGACATCGGCTTCAATGTCAACTATCTGCTCGATGTGCTGGGCAACCTGAAGACCGAGCGGGTGCGCTTTGCACTGGGTGATGCGCTCGGCAGCGCGCTGATCACGATGCCCGACAGCGAAAAGTTCCGGTACGTTGTGATGCCGATGAGAATTTAGGTATTCGAGGTGTACGCGCCGCGGCCGGCGCGCGTGCGCCTCGAACGGAAATTCATCCAGTACGAGCTTGGGACGGCCCGGCGCTCGTCCTGATTTCAAAGTGCACGAAAGACCAGGAAACGTAGTCCAACGATGTCCGCAGTTCCGAACCAGCCACCGATGAATCCGAATCCGCGCGAGCCCGATGGCAAGGCCGATTACGGCGTCAGCTCGATCCAGATCCTGGAGGGCCTGGAGGCAGTGCGCAAGCGGCCCGGGATGTACATCGGCGACACGCAGGACGGCACCGGCCTGCATCACATGGTGTTCGAAGTGGTCGACAACTCGGTCGACGAAGCACTGGCCGGACACGCCGACGACATCCTGGTCACGATCCACACTGACAACTCGATTTCGGTGGTCGACAACGGCCGCGGCATTCCGACCGGCATCAAGTTCGACGACAAGCACGAACCCAAGCGTTCGGCCGCAGAGATTGCGCTGACCGAGCTGCATGCCGGCGGCAAGTTCAACCAGAACAGCTACAAGGTATCCGGCGGTTTGCACGGCGTCGGTGTCTCATGCGTCAATGCCTTGTCGCAGTGGCTGCGATTGACCGTGCGGCGCGAGGGGGTGGTGCACGGCCTGGAATTCAGGCAAGGCATCGTGCAGGACCGCCTGCTCGAGATGCGCGAAGGGGTCGAAGTCTCACCGATGAAGCACCAGGGAGCGACCGAAACGCGCGGCACCGAAGTTCACTTTCTGCCCGATGACACGATTTTCGGCACCGTCGATTTCCACTATGAGGTCCTGAGCAAGCGGCTGCGCGAGCTTTCGTTCCTCAACAATGGCGTGCGCATCCGCCTGATCGATCAGCGCATCGGCAAGGAAGAGGACTTCGCGTTTTCCGGCGGGGTCAAGGGCTTCGTGCAGTTCATCAACAAGACCAAGACGGTGCTGCATCCGAACACCTTTTACGCGTCCGGCGAAGCACTGAGCAATGGCATGGCACCCGGCGCCACGATCGGAGTCGAAGTCGCGATGCAGTGGAACGACGGCTACAGCGAGAGCCTGCTCGCCTTCACCAACAACATCCCGCAGAAGGACGGCGGCACGCACATCACCGGCCTGCGTGCCGCGATGACGCGCGTGCTCAACAACTACATCAAGGCCAACGAACTCGACAAGAAAGCCAAGGTCGAGACCACCGGCGACGACATGCGTGAGGGTCTGGCCTGCGTACTGTCGGTCAAGGTGCCCGAGCCGAAGTTCAGTTCACAGACCAAGGACAAGCTCGTCAGTTCCGAGGTACGTCCGGCGGTCGAGGAAGTGGTGGCCCGCGCGCTCGAGAGTTTCCTGCTCGAGCGCCCGGCCGATGCCAAGATCATCTGCAGCAAGATCGTCGATGCCGCACGCGCGCGCGAAGCTGCTCGCAAGGCGCGCGAGATGACACGCCGCAAGGGCGTGCTTGATGGGGTTGGATTGCCGGGCAAGCTCGCCGACTGCCAGGAAAAGGATCCGCGGCTCGCCGAGCTCTACCTCGTCGAAGGAGACTCAGCCGGCGGCTCGGCCAAGCAGGGGCGTGATCGCAAGTTCCAGGCAGTGCTGCCGCTGCGCGGCAAGGTACTCAATGTCGAAAAGGCGCGCTTCGACAAGCTGATTTCGTCCGAACAGATCGCGACCCTGATCACCGCGCTCGGTACCGGCATCGGCGCGCCCGATACACCCGATGGCTTCAATCTCGAGAAGCTGCGTTACCACCGCATCATCATCATGACAGACGCCGACGTCGACGGCGCGCATATCCGCACCTTGCTGCTGACGCTGTTCTATCGCCAGATGCCGCAGCTGGTGGAGCACGGTCATATCTATATCGCGCAGCCGCCGCTTTACAAGATCAAGGCCGGCAAGGACGAGCGCTACATCAAGGACGATCACGAGCTCGCGCAGTACATGGTCACGCTCGCGCTGAAGGACGCGCGCCTGATTCCGGCGGAAGACAGTCCAGCACTCGAAGGCAGCGCGCTCGAAACGCTGGTGCGGCAGTATTTGCTGGCCGACGCGGTCGTCCAGCGGCTGACGCGCGTAATCGATCGTCCGGCGCTGGAGGCGATTGTGGCGGGTATCGAGTTGAATCTCGACGATGCGGCCGCGGCCGAGGCTTCGGCGTTGCGACTGACCTCGGCCCTCGGCAATTCGACCGTGCATGTGTTTGCCCAACACGACGCACTTACAGGCAAGCACCGACTGCGCATTGAGCGTCGCCACCATGGCAACGTCAAGGCGAGCCAGATCGATGCGGACTTTGTTCACGGCGCCGATTACGCGGCACTGGCCCTGGCTGCGCGCACGTTCAAGGGCATGGTCGGCAGCGGCGCCCGCATCGCGCGTGGCCAGGGTGATAAGCGCAAGGAGGCCGCCGTGGGCTCGTTTGCTGAAGCGGTTGACTGGCTGATGCGCGAGGCAGACGCCAGCGTCAGCCGGCAGCGTTACAAAGGCCTGGGCGAAATGAATCCGTCTCAATTGTGGGAGACGACGATGGACCCGGCGGTGCGCCGCATGCTCAAGGTTCAGATCGAGGACGCAATCGGTGCCGACCAGATCTTCACCACCTTGATGGGCGACGAGGTCGAGCCGCGCCGAGCTTTCATTGAGAGCAACGCGCTGTACGCGGTCAATATCGACGCCTGAAGTAGACGCCGGACATCCCACGGCCAGCAGCCGACTTTCTCGGGGCGGACTAGATTCGCTCCGGAACGGACACTCTGGCGCATTGTTCTTCCCGTTGCACGCGATCGAGTACTCTCAGCAGTCCATCCACCTTCGACGGGAGGTCTCCAATGCATCCCATCGTCTACGCCTTCGCTGCTGCCGTCTTCGCGGCCGGTATCGCAGTTCCCGCGGCGCGTGCGCAGTCCGCGCCGCTTGTCTTTTCGGCCAACGACAAGGGTATCCAGTGGGGCCCCTGCCCGGACTTTCTGCCGAAAGGGTGCGAGATCGGCGTGCTGCATGGCGACCCGGCCAAACCTAACGTCGATATCTTCTTCAAGGTCCCTGGCAAGTCGAAGATCGCCGCGCACAAGCACACATCGGCCGAGCGCATGGTGCTCGTGCAGGGCGAGCTGCAGGTAACTTACGAAGGCAATAAGCCTGTCACGTTGAAGCGCGGCTCGTATGCCTACGGCCCCGCCGATCTGGTGCACGAAGCAACCTGCCTGAGTGTCGATCCATGTGTGTTATTCATCGCGTTCGAACAGCCGCTCGATGCGATCCCGATGAAAGCGGCTGCGGCCAAAGCGACCGAGGCGAAAGCGGCGACGACCGAAACCAAGAAGAAACGCGGCGGCTGCTAGATCGCAAGCATGCACGGGCCGTGCCTGGCCCCAGGCTCATAGACGAAGTGCTGAGGTCGGCCGGTTGCAGACTACCGCCAACACCTCCTGTTGCTACTTTGCTTATCGACGCGGCGGCTCTAACCGGCCGCATGCGGTCGAAGCCCAGGTGGAACAGGTAGCCATACAACGCGTAGGCCGGCGTGAGGCCTATCTCCGCGGCCAGGTCCTGCAGCCAGGCCAACGGGGTCAGTGCAACCATCAGCGGCCACGTCACGATGAGTGCCGTCGGCATTGTGGTTGGTGACATCGCGGCCATCGCCATCATGTCGTTGCTCGCCTCGATCATTGGAGAGTTGCGCCGTTTCTCGAGCGCCCGACAGGCCCTGCCCGCGGCGTGAATCCGGCCGGTAGACGCGACGCGACAACCGGTTCGGCATTGCCCGTCAGTGGCTGCGCGCTGCGTGCGCAGCGGATCGCCGCACGGTTCGCTGCCTCGGCGCGACATCGCAACGCCGACCGGACCGACTCGGCGAGGCGCAGCATGTTCACCGGCAGCAGCACCACGTGCAGCAGCAGCACCGGACTGATACCGGCCAGAGCGCCATACGCGATGAACGCGACATTGCTGGCGATTGCCACTACACGCAGCGACACCATGTCGCGCATGCAGAAGGTCGCCAGCACCAGCAGCGAGGCGAGGTAGCCGATCGGTTCGTAGGCGTTCATGGCTACACCGCCTCGCGCGTCATTCGCGCTTCTGACCGCCAGGTTCCGTTCCGTGCTGGCACGACTCGGATGGCACGTACATGGCGCGCACTTCGGACAGGCTCTGGCGAGGCGAAGCCGCTTTTGTCGCCGCGCGCAGCGCCTGCGTGTGTTCAGCGGTGACCGCGTGCAGGATGGCACCGATCGTTGCACGGACCCCGCCCAGCGTCCGTCGGTATGTCTGCTGCAAGTGCGCTACGTGAGCCATCATGGCCTCTACGGCAAGATACGCACGAGCCCGTAGCCGGTGCGCGTGCCGTTCCTGGCGAAGCCGCCGACAACGATCTTGCCGTCGGGCTGCACCGCGACGTTCTCGGCACCGTCGAACGAGCCGAAGAAGTCGATCGTCAACTTGCCGCCGGTGCCGAAGCTCGGATCGGGCGCGCCATTGGTGTCGTAGCGCGCGACCGCGAAGTCGGGGTTCGACTTATTTGAACTTTGCCCGGCGACGACGATTCGGCCGTCGGCTTGGATTGCCACTGCCCGCCCGAAATCGTCCTGCGTGCTGAAGCCCGTCGTCACCAGGCCGCCGCTGCCGAAGGTGCCATCGGGGCTGCCGCTGGCGCTAAGTCGCATCAGCGCGAACTGGAAGGTACCGCCGACCACCGCGCTGCCGGCAACGACAATCCTGCCGTCGCCTTGCACCGCGAGTGCATCGCCGAGTGCAACATTGGGCAGCGTCAGCTTGCCGCCGGTGCCGAAGCTCGCAGTCGGGGTTGCCGTTGCCGTCGTAGCGCGCGAGGCCGCCATGGCCGAGCGTAGGGTCGCCGCCGAGCGCCAACACACCCGACACCAGGATCGCGCCGCTAGGCTGCACGACGACGTTCTGCGCGATGTCGACAGCGCCCCCAATGTCGGTCGTGAGCTTGCCGCCGCTGCCGAAGCTTGTGTCAGGCGTGCCGTTGCTGTTGTAGCGCGCGACCGCGAAGTCGGTCGAGATGCCGCTCGCCGGCGTGGCGCTGCCCGCCACGACGATCTTGCCGTCGCCCTGGATCGCAAGCGCGAACGCGCGGTCGGTTTGGCCATTGAAGTCGGTCGTGACCTTGCCGCCGCTGCCGAAGCTCAGGTCGGGGCTGCCATCGGCGTTGAAGCGCGCGAGTGCGAAATCGAAGTTGAACTGGTTGTTCGACGTGCGCCCGACCACCGCGTTGCCGGCGACGACGATCTTGCCGTCGGCCTGGATCGCGACCGCACGGGCTTCGTCGGCCGAGCCGGCGCCGACATCGCTGGTGACCAGGCCGCCGGTGCCGAAGCCCGCATCGAGGCTGCCATCGAGGTTGTAGCGCGCGAGCAGGAAATCGGTGCTCGAGCCACCGACCATGATGATCTTGCCGTCGGCTTGCAGCGCCATCGCGGTGTCGTCGCCGCCGAACGCGGTGCTCACCTTCCCGCCGCTGCCGAAGCCGAGGTCGAGCCCGCCGCTCGGTGGCGGTGCGACGCAATCGACGGCCACGTTGGTGATGTTGGCGTTGGTTACCGTGCCGCTGCCGTTGGTGACCGTGCACACCTGCAGCGGGTTGGTCGGCTGCGTGTCCACGACGACGCTGTAGGCCGAACTGGGCGCAAGCCGCTGCGTAAACGTGAACGAGCCGTTGCCAACAGGGAGGACCTCGCCGGTCGTGACTTGGCGCAGCACGAGCCCGCTGCCGAGCAGTCCCGTGACCGTGCCGCCGATGGTGACGGGCGTGCCGGGCATTGGCCGCGTGTCGTCGAGGATTGTCACCACGGTGGTCGACAAACCCAGGCCCGCGCAACCCGTGGGTGCGCCCAGCGTCAGATTGAAGGTCTTGTCGGGTTCAGCGGCTTCGCTGTAGATCAGTGGCACGCGAACGAGGCGCGCCGCCATGTCGCCGTCCTTGAACGAGACGGTGGTGCTGACTGGCTGGTAGTCAACCCCGGCCGCGGCCGTGCCGTTGCTGGTCGAAACCGTCGCCGACACCTCGCCGGTGCTGCCGCCGGTGCGTGCGACGAACAGCGGCGCTCCGCCGGCTGCGACCGCTTCGCCGATGTTGTATGCAGGAGAGATGAAGGTCAACGTTCCGGGCGACGCGCCGGGAACGCAGCCCGCCGGCACGCTCGGATCATCGGGGGCGGCGGGTCCGCCGGCGTATCGACCAGCTCGAGCCCCTCGGTGATGATCTCCACGTCGCCGTCGATTCGCGTCGGGTCGCGAAAGAAGGCACCGAGATAGGCGAACTCGTTGCGTCGTTTGTTCTGCACGAAAGCGTTCGCCTGGACACGCAGCTTGAACTTGTTTTCCTTGACGACCCTGGAAATGTCCACTTCGATCGTCAAGGGCTCTTTCAGCACCAATTTGGCGTGCTTGTCGTCGCCGTCCACCTTGTCGTCGATGGTGAACTTGTTTTCGAGCCACAAGGTCTGGCGATCTTGAAACGCCGGCGGTGTTGTCAGCTTCCAATGTTTGCGCCAACCTTGGAGCGTCGCCAAGCCAGCGCCTAAGAAGAAATTGTTCTCCGCGGGGAACTGAGACGGCTCGAACCCCGCACTGACGAAAAAAATGATATTGGCTTCCATCGGCCCATCACAGAGCGCGTTCGCCGGGTCCGCGGCGGGGAGGGTGCACAGGGCGAGATCGACGCCCGCATCGTCGAACGCCTCGAGCCTGAGCTGGGTCACCTTCATGCGCAGGCGGGCGTTCTCGGCATGCTTGATGTAGGTCTGCTCCTGGTTCAGCACGACAAGATTCCCGATCCGGCTATCCAGCGCTCTCGTGATCGGTGTCGGCGCTTCGGCGGACACCGAATACGAACCGCCGCCGGCGCTTGAAAAGACCCGCCCCTTCGCCCTGAACTCGCGCGGCAGGAGGTCCGGGACCGGAGCGCTCGGGTCCAGCATCGTCCCCACCCCGAAGTCGTAGGGCCTGTCCACGACTCCGCCTGTCTGGATGCCTTCGTCGAATAGGGGATCGATGACCTGGCCCTCGGGCGTGTAGTCGAAGACGAGCCAATTGCGCTCGGCCGGGCCGACCTTTTCGAGCGGCGGCTTGCTGGCTGCGAGCAAACCCGAGAAACTCGTTACCGGTACGGTGATGGTCGCGCCGCTGATCGTTGCCCCGGCGACCTCGGCCCATCCGGTCATCGCCGGGTTGGTCTTGTAAGACACCGGCGCGCCGCCCGCCGGCACTGCAGCTGGATCGAAGGGAAGCGTGATCGTCACCGGGACGGCGAAGCTCGTGCCGTGGGGCGTGAACGCGAACATCGGGCCAAAGGGCACGATGCCCGCGGGCAATGTTGGCAAGCCGGCTGAGGTCTGCGCGATGCTGATGGTGGTGTTGGCGGCCAGCGCCCCCGGCGGGATCACCACGCTTGCACCGTTCGGTCCGATCACCGTTCCACCGGCGGGACCGATGACCGCGGACCCCGGTGGCGCGCCGCCGCCGCCACCGCCTCCGCCTCCATCTCCGTCCCCGCTCCCTCCGCACGCACCCAGCGTGAGCAAGAGCAGGAGGGTTCCGGTCCACTTCGCGAATGCTGTGACGTTCATGACGAGCTCCTTCGAATGGTTCGAATGGGCCCGTCGCGGCGCGGACGATGCCGCGCAGCTTCGCGCAGGTCCATGAGCAGGACGTACGAGGCGCGAGTCGCGCTGGAGCCGTTCGCAGTACCCAATTTGCTGCTCCCGAGTACCCATTTTTTGGATTGCCACCGCGGTGTTGCAATGGCGAAACCGAAGGGAGCAGGCTAGGCGTGCGTTGCGCGGAGCGAATCCGCACTCGCACGCAGAATTGACGTTGCGCTACCTAGTTTTCTGCGGGTTGTCGAAGATTCGACAACTTGAGCGCCGCCTGCGCGCGCGATGTGACGCCTAGTTTCGCCAGCACGTTGGCGACGTGATGTTCGATCGTGCGTTCGGATCGATGCAATCGGTCCGCGATCGCCGCATTCGACAGACCTTGGCACAACAACTCGGCGACCTCGTTCTCGCGCCGCGTAAAACCAAAGGCGTGCTGGCGCGCATGCTCGTACGGGCCGCGTTCGATGCCGCGCACTCCGAGCGCGCGCAGCCGGTTGCGCACGACCGCCGCGGGCCGCTCCGCGCCGAGCGTTGTGAAGCGGTTCAGAGCCATGCGCATTTGTTCTTCATCGCCGAAAGCAAGAACCAGTGCGCACTCGTACGGATTGTTCAACCGCTCCCATTCGGCGACTGCCGCTGCACGATCGCCTGCCAGCTCGTGCGCGCAGGCAGGCAAAAGATCGCCGTCGAATCGCGGTGGCGCAACACCCAGGCGCGCAAGCCAGACCAGCAGCGGTCCGGCGAGCCGGCCGTCGCGCGCTGCGAGCGCGTCCGCCAATCCGATCCCGGCTACTTCATGCGCCGCCTCGTGATCGCCGCGCAGCCATGCGGCCTCGGCGCACGCGGCGGCAATCGCCGGTGGTTTGTATTCGATCTGCAGGGTGTGCAGTCTCGCCTGCACGTTGCGCCAGAAATCGTCCACATCGCCGTCGAGTGCGGCCAGCCCGCGTGCTGCTGCCGGCAGCTCCCCACGTCTTAGCTGCTGCCGGCGCAGTGAGTATTCGCAAGTCGCACGCACGAGCGCTGATGTGTTGGGCGCGGCCGCGCATAGCGCGTACTCCTGCTCGGCTTGGTTCCAGCGGCCGAGACAGGCCAGTGAATACGCGCAACGAGAGCGCAGGCTCAAGGCATAGCCGTCGAAATCGCGCGCCTCGCAGTAGGCGATACCGCGCCCGCCGACCTCGAGCGCAAATGCGTGATCGTGGTAATTGATCGCGCCAGTCTGGAGCGTGATGTAAATCTCCGCCGCCAGCTCTTCGGCTCGCGCGTCGATGGCCAGCGCCAGCGCCCGTTCCAGTTGTGCGCGGGCCTGCGCGGAGTGGGCCCTGTAAAGCTGTGCCGTGCCGTGGCGATTCAGTGCCAGCGCCAGCGCGGCCGTATCCGAGCTTGCCTGTGCCAGGCGCACGGCGCGGGCGCCCCAGTCGATCGCCTCGTCGTAGTTGGACTGCAGGCAGAGCGCATGCGACAAGCTCGCGTAGGCCTTGGCCAGTTCGCCGCTCAGACCGAGCGGCTCGAGCACCTCGACTGCGGCCCGCGCGAAGCGGACGTATTCGGCGGTGTCGCCGCTCGACTGGCGGTGCAACACGCCAAGCAGTCGCAGATTGACGCCTTCCCGCTGCCGGTCGCCGGTGGCACGCCGCAGTACCAGCGCCTCCTGCCGTAATTCGATCGCTTCCTGCAGCGCGCCGGTCTTCTGCGACTCGCTGGCCGCTGCCTCGAGCAGCGCGGCGCGCGCTTCCGAGCTGATGCGGGTGCTCGCCGCGAGCGCGCCCCGGTACAACGCCGCTGCTTCGCGATGCGAACCGAGGCGTGCCGCTTCCTCCGCCGCGCGCGGGGCGAGCGCGGCAACGTCGTCGTGCCGACCGGCTCCGATCGCGTGGTGTACTTCGCGCGCGAGTCCGTCGTGAACAATGCCCTCATTTCGCAACACGTCGAACACTTGCGCATGCAGCGCTGCGCGGTGGTCCGCATGTAACTCGCTTTCAATGCACTGGCGCGCGATCTCGTGCCGGAACGCGACCCAGCCTGCCTCGGCACGCAGGACGCCGCTGCTGTGGGCTTCACGCACCGCTGGGTCCGCGCCCGGAATCGCCGTGTCGACCACAGCGCGCTCCAGTCGGCCGGGCTCGATCGCCACCAGTTCGACCACGCGTCGTGCGGCTGGACTGAGTTGCCCGAAACGTGCCAGCACAGCATCGCGCACCGAAGCGGGCACGGCTTCGCCGGGTGCTGCGAGCAGTTCGCTGACGTAAAGCGGATTGCCCCCGGTCAGCCGATGCAGAGCGCCGGCATCGCGGCCGGCCGCGTGCGCGAGTTCTTCCACCGCAGCGAGGGACAGTGGTCCAACCTCCACGCGCCGTGTGATGGCCGCCGGCAGGTCGCCGAGCACGCGCCGCAGCGGATGGTCGAGGACGAACTCGTCGTCGCGCAGCGTGACTACGAGCAGCGCCCGCGTGCTGTCGATGCGCCGGCCGATGTACTTGATGAAGTCGAGCGTCGCTTCGTCGGCCCAGTGCGCGTCCTCGATCACCAGCACGGTCGAACGGGGTCGCTCGCGCAGGAAGGCGAGAAACGACGGGAACAGGCCGTTGTAAGTGTTCCCTGCATGAACCTGCGCCGCCAATCCAGGCGGCAGCGCCAACGCGATGTCGGCGATCGGACCGAGCGGCCGTGGCGTGAACAGTGCCTCGCACGCACCCCGGTAAATGTCGACCTGGCCGCGCCGCACGTCGAGAAAGCGGCGTACCAGCGAAGTCTTGCCAACGCCCGCCTCGCCAACCACGAGTACACACGTGCCGACGCCGTGTTCGATCAAGGCGTCAAGCGCGGCCGACAGTTGCTGCAGCTGACTCTCGCGCTCGAGCAGTTCCACAAGTCCCCACGCGAAACTCGTCCGGATCCAGCGGCCTGCGACAGTCGTTTCGCGCAGGCTTGCCGGGCGCTCCCGAATTGACTGTTGCATGTTGCACGCCACTAGACCCCGTTTCTTAGCAGAGCGCTGGCGGCGGCGGAATGACTTGATTCCGGTTCAACAGGCGGCCTGGCGCAAACGCGCATCGTCCACGGCTGAAGGCTGGAAGCCAACGGCATCGACGAGTCTGCTACTCCCCTCTTTGGGTCAGTGCGATCAGCTCTCCACGCGAGGCGACATGGAACTTGTCGAGAATTCCGGCAACGTGATGCTCGACCGTGCGCTCCGAGCGGTGCAGCCGCGCCGCAATGGCCGCGTTCGAGTGACCCTGTACCACCAGTTCGAAGATCTCGCGTTCCCGCCGCGTGAGCCCGAGTGGATCGGAGCGGGAGCTGATGTACGGCCCGCGCCGAAGTCCAAGCGCGCCGAGCTTGCGCAAGCGGCGGCGCGTTATGTCGGCAGCAGGCCTGGCGCCGAGCGACTCGAAGCGATCGAACGCGGCGCGCAGTGCGGCTTCATCGCCTCCGAGCAATGCGAGCGCCTGCTCGTATACGCAGCCGAGTTCGCCCCAGGCATCCGACGCTGCCTGCCATTTGCCCTCGATTTCGAGTCGATAAGGCAACGCGATCGCCGACTGCAGCGGCGGCAATTTCGCCCCGCAACGAGGCAGCCAGACGAGCAGGGCTCCAAGTTGCGACGGCTCACCGCTTTCGATTGCCTGCGGCAAGGCCGCGGTGATGATGTGCTCGGCCGCCTCCTCGTCCCCGCGCAACCAGGCCGCCTCGGCGCACAACAACGCGACCGAGGCCGGTCGCATCTCGGTTTGCGCAGCGATCCCGATCGCGCGCAGTTCCTGCCACTCTGCGGCATCGTTTGTTGTGCCCACCAGCGCGCGCAAGCGCGCCCGCAAAAAGCGCACCGTGTTGCGCTCGCGCGGCAGCAGCGCCGGCATCGCGTCGAGCCGTTCGAGTTCCTCAGCGGCATCGCGCCAGCGGCCGACGTCGAACCAACCAAGAAGCCGCCGCAGATAAAGCGCAGCGACGATAAAGTCGAGGTCGCGGCGCAACGCGAACGCAAGCCCCTGTTCCGCGTAGTTCAGCAGGCGTCGATAGTCGTGGTTGACCAGCGCCATGCCGGCGAGATTCACGTACGCGAGCGCGACCTTCTGATCGAGACCGTGTTGCTGTGCCAGCGCCAGGCTGCGTTCCAGTTTCGCCAGCGCACCTTCCTCGTACTTGAGCGAGAGCTCGACCGAGCCGCAGATGTTCAGCGCGTACGCCAGCGTCTCGGGTTCGGCCACCTGCTCGGCCAGGGCCAGCGCGCGCCGGCCCCACTGCAGCGCATCGGCCGCGCGCGCTCGCACCGTCAGCACTGCTGCCATGTCGGCGCAGGCCCAAGCGAGTTCACGGCCCGGTGGCATCTGCTCGAGCAGTTCGACCGCCTGCTGCGCATGGTCGAGCGCTTCCGGCCTGGTAATGCGCAGGGTGGCCAGCCGCGAAAGATTCCATGCCTGTGCACGCCGGTCGCCGCTCGCACGATGTAATTCCAGCGCTTGTTCACGCGCCGCGGCGGCGTCGTCGAGTGCCTGGGTCAACGCGCACTCGACAGCGCGCGCTTCCAGAATGTCTGCCAGCGCCTGGGGCGCAAGTCTTTTCGCATGCCGCAGCGCTAGCCCGTATAGAGCGGCCGCATCGCGATGCGCTGACGTGGCAACGGCGTCGCGCGCAGCCCGAGGTGCCAGCTCGACGACCGCATCGACGAGACCCGCCTGTTCGGCATGGTGTACGCGCCGCGCCAGCAGCGCCTCAGCATCGTCGCGGCGACTCAGCGCCGCGAAGACTTGGGCATGCAACGCGCGGCGCCGCTCGGGCGGCAACGATTGTTCGATGCAGACGCGCGCCAGGTCGTGCCGGAAGCGCAGCGATTCCCTGTCACCGATGAGCACGCCACGCTCCAGACATTCGTCCAGACTGCCGTTGATCGCAACGGCGCCCGGTCCGTGAAGCTCCTCGAGCAAACTGCGCTCGATCTTCTGAGGGACCACGCTCGCCTGTTGCGCCAGTGCGCGAGCGGCCGGCGTCAATCCTCCCAGCCGCGCCAGCACGGCGTCGCGCACCGAGAGCGGCACACCACTGCCGTCGCCTGCCAGGACTTCAGTGACGAAGAACGGATTGCCACCGGTGACGCGATACAGGTCGTGCGGTGAAGGTCCGGCGTGCCCGGCCATCTGCGTCACCGCATCTTTCGACAGCGGCGCGAGCATGATCCGATGCGTACTCGCGCCCGGCAGGCTGCCCAGCACTTGTCGCAACGGATGTGCGAGTGCGAGTTCGTCGTCGCGGTACGTCAGCACCAGAGCCGCACCCACGCCATCCAGGCGCCGGCCGACGTAGCGCACCAGATCGAGCGTCGCGGCGTCGGCCCAGTGCAAGTCTTCGAACACGAGCAGCGTGATCGTCTGGCGCAGCCAATCGAGAAATGCCGGGAAAAGGCCGTTGTACGTGTGGCCTGCGTGCAGTGCCTGGCCTAGCGACGGCGGGAGCTGTCCAGCGAGATCGACGAGCGGCCCGAGCGGTCGCGGGGTGAACATCGCATCGCAGCGGGCGACCAATGTTCGTACTTGGGCGTCATGTTGGCGCACGAATCGACCGACCACGGCGCTCTTGCCGATGCCTGCTTCGCCGGCGACAAGTACGCAGCCCCCGTGGCCCTGCCCAGCGTCCGCGATTGCCGCGTTCAGTGTTGCGAGCGCGTCCTCGCGCTCCAGCAGCAGTGCCTCAGGTCGCGCCCGCAGGGGTCCAACCGGCGCGACGCCAAGAACACCCGGTGATCTTTGCGCTCGAACAGTTGCGGCGATCTTCGCCATACCTTCTGGCTCCAGACACCGATTGTCGGCCGCGCGGGCGTCCTGACGAATCCCAACATTCAGTATCGAAGCAGACGAAAACTACACGCATCCGACTTGGTTTGCTTGCGCCGCCACGAGGGGGCGGCGGCAGTTCGATGCTCGCCTCGCCGAGCCGCGAGCCAAGTGCCGAGTCGCGTGATGCATACTGGGCATCTACATGGCCAACGAAGCGGATATCACCTCAACGCAAGCGGTGGCCGTCATTGCGCTATTGCTGGCCCTTCTGGTACCCATTGCGGTCGGCTTGGCGTGGTGGCTCAAACAACGATACGCGCGCGCGGTGGTGCTGATGCAGGCCAGCACCGCGGCAGTACAGACGCCGCTGAGCAGCGCAACCTCATTCGGCTCTTCCGTTGAAGCGAGTCAGACTCCCCCGCCGCTGAGCGTGCAGTTGTTCCCGGCTGCCTCGGTGACTGGAACCGGCGCCGACCCCACGGGGCCACCTCGACGTCTGCGCCGGCGAGTGCTGTTCGTGCAGTTCACAGCAGGCCTGGTCTATTGGTTCGGGCTGCTGCTGACGGTGGCGGTTGCCTTGGCGATCTATGCCGTAGCCACCGAATCTACCGACAAGACCGAAGCGGCCTCCTTGCTCGCATCGGCCCTGGTTATCCTGCCTATGCTGTTGCTGCCGCCCTTGCTTGGCTGGGCGCTGCAGGCCGGCACGCGGGAAGCGTTGGCCTGGTGGATTGTGGTGGCTGGGGCCGTGGCGTTGGGGGTCGGATTGTTCATGACCGGGCAAGGCCTGATCGCCGTGGTCGCCGTGCCCGCGGTACTGGCCGGGTTGGGATTGACGCTAACCGCGTTCCTGCGGCCGTCTGTGCGAGGTGCGGGTCCACCGCTGATGGCCTCAATGATTGCGGGCTTTCTTGTGTTCAGCGCGTTCGCAGCAGTGGCCGCGGCCCTCGACGACAGCAGTGGGGACGACTGGGGCACCTGGAAAGAGAATCTGGTGCAATTGGCCCTACTGCTTGCGGTCCTTGCGCTGTCGGCATGGGTGGGCTGGCGCATGCTCCTTCGCATATCGCGTCGATACACGGAAAAGCGATTCAGCGAACTACAGCTTGCACTCGGCGCCTACTGGGGCCTGATGACACTCTTTGTCCTGACAGCCGTCATGTTTCTATCCTTCGAAGACAAAACTGGCGGTTCCATGGAGTGGGTGGGCCTGCTGGTTGTCCTGATGTGGCTGATATGGCGGGTGATGCAGCGCCTGGCACTGCGCTGGGCCGTTCGAAAGGCTGCACCGCCCTTGCCGCCCCTGTTGCTGCTGCGGGTTTTCAAACCGTCGGGACGGTCGGAGGCCTTCATTGACCGCTTCCTTGCTCGCTGGCGATTCGCCGCGCCGATCTGGATGATCGCGGGTCCCGACCTCGCGGGCGCGCTAATGGAGCCGGACGAGTTCTTTGCCTACCTCAGGCGAGGGCTGGCCGACCGCTTCATCAGCGACGTGGGTCAGATCGGTCAGCGGCTCAGCGCGCTGGATAACGAACGTGATCCCGATGGCCGGTTCCGCGTAAACGAACTCTTCTGCGCCAACACTACCTGGCAGCAAACTTTTCTGGCAATGATCGAACGTGCGGGCGCCGTGCTGCTCGACTTGCGTGAGTACACCGAAAAGCGAGCCGGTACCCGCTTCGAGTTGCAGGAGCTGCTGCGGCGTGTTCCGCTGGAACGGGTGCTGCTCCTGACCGACGAAGCAGGAGATGCGCCGCAGCTGCGGGCGGCGATCGGCGAAGCGTGGCAGGCTGTTGGGCGCAAGGCCGGCCAGACTGTGCGCATCGTGCAGCTTCGCGAAGAATCGGACGCGGAATTGGATGGCCTGTTCCGTGCAGTCGCCCAGGCGGAAAGCTCAGCGCCCAAGCTTGCGCCAGGTTGACCGATTGGAGTGGTTGCGAAATTCCGGCCAGCGCGATTTGAATTAGCTAACCAGGAGATATGGAAGTCCGCGAAGGAACATACAGAAAGAGTAGATCTTCAACTGGCCCTGAAGGGCGCCCGCAGCCAGAGAATCGCACCCGCCGCGATCAGGCCGATCGCCGGCCACAGCAGCCACCGCCACGGCCTGCCGCCGTCGCGCAGTACTTCGACCTCCTGCACGTAGATTGTTTCGCAGGCGCCGTTGCCGGTGTCGTCGCGCGTAAGGCTGGTGCCGCGCGCGAACGCGAAGCCCTGGTTGTGCGCATATTCGGCAAGCCAACCGCGGATGCGAACCTGATCGCCGATCCGCACATCGCGGAGCTTCGCAACGATCGACGGCCGATCCGCAAGCAGATGATTGTTCGAAAGAGCCCGCATCGAAAAGCGCTGCCACTTCTCAGTTGAGTTCGTCTGCACATTGCAGACGAATTGCCCGCTCGAATAGTCGAGTCCGATGTAACCGCCACTGATCACGTTCTCGGCGAACACCACGCATAGATCAACTACGTTCAGATGATCGTTGGACGCCTTGTGAATCCAGTTCCACCAGGTACTGGTGTCGTGATTGCTGACGACCAGCCCCCAGATCTCGTAGTCGGCCAGGGGTTTGACCGCGTAAGTGACGCCACCCACGGTGGACTGGAACGGTGCTGCCAGGGCCGGTTCCTGCGCCGGCTCGTTGCGCAGTTCGGGACGGAGCTCGGCGGGACCGGGAAGTGCGTGCCGCAGCAGCAAGGACGCAGCCAGCAGCGCCGCGCCCACCACCATCAGGACGCTAGCGAGGCGCACCAAATCTGGACCCAGGCGCCGTGGGCCTGGGCTGAAGCGACGCTGGTGCTGGTAACGCTTGTACTACTAATGAGCAAGTATCTGCCACGCGATAACTGCTTGCGCGAAAAAGCCAACCGTAAAGGCCAGCGTGCGTCCCCATGGAATCGAGAAGGTGTAGACAAGAGCGTGCACGACGCGGGCCCAGAAGTAGACGATGCAGGCGCCGGCGATGGTGGAGCCGGTAATTCCCAGAGCATGAGCGGACAGCACCAGTGTGGCGAATACCACCAGGT
>CAVTND010000021.1:0-44674 GCA_963735955.1 uncultured beta proteobacterium | reverse complement strand
CGGAGAAGCCGCGCCTGGTGACAGTGGCCGACGAAGCCACACAGGCGCGCTACGTCGTCGAGCAGGTGCTCGAGCGGCGCGAGGCGGCGATCGCGCTGAAGCAGCAGGCGGTGCTGTTTCGCGCATCGAGCCACAGCGCGGTGTTGGAGCTGGAGCTCGTCCGCCGCAACATTCCGTACGTGAAGTTCGGCGGATTGAAATTCCTCGAAGCGGCGCACGTGAAGGACGTGCTCGCCTTCCTGCGCCTGCTGCAGAACCCGCGCGACCGCGTGGCGGGCTTCCGCGTGCTGCAGTTCTTGCCGGGCGTCGGTCCGAAGACCGCGGCGCGCGTGCTCGACGCGATGGCGGGCGCCGATCCGTGCGAGGCGATCGCCAACATCACGCCGCCGCACGCCGGCGCCGACGAATGGGCCGCGTTCGCGACGTCGTTCCGGTTACTGCGGCGAAAGTCTCCGGGCTGGCCGGCGGAGCTCGAACGCGTCTGTGGCTGGTACGAACCGCACCTCGAACGCCGGCACGACAACGCCGACGTGCGCCGCGCCGACCTGCGCCAGCTCGAAGCCATCGCCGCCGGCTACCCCTCGCGCGAACGCTTCCTCACCGAGCTGACGCTCGACCCGCCCGGCGCCACCAGCGACGAGTCCGGCGCGCCGCTGAAGGACGAGGACTATCTGATCCTGTCGACGATCCACTCGGCCAAGGGGCAGGAGTGGCGAGCGGTGACGCTGCTGAACGCGGTGGACGGCTGCATCCCGTCCGACCTTTCCACCGGCACCACCGCCGAACTCGAGGAAGAGCGTCGCCTGCTCTACGTGGCGATGACGCGCGCGAAGGACCACCTGACCCTCGTCGTGCCGCAGCGGTTCTACGCGCACCAGCAGGGCGCCGGCGGCGACCGGCACGTTTACGCATCGCGGACGCGGTTCATTCCGGAGAAGTTGGCGGAGAGGTTCGAGCGGGGGAGTTGGCCGGTGGCAGTGAACGAGTCGCAGCAAGATGGGCGGGCTTCGCCGGCGGTCGACCTCGCGGCGCGGATGCGCGGGATGTGGACGTAGCGTTCGCGAGAAGATGGGCCATCTGATACTAGCGGCGGCAATATCTGTCGCGGCCGCTTTCAGTCACACCCAATGACGCAGGTTGGAGCGACTACGGCGCGGAGAATGGGCGCTCAATTCAGCAGGTTGGGCGAAGACTCAGGATCGCGCAGGCCAGTGCCGGGTGACTTCCGGCTCGTGTATGCGGCAAGCTCCCATTGGTCGCTCGGTTCCTGGTGGCTGACGATGTAGGTGTCGCCATCTTCGGTCTCGACCTTGAACCACCGTTGCGTTGGCGAGTACCACCTGTCCACTACCGATCGTATGGCGACGCGCCGTTCGCCGAACCGGAGGGCCAGGGGTTCCCGCTCGCCGCGATAGCCGGCGTAGCACTCGACGTGGATAGGCATGTGTTCACGATACGCCGCCGCCCGGCAAGCGACGTTCGCCGCTGCCACCCCGAAAGCGGTCCAACGCCCTACAAGTAATCGTCCTCACGCTGGTGGCGTACGGCGAGAATCGTGACGACGTCGCCGAATCCATCAGTACAACCGGACGGCCATCGTCGAAGTGCCAGGTCCGGCGGATTTCGATCACGTCGTACTCGCGGGCCAGTGCGGGCGGAAACGCTTGGTAGTGCTCGTGGCCTTGCACGATGCGCCGTATCGCCTCATCGACTTCCGCCACGCCACTGGAGACAACGAAGGTCACCGACTCCACGGATCCGTCGCTTCGAACGGCCACCGTCACCATGGGATGGGTGTGAGGCCGCTTCGCCACTTCGCGGACCGTGTCGACCGGAGTGTTGAATTGGATCTTCCTGGCCCATGCCTCCGCGTACCGGACGAGTTCGACATTGGGGTCGCCGCGCCCCCATAGCCTGGCTCGACGCGCGGTGCTCAACGAGAGGGGTAGCGTGGAAGGCTGGCGAGCGGCATGTCGAAGCCGCTTCACGCCGGGCGGCCTCCTCATCGAGTTGACGTCCCATGGCTAGACGCCGCGCTTCCCGTCGCGCATCCTCTTCTCTTTCGGCCTCGACGCGCGCGGCCTCTCGCCGTGCCGCGACTTGTCGTGCGGCCTCCTGGCGTTCAGCCTCCAATCGCACGACCTCGAAACGATCCGATTCCCGGCGCACAGCCTCCTGACGCTGCGCCTCCAGTTGTGCTGCTGCCAAGCGCGAGGCTTCCTGGCGCTCGGCCTCCAATCTCATAGCTTCGACAGAGCCCTCTCCTGGCGCGCGGCCTCCTGACGCTGCACCTCCAGTTGCGCCGCTGCCAACCGCGAGGCCTCCCGGCGTTCAGCCTCCAAGCGTCCGGCCTCGACACGATCCGCTTCCGCTTCGCTGCGCCTCCGCGGCGCGCGCGGCCTCCTGGCGCTGCGCCTCCAGTTGTGCCGCTGCCAACCGCGAGGCCTCCTGGCGTTCGGCCTCCAGTCGTGCAGCCTCGACGCGAGCGGCTTCCTGGCGCGCGGTTTCCTGACGCTGCGCCTCCAGTTGTGCTGCTGCCAAGCGCGAGGCTTCCTGGCGCTCGGCCTCCAGTCGTGCAGCTTCGACGCGAGCTGCTCGCAGACGCTCCGCCTCCAACTGTGCCGCAACCTGTCGTGCGGCTTCGATGCGCGCCGCTTCTTCCTGACGAGCGGCCTCCTGTCGCTCCGCCTCCAGTCGTGCGGCTGCCAGTTGCGCGGCCTCTCGGCGTTCAGCCTCCAATCGCGCAGCAGTGGCACGTGCCGCTTCTTCCCGAAGATCGGCCTCCAGTTTTGCGGCCTCGACCCGCGCCGTCTCCGGCTGATCCGTCTGTTTGCCAATGTCCGCGGTTCGCTCCCGAACGTCCTGGCCGATGCGCTCCCGCGGTACATCGCTGGCATCTCGAGGCACCGACATCACGGATCTCCGGGCTCGAGGCGCCTGGCGCTACCGCGGTCACGGAAGGTTGCGCCTTGGGAGCGGTCGGCACGACTAATTTGGGTCTGTCGGACGGCCCCCCGCCGATCGCAGCCGGTTTCGGGATCTTCGCGGGCGCCGCGTGCGTGGACCCACCGGCGCGCAAAGGCGCTTTCGCAGGCACTCCAGGGGCCACGGCGTTTCGTTCCGACTTGGTCTCTGCCTTTGGTTTGGCCGCCGGCACGATCTCGAGGGCGGCACGTCTCGGGGGCGGCGCGTGCAACGCCCGTGGAGTCGGGGCCGGACCACTGCCAACCGGCCGCTCGATCGTCGCCGGAGGGCTGCTCCGACGCTGCCGCCGGCTGCGCGAGTGTGACGGGCGACGGAACGAGCAAGACGCGCAGATCGGGCACCTCGATGCGTCGTTCTTGCCAAGGGAATCCCAGGCCCGGAAGCCCAAGCCCCTGGCCACTGAAGGTCAGACTCAACAGCAACCCGTGAAACAGCAGCGAAAGCAGGAACGCGAGAGCCAGCCGCCTGTGTTCATCGCTCATGCGTTGGCTCGGCCGCCGGCCGCGTGGCTTAGGTGGCGGTGGCCGCGCTGCGATGTAGTTCGCTAGACTTTTGCGACTGCCTTGGACCAACTGCATGCCGCAGATGCTACTCAGCGGCGTGCGGAGTGTCTGCTTCTATGAGGACTGTTTTGTCAAGCCGTTTGCTACGGCGGTGCACGTGGCCGGAGCCGCGCAGGTATCGGTTTGGCGGGACCAACGCATTCATCAGGTCCAAGGTCGGGGTGTGAGGAGCGTTCGAGCCAGTGCTCGGACGAACTTCTATCCGTGACGGACGTGGACGTCCGGCACCACATCCAACATGCGCGCAAAGCGCGCTGGCCAACCCCAGTTAGCGACGCGCCCCATCTATTCGAACGGTCACCGTGCGGTGACCCGCAGACGCTGCGGGCGCGTCGACCTTTGATCATGATGATGCGATTCCTGCCAAGCCGTGTGTCGATCGGATGCTGCCCGAGCTCACGCGGCGACCGGCTTGAGCATCGCGCCGGCGGGTATCTCGCCGGTTTGCAGATAGCGCCACAGCGCGATCGCCAGACGCCGCGCCAGCGCCACGATGCCCACTCGCCGCATGCGTTTGCCTGCAGTGGCGAAGCGCCGGTTGAACCATTCGGTCAGGGCGCTCGTCGGCTGCAGGCTCAGCCACTTCCAGGCGAGCTCGACCAGCAACGCGCGCGCACGGCGGTTACCGGCCTTGCTGATGCCCTGCTCGATCTGGCTGTCGCCGCTGGCGTAGGGCGTGGGCGCCAGACCCAGGCAGCCGGCCAGCTCGCGTCGGTTGGCAAAGCGCCGCCAACCGAACAACTCCTTGACCAGCACCCAGGCGCCCCGCGGTCCAATGGCGCGCAACCGGCTCAGCTGCGCCACCAGCGGCTGCTGGCCATCGGCCAGTGCCTGGCGCCGCGCAGTCTCCAGCGCCCTGATCTGCTGCTTGACCAGCGCCAGCCGCGCGCTCTCGCGCTCGATCTCCGCGCGCAGCAGCGGCGGCACCTGGGCGCCGTGACGCTCCCACCAGGCCGCCCAGTCACGCCCGCCGATGACCAGCTGCGGGCGCAGGTTGTGCAGCACCAGCAGCGAGCCAATGCGGTTGGTGTGCGCAATGCGCTCATGCATCAGCCGCTCGAGCTCGCGGTGCACGCGCCGCGCGTCCTCATCCTCAGCCGTCGGCTCGTGCAGCACCGACCAGACGCGCTCGCCCGCATGGTGTCGCAGCAGCATCGCCAGCAGCTTGTCACCATCAAGCCGATCGGTCTTGGCCCGCCTGGCGTGCCGGTTGACCTCAATGCTGGCCGAGTCCACTACGATGTTGTCGATTCCTTGCTCACGCAGCCAGCGGTGCAGCCACCAGCCGTCGCGGCCAGCTTCGTAGCAACTGTGCACCGGCGCGCTCCCCGGCAGCCGGCAGCGCCCCCGCGCCTTAGCGATGCACGTCAGAACGTCGGCCTGCGCCCCAGCGTTCACCGTATACCGGCTCGCCCCGCGCCGGCCGTCGCTCAGCGTCAGTGTCCAGCGTTTGTCGCCCAGCTCGAAGCTCAGGTACAGCTCCGTGCCGGTTGTCGTATCGTTGCCGCGAAGGACTGTCTCGGGTGTCGTCATTTCCGTACTCCTTGGCTAGAGGATTGGAAACACCGTTGTAGCTCAGCGGTGCGCCGCTTGAGCAGTCCTTCATAGAATCTATCGAGTGACTTGTCTGGCAGAGTTCAACGTGGCTCCTGGCCGGCTTCCGTCCCAACAGTAGCTACTGCTGAGGGCCGGGATATGGCCCGTTAATCGTGGGTGCCCATAGCCACCCACAAGTCTCCGGCGTCTTACAACCAACACGCTGCCAGGACTCACTGCCTGGCGGCGTGATCGCCATCGGAGCCGGTGGCATCGGCGCGCAATGTGATCCCATCGCCGAACAAGCAATCGTCGTAGTCCATAACAGCGCGAGCGATTGGGCGCGGGACCATCCGGGCGATTCAAATTCGGATCGCAGTGACAACTGACTTTCGCTGCGCGCCGAAGGCGCCAGGCGCTCGGCGCCTTGCGGTGTCAACACAAGGGACGGAGACCTCTCGCTAGGCAATGAACGAAGGGCGGCCTTTGCATCAACGTCCTGTGCCGCGCTGACGATTGGCGTTGAGCCAAGAACGGCCAAACAGGCAATGGCAAGGAACCTCATCACCGTCCAGTCCCTGTCGCGGAGATGAGATTCTCTCCCTTGGCTTCGACGTCCGCAATGCAAACCCTGCCAGGCACGGGCCCGGCAGAAGCAGCGACTAGCCGAGCTCGACCGGCACGAACATGCGCTGACCATTGCGCTCGACCAGCACCGCGACACGCCCTTTGGCTTGGGCAACCTGGTTGCGTAGTTCGTCGACCTGGCGCACGGTCTTGCCGTTGACCGACACGATGACATCGCCGGCGCGAATACCCGCCTTCGCCGCGGCGCCGGCCGACTCCTGCACGACGAGTCCGCCTTCGGTGCCGAGTTGCTTCGCTTCCTGTGCACTCAGCGGCCGCACCGCAACGCCGAGGCGGCCCTGCGGAGCGGCAGATCCGCTGCCGGCCTGCGCGACGGCGGCGGCGTCGCTGTCCATCGCACCGATCGTGATGTCGAGCGCCTTTTCCGAGCGATCGCGCCAGATCTTGATTGCGACGTTCGTGCCCGGCGCGGTCTCGGCGACTGCGAGCGGCAGATCGGATGCCTTGTCGATCTTGCGGCCAGCGAACTCGACGATGACATCGCCTTCCTTGACGCCCGCCTTGGCGGCTGCGAGACCAGGCTCGACCTTGCCGACGAGCGCGCCGCGCGGGCGATCGAGACCGAAGGTCTCTGCCAGCGGCTGGTCGACCGACTGGATCGCGACTCCGATCCGACCGCGCGTGACCTTGCCGTCCTTGACGAGTTGGTCCTTGACCTTGATCGCGAGATCGATCGGGATCGCGAACGACAGGCCCATGTAGCCGCCGCTCGTCGAGAAGATCTGCGAGTTGATGCCGACGACTTCGCCCGTCATGTTGAAGAGCGGCCCGCCCGAGTTGCCGGGATTGACCGCGACGTCGGTCTGAATGAAAGGCACGAGACGCTCGTCGGGCAGGCTGCGCGACTTCGCGGACACGATTCCCGCCGTGACCGTGCTCTCGAGATCCGAACGGTGATCCAATCGCTGCGACCCACTCGCCGACCCTGAGGTTGGTCGGATTGCCGAGCTTGACCGTCGGCAGATCCTTCGCTTCGACCTTGACGACCGCGACATCGGTCAACTTGTCGGCGCCGAGCACCTTGCCAGTGAACTCACGTTGATCGGCCAGGCGAACGCGCAACTCGCTCGCGCCTTCGACCACATGCGCGTTGGTCAGGATCAGGCCGTCCGAGGTGACGATGAAACCCGAACCGACGCCACGTCCTTCAGGTCCTTGCGGACCGCGGCCGCGTTGACCGAACTGCTCGACCGGGCTGATTAGGGATGCCGAAACGACGAAGCATCTCTCCCATCGGACCGTCCATGTCGTTCGGGTCGAACTGCGCGGGCATGCCCTGCGCGCGCTTGACGACCGCGATGTTGACGACCGTGGCACCCTGACGTTCGACGAGGTCGGTGAAATCAGGCAGCGCACGTGCGGATGCCGCGGCCGGCGCGGTGACGGCCGATGGCGCCGAAGCAGCGGTCGCGGCCGGCACCGCCGGCGACTTCAAGTGCGCGCCTGCGACGAACGCGGCGGCAACTGCGCCGGCGACCAGAGTCGGGCGAATGAACTTCCGTGCTTCCAAGCAAACCTCCCATTGATTATTGATGTAGGTCCGCGATCGCCGACTGTGCGGCGACGACGCCGAGCGACGCGATGGCCGCTTGAGCAGCTTCGGAGTCCGGCTCGCGGAATTGGTTCAACAGGTTCCCGTCGAATCGAGCGGGAACTCAAGCCGCGCGGCGATGTCGCGCGATCGATTGCCGAGGTCAAGATCGCGGCGCACTGGGAAACCTTGCGCGCCAAAGTGCGGAAGCTTGCCCTTACGAGGCATCAAGTGTGGCGCATCAGTCTTGACGTGCTACGGATAGGGCCGTCCTGCCGCAATAGGCGGAACGCCTGGACGGCGCTCTGCAGTCTGAGTCCGTGAGGGTCAAGGCGAACGGTCACACGCGAACGACTCGTAGCGCCCGACAGTACGGCGCCAGTCAGCAGAAAGGCGAGCACATTGCATGGAAGCTCGGTGTCAGCCGCGGCGGAATCTTGCGTAATGCTGACCCGCGACTCCGTACTGACGGGGGCAGCGACCCGTCCAGTGCGCAGGACGAAATAGTTGACGCCGCTTGCGGCTATCACCTCATCGGCCGCAAGCTTCAGTTCGCGCCACCGAGTCTCCGCCCAGGTGATAGCGCCAGTGCGCCGATCCGATCCGCTGTAGCCCACCGAAATCCATCGCCCAGGCAGACCGGCCCGCTTGGCGAGCTCGAGGCAGCCTGACAGGCCGTCAACCTCAAGTTGCCATGCACCGGGCGACAAGCCCCTTCGATTCCCGCCGGCGAGGTAGATCACATGCGCCGCGCGCTCAATCAAGGGGGCAAGCGTGTGTGGCTGCTCCACGTTGGCGAAGACAACTTCGGCAGATGCCAACGACGGTTCGGGGGCAAGGCGATCCGCGCTTCGCACGCAGGCGATGACCGGCACCGACGCGGCACACAGGTAGCGCAGAACATAGCGGCCGGTCTGCCCGCTTGCACCGACGAGAAGAATCGAATCCCTGACGCTTGTTGTTCCCATACTGCGAATCGACGGTCGTCGTTATCTCGGGCAACAAGCATTCCTGACAATGGACTGCGTAATGATCGAACGTCTGCGGCGCGTCCGCGACCCCATGCGTCCGCGACCCATTGATGTGGGATTCGCTGGATTACCAACAACCCATTCGCGATCATGGGTTACGAGTCTGGCCAGCTGCCATGCGGATCCGGTTCGTGGGGCTGACAGCGTGAATATTCCGCACGCAGAGCGTGGCGAACCCTGCTGCAGACCGCAGGCGGCAGGGCCAAGATGACGTCGAGCAGGCCATAGCAGCGGCTCCATGCATCGATATGACGCGAGTATTTCTTGTCGCAATGGCTGCGGCGATGATCGTCACCACCGTACGCGGTCGCCTGCATCCGTTGCTTGTCGCCTTTTTTCGTCCGTTTTCGATTTATGCGATAGAGGCCGCGAATCTGCGACCAAGCCAGGAGGCCACGATGGCTCACGTATTGCACTTACAGCAGACATACCAGCGGACACTCGATGGAGTCCGTGCAACGATCCGTGCCATCTTGAGCGCGGTGACCGTTGAACACACGCTGGCGCTGCGCGCGACCACAAAAGCGGCGTTACCGCGGCAGAGCCTGGCCGAGGTACGCGCCATGTATGTGTCACCGCAGGAGCCGCCTCAGTGAAGCCCATCGCGTAATAGAAGGGCCGTGTCTCGTCGTAGGCCGAAGTGGCCTGCGGAATTCCCGCCGCCTGGCCTTGCCTACATCTGCCGGAACAGGTGCACGTAGGCGCGGCTCACCGGCAGCGTTTCGGGCCGGCCCTTCAGATGAATGGTCGCAGTCTCGTTGAGGCCGCGCGCGACATGGCTGACCGAGCCGAGGTTCACGATGACCGAGCGGTGCACCTGCACGAATTGCTCCGGGTCCAGCTGGCCGGCGAGTTCCTTCAGTGGCGTGCGGACCAGCGCCTCGCCGGGCCGCGCGCCGTCACCGCGCCAGCCCACCAGGGTGTACTTCTCGTCCGCGCGCAGGAAGTCGATCTCCTCCACCGGAATCAGCCGCGTCGCCTGGCCGCTGCCGGCCCGTAGCCATCGCAGCCGCGTGTCGCGCGGGGTTGCCGCGAGCCGGGCCGCGAGTTCGCGGATCAGCTCGTCGGTCGCGGCCGGCGGCGGCTGCACTGTGCGCAGCCGCTCCTTGAGGCGCTCCACCGTGTCCCGCAGGCGGTCGCGTTCCACCGGCTTGACGAGGTAGTCGAGCGCGCCGCGCGCGAACGCCTCGACCGCGTACTGCTCGAAGGCGGTGACGAACACGAGGTGCGCCCGGTGTCCGATCGCGCGCGCGGCCTCGACGCCCGATAGGCCGGGCATCTGCACGTCGAGGAAGCAGACGTCCGGTCCGTGCTGCTCGAACGCCGCGATGGCCTCGCGGCCGTTGCGCGCCTGCGCGACGATGCGCAGCTCCGGCCACAGCTCGGCCAGCAGCCGCGCGAGCGCCTCGCGCAGCATCGGCTCGTCGTCGGCGATCAGCGCGGTCGGCGGATTACTCATATCACCGCGCCTCAGCGGGAAACTGCACTTCCGCCCTGAACCCGTGCGGCTGGCGTTCGAACAGGCGCAGCACCGCGGCCTCGCCGAAGGCGAGCGCCAGCCGTTCCCGCAACGCCCTTAGTCCGCTGCCCGTGCCGGTGCCGGTGCCGGCGTCGGCCGCGCCCGGCCCGACGCCGCTGTCTTCGACGCGGATCAGAACGTCGCCACCTTCGCGCTTGACCGCGACGTCGATGTCACCTCCATCCTCCGCCGGATCGATCCCGTGGCGCACCGCGTTTTCCACCAGCGTCAGCAGCGTGGTCGGCGGACAGCGGAACGACAGCACCGACGGATCGACGTCGAGCGCGAAGCGCAGGCGATCGGGCATCCGCATCCGCATCAGCTCAAGATACGCGCGCGCCAGCTCGACCTCGCGCCCGAGCGTGCTGACGGTCTCGTCGAGCTGTGGCACGGCGGCCTTCAGGTACGCGATCAGGCTCGCGAGCACCTGCGGGGCATGGGGCGAACCGGCCTCGACCAGCGCCTGGATGTTCGCCAGCGTGTTGAACAGGAAGTGGGGCTGGACCTGGGAACGCAGCAGCTGAGTGCGCGCTTCGATGGCCTGGTGCTCGAGTTCGCGACGTTCGCGCTCGAACGCGAGCGTCTGCGCATGCGCGCGGGCGTCGCGTTGCCGGATCATCGCCCCCAGTGCCAGCCACAGGCCGAAGAACACGCCCGCCACCGTTAGCTGCCCGAAGCCGACCAGGCGCTTCGGATTGGCCGCGAACGCCGGATCGCCGCCCGTCGTGATCCAGTAGGCGACGTAGGTCCAGACGGGAACCGCCACCACAAGCGCGAGCAGCTGGAACACCCATCGCCCCAGCCAGCGCGGCAGGTGGGCCGGCCAGGACTCGGCGAGCCCGAAGGCGGCGAGGGCGCCGGTGCCGATGATCAGGCTGCGCGCGATCCACGTCGCGGCGGGCGTCTCAGCAGAGCCGAGGCTGATCAGCAGCGCGAGCGGCACCGCGGTCAGCATCATGACCGCGATCCGGCGCGGGCCGAGCACGGCCCTCAGGCCCGCGGGCGCAGCATCAGGCGTCAAGGTATTCATCCGCGTTGACCCGGGCGACGTACTCATCAACGCGACAGCACGCGCAGGTTCGGGTAGCCCATCAGCTGGAACACGTAGTAGTTCATCGCCGCTTCGCCGACGTCGTCGGCCACGAACACCAGTTGCGCATGGCGCGGCACGCCGGCCTTCGAGATCACCGCCCACAGATCCGCCGCCGGCTTGACGCTGCCCTCGTCGTTGACCAGCCGGCTCGCCGGCAGGTGGATGACTGTTCCGGTCGGCGCTTCGGTCGGCAGCGCGGCGCCGGAGGCAATGTACACGCGGGGCAAGCGCCCCGGCGCTTCCGCCAGCGTCGTCAGCACGGTGCGGCTGCCCGCGTTGAAGCGTGTCGGCGCGGCCGGCGTGGCCTGCTTCGCCCACGGCAGGCCGCGCAACGCCCACTCGTCGGTACCGGTTATGAGGACGGACACTCGCGGCATGTCGAGCGACTGCAGCGCGAGGAAGGCGAGCGCCGACGCCTTGTCGAGGCCGCGCTCGGACACGATCACCGTCTCATACGCCGTTTGCAGGCCCTCGGCCTCCAGGCGCGGGCGCAGCGCGTTCGGCTCCGATTTGGTGGGCGAACTGAGTGGCGATAGGGTTGGCGAAATGAGCGCTTCGCTGAACACCGTCGCCGGCACGTTGCGCGCCGCGGGGATGTGGCCGGCGGCGAATGCCTCGGCGCTGCGCACGTCGACGATGTTGAGCCGCGTGACGCCGTACGCCCGCAGCATCGGATTGGTCCACGACGCGAGCCACGGCGCGCTGCGCGCGAGGTGCGGCGCTGCGTAGGTCCACAGCGGCAGATCGCGCGAGTCGCGCACCCAGTCGAGCTGCGAGCCGACATAGAGCTTGACCTGCGGGTATCCGGCGATCAGCCGCAACGCGAAGAACGGCACGGCGGCGGCGATGCCGCCTCCGCAATAGGTGTAGACCTGCTGCTCCGGGCGCACGCCCATGTGGCTCGCCATCGCCCGGATCTCCTCGGCCGACTTGAACGTCTTGTCGGCATTGAAGAACTCCGCGGTCGGCCAGGACACCGCGTTCGGCAGGTGGCCCGCGCGGTCGAAGAACTTCGTCGCGCCGAAGTACATCTCGGGCTCGAGCGCATCGACCAGCGCATGGCGCTGCGCGTCGCCGGCGGCGACCAGCACCTCGGGCAGATCGGCCCGCACGTCCGCGCGGTGCCGCACCGGGAAATTGCCGGCCGGCGGCGGCGCGGTCTTCTCCTGCGTCACCGCTCCGCCGACCGCCCGCCACCGAGCCATCCCGCCGTCGAGCAGATGCAGCCGCTCGGGCGGGTGCCCGCGGTACAGCAGTTCGTAGTAGAGGCGCGGCGCGAAGTAGCTGCCGCCCTGGTCGTAGATCACCACCGTGCGGCTACGCGACACGCCCCACGACTGCATGCGCCGCTGCATCGCCTGCGCGTCCGCTTCGTCCGGGCCGTAGCGCGAAGAGATCGACATGCACCGCACCGGGAATGTGGCCCGCTTCGTGCAGCTTGCCGGGCTGGGCGTCGAGGACCAGCATATCGCCCTCGGCGAGCGCCTGCTGCAGCCAGGTGGCGTCGACGAGCGGACGGAGATTGGCCTGGGCGAACGGCGCCGCCAGCAGGCAGAAGGCCATGAGTGCGCCGCCGAACAGCGCGTGCCAGGTGGGTTTCATCGACGGACTCCCAAGCGACGGATGAAGCCGCACCGTAGGGTCGCGCGCGCCGGCCGGCAACGGCACTGCGACGAACGACGGTTGGGCGGTGGCGATCAGCGGCCGGCGCGTCCGAGCGGCGAGGCCGCGCCGACCTGCGCCAGCTCGAGGCCATCGCCGCCGGCCGGCCGGACAGCCCGCGGCGCGCTGAGGCTGCAAGTCCCGATCAGTCTGCTGCTGCCGACTGTCGTTGTGCGCGCCGCCAGGCCGCTGGCGGCAGCCCGGTGGCGCGCTTGAACGCGCGGGCGAACGCGGCCTCCGAGTCGTATCCGACGTCCAGCGCGACCGCCGCGACGGTGGCGTGGCTTTCGCGCAGCAAGCGGGCGCCACACTGCATGCGCCAGTTGGCCAGGTACTGCATCGGCGCCATCCCGGTCAGCGCGACGAAGCGTTCGTGCATGGCCGAGCGCGACAGGCCGACGCGGCGGCCCAGCTCCTCAAGCGTCCACGGCTCGGCGGGAGCGCCGTGCATCAGCGTGATCGCGCGACCCACCTGGCGGTCGCGCAGCGCACCGAGCCAGCCTTGCGCCTGGGGTGGCAGCGAGTCCAGGTAGCGCCGCGCGCCGTCGACGAACACCATCTCGCTGACCCGCTGCAGCAGCGCCGCGCTGCCGGCGCGCAGTTCACCGGATTCCGCCGCTGCGTGTTCGAGCATCGGCGCCACCCAGGCGCCGACCCCTTCGGCGGGCAGGTGCAGCAGCCTCGGCAATGCGGCGATCAGCGGGTTGAACGGCCGCAGGTCGCAGGCGATGAACCCGCACAGGATGACGGTGGTGGCCTCCTCGGACGGCAGCCCCGCGCCCGCCTGGAACATGCCGCCGCTGTAGGTGATGGGGATCGGCTTCGGGTCGTCGCGCATGCGATACAGCCAGTCGCCTTCGTCGACCGGCGCCAGGCCCGGCGCACTCGACACCACGTGCGCGTCGCCGTGGGGCAGCATCACGATGTCGCCCTCGCGCAGCCGCAGCGGCGGCTCGCCGTCGACCGCGACCCATCCCTCGCCCTTGACGAGCAGGTGGTACTCGATCACGTGTTCCGCGCCCGGCATCACGGCCGGACCCATCTCGTGCGAAGGCGCCGCGAGCGCCGACCACTGACCGCGGCAGCTCACATGGAAGAAGACCGAGCCGCGCAGTCGGACGCTGCGCAGCACGTCGGACAGCGGGTCGAGGGTCGTCATCGGGCAGCGGCCATCGGATTGGCGGACGCTCGAGCAAAGCGGCGCGACACCGGGTGAAGCGCCCAACGGCGCCGTCGGGAACCATATGCACACCGACAACCGATGCGTCGGCAGCCATCCATCTTCAAGGAAAAACCGATCATGACTCTCGCCATAGCTACCCCCACCACCCCCGTCGCTTCCGTCCCGACGCCAGACTATGCCGCGATCAAGCGGCGCCAGCAGGCCACCTGGGCCAGCGGCGACTACACCATCGTCGGCACGACGCTGCAAATTGTCGGCGAAATGCTCGCCGAAGCGGCCGACGTGCGTGCCGACGAACGCGTGCTCGACGTCGCCGCCGGCAACGGCAACGCGACGCTGGCCGCGGCGCGCCGCTTCGCCAACGTGACTTCCACCGACTACGTGCCCGAACTGCTGGACAAAGGCCGCCTGCGCGCCGAAGCCGAAAACCTGCCCGTGCGCTTCGAGGTCGCCGACGCCGAGGCGCTGCCCTACGAGGCGGCCAGTTTCGACGTGGTCCTGTCGACCTTCGGCGTGATGTTCGCGCCCGACCAGGCGAGCGCCGCGCGCGAAATGCTGCGCGTGGTGCGCCCGGGCGGCCGCATCGGCATGGCCAACTGGACGCCCGAAGGCTTCATCGGCCGCCTGTTCAAGATCATCGGCGCGCACGTGCCGCCACCGGCCGGGGTGCGCTCGCCGGCGCTCTGGGGCGCCGAGGCCAACCTGACCGCCTTGTTCGGCCCGCACGCCCGCGACCTGCGCGTCCAGCGGAAGCTGTTCACGTTCCGCTATCGCTCGGCCGCGCACTTCCTGCAGGTATTCCGCGACTACTACGGTCCGACCCACAAGGCCTTCGCCGCGCTGGATGAAGCCGGACAGGCAGCACTCGCCCGCGACATCACGGCACTGCTGAATGAACTCGACATCGGCGGCGGCCGTGGCCTGGTCGTGCCGAGCGAGTACGCCGAAGTCGTGATCACGGTGGCCTGAGGTCGACGATGTGCAACCCATCGACCATCGCCCTCGACTCCGGTGCGACAACTGCCGCCGCGGAGGCCTACGAGCTTGCGCTGGCCGCATTCCAGTGCTGGCACAGCGGCGCCGACGAGCAGCTTGCGTCGGCGCTGCTGGAGGCGCCGGACTTCGTGATGGGGCACGTGTTGCAGGCCTACCTGCACGTATGCAGTCGCGATCCCCGGCGCATTCGACAGGCGCGCCCGTTGCTTGTTCGCGCCGCTGGTCTGCGTGCCAACGAGCGCGAGCGACTGCATCTTGCTGCCATCGCGGCAGCCGCCGTTGGCGACTACGAACTGGCAACGGCACGCCTCGATGAGTTGTTGCGCTCGCACCCGCGCGATGCGCTCGCGCTGCAGGTGGCGAATACGTTCGACTACTTCACCGGCGATGCGACGCGAATGCTCGATCGGGTGGAGGCCGTGCTGCCGGCGTGGTCCGTCGATCTGCCCGGCTACCACGCGGTGCTGGTCACGCATGCATTCGCGCTCGAGGAATGCGGCGAGTACGAGCGTGCCGAACACGCCGCCCGTGCCGCGCTGGCCCTGAATGCACTCGACGTGCGGGCACACCACGTGATGGCTCATGTCTTCGAGATGACCGACAGGCCCGACGCGGGTGTGCAGTGGATGAGCGAGCAGATCACCCGCTTCGGCGTCGACCGCTTCTTCACCACGCACTGCTGGTGGCACCTGGCGCTGTTCCATCTGGCGCAGGGTCAGGCCGATCGTGCACTGAACTTGTACGACAACTTCGTCCGCGCCGATCACTCCGACGACATCGCCGACCTGATCGACGCAGCCGCGCTGCTCTGGCGCATCCGGTTGCGTGGCGTCGACATCGGAGCGCGGGCGGCCGAGCTCGCCGCCGCCTGGGCGCCGCACATTCACGACAGCTTCTGCACCTTCAATGACGTGCACGCGATGCTGGCGTTCGTCGCAGCACGCGACTGGGAGCGGGCGCAGCGGCTCGAAGCCGCGCTGGTCGCGAGCCACTCACTGCAGACGCGCTACGGCGAGACCACGCGGCAGCTCGGTCTTCCCGCCTGCCGCGCGCTGATCGCCTTCGGCCGCGGCGACAACACGCTCGCGACCACTCTGCTGGCGAGCCTTCCGGCGCTGGCACACCGACTCGGCGGCAGTCATGCGCAGCGCGACGTGCTGCACCTGACGCTGCTTCAGGCAATCGAACGCATTCGCAGACCCGTCCGCTCCCTCCTGTCGAAACGGCGGCGATCGGCACAAGGTCGTGCGATGGGACTCATGATCGAAGGAAGTGCGGCGTGACGACCGGTCCGGTCACGCTCACTCCGGGACGACAAGGCTGCAATCACCTCTACTCCGTCGCCGGCGAGTGCGGCGTCGTAAACAGGGCCAAGCCTTTCTTCAGCGCAATGCGTTGGCGATACGAGCGCCATCAACGCTGCGAGAACGAAGGAATACTTCATCTGTCGGAAGGAGACGGACAACTGCGTCGCCGCCAACCGTTCAGCTCGGAGGGTCGTGATGCAGGAAAATCTCGATCGTACGAACAAAAATGAAGCCATAGACGCAAAGAGCCCAGCTCAGGGCCACCGCGTAAGGACCAACACTCGATCGAAACGGAATCCCCGCGACATTGAGCCAAAGACCAATGACAGCCACGATAGAGATCGCAATCGTAATGACAACCCACGGCGGAAAGCGACCCTCGATCTCGCGCCGACGGCGAAACTGTGTCACCAGCACGAACGTGAAGATCAATGCTGCGACTGCGCTAGATACCGACCACGTGACAGACTCGGAGACATGAAGAAGGCTCAGGAGTGTGGGAGCCAGACCCAGGGCGGAGACTACGAATCCGCCTTCAATGTAAAGACGCACGAGGCGGAGGTGCCGATCCGATAGCTTGCCTCCGAGCGCACCCCGAAGCGTGACCACGATCGCCGAAAAACCCACAAAGGACAAAGAGAGGGCGGCGAGGCGGAGAAGAAAGTCCGATTCTGCTGGTGTCACGATCGCATCCCGTCGAAGCCATCGGCCCATGCGGACGAGAACGAAAACGCCAACACGAAGAACTCCAGAAATGATGCAGGGCGTCTCGACATCGAGTGAACTCCCGGATTGAATGAACGACTCCGCGCGGGTGTCGAAGAGTCTAAGGGGCATGGAAGTCACGCGGGCGGCATGTAGGCTGGCTCAGAACCAATAGTCCTTCACGCATCGACCATCGCGCGGCAGATCGTCGAAGCTTACGAGACCGTCGAAGTGATCGATGGGAATCTGCGCCACAGCCTCCGGTTCGGCCAGCCGCAGGTTCACCGCGATGCGCCGCCGCCCCTCCTTGTTGGGCTCCAGCGCTCGCCAATAGGCGACGCAGCCGCAGGTGGGGCAGAAATGAAACCCAAGCGCCTTGCCGCGGACATAGGCTCGCGTCGGCCCCGAGACGTGAATTCCTTCGCCTTCGAAGGCATAGGCCCACAGCACGCCGTAACGACGACAGGCAGTGCAGTTGCAGGCCGTAGCCCCCTCGGGCATCCCGTCGAACCGCCATCGAACTGCTCCGCAAAGGCATGAACCTTCGAGCATGTCAGTCACCGTTCAGGTCTGTTGCGTGACGCCCGGTCAGCGCGTTGCCAGGGCGAATGCGCCCGGGCTCACGCGCGGCCGCATTGTCATTGTTTCAGTTACGCTCACCCAATGAAACACGTGATTACCGTACTGATGTTGAGCCTCGCCCTCGTGGGCATGGCCCGGGCCGACCAGGCGGGCGGCCTGACATGGACCGCTCCGCCGGAGTGGAAGGCGCAGGCCGAGCGGCCCATGCGTGCTGCCACCTACAGCATTCCCGCTGCCAAGGGGGACCCGGAGCCCGCCGAACTGGCCGTCTTCTACTTCGGCGAGAGCAGCGGCGGCGGGGTGGATGCCAACGTGAAGCGCTGGATCGACCAGTTCCAGAAAGCGGATGGCACGTCGGCGGCGAAGGACGCCAAGGTGAAGAAGGAAACGATCGCCGGCTTGCCGGCAACCGCGGTTGACGTGAGAGGCACTTACGCCGGGGGCTCGATGATGGGACCTACTGCGCCCAAACCCGGCTTCCGACTTCTCGGCGCCATCGTCGAGGGACCGGGCGGCAACGTTTTCTTCAAACTTACCGGTCCGGAGAAGACCGTTTCAAGCGCGGAGAGGTCCTTCCGCAAGCTGCTCGATGGCTTGAAGAAGAAGTAGGAGTTCCTTCGCGTTTGTGTCAACGAGCCATGTACAGGGAGGCATCGATGTCGCGTCAAACGTTGAGGGTGATGCTGGTCGCATGGCTGGCGCTTTTCGGCATCGCTTCACACGCGCAGGAATACCCGGCGAAGCCCGTGCGCATCATCGTGCCGTTCTCGCCCGGCGGGCCGGCGGACATTTACGCGCGCGTCATCGGCCAGCGCTTGCAGGATGCGTTGGGGCAGAGTTTCGTCGTCGACAACCGCCCGGGAGCAGGATCGATCATCGGTACCGATGCGGTCGCGAAGAGCCCGGCAGACGGTTACACGCTGCTGATGATGTCCAACACCCACACGGTCAACGAATCGCTGATTCCGAACAAGCCATACCAGCTGATGCGCGACTTCGTGCCGGTTGCTCCCGTCAACTATTCCGATCTCGTTCTCGTCGTCCATCCATCGGTGCCGGCCAACAATCTGGCCGAGCTGCTGAAGCTCGCCAAGTCGAAGCCGAAGGAGCTTAACTATGCGTCGTCCGGCAACGGCACGCCGTATCACATGGCGGGCGAGTTGTTCAAAGCGATGGCAGGCGTTGACATCGTCCACGTGCCCTACAAAGGAAGCGCCGGTGCGCGCACCGACACGCTGGGCGGACAGGTGCAGATGATGTTCGACGCAGTGCCGACGATGACCGATCACATTCGTAGCGGAAAGGTAAAGGCATTCGGCACCACCGGCGATAAGCGATCGGCGGTGTTGCCTGAAGTTCCGACGGTGGCGGAAGCCGGTGTGCCGGGCTATGAGGCTGTCATCTGGTTGGGTGTCATGGCACCGCGCAACACGCCGCGCGATATCGTCAATCGTCTGAATGCAGAGATCTCGACCATCACGAGTCGACCCGATGTCCGCGAAGCGTGGGCGAAGCAGGGTGCAGTCGCGATGACGATGACGTCCGGACGAGTTTGCCCGCTTCATGACCAACGACATTGCGAAGTGGGATCGGATCGTCAAGATCTCCGGAGCCAAAGCAGATCAATGACCGCTCGCGCGCCCGAGGACCTGCGTGTCCTGAGCGCGGGTGCTGCGCAGGGCCTGGTCGCCGCGATGGCCCCGCGATTTCTCGCGGACACCGGCGTTGCGCTTCATACGACTTTCGGTGCGGTCGGTGCGATCCGCGAGAAGCTCTTCACCGGTGAGCAGTGCGATGTGCTCATCCTGACCGCGGCGATGCTCGATGAATTGGCAGCCCGTGGGCACGTCGTCGCGGCGACGCGCACCGCACTGGGCCAAGTGCGTACCGGTATCGGCGTTCGGGCGAGCGACGCGTTACCGGACATCAAGGATCGGGCAGCACTGGAACGAAGTCTGCGCGCTGCGACGGATATCTTTCTGCCAGATCCGCAGCGTGCCACGGCGGGGATTCACTTCAAGCGAGTGCTCGAGCAACTCGGCATATTCGCAGACGTCGCGCCGCGGTTGCGACCGCATCCGAACGGTGCGACGGCGATGCGCGCGATGGCGCAAAGCAGTGGCACCACACCGATCGGTTGCACGCAGATCACCGAGATCAAATACGCGGATGGCGTGACGCTGGTTGGTCCGCTGCCGAAAGAATTCGAACTCGCGACGGTCTATTCAGTTGCCGTCTGGGCCGACGCACGCCAGCCCGAGCTTGCGCAGCGCTTCGCTCGATTGCTGTCCGGACCGGAAACGGACAACCTTCGTGCGGAAGCTGGATTCGAAGTCTAGGAACGTCACCGCTACGCGGCCGCCTAAGGTGCGATCAGAACGATGGAAGCTCCGATGCCATCGCGAGCGGTAAGCCCGTTGGCGTCCAAGTTATCGCGCCGTGGTGTGTCGTAGTTTGAAACATAACCACGGTCGCCAACAAAGACGATTGCCGACGGGAATTCCAACGGTCCCTGGCTGCCGTTCCTTGCGATCTGCTGCACTTGTCCAGACGACTTCACCGTAACGATGGCATTCAGTTCATTGGCGACAACCCAGAGCGTGCCAGTGCGATCAAAGGCCAGACCATCGGCTCCTTCAAGCAGCGGACTCTGAGCCAGCAGCACCGGTTTACCGCCTTTGCCATCGGGGCCGATCACAACCTTCCAAATCGCGCCGCGCGCGCTGTCGGCGACATACAGCACATTGTTGGCATCGAACGCGACACCGTTGGCGACTGTCTGCTGCTGGAACTTGCCGTCGGGAAGCGTACGCACGTACTTATCGATTTGCACCGCGGCTTCGGCTACGCCGCCATTCGGACCGATGCGATAGACGATTCCGCTGGCGGCGCCGCTGACGAAAAGATTTCCCTCGCCCGTCAAAGGCGATGCCATTAGCGCCAGCGGTCCCTGTCGCAAAGGTCTGCGCCAATCCCGGCTTCGCCGGGTTGAGCTCAGCACCGCGGATGCGCATGACTTCACGGAACGGACCGACCGCGACGAAAAGATCGCCCTGAGAATCAAACGCGACGCCCGAAGGATCGGCATTGACTTTTTTGCCCTCGATCTCACGCGCCGCGATGTTGCCGACAACAACCGCTTTCGGCGACTTGGGATCGACGCGCAGAATGTTTCCGGTGACCCGATCGGGGAGATAAAGCACGCCGCTGCGATCTGCAGTGATGCTCTCCACGATCACCGTGCGGTCCGTACTCGCCGGATCGAGATCGGTAAGTATCGACACTGTTGGACCGCCCACCTGCATGGTCGCGCAGGCGCTCAATGCAAAGGCCAAGAAGCCAAGCAGAAGAGCTCTCATCTCTACGTCCTTTGCGGCTACTTCGCCGCGATGACCATTATCTCGACCAAAGCCTTGGGATCAGCGAGTTTGGCCTCGACGCATGCGCGCGCTGGAAGGTTGTTCTTGTCTAGCCAATCGGTCCACACCTCGTTCATCGGCGCCCGGTTGCGTATGTCCGTCACCCAGATATGGCACTGAATTAGTTTTGACTTGCTCGAACCGCATTTGGCGAGCAACCGATCGATTTCCTCGAGGACCTCCTGAGTCTGCCCCCTGACATCCTTATTCAAGTCTTTCGCCAAGATGCCGGCCAGGTAAACAGTGTTTCCGTGCTCGACAGCTTGCGAAAGGATGGTGCTCTGATCATGTCGCGTAGTACTCATTGGGCACAGCTCCTCTCGGTTAAGCGTGCATCGTCTCGACGTCGTTAGTGGAGAAAATTCTTCAGGTCACGATTCGCCTCTTCGAACGTCCGCTAGAAGCGGTATCGCGGCTGGCGCAAGGGTCCCTATCGGCAAGGCTACTTCTTGGGCGCGCCGGTACTGGCAGCGGCGTCGCATTCGCCGACACGCTTGCCGGCCAGCTTCATACTCATCGCGCCCTCTTTCATTTTCATGTTCATCACGCCGCTCCACGCCTCCATCCCTTGGTAGCTCATTTTGCCGTCGGCTGTGGAGCCGTCATTGCAAACCATCTTCCAACTCCACCCATTCGGTAGTTTTTGTTGGTCGGTGATCCGACAGCCTTCGCGGGCCCGAAATGGCGGCTGTTCCTTGGCGGTACAAACGCGCTGGGTGGTGGCCGGCATGGCCGTCGGCATGCCTGGCATCTCCATTTGCGACGTGATGTCCCACGCGTCGCCTTTCGGACTCTGGGCATGAGCTACCGGAAATATTGCTACGGCCGCGGCAGCGGCGAGGGAAACGAAGAGCAGGCGCATAGACCGTTCTCCTTCTTCTCTTTTGGGTCGACGCTGATTGAGCGATCCGTCGACTTGATCGCCAGAGCAGTCTGCGCCGCTTGTGCCGCGCGAACAAGCCGACTAGGTAGGATCGCACGATGAGCGCGAAGCTCTGGTGGTCTTACGTCGTGTGCTGCGAGCGCATGGTGTCTGCCTGCGCCCGCGCTAGCGCTTGGTTGCTGGATTCACCAGCAGGGCGCCAGCGACGACCGGCACGTCTACGCGTCGCGGACGCGATTCATTCCGGAGCAATTGGCGGAGAAGTTCGAGCGACGGAGCTGGCCGGTGGCGGCGAACGAGTCGGCCGCTGCCGCCGGAGGTCCGCCGGTGGTGACAGCACCTCGATGCGCCCGGCCAGTGAGTCCGCCACTCGGGGCAGAGCCATCACGTCCGCCGACCCGGTGATCAGGAATCGCCCGGGACGCCGGTCCCGATCGACGGCGAGCTTGATCGCCAGCAGCAGCTCCGGTACTCGCTGCACTTCATCGATCACCACGGTATCCAGCCGCCGGATGAAACCCTGCGGATCGTCGCGCTCGGCGTTCAAGGTGGCGCTGTCGTCGAGCGTCAGGTAGGGACGGCGATCCGACGCGTACTGCCGTATCAGCGTCGTCTTGCCGGCCTGACGCGGCCCGTTGACCAGTACGACGGGGTGTCCTTCAGCGCCTCTGCGATCCGGGCGCGAATGCCTCGGGCATAAACGGTGGGCTTGGCCATGCGCTCGCCGTGGGCGGGACGATTTCGGTGCCGGATTGTAGCCGGCTAATCCGGAAAATAGCAGCGGCAGATCCGGAATCCATAGTCGGCCAATCCGGAATGTGAATCCGAACAATTCGGATTCGAGATGGCGGTCGCTCAGCCGGCTGCGGGGCTTGTGGATCTAGCTTTCACGATGCCGCTTGACCCGTCAAACCGGCTGGATGCGGCACATGTGGTCGTAGAGGCGTCGTGACCGTCGCGTTTCGACGTGTTGACCTGGTCGCTGTAAGCGGGACAATTGCCGAGCGTGACCTCGCCGAGGTCCGCTAATTTCCTGCACGCAACCGACGGAGGGCCATGAAGCAAGGCAGGATCTCATGGCTGGTGTGCGCGGCGTTGCTGCTCGGCGCGACCGCGGCCACAGCGCAGCCCGCGTGCGACTCGCTTTCGCCCGAGGTGCGCGAGTATGTACGGGGCCGCGGTGCTTGCCGCGAGGCCAAGAAAGCACCGCGACCCAAAGCGTCGACGCAGTCCAAGTCCGGCGCTGCCGGTAGTCCGGCTTCCGCGCCCCAGAACCAGTCGATACCGCACGTGATCGGCCGCAGCTACACGGACGCTGCCCGCGCGCTGGCCAAGTTCAAGGTCGAACGAATTGAAACGGCCAGCGCGGCCCCGGCGGGTGAGGTGCTTGCGCAGGAACCTGCACCCGCCGCTCTCGGCCGCCCAGGGAGCACGGTCATCCTGCAGGTATCGGACGGCTCGCTTGCCGGCGCTGCGAGCACGAGTCCGGTCACGGCGCCGGCCACTGCGGCTGCTGCCACGTCCGCGCCTGCGCCCGGCACGACGGCCGCACCTTTGCCGCCTCAAGAGCCAATCAATCCGGTCACGGCGCCTGCTACTGCGGCGGCAGCCTCGTCTGCGCCGTTGCCCGCAACGAGCCTTGCTCCCACGGCGACGGCCGTCCCTTTGCCGCCTCAGGAGCCAATCGATCCGCCCGGAGCACGCGGTCAATTTCCGACCGCATTCGTGGCCATCGCTGCGCTCATCTTCGGCGCTGGCGTTTTGTTCGGGCTGTGGGCCGGCACAGTCCTGATGCGTCAGCGGATGCTACGCAGGCAGCTGGCGGTTGGCGAAAGCGCGCCGCCGCCAACGCTTCCTCAACGTCAGCAGCCGGTCGATCAGCAGCCCGTCGATCAGCAGCCAGTCGATCAGCAGCCCGTCGATCAGCAGCCAGTCGATCAGCAGCCAGTCGATCAGCAGCCAGTCGATCAGCAGCCAGTCGATCAGCAGCCAGTCGATCAGCAGCCAGTCGATCAGCAGCCAGTCGATCAGCAGCCAGTCGATCAGCAGCCAGTCGATCAGCAGCCAGTCGATCAGCAGCCAGTCGATCAGCAGCCAGTCGATCAGCGGCCGGCCGAATCCGACGCCAGCGGCCTCTCAGAGACCGGCACGTCGCCTGAAATCCGATGCGCTGCACGGCTCGTTCCCGCCGCAACAACGATTGCGCTGGCGCCTCTTTCGCGCGCCGCGGGGATCTCGATCGAGCATTCGAGCGATTACCATCAGCAGCAGGTCAGGCTGCACGCGCCGATCGAGGTCAGCGGCGATGACGTCGAGCGGGCGCTGTTCGAACAAAGCAGGGACGAATCCGCCGTTGCGCGAGTCTTCGAGCGACTACGCGGCGCCGCCGCTGAAGGCGCGGCAGACGAGCTGAACCGCGCGCTCGACGTTGACATTCTCGACGTGCTCGCACAAGGGTGGGTACAGGTGCCCGCAATGCACAGAGCGGTCCAGCTGAGTGCGCTGACGCGGGGGCCACCACCGATGCTCCTCAAAGTCGAGCGGCACAACATCGCATCAACCTCGCACCTTGTCCTCGACACACGTGTGGCGGGGAGCTCGCTGCCGCCGCTGGAGCTGGTGCTCGAGATCGTTGCAGACGTTCAAAGCGCGACCCTTGCCGCGCGCGAGGGCCGGATCGATCTTGTCGCGCTCGGTGAAGCCACCGTCCTGGCGCTGCTCAAGTACAAGAGCGTGGTGGTGAAGGAACATGCGACGGAAATCACGGGCACACCGCGCGACCCGTCCGAGTCCCGGCCGACCGCAATTGAGCGACCGGCCAGCGTCGACTTCCAGATTTGAGTCGGCCGCTCCTGGCCGCACGGCAGCGACCGCCTGTTCGACTTCATCGCCGAGCCCGTCCGACCTCTCCGCCGGCACCACGGCCGAGTTCGAGGTCGCAAGGTAACGGCGACGGTAGATGTGCTGAAAGGGCGGGAAAACGCGCTCGAATGCAGCGCTCGATGGACTTTCGGGCCCGCGTAGGCTCCGCCCGGAATCGGCTGACTTACCGATCAACTGAGGAGGCGCGGCGGGATGAAGGTCTTCTTGTTCGTAGCGGTACTGGTACGCCACCTGCGGACCGGCAGGACTCGAACCGCCGCTCGGGCCGGGTCCGGGGCCGCGTCCGCGGCTGAGGGTCTGCAACAACACATCCTGCTCGTTCAACGCGATCTGCCGTGAATACAGCGGCAGCATCTCGCGCTACAGCCGCCCGATCACCTGCATCGGCGACGTCATCGTCGATCAGCCGAGGATCGGTGAGTCCGGCCGCTGGCGCGAATTGGCGGTAGCCGTCTGCAGCCGCGCCTCATGCATCGCGATGGCCCTGCCTCAGGGCTGCATGCCGGGGCAGAAATGCGCGCTGCCGCCGGTCTGCGATCCGACCATCGACGGTTGCGGCGGGCCTTTTCCCCCGACCGAGCTGGCGCTTCAGCTCCGACTCGGCAAGGTACTGGCGATCCCGATCGACGATGCGGCGGTAAGCGACCTGCTCGACAACGAAGGCGCGCAGCATCTCCGCGCCGGAGAACGCGTTGGGAAGGGCGCACCGCCGCAGATCGGCGACTGGATTCAGTTTGCGCCGGACGCACGGATCAAGGTCGGATTCCGCTCCGTCCTCGCTCCCGCGCCGGAGGACGAGGCGCGCGCCGGGCTCACCGTCGTGCTCGTCGAACGCAGCGGCCAGTCGTTCGCACGCGCACGCATGCCGAACTATGCGCCGCCGATCGACGAGATCCGCACGCTTCAACAGAGTCCGCAACGGCGATTCGGATCGGGCGGCGCACCTGTCGACCCCCGGCACAATCGGTTCGATCCCAAGCAGCTCGAGGATCGTCAGCGCCGCGCGACCGAAAAGCGGAATTGAGTCAGCGGCACGTGACGCAGACCGTCTTTGCGACGAATCCGGACGACTGCGCCTGAACGCGGTCGACGGCTGCATTCCGTCTGACCGTCTCACTGACGGTGTCGACACTCACAGTCCTGAGCGAGCACGCGTGCTGGGGAGCCGTCCAGGGCTTCTATCGCCACGATTCGACGGCGATCGGACTGCCGATGCGGTTCGGCGTCTATCGGCCGCCCCAGGCAATTGGCGCCGAGGTGCCGGCGCTCTTTTATCTAGCCGGGTTGACTTGCAACGAAGAACCTTTGCCATCAAGGCGGGCCATGGCAGTCGGCACCGAATCTTGACTCGACGCCTTCGACAAACGAATCGCAGGGTGCGCTGCCGAGGCCGAGGCCCGAACGCTGCCCATTTTGGCGATTTGTTTCGGCGCGGTGATTGCCGAACCGGTCGTGAAGGCCGCGACCTCATCAAGCGTGCTGCACTGGTTGCCGGTGGCGTCCATCCCGCCATCGCTGCCGCCCGAACACCCTTGAGCGTGCACAGATCCGGCCAGAACTGCGGTCAGCGACAATGAGAGCAGCTGAAGTCTGTTCACTTGAATCTCCCGGATCTAGTCAGATCGAACGGCCATTGCTCAGGGATGAACCGTACACAGAGGTGCGTTCCGCGAGCGTTCCAGGCCTTCCGCCCGTCGTATCAAGATTCGGACTTCGTGCTCTGTGCGACAGCGTCGTCTTCCTGGCGCGGCTCCTGCGGTGACACATACATGGCGCGTACCTCGGCCAGGCTCTGCCGCGGTAACGCCGCTTTTGTGGCCGCGCGCAGCGCCAGCGTGTGTTCGGCGGTCACCGCGCTCAAGATGGCGCGGATCGCTGTGCGGACTCCGCCGAGTGTCCGGCGGTATTCCCGGTGCAATTGCAATGCATGAGCCATTGTGGCCTCCGGGCTTGGGCGCAAATTCGCGGCCTCTATCGGATGAATCGAAAACGGACGAAAAAAGGCGACAAGCAACGGACTCCGGCGACCGCGTGCGGCAGTGACGATCGTCGCTGCCGCCTTTGCGACAAGCGCCGCAGCCATTGCAACAAGAAGTACTCGCGTTAATCGGTGCATGGAGCCGCTGCTATTGCCTACTCGACGTCATCTTGGCCCTGCCGCCTGCGGTCTGCAGCAGGGTTCACCACACTCTGCGTGCGGAATATTCACGCCGTCGACCCCACGCACGACTGCGTCATGACGCTGCCGAGGACGCCGCGCGTGGCGGTCTTCGAGTTGCGGGCCCGGGGACGGCCGCCTTGCGACCGTTCTTGCGCGGTCGGCATGCGAATCGCAAAACTGGCCCGGGACCACAGACATCAATGCACCGGCCGCAGTCGATCGAAAGCCAGATGGAAGACGTAGCCATAGAGCACGTACGTCAGCGTCAGCATCAGATCGGCGGCCAGTGCCTCGGTCCAGCTCAGATCAGTTAGAGCAACGATCAGCGGGCAGGTGACAATCGTCGAAGTCGTTTCGAACAGAATGGCGTGGACGATGCGCCAACGCGGCGGTCGCGCGCTGGCGCAGCGTCGCGCCTTGCGGGCCTCCAACCAATCGAACGCCGTGTTGAAGCATGCCGCCCACGCCATCATCACCAGCGACACCGCCAGCAGCAGGAGCGCGGATTCTTGTATCGATGCCCCGACGACCAATCCGTACAGCGGGCTCACGAGTACGATGCCGATGCCTTCGAACCACAGCGTCTGGATCAGCCGTTCGTGAGTGTCGCGCAAGGCAACCGGCCGCGTACTCACCGCGGTGTGCTCCCGTAAACCGCGATCACCAGCGCGCACACCGGATGGATCGCCGTCACAGTGCGCACTGGCAAGTTCGGTGTGAACCGGACCCAACTCGACTCCGCGATTGCGCTGCATCGTGGCGAGCGTCGCGTGCAGATCGCGGGACTTGGGGGCGACGGTCGGGAAGCGGTGAACCAGCAGTGCATCCTCGCTCATGCGGAAATTCCTCCGACTCAGGCGGTCAGGGATTCAGGCGCAGGGCGGACTTGCCGGGCCGGGGCGGGTCGTTCATCACGCAGACATCGCCGCTGCACAGCTCGATCGCCGGATCGGGCGCGACCCAGCAGCGGCGCACCAGCAGTCCATAGATCTCGCAGCCGAGGCACAGGCTCAGCACGGCCTCGAGCCACATCAGCGTCATGCAGAGCAGGCAGATCGTCAGCGGCAACGTGCCTCGAATGTTGACGTTGGTGATCACCGCCATCGCCAGTGACATCAGCAATCCCAGCGTCCAGGCGAAGCGTTTCGGTTTCGCCGAGACCCAGTGCGGCTGCTGGCGCACAACGAGGAGCTTCGCCACCACGCCGACCGGGCTGTAACGGAGGCCGACCGTGACACGCACGAGGAACTCGACGAAGAAGAACACCGTGACGATCTGGATCGGCACGTACTGCTTGGCGAAGTAGGCATGGACGAATGCCAAGGCGCCGAGCACGAGCGTGACGCCGGCCGCCGCTCGCACCTGATTCTCGTCGTACACGCCTGCGCGTATCGGTCTGCCGTCGACTGAGAGCCCGACCACGCTTTCACCGTAGATTGCGCTCATCTGCACCTCCATACGACTGCAAATCACTGATTCCCGCACGAGAGCGCGTCCAGCCTCCGGCGCAGCTCGTCCAGCAATGCGGCGGCCGATGCGCTGCCGGCACAGGAGGCGCGGCGAAGCAACACCGAAGCGCGGGCGAGATCCTCGGGCACGCCGGCTCTCTCGGAAGACTGGCCCTCGAGCAGCATCTCGCCTGCGCGTTCCGCGGCCAGCAGGTCGCCCGCTGCGGCGGCGCGCTCGAACAGCACCAGCGCGAGCGCGTAGTCCCTGCTGTCGAAGGCGACATATGCCTGCTGGCGTAGCGTCGGCGCTGCTTCGGCTGCCGCTGCGCCCGGTGTCATGCCGGTCAGCGCGACGGCTGCGAGCAGACACGCGATTGAATCGAAAGCGGGTCTCGAAGATGCCTTCATCCCATTCTCCCGAGCCGAGTACCGGCGGTGACCATGCAGGTAAGAACGGGATCGTCGGGGCGATCCGGACAGCGCGCGCGGAAGTGCTGAATATTCACGCTTCGACGCACACCGGCTGCGCCGGAAGCATGCGCATCGTGGCCAGCGTGAAAGCGCAGCCCGTCGATCAGCAAATCCGACCGTGCAGTTATCGGCCGCGCGCGAGCGCAACGAGCTTGGCGTCGCCCGGGAACGGCGACCGAGCGAGGATCTTCTCGGCGCGAGAGTAGAGCGGCTTGGTGTCTTTCGAGCCGCCGAGCGCGGAATAACACTCGCCGAGCCAGAACGCGGTTTCGCCGGCCGAGCGATTGTCGGGAGCGAAGTCGCGCCAGAAAGCGTCGGCCTGTCTCAGCAGTGGTGCGGCGTCGCTCGCACGCGCCAGTCCCAGGTAGGACCGGCCGCGTCCCAGCCAGATGTTGGCGCGCACCGGCGTCAACGTCTTCTGCTTGGCATCCAGCACGTCGAGAGCCTCCCGGAAGCGGCTCTCGGCCTCCGCGAACGCGTGCTGTTCGAGCGCCGCAAATCCCAGATCGGAAAGGATTTCCGGCAGAAATACATGTTTCAAATCGGCGCGCGCGGGAGTCAGTGCGGCTTCGAGCAACGGCTGCGCCAGGCCGGCTTCGCCGCGTGCCAGGTGCAGCCGCGCCAGCGCCTGATGCGGTACCTCCGGCGGATCCAGCGCCTTGCCTCTGCGCGTGACCGTTGCCAACAACTGGTCGGCCTCGTCGAGTCGACCCAGCTGAATCAAGGCATTCGCATAGTCGGCTTGCGTGATCAGCGTTGCCCGTTCGTTGCGCGATTCGTCCAGGATTGCGATGGCCTCGCCCAGAGGCTGCAATGCCTGCTGAGGGCGCTGCAGCCAGATCAGTCCACGACCGATCGCACGGAGGCGGCCGGCCGCAGCAAAGTTGCGGGTCTGGTCGGTCCCGGCGAGGAACCGTTGTGCGTCCTGCAACGTGGACAGGCCGACAGCCAATTCCCCGCGAAACATCTGCAGCAGGCCGAGCCGCGCTCGAAAATGCGCGCTCATCATGTTTCGCTCGCCATAGACCGCGACGGCATTTTCGAGCGACTGCTGCACGTGGACCAGCGCCGCATCGAACTGACCCTGGTCGATCAGAGCCGCGCCGTAGGTGTGTTGCGCCTCCATGACTTCCGGATGCATCGGATTGTTGTCATGAAGTGCGAGCAGCAACCGGTAGCTCTTCTCGGCCGCGGCGACGTTCAGGTCGAGCTTGCGTTGCATGCCGTAGGCGCGCACCAGCAGGCCGTACGCACCGGCGGTCCGCGCGTTGATCTCGCCGTGCAGCGCGGTGCTGACCGCGAGAGCCGACTTGGCCGCCGACTCGATGCGTTGTGGATCGCCCTCGTCGATCGCGATACCTGCCTCGAGCAAGCGGGCGTCGATGTAGGGATCGGTTTGCGTCAGACCTTTGCGATCGAGTGACCCCAGCGCAGTTGCAAGCAGCGCCTTCGCCTCGTCGCGTTTGCCCAGCAGCTTCTTGATTTCTCCGAGCTGCACCTGCAGATCGGCGATCAGCAAGGCGTCGCTTTCGCGCGCCGACTGCTCCGTTGCCGCGAGTGCGCGCGCCAGCACTGCTTCGGCACGTGCGTGGTCGAACAATCCCGCGTAGCTGGCACCGAGTATTCGCAGCAACTCGGCGCGTACTGCGGGCTGGGCGCCGAGTTCGCGGTCGATGCGATGCTCGGCACGACGCAGGAGGTCGACGGCAGTTACGGGACGGTCGCTGCTGTTCTGGTACGGATTGCTGTCGCGCATGACCGAGGCGATGAAGTCCTTCACGCTTTCGGCGCGCTGCTGTTCGCTGCGCGCCATCTGCATCTGCCATAGGGCCACGCCGGCCCCGGCCACGATCGCCAACAGCACCATGGCCGAGGCGCCCACCGCCAGCTGGTTGCGTGCGACGAAGCGGCTGAGGCGATAGAGGCGGCTGTCCGGCTGTGCCAGGACCGGTCGGCGTTGGAGGTGCCGCTCGATATCGTCGGCGAGCGCCTCGACCGTCCCGTAGCGTTCGGCCGGCGATTTCTTCAGCGCCTTCAGCACGATCGTGTCCAGATCGCCGCGCAGGCGCTGCTTCAGCTTCGCATCAGTGACCAGGCTGCTCGGCCGCGGCACGTCGGCCTGCACGATCGCCTCTTCCAGTGCGGCGCGCGACTCGCGCTTGAGCTGGTAGGGACGGCTGCCGGTCAGCAGCTCGAACAGCACCACGCCGAGCGCGTAGATGTCCGCCGCGGTGCCGATAGGCTGGCCGAGGATCTGCTCAGGCGCGGCATAGTCAGGCGTGAGTGCGCGGCCGGCGAGCTGAGTCAGTTCCGTTTCCTGGGCGCGGCCGTCTTCGAGGAGCTTGGCGATGCCGAAGTCGAGCAGCCGCACTTCGCCCGACTCGGTAACGAGGATGTTGGCGGGCTTCAGGTCGCGGTGAACGACCAGCCGCGAATGCGCATGAGCGACCGCGCGCGCCACTTGCAGGAATAGCCGCTGCCGGGCGGGCACATCGAGCGCCTTGCGCTTGCAGTAGGCGTCGATGCGCTCGCCTTCGACATACTCCAGCGCAAGATACGGCTGACCGTCAGCCGTGAGGCCGGCGTCGTACAGCCGCGCGATGTTTGGGTGTTCGAGTGCGGCGAGGATTTCGCGCTCGCGCTCCAGGCGCTCGCCGAACTCGGCGCGCCCCGTCACGAGGCGAGGCAACTTGAGCGCCACTTGGCGCCGCTGCAGTATGTCGGTGCGTTCGGCCAGCCAGACCTCGCCCATGCCGCCTTCGCCGAGCCGGCGGATCAGTTCGTACGGTCCGACCTTGGCGCCAGCCCGCAGGCCCTGCTCGCCAGGGCGGCGGCCGTCCAGGAACTGCGCGGTCTCGATCTTGGGCAGCGTATCCAGCGGCAGCGCGCCGGTGGCGCGTGCCGCATGTTCTAGCAAAGCGCGCAGACGCGGCTTGAACACATCGAACTGAGTGTCGAGTTGTTCGACCCAGGTCGCGCGCTCGGCGGCCGGACGATCGAGCGCATCACCCAGCAATCGCCGCAGCGTGGCCCACTCGGTGGGCGCCAGATCGAACTGTCCCTGCATCGCCGTCACCTCCGGCGCAGCCGCCTCAGGCTTTCAGTGCCTCGGCGAGGATGAGCCGCGCCTGCTCCCAGTCGCGCCGCACGGTGCGGTCGGTCACGCCGAGCGCCTCCGCGATCTCCGCATCTGTCATGCCGCCGAAGTAACGCAACTCCACGACCGCGGCCATCCGGGGATCGACCTTCTCCAGGCCGGCCAGCGCTTCGTGCACCCGCATGATCTCGTCGGCGTCGGCAGCATGTTCGTCGGCCTGCGTGGTGAAGGTCAGATGCACGGCACCACCGCCGCGGCGGTCCGTGGCCCGCTGCCGCGCCAGATCGACAATCACCGATCGCATCACCCTGCCGGCATAAACGAGAAATCGCGGCCGATCCGGAAATTTCACGGCCGCGTTGGCCGAAAGCTTGAGATAGGTCTCGTGCACCAGCGCCGTGGTATCGAGCACCGTGTTGCGGCCGCCGGACCGCAGGCGCGCATGCGCAAGGCGGCGCAACTCGCGGTACGTCTCGGCGAACATCGTGTCGGCACCAAAGTCCACCGGTGCCGGATCAGCGGGCTCTTCCACAGGGATTCTCCGCGTGGCGGGGAGCGCGTGCCTGCCATTGCAGGCATGTGCAGTACTGATAGCAGATGGCGCCGCCGACGCCAATGGAGGATTCACGCCCCGACGATCGGCTCCCGCAAATGCGTTGTACTGACCAGCCGAATCAAAGCATCCAGGCGTCGATGTCAGATCACCTGGACCGGGGCGACCAGCATGAGGCGGGGTATCGGGATTGAGGGCGCGCGGTCAGTGTGCGTTCTCGATGATTGGCCGAACCGCGAGGCGCATTCCCATTGCTTCGAGCATTGCTGTCATGCTCTTCAGCTCCGGGTTGCCCTTCGGCGATAGGGTTCGGTATAGCGTCGTCGCGTTGAGTTGGGCGCGGGCGGCGAGCTTGGGTACACCACCGAAGGCCTCCGCCATGTAGCGCAGAGCAACCATCAGTTCCTCCTGATCGCCATCGGCCAGAACCGCATTTAGGTACTCGGCCGCGAACTCACGGATCCTTCCGGAAGCTCTCCACCGTCGCAACATCGTGCGCGCGATATGGCGCCGCCTTGCGCGTCGTACGCGGTTTCGCGGGCTTAGCCCTGAGAGCAGCTGTTTTCATAGCGCCATCTTCGCCTATAAGCGAAGATGGCGCTAGCCATTCCGGACCCTGGGTCATGGGCGCCCATCGGTTTCCGATAGGCGGTCGCTCTCGCCAGCGCCGCGACCCTAAGCGGACGATGTCACTCAAGGCGCGCGAGGCCTGGCGTACTCGATCAGCGCCTTCAATTTCGTTGGCTGGTTGCTCCTGCTGGGGTAGTACAGGTAAAAGCCTGGGAACGTCGGCGAGAACGAGGTCAACACGCGCTTCAGCCGCTTGGCTCGGATATGGGGTAGAGCAAGTTGTTCGAACGTGTACGCCAAACCGACGCCCTCGAGTGCCGCGTCCACGCTGAACAGCGTGTCGCTGATGGTCAGGTTGCCCTTGACCTCATACTCCACGAGCCGTCCATCGACTTGGAACTCCCACTTGTAGATCACCCCTGTGCCGGCAAAGCGGACGCGGACGCAGTTGTGACGCACCAGTTCATCCGGATGGCGGGGAGCGGGAACCCGCCGCAGGTACTCCGGTGAAGCGACCACCGCGACGGTGACCGGTCCACCGAGGGGGACGGCCACCATATCCCGGTGGAGGCTCTCGCCCATGCGGACACCGGCATCGAAACCTCTCTCGACGATGTCGACGAAGCCCTCATCGGTGGTCAGTTCAAAGGCCGACCCAAGTAGGCCGACGATCGATGGCCCGAATTGCCTTCAACTCTATGTCTTGATCGGCGCTGGCCAACTCACTCGCCAGGGTGCCGCCTGGCGCAGTGCCGTTAGCGCTGCGCCAGGCGGTTGAGTTGGGCGTTCGCCAACTGCGGCTCTGCGCCGTAGTGGGCGATTAGTCCCTCGATTCCGCCAGCAACCACGAGCGTGGCCAGGACGGCAGCAGCGGCAAACACGGAACGCAGTAGCGCGGTGGTCGGCTGGAAAGAGCGGTTCATCGGAATCTCCGGGGTGCCGTGGACGACGGACGCACTGTGCCGGCCGACCCCCGTTTCAGTCCTTGAGCGGCCTGAATTCAGGGCTGAAACGTTCTGAATTCGAGATTCCGCGCGTAAAGTGTGCAGCGCGTCCGCTGCACATACGGACCCACTTGGTGACTCCCTACCGATTCGATCACTTTGAGATCCGGCCAACCGAGCGACAGTTGCTGATCGATGGGCACCCAGCACCGCTGGGGGCGCGCGCCTTTGACCTGCTGTTGGCGCTGGTCGAACGGCGCGACCGGACGGTCACGAAGAACGAACTGCTTGACCTGGTCTGGCCCGGGCTCGTTGTGGAAGAGAACAACCTGCAGGTGCAGATCAGCACCTTGCGCAAGGTCCTCGGTCAGAATGCCATTGCGACCATCCCCGGGCAGGGATACCGCTTTGCGCTACAGCCTGAGGAGGCTGAGGCGTCCTCCCTGCCCCCGATTGCCGGTGCGGGATACCGGTTCACACGTGCAATCGGGTCCGCTGACTCAACTGCGCTTGAGCCGAACGCAGACGCGGCGAGAGCAGCCCCACCGTCGCCGAGCGAGCCCATGAGAAGCATGGCTTCCGACGCATCTCACCCGGAAGAGCTCGCCGCCGCTGTGCCCGCCAAGCCTGGTTTCCGTTGGCTCTGGTACCGCGGCACGCGGCGTTGGAGTACAGCCGCACTCACCATCAGCTGTTCTGCTGTTGGTTCTGGGCGGAGGCATTTTCTGGCGCTACGAACACAAGACCGCGCCGCCGTCGGCCGCTGCCCCATTGTCCCCAACAACGGCCGCTGACGCACGGGCCTCGAGAGCGAGCACATCCAAAATGCTTCCGGACCGGCCTTCCCTCGCGGTGCTGCCGTTCGATAGCCTCGGCGGCAGTTCGGAGAACAGTTACTTCGCCGATGGCATGACCGACGACATCATCACGGATCTCTCCAAGCTCTCCGGAATCCTGGTCGTTGCGCGCAACTCCAGTTCGACCTACAAGGGCAAGTCCGTGAAGGTGCAGCAGGTGGCCAAGGAACTTGGCGTGCGCTACCTGTTGCAGGGAAGTGTCAGGCGCGAGGGTGACACCGTTCGCGTCAATGCGCAGCTCGTCGATGCGCTCGGTGGCCAGCACCTGTGGGCGGAGCGCTACGACGGGTCGATGCGGGACATTTTCGCGCTGCAGGACAAAGTCATCGGGCAAATCGTCGCCGCGCTTGCGGTAAACCTCACTCGCGACGAACAGACGAGAGTTGGAAGTGTTGAGACCCGAAACGCCCAAGCCTACGATGCGGTCCTGCGGGGCTGGGCACACTATCGCCAGGGCTCCGAGGATGAAACCAAGAAGGCGATCGCATTGTTCGAGCAGGCGATCGCGCTCGACCCCGAGTACGGGCGAGCACATGCCGCCGTGGCGGCGGCGTCCTGGCGGATCGCCCAATCCTACTGGGAGTTAACCACCCAGGGCGGATTCCAGCGCGCGTTCGACCGCATGCAAGCGGCGCTCGTCAAGGCGATGCGGCAACCCAATGCGCTGGCTCACGCCGTGTCGGCCGAGTTCCTCTCGAAGCAGGGGCGCTACAAGGAGGCCTTCACCGAGATTGGCAAGGCCATGGCGCTTGCCCCGAACGATCCCGACAACTACCTCAGCAAGGCGCGCATCCTCAATGCAACGGGGCGGGCGGCGGAGGCCGAGGAGTCAGTGCGCTGGGCGATGCGGCTCGATCCCCTGTATTCGCCGGACTATCTGCGCGTGCTCGCGATGTCGCTTTTCCACCAGCAACGTTACGAGGAAGCGGTCGGGACCCTCGAGAGACTCTTGGCACTGAAAACCGATGTCGCGGACGACTACGTCACACTGATTGCGAGCCTTGGACATCTTGGCCGTAACAGTGGCATCCCCGAGGCTATGAGGACACTTAATCAATTGACCGAGGCGGCGAACTTAAACAGCGTTACCGTGCAGATGTCTGGAGGCTGGTGGTGGTACGGCGACATCTTCAACTACGATCCGGCATACCGCGACCGGTTGATGGAGGGCCTGCGCAAGGCTGGTGTTCCGGAGGGCGCGGGAACCGATATACCCTTAGAAAAATTTCGCCGGCTGCTGCACAAGAACGGCGAGGGTTATTACGACGTTACTGGCGCCACCACGATCGATCACAAGCAAGCAAAGACGCTGCACGATCGCGGCGTCAAATTCGTGGATGTGCGCGCTGCCAAGGACTTCGCCAACGGCCATGTTCCACGCGCGTTCAACCTTGACGTCGCCACCGAATTGTCACGGGACACCCTGTCGCGCATCGTCGGCAAGGATGAGGAGCTGGTCCTGTCCTGTCACGGCAAGAACTGCCCCGACTCGGCCTATGCCAGCGCGAAGGCCGTGACGTGGGGATTCAAGCGGGTGTACTACTTTTCGAGCGGCTTTCCCGCCTGGGAAGAAGCCGGATACCCGGTCGAGGCGTCGCCAAAGAAATAGTCACTAAAGGGATAAGGTTTGGGTTGCTCGCGAGAACAAGCAGATTGATGAAGCTTTCGGAAGCGGACGATGTCGCTCAACGCGCGCGACGCTCGCGCAAAGTGTGTGAATCCGCTTTGTCTAGCTAATGAGCGCGACCAACCGGCCCGCGATAGAGACCCACGCGTCGCTCTGAGCGAGGGCGATCCGCGCCGGTACCGCCGCGATCACCAGCGCCGCACCCCAGCCGAACGCCGGATGCAATCGGCGATGGCGAACGGTATCAATCGCCACGACGAGGAGCACGCAGGCGATCGTTACCCCGAAGAACGCGGGCAAGCCAAACTGCTTAAGAGCGTCGATCGGCAGCCGCGCCACGGCCGGCGTCAGCAGGCTCACCGTGGCGAGCAGCATCAGCCGCTTGTGCGTGGCGCTCTTGCGTCGCTTGGCCACCGCGGTCCCAACCAGGATCGAGAACACAAGAAGATCGACCAGCGGGATCGCCATAAACATCAACGGCGTCACCTGCGGCGTGGGCGAAAATCCACGTCGCCCGGCATCTAGCGCGGCCGCCGTGCCGATGACAATCACCAGAACCGCAACGCCGACGCCGGCAACTCCAAGCCGGCGGTGCAGATCGGTACGACCGACCTCTACGAGCGCGGTCTGCACGACCAGAAGCGCCACCCAGGTCGACATCACGAGGCCATGCGCAAACAGCAGGTTCGATAGTGGCGGTGTGCCGAACAAGCCTTTCAGGTAGAACGTCGGCGCAAAGCCGGCAAAGACGACTACCAAGACGAGAAGCAAGCCAACGACGAGCAGCGGCCGGTCGGGCCGCGGGGCGCGTGCCAGTGACGATGCGATGCCGGGTGTGGGAGACACGGGCAGGCCTCCTCACGACGATGCAGCGGCCGCGATCTTTGCATCCGTGGGGCCGCGCGTCCAGTGTGAATTGGTCGGCGTGAACTATGTCCGCTTCAGCGGATTCATCCCCCAATTTGCGACGTCCGTTACTGGCCGACCTGAGACTCGGTGGAGCTGGACATCCAGCGACCCAACACTGACATCCGCTGCACGCCGAAAGCAGACCTGCCTGGTCGCCTCAGAATTCCCGGCGGCGGGCTGTATCAGCGTGCCGGCCTGTCGAACGCGTAACTCACCCCGATCCACGCTGTTCGCGGGGCGCCGGGCGCGTAGAACGTTGCGTGCACTATCGGCCGCGCCCCGTCGATCACCGGAGTGGCGAAAGGTCGAGCGATGAAGCTGCCGCTGTCGGTGAAGCCCGTCGCTCCGAGCTGCGCGGCCGTGTAGTACTGCTTGTCGAACAAATTGTTGACCTGGAAGAACAACTGCAGCCCCGGCAACGGGCGCCACGCACCACCCAGGTTGAAGACCGCATATCCCGGCGTCTTGCCGGGCCCGAGGTAGTAGACACCATCAGGCTGCGTGCTGGTTGTTCTCATTCCCGCGGGCGTAGAAACCCGACGCTGCCAGCAGGTCGAGGTTCAGCGACACCTCGGGCGTGATATCCCAGTCTGCATACGCCTTGAAGAGCTGCTGCGGGATCAGCGGAATGCGGTCACCCGCGTGCACGACGATGTTGCCGTCGAAACCCGGTGCCGGGCCATCATTGCTGCTGTTGCCGGCGCCGTTGATCGTTTCGGTCGACTGGTAGGTCGCGTCGAGGTACGTGTAGTTGGCGCCGATCCGCACGGCACCGAGCGATGCGGCAACGCCGGCCTCGACTCCCTGCCTGCGGGTTTGGCCGAAATTGCGGAAGAAGCCGAAGCCGGACTGTTCGTCGGCGACGAACAGGATGTCGTCCTGGTTCTCGGTCCGGAATACGCCGAGATTCCAGCGCAGCTTGGACCCGCGGCCGCTCCGCACACCCAGTTCCCAGGTCTTGGCCACGACCTGATTCAGTGGCGGGTCGCCGGCCATGGCATTGGGCAGCTTGCACGGCTGCTCAGGATTCGCACAGCCCAGCTCGATGGCCGACGGCGCGCGGTTGCCTTCGCTGTATCCCGCATAGGCGTTGACGAAGGCGGTCGGAGAGAAGGTCAGTCCCAGCGCCGGATTGAAGCGGCTGTAGGTGTAGTGACCGTCCAGCGATTCGCTGCCTCCGCCCGGGTTCAGTTGATCCTCGTTGTCCACGCGCGTACGGTTGTACCGCCCCGACAGCGTGACGCTCCAGGACTTGCCGAGGACGCAGCGTGTCGGTCGCGTAGAACGACAGCGTGCTCGAGGTGCCGACCAGGTTGACGCGGGCATCGAACGCATCCTCGGAATTCTGGGTTCCGTCGGCGTAGGCGTCGACACCTACGACCGCACGCTCCGGCGTCAGGTAGCCGAACTGCGAGGACTGCGTGAACGTGACGCGACTCGCGTCGTACCACGCGCCCACGATCAGCTGGTTCGGCTGTCCAGCCAGGTTCTGCGCAGAACGTCACCTGGCCGGAGGTTCCCCAGTTGGACTGCGAGGTGTTCGTGCGATTGAGGAGGCCGTTGCACTTCTCGTTCGGCTCTTCGTTGAGCAGCGCGTTGGCAATGCAGCGCCAGTAGGGAAACGGCGTGTTCGACGCACTCTCCCCTGCACTGGGGTAGCCAATGTAACCGGCGGCCGCCAGTGCCGCCTGCTCGGCAGCGTTAGGCTGGTACAGGGCCTGATCGAGCGATTCCTCGTTGATGTCCCCGTTGAAGGTCGAGGTCTTGATGTTGCGGTAGAAGACATTGCCGGAGACGAGAACGTCCTCTTTGATCGTGTGCTGACCGACCAGGTTGATGAAGAGAGCCCGGTTGTCCGTTGTGTCCGGCTTCGTATACACACTCGCGTAGTCCCGCGCGAGGAAGCGTTGTTCCTGCAATCCATTGCCGGTGAGATCGTTGTCGGCGTACGCCAGCGTCAGATACGCCGACGACAGCGGTCCACGCCAACCGACCTTGCCGAAGATCTGTCCGACGCGCGACGGTGAGTCGTCGCGCCAACCATCTTCTCTGAACAGGGTGCCGGTCGCGTAGACGTCGATGCCGTTGTCCCAGGCTGCCCCGGACTCGAAGAGCACCGATTCGCGGCCGTACTGGCCGTAAGTCCCTTGCAGGACCGTTCCGGGATTCGAGCGACCGTCCTTCGTTTCCATCGACAGCGCCCCGCCGAGCGTGTTGAGGCCGAACAACGGGTTCGATCCCGGCTGCAGCGCAATGGACGATATCGCTCTCAGGGGGATGAGATCCCAGCTCACGACATCCCCAAAGGGCTGGTTCAGGCGCACGCCATCCATGTAGACCGAAAGGCCCTGGGGCGTGCCCAGCAGCGGCGACGCGACATAACCGCGGTAGGTCACGTCGGCCTGGAACGGATTGCCCTGGATGTCGTTGACGTAGACGCTGCCGAGGAAGCGATTCATGAACCCCGCGAGGTCGGTCGCGTTACTGCGCAGGATCTCCTGCGACTTCGCCGTCTGCACGGGCGCCGGAATCTGTTCCAGCGGCTGGCCGAGTCCGGGCAAGGGGCGTCGTACCCACCACTTCGACTATCTGGCAGTTCGATCGGGTCCTCGGCGAGTGCGTGTCCCGGAGCAAGCGAAACGCAGACGACGGCGCAGACAAACGCGCGCCGCGATTGGACCAGGGACACTTGCGCTTCCTCGTCGACCGTTGTCTTATGTTCGCCAAGCGCCGCGAGCACGGGCGGCGCTGCCCGGAGGATTGCATCCGAGCAGGTCCCGCAGCGGCGATGACTTCCCGAAAACACCCGGGAAAAACTCCCGATCGGACGCACCCAATCCGGGCGCCCGGCGGATTTGAAAGCACTATGGAGGACGCCGGATGGACAACCGATTGCACGATCTCACGGCGGCACGCCGCGATCTCCTGATGCTCATCGGCGGCGCGCTGGCGTTCGCACTGCTCAGCATTCAATTCGAGATCTTCGAGCACGTGCACGCATGGACGCGGCCGCACGAGTACTACCAGGTGGACGAATTGCCCGGCGTGCTGCTGTTCCTGGCGTGTGGTCTGGCGTGGTACGCGTGGCGGCGCGTCGGCGAAGCGCGGATAGAGCTCGCACTACGACGCAGCGTCGAGGACCGACTGCGCGCCGCGCTCGCCGAGAACCGCGACCTCGCGCTCGCAGCCCTGCGAGTGCAGGAGGAGGAGCGGCGGAGCCTCGCGCGGGAATTGCATGACGAACTCGGCCAGTGCCTCAACGCCGTGAAGATCGATGCAGTGTGCCTCCGCGACGGCCGCGCGGACTGCAAAGGGAATGCCGATGACGCGGCGGCGGCGATCGTAGCCACGGTCGATCACGTGCAGAGCGTCGTGCGCGACATCGTGCGGCGGCTGCGTCCCACGGGCCTGGACGAGCTCGGCCTGCCGGCGGCGATCGAGCACTGCGTTGATGGATGGCAGCGCAGGCTGCCCGCCGTCGTGTTCCGACTGACGATCGATCGAGAGCTGGGGGAATTCGACGAGGCGACCAACATCACGCTCTACCGTCTTCTGCAGGAAGGGCTCACCAATGTCGCCAAGCACGCACACGCGGCACTGGTCGAGATCACGTTGACCCGGCGTCCCTGCGCGACCGCGGAACGGGCAGAAGTGGTGCTTGCCATGCGCGACGACGGCATCGGACGTGCGGCGGACACAGCGACACGCGGCATCGGTCTCGTCGGCATGCGCGAGCGCGTCGAGGCCTTGGCCGGCCGCCTCGACGTCGCGAGCGCGGGAACGCGCGGCTTCGGCTTCGAGGCACGCATACCGCTACCGCGAATGGAGGTCGCATGAAGCCTGCCATCAGCGTGCTCCTTGTCGACGACCATGCCGTCGTCCGCGAGGGGTACCGGCGGCTGCTCGAACGAGCTGGCGATCTGCGCATAGTCGGCGAAGCAGCCACGGCGGCCGAGGCCGTGCGCATCTACGCGCAAACGGTGCCGGACGTCGTCGTCATGGATATTTCGCTACCGGACGTCAGCGGCATCGAAGCGCTGCGCCGGCTGCTCGCCCGCGCACCGGAGGCTCGGGTGCTGATGTTCAGCATCCACGACGAGTCGATTTTTCCGCGGCACGCATTCGCGGCCGGGGCATTGGGCTACGTGACCAAAGCGAGCGCGCCAGATGTGCTGGTCGATGCGGTGCGCGTGATCGCGCTGGGACGGCGTTACCTCAGCCCCGACATCGCACATTCACTCGCGCTGCAGGACATGGGCGGCGAGCGGGGAATAGCGACGCTGTCGACGCGCGAATTCGAGATTGCGCGCCTGCTGGCGCTCGGTCACCCGGTGCGCGAAATTGCCGACAAGCTCTGCCTGAGCGTCAAGACTGTTGCCAATCATCAATGGGCGATCCGCCAGAAACTCGGCGCGGACAATGCGGCGCAGTTCCTGCGCATCGCGTCCCGCGATGGCTTGATCGCGAACGGCAACTAGTCCGTTGCGCGCGTGGCCTGCTGGATGGCCGCTCCCCGAGCGCACCGCGCGGTGACGGCGTCGAGTTTCTTTGGGGCTTCGCCTCCTTTGAGTATTGGTAAGGACCGGACTCTCAAACAGCAGCGTCCGCTATCCGGCGATTCTCTTCTCGATGATTGGCCGAACCGCGAGGCGCATCCCCATTGCTTCGAGCAGTGCTGCCATGCTCTTCAGCTCCGGGTTCCCCTTCGGCGATAGGGTTCGGTATAGCGTCGTTGCGTTGAGTTGGGCGCGGGCGGCGAGCTTGGGTACACCACCGAAGGCCTCCGCCATGTAGCGCAGAGCAACCATCAGTTCCTCCTGATCGCCATCGGCCAGAACCGCATTGAGGTACTCGGCCGCGAACTCCGGATCCTTCCGGAAGCTCTCAAGGCGCGCGACGCTTGGCGTACTCAATCAGCGCCTTCAATTTCGTTGGCTGGTTGCTCCTGCTGGGGTAGTACAGGTAAAAGCCCGGGAACGTCGGCGAGAACGAGGTCAACACGCGCTTCAGCCGCTTGGCTCGGATATGGGGTAGAGCAAGTTGTTCGAAGGTGTAGGCCAAACCGACGCCCTCGAGTGCCGCGTCCACACTGAACAGCGTGTCGCTGATGGTCAGGTTGCCCTTGACCTCATACTCCACCAGCCGTCCATCGACCTGGAACTCCCACTTGTAGATCACCCCCGTGCCAGCAAAGCGGACGCGCACGCAGTTGTGACGCACCAGTTCATCCGGGTGGCGGGGAGCAGGAACCCGCCGCAGGTACTCCGGTGAAGCAACCACCGCGACGGTGACCGGTCCACCGAGGGGGACGGCCACCATATCCCGGTGGAGGCTCTCGCCCATGCGGACACCGGCATCGAAACCTCTCTCGACGATGTCGACGAAGCCCTCATCGGTGGTCAGCTCAAGCTGAACATAGGGATGCTCCCGGAGGTAGCGCCGCAAGGAATTTTTTCGCATCGGGCCGCATCCGAATGCGCGCCCGCCTCGTAAGTGGTGATCAGAAGGATGGCCGAGTCATCCATTCCGACCAACCCCTTGTGAGGATCACAATGAAACACGCATTCCTGCTGGCGGCGCTATTCGCTGCCGCCACCGTCCAGGCCAACCCCACCATCGAAACGAACGGCGTCCTGAGCAATCGCGACGGCCGCACGCTCTACACGTTCGACAAGGACAGCGCGGGCAAGAGCAACTGCGCCGGCGGCTGCGTCGCGGCGTGGCCGGCCTTCACCGTCGGCAACGCCAGCTTGGCAGGTGGCGACTTTTCGATCGTCCTGCGCGACGACGGCACGCAGCAATGGGCCTTCCAGGGCAAGCCGCTGTACTTCTTCGCCGGCGACGCGAAGCCGGGCGAGACCAAGGGCGACAACCAGGGCGGCGTCTGGCATGCGCTGCGCAGCGCATCGAAGAAGGCCGCGCACAACGACAGCTCCGGTTATTCCGCCGGTAACAGCTACACGTATTGACGAATCGGCAGCGCCGCAGACCCGTCGGTTCATTTCGCCGAGTCTGCATCCGAATCCGTTCCGCTCTCGTACGTCGTGGAAAGGATGGCGCGCCGCCCCCCTTTCCACACCACACTCCGGAGGAAACATGAATTCCATTCACAGCACTACCCGTCCCACCCGGACAATTCCGCCCGGTTCCGATCGCTGCGAGCTGCGCTTCGCGGCGGTGAAGCGGCAGCTCCTCGTCGGCGCTTCCGCCGCGGTGCTTGCCGCCTGCAACAGCATGCCGCCGGTGGCGGTTCCGGCCGCGCTCGCGGTCCCCGCCGGTCAGTCTCTCGCGACAGCGGCGAGTGCCAAAGGCGTCCAGATCTATGAGTGCCGCAAGGACAAGGGTCTGGATGCGTGGGTGTTCATTGGCCCGGAGGCGACGCTGTTCGATGCGCGCGACCGCGAAATCGGCTCGCACGGATTGGCCGCAAGCGGCTTGGGTCCGTTCTGGCAGGCCGCCGACGGCAGCAGGATCGTGGGCGCAGTGAAAGGCCGAGCCGAAGCGCCGCGGGACGGGGCGATTGCCTGGCTGCTTCTGAGCACCACCGCCGAGGGTCCGCAAGGCAGCTTCAGCACGGTGAAGAACGTTCAGCGCGTGAACACCGTTGGCGGCGTGGCGCCGCAAGAGGGTTGCGCGCCGGAGCACCTACGGTCAGCGCCTGCGCGTGCCGTACACGGCCACGTATCAGTTCTTCGTCGAGCAGAACCGAACTGCCGGGCTTGGCTACTAGGACAGCAGACATGCCAGCACGCATGAGGCAACAACTGCGCAGGCTGCGCCGGTACTTGAATGCATTTGGGTTCGCCTTCCATCGCTGGGAGGCGCGACTCGCCGCACGACGCCGGGTCAATGCGACCGTGCGCGCGCTCTCGGTTCTCGACGACCGGACGCTGCATGACCTCGGGCTCGACCGTAGTGAGGTGATCTCCGCTGCGCTCGACAGCGAGCGCACGGCTGGCGACCACACGCTGCGCCGCGGCAGGGGGCGTTCACCGGCTGCGCGCGGGTTCCAGTGCATGGAGCAATGAAGAAGCACGGCGGCGTTGCGGCCATCCGGCCGTCGCGCCGCCTTTTGAAGTTAACGGCACCTTGCCGGATCCACTAACCACACTGAAGGATTGAAAAATGTCTCACCTTAATGACGGAGCAAACGAAGGCCTCGAATCGCAGGTTTTGAAGAAGGATTCCGGCACGAAAACCGGCTCGGGCGCAGCGTCCATGCGCTCGCTTGGCGTCGGCCTGCTGATGGCCGGCAGTGCCGCGGGTGCGCTCGCCGGCACGCTGTCGGTCAGCGAGGAAGTCGAACTCGCGGCCTCGCCCGCGAGGACATGGCCTGCGATCAAGGACTTCCAGACGGTGGCAGACCTGGCATCCGGCGTTCGCCACCACCGAGATCACCAAGGGAGGCGGCAATGCGAAGGGCACGGTGCGGGTCCTGGCCACGAAGGATGGCGCGAAGTTCAACGAGGAATTGCTTATGCACGACGCCGCCTCGCGTTCGTATCAGTACC
>CAVTND010000020.1:0-79900 GCA_963735955.1 uncultured beta proteobacterium | reverse complement strand
CGCCCCGATCTGTTCGAAGAGCACACCGTGCACTTCCACGGCTACCCGAACGCGTCCGCGTTCTACGACGGTGTGCCCGACGCCTCGGTCGCCATCAGCATTGGCGGCAGCTTCACGTACTACTACCTCGCGCCCGAGGCCGGCACCTACTTCTGGCACTGCCACATCACGCCGCCCGAGCACCTGCAGATGGGCATGGTCGGCCAGATCTACGTGCGGCCGCGGCAGAACCGCGTGAGTGGCAGCCTGACCACGCGCTCGCGCTGCTCAATCAGCCGCCGGCGACGCTGCGAGGCGACCAGTCGAGTACACCGCCTGCGCGCACGTTGCAACGCGACATCCTCTGCTCCAACTCCTTGCCCGCCGTCAATACCGGTGCAACCAACAACGGCGCCAAGAAGTACGCCTACAACGACGGCGACGGATCGACCGCTACGACGTCGAGTACCCGCTGCAGATGCACGGCTTCGACCCGAACTTCCACTTCGTCGGCATGACCTTCAACCCGGAGACGTTCACCGACCTGAAGGACAAATATTTCCTGCTCAACGGCCGCAGCTACCCGGACACGATCAATCCCGCTCCGCTGAGCACGCAGTGCGCGGACGCCGTCGAGCGCACCGCGCAGCCGATGTCGGCGCTGATCAAGATTCCGGCCGGCCGGAAGGCGCTGCTGCGGATTTCGGACCTGAACGTCAGCGAGTACCACACGCTGGCATCGCTCGGCATACCGATGCGCGTGATCGCGCTCAACGCGCGTCTGCTGCGTGACGAGGACGGCACCAACATGGCCTACAAGACGAACTCGATCACTCTGGGCGGTGGTGAGTCGCTCGATGTGATCCTCGATGCGAGCGGACCCGACTACGCGAGCTGTACGGCGAGCGTCGGCCGTGCACGTTCTACCTGTACACGCCGCAGACTCGATCACCTGTCGAACGACGCCGAGAACTTCGGCGGAATGATGACCGAGGTGAACATCTGCACAACCGTCAACCCGACAACCAAGCTGCCCCCCCATTTAGGAGAACAGCATGCGCGACATGAAAACGTTGATAGGGCGGCTCCTTCGCGGCGCAGCGCTTGCGTTGGTCTCGCTGTTCTCCGTCGCCGCGCAGGCGGCGGCGCCCGGCATCACGGGACCGATCGCCGTTGCACGGCCTTCGATCTGGGCCGCACCTGTACATCACGCAGCCCGACGGAGACAGCATTTACACCTGGGGCTATGGGTGCACGACGGCGCCGCCGCCGCGCTTCCTTCCGACGACGATCGCGGGCGGACAATGCGACGCCGGAGCGATGCAACTCCCCGGCCCGACGCTGATCGTGACCGAGGGCTCAAACCGTGACCGTGACGCTGAAGAACAACCTGCCGAAGCCGCGGGCAACACCTCGATCCTGTTTCCGGGCTTCAAGGTCTCGACGACTGGGGGAGCGCGCGGGCTCTTACGGCCGGCGCAGGCGGCCAACGGCGCGACGGTGACCTACACCTTTGTCGCCGAAACGCCCGGCACGTACACGTACTACAGCGGCACGCAGGGCGACCTGCAGGTCGAGATGGGGCTCTATGGCGCGCTCATCGTGCTGCCATCCAACATCCGGCGGCTTGCAACAACACGCCGAACGACCTCGCGCGTGCGGCTGATCGCGGCAATGCCGCACGCCGACTTTCGCCTTGGCAAGGCCGCGTACAACCACGCCTCGGCCTGCTACGACCGCGAGTACCTGTTCCAGTTCTCGGAAATCGACCCGCGCATCCATCGCCAGGTCGAGGAACAGGTATTCGCCGATCCGCAGAAAGCCCCGCCGTGCGCGCGGCCGACCGGCTGCCTTGTCGTCGAGACCGAGCCGTATCTACCGGCGTACTTCCTGATCAACGGCCGCTCGATGCCTGACCTGATGGACCCGAACTACGCGATGCAGTACCCGCACCAACCGTACAACGGCAACCCGCACATGCATCCCGGTGAACTCACGCTGCTGCGGATCATCGGCACCGGCCGCTGGCAGCACCCGTTCCACGAGCACGGCAACCACGTCCGCCTGCTCGGCGCGCGACGGCAACCTGCTGCTCGACGCCACCAACAAGCTCGCCGGACCGCTGCTGTTCACGACCACCACGACACCCGGCCAGACGATGGACGGCATCTTCCAGTGGACCGGCAAGGGCCTGAACTGGGACGTGTATGGGCACGGCGACGGCCCGAGGCGACGTGTCCGCACCTGCGTGCCGAACGCAAACGGTTACTACACGTCGGCACCGGCTGCACAGAACTACTACGAGTGGTGCGCCGATCACACCAAGCCGCTCGAGGCGAAGCCGTTCGGCGCAAGTCGGCAGCGGCGGTCCGGTCACGTTGCCCGACCCCAACATCGTGGCGTTCGGCGCGTGGTATGGCGGCAGCCCGTACCTCGGCCCGAGGCAACCGATCGAGCAGTCGGCGCAACGCCGATTCCGCCGTCCGGAACGGTCGCCAACGACCCGACCGGAGGCCGGCTTCTGCGTTCATGTGGCACTCGCACAACGAGCGCGAGATCACGACCAACAACGCCTTCCCGGGCGGAATGATGATGATGATGGTGGTCGACCCGTGGGTCTTCGTCATCAGACGAAACGAATTAGCGGAGGAGATGGCAATGAACTCCAACGTATTCAAGGCGACTCTGCGGATGTCTCGCCTTGCGACCTCCCTTCTCCTCCTGCGAGCGGTACGGCGATGGCGCAAAGCCGTCACCCTGTCCGTAGGGTCGACAACCACGACACTGCCGGATGGGCAGACGGTGCCGATGTGGGGTTACGCCTGCGGTACTTCGCGTCACGCCGGTTGCGTCGGTCAACGCGACCTGCACCGCATCGAACGGCCGCGTGCAATCGGCCACGACGTGGCAGCCGCCGCTGATCACCGTACCCGCCGGCCAGCCGCTGACGATCACTCTGGTCAACAACCTGAGTTTCGCAAGGCAGCGAGATCCCGACCTCGCTCGTGATCGTCGGTCAGCTCGGTGGCGGCCTGGGCGGCGCACCGTCCCGCGATGCCGAGCCCAGCGCATGCGGTCGCAGGGCACCACATGGCCCGGAACCCCGGGAGGTACGGGTGCGGCGACACGGTCTTCACGCCACCCGGCCAAGCCGCCCGCGTGCGTTCGTTCGCCACAGAGGTCGCGGCCGGAGCGTCGCGATGCTCGCGTCTGGGGTCAACGTGCCCGGGCAGCTGGCCGAAGCGCCGCTGCGTCCAGGCACCTACCTGATCCACTCCGGCACGCAACCGTCGATCCAGCAGCCGATGGGACTGTACGGCGTGCTGGTCGTGACTAGCGCCGACCCACCCCGGTGCGACCTTCGACAAGGACGTGCGCGCTGCTGCTGAGCGAGATCGACCCGGTGCAGAACATCGCCGTCGACCCGGTCGTCCGTACCTCCGGATTCAACGACCCGCCGCGTTGGAGCGCGCAGACCGGCGAGTGCGGCGACCCGGCGTCACACCTGCTATCCGCCGGCGGTCAACTACAGCCCGCTCTATTACCTGATCAACGGCGTGTCGTTCGACCGCGCCAACGTTGCCGCATCGACGGTATCGATCCTGGCCGTTCCCGCTGCAGCTACCAACGGTCGCGTACTGCTGCGCATCGTCAACGCGGGACTGCGCATGCACATGCCTGCCGCCGTCGGCCTCGACATGACGCTGCTCGCCGAGGACGGCAACAAGCTGCCCGGCGTGCAGCGCGTGCAAAGCTCGGTGTTCCTCCCGGCCGGCAAGACGTACGACGTGACGGTCGCGCCGGCGCAGACCGGCGGCAACTACACCGCTGCGACCTACGCGGTGTTCGACCGCTCGCTCGGACTGTCGACCAACAACCAGCGCGACGGCGGCATGCAGGCCTACGTCGCCATCGCCGGCGGCGCGAGCACCGGCGTCGGAACGCAGGTAGGGTCCGGTGCGACGCTCACGGGTGCCAGCAGCAAGACCTACTATTGCTTTGGCAACTGCCACTGAGCGTGACGGATCCAGCCCGCGGTCTGCTGGGCGGTGTTGTCGGCGCCAATGGCGTGACCTTGGGCGCAGCAACCGGTGGCACAGCGGCGTTGCAGAACAACGGCACGTTCTCGTTCACTCCCTCTCGTCACGACGTGCGCTGGTTCGTTCACATTCGTCGTGAACGGCAAACGGCGACACCTTTGACGGCCACGATCACGCAGTGCACGTCGGCTGCCTGCGGATTCGGCGGCGCACCCACGGCCGTCGGCGACACCTACACCAGCAAGATTGCCACCCGCTTCCAGATCAGCCGTCCGGGCGTGCTCGTAAACGACAACGATCCGTCGGGGTTGCCGCTGAAGGCGGTGCTCTCGGGCACGAGCACCTGTGCCAGCCTGAATTCGGATGGCTCGTTCTCCGCCACCGGACCGGGCTCCTGCACCTTCTCCTACAACGCCGTGAACTCGCAAAACACGCCGAGCGCGAGCCGGCGACGGTGACAGTGAACTTCGGTACCCCGAGCGGACTCGTGGTCGCGCTCATGGACAGCAAGACCGGGCGCTCCGCTCGCCAGACGCGACTACCGCTGGATCATCGAGGAGGACCGCACGGTCTACATCGATCCGGCAATCGAAACGACCAGCTCCACTACGCCAGTCAAGAATGTCGCGATCAACTTCCACTCCAGCCACATGCCGGTGGTGGCGCAGGGCTGCACGGGCCCGATTTCGTGCGAATCGCAACAAACGGTCTATCGACCCGCCCAGCGGGATGAGTGTGCCTGCCGCCTGCGACGTCGGTAACGGCGTCTGCCGGACCGGGACGGGCGTGACGCAGAAGACCGCCGTCTTTCCGGGCCAGGTCTCTCTCGACTTCACCAACGGCAAGCGCTACTACATCTCGATACTGCCCGCGGACAGTGTCAATCCTTTGATCAACGAACCGCCGGCCGACGTCGGCCATGCTATGGGCGGCGCGCAGATCGCCAATGGTCAGACCAGCGTGAACGTGTTCCTGCAGTCGACACCGCTCCAGCCGGCGACCATCTCGGTGTTCATCTTCCAGGATGACAATCCTCTGAACGGCGAGAACGACACCGGCGGCGGCGTCGACGTGCTGGCGCCTCAAGAAGCCGGCTTGGGCGGATTCAACATCGTCCTGCTCGACCAGGCGGGCGGGCTGGGCGACTCGGTCGGCCAGATCACCTACGACATGTCCGGTGCGCCCGTGACAAACGCGCTGGCGGGCCGGATCGATCCAGTCACGGGAAACGACGCACTGCCCGATCTCGCCGGGCGCAACGAACGGGTTCGTAGGCATGATCGTGACCTGCCCGAAGTACGAGGCCAAGCTTGATGGCACGAAGACCGACGTTCTCTCGCCGCTGGCAGGACACGCCGTCATTGCCAACATGTATCCCGGCCTGTACGAGGTCATGGCCTCGCCTGGCGGCGATCGCATCGCGAAAGGCGAGGAGTGGCTGCAGACCAACACGCTCGACGGCACCAAGGCGATCGAGGCATTCATCATGCCCGGCGAGCCGACCTACTTCCAGGAGTTCGGCCCGGGCGGTTACCACGTCGCGATGGGGTTCGCGAACCCAGCGATCATCCAGGCGCGCAAGCCCTCCATCTGTGCCGGCACGACCGGCGGCTGCCCGGCCAGCTTCTATGGGCAGGTCTCGACCCAGCGCATGAGCCGCACGCCCGACCAGCGCGTCTACGGCAGCGGCAGCTACGACTCCAACAGCTACACGCAGTGCTACGTGAGCCTGGGCTATCCGGATAGCGCCGATTTCGATTTCGCCAAGTGCGACGAGAACGGCCAGTTCCAGTTCACCGGCATTCCCACGGGCAACTTCAAGATCACGGTCTTCGACCAGTACAACGACCTGCTGGTCGACGGACTGTCGACACCGATTTCGACCATCGCTGGCAGGCCGGGGACCAGTGCCGGCACGCGCATGGAAATCCCGGTCACGCAGTGGCGCACCAACCTGTATGGCCGCGTCTTCCTCGACCAGAACGGCGATGGCGTGTCGCAACCCGACGAACCGGGGCTGCCGCTGGTGCCGTACAACATCCGCATGCGCGACGGCAGCTACTTCGGCTTCAACAACACCGACCTGAACGGCTATGCGGGCTTCAACGAAGTCTTCCCGATCCTGAACTGGCTGGTGGTCGACATCGACAACGCGCGCTACAAGCTGACCGGCGTGCATGTCGTCTACGACGCCGGCGGTCCGGCCGACGGCACCACTGGTGGTGGCACCTCGACCATCGGCGCCTTCATGGCGAACACCAACGAGACTTTCCCGCTGCCGACAAACCTGCGCGTGCCGGGCTCGCGCTACTGCGCGGGCGCTGACTGCCCGACGAGTGACACCGCCGGCGGATCGACCGGTCGGGTCGACCCGGGTTGGGCCTCCACACAGGGCTGGCAAGGACTGCTTGGCAACAACGGATTCATCGAGTTCGCGATGCGGACGTTCGCGCCCGGCGAGAACGGCGGCATCAAGGGTCACGTGGTCTACACGTCGACGCGACCGTTCGATGACCCGCAGCTGCTGCTGCAGCTGAGCTGGGAACCCAACGTCGCCAACGTCCGGGTCAACCTGTATCAGAAGACGACCGACACGAACGGCAACGACGTACTGAAGCTCGTCGACACCACCATCAGCTCCAGCTGGGACGACTGGGCGCAGGGCTTCCGTCGCAACGCCGACAACTCCTTCGTCACCGCCGGTACCGGCGCGGACGTCGGGCGCGTACCGAACATGAACTGCCCGGGGCAGGACAACAACAGTCCGTTCTACTTCACGATGCAGAACGGCAAGTTCCCGCTGGATCCGTCGCAGAGCCAGCTCGCGTACGCGGGTCGCTACAAGTGCTACGACGGCTGGTCGATGCTGAGCCAGATTCAGCCGGCACCGTACAACGGGATGTACAAATTCCCGAGCATCGTCGCCAAACCGGGCGCCACGAGGACGCTGCCAGCCGACGACAACTGGACCGTCCAGCTTGACCCGACGACCTTCAAGACCAACTGCACGATCTGCACGACAGGTCCGGACGGCACGCCCATGCTGCCGGCCGGCAAGTACGTGGTCGAAGTGATCGTCCCGCCGGGCTACGAGTTGGTGAAGGAAGAGGACAAGAACATCCTGCTTGGTGACGCGGTCAATGCCGCGCTCCCACCGCAGTTCCCCGAGGGCTTTGGCGCAATCTTCATCATGCCTGACCAGGCTGCCGTGAACTCCGCGTACAACCCAAGAAATACGCTGCAACGGACGGCCGACAATGGGGCCGTGCCGCGGCGCGAAGGCGATACCGGCTCGGTCGAAGTGTTCTGGCCGTGCGTGGGCGAGAAGCGCATCGTGCCCGACCTGATCAGCCTCTACCCGACCGCCGGGCAGCAAACACCGTTCGCGGGCGCCACACGGCCGCTGTGCGACCGCAAGGAAATCAAGCTGAGCGATCAGATGACGGCGCTCGCCAAGTTCTACCTCTTCAGTTCGGCGCACATCGCGTCGCACTTCACGGGCACGATCACCAACGACTTCGCGGCCGAGTTCGACCCGTATTCGCCTCAGTTTGGCGAGAAGTTCGCGGTGCCGAACGTGCCAGTGGCCGTGCGCGACCCGACCGGCAAGGAGGTCTCGCGGGTCTATGCCGACCAGTGGGGCATCTTCAATGGTCTGACCTACTCGAGCTGGACGGTGTTCCCGCCGAGCCCGAGCGGCTACACGCCGACGATGATGATCATGTGCATGAACGACCCGGGCGATGGCCCGACGCCGGATCCCAACTACAACCCGGCCTACAGCAACTTCTGCTATGAGTGGCCGTTCATGCCGGGCCAGACCTCCTATCTGGATACGCCGGTGATTCCGACCATGGCGTTCGCCGCCGGCTACAACCTGCCGGACTGCGAATATCCGGATACGACTCCGGCGATCAAGATGGTCGTCAACGCAAATCTGTCGGCGCCTCAAGGGCCGTGGGTTTCGCTGGGGACGCCGGCCGTCGGAGCAACCACGACGCTCACATTCACTTCAGTTGATAGCGGCGACAGCGTCGGCTCCGTGACTGCCGGCGGCACGATTGTCCTGACCGGCGGGACGATCACCTGCAACAACGCATCCCTTTGCTTGACCTTGCTGGGCTCGACCGGACGCAACAACCGTATGGCAACCCTGGTCGCCAACAGCATCAACGGCAGGACCGGAATCACCGGTTACTCGGCTGCGGCGAACAACAATGTGGTGACGATCACCGCGCCGGCTGGCACAGGCGCGAACGGGACGCAAGTTACCCACACTCAGACTGGCCTCACCATCGCGCCGACTACTGCGACGCTGGCCGGCGGCGCGGCCGCGATCCCGGGATCGCCCAGCCTCGACGATCACCGCGCTGGGTGACAAGCGCGTGCTCAACCACGCCTACTCGGGTCCGAACAAGACCGCCTCGCCGTTCAACAACAAGTTCATCACACGGCACTACGGCTTCGGTCCGCGCCCGAGCACCTGCCCGGCGACAGGAAACTGCCCGAACGTAACGGTCGGTGGCGTGGCGATGGTCAACGTGGGAACGTGGAGCGACACCACGATCACGGGCACGGTGCCCAGTGGTGTGCCGGCTTGCGCCGTCCAGCAGCGTGGCCAGCCTGCTGCGCAGTGCGGCCAGCTCGAGATCACGGTCGCCAACGGCAAGAAGACGATCGACACGGTCACCGTGACGGTGGGCGGCAAGACGCCGACGGTCGTCACGCCCGCGAGTCCGAGCGTCACCACGTTCGGGCACAGCCAGCCCAGCCCGCTGCAGACGGCAATCGACGCGGCGAGCCCTGGCGATCTGATCATCGTGGCCCCGGGCACTTATCGGGAGAACCTGCTGATGTGGAAGCCGGTCCGCCTGCAAGGCGTGGGCGCTGAATCGGTCATCATCAATGCCGATGCACATCCCGCCGGCAAGTTCGATGCTTGGCGACGCCAGGCCAACTGCCTCTTTGGACTGTCGCTGGACGGTCGCCCGCTTCTCAGCGACGGCACCTTCCCCGCTGCCCCCGGGTTCGACACGACCGGGACGGGCTACACATGCCCAGCCAAGATGCAGCAGCGGGTCGACCGCATTCCGTTCGAGTCGATCGTCGGCTGGGACACGACCGGCAACGGCAACCTCGCGCAGATGCTGCAGGAGCCCACGCTGATGGGCGCCTACGAAGGCGCTGGCGTCACCGTGCTTGGGCGCGGAGTCAGGATCCCGGCGACCAGCACCGACTTCTGGGGTGCCAGTGCCGCCGGCGGCTTCCCGGCAGGGTATCAATACCTCACCAACAGCAACGCTGACTGCACGGGCGAGTCTGACGCAGACGAACGGACGCGACTACGGTACCAGCAACTTCCTGTGCAATCCCTCGCGCATCGACGGCGTCGCCGTGATCAACAGCTCGCAGGGCGGAGGCGCGATCTGGGCGCACGGCTGGAACCACAACCTGGAGGTGTCCAACACCCGCGAACGTGCCAACCACGGCACGCTGACCGGCGGCATCGCGATCGGCAACGGCGAGTTCCCGGACCCGTTTGTGGTCGGTAGCGACACCAATCCGCCGCCTCCGGGATTGCCGCTCACGCTCGTCGAGTCACTGATCACCGGCCTGCAGGTCGGGTACGGCTTCAACCGCAACACGAAGGTGCACCACAACATGGTCACCGGCAATGCGTCAGTCGGCGACGCGCTGTATTCGGGCACGCCGTCGGCAGCCGGCGGTATCACCCTCACCACGGGATCCGACGGCTACACGGTCGACCACAACTGGGTGTGCGGCAACCTGAGTTCGGGCGACGCCGGTGGCGTCGCGCACTCCGGCTTCACCAACTCCGGCACGATCAGGAACAACTGGATCCTGTTCAACCAGAGCCAGAGCCCGACGATTCCGACGCACGGCGGCGGCATTGCCGTCATCGGCGCCGCGCCGGACCGTACGCTTGCGAACGGCCTCGAGTGCGGCGATAGCGCACAGGACCAGGACTGCCCGCCCGGGCTGGCCGAAGGAACCGGTCGCAACCTGTTGATCGACGGCAACCTGATCATGGGCAACAGCGCCGAGAGCGGCAGCGGTGGCGGCCTGCGCCTGCAGGTGGTCAATGGTCTGGACGTCGTGGCGTTCCCGACGGTGCCCTTGCTCTGGAACGACGTCACGGTCCAGAACAACATCATCGTGAACAACGTCGCTGGGTGGGATGGCGGCGGGGTGTCGATGCAGGACGCGCTGAGGGTGCGGTTCATCAACAACACCGTCAGTTCCAACGACACCACGGGTTCGGCGGGTGTGCTGTTCAACACGCTCGGTGCGCCGCTGGCCGCCGTGCCGCCGCCGGGCTGCAACCCGCAGACCGACCCGACGCTGCCACAGGACCCGAGCTGCATCAACCCGGTAACGACTTCGACCAACCAGCCGGCCGGCCTGGTCACGATGCAGCACACGCCGAACCTGGCTGCGGCTTTGCCCTTAAGCGTGACGGTCAGCTGCCCGGTCGGCTATGGGTACTACGCGCTTGACGGGACAACCTTGACGAGTTCCTGCCGCAGCGTGTCACTGCCGCTGTTCGTGAACAACCTGATGTGGCAGAACCGCGCGTTCCATGTAGAAGTGACTGCTCCGCCGACAACCGGCCCGCTGATGCAGCAGTCGGTGGCGACCTTGGTGCCGTCGCTGAACCAGACCTCGACCGGCTTCTGCGCAACGGCCGGAGTCGCCAACGGCGCACCTGGCAGTGGTGGAACAGTCAACTACTGGGACATCGGCGTGCGCGGCGACACGGGGCCGACCAATCACGCTTCCACGTTCAGGCTCCTGCCAAGGAACTCGGCCTTCTCGGCCACGGGCACGGACTACACGGGAAATGGCAACGTGATCGGCACCAATCCAGCGGTGGTGGCTCAGTACTGCAATGGCGCGCGCCTGCCGCCGGAAGGAGGAGGAAACGCGGGCGGCTACCAGGCGCCGCCGGGACGCTCGGAGACGACCGGCCTGTACCCTGTGTTTGCACTGAACCAGACCCAGGTTGCGGCGACGGTGGATGAAGGCAACAACTGGATCAATCTGGTCTACGGTCCGTTGTCGTTGAGCAATGCGGCTCTGTATACCGCGCCCAACGTTTCGCTGACGCCGCTCGCGGACTTCAGGCTGCAGACGACTTCGCCCAATACCGTTCGCAACGGGGGTGCGAATACGACAGTGCTCTTTGGGGCCATCCCGAATCAGGTGCCCGATCATGACTTCTTCGGGAACCCGCGGCCGCGGAACGGAACCAACCCGGCGTCCATCGGAGCGGTTGAGCAGCCCTAGGACGAGAACGATGTGAACCATGGGGCCGGCGCACTGCCGGCCCCATCTTTGCCCAGACCGGGGATCGACCGACCATCCGTCAGGAGTTAAGACAGATGCTGAAGAACAAGTACGTGCGTCCGACCAGAACTGCGCTGTTCGCCCTGCTTCTTGCCGGGGGCCTGCTGCTGACACATTCCGCACGCGCCGTCGTTCAGGATTCACTGCCTGCCCAGCCAACACCAATGCCGACACAGGCGACGCTGCCGCAGGATGCAAGCACACCAAAGAAGAGCGCATCGGCCTCGCAATCAAAAGTATCGCCCTACGCCAGGATGAACCGGGAGCACGCGCAGGCCCGCGCGCCCGGCGCGGCCAGCGCAACAACAGCATCGCCGCCTCCTACTGTCTCTCCCGCCGCGCGCAAGGGGAAGAGCGGTGTGGCAAAGAAGAATTGAGAATTTCGACGTGTTGGCGCCCATGACACGAAGCCCACTCTGCCCCGACAGGATGAGTCGGACGCTCTCATGGGTCGCACGCGCAGCTCCCGGGATCCTCGCCGCAGTCGCTGCGGCGGGGCTAATCGCTTCGAATGCGAGTGCCATGCAGGCAGAGGCAGCGCAATCCACCGTGGTGGCGAAGTCGGTTCCAGCACAAACTACCCGCAAGAAGTCGCCCTACCTTCCGGAAGGCGTGCCGCGCAGTGGTCGGACCTATCTCGCGGTGACCGCGGGCGTGGATAACTTGAAGGCACGTCGCACGAACTCGGGCAACCTGATCCGCTTCAGCTACCGCGTCACCAATGCCGATCTAGCCAAGGCTTTGAACGACAAGAAGGCCGCGCCTTACATGATTGGCCACACCAGTCACGCAATGCTGCAGGTACCGGTGATGGACAAGGTGGGTCCGCTGCGCCAGTCAACCCGGCCGGAGACCGGCAAGGAGTACTGGATGGTGTTTTCCAACAAGGGCGACGTTGTCAAGACCGGCGAGCGGGTCAGCGTGGTGATCGGCAGCTTCCGCGTCGACGGACTGGTGGTCGAGTAGTCAGCAGCAGAGTTCAAAGAGGGAGCGTCTCATGTTCAGAACGGTATTGATTGCTTGCGGCCTGGCGTTCATGGTTCCGGCGACTCTTGCCGCGACAGCCGCGCAGCCGGCTGCCCCGCCGGCTACGCTGACAGCAGCGCAGATCGTCGATCGCAACGTCTCTGCGCGCGGTGGTCAGGCGGCCTGGCGCGCTGTGGACACGCTGGTGCTCTCCGGCCAAATGGATGCCGGTGGCAGGCCGAATGTCGAACTTCCCTTCGTCATGAAGATGAAGCGCGGACACAAGAGCCGTCTCGAACTCAGCTTCCGCGAGCAGACGGCCTTGCAGGTCTATGACGGGACACAGGGCTGGAAGGTGAGGCCGTTCCTGAATCGCAGCGAGGTCGAGCCATACACACCGGCTGAAGCGAAAGCCGCTGCATCGTTCGAAGAACTCGATGGTCCCTTGATCGACTACGCGAAGAAGGGCACCAAGGTCGAGCTGATCGGGACCGAAAAGGTCGAAGGCAACGATGCCTACAAACTCAGGCTCACGTCCAAGACCGGCACCCAGCGCACGGTCTGGATCGACGCCAAGACATTCCTCGAGCGCAGGATCGAGGGTGAACCGAAGAAGATGGACGGCAAGCTGCGCGCCGTTTCTGTCTACTATCGCGACTTCAGGTCCCAGAACGGCCTGACCATGCCGCGCGTACTCGAAACGGTCTATGAAGGGACCAAGGTATCGCGCAAGATGACGATCACCAAGGCGGTGGTGAACGAACCGATGCAGGACGCACTGTTCCAGAAACCGCAGCTCGCCATGACCGGCGGTCGAGGAAGCTAGCTCATGCAGATGCGCGTCATCGGCGCAGTGGCAGCACTGATCTGTTCGGTGTCGTTCGCAGCGACGAACCAGAAGCCGCTGCTTGCAGCGACGAGTCTGACCGCCGCGCAGGTGATCGCCCGTAACGTTACCGCGCGCGGTGGACTCGAGGCCTGGCGCGGAATCGACACGATGACCTGGATCGGCCACGTCGAGAGCACTGCAGGCACGTCGGCTCCGATGCCCTTCCTCCTCGAACTCGGTCGGCCGAACAGGACACGCTTCGAGATCAAGACGATCGACCGGAACTTCACGCGCATCTTCGACGGCACGCGCGGCTGGCGGGTACGACCCGCTGGCAACGGCGCGCCGGAGGTCAAGCCATTCTCGAGCGAGGAAGTGCGCTATGCACGCGACGAGTTCGTCATCGATGGCCCGCTGATCGACTACGAAACCAAGGGCGTCGTCGCCAGGCTCGCAGGCCTGGACGAGGTCGATGGGCGCAAAGCCTACCTGCTGGAACTTACGCTGCCTTCGGGTGCGAGCCGGCGCCTCTGGATCGATTCACAGACTTACCTCGAAGTGCGCGCCGATCGCCCGTCGACGAATCCGCTGGTCAAGGGAGTGCCGGTGTCGGTTTACTACGGCGACTATCGATCGGTGAATGGCCTCATGATTCCATTCACGATCGAAAACCGGTCGGCCGACAGCACCCGCGCCGCAGAGAAACTTGTCATCGACAAGGTGGCACTCAATCCGAAATTGTCGGAGAGGGCCTTTGCCAAGCCCGCGTCGCCGTGGCAGCGCCACGCGATCGTCCGGATCGCGCCCGAGGCGCCGGGCCCTGCTCCTGCACCGGCCCGAGCGAGCCCCTAGCTCGGCACGCCGGACGGGGCGGGCCATGCCGAACGTGAGCCGACAGCCGAGGGCGGAGCAGCGCTCCGAGGCAAGGCCGATGAGGTGCACGCAGACGGGCTACACAGTTCGCCGCGTGCATTGCTTCCGTTGGTGGTCGTTCTTCACTTTCCTCGGGGCCCTGCTGCTGGTCGCACCCGGACTCCGCGCTGCCGACCCGGCATCACGCACCATGGGGGCCGGCGAAGCGATCTTCCGGCTGGGCGCGCTTCCCTCCGGCAAGGCGCTTGTGGCCACAAGTGCCACCGGCACCCAGATTGAAGGGTCCGCGGGCGCCTGCATCAACTGTCATCGTCGCAGCGGGCTGGGCGCGCGCGAGGGACAAAACCTCATACCGCCGGTCACCGGCCGATACCTCTTCCGTCCACGCGGTGGCGGTGCCGGCCCGGACGTGGGTTTTGTCGAGGGTTATCGGGGCGAACGCGAGCCCTACACCGACGCGACCCTGGCCCGGGCGATCCGGGAGGGACTTGACTCCGAAGGCAAGCCGCTGAAGCCGCTGATGCCGAGGTTCGAAATCGGCGACACCGACATGGCAGCGCTGATCGACTACCTGAAAGGTCTTGACCCGCGCCACGTCCCCGGGGTCACAGGCAAGGCACTGCATTTCGCCACGATCATCACGCCCGACGCGGACCCGATCAAGCGCCGTGCCATGCTCGCGGTGCTCCAGCAATACGTTGCTGAGCGCAACGCACGTCAGATGAGCCCGGTGCCTCGTGTCCGCGGTGCGCACGCGTTCATGGTCCATCGGCGTTGGGAACTGCACGTGTGGGAACTCAAGGGCGAGCCGTCGACCTGGCGGGACCAGTTGCGGCAGCGCCTGAAGCAGCAACCGGTCTTCGCCGTGGTCTCCGGCCTGGCTGGACGGACGTGGGCACCGATCCATGCGTTCTGCGAACAGGAAGCAGTGCCCTGCCTGTTTCCCAACGTCGAGGTGCCGGTTGATGCCCGTCGGGACTTCTACTCGCTGTATTTCTCGCGCGGCGTCCTGCTGGAGGCGGACCTGGTCGCGAAGGCGATCGTCGATGCCGGAGTCAAGCCACCCGCAGTTGTGCGTCAGGTCTATCGAGCGGGGGACGTGGGCGAGGCCGCCGCCGAAGCGCTCGCGGCGACGCTCGCGAAGCAGGGAATAACGGTAACTCGCAGCGTGCTTTCCGCCGGTGAGTCTGGCACCGGCGTGTCGAAGGCGTTGCAGGGGGCTCAACGCGCCGGCGCTCTTGTGCTGTGGCTGCGCCCTGAAGACCTCGCGAACCTCGGAGATTCTTCGACGGCACCTGCCCATGTTTACCTGTCCGGACTGATGGGCGGGCTGGAGTACGCACCGCTGACGCCATCCTGGCGGGAACGCGCGCACCTCGCCTACCCACTTGACCTGCCTGACCGACGTCGCGTCCGCCTGGACTTTGCGATGGGCTGGTTTGCGATCCGGCGGATTCCGGTGGAAGACTTTCGGGTGCAAGCCGACACCTACCTTGCCTGCGGACTGCTGTCAGAGACCGTCAACCACATGGCTGACACCTTTGTACGTGCCTATCTGGTTGAACGCATCGAGGATCTGGTTGATCATCGACTCATCACCGGTTATTACCCGCGACTGACGCTCGCATCCGGACAACGATTTGCTTCGAAGGGCGGATACATGGTCCGATTTGCCGAAGCCAAGGGAACGAAAGTGGTGGCAGAAACCGATTGGGTCGTGCCGACGTTTGATCGCGTAAAGGTGGGTACCCTCTTACCCTGACCCCCAAAGGTATTGCAAGCAATGCGCATCCTCGTTGCCGAAGACGATCACCTTCTCGGATCGTCGATCCGGTCAGGCCTCGTTCAGGAGGGGTTCGCGGTCGACTTGGTCGTTGACGGCAATGCCGCCGACACGGCGCTGCGATCCACCTCGTATGACGCGGTCACGCTGGATCTCGGGATGCCCGGCATTGCAGGCGAGGCACTGCTCCGCGGCCTTCGCGAGAGGAACGATCGCACCCCGGTCATCGTGTTGACCGCAGCCGGGTTTGTCCTTGACCGCGTGCGACTGCTGGATCTCGGCGCCGATGACTACCTGGTCAAGCCCTTCGATCTCATCGAGCTCTGCGCCCGGCTGCGCGCGCTGATCCGCCGTAGCGGCGGCGACGTCGGCGAGGTGCTCAGCTGCGGCACGCTGACGCTGATGAGACACACACGTACGGTGACCGTAAACGGGCGGCGTGTCGACCTGACCAACCGCGAGTTCTGGGTCCTGGAGGCGCTCCTGCGCAATCGACAGTGGGTTGTGAGCCGACGGCAGCTCGAAGAGGCGCTGTACGGCTGGGGAGACGAAATAGAAAGCAACTCGGTCGAGGTCCACATCTTCAATCTTCGCCGCAAGATCGGCCGCGGACTGATCCGAACCGTGCGTGGCGTCGGCTATCAGGTCGTCCCGGAACAGGTGGCAGAGGGCACGGCGGAATGATGGCGCGACCGACGAAGGTCACGGAACTCTCCATCTGTCAGAACCAGACACCGACCCCGCTTGATCGCTCGCTGCGGAACGGCGGCGAAGGCACGCCGTGCCGCCACATGCCGATTTCCTTGCGTTTGAACGGCGCCCCATTCGCCGTCAGTTGCACGGCCGTTCACCAATACTGGCGTAGAGCGGCAACTGCGCGATGGCGAACAGCTGCACATTGCGCGCCACCATGACGCTGATTCCAGGACTCAGGAAGAGATACTTGCCCCCACTGTCTTCAGGCTCGGCCTGTTCGCCGCTGTCCCGCCCGCGCCATAGGGCATTGAGTTGAAGCAGCAGGGCGACATTCTGGGCAAGGTCGTAGCGCCCGCCGACATCGAGCGTGAACCGGTCCGGGCTTGTAGCCGTCGTGACTGTTGAGCGGGAACGCGAAGTCGCCTGGGTAATCCCTGATAGTCGGCTGGGACTCTCGGCAAGGATGGCGCCTACAGCAAGGGCAGCCACTTCACCCGCACCAAGGCATCCGGCGCGGCCGACACCGACCCGTCGAAATTGATCGTGACGCTCAAGAAAGAACCACGCGCTCGGCAGCCGCTGCGTGATGACGATCTGCGCGATCTGGCGAACTTCGTCTCGAAGGGCCAGCTGAAGATGGATCAGTACATCGACCGTGCGACCAAGAAGGTCAAGGTCGGAGACAAGGCCAAGGGAGAGGCGATCTACAACACAATCTGCGCCAACTGCCATGGTCGCGCGCACGCTGAACGAAGACGGCAAGCCTCTGAAGGCCGACGAAGAACCGCTTGGGCTGGTGGCAAACGACAACCCGTGGGAAGCCTTGCACAAGATCAGGAACGGGCAGCCCGGTGAGCGGATGCCGGCGCTTCGCGCTTCGAGGCAGATCGCAGGACATCCTCGCCTACTGCAAACCTTGGCCTCGATCCGCCGCGCAGAGCAAATAGTCATACGGGGTAACGAGAGCCGCGGACTGCGATTCCGTCAGGGCGTGTGTCATGCCTGCCACGGGTTGGCTCGGTCTGCGACAGTCGGCGGAATCGGTGTCACGCCAGCGCGCAGCAGGGGCGTGCTGACGCTCGGAGTCGCTGGTGTACTTGCCGGCGTTGCCGGTGTCGCAGGCCTCGAAGCCGTCGTTGAAAGTACCAGCACGACGGAATTCTGCCTGTCGTGCCACGAGATGCGGATCATGCACGAGGAGTTCACGAAATCCATCCACTTCAGGAACCGCAGCGGCGTTCGCCTGGAGTGCGGTGACTGCCATGTTCCGAGGGACGGCCTGCGAAAGTACATTGCAAAGTTGGAGGCGCTGGACGATGTCTACGCGCACTTCATTGGAACCATCGATACGCCGGAAAAGTTCGAGGCTCGGCGTGAGGACATGGCGTATACGGTCCGGGCAGCGATGAAGGATGACCACTCTCAGGCATGCCGCAATTGCCACGCCTTCAATGCAACGGAGCCTTGCCAGCAGGCGGATCGGCCGAAGCAAGCACACCGAAGCCATGGATACCGGGCACACCTGCATCTGCCTGCCACAAGGGTATCGCGCACACGTGCCGGAGAATTGCGCGATCGACCGTGGCTGGCCGAACGCGAACCGGGAGATCAACCGGCGACGAGACGGTCGCCGTGCGATGACCTGCGACGAGGCCGCCAGGCCGAGCGCCCGCGGATACCGAAGACGAGGCGTACTCGGCAGGGCGATGCGAATCGAGGCGCTCAATCGAGAACGTAACGAGTGATCCGACGCTCGGGCACGTTCGGAGGTCCGGGCGATGTGGCACTGCTTGGGCGTCCTCAACACCCAGATCGCACTGGGCGAATTCGCCTACGTGCCGGGAACCGATCGGCGCCGTGCTTTATCGGCAAGACCGGCCTCGAGAGCTGACCGACGAGAGGTCGAACCCGCTTGATGCCATCGGTGCTGCACACATCCACCCACAGCGGCGAGCGTTCGGCCGCGCGCGTATGGGTTACGAGCGGAACAAACGTCTGCAGCAGGACCGCACAAATTGCGATCCAGCCGACGATCCGCCTCCGATGTGGGCGTGCCATGCCGGAAATCTATTGGCCGCGCAATCTACTTACAACAAGCACGGACCCGATGCCACCCTACATTTTCATGGGTGAACATGCCCATTCGCGCAGCAGCGCCCGCTATCGCGATGAACCCGCGGTCGCCCTCGGCGGGACCGTGTCGGGAATCGTGTCCGGCGGACTCGTCGCCCGCACCATCGGCAGCGTGGTCAGCCCGAGCATGTCGGACAGGCTGGTATTGAGCATCGCTGCCGTCGTCGGCTTCTGCAGCACGACGGGCTCCTCGACCCGGCTGCGCGCGATCGCCGATGCGCTCGCCGGATTCTGTGCCATGTGTTCAGCCATCACCCGTTGAAACTCCGCGAGCACGTCCAGCCGGTGCACAGCGGTCAGCATGACTACCGGCAGCGGGAAACCGACCAGTTCACGGATCTTGAACACCGCTTCGACCCCGCTGATCGAATGCGGCCCGAGGTTGTGGTCGGCGACGATCGCGTCAATTCGCTCGTGCATGCTGATGCGCTTGATGAGTTGCGCGTTGTAGCCGGTTGAAGGAACGACTTCGGCGCCCCAGGACCGCAGCAGACGCGTCAGACTGTTCAGGATCTCGGCATTGTCTTCGAGCACGACGAAGGTGAAGCCGTTCAAGCCGCGAATCGACAGCTCGATCGTCTCGGGCGCGCTGCGTTTGACCCGCTGCGGCGTGATCGACGGTGCGGCTTCGACCCGGAACACCGTGCCGGTACCCGGGCGCGTGGTCACGATCAGCGGATGACCGACAAGACCGCAAATGCGCTTGACGATCGACAATCCGAGTCCGAAGCCCGAGCCACTGTTTTCGGCCTTTGAACTTTCGCCGCGGTAGAACTCTTCAAAGATGTGATCCAGTTCGGCCTTCTTGATGCCCGGGCCGGTGTCCCAGATTTCCAGACTGACCATGTCGGCACGCATGCGCGCTGCCAGCAACACTCCGCCCTTCTGCGTATAGCGGATTGCATTGGCCAGAAGGTTGCGAATGACCCGCTGCAGCAGCAGCGCATCGCTGTCGATCGCCAATCCGGAGCGGCGAAAACGCAAGGACAAGCCCTTGGCGGCGGCCAGCGGAGTGAACTCCTGCTCGAGCAGGGTGAAAAGCTCATCCAGCACTACTTGCTCGAAACGTGGCTGGATCGAACCGGAGTCCAGGCGCGAAATCTCCAGCAGTTCTTCGACCAGCTTGGAAAGCGACTCCACCGCGGTCGACAGGTTGTTGACCAGCGGCTCGAGCGGCCCCTGCGGCGCGCTTCTTCAGTAGCGAGACATAAATCCCGATCGCCTGCAGCGGCTGGCGCAGGTCGTGGCTAGCAGCCGCGAAAAACTGGGTCTTCGACCGGGTGGCATTCTCGGCGTCACGCCGTGCATCCTCGGCCATGCGCTTCTCGTTCATCAACTGCTCGACCAGGACTTCGTTCTCGTAGTTGTTCTTGACCGAGTCGAAGACCGCGTCGCCAAATGTGCGGCCATAGAAAACAGTGAAGAAGAACACGGCCGACATCACAACCGAGGCGGTGTAGTAGGTCGGGTCCTGTTCCCAGACCATGCGCCCGATGAGCGGCAGGAGCGCAAGCAGCATGAAGGCATAGAACGCCGGGCGGTAGCTCGCATACAGGGTGAGCGAGCCGAACGCGACACTCAGCACGACCGCGACCAGCACAACCTGGTGCAAGGGCTGGTCGTTTGAGAAGAACGTGAAGCCCGCCCCGCCCCAGAGCGCGCCGGCAACTACCGCAAGGCTGACCCAGCGAATCGCCCAGCGCTGGACTTCGTCGACGACTGCCTTGGCGTGGCGAAAGCTGTAGGCGACACGGACGCGCGCCAGAGACTCGAGCAGGATCAGGACGAACCAGCCCATCAGCAGGTTCTGGTTCATCGAAGGCCAGAACACCACCATCAGCGCAAAGGCACCGACGATGCTGACCAGCACCGACTGCGGCACCTGGCGATAGACCGACGCCATGACGCCCGCAAGGATCTTCTCCTTGCGCTGTTCCTGCGTTTCGACGACGAGGCCGAATCGGGTCAGCGGACCGGACATTCAGGTTCCGAGTGTTGATGCAAACTGGCCAAGGCCAGGGCGCGATGATAGGCGACGTCCGCTTTGTCGCACAGGTGGGCCGAACAGAGCCTGCCGTGGCGCCAGCGACACGAAAGGGGGCTCAGGTACCGAGATTCAGCACTACGTGACGCAGAGCGCGGGCGTCATCGAGCGCATGGTGACGGCGCAGGCTCAGCATCCTGGTTACTTCATCGAGTTTTTCATAGGCCACCGGAGCGCGGCGCCACTCGACATTGGGAGGCAAGTCTTCGCGGCCAAACAACTCTGCCAGGGCCCAGCGGTCAAAGCCCGTATCGCTGATGACCGTAGTGGCAGTGCTCTGCGCGCGCGCCTCGAGCCAGGCGCCAAGGGCCTGGGCGCCCATCTCCATCGGCACGGCATCACCATCGAGCAGTGGCATCACGACATCCCGCACAAAATCACTTGCCCGCTCGGGCTCCCAGCCCTGCAGCTCGGCATAGAACGCTGTTGAGTCGGTCGCGACCGCGCCGATGCTGATCAGCTGCGGCGAGCTCAGACTGGTGAACTCGCTGTCGATGAAAACGTAGGTGCGGCCAGGCTCGATCACCGGCGCTGGGGCAACCGGCAGGATGCGAAACAGCAGAATTTCATCGTCGTAATCCCCGATCGGCAGCGCAAGCTTTTCAATGACCTCGGACGCCGGCAGATCGGTCTCCCTGAATCCCGCGCGACGCATCGCGCGCAGTGCCTTGACGTTGCGGCGCGACGGTCGTATCAGAAAGCGATTGACTCCGTAGCGCGCCTGCAGCCAGTCGGCCAGAACGATCAGCGCCTCGGATCCGAACCCGCGTCCGGCCACGCGGCGTTCCGCCAGCCAGATGTCGAGCTCGGTCACGTCGTTGACCAGATCGATCGGGCCATGCGAAATGCAGCCAACGTCTTCGCCGTCCGCCTCGATGATGAAGCTGCGCCCGGAGTACGGCCGGGTGCCGTTGAAGTAGTGATCCGAAAATTCCTGTTCGAACAGTTCCGGCGGCGGTGCCGGGCGGTCCGGGTAAAGCGAGCCGCCGAGCATGTTCGCGCTCAGGTCAGAGTTGATCAGCCACTCGTGAACACGTGGGCGCTCGGCGAGCCGCGCACGCCGCAGCGAAACCTTGGTGCCGGAAGCAATCGTCATGCAGTCCGCCGCACAAGATGCCTGAGCATGGGATCGAGCATCGCGGCACCGAGACGGGCGCTGCGCGCACCGTCCCAGCCAACGAGCTCATCCGGTGCACTGGCGTTGTCCTTGAACGGCATTTCAAGGGTCAGGGCCAGACACTTGAACGTGTGACCGACATACTTCGACGCCAGCTTGAGTTGCTCGGCCGCGAACTTGCCTGCCTCGTAGCCATGCTCAGTCTGAAAATCGGGACTGGCCATCCGGAAATCGGCGCAGAACGCCGCCTGCTCCTGTTCCTGCTGTGGCGTTCGGTCCGGCAGTCGTTCAGTGCCGGCAACGAAGACATGGGGGATGTTCTCGTCGCCATGGATGTCAAAGAAGGCGTCGCAGCCGACGGCGTGGATTGCGTTGCGTACGGCGAGCACTTCCGGACTGCGCTCGGTGCTCGGTGTCATCCATTCGCGGTTGAGATTGGCACCGGCCGCATTCGTGCGCAGGTTGCCAAGCACTGAGCCGTCCGGATTCATGTTGGGCACGATGTGCAAGCGCGCGCGTCGACGCAGTTCGCGCGCCACCGGGTCGGCCTTGTCGAGCAGGCGCTGCAACAGACCTTCGACCAGCCATTCCGCCATCGTTTCGCCCGGATGCTGGCGCGCAATGACCCAAAGTCGCTGTGGTCCATTGCCGACGATCAACGCGTCGAGGTCACGCCCTTGGACGGTAGCGCCAAGCCGCTGCTGGCGCGCGCCGCGAGCGACAGCATCGGCCAGCAGGTCGAGGTGGCGTTCGTGCGAGTACGGCTCAAAGTAGGCGACATAGGTGGGGCCGGCGGCGGGCGCCAGTTCGATCGTCAGGGCCGTACCGTCGTAGCTGGAGGGAACCCGCAGCCAGCGGCGACGATCGACGCTCGCCACCGCGCGATAGTCGCGCCAGCCATTGGGATAAGTTGTCGCCCCGGCGTTGAGGATGACAAGCGTGGCGCCGTCTTGCTCGGCGCCGGCGACGCGAAAGTGAAACCATTGCAGAAACTCGGCCGCCTGGCCGTCGGCCATGCGGTCATGCCGGATGCGCAACTCGGCACGCCGTTCAGTAATGCCCACCACTTCAATGGCGCCGCTATCGAAGGAGCTGCTGATCTCGATGCCCATGGACTCAATCGAAAGGCCGGCCGCTGATGCCACGGATCAAATTCGGAATGGTTTGGTCGAGAACTGGCATGGCCCGCTTGCCTGAAATGCAGGTGACGAAAGGCGCGCCAGTATAGTTGCCCTCTCCCGACCGAGATTCGATTCGATGTCCGCTTTTCGCCATGAATCCCTGGGTGCGCCGGCCCGTTTCGCGGGCTCGCGGCTGCCGGGCGTCGGCACCACGATCTTCACGGTGATGTCCCAGTTGGCGGCCCAGCATGGTGCGGTCAACCTTGGGCAGGGGTTTCCGGATTTCGACTGTGATCCGCGCCTGCAGCAACTGCTGGCCGAGGCTGTCGAACAGGGTCACAACCAGTACGCGCCGATGATCGGTGTGGCGAGCTTGCGCGAAGCCATTGCACGCAAGAACGCTGAGCTCTACGGCCATTCGCATGATCCGGATGCCGAAATCACGATCACGGCGGGAGCTACGCAGGCGATCATGGCCACCGTGTTGGCCCTGGTGCATCCGGGCGACGAGGTGATCGTCTTCGAGCCGGTCTATGACAGTTACGTCCCGTCGATCGAGCTGGCCGGCGGACGTGCAGTACGGATTCCGCTCGATGCGGCAGCCGGCTATGCCCCGGACTGGGAACGCGTTCGGGCGGCGATCACGCCCAAGACCCGGCTGATCATGCTCAACTTTCCGCATAACCCGAGCGGCTGCATCCTGCATCCTCAGGACCTGCGCATGCTCGAGCAGATCGTTGCCGCTACCGGCGTGCTGCTGCTGTCCGACGAGGTATACGAGCACATCGTGTTCGACGGAGTCGCACACTGCTCGGTACTGAGTTCACCGCTGCTCGCAGCGGCGAGCGTCATGATCTCGAGTTTCGGCAAGACCTGCCACACCACTGGCTGGAAGGTCGGTTACGCCTGTGCTCCCGCGGCATTGAGCGCCGAGATCCGCAAGGTGCATCAGTTCATGGTCTTCGCTGTGAACACACCGGCACAGCATGCGCTCGCGCGTTACCTGCAGGAACGCGATTGGGCCGGGTTGGCGGGCTTCTATCAGGCCAAACGTGACCTCTTTGTGGCCGGACTGCGCGCTACCCGACTGCGTCCGCTGCCCTGCCCCGGTACCTATTTTGTGCTGGCCGACTACTCGGCCGTCAGCGACCTGCCCGAGGCCGATTTTGCGCAGCACCTGGTCCGAACCGTGGGCGTCGCGTCGATTCCGGTGTCGGCACTGTATGACCCGCCGTTCGAACGACGCATCGTCAGGTTCTGCTTTGCCAAGAAGGAGCAGACCCTGCACGATGCGCTGGACCGACTGGCAGGGGTTTGACACCCGAGATTGCAGGAAGTCCAGACAATCGGCTGCCCGCAACTCTAGCCATCATCGCCGTTCACCGGCGGCAGCAGCCGTGCCGTCTCCTCCGCCGGCAGCGCTTCCACGTTCCTGAGCTTCTTCTGCATCTGGCGCGTGCGGGTGTCGGCGTCTTCCAGGGTCTTGCTGACAGTGGCCACCTGAGTCCGAACCTTGCCGATCCACTCCCCGAACTTGTCGAACTCGGTCTTGACCGCACCGAGCAGTTCACGCACCTCGACCGATCGCTGCTCGATCGCCAAGGTCCGGAATCCCATCTGCAGCGAGTTCAGCAGCGCGAACAACGTGGTGGGGCCGGCGATGACGACGCGCAGTTCACGGTTCAGTGCATCGGTGAGTCCGGGCCGGCGCAGCACTTCGGCAAACAGCCCCTCGGTCGGCAGAAACAGAATCGCGAAGTCGGTCGTGTACGGCGGCTCAACGTACTTCTCGCGGATCTTCTTCGCCTCGCCGCGGATGCGCGTTTCCAGGGCGGCACCCGCGGCCTTGATGGCGTCGGCGTCGGCGGCCTCCTGCGCGACCAGCAGGCGCTCGTAGTCTTCCGTCGGGAACTTGGCGTCAATCGGCAGCCACAGCACGGCGTTGTCGCCAGGGTTGCCGTGGCCTGGCATCCTGACGGCGAACTCCACCCGTTCGTTCGAATCCGGCCGCGTCGCCACATTGGCGGCGTACTGCTCGATCGTCAGCACCTGCTCCAGCAGTGCGGCAAGCTGCATCTCGCCGTATGAACCGCGCGACTTCACATTGGTCAGAACGCGCTTCAGATCACCGACGCCCTGCGCCAGTCCCTGCATCTCGCCCAGGCCGCGATGCACCTGCTCGAGCCGATCGCTCACCTGCTTGAAACTCTCGCCCAGACGCGCCTCCAGCGTGGTCTGCAGTTTCTCCTCGACCGTGGCGCGCATCTGGTCGAGTTTGGTCTCGTTGCCGTGCTGCAAGCTGGTGAGCTGCGATTGCATGGTGGTGCGCACTTCCGCCAGGTTGCGCTGAATTGCGGTGGTGAGGTCGCTCAGCTGCTGCTGGGAACGCAGTGCGAAGTCCTGCAACTGCTGGCCCTGCTGGCCGGATACTCCTTGCAGCTGCTGCAAGACGCCGGTCTGCAGTTCCGCCATACGAGCGCTCGACTCGGTTCGCGTGCCGCTGGCCGCCGCGTCGACCGCGGCGCGCAGTTCACGTTCAAGCCGCTCGTTGGCACGCAACAGTTCGTCGAGTCGCGGCGCCAGCACTTCGCCCGGGCCACGCCGTAGCGCGGCAACCAGCGCGATCAGACAGACGACCAGGACCAGCGCGAGCGCCGCAAGCAGGGATTCGAGCATGCGTCGATGATACGGGCAGCCAACCGCAGCGCGCCCGCGCAGCACGGCCTTCACTCGGCCCGATTGCGCATCCAGTCAGCGGTCTGGAAGAAGGCCTGCATCAGTCGCTCCTGCAAGGTGGTCGGAACCTGCTGCTCACCGAGCGCCTGCTTCATGCACGCGAGCCACTGGTCACGCTCGACCAGGCCAATCGAGAACGGCAAATGACGCGCCCTGAGCTGCGGATGACCATAGCGCTCGACATACAGGTCGGGGCCGCCCAGCCATCCGCTCAGGAAGAGATAGAGCTTTTCGCGCGCCTTGCCTAGATCGGCGGCGTGCACTCGCCGCAGGTCGGCATAGGCCGGTTCAATCTCCATCAGGTCATAGAAGTGCTCGACCAGGGTTCGCAGGGCCGTCGCGCCGCCCAATTTGGCAAATGGCGTTTCGATGCTCTGCGTGACACCCTGTGTGGGCGTCGGCACCTTGGCTGCGGAACTCATCGTGCTTCAGGCGTCGCGCAGCGTAGCGAGCGGCGGGGTCTGCAACACTCCGCGCAGTCCGAACCAGCCCCCGATCAGCGCACACACGGCACCGCCGCTGATTCCGAGCGACGAAGACCCACGGCGTCAGTGCGTAGTCGAACTCGAATGCGTACTTCGCCAACGCCCAGCCGATCGCGCGAGGCGCCGATCGCCGCCAGCAGTCCCGCAAGCCCACCAATGAATGCCAGCTCGGCGATCTGCGCGCGCATCAACTGCCGGCGCGACGCCCCGAGCGCGCGCAACAGGCCTGCCTCGTGCACGCGCTCGTCACGACTCGCCGCGAGTGCGGAGTACAGCACCAGCACGCCCGCCGCGAGCGTGAAAACGAACAACGAGTTCGACCGCGCTGACCACCTGATCCAGCACCGCCTGCACCTGCCGGAACACGGCGCTGGTGTCGACCACGTGATGTTCGGAAACTCACGCACCAGTTCGCCGGTGAACGCCGCGCGGGCGTCCGGCAGGTGAAACGCAGAAATGAAGCTCGTGGGCTGATCGGCCAGCAGCGACGGCGGCATGATCACGAAGAAGTTGGCGCGCATCGAATCCCAGTTCACCTTGCGCAGGCTGGTGGCGCGCGCGCGTTACGCGCTGACCCGCGATATCAAACGTGAGCCGATCTCCCAGCTTGATGCCGAGTGTCTGCGCGATACCCTCCTCGATCGACAGCTCCTCAGTGCCGTCGGCGAACCACTTTCCAGCGACGATCTGGTTATGCGACGGCGCCTCGGCCGTGTAGGACAGATTGAACTCGCGATCAACCAGGCGCTGGGCACGATCATTGGTATAGGTCTCCGGGCCGACCGCACGGCCGTTGACCTCGATCAGTCGGCCGCGGATCATCGGGTGCAGCGGCGCGTCGAGCCCCGCCGCGCGGAGCCGCGCCGATCGCGCGCGCCTGGTCTGGCTGGACGTTGATGACGAAACGGTTCGGTGCATCCGCCGGCGCCGCCCTGCGCCACGCGTTGACCAGATCGGTCCGCGTGACCGTCAGCAGCAGAACGCCATCAGGCCGACCGCAAGTGAGACCAACTGCACGATCGTCGCAATCGGCCGCCGTTGCACGGCAGCGATCGCAAACCGCCACGAAATGCCGAGGCTGTCCGGTCAGGCCGCGCAACGGCGCCAGCAGCCGCAAGACCAGCCACGCCACGAAGGCAAACACAATCAGACCCACCAGGAAGCCGCCTGCGGTCAGGCCGCCGATCTTCAGATCGTGCGCGGACCAAAGCAGCAGGCCGAGAAATCCGGCCAGTCCGACCAGGTAGCCGAGGGCCGCGCGCCCGGTCGGCAGGCCAATGTCCTTGCGCAGCACGCGCAAAGGCGGAACCTGGCGCAACTGAGCCAGCGGCGGCAGTGCGAAGCCCAGCAGGAGCACCATCCCACAGACAAACCCCTGGGCCGCAGGCAGGAAGGACGCTGGCGGCAGGGAAGTCTTGATCAAGGGCCCGAGCACATAGAGCAGACCGAAGTGCGCGCCATAGCCAATCAGAATGCCGGCCACACAGGCCGCGATGCCGATCGCGAGAAACTCGATCGCGAACAGGCGAAAGATGTCGGTCTGGGCGAGTCCCAGGCAACGCATCATTGCGCAGGAGTCGAGGTGACGCAGGGAGAAACGTCGTGCTGCCGCTGCTACCGCAACGGCAGCGATCATCGCCGCCAGCAGTGCCACCAGGGCCAGAAAGCGCTCGGCGCGTTCGAGCGTGCGTTGCATGTCCGGCCGGCCGCCCTCGAGCGTTTCGAGCCGTTGGCCGCGCGCCAGTTGCTTTTCAATGGCGTCCACAAAGGCGCGCACTGCCGGCCGCTCTCCGGCCGCAAGTAGCCGGTAGGTGACGCGGCTGCCGGTCGTGATCAACTGAGTAGCCGCGAGGTCGTCGAGACTCAGCATGACGCGCGGCGCAAAATTGATGAACTGCGCGCCACGATCCGGTTCGATCACGATCAGCTTGCCGATGCGGAAGGTCTGCTCGCCGAGTTTCAGGTAATCGCCCGGCTGCGCATTCAGCGCTTGCAGCAACTGAGCATCGACCCAGACCTCGCCCCGCGCCGGCACTGTGCGGGTCGGCGCGTCGGTCGCACCGATGGCATCGGCCACGCGCATAGTGCCGCGCAAGGGATAGTTGTTCGTCACCGCCTTCACGGCTGCCAGCGCGCTCACATCGGTATCGCGCGGATTCAGCGCCATGCTGGGGAATACGACCGTACTTGCGACCGCCAGGCCCGCGGCCCGCGCCTGCCGCATGACTTCGTCGGCGATCGGCGTATCCGAGATCAGAACCACATCCGCACCGAGCAGCTGGGCGGCGTCGCGCTCGAGCCCGATGCGGATCCGGTCGACCAGAAATCCGACACTGGTGACTGCCGCAACGGCAATCACCAGGGCCGCGGCCAGCAGGCGCAGTTCACCGGCACGCCAGTCGCGCGCGCACATCCGCAGGCCTTGCCGCAGCAAGTGAGTTGGAGTCATCGGGATTCGTTAGTGCCAGGAGAAACGCCGCGAGTATGACAGCGGAAGTGAGCCCCGCTCCTACTTGCCTTCGCCGTATGTGTACTGCTTTCCCTGCGGCGTGGTGACCGTTCCTATGCCGCTCTCATAACGAACTCCCTTGCCGGTCATGACAAATCGAACGGGCGGACTTAACCCCTTTTGCCGCGGCGGGCCGTTCAAGCAGGACGGACTTTTTCAAGGAGACCTCCGTGCCTGCCCCCATCACCAAGACTGCCATCGCCGCCGCGCTCGCCGCCCTGTCGACCGCCAGCATCGACGTTGCAAGCCAGCCGCCGGCACCGGCCACCGCGCTGACGATTTACAGCAATGCCGCACCGGGCTCGATCTCGCCCGAGATGTATCGCACACCGAACCGCGGCGCGGTACCGGGCTACGCGGTAGTGCGCCAGGAGCGCGATCTGGACCTGACCAAAGGTCGCAACGCAATACGGTTCTCCGATGTTGCAGCATTGATCGACCCGACCACCGTGATGTTCGAGTCGCTGACGGATGGCAAAGGCACCACGGTGCTCGAGCAGAACTACCAGTTCGATCTGGTCAGCACCGACAAGCTTATGCAAAAGTACATCGATCGCCCGATTGCGGTCGATCAGGTTCGCGGTCAGACGACGGAGTCGTTCAACGGGACTCTGCTGTCGACCCAGGGTGGTCTGGCGCTGCGACGCGACGATGGCACGGTGCAAATCCTGCCGCACAACGCCGGAGTCAAGCTGCCCGCGCTGCCGGGCGGTCTGATCACACGACCTACCCTTGTCTGGGACCTCGCCGCGCAGCGCGCCGGACAGCACCGCACCCGAGTGTCGTACCAGACCCAGGGCCTGACCTGGTGGTCCGACTACAACGTCACCTATTCGGAAGGGGCAAGCTCCGGCGCCTGCAAGATGGATGTCGGCGCCTGGGTCAGCATCGTGAACCAGTCGGGCGCCAGTTATGCCGACTCGAAACTCAAGCTGGTCGCCGGCGATGTGCATCGACCGGCCGCCGCCGGCCGCGTCTTGAACGCGCCTGCGGCCAAGCAACTGATGGCGCGTGAGGAAAGGAATCCGGCTTCGTCGAGAAGTCCTTCTTCGAGTACCACCTGTACACGCTGGGTCGCAGCACGACGCTGCCGGATAACTCGACCAAGCAGATCGAACTGTTTCCCGCCGCGCGTCGTGTCGGCTGTGACAAGCTGCTCGTGTACTACGGCGCGCCTGGTGGTTACCAGGGCTTTCTCTCCTCGCCCGCTACGGACCGCAGTTACGGCGTGCAGTCCAACCGCAAGGTCGACGTATACCTGCAATTCAAGAATGCCGAGAACAACGGCATGGGCATGCCGCTGCCTGCTGGGCGTGTTCGAGTGTCCAAGCTCGACCCGGCCGACCAGACGCTCGAGTTCATCGGCGAGGACATCATCGACCACACACCACGCAACGAGAAGGTGCTGCTGAAGCTGGGGTCCTCGTTCGACGTCGTCGGCGAACGTCGCCAGGTCGATTTTCGTGTCGACACTTCGCGCAAAACGATGAGCGAGGAAATCGAAGTCAAGCTGCGCAACCAGAAGAAGGAGCGGGTCGAAGTGATCGTGAAGGAAAACCTCTACCGCTGGGTCAACTGGACCATTGCCTCGCGCAGCCACGAATACAGCAAGGAGGATGCACGCACGATCCACTTCCCGGTCACGATTGCGCCCGGCGCAGAGGCGACGGTGCGTTACACGGTGCAGTACAGCTGGTGACATCCGCTGGATTGCCTTTGTTCCTGGCTTGCGCCGTCGGCTAGCTGCTTGTCTTCCGCAAGCCCAGGTTCGGCGCAGCAGTGGCTGAAGTCAGCTTGCGCTCAACGGCACGAAGCGCGGAGCACCGGCCGCCTCTACAGTGCCGTTCGCAGTCGTGCGGTAAATTCCGCGCGCCAGATTGTGCGGATGGGCCGCCGCCTCGGCGACGGTGAGCACCGGCGCGAAACAGACGTCGGTGCCCTCAAGCAGCGCACACCAGTGGGCACGCGGCCGGCTCGCGAAAAGCGCCCTAAGGCGCTGCTTCAACGACGGCCAGGTCGCCTTGTCGTACTGCGCGGTGGGGTCCACGTCAGTCAGGTCGAGCTTGTTCAGCAGCAGGGCGTAGAACTGCGGTTCGAGGGCACCGAGCGTGACGAAACCGCCGTCGGCGCACGCATAGACGTCGTAGAACGGCGAGTCGTGAAATGGACTCGGGTCCGTGCCGTCGAGCTGGCCACTGGCGCGCACGGTCTGCGCGATGCCGCCGAGCATCGCGACCACGTCAATGATCGCTCCGTCGACGACGCGGCCGTGGCCGCTGGTGCGCGCTTCCAGCAGCGCGCAGGCGATGCCGAAGGCCAGCCCCAGTGCACCGGCGGCATCCCCAACCACGGTGGGCGGGACAATCGGCCGCTCGCCACGGTGCGCCGACAGCGAAAGGAGCCCGGTGAGGGCCACGTAGTTCAGGTCATGCCCGGCCGCCCGTGCGAGCGGCCCGCTCTGGCCCCAGCCGGTCATGCGGCCGTAGACCAGTTTCGGATTGCGCGCAGCGCAATCGGCAGGGCCCAAACCCAGCCGTTCCATCACACCGGGGCGGTTGCCTTCGATCAGCGCGTCCGCAGCGGCAACGAGCGCCATCGCGTCGGCCACGCCGCCGGGCTGCTTCAGGTTGATCGCCACGACCGTCTTGCCACGGCGGAATGGGTCCTCGGTGTCGCCGACCATTTGCTGCGTGACAGCCCCCTTCTGAGGCCGCGCGATCAGCGTCACCGCGGCGCCCATGTCGGCCAGCATGCGACCGGCCAGTGGCCCAGGGCCGATGCCTTCGAACTCGACGACACGAATACCGGTCAGCGGCACGTTCATACGGCCCCCGTGGCGCTGCGCACCGTCCCCCCGAGGGGGAGCGAGGGCCTTGGGAGCGGCCCGGCGGCCCTCATGCGAACAGCTTGCGCGCGATCAGGTCTTTCATGATCTCGGTGGTGCCGCCGTAGATGCGCTGCACGCGCGCGTCGGCGTACAGACGGGCGATCGGATATTCGGCCATGTAGCCGTAGCCGCCGAACAGCTGCAGGCATTCGTCGGTGACCTTGCCCTGCTGCTCGGTGCACCACCACTTGGCCATGTAGGCCGCCTCGTCGTCGAGTGTGCCGTCCAGCAGGCGCTGGATGCAGTCGTTGACGAAACTGCGCACCACATGTGCGATCGTGGCGCACTCGGCGAGCTTGAAACGGGTGTTCTGGAAATCGGCCACCGTCTGCCCAAAGGCCTTGCGCTGCTGCGTGTATTCCACCGTCAACTCGACCGCTCGCTCGATCACCGCCGCGGCCGGCACGCACAACAGCAGCCGCTCGTACGGCAACTGGCTCATCAGATGGGCGAAGCCATTGCCCTCCGTCGCCCCCAGCAGGTGGCTGGCCGGCACACGCACGCTGTCGAAGAACAGCTCCGCGGTGTCGGAGGCATGCTGGCCCAGCTTCTCGAGGCGGCGCCCGACGCGAAAACCCGGCAGGTCTTCGGTCTCCAGCACGAGCAGCGATACGCCGCGACTGCCGGCCTCGCCGGTGCGTACGGCCACGACCAGCAGGTTCGCCGTGAAGCCGTTGGTGATGAAGGTCTTGGCGCCGTCGATCACGTACTCATCGCCCTCGCGCCGGGCGCGCGTGCGTAGCGACTTGAGGTCCGAACCGCAACCGGGTTCGGTTAGCGCGATGCCCGCCAGCAGCTCGCCGCTGACGAGCTTGGGCAGCCAGCGCCGTTTCTGCTCTTCGGTGCCGTAGTCGAGGATGTAGTGCGCGGCAATCGTGTGCACGGCGGTGTTGGCCGGCACCTCGACCCGAGCCAGCTCGTCCTGCACCACCAGCTGGTAGGCCAGCGACGCGCCGGCCCCTTCATAGGCTTCGTCCATCTCGGGCAGCAGGAGTCCCATTTGCCCGAACGGGCGCCAGACCTCGCGCGGGATGAAGCCCTGGCGACGCCAGCTGTCGAGATGAGGCACCAGCTCGCCGGCAATGTAGCGGCGCGCCTGGTCGCGAAATGCCTCGATGTCCTCGTCCATCCAGCGATGGCGGTACAGCTGCGGCAGCATGGCTTCACATCCCCGTCAGGCCGCCGCTGCACATCAGCGTCTGGCCGCTGACATAGTCGGACTCGGGGATGCAGAACAGGTAGACCGCGCCCGCGGCCTCGTCGGGCGTGCCGCCGCGGCCGAGCGGAATGCGTGCGCTTCCATCATCGCCAGTAGGTCCGGATTGACGCCGACCTTGATTTCGCGGCCCTCGATGTTGGCGGTGGACTCCCCCGCCGCGCTGGTGGTCAGCCGCGTCTTGATGAAGCCGTAAGCGACGCAGTTGACGGTGACGTTCATGCGGCCCCATTCCTTGGCGAGCGTCTGCGTCAGGCCGACGATGCCGGCCTTGGCGGTCGAGTAGTTGGCCTGTCCGGCGTTGCCGAACAGGCCCGCCATCGACGAGATGTTGACGACCTTGCGCACCACGCGCCGGCCCGCTTCGGTATCGGCCTTGCTCGAGCGCGCGGATCACCGGCTGCGCGGCGCGCAGGATGCGGAACGGCGCCGTCAGGTGACAGTCGATGCATTGCGTACCACTGCTCGTCGGTCATCTTCTGGATCACGTTGTCCCAGGTGTAGCCGGCGTTGTTGACGATGATGTCCAGGCCCTTGTATTCGCTGGTAGCGGTGCCGATGAAGCGTTCGGCGAAGTCCGGCGCGGTCACGCTGCCGACGCAGGCCACGGCCTGCCCGCCGGCCGCGCGGATCGCCTGCACCGTCTCCTGGGCCGGCTCGGCGTCGAGGTCGTTGACGACGATGCGCGCGCCTTCGCTGGCAAGCTTCAGTGCGATCGAGCGGCCGATGCCGCGGCCCGAACCGGTGACGAGGGCGACCTTGCCGTCGAGTTTCTGTGTCATGAGTATGGTTCTCCGAAATGAGTTCAGGCCAGGGCGACGAGCGCCTCGCCGACGATCTTGGCTTGTCCGAACTGGTTGGCGCTTTGCAGTTCGATGCGCACGCAGCGCTCGCCATCGAGCTCGAGCTTCTCGACCACGCGGCCGCTGCAGCGCATCGCGTTGCCCAGGTGGGTGATGCCCTGGAAGCGCGCGTCGAAGCGGCGCAGCCGGCTTTGCGGCGCCCAGCCGGTGAGCAGGCGGCCGAGCCACGCCATGCCCAGCATGCCCTGTGCGAACACGTCGGGCATGCCGGCGTGGCGCGCGACGTCGATGTCGATGTGGATCGGGTTGTGGTCGCCGGAGGCGCCGGCGAACAGCGCCAGCGTCGTGCGGTCGACGGGCGGCAGTTGCAGCGCCGGCAGCTCGTCGCCGACCTTGACGGTGTCGAAGGATTGCAGCTTCATTGAGACTCCCATGGGTTGCGACAGATCAGTTGCGGCAGCTCAGTTGCGACAGACGAGGACGGTGCGCAGCTCGGCCACCAGCTCGTCGCGCTGGTTGACTGCGCGCGAGGTCTTGACGACGAACTCGAGCGCGCCGTTCTTCTTGTCGTAGATGTCGCTGATCGTGGAGCGCACCGTCACCGTGTCGCCGACGCAGGCGCTCCGGTGGTAGGTGAAGCTCTGCTCGCCGTGCAGCAGCTTGGCGATCGGAATCTGCAGATCCTCGATCAGGCGGAACGCGGCACCGGAGTCGAGCTCGGCGGCGAACAGGAAGGTCGGCGGCGCCGGCAGGTCGGGGTAACCGGCGTCGCGTGCCGCGGCGGCGTCGGTGTAGACCGGGTCGGTCTCGCCGATCGCCTTGGCGAAGAACTGCAGCCGGCTGCGCTCGATCGGCAGCACCGACGCGGGCAGCTCGTGGCCGATCCATTTCTTGTCGATCATGCGGTTCCTTTCAGACGCGTTCGTACAGGGTCACGACGCAGGCGCCGCCGAGACCGAGGTTGTGCTGCAGCGCCAGCCGCGCGCCTTCGACCTGGCGCTGGTCGGCGGTGCCGCGCAGCTGGTGGGTCAGCTCGAAGCACTGGGCCAGCCCGGTGGCGCCGAGCGGATGGCCCTTGCTCAGCAGGCCGCCCGACGGGTTGGTGACCACCTGGCCGCCGTAGGTGTTGTCGCCGTCGTCGACGAACTTCTGCGCGCCGCCCACCGGGCACAGGCCGAGCGCTTCGTAGCTGAGCAGTTCGTTCTGCGCGAAGCAGTCGTGCAGTTCGACGACGTCGATGTCTTGCGGGCCGACGCCGGCGGCGTCGTAGACCTGCTGGGCCGCCGCACTGCGCCATGCTGAAGCCGACCACCTCGCGCATGTCGCGCGCCTCGAAAGTGACTGGCCGGTCGGTGGTCATCGCCTGCGCCTTGATGCGCACGCTGCGCGTCCAGGCCGTGCTTCTTCGCGAAGGCTTCCGAGCAGACGATCGCGGCGGCCGAGCCGCAGGTCGGCGGGCAGGCCATCAGGCGCGTCAACACGCCGGGCCACAGCACCTGCGCCTGCATCACCTCGTCGGTCGTGACCACCGTGCGGAACACCGCCAGCGGGTTGTTCGCGGCGTGCCGGCTGGCCTTGGCGCGGATCTTCGCGAAGGTCTCGAGCTGGCGTGCCGAACTCCTTCATGTGGGCCAGGCCGGCGCCGGCGAAGTAGCGCAGCGCCAGCGGCAGACTCGGCATCGACCAGCTCATCGGTGGCGGCGTCGAAGCGCTCGAAGGGGCTGGGTCGGTCGTTGAAGACGGAGCCCAGCGCACCCGGGTTCATCTGCTCGAAGCCGAGCGCCAGCACGCACTCGGCGGCGCCGCTGCGCCACCGCCTGGCGCGCCAGGAACAGCGCCGTCGAGCCGGTGGAGCAGTTGTTGTTGACGTTGACGATCGGGATGCCGCTCATGCCCACCTCGTAGACCGCGCGCTGGCCGGCGGTGGAGTCGCCGTACACGTAGCCGACATAGGCCTGCTGCACGCTGCTCGTAGCCGATGCCGGCGTCGGCCAGCGCAGCGCGGGTGGCCTTGGCGGCCATCTGCGGATAGGGCTCGTTGGCCCCCGGTTTGGTGAAGGGGATCATGCCGACCCCGGCGACGAAGACGTCACGGCTCATGGACGACTCCTGAGAAGTTGGAAAGAAAGCAGCAGCAAGCGAGACGCGCGTCACGCGACGGCGCGCTCGCGGCCCTGCCAGAAGGGTTCGCGCAGCTTGGTCTTGAGCACCTTGCCGGCGCCGGACAGCGGCAGCGCGTCGACGAAGTGCAACGCTGCGCGGGCACTTGTAGCCCGCGATCAGTGATCTTGCAGTGCGCAATCAGCGCTTCCGACGCGACCTCCTGCCCGGGCTTGCGCACGACCACCGCATGCACCGATTCGCCCCATTGCTCGCTCGGGATGCCGATCACCGCACACGGAGGCCACCGCGGGGTGCTGCGCGATGGCGTTCTCGACCTCGCCCGAGTAGACGTTCTCGCCGCCGCTGATGATCATGTCCTTCAGGCGGTCGGCGATGAAGATGAAGCCGTCGTCGTCCATCCAGGCGCCGTCGCCGGTGTGCATCCAGCCGTCGCGCACCGCCGCGGCCGTCTGCTCCGGCTTGTTCCAGTAGCCCTGCATCACGTTGGGACCGCGCACCACCACCTCGCCCACCGTGCCGCGCGGCACTTCGTGGTCGTGGGCGTCGACGATGCGCAGCTCGATGCAGTAGCCGGCCCGCCCGGCCGCGCGCAGCTTGCCGCGCTTGCGGCCCTCGACCGTGTGGTACCAGGCCGGATTGACGGTCGCCAGCGGCGCGAGCTCGGTCATGCCGTAGGCCTGCACGAAGCCCACGCCGGGCAGCGCGGCCATCGCGCGCTCGAGCACCGCCTCGGAGATCGGCGAGGCGCCGTAGACGATGGTCTTCAGCGCGCTCAGGTCGCGCGGCTTCTTCATCGCCGGGTGATCGACCAGCATCTGGATCATGGTCGGCACCAGCAGCACATGGGTGACGCGGTCGCGCTCGATGGTGTCGAGCACGAGCTCAGGATTGAACGCCGGAATGATCGGTATGGGTGTTGCCCTCGATCCAGTGCACGTTCGAAAGGCCCATGTCGGCCAGATGGAACATCGGCGCGGCATGCAGGTAGATGCCGCCCGGCGAGGCCAGCCCCTCGGCGTGCAGCGCGAGCGCCGCGCTGCACAGGTTGGTGTGGCTGAGCATCACGCCCTTGGGAAAGCCGGTCGTGCCGCCGGTGTAGAAGATGCCGGCCAGGTCCTCGCCGCGGCGCGCGGCATCGGGCACCGGATCGGCACGCGGCCAGCAGCGCCTCGTAGCCGTGCATGCCGGTCGGCACGTCGCCGTCGCCGCAATAGACCACTTCGCGCAGCGTGCTCGATTCGCCGCGAAACTGCTCGACCATTGGGCGGAAGGTCTCGTCGACCAGCAGGATGTTCGAGCCCGAGTCGTCCAGCGAATACAGGATCTCGGCCGCCGACCAGCGGATGTTGCAGGGGTTCAGCACGCCGCCGCCCCAGGGCACCGCCATCTGGTATTCGAGATAGCGGTCGGAGTTGAGCGACAGCATGGCGACGCGATCGCCATGCTGCATGCCGAGCTTCTGCAGCGCACCGGCCAGGCGCGCCACGCGGTCGACGAACTCGCGATAGCTGTGCTTGCGGGCGCCGAAGCGCACTCGCGATGCGATCGGGATGCTGCTGCACGCGCGCGGTGCAGTGACTGGGTCAGGTACATGCCGGTCTCCGAAGGACGCGTGAGTTCACGGGTCTGTAGCGTATGGGGCAAATGCTAGTGACCCGCGTCCGCGCGCACCATTGCGCTTCGCGTCGAAGGCATGGCAGAAGACCTCGATCCATTAGCTGGTCGGCAGAACCCGCGACACCGGGTCCGGCGAGCTTGAACGGCGCCGCGACGTTGTCGGCCACGATCCGCGCCATGGTGTTCACGAAACTCGGCGGCGCCTCCCCACGATGCAACTCACTCGACCAAGGGATCGGCAGCGAGGTTGCGCTCCCAGTAGTCCCACAGCTTCGCAGCGTAGGACTCGAGCGGCGGCACCGCGATGCCCGAGCCGCGCAGCGCCTTGGCGGTCTCGCTGTTATCGAATCGCGTCGGAAAATTGACGAGCTGGAACATTTCGCGGGGGATGCCCAGGTTGGTCAGCACCTTGCGCACTGTCCACTTCACCGGCGCCAGCGCGGCCAGGCCGCGAAGTATCGGGGCCGGGATCAAACCGAACACGCGTGCGTTGATGCGCACTGGCATCTGCGGCGCGCGGGCGACGCCGGCGAAGATGTTCAGCACGTCCCCGAGACGATGCGGGTTCGGATCGGTCAGATGGAAGCACTTGCCGTCCATGCCACGCTTGTGGGCAATGTGGTCGATGGCGTCGGCGACGAAGTCGACGGGAACGAGGTTGAACCGACCGCCCTCGATACCGATCAACGGCATCCACGACGGCAGGATGTTCCGCAGTTTCTGCAGCGTCTTGAAGAAGTAGTACGGCCCGTCGACCTTGTCGATGAACCCGGTCTTCGAATGCCCGACCACGCCGCCCGGGCGATAGATCCGCCAGGGCCGCTTGCATTCGCGCCGGACGATGCCTTCCGAATCGTGCTTGGTCCTGAAATAGGGCTGGTCGAGATTCTCGGCTTCCTCGAACATGTCCTCACGGAACACACCGCGGTACATTCCCGCGGCGGCGATCGAGCTCACCTGATGGAAGCACCCCGCCTGCACGGCTTCGGCGAATTGCACCGCGTGACGCGTGCCGTCGATGTTGGGAATCTGCTGAGCTTCGGCGCTGGCGGTGAGGTCATAGATCGCCGCCAGATGGAAGATGTGCCCGATCCTGCCCTTGAGCTTCTTGCAGGTCGGCATCGGCGATGCCGAGGTTCTTCTTCCCGACATCGCCGATCACGCCGGTCACCATCTTCTCGTCGACGCCCCAGTACTCGCGCAGCGCGTCGAGCTTCTTGGCCGACGACTTCCGCACCAGGACGTAGACCGGTTCTCCGCGTTTGAGCAGGTTCGGGACCAGGAAGCGGCCGATGAAGCCAGTGGCTCCGGTGACAAAGTACGCCATGGGTTTCTTCCTTGCGTGTTGCGATGATCGCATCGTGGAACCCGGCCGCTTTGCGGACAGAGGGCACTCCACCGGAATCGTCGTGAGCCAGCAGCGGATGCCGCGCCGTCCACGCGATGCCGTGGCGCCTTCACTTGTTCAAGGCAGACTCGGCGGTGCGCCGCGCACCGCGCCGAATAAACGGTTCTGCTCGGCAGGATTGCCCGCTGCCTTGCGCATGGGCGCCGGCACGCCCGGGCCGAGCTTGATCTCGGTGACGCAGTCCGTCATGCAGGTGCTGCCCTGCACGTCCCAGTGTCCACCGTTGCCGATACCGCCGTGGCTCGCCGGCGTACCGGGCCACATGCCGTGGTCGGTGGTCATGCCGTTGCGGTTCGGCATCCGCTGCTGAACGCCGGCCAGATTGCCCTCCGAGAGCGTGAAGTCGTCCGGCACGACACCCGCCCGATTGAGCAGATACGCAAGCACGCCGTAGATCTCGTCGGGCGTCAACGACTTTGGCTGCGTCCAGGGCATGGCGCGCTGGATGTAGTCGAACAATGAGGAAAGCGTGGACGCTTTCATGAAAGTGCGCCGGTCAGATACCGACGAGCTGGCCAGGGACGCTACTCGCCCGGATTGCACGTCGTCCGGCGTTGTGCCGCCGACCAGTGCAGTGAACATCGCGTTGGATTCGCCGTTCTCGCCATGGCAGGAAGCACACTTGGCCATGAATACCTCGCGGCCGGCCTTTACGGTGCCGGCACCTTTCGGTGCGCCGAGAAAGTCGGGACGAACATCGATATCCCAGGCCTTGATTTCATCTGCGGTCGCCAACCGTCCGATGCCCGGATAGGACGGGTCGGCATGCGCCGTCATCGCCGGCAGCGTCGTCGCGGCAAGCAGTACCGCGAATGCCTTAAATGATCTGGACATTGTGCAACTCGCCGCTGGCCTGAACTTCCCAGGTCTGGATCGCATTGTTGTGATAGAGCGGATTGCCGTTGCCACGTACAGCGCGCAGCTGCCGGTAATCGGGTTGAATGTGCCCGGCCTCATCGATTGCGCGCGATTGCAGCAGTGCACGCTGCCCATTCCAGACCCAGTCGATGTTGAAGCGAGTGAGCGCCTTGGACAGCACCGGCCCCTCCAGTCGCGCGGTCTTCCAGTTGCGGCCCCCATCAACCGACACGTCCACCCGCTCGATCTTGCCGCGCCCCGACCAGGCCAGCCCGGTGATGTTGAAAAAACCCTGCGTAAGCAGCTTCTGGCCGCCCGACGGCGTGGTGATAACGGACTTGCACTCCTGCGTCGAGGTGTATTGACGGAGCTTGCCGTCAGGCATCAGGTCGACGTAGTGCAACGATTCTTCGCGCGTGCCGTAGGGCTTGTCGCCCACTTCGATGCGCCGCAGCCATTTGACCCACGACACACCCTGCACGCCCGGCACGACGAGACGCAGCGGGTAGCCGTTCTCCGGACGAAGCATTTCGCCGTTCTGGCCGTAGGCCACAAACACTTCGCCCGACTCGACAAGATCCATGGGGATCGTACGTGTCAGGGAGGCGCCGTCCGCACCTTCGGCGAGCACATAGCGCGCCTTCCTGAAATCAACGCCGCAGTGTTCAAGCAACAGGCGCAGAGGCACGCCGGTGAATTCGGAGCACGAGAGCAGGCCGTGCGTGTATTGCACTGTCGGTACCAACGGACTGCTCCACTCGACTGCGGTGTTGCCGCCGCACTCGAGGAAATGGATGCGTGAGACAGGCGGCAGGCGCATGAGCTCATCCATCGTGTAGACGCTAGGCCGTTGAATCAGGTCCGGACTGGAGGCCGTGATCATCAGCCGATGCATGTTCGGATCGATGTCCTGCCATCCCTGGTGATGGCGCTCGTAATGCAGGCCCGAGGGCGTGACGATTCCGAAAAATCCTTGCAGGGGCGCGAACGACTGCGAATTGGCGCCTGCTTTGGTCAGGATCGGCAAGTCGCGGCGCTGCAGCGCGCTTTCGTACTGCGAAGGCATGCCGTAGGGGCGTGCCGCTACCGGTTGCCCCAGGGAGGTGGCCCAGGCCTGGGGTTCGAGAATCGCCGCATCGCCTTCGGCAGCTCGTGCGGCACGTGCGACGGTTGGAGCCGCCATGGCCGCAGTGGCCGCGATCAGGCTCGAGCGCAGAAAATCGCGGCGACCGACACTGACCGCGCGAATGTCCGCGTCGCTCAGGAAATTTTCCGGGGCACGTCGCAGATGACCTGGCTGGTCAAACGCTGATATCACCAAAGTGCTCCTGGTCCAGTGCTGCCACGGCGCAAAATTCGGCGCGAGCTCATCCGTGCAACCGTTGTCTGTCCGCTTCGTAGAAGTTCGCACCAATGACGTAGGCAGCGATGCTTACCAGGTATGCCAGCGGAACGAAACTCAGTGCCGTCAGCAGACTGGACTGATCGGCGATCCAGCCGGCGGCAATCGGGCCGGGGGCGGAACCGAGCAGGTTCATGACCAACGACATGACCGCCAGGGCCGTGGCATGGATGGTGGCAGGGACCACGTCGGTCATGACGGCTCCGGAGGAGCCGACGATGAACGCGCCGACCATCAAACCGGCGCCAATCAGCATGAACTGCAGGGTTCCAGGCGAAATCTGGAAAGCCGTCAGCAGGATGAGACCCGAGCACAAGGCGAACAGCGCCGGGATGCGCAGCCGGTTGCGCCTGTCCTGCCTGCTCAAGCGGTCCACCAGGTGGCCGCCGATGATCATGCCGACGCCGGAACAGAGAACGAGCACGCCGGCATACGTTGCCGCCTTGGCGGGGTCCATGCCATGGTACCGGTTGAGATAGCTTGGCGCCCAGGTGATCAGCGCGGTTTGCACGAACATGTAAGGCGCTAGGCCCAGGTACACGCAGACGGCGGTGCGAGTAGTCAGTAACGCGCGCGCGATCTGCTTCAGCGACAGGCGCGGCGCATCCGTGGCGATGAACGCGCGCGGCTCTTTCACCACCAGCGGAAATACAAGCGCCAGCATCAGTCCGCCGGCGCCGACCAGGATGAAGGCCATCGACCAGCCCAGATGCTGGGCAAGGATGCCGCCGAGCGCGACGCCCATGACCGAGCCGAACAGCGAAGCCGAGAGGAATGCACCCAGCACCGTTGAACGCAAGCGCGTCGGGAAGACCTGCAGCAGGATCGCGCCGCCGGCGCTGGCGTACCCGGCTTCGCTCAGACCGACTGCGGCACGGGCGATGAACATCGCCGTGAAATTGCCGGAGAGTCCGCAGGCAATCGTCGCAAGCGCCCAGATCACGGCCATCGCCACGATGCTCTTGACGCGGCCGATACGGTCGGCCACCAGCGAGACCGGCACGATCATGACGCCGACCGTCAGCGCGACTACGCTGACCAGAGCGCCCAGCTGAGTATCGCTGAGGGCCCACTCTGCCTTGAGGAAGGGAAAGACCGCGATCATCACCTGTCGCGACATGTAGTCGGACAGCATCAGCGCAAAGGTCAGCGCGAAGACGATCCATGCGTAGAGAGTCGCCCTTTCTCTCGTCGCTCCCACTTCCACGTCGGCGGCCCCCGGTCGATGCATGGCCAATGGTCTCTCCTCTGTCGTTCTTTTCTGTCAGACCGCATGGCCTGCGGCCGCAACTACCGGCGCGCCAGTGCTGCCGGGCACGAAGACGATCTGCTTTCCCGGATGTGCTCAACCCGCTGGCTGGTTCGGGTACGACTGCTGCCAGAGGTTGCCTTCACGCCATACGTTTTCCTTGCGCAGCTGTTCAGGAAGCCCCGCGCCGGTCTGGTCGATAACCCTCTGTAGCAGCAGCTTCAACTCCTGCGCTTCCTCGTAGCTCAGGCTCTCCAGCGCGGTCATTTCGGCGTCCTTGGCAAAGGCCAGCCACTGGATGACCAGGTGTCTTCCGGTCTCGCTGAGGTTGAAGACATCGGCTTGGCCGCTGGATTGTCCTGTCACCAGCAACCCCTTTTCCAGCCACGGGTGCAGGTCTTCCCGGCGCAGGTCCTTGCCGATGAATTCCAGGATATGACGCAGTTCCTCGAAAGTTCGGCCTTCCCCCAGGCTGAGTATGGCCAACAATTCAAGATCGATATCGCGCATACCCATGGCCTTCAGGTGCCGGCGAATCGGCAACTGCATCTGGAAGTAGGCGCGGCCGAAAAGAGAGCCCAGCCAGTTCCCGCTGAAGCTGGCGTCGGCCGGCTTGCTCGCGTCCTGCTGCAGCCGCCGGTAGCCGCCACTGTGGAAGACCAGCGGCGCCTTGTCGAAACGGTCGAAAGCAAGCACTTCGCCGACGAAGATGATGTGATCGCCCCCCTCGTACTGGTAGCTGGTGCGGCACTGGAATCGGGCCGAACATCCATCCAGCAGCGGAACATTTCCGGGTCCGCGGGCCAGTGTCAGGCCGGCGAACTTGTCCGTGCCGCTCTTGGCAAAGCGGTTGGACACAGGCTCCTGATCGGTAGCCAGCACATGCACGGCAAAGTGCCCCGCCCCGGTGAAGGCAGGCGCTGACGTCGCATTCTTGTTGAGGCTCCAGAGCACCATCGGCGGGTCGACCGAAACCGAGTTGAAACTGTTGGCAGTCAGGCCGTAATCCTTTCCATCCGGCCCGTGCGTGGTGACAACGGTGACTCCGGTGGTAAAGGCGCCCAGCGCCTGCCGGAACTGTTTGGGATTGATGTCGGCGGATGAATTGCTCATGTGCAAATCCTTTCCATGTTCGGCCAATTCAGGATAAAGGGCGCCGCGGTCAGGCGCAAAGCAACGGCATGACCAGGCGACCGAATCGTTCGGCCTCTTCGTCATGCAGGAAGCCGGACAGGCAAAAGCCGTTGCAGCCGGCATCGACGAACTCCTGCAGTTGCGCAGCCACTTGTTGCGGGTTGCCGACCACCGCCACACCGGCGCCCGGGCGCACCTCGGTAATGCCGGTCCACAGGTGAGGCGTCAACTTGCGTCCGACGGTCTTGGAGAGCTGGGCCATGCGGTCATCGGCAGCCGAGTCTGTCTTGGTCCTGATATTGGCGAGGTTGGCACTGCCCAGTTTGCTCGCGGAGGCGATCAAGGATTCTGCGGCCGCCCAGGCTTCCTCTTCGGTGTCCCGGACAAAGATCTGCAAGCGCATGCCGAAGCGAATTTTTTCCTCACGTCCGTACTTCGCCGCGCGCTGCCGAATGTCCTTGATCTGCTCCTCGATACGTTCCGGATAATCGCCCCAGAACAGGTGCATATCGGAATGTTCGGCCGAGATATCGAGCGCCTGTTCCGAGCCGCCGCCGAGGAAGAACTTGGGCGTCGGCTTCTGCACGAGTGCAGGAACAATCTTCGGGCCGTGAACCTGGAAAAACTTGCCCGTGTGCTCGACGCCTTGCTCGGCCCACAGGCGTTTCATCAGCACCACTTCCTCAAGCAACTGGTCGTAGCGTTCTTCCTTGCCGGTCAGTTGCCCTTCCGCATGGGCATCCTGCGGGCTGAGGCCGGCAATCATGTTGAGGTAGATACGCCCATTCGTGAGCTGGTCAAAGGTGGCGATCATCTTCGCGTGCGCTACCGGGTGCAGGAAGCCGGGCTTGATCGCCACCAGATACTTCAGCTTGCTGGTGCGTCCCGCCAGATAGGCGGCCGTGACCCAGGCGTCCCAGCAAATGGGACTTACCGGTACCAGCATGAAGTCGAAGCCGGCTTTTTCGGCAGCAAGGGCAACGCGCTCGAACATTTCCGCCGACTGCGGCACGGCCTTGGCGGGGTCGCCGAAGTCGGTCGTATCGCCAATGGTTGGGCAGAACCAACCCATCAAGAGTTCTGATTTCTTCGTCATCACCAAGTCTCCATTTGTGTGCTTTCCAAACACTGCATCGACGCAAGAATCGTGACGCGGTCGGGGTGTCGCTGCACGGCGCTATGCAGCGCCTGTCTCGGATGCACGCTGGTCTCCCGCTGGCCCGATGATTCCGCAAGTCGTCTTTCTGATGTGTCTATCGTATGAACCGGCCGCTTTGAGCACAATTGCGCATCGCCTCGGTCGCATGACAGAAGACCTCGTGTGTCACAGTCGATCGGATTTGCTCGAGATTCAGGCCACGGCCGATCGGCGCTTGCGGGTCGTCTTGTTTCGTGCGGCGGGAGGCAAAGCGTTCCGCTTCCTCGCCGAATCGCTTACCCGCCCCTCGTCAGCCGCGGGGACTCCATTGCCCTTGCGCTTGCCTCTATGCGGAGCGCCGAACGTCCTGATGCTGGCGGCCGTCGCAGCAGCATCCATCTCAGCGATCGACGCACGGATGCAATCGCCAAAGAATGCGGGGTCGGACACCATCTTCGGGCAGCTCGTGAACGAGATGAACATCCGGCCGCTCATGCTGCTCACGGCGAAAAATGCGCCCGCGCCATCGGCAATCGGCGCAACGGCTGACCAATAGCGGAGCTTCGCACCCAGCATCGTCAGTTCGACATTGGCGCCCGGGACGTTCGAGACGATACAGTTGTGGATCGGTCGCGGACCCATCCCTCCCAGGCCCGACATCGCCGCCAGCCGGCCGGCAAAGGCAAGCGTAGCGGGAGGCGCATGCTTGCTGATGTCGGAAAGATCGTGGGCGCCGATCGCATTCGACAGCGCCTTGGCCTGCGATGTCGTCTCCCGGATCTTCGTCAGACGCCCAAGCGGATCGGCGATGTCGCTCGCCAGCGTAAACGCGAGGAACGAAATCATGTTGCCGGTGGTCTGTCGTTCGCTCGTTGTCTGACGCGTGTTCACCGGCGCCAGCGCCGTCATGGACTTCGCGGGAAGCTCCTTCTTGCTCTCGAGATAGCGGCGCATCGCCCCACCAATGATAGCGAGCACCGCGTCGTTGACTGTGGCGCCCGGAACCATGGCACGGATGCGCTTCATCGTCGCGAAGTCGAACACCACGCTCTCGAAAATGCGCTGGTTTGTGATCGGCTGGTTGAAGCGCGTGCGCGGCGCGCTGCTTTCCGGCTCGAACAGCGCGCGCGAAAGCATCTTCATCGCCGCAACCGAAAGCTTGGGCAGAACGCGCGACACTGGTCCGGCGAGCTTGAACGGCGCCGCGACGTTGTCGACCACGATCCGCGCGATGGTGTTCACGAAACTCGACGGCGCCTCCAGTCGCGCGACGTTCTTCTGCCTGGCGAGCACCGGCGTGCGCTTCCCTTTGGTTCCCTCCACGTCGTGCAGCGCCCACGTGAGTTCGGCCAGCGCGGTGCCGTCGACCGCCGCGTGGTGAGCCTTGGTGACGATCGCGAAGCTGCCTTTCGGCAGCCAATCCACGTTGTCCAGGCCTTCGACCACGTACATCTCCCACGGCGGACGCGTGAGGTCGAGCTGGCGCGCGTGCAGGCGCGCCACCATGATCTGGAACTGTCGCCAGTCGCCGGGCTTGGGCAGCGCCAGGTGGCGGACGTGAAAGTCGATGTCGAAGTCCTGGTCGTCGGCCCAGTACGGATAGGCGAGCCCCAGCGGCGCTTGCACGATCCTGCGGCTGTACATGGGCGAGGACTGCAGCCGCTTCTCGAGATGCTTGATGATTTGCCGAAAGCGCAGCGGCTGCGCGAGGGTGCTCTGGTCGTAGACGTAGATCATCGTCACATGGGTGGCCGCGTGCGGCCGATCGATGTGCAGGAAGAGTGCGTCCTGGCCGCTCAGTTTTTGAAGTGAGGTTGTCATGTGCTTGTCCAGTCGGTGTGTGCAAGCGCCTCAGGCGCCGGGGGAACATGGGCCGCAGCAGGCAGCCAGCCGGTCTGACGGGCGACAAAGCGCTCGATCGACTGGATGGCACGCCCGATTTCGGGAAGAAACTGAAGGATCTGGAAACAATGCTGCATATCCTGCCAAAGCTCCAGCTCCGACATTGCGCGATTCGACGCCCTGCTCCAGCAGCCAGCGGTAGGCGGCGAGGCAATCCTCGACCGCAGCCGGAAAAGGGTGCAGTGTCTGATTCAGGTGCAAGCTTGACTCCACGCGTCCCACGGGCCGCAAATCCGTGTCGCGCATGGTAGAAACTGGTGAAGTTCCGCGCGATGGCACATTGCGGCGATCGCATGACGGAAGACACCAACCCACCACACCCAACGACCTGATGCTGCAGCCGCCAGTCACGATTTCGATCGCCTTTGTGCTCGGCTTGCTGTCCGGGGTGCGGGCGCATGGCCGCCCGTGCGACGGCTTTCTGGCGGAGGTCGGGATCGCCCCGGAACTGCTCTTGCAGGCCGGCGCCCGCGTCACCGCGGACCAGTACGCGGCGCTCCTTCGCCTGCTGATCGAGCAACTCGACGACGAAGCCATCGGGTTTCTGTCGCGGCCCCTCAAGCGCGGCAGCTTTGAGCTCGTCGCTCGTTCGGCCGTGGGCGCCGAGACGCTGGAGGTTGCCGTGCGCCGCGCGGCGCGCACGTTCCGGCTGCTGCAGGATGACGTGGTGCTGGAGCGTTTGCGCGACGGCAAGCTGGCCGGGATCGCTATTCGGTTCAAGGAGCCGACAATCGGACAGTCTGTGTTCCTGCACGAATTGCTGCTGCGAGTCTTCTGGCGGCTGCTGGCGTGGCTAGCGGGCGGCAAACTACCCGTCGTCCGATTCGACTTTGCCTTCCCGACCCCGTCCTACGCAGGCAGCTACGGCAAGATATTTCCCGCCACGCTCCAGTTCGAGCAACACCAGTCCGCGCTCTGGTTCAATGCCGCGCGTCTTCAGGACCCGGTCCGGCGGGACGAAGGCGCGCTGCGGGCATTCATTGCGGATGCACAGGCCAACGTGATCGTGCCGCGACGTGTCGACGCCGTCAGTGCGCGCGTGCGCACCCATCTGCAGCAGACCCTGCCTGAATGGCCCGACCTTGCCGCTACGGCCGACGCCCTGCACATGTCTACCTCGACATTGCAGAGGCGTCTGGCAACGGAGGGCACGTCCTTTCAGTCCTTGAAGGACGAACTGCGCCGCGATATGGCAATCTTCCGCCTCAACACCAGCACGGTGCCGCTGGCGGCGCTTTCCTACGAGCTGGGGTTTGCCGACAGCGCGGCGTTCCAGCGCGCGTTCAAGAGCTGGACCGGCAGTGCACCGGGGGCGTATCGCCGCGGCGAAGTGTGATTCACGCATGGGGCAGTGCCATTAGCAGCTTGAAAGCCTCGTGGGGCCGACCTGGCTCGCGTACTGGTGGCGGAGGCGCTGCATTGTCCTGAGTCAAGGAGCCACAGAGGGCCCGCGACCATACTTGGAATTGGACACAGCCTAGGAGGCCGTCGTGGGCGAAGTGCAGCACCCATTTTTCATTGAATCGATTGAAGCGGCGGTCGACTATCTGCTTGACCACATTCCGGGCCGGATCGTGCTCGGGATTCCGCTGGCCATCGGCAAGCCGAACCCGTTCGTTAACGCACTGTACCGTCGGATCAAGGCGAACCCGGCGCGGGAGTTGCGCATCGTGACGGCTCTGTCGCTCGAAAAACCGGTCGGCAAGAGCGAACTGGAGCAACATTTTCTCGAGCCCCTGGTCGAGCGCGTGTTCGGCGACTACCCGGACCTTGCCTATGTCAAGGACCTGCGCGGCGGCACCCTGCCCCCCAATGTCGAGGTGTGCGAATTCTTCATGAAGTCCGGGGACTACCTTGGCAACCACAGCGCACAGCAGAATTTCATCTCGACCAATTACACGTTCGTCGCGCGCGACCTGATCGTGCAAGGCATGAACGTGATGGCGCAGGCGGTGGCGGCGCGCGGCGAAGGCGATGCACTGCACCTCTCGCTGTCGAGCAACCCGGACGTGGTGCTCGAGGTGGTCGAAAAACTGCGAGCGGCCGGCCAGCCGCCGCTGATGGTTGGCGTCATCAACCAGCAGATGCCGTTCATGCCCAATGGTGCCGAAGTTGCTCCCGGCTTCTTTGACGTGGTGGTCACCGACCCGGCAGCGACCCATGCGATATTCGCGCCGCCCAACAACAGGGTCACGACGGCCGACTATGCGATCGGCCTGCATGCCTCCAGCCTGGTCGACGATGGCGGCACGCTGCAGATCGGGATCGGCTCGCTCGGGGACGCGATCGCGCAGTCTCTGATCGTGCGCGATCGGCACGGAGACGAATACCGGCGCATCCTCGAGGCCCTGTGCCCCGACGGTTTGGGGGGACGCAGCCTCGACCGTTTCGATAAGGGCCTGTATGGCTGCTCCGAGATGTTCGTCAACGGATTCCTGCGGCTGATCGAGGCCGGCATCATCCGCCGCGAGGTATTCGGCGACACAGTACTTCAGAAGCTGATCAATGAAGGCAAGATGCCTGAGGCGGCGGTTACCCCGGCCACCTTGCACGCGCTTCTTGATGCCGGCCGGATTCGCTCGCCACTCGACGCCAGCGATCTCGACTTTCTCAAACACTACGGCGTGCTGCGCCCCGAGGTCCGCATCGAAGGCACTGAACTGGTCCTCGATGGTCTGCGCGTAGCCAACGACCTGCGCAGCGATGAGGGCTTCGACCGGATTGCTTCGTCTCTGCTCGGCACGCGGCTTGCGCATGGCATCTTCATGACCGGTGGCTTCTTCCTCGGCCCACGCGACTTCTACGAACGGCTGCGAACGATGGCACCGCCGGATCTGGCGAAGATCGACATGACCCGCATCGACTTCATCAACCAGCTCTACGGACAGGGCCAGCTCAAGCGCGCGCAGCGCCGCAAGGCTCGCTTCATCAACTCGACGATGATCGTCACCCTGCTCGGTGCGGCGTGCAGCGACACCCTTGATTCGGGCCAGGTCGTCAGCGGCGTTGGCGGGCAGTACAACTTTGTCGCCATGTCCCATGCGCTGCCCGATGCGCGCCTGCTGATGATGCTGCGCGCAACCCACAACAATCGCGACGGTCTTAGCAGCGGCATCGTCTGGAATTACGGCTATGCGACGATTCCGCGCCATCTGCGCGATGTGGTCATCTCCGAGTACGGCGTGGCCGAACTGCGTGGCCAGAGCGATTCGGAGGTGATCAAGCGACTGATTGCGATCGCCGATTCCCGCTTCCAGGACGAGCTGGTCAAGCAAGCCAAGTCGCATGGCAAGCTTGAGGCCAGCTACCGCATCCCCGAGCGCTGCCGACAGAACCTGCCGCAGGTGCTTGAAGATAAGCTGGAGCCCTGGGCCGAAGCCGGATTGCTGCCTGATTTCCCGTTCGGCACCGACCTGACTGCCGAGGAACTGCATATCGTTCGGACCTTGAAGCGGCTGAAGCACGCGGCGCAACATCCGACCGAACTGGTTACGATGGCCATCAGGAGCCTGTGGGAGGGCAAGGAAGCACCGCACGCCTATCTCGAACGGCTCGGTCTGGATCAGGCGCACAGCTTCAAGGACCTGTTCGTGCGGCGGCTGTTCGCCGGCAATCTCTAACTACGGAAAGCATTCACCATGAGACTCTGGATCGGCAATATCGCCCCTGGCACGACCGACGAACAGCTGAAGGAACTGGTCGCGAAGTATTCGACCGGAATCGAATGCCTGGCGATTCAACGCGTTGAAGGCGATGGGTCACGGCCAGGGGCGATACTCACCCTTGCGCACGGCGAGCTCGGAGCGCACGACAAGCTCGCATTTCGGCTCGACGGCATGTACTGGCAGGAGCGCAAGCTGGTTTGTTCGACAATGGTCGGCTAAGAAGTTCGAGCGTTGCAGCCGTTGCCAAGGGACAGGTAGAAGCTAAGCGGAATGGCGAAATTCGACCGACAAGACGTCACGCGAGTCGTGTCGGCGCTGCTATGGACGCTGCTGCACCTTTTGGGCAGGACCATACGCGGGTTTCTCGTCGCTCTAGGCGTTCTCGTGGTGATGGGCGGCGTGGGCTATCTCGGATTCGAGTACATCGTTGCAGCGTTTGATTCGCGCTATTCGGAACGGATCGACGCCTATCTGGGGATCGATCAGAACACGATCTCGCGATTGCGAGACCCCGCCTACTTCGCCGCGCAATCTGCGATCGTCTCCGAGGACGACCGAACGGTCGCTTGCATTTCGTCGGCCGAACACCGCATCCTCATCAGCAACCCGGACGACATCCCGCCATTCTTCAGAAAGGCAATACTCGCATCGGAAGACAAGAACTTCCTCGAGCACAATGGAGTTGACAAGGACGCCATCGTTCGCGCGCTGGCGAAGCGCTTGCTTAGCGAAAGCCGCTCAGGTGCATCGACGCTGGAAATGCAAATCGCCAAGCATCTTCGCGGAGGCACCGGACGCCAATCGACCGAGATCGAGAAGACCGGTGACATCGTGATGGCGCTCCGGATCGCACGTGAGTTTCCGAGAGAACAGCTGCTCCTCAAGTACGTCAACATGCCGTACTTCGGCCGTGGACAGTACGGCATCGAAGCGGCCAGTCGTGCGTACTTTGGCAGACCCGCGATTGATCTGGGCCTTCACCAGGCAGCTTTCATCGTGGCGCTGATCAACAAGCCTGCCCTTCCTGATCGCTCCTTTGCGACGGACCCGATGCTCCGAACGCGCGAAGAAATTCGCGAAGCGAACTGGGCGGAAGCCGCTCGCGGTACGACGCGCGTACTTGAACTGATGCTGGATCAGGACGTAATCACCGACGTGGAATACGCACGCGCGGCGAATCGTGTCGTACAGACCCTACACAAGGAAGTTCTTCCACCCGGCGTTGGTTGTGGCACGCACGATTACTTTCTCGAGCGGGTGCGACTCCTCTACAAGGATCGTTTTCCAATCAACAAAGGCGGACTCACGATTTCGATCACGCGTGACGACGGACTGCAAGAAGCTCTCGCCAAGGCGGTCGATCTGACGCTTCGCACCTATCTGGCTCGCCACCCAAAGGACCGCGACAATGACCAACTGCGCGCCGGAGCCTTCGCGGTCGACTTCACGGGTGACGTGCTGGCCGAGGTGGGAAATGTGAACTTCAATCAACGCAAGTTCGACGTGATCGCGACCGGCTGGCGTCAACCGGGATCGACTTTCAAGATTTTCACTTATGGGGGCTTGGTCGAGAAGCTCACTAACGAGGTCCTCGCGACCAAGCCGCGGCCGGCGACGCTCGAAGAGATCGCTGCCAATGTGCTCGAGCGCTGCACCGTGCTCGATGCGCCGGTCTATGTGCCTCTTGGCCGCGGGCGAGGCGACAAGGAGATCGAGAACTTTCATTCCCGATCAGAACCACAATACCGGGGCGACATTAGTTGCCGGGTCGCGCTGGGCGAATCTCGCAACACAGCCGCCGTGCGCGCCGGAGCGCGCGCCGGAATAAAGAACGTGAACGCCCTTGCGTATCGCCTTGGGATGCCTCGGGATGCGAAGCACATCCTGCAGCCGTACCCGACAACCGCCATCGGTGCATCCGAGGTTAATCCGCTTTCCATGGCGTCAACGGCCGCTTTCGTTAACGGCGGATTTCGCGTAACCCCGCGCTTTGCGAACGATGTGTGCCGCGATGGCAAGTCGCTCCTCTATGAGGATGCCAAAGACCAGCCGCGTGCGTGTGACATCAAGGGGGAAAATCGTCCGGTGCAGGAACGCGTCATTCATCCCGCCGTGTCCGCAGCGATGATTGAACTCCTGAAAGGCCCGCTTGATATGGGGACTGGCACGGCCGCCGCACTCAGGAGCGGGATCGTTCCCGGACTGGATCCGTTAGGTAACGAAATCTGGAAACTGGAACCCGAAGAAAGGAAGAAACGAACGCTCGCGTTTCCATTCAGAATGGCGGGCGAGATCGCGGGCAAGACCGGTACCGCAACCAATGCTGACGGCAAGACCTCGGACGTGTGGCTGATCCTGTGGGTTCCAGGGACTCCGGAGCGTCCGGAGCGGGGCGTGGTACTTGGATTCTGGATGGGTAAGGATTCAAAAGACCATCCACTAGGCGAGCGCGGATCGACGGGTGGCCCCGGCTTTGCTGAATCCGGCGGCCGCAATTGGGTCCATTCAGCATCAACGGTGCTTGCGTTTTTGCAGAAAGAGCGGGGCCTCCTGAGGCCTGGAAATAAGTTTCAGCCGATCATCCGTGACGATCTGTTTAACTTCCTGGAAGCCAAGAAAAGCAGATCGGTGCTGTCAGCGCGGAAGAGCACTCCTGACCGCACGATAGACGTGCTCATGGACACATCGAATCCGAAGGACAGTGGCGCTTCCGGCACAGTCTCGGATGTCCCCGATTAGGTCGTCTCTCGCAACACGCAGGAAGGCGTACAGCCTCCCGCTTTGCGCGGTCGGCCAATGGCTTAAATTTGGATGTCGACGCTCGCCTGTCTGTCGGCTGCAGACCCTCGACGCTTGAACGGGTCGCGCGGTACGCCGGAAACACCCGTCGCGTGTTCCTTTACCAGCACGCTCCTGTACTTGAGCCGTGCGATGACCGAAGTTTCGCCGAGCGCGACCAGCTCGATCCGGCCCTCGCGCGCGGCGAGGGTCGCGCTTTGAACATCCGCGACGATCTCGAGCGTCAGGTCCAGCGGCGGCAGCGAGCTCTGCCCCACGCTGCTGCCGAGCACGACGCGCGACTTCGAAGCTATGTTGTGCCGGTCGAGTTTGACGAGCGCTGGTGGCCTCTCCATCAGCGTACTCAGCTGTACCGCGGCGCGCACTGCGGGCACCCTGACCCACCCTTGTGCGAGCACTTCGAAGAGGTCGACTTCGAGCGCGTGGTTCAGCTCTTCGGCCGCGCGCTCGGCGGCAGCGCCGCGCAGTCGGTCGAACTCTCGCGCAACGGCCAGCTCGTCCTTGCTCTGCTCGAACAGCGCCCTCTCGACGTCATCGCCGGTAAGCTCGAACGGCGCGCTCAGCCTGACGCCGTTATGCATGGTGGACGCTCGAATGCTCGATCGCAACTTCATCGCGGTCGGGAACAGAGGCCAACACGATCGTTGTTTCGCCCGGATCGAGACGCGCAGCGAATCTGATTTCAGGCGCCGCTTCTGCCTCGACGCCGCCGGTGCCGGTGTCGACCGGCTCTTGAATCTGATAGAGCGTCGGCGACGTGGCATTCGTGTCAGCTACCCGCTGGCGGCGTAGCAGCCACTGACGCATCAAGAGTGCGCCAAACAACAGACCGAGCAACACGCCAGTGCCGAGGATGAGCGCAGCGTTTGCCGGGAACGCGATCGGGAATTGAGCGCGTGGTGCAGGCGGGACCGTCGGCTCGGAGGCAGGTACCAGGGCGGCCGCCGATGCAGCGCGTAGAGTCCGTTGCAGGCGCCTGCGCAGACGGGGCTGCAGCCGCGGTGGCCGGCGCCATGACCGGCGTCGTGCCCGCAGCGCTGGCAAGCGAGCCGTCCGACACCTGCAGGCTGACCGTGCTTCCCGGGAGAATCAGTGTGGCCGGTGCGGGATTCTGCGCGAGCACTTCACCGCTTGGGGCAGCGCTGGCTGTTTCGATTCGATCGACCTTGAATTCGGCCAGCGCGCGGCCAGCGTCGGCGTAACTGCGGCCGATCACATCCGGCACCTTGAGCTTCTGCAACGCGGGAGCCGGGTCGCCGGAAGCACCAGGCCTGGATTGCGCAGGCGTCCGCGGAGCGCCCTTCGGCTTTGCAGTCTGGTCGGTCGCCGCGTGCTTGCGCCCGTCGTTGATGATTGAGCTGATCTCGCGCGGAATCCTCACCACTGTTCCGTCCGACAGCGTCATCGTTACGGCGGAAGTCGGCGCGGGGGCGCCCTTGAGTGCTATCTCTTCGGGCGTGGCTTCGCGGCAGGCGCCGGCTTCCCGTACACGCTCGCGCACCTCGGGCGCAACCGAGGCGCATGGAAACGACTGTGCAGTGGCCGCGGTCGCGCCAAGCAACAAGATCGCGCTCGGCAGCCATGAAATCTTGGCTCGCATCTCGGCTCTCCGTCGGTTGCGTGCAGGCAATTGGCGGGCCTTAGGGAGCTTACTACTCGGCGTTCGTTCCGGCGATCGCATCGATGCGGCTCAACACGTCGCAGAGTTCGGCCAAGCGCGACCTCGACTCGCGGCCCAGAAGCTGACATGAGGAACTCGTGTGAGAATCGCCGGATAGCGGACAGTGCGAACAGCGCCTAGAGTTCCGCAAGAGCGAAGCTGGCTTGAACCGATGACCAATCGTTATTTGGCACACAGTCGAGGAAGCGAAGGAACTGATGCAGCTGCCGCCGCTGGAGCTGATCGAGGCCGGACCAGCGAGTGAGCTCGCGCCCCATGCCGGATGAGACGCACACACTGCAGATCGCCGTCAGCGAGCGGGACGCTGTCTCGGCAATTCTGCGCAGACCGAAGGGTGCACGGGCGGCCCTTGTCCTGGCGCATGGCGCCGGCGCCGGCATGCAGCACCCGTTCATGGAAGCGCTGGCACAGGGCCTGGCGCGAGCGCGATATCGCTTCGCTGCGCTTTCAGTTTCCCTACATGCAGAGGAACCAGAAGCGACCAGATCCTCCCCTGGTCGCACAGGCGACGGTGCGCGCAGCCGTCTCCGAAGCAGCGCGGCGTTTGCCCGGCCTTCCCCTCTTTGCCGGCGGCAAGTCGTTTGGTGGACGCATGACTTCGCAGGCGCAGGCTGCAGCCCCACTCACCGGGGTATGTGGCCTGGTCTTCATCGGCTTCCCCCTGCACCCGGCCGGCACACCATCAGTCAAACGCGCCGAGCATTTGAGCCAGGTGCTCGTGCCGATGTTGTTTCTGCAGGGCAGCCGCGACTCACTCGCTGATCTCGGGCTGATGAAGTCGGTCATCGCGCGGCTGGGCGATCGGCCACGCTCGAGGTGTTCGAGGATGCCGATCATTCCTTCCATGTGCGCAAGAGCAGCGGCTCCAGTGATGAGTCGGTCATGAGCAGACTGGTAGACAGTGCGGCAACATGGATGCTCCGCGCATCGTCGTAGAGCAATTTGGCCGTGAGGATCCCCAGGCGAGGCTGAACAAACTCCTGACTCTGGCCAGCCGTGGGCGATTCGGTCTATCCTGACCTCCACATCGAACCACCGGGAGACGCGAGATGACCGATTTGTCAGCGTCAGCGGGGAACACATCCTCCGCGCACGCAGAAGAGCAGGCAATCCGCGAGCGCGTGCGCGAACTGACCGCCCAGATGCTGGCTGGCGGTCGCGCTCGACACCGAAGGCGTCAAGGAAGTCGTGCGGACGATGAGCGGGGGCGCCGTGTTCAAGCCCCCGCTGGACGATGTGCGGACGCGCGAGGCGTTCGCGGCCGCGATCAGCGGACTCGACCAGGCTCTGCAGAGTTCGGCACAGGCGGCGCACGAGGCCTTGCAGGCGCTCGCAGCGCGCGGCAAAGACTTTTCCGACAACGACCTGAAGAACGCCTTCGCGGCCCTGCAGAAGCTGCAAGAAGATTACGTCGCAGCGGCCAACCATGTCGCCGAAGCCACCACCGGCAACATCCGCCGCGAACTTGTCGACCTGACACTGCACGCGCAACGGGTCGGCGCCGACGCCAGCGTGCGCATCGCGCAGGTGATGAGCGAGTTTGCGAGCCGCATGACGGGCGCATACCGCGGACAGGCCGTTCCGCGGATCGAATCGGTACGGGAATACGGCGCCAACATGACGATGCTCACGAGCGGAATGCTGGCCGGGTTCGCCGACGCGCTGCGCCAGCAGTCCGAGTCGAAGAAGAAGAACCTATCTCGGAATCCCTGATGGATCGCGTTGCCACGAGAAGCGGGCGGATGCAAGGCGGCTGGCGAAGGACAGTAGCTAGGCCTACGGCCGAGCCGGCCAACGCCGCAGACGCCCGCTTATCGTGGCAACCCTCCGGGGCGGGGTCGCATGGGGCGCATGGCGTTGTTGCGGCTCGGGTCCTTGCACACGCAATGGTCCCCTCGCCACGCCTAGCCCTGCACCCCATGCGACCCCGCCGCGACCACCAGGGATTCCGAGATAGGTTCTAGATAGGTCCCACCGGTGGCCGAGCGGGCGCTCCGTGCAGTGCACGACCTGCCGCGCCTGCAGGAAATCAGCCGGGTATTCATTCGGCACGGGCTCGGCGACCTCGTGCGGCGGGTCGGAGTCGCGTCGATCCTCGAACGCGCCGGCGCCATGCTTCATTGGGGCGAGGTGGCACGCAGCGCGCAGCTCGAGCCGCAGCAGCGGCTGCGCCTGGCATTCGAGGAACTCGGCCCCACCTTCGTCAAGCTCGGCCAGATGCTGTCGATGCGCGAGGATCTGCTGCCGCCCAAGTGGACCGAAGAACTCGCGCAGTTGCGCAGCAGCGCCGCCCCGGTGCCGTTCGACGAGATCCTGCCCGTCATCGAGCATGCTCTCGGCGGCTCGCCCTCCACAGTGTTTGTCGACCTGCAGCGCGAGCCTTCGGGTTCCGCCTCGATCGCGCAGGTGCATCGCGCCCGCCTGCGCGACGGCCGCGCGGTCGTGCTGAAGGTCCGCCGCCCGGGCATCGAAGCCAAGGTCGAGACCGACCTGCGCCTGCTTTCGCATCTCGCGCAGTTCGTCGAAAGCGAAATGCCCGAGGCGCGCCGCTACCAGCCGACGCGCGTGGTCGAGGAGTTTCGCCGCTCGCTGATGCGCGAGCTCGACCTGGCCGCCGAGGCGCGCAACATCGAGCGCTTTGCGCGCAACTTCCGGGACGAGCCTCACATCCTGATCCCGCACGTCTTCACCCAGTGGACGAGCAGCTTGATGAACGTGCAGGAGCACATCGACGGCATCTGCGGCGAGGACCTGGCGGCGATCGAGCGCGCCGGCCTCGATCCGAAGCTGCTCGCGCAGCGCGGCGTCGATGCGGTGCTGAAGATGATGCTCGTGGACGGCTTCTTTCACGCCGATCCGCATCCGGGCAACGTGATCTATCTGCCCGGCAACCGGATCGCGATGATCGACTTCGGCATGGCGGGACGGCTGTCGTCGACGCGACGCAACCAGATCATCGATCTGCTTTCCGGAGTCACCCGCCGCGACAACGAGCCGATGCTCGAAGTGCTGCTCGACTGGGCGGGCGAGGACGCGGTCGACGAGGAACGGCTCGCTGCCGATGTCGATGAGCTCGTCGTCGACTTCGCCGACTTGCCGTTGAAGGACCTCCGTATTGGCGCGCTGATCGAGCGCATCACGGCGATCGTGCGCGAACACGGCATCGTGCTGCCTACCGACCTCACGCTGCTGTTCAAGGCGTTGATCAGCCTCGAGGCGCTGGGCCGCAAGTACGACCCGGAGTTCCGCCTCACGGACCGACTCGAGCCGTTTCTCGAACGCGCGATCGCGGCGCGTTACGCGCCGGCCGAGGTCGGACGCCGCGGCAGCGCAAGCTTTGGTCAGTTCCTTGGCCTGATCGGCTCGGTGCCGCGCGATATCGGGCGGCTGCTGAAGGACGCGCGTCGTGGCCGCATGCGTATCGACCTGGACCTGAAGCGGCTCGACAGCTTCGGCCGCAGGATGCACACGCACGATCGACCGCATCACGATCGGCATCATGACCGCGTCGGTCGTCATCGGATCGTCGATCGTGATGACTGTCTCCTCCGGCCCGCAGCTGTTCGGCATGCCGATATTCACGGTGCTCGGACTCGTTCGGCTACCTGCTCGCCTTCGTCAACAGCGTTTGGATCATCATCTCGATCTGGCGCTCGGGGCGCGACTGAGAACGCGAGCGTCAAGCTGCGACAGGCGGAGCGCGCCGAACACGGCGGCACCGCGTCTCGACAGGAACGGCGCGCCTCTCCAAGCCATCATGGCCGTCTAACGTCATGCAGGGTCGCTTGGCGCGGTTGGCACGAGTTCCCTGTAGCAGAGGGAAACAACCGCAATCTCCGCAACATAGAGTGCGCTGAGGACGAGCGTCAGCAACAATGACTCAACCAAACCAGCGTCTGAGCGAAACAGAAGGCTCCCAAGCTCGGCAATGACCCACGGCAACAATCCGACGAGGATGAAGAGGCGAGCGCCATGCCCCTTGGTAATGCGCCACGACCACATGAGATCAACGCGACGATCCAGTGCAATCGCCGGGAAAACAAGGCAGAGCCGACCCAAGACATACATCCCGGGCAAGCGGGCGAGTTCCGGAAGCAAACCGACCGCGGAATCAAGACTGAGGTTCGCGAGGATGGTACCTGGGACAAAGACCACCGCGGCGCCGACCACGGCCATGAGCGCGCCGACGCCCAGGAGCGCGACGACGAAGCGAACCTCTCGGCGCGTCCAGCGCGGTAACGCCGAACTGCGGCGGTCCGCATCAGGGAGCAGTATGAGTCGATGCACGATAACGGCAAAGCCGGCAAAGACCGCCCAATAGACAAAAGCGCTGACCCAGCCAATCCAGCGCGGCCACTCACTTGGGAAGTTGCTCCAAAGCAGGCTTAGGGCAACCAACGCCATCAAAGGTAGGCCGAGCCGACGTGAAAACACGCTGCGCTCGCGCCAAGGCAGCACGAAAGCACCGTACAGCACCTTGCCCATGTCCAGTCGACTGCTCATGCCCTCTCCGCCAAACTCGGATCCCGAGCGCAATCCTCAGCATCGGCGGACGATAAGGCCGGTTGAAGACAGCCGCTAGCCCTCGTGCGATGACCGGTTTCGCAGCAAATTGCATTACCAGAGGGAACGGCAGGTCTTGGCGGGTTTTCCTGAGAGGAAATCCCCGAGTCCTCGAGATTTGCAGACTGGGCTTCTGGCGGAGGCGGTGTCTGTCAAGCTCCGCAGAAACAGGCCTCCTGCGGCGTGACAGTAACTCAATTCGCCAGCCGATCCCACCCGTCTCGCGAAGTAGCGTAACGACTTACATCCTACCCGTCGGTGCCTGTGCGCCGAGCGTCCCCTACGGACGTCAATCCCCCAGCATCCATGCGGCTTGGCGGCTACCCGCTTTCGTTTCCGCCAGCTTTCCGCCAGTAGCCGCCACGAGGGTAGCAATTGCTCCCTCGTTCGATTCGGCGACACGCGACCCTTAGCATCTAAACCCGGCGATTTAGCTTTTCTTGAATCTCGGGTTCTTTACGTAGTTGGTCGAATACTGAGACGCTCGGTTCGGGTCGCGTAGGAGAGCAATGTAGTCGAAACCAAAACCGGCTAGTCGGTGATTGGCTTCGATAATCCCTTTGAAGTCCGATTCGCCCTGTATACGAAGACCTTACATGTCATCAGGATCTGAGCCCATGAGCATGTCTTTGGGATCGGCGAGCAATTGCGCATCGGCCTAGCCGACCAATATCCCCAAGTGTGGTAGGCCAGCTTGTCTCGATGCTTTTGGTCTGTCTTCCCCAGGTCGAAGCCGAGAACCTGCCATCAAAGCTGAAAAAACCTCGCCTGTCGGCTCGTGACGCCAGTAAGCCCCCATTTCCACACGCGAAATCGTCCCAGCGCCCAAACTTTCGCGCAGTTGGCGCACAATCTCCACCCATGTCGCGCGTCTTCATCAGCCACTCGAGCGCCAACAACGCGGCAGCACTTGCGCTTGCGAACTGGCTTGAGGCGAACGGCTGGAGCGACTACTTTCTCGACATCGACGACACTCGCGGCATCGCGCCCGGTGAGCGCTGGATGGCCGCGTTGGCCGGCGCGGTGGATCGCTGCGAAGCCGTGATCTTTCTCGTCTCTCCGGCATGGCGAGACTCGAAGTACTGCTTCGCCGAATTCTTCCAGGCCAAGAATCTCGGTAAACGCATCTTCGGCGTCATCGTCGAGCCCATTCCGTTGTCGCAGCTGCCCGAGCAGATGACCGCCGAGTGGCAGGTCTGCGACCTGACCGACGCACACGATCCGGTGTCGTTCACCGTCGCCAGGTTGCCTGTCGGTGCCCGAAACGGTGGTGCAGCTTCCCACGCGCTGGGCTGGAAGCGCTGGCGCGCGGGCTGAAGAAAGCCGGGCTTGAGCGCATCGACCTTCGTGTGGCCGCCCGAAGGGCAGCCGGACCGCTCGCCCTACCCGGGCTTGCGTGCCCTGGAAGAGGTGGACGCCGCCGTCTTCTTCGGCCGTGAGGCATCCATCGTGCGGGCCATCGACCAGATCCGCCTGGTGCGCGAACGTGATGTCGAACAGACTTTTCGTGATCCTCGGTGCCTCGGGGGCGGGCAAGTCCTCGTTCCTGCGCGCCGGCTTGCTGCCACGGCTCAAGCGCGACAGCGAGCACTTCGTCGTCTTGCCACCCGTTCGCCCGGAGCGCGCGGCGATCTCGGGCGCACAGGGCCTGCTGGCCAGCCTGAAGGGTGCGCTCGCCGCGGCCGGGCAGCCGATCAGCCACGCCGACCTTCGCGCGGAGCTCGCATCCGCCGGCCTTGCCGGGTGTGCTTGGCAGAATCGTGACCGCGGAGACAGCGGACAAGCTCGCCGCAGATCGTCGAGCCGAGCCGACCCTGATCGTACCCATCGATCAGGCGGAGGAACTGTTCGCGTCCGATGGCGACGCCGAAGCCCGGCAGCTTGTGGCTTACGTCGACGCGCTGCGCGAACACCTGGTCGGCCCCGGCGTCAGCAGGCACGGCCAGGCGCAGACTCCGGGTGCTGTTCGTGCTGACCATTCGTTCCGATTCGCTGGCCAAATTGCAGGGTGCAACCGGCGATGCAGGCGCTGTCGCCGGTGCTGTTCAGCCTGCCCGCGATGCCGGCGTCGGAGTTCAAGGCGGTGATCGAAGGCCCGGCCAGGCGGCATTCCGAAGCCGTCAAGCCGCTGGTCATCAGCCCGCAGCTCACCGAGCAACTCGTTGTCGATGCCCAAGGGCGCTGACGCGCTGCCGCTGCTGGCGTTGACGCTGGAATGGCTGTACCGCGAGTTCACCACACGCCGAAGGCACCCGCATCGGGCACGAGGAATACCAACGACTCGGTGGCGTGCGCGGTGTCATCGGCATGGCGGTCGAACGCGCCTTCGAGCAGCCCGGCCGCGAGCCGGCCATTCCGGCACAGACCGACGAGCAGGAACGCCTGCTGCAGCAGATCTTTCCCTACATCGCCACGGTCGACCCCGATACCGGCGACTGGAAGCGCCGGGTGGCCTCGCGCAATGCCCTGCGCGCCAAGCTGCCGCAGGCCGATGCCCTGGTCGTCGCGGCTGATCGAGCAGCGGCTGCTGCTGAGCGATTTTCGTCCGCATGGCCGGCGGCGGTGAACCGATCGAAGTGGTCGAAGTGGCGCACGAAGCCCTGCTGCGCCAGTGGGAGACACTGGAGCGTTGGCTGCGTGAGTTTGTCGCGGCCCTGTCGGCGGCCGAATCGATGCGGCGCTCCGCCAACGACTGGCAGCGAAGCCATGGCGATGAGGCGCTGCTGGTGCACACCGCGCACCGGCTCCAGGCGGCCGAAGCGCTGTTGTCCGATGAGCGGCTGGAAGGCCGATTCGAGCCCATCGACCGAGACTATCTTGCCGCATGCCGCCAGCGCGACCAGCAGGCAGCTGCAAGAGCGCGAGGAGCAGCTCCAGCAGATTGCGCGAACAGCAGGCGGCACGTGCCAAGCTTCAACGGCGTGCGGCATGGGGACTGTCTGCTGCTGCGCTCGTGGTGCTGGGTTTCGTGGTATGGATCGTGATGCAAACGCGCGAAGTGAGCGTGCAGACATCCTTGGTGCTGTCGGCGGCTGCGGAAGCGCGGCAGACGCCAAGCTGTTTGATCAGGGCCTGCGCCTGGGGGTTCTGGCGACCAGATCCTCTTGGCTTCACCCAGCCCACGCTACTGCTGCGCCGTCGCTGTCTCGCGCGGCCGATGGCAGCCTCCTGCGCACGACTGTTCAGGCCATTCGAGCAGGCGGTCTACTCCGCCAGCTTCAGCCCCGACGGCAAGCGCGTGGTCACGGCGTCGCGCGACAAGACGGCCCGCGTCTGGGACGCCGAGACCGGCAAGCCCGTGGGCGAGGCGATGACGCACGGCTGACGCGGTCAACTCCGCCAGCTTCAGCCCCGACGGCAAGCGCGTGGTCACGGCGTCGGGCGACAAGACGGCCCGCGTCTGGGACGCCGAGACCGGCAAGCCCGTGGGCGAGGCGATGACGCACGACGGCTGCGGTCTACTCCGCCAGCTTCAGCCCCGACGGCAAGCGCGTGGTCACGGCGTCGGTGGACAAGACGGCCCGCGTCTGGGACGCCGAGACCGGCAAGCCCGTGGGCGAGGCGATGACGCACGACGACGTCGGTCTACTCCGCCAGCTTCAGTCCCGACGGCAAGCGCGTGGTCACGGCGTCGGGGGACAAGACGGCCCGCGTCTGGGACGCCGAGACCGGCAAGCCCGTGGGCGAGGCGATGACGCACGACGAGTGCGGTCAACTCCGCCAGCTTCAGCCCCGACGGCAAGCGCGTGGTCACGGCGTCGTGCGACAAGACGGCCCGCGTCTGGGACGCCGAGACCGGCAAGCCGGTGGGCGAGGCGATGACGCACGGCAGTCCCGGTCATCTCCGCCAGCTTCAGCCCCGACGGCAAGCGCGTGGTCACGGCGTCGGAGGACAAGACGGCCCGCGTCTGGGACGCCGAGACCGGCAAGCCCGTGGGCGAGGCGATGACGCACGACAGTCGCGGTCAACTCCGCCAGCTTCAGCCCCGACGGCAAGCGCGTGGTCACGGCGTCGAGCGACAAGACGGCCCGCGTCTGGGACGCCGAGACCGGCAAGCCCGTGGGCGAGGCGATGACGCACGGCGGCTGCGGTCGACTCCGCCAGCTTCAGCCCCGACGGCAAGCGCGTGGTCACGGCGTCGTATGGACAAGACGGCCCGCGTCTGGGACGCCGAGACCGGCAAGCCCGTGGGCGAGGCGATGACGCACGGCGGTTCGGTCATCTCCGCCAGCTTCAGCCCCGACGGCAAGCGCGTGGTCACGGCGTCGGCGGACAAGACGGCCCGCGTCTGGGACGCCGAGACCGGCAAGCCCGTGGGCGAGGCGATGACGCACGGCACGTCGGTCACGCTCCGCCAGCTTCAGCCCCGACGGCAAGCGCGTGGTCACGGCGTCGGAGGACAAGACGGCCCGCGTCTGGGACGCCGAGACCGGCAAGCCCGTGGGCGAGGCGATGACGCACGGCGACTGGGTCCACTCCGCCAGCTTCAGCCCCGACGGCAAGCGCGTGGTCACGGCGTCGGAGGACAAGACGGCCCGCGTCTGGGACGCCGAGACCGGCAAGCCGGTGGGCGAGCCGATGACGCACGACGACTCGGTCAACTCCGCCAGCTTCAGCCCCGACGGCAAGCGCGTGGTCACGGCGTCAGTGCGACAAGACGGCCCGCGTCTGGGACGCCGAGACCGGCAAGCCCGTGGGCGAGGCGATGACGCACGGCGACGCGGTCAACTCCGCCAGCTTCAGCCCCGACGGCAAGCGCGTGGTCACGGCGTCGCGGGACAAGACGGCCCGCGTCTGGGACGCCGAGACCGGCAAGCCCGTGGGCGAGGCGATGACGCACGGCGACGCGGTCAACTCCGCCAGCTTCAGCCCCGACGGCAAGCGCGTGGTCACGGCGTCGGAGGACAAGACGGCCCGCGTCTGGGACGCCGAGACCGGCAAGCCGGTGGGCGAGGCGATGACGCACACTGGCAGTTCGGTCAACTCCGCCAGCTTCAGCCCCGACGGCAAGCGCGTGGTCACGGCGTCAGGCGGACAAGACGGCCCGCGTCTGGGACGCCGAGACCGGCAAGCCCGTGGGCGAGGCGATGACGCACGACGGCACGGTCAACTCCGCCAGCTTCAGCCCCGACGGCAAGCGCGTGGTCACGGCGTCACAGGACAAGACGGCCCGCGTCTGGGATGCGTTCTGGCCTTCGGTCTCGCGCGCGAGCGACTTGGTTAGCGAAGTCTGCCAGCGCAAGCTGCGCGGCGACACGAGGCGAATCACAGAGGCCGATGTTCGCGTGGGCAGGATCCTTTCCACCGAACGGATCGGCGAGGATGTGTGCGAGGGAGCATCGACTGCGAGTACGCCATGATGCATGCACGCCATGCCCAGTCATGGACGTGTCAGGCGCGGTCACGTCTTATGTCCTGGAGTGTAGGAACACGACTCTGCCGAGGCTCGCGGCAGCCGGGCGAAGTAACGACCTCACCAGCCGATCCGCCAAGTAGTCCGCCGGCGTCCGCGATATGTCACGCACTTGGCGTGACAAAAGCGGCACCCAAGCGTGACGTAGCGCTTGACGTCAGCCGCCCTTCAATCGAGATTGACTCAAGTTGTACAGCTGAGCGACCGAGACGACTGGCAAAACCCGACCCGTTGCTGACATCACCATCGTCTGAAAGCGGACCAACGAAAACGGTCAAAGAGCGAACGTAATGCTTCCGATCGGCGGTTGCCTACGACCGAAGCGGCGCGGAATACGTCAGCGGCCTTGGCGAACCTGACGTTTGTTGTCAGCGTCCAAGCTCACCCAAAGCCGCGGCTAACTGCTTCTCCTCTGATTCTTCGCCAAGCAGTTCAGTCTGGCGGCCGACGCTGACCAGGCTCACCTGCAGCTTGGCAATGCTGGGGTCCAATACACGGTTTCCTTTCCGTCCTTGAGCAAGAACCTTCTTGGCACGGCTCACCAGCTGTGAACGTCGAAGCTCACCCAAGGCGACGACCAACAATCGCTCCTCGTTCTCCTCACCAAGTAATTCCTGCTGACGTCCCATGGTGGTCAAAACCTCCTGCAGTTTGGTCACGTTGGGCTCCGAAACCCCCCGTCCCTTTCTTGCGCGCGCAAGGATGCCCTTCGCATCCTCCAACACTCGTAGCCGCCGGAACTCACCTAACGCGTAGGCCAATTGGAAACCATCCGACTCTCCCCCGAGCGATTGGTCCTGGTGTCCCATGTTCAGCAAACGCTGCTGCAATCTTTCCATGTCGGCATCCGGAGGAAGCTCTCCTTTCGCCGCTTTGGCAAGAACATCCGTAGCCTGCTTCACCAGCCGTGAGCGGCGAATCTCACCCAGCGCATCGGCTAAGTGGGGCACCTCAGACTCTCGCCCGGACACCTGGTCCTGACGTCCCATGCTCAGCAGCTTTTGCTGCAGTCTCTCCATGTCCCGCTCAGGAAGAGGTCGCCCTTTTTCCGCTTTGGCTAGAACATCCTTGGCCTCTTTCACCAGCTTCGAGCGGCGGACCTCACCGATGGCTTGACTCGCCTGAAGCGCCTCCGACTCGACCCCGCGTAGCGCATCCTGACGTCCTTTGCTTTGCAAACGTTTCTGTAGTTTCTCTATTTCCTGGTCCGGAAAGCGTTGCCCGGTCTCGGCTTGTGCAAGAACCGCCCTGGCCCGCGCGCGATTTTGATGACGCGACTTCTTTGAGGGTGTGATGGGCACTTCATCCAGCAATAACCTTTCACTCGGAAGCACTCGAGCTAGGGCATACATTTCGCCCCGGCCGAAGTCACCAATGGGCACAAAATCGACCTTGCCGCGATTGTGCGTTGCCCGGTCTTTCTCCGATATCGTCGTCATTTGGTTTCCGCGTCGCTAGTTTCGGCCTACGCCATGCTGGCTATTCCGTACCGATCAAAACGTGTGGTCCGTTTTCAACGACGATCTTCTTCTCGATATCCGGATCTTCACGTTCGCCTTCGAGCGCCCGTGCGGCGAGTCGAATGTTCTCCAGTTCTGCACGGCGCACCTCGGCCTGCACTTTCTTCACGTCGAGCGCGCGATGGATCAGCTTGAAGTCTTCCAGCAATGGATGCGTGCCGACCAGACACTCGATGTAGAGCGAGTTGGTGGGCACAATCGACGAGTTCATTGTCCTTTCGCGACGAAGTCAGCCGGTCGATGAGCACCTGCTTGAAGTCGTTTAGGTACTTCCCGAATGCATCGCGGTCCCTTGCGATACATGCACGTGGCCAGTTTCTGCATTTCCTCGACGCGATAGGTTGCCCAGCTCGTCCGGATCGCGGAGGACGAGTTCCTCGTCCACGTCGACGTAGTCCTGCATCATGTGCATGGTGATGTAGTTGTTCTCCTTCAGCGCGAAAACCATGTAGTTGCCTTTGTAGGCAAGCACGTTGTCGAGATCGGCGACCTCCACCAGCTTCTTGATCTTCAGCTGCACGGGGGGCAGCGGCAGTTTTGCGACAACGGTCTCGTCGCCACCCACAACGTTCATCAGCCGCCGTTCACTGAGGCGGTTAACTGGTGCGCTGGGCGTACTTAGTTCGACCGTGACGCCGTTCGTGATGGGTTCCACGATGGGCACGTCGAGGTTGTAGAGGCGGAAGAAACGCTGGTCCGGAGGCTCCTGGCGCCAGATCGCCTGCATGTAATAGAGGATGTTTTCCTTGACGTGCAGCCGCAGCCGATCGATCTCGGCGACCCGGTCGTAGTGCTCCTTGACGGCGCTCGATAGCTTGTTGACCGCTGACTGCAGTGCCGTCGTGGCGACATCGAGCTGCGCCAAGCAGCCGGGCCTTTTCGCGGTCGGCGCGGTCGAGCCTTTGCCTGGCGTAGTCGACCATCGCCTGGGCCGCGTCGACTGTGCCGGTGTCCGCCTTGCCGGTGATGCCGATCGGATCGAAGAAGCGCTTGACCGTGTTCAGCATCCCCTCCTCTTGCTCGCTCCTGCGCGAATTGCCGGACCGACGCCGAGCACTTCGCGCTCGCCGCTCGACAGCACCTCGTTCTGCAGCTGGATCTGCTGGTTGAGCTTGTCGACGAGGTTCTTCTGAGCGATCGCATTGGCCTCGAGAATGCGGATGTTGACCTCCGCGCCGACGAAGCTCTTGGTCAGGTAGTCCAGCGCCGGACGAAACGAATCGTCCAGGATGGCCCGCCGCAGGATCCAGTCGTGCTCGATCAGCCAGGCGTCGTCGATCTGGTGCGGTGCCGGCACCTCGTTGGCCACGAGGATGACCGGCGTCAGCTTGTGAATCCGCTCGCTGATCCGGTACGTGCGCTGCAGCTCGTAGAACAGATACGTGACCGCGAGTTCGTCGTTCGGGTTCTGCATTTCGTGAAACGTGGTTGCTTCTGTCTCGGCGCTCTCGCTGGTATCGACCTCCACCCGGTGTTGCTGGCGATATTCCTGGGCGCTCTTCAAGACGCTCTCGCGGATGTCCTTCTTGGTGTTGGCCGATTCCTTGCTCGCATCGCCGCCGCCGCTCTGGGTGGCCTTGATCGAAAAGCCGTCACCGCCGAACGTTTCTTCGGCGCCGATATTGAAGTGAGTCCTCTCCTGTGCCTTCTTGACGATCTCTCCGTCTACGCGCGTCGTGTCGCTCGATTCCGTCTTGCGCGTCTGCAGGTTGTCCTCCAGCTCCTTCACGGCGCGCGTCTTCTTGGTGACCGACGCGCGTCGTGTACCTGCGGACTTCCTTGGGAGCGAGCGGGATCGTGCTTGACCAGATCGCCGACCTGGTACTGCTGCGGCTCCCAGGTCTGGCGATAGGTGACCATGATCCCGAAGTTGATCGCGTTCTTCGCGAAGACGTCGAACGCGTAGCTCTCGGACAGAAGCTTTTCGAGTCGGACCAGCATGTCCGACAGCCGGCTCGAGCCGTCGATCGGGTCGGTCGGTCGCGCAGTGACCTGCGCGGCACGAATCGCCTGCATCGCGGCGGTGCGCAGACCTGCCGACGTCGGACACCTGGAAGGAAGAGCCGCTTGCCATCTCGTTCACCTTTGACCTTTCCAGCGGAATGTCACCCGAGTGCGGTCGGTTAACACCTCCGCCAGATTGCCGAGCACATAACGTCCGAGCAGCACCTCGGAAATCACCTCGTCCTCCGAGAAGAACTTGATGGTTCCGGAGGCGACCTGCGCGGTGTTGACCCGCAAGGTGCTCTTGGTAATCGGGGCCGGCCAGTTTTGAGCATTCGCCGTAAAGATGGGTCCCCGGGTATCCGTATCCCATTGCTGAAACACGAGTTGTTTCTTGAACGAATTTGCATCGGTTTCAAGCACGATTTCGACTTGGCTCGGGTAAACGGCATTTGGCTCGGGTGGCAGCAACTCGATGATGTTTCCTCTACCGGGGTTGAGCAAAAGCGGGAAACTGTTCCATTGGACCCTTTGGGGCCGATTGCCCAGTTTCACGAGCTCGTTGAACGCCCACTCGATGAACACGCTCGCTCCGCCCGTCGCGAGTGCGACTCCTCCTCGGGCTACATTCTCCGGCGTTATCGGCAGGCCACCCGCTGTTGGCGCCTGACTGCCTTCCGGGCGCAGAGCGCTCGGAAGCTCGTCGTCGACGAACTGGCTCAGCTTCTTGATCTCGTCGATCAGTCGCCTCAGATCGTCCGTGGTGGACACCTTCAAATCCGGATCCTTCGATCCCGTGAAATCCTTCAGGTCGACATACCTGCGATAGAGCTCGCGACCGAGCCTCTCGATTTCTCCGTTGAACAGCTTGGTCCAAACGTTTGCGAAAGCAATTTGCAGGGTGTGGAAGTCGTGATAGGAGGTGACGTCCGAGGGCCCTGGCCGCAGCACGAACGTCTTGAGGAGTTCCCGCTGCACCTCGTCCTTGCCACTCGAATTCGGAATCTTGTTGTCGTAGGCTAGGCGTGTCTCTGGCGCGGTGGCAGGGTCCATCTGCCGGTGCACAGCGTCCTCCACATACTGCGCAGCGGTCAGGTCCACCAAATCCTGCGGCTCCTCATCGTCGTCGGGGCCGTCTTCGCCAAGCGTCTGTGTGACCTGCTTGAGAATCTCCTCAGCCTCGAACTCGGCTTTGCAACTCGTGTAGATCGGATTGCTCACCAGTGAGGTCGCGCTGCGCTTGCTGTAAAGCAATTCGATCAGCGGACCGAGCTGGACCTCGCCGCGGACACCGTCCTCGCGCTGGCGCGCAGGCTTTGTGATGTCCTTTGTGATGTCTTTGAGTTCGCGCGTATTGCGCAAGCGGATGGTTGCGCTTGAGTTGGCGTCCCGGATTACATCGACGCCGGCCTCGATAGCGGCTTTCACCGTCGCGCTTGCATCCGCTTCGGGCGGAACGTAAAGTCCGCGAGCTTGCTCTGCTTCTGACAGGCGCACAGGGCGCCAGTCAGCGAAAGCCGTGTTTACCAGCAGGGAGGTCCTGGCAATCTTGTCGTGCAGCGGCGCCAGGTTCTCGGCGACCGCCTGACGCAAAACAGCAGATTGAAGGAAGGTCGCGTCAACCTCAACACGGATCGGCGACTTGGCAGCGGGATCCGTCTCTTGCGTTGGGACGGCGACGTCCAGGACGGCATCGATGGTGACGGATGGGAGGTCGCGGGCTACTAGCGCAGGAATGCCGCCTGGTTTGTCCTTCGCGTGCCTTGTGCGGCCGGTCTTCGAGTCCTGAGGGGCTTCCGGGACTGAATTGCGCTCCGTTCCAACGGAGCGTCGAGTAGATTTTCGCGGCATGTGAAGGCCCCCCTCTGATCGGACGGTGTTTGCTTGACCGTGCGCTCCCTGCCTTGCTTTGTTTGAACTCGCACGCTGGGCGGCGTCTGAGAAAGCATGCGCCAGAGAAAGACCCTTGCCAAGGTACCGGGTTCACTGGCACGGGGGACTCTTCCGGGCATACCGGACCCTTGAAGGCTGTTGCCTTCAGCCCGGACGGTTTCAGCATCGTGTCGACGGCGACCGACAACACGGTGCGACGATGGCCCGCCCCCAAGGCGTGGGCCGACCTGCTCTGCAACAAGGTCACCCGAAACCTTAGCGAGAAGGAATGGCGCGAATGGGTATCTGCTGAGATCCCGTACGAATGTCAATGCTCTGGCCTTCCGATTCCGGCGAACGACGGCGATATCGCGCCGTCGCGAGTGTGCAACGTGAAGTGAGGAGTCGTGCTGGAAGGCAGGCCCTGCAAGCGAGGAGCATATTGGCGGAGGCGGTGTCGTCAAGGGGCCGCGTGGTTATTGGCTCTCCGGGGAGTGCGCTCGATTTTCCCCGATCCTTCCACCATCGACGGGAGAGTGTAGCCGCTACCGTTTTAGACTTTCTGTAAAAGGTGCATCAACGTGCAGGCGCGATAGGATTAAGGCAACGCAGGAATGCCCTCGGTCGAAAAGTTGCCCATGCAAGGAGAAGTCCCGTGTCTAGAACCCCAGTCTTCCTAAGCTGGTCCGGCAAGGTGAGTGAGCAGGCCGCTGGCGTGTTACGTGACTACCTGCCCAAGATCGTGCAGGCCATCCAGCCTTTCTATTCTGCTGCCGACATCCAGAAGGGAAGCAGCTGGTGGAACACGCTCCATGAGCAGCTCAGGGGTTCACCACGCAAGGCAGGAGTTTTTGTTCTCACTCCGTCGAATTTGGGTTCTCGTTGGATGAACTTCGAGGCCGGGGCGATTGCCGCATCAGAAAGCGGTCGGGTCTGCACGCTTCTTCTTGGAGTTTCTGACGCAGAAGTTGGACACCCGTTGAGTGCATTTCAGGCGACGAAGTTGGAACGCGATGACTTTCTAAAGCTTGTACAGGTTCTTAACGACCTCACTGCCGAGCCAATCGATGCACAGCCGCTGCAGGAAATCTTTGACAAGTTCTGGCCGGACATCGAACAGAGGTTGAAGCCTCTAGTGGAAGAGGCCCAGAAGGAGCCGAAGGCGACAGCGCAGCACGCTCCCGCGGAGCCAGCGCAGACCGCAGTAGCGGGACAGTTGCTGAGGATCGAAAACGCGATAGCGGACTTGGCCGTTCAGTTCACCCAGATCCCGCGAACACTCGTAGTTGGAACCTCGTCAAGTCCCGCAGAATTCGGTTCTCTTGGAAGCGGGATGGTCTTCGGTGGGGGCGTTGCCGGACCGCTGTCGAAAGGATTGCTTGGTGGAGTGGAGGACTTTAAACCGACTAGCACCGCCGCTATTAAGCCTTTCAAGCCCGCGGGGAAATAGCATTGGCAACATATCCACGGTGAAATGGCGGAACTTACGCGCGTTCCAGAACCCGGCACGCTAGCTCTTCTCGGACTTTGCCTAGCAAGTCTTTCGCTACTGCGCCCCGAAAGCAGTAAGTCGTTTCTCGCTAGCAACGGTTCTGCTTCGGCGGACGGGGCGTCTGCTAAGTGCTAGCGCGCCGCTCCGAGGGGTCGACTCCTTTATCCCCGGTCTATCCGCTAGCGATTTTGAGGCGGAACGCGGTCGATAAGTGCAGGAACGTCTGACGTCGCTAGTCGATCTTCTTTACACCTCGTTCGCTCTCCGTTCGTCGGCCCGAAGGAGGTACGGTGCCCTCGCCTCTTGTTTCGCATCACCTTGTGCGGAAAACTTCGACCTAGCCTCGGTGAAGCAAAAAGCTATCCAAGGGGGGGCAATGAGATTTAGCCGTGCGTTATCGGTGGGCGTAATCGCCTTACTGCTGTCGCTGTGCTCGACGAGCCAAGCGGCCTTGATTGCTTGGTACTTCGAGGGCGAGTTCACAACATTCGAGACCGATGATGCTCGCAGCGTGCGGGCCATCGGTCGCGATGGAAGCACGCCCGATGCCCGCGCCGACACCGAGGCTGGTGGTTCTCCTCGTGATCGATCAGCTCCCCGCATGGTCGTTCGCGGCGAAGCGTCCGGCACTCACCGGCGGCTTCGACCGCCTGCTCCGCGAAGGCGACTGGCACCTCGGCCGGTACCCGACGCCTGCCACGCTGACGGCGCCGGGGCACGCGCTGCTCGGGACCGGCGAGCCGCCGTATCGCTCGGGCATCGTCGCCAACGAGTGGTGGGACCGCGACGGTGAGCGCGCGACAACGAGTGTCGAGGACGGGACCGCACGGACGGCACGCTGGCTACGTGTTCCAGGGCTCGGAGATGCAGTCGCAGCGGCGAACCGGAGCCGTGCTCCCGGCGATCAGGCGAAAGCCGTCAGCGTCAGCCTCAAGGACCGCGCCGCCATCCTTCCGCTCGGGCATGCGGGCACCGCGATCTGGTACGACGCAAAGGCGATCGCGTGGACGAGCACGACGCAGCCGGCATGGCTCGACGAGTACAACCGCGTCGCGCCGATCGCACCGCGCCTCGCCGAAGCGTGGACGCCCATCGATGCGGTACAGCTCGCCGCAGCTGAGTGGAACGATCGATGCGCAGCCCGGCGAGGTCGGCGAGAAGGGCTTCGGCCCGACCTTCCCGCACGCGCCGCAAGCGACCAAGGATCCCGGCGGAGCCCTGTTCGCGATGCCGCTCGGCAACGAGCTCGTGCTCTCGACGGGCCGCGCCGCGATCGCCGCCGAGCGGCTCGGCGCCGACGCGACGCCGGATCTCCTCGTGCTCAGCCTGTCAGCCCACGACTACGTCGGTCACGGCTGGGGTCACGAGTCGTGGGAGGCGTGGGACATGATGCTGCGCCTCGATCAGCAACTCGCCGACTTCATCGAGCACGCTCGACGCCCAGGTCGGTAGCGGGCGCTGGGCAATGATCGTCACGAGTGATCACGGCGCCGCCCCGCTGCCGGAGCGATCGGGCGGCGGCAGGTACGTGTTCGACGAGCTCGCCGCGACGGCGAATGCGGCGGCGAGCCACGAGCTCGGACCGGGCAACTGGATCGCCAGCGCGAAGTATCCGAACGTCTACCTCACCGCCGCAGCACGCGCGAAGCCCAGCGATCAGCGCGAGAAGGCTCTCGATGCCGTCGTCGCGGCACTTCGCGGGTCGCCGGGGATCGCGCTCGCGGACCGCACCGCGAGCTACGCGGGCAGCTGCGACCAGCGCACCGGCGACGCCTTCGCGATCTGCATGATGATCGACGCCGAGCGATCGGGTGAGGTGTTCTACCTGCCGGCGCGCGGGTGGATCGCCGAAGAGGTGAGCGAGCGTGTCGCGACGGCGCATGGATCGCTTCGACGACTACGATCGTCTCGTTCCCGTGATCATGCTGCGGCCGGGCCGGACGCCGCACGCACCGCACCGCGGAGCCGATCAGCGACGATCCAGATGGTGCGGATCTCGATGATCGTCGCGAACTGGCTCGGCGTGACGCCTCCGCAAGCGCTGACCGCGCTCAGACCTCGTGCGGCATCGGCCGGCGCGGCGCGCGGAAGTAGCGCAGCGGCGAGTACGGCCCGAAGTTCGAGACGCGCGACGTGTAGAGGTCGGCGTAGTCGTTGACCTGCTCGCCGAACCGCGAGTTCTCGTTGCCCTCGCGCAGGCACGAGCCCCAGTGCGAGTTGTACGCGCGATCGATCCGCGCCTCGAGCGAGTCGACCTCGGTGTCCATCAGGCCGGCGCGATCGCGCAGCGAATCGACGCTCGCGCGCGCGTGCTTGCGCTCCTCCTCGAGCCGCGCGCGCAGCGGCGGCGACGTCGTCTCGTCGTCGAGCAGGCGCTGGATCTTCTTGAGCCGCAGCGTCTGGTAGTCGATCTCCGACTCGAGGTTGCGGTGGCGGCGATCGAGCAGCTCGAGGTCGCTGGATCTGCGCCTCGAGCCGATCGCTGACCGAGATCTCGCGCTCGAGCTCCTGCAGCACCATCGCGGTGCGCCACATGTGCTGCTTGCGCAGCCGCAGGATGTCGCCGTAGATGTGGTCGCCGATGTAGAGCACCTGCTCGCCGCTTGATGCCGGTCATCTGCTCGAACGCGACGACGTTGCCGCCCTGGTAGACCTTGTCGCGCGACAGGTGCTTGATCTCGCCGTTCGTCGATCGGCGCGCCGGTCGCCGGATCGATCTGCACGAACGGCCGCAGCTCGTTGAAGAACGCCGGCTTCGCGCCGCCGACGATCACGATGTCGAAGTAGTTGCGCCACGACGGGTACGCCTTGCGCTCGCCGTCGAGCAGGTAGCTCATCACGACGCGTCGGTGTAGTCGTAGAGCGAGTTGGTCAGCAGGAACAGCTTCTTGCCCGAGCTGCGGAACTTGTGCAGCGTCTCGCCGAGCAGCGGGTCCTTGACGATGAACGACGGCAGGTCCGCCTTGATCACGCTCTTCAGCGTGTCGTCGCGGTGCGCCTCGTCGATCGCGGTGCGGATGTCGCCGAACAGCTTGTCGTAGTCGACGGTGCCGGTCTGGCTGGTCGGCCCAGTCGACCAGCGTCGTGTACATGACCGCCTCGGGCAGACCGAACAGCGTGTCGATCCACTCGCAGCGATCGCTCGACAGGTTGATCTTCTCGTTGCGGTAGGTCGCCTTGCGCTCGTCGTGGTCGAGCTCGCGGAAGCCGTGGTAGCAGCGGCCGACGTGGCTGTGGCGGTCCATCTTGAACACGTTGCCGAGCTGGCGATCGACCATCAGGCCGCGGATCGCCCACCGCGGGTCGTAGTGGAGCTCGCGGATCGCCTCGGGGTAGCCGTGCTTCTCGATCAGCTTGCCGAGGGTCAGCTCGATCGACAGCTGCTCGAGCTTGTCCTGGTGGTAGAGCGCGAGCGTGTAGTCCATGTCGAACCCGATCATCTCGATCGTGTCCATCCGGAGGTTGCGGTTGCAGAACACGCGGTTCTTGCGCGGCGACGTCGATCTCCGTCGTGGTCTCGCCCAGCAGCGCGCCGAGCTGCGGGTCGAGGTCCGAGGCTGCGCGACCATTCGAGTCAATTGTAGCGTGATCACGCCGCGGCGCACCATCGGCCGTGACTGGGATACATTCGGGGCATGGCCTCGTCGCCGCCCGCCTGGAACCGCTCCCCCGACCCGTTCGCCGAGCTGATCTCCGCCGAGGCCATCGCCGCGCGCGTCGCCGAGCTCGGGGCGCAGATCACGGCGGACTACGCGCCGCTCGTCGAGCACGGCCGACGTCGTCGTGATCGGCGTGCTCAAGGGCTCGGTGATCTTCCTGGCCGACCTCGTGCGTCACATCGGCGCTGCCGATCTTCGTCGACTTCATCGGCATCTCGTCGCTACGGCGACGCGACCGTGTCCTCCGGCGTCGTCCAGATCACGCAGGATCTGTCGCGGCCGATCGAGGGCAAGCACGTGATCGTGGTCGAGGACATCGTCGACACCGGGCACACCGTCCACTACCTGCTCGAGAACCTCGCGCACGCGCCGGCCCGCGAGCATCAAGCTGTGCTCGCTGCTCCACAAGCCGGAGCGCGCCGAGCGCGAGGTCAAGATCGACTACCTCGGCTTCACGATCCCGAACAAGTTCGTCGTCGGCTACGGCCTCGACGTCGCGCAGCAGTACCGCAACCTGCCGTTCATCGGCTACGTGCAGGCGCGACCGGCATGAACACCGAGCAGCTGCAGAAGCTCCCCGCGGCGCTGTTCGAGATCGGCAAGCTGATCGGCTCCGATCTCGATCCGGGCATCCTGCTGTCGCGGATCGCCGAGCTGATCTGCCAGCTGATCGACGCGAAGGCGTGCTCGGTCATGCTGCTCGACGCCGACCGCAAGCGCCTGCTCGCGAAGGCCGCCTACGGCCTGCGCACCGAGCGCATGCACACGCTGTCGTTCGCGGTCGGCGAGGGCGTCGCCGGCTGGGTCGTCGAGCGCGGCGAGTCGGCGCTGATCGACGACGTCACCAAGGACGCGCGGTTCGTCCTGCTGCCCGCGAACCAGACCCCGATCGCGTCGATGCTGTGCGTGCCGCTGCTCGCGCGCGGCGAGCGCGTCGGCGTCGTCACCGCGACGAGCGAGCGCGCCGACGCGTTCGACGCCGACCACCTCGAGCTCGTGCGCTTCATCGCGACGACGATCGCGCTCGACATCGAGAACGTGCGCCTCCACCGCGTCGCGGTCACCGATCCGCTGACCGGCGCGTACAACCGCGAGTTCCTGCATGCAGCGCCTGCCGCAGGAGATCGAGGCCGCGATCGATCGCGATCGCTCGCTCTCGGTCGCGATGGTCGACGTCGATCACTTCAAGGCGGTCAACGATCAGTACGGCCACGGCGTCGGCGACGTCGTGCTCGCCGAGGTCGCGCGCCGGCTGCGCAGCGCGATCCGCGCCGGCGACCTGCTCGTGCGCTACGGCGGCGAGGAGTTCCTCGTCGTGCTGCCGAAGGCCGACGCCGGCCGCGCGTGGGAGGTCGGCGAGCGCATGCGCCAGCGCGTGTGCGAGCGCGCGTTCGACGTCGGCGACGGCCTCGCGCTGCTGCTGCGCGATCTCGGTCGGCATCGCGCAGTGGCGGATGGGCGAGCCGATGCCCGATCTGATCGAGCGCGCCGACGTCGCGCTGTACGGCGCGAAGGAGCGCGGGCGCAATCGCGTCGAGGTCGCGCCGTGACCGACGAGCCGGGCGGCGGCGGCGACGACGACGATCCGCCGAAACCGCCCGAGCGCCCCGACCCGTTCGCTCCGCTTCCGCTCGCCGACCTGCCGCCCGTTCGCCGCCGCGGCCCCCTCGACCTGGCACAGGAGGCCCCCACTCCGGTCTCGAAGCCGAAGGCGAAGTCGAAGGGCACAGGATGCCCGCCGCGTCCGCGCCGCCGGACACCCGCTCGCCGAGCGAGAGCTCCGGCACGATGTCGTGGACCGATATACCGAACCCACCGCAGCAAGCCGGCGGCGCCACGACAGGTCTGCCGCCGACCGAAGTTCCGGCGCGATGTCGTGGACCGACATGCCGAGCCCACCCCAGCAGGGCGGCGGCGCTGGTGTTCCGCCGACCGAGAGCTCCGGTTCGATGTCGTGGACCGACATGCCGAGCCCACCCGGTCTTCAGCCAGCGGGCGTGGGCGGCGCGGGTCTGCCGCCGACCGAGAGCTCGGGCGCGGTGTCATGGACCGATGTGTCCGGCGCGCCGATGTCCGGTGCCACGACGTCCGGTGCCCGGACACGCGCGCGGCCGGCGTGCCGTGGCCAGCTCGCCGACGTCCGCTGCCCCGGACATGCGCGGCGCCGGCGCCGCCGCTGCCGACGCGGCCGAGGCCCCACTGCTGCCCAGCTCGTACAGCGAGAACGATCTGCGCGCCGCCGTCGGTGCGACTCCGCCCGAGGCGACGACCGGCGCGACGACGAAGCCGAAGCGCGCGCCGACCCCGGTCGATGACGACGATGAGACGACGACGACGGCGATGGCGGCGGTCCGGCAAGCCGCGCAGCCGCAAGACGATGATCGTCGGTGCGCTCGACGCTCGTCGTCGGCGGCGGCATCGCGGCGATGGTGATCCTCGGCAAGCTGAACAGCGAGCGCTACCAGATCGCGTGCGAGGCCGACCGTGTCGTGGTCGAGCAAGGGCCGCTCGTTTCCGCCGTGGGGCGAGTCGTCGCTCGACGGCGCCGAGTGGAAGGCCGCTCAAGATCCCGCCCGAGGCGCCGTGTGCAGCCGCACGAGACCGAGGACAGGGCCGAGCTCGCGGCGCACTACCTCAAGATCCTGAAGGACCACGCGACGCACGCTGCTCACGGCGCGCGAGGTCACGAAGGTCGACGACGCCGAGGCGCAGCTCAAGCAGGCGCTGCTCGTCGCGCGCTCGCTGCGCCGCGACGACGATCGCGATCGACGCGCGCGACGAGATCGAGCGGCTGCTCGGCGACGTCGTGTACTGGCGCGCGTCCGCCAAGCTGCGCAAGGCCGCCGACACGCTCACCGAGGCCGCGAAGCAGTTCGACATCGCGGCCGCGCAGCGGCCCGCGCCACGTCACCGATGCGGCCGCGTGGGCGCCCTACGTCCGCAAGCTCGCTCGACGAGCTCCGCGCCGGTCCCGCCGGTGTCCCGCAGTCGGACGTTCCCGCCGCTGCCGCCCGCGAGCGCCCGCTCGCGCCGCCCGGCGTCGCGCTGCCCGTCGAGCCCGGCGACCGGAAGCGGCAGCGCCGCCGGCCCGAGCGCGCCCCGCCGCCCGATGCCGGCGTCCCCGACCGGCGGCGTCCTGCTCTGACCTCGGAGATTCGGCTGCAGGCCCGATGGACACACCTTCTGGCGGGTGTGACTGTCGCGCATGCACAAGCTCTGGTTGGTGTCGTGTGTGTGGTTGCTCGCTTGCGGCGACGACGGCCAGGCGCCGGAACGGCGGCGGTTGTCATCGATGCGCCGCCGGACTCCAGCGGTCAGTGCAGCGCGCTCGTTGCTCCTTCGAACGTGGTCGCCGCGACGCGGGTGGCTCAAGCCGCCCCCACGCCGACGGGGACGGCGGTCGTGCCCGGTAACTACACGGTCACGGCGATCACGATCTACACAGGGATCGGCGGGACGACGGGGGCCACGGGACAGATGATTCAGGCCCAGACCGTCAACACCGCGACGACCTACCTGGTGCAGCGCAACATCAACGGCACGAGCGACCAGACGACGCAGGAGAACGGCACGTATGCGGTCGCGGGAACGACGGTCACGGTCACGCGAACGTGCCCCAGCGGCGGCATCGGTGTGACCTACGGCTTCGACGCGACGTCGACGAGCTTCACGTTGTATTCGACCGTGCTCGAAGGAACGCAGGCGCTCGTGTTCACCAAGCAGTGATGGCAGCGCTCCGGCCGCCGCGCCCCGTTGATCGGGTTCGACGGGTCAGAACGCCGCGATGATGAAGTCGACCGTGAAGTGGCACGGCAGCGCGCTGCCGCCATACGCCGCGCACTGAGTGCCACTGCAGTCGACGGTCGCCTCCTGCCGGCCGGACGCACGATTCGCTCCAGAGAACGTGCCCCGCGCGTCCGCGTGAATCGTCACCACGGCATCGACTCCGTCGTTGCGGTAGTCCAGCGTGTCCGCGAGACGCTCGGGACAGCTGAAGGCCTTGCCCGACAGCGTGCACTGGAACGGCGCGGTCCCGTCGTCGGGGATGACGCGGAAGCCGGCGGCCGTGGAGATGGTCCCGATTCGGAAGTCTCCGGGCGCCTGGGCCTGATTGATGATCCCCGGACAGTTGCTCGAGACCGGCGTGGTCTCGTCATAGAACCAGCGACCGGCGAGCGGTGTCAGGCTGCCGCTACCACGCCCTGCCGCTGCCACTGCCACTGCCGTTGCCGACTTCGTCGTCCCCTTGGTCGTCGTGGATGATGCAGGCCGAGGCGGAGAGCGCGAGAGCGAGGCAAGCGATCGTGGTGCGCATAGGGTTCCTTTGGTTGGACGGCATCCACCCGTTGTAAGGCCCCACGCGGGGATCTCCGACATCAGCCCGACATCAGCCACGTCGGTACGCGAGTTGCTCTGCCCTCAGCGATGCGGATTCGATTCGATCGCGGAACGTTGGTCCTGGAAGCCGAGCACGCGGGTGAAGATCCTCGGCGAATTCCAGGAGCTGCATGGGACGAGGAGCGTCGCGCGTGGCGCGTTCCGGCCGAGCACCACGAGGCCCTGATCGGAGCCGCCTGGCGGACGGAGGTGTCCGCATCTCGGACGAAACAGCCTGCGCCAGCCTCGACGGAGCATGGACGATCCCGGTGCTGCGCTGGTACCAGCGCGAAGCACTCGAACGCTGGGACGCCGCGAACCACCGCGGCGTGGTCGCACTCCCCACCGGATCGGGAAAGACCGTCGTCGCGCTCGCAGCGATCGCGAAGCTCGCCGTGGCGACGCTCGTGCTCGTGCCGACCCGCGTCCTGCTCGATCAAATGGGCGCGTGTGCTCGCGTGCTGGCCCCACGCGATCGGCCGCCTCGGTGACGGCGA
>CAVTND010000019.1:0-24191 GCA_963735955.1 uncultured beta proteobacterium | reverse complement strand
AGTCTGGAGCTCGCTTGCTGCGCTACTTGGCCACGGGCTGACTGCCCGCACTCTTGGCAAGGCTGGCGGAGGTCGCTGCATCGACCGCGCCTTTCTCCGCGCGCTCGATCGCCTTCACCTCCTGCCCATCGCTGAAAATGCGAATGCCCGCCGTGACCACCCGATCTCCCGGCGCGAGCCCGCCGCTCACCTCGACCAGCGCATCCTTGCGCACACCCAGCTTTACCTGCACGCGGCGCGCCTTGCCGTCTACCACCTTGTACAGGTGAAACTCTTCGCCCTGCGGCACGATCGCCTCCTCGGGCACCAGCAGGGCGTCCTTGCGCTCGCCGATGATCACTCGCACGCGCACAAACATTCCAGGCCGCAACAGGCCGGCCGTATTGGCCAGGCGCGCGCGCACTTCGAGCGAGCGGCCGTTGGTATCCACGCGCGGATTGATCGCCTCGATCACGCCCTGCCAGCGTTCGCGCGGCAGCGCGTCGGCCACGACCTCGACCGTCTGGCCCACCTTGACCTGCGAGAGATTGCGTTCGGGCAGTCGAAAATCGACCTTCAGAATTCCGATGTCCTCGATGTTGACCAGATCGGCGCCGTCCTTCACATAGTCGCCGAGACTGACAGTGCGGATTCCGGCCACTCCGTTGAATGGTGCGACGATTCGCATTTTCGACAAGCGCGCCTGCGCCAGTTTCAATTTCGCCTCCGACACCTGTGCATTCGAGGCGGCGGTCTCCTCGGCACTGGAACTGATGAACTTCTGGCTGGCGAGATCCTGGCTGCGCTTGAGGTTTGACAATGCGAGGTCGTGCTCGGCGCGCGCCTGCGCCACCTCGGCCTCGTTCAAGGACGAATCGAGCGCCACCAGCAACTGTCCCTTCCTGACCGGCTCGCCGTCGCGAAAGCCGATCGTTGCAATGCGTCCCGACACTTCGGGCCGCAGGATCACGCTCTCATTGGATCGCAGCGAACCGACTGCTTGCAGCTCTTCCTTGACCACGGTGGGAACCAGCACGATGAACTCCACTGGAGTCGCGCCGCCGGCCGCACTGCTAACGCCGGACTTGCCGTCCTTCGCGTCGGCCTTGTTTTCGACCTTGATCTCTGCCTTGTCTTCAGTCTTGACGCCGGCGATGGCGGAGACCGGACCGGGAAGATTGGTGACGAAATAGGCAATCACCGCCACGATCGCAAGCGCGGCTATCGCGATGACGGTGACCCGATGCTGTTTCATTGCGATCTATGACCCGCGCCTGCGCTTCAATGTTCCAGACGCATTGAATTTAGCACTGGAGCAGCCGTGAATTCAGGGAGTCCCGGACCCCTTGGCGACGGACTCGACCCCGCGGTTAGCCAGTTCATCCGCGCGTTCGTTGCCCTCGACTCCGGCGTGGCCCTTGACCCAGCGCCATTCGATCTCGTGCACCGCGACCTGCTCGTTCAGCTGCTGCCAAAGATCGGCGTTCTTGACCGGCTTGCCATCAGCCGTGCGCCAACCACGCCGAATCCAGTTGCGCATCCACTCGGTGATGCCGAGCTGCACGTACTGCGAATCCGTATGCAGGACCACTTTGCCGGGCTTCTTCAATGACGCCAGCGCCTCGATCACGGCAGTCAATTCCATGCGGTTATTGGTGGTCGCAGGCGCGCCACCAAACAGCTCCTTTTCACGGGTTCCATGGCGCAGCAGCGCGCCCCAGCCGCCGGGGCCGGGATTGCCCTTGCAGGCGCCATCGGTCCAGATCTGTATCGGCCCCGCGCTGTCCGCCGGCCGTGCTTGAACGGATGCGCCATTGATCAGCTTCACGCTTCGGTCGTGCCTCATCCGCGCGCTGCCTCACGCGCGCCTTCGTTGGCCGCTGGAACGTCGCTCACCACCACCGCACTGGCAGCCTCACCGGTCATGAACATGTTGATCGTCGATGCCGCCGGCGCCAGTCGCCGTGCGGGTTCTTCCTTGCGCTTCCAGACCGCACCAATCAGGCGCATACCCCGGACTCGTTTGACTGCCGTCATCAGGTAAACCGCGCCGAGCACGGGCCACCAGCGATCGCCCGCGTGCTCCATGAAGCGCCAGCGTGTCAGCCACTTCGCCTGGCGCACCGGTGGCGCATAGCAGCCGAAACGGCCGCGCTCGACATCGAACGACAGCAGCTTCAGCCAGTCCTTGATGCGAGGCAGCGAAATGAACCGACCTTCGCGCGGCAGGAAAGGCGACACACCGAGGCGCGTGCCCGACTGGCGCAATCCCCACAGGCTGGCCGGATTGAATCCGGTGACGACGACCCGTCCTTCGGGCACCAGCACGCGCTCGACTTCACGCAGCACCTGGTGCGGGTCGGCAGCGAACTCGAGAATGTGCGGCATCACGACCAGGTCAATCGAGTGGGTCGCAAAGGGCAATTCCTCGTAGCGATTGATGATTGCCACCCGTTCGTGACCGCCGTCCTCCGCCGGCAGGGTGTAGCGCCGCATCGCGGCACAGAATCGCAATGGCATGCGATTTTCCCGCAGCGTGTCGAGTTCCGGCAGGCCGAGCTGCAGGGCGTGATAGCCGAAGATGTCGACCACCGCCGCATTCAGCTGCGCCTGTTCCCAGTCAAGCACATAACGCCCGGTCGGCGAGCGCAGAAACTCGGATAGCTGCAAAATCGGGGTGGTTTCACCCATGACGCCTGTCTTCTCCCATGGCCCGCCACCCGCATACTGGACTCAAGAGGCTCCGACCGTCCGGAGGCCCATGAGAAACGAACTTCACCCGCTCGAGGAACTGGACGTGACGCCGTTGCCGGCGTTCAACGACAACTACCTGTGGCTGCTGTCGCGCGACGGGCGCGCTGCCATTGTCGATCCGGGCGATCCGGCTCCGGTCATGCTTGCGCTGACACAGCGCGGCCTTGATCTGACCGCCATTCTACGTCACTCATCATCACGGTGATCACACCGGCGGGGTTATGACGCTGAAACAGTCCTGCCACGCGAAGGTATACGGGCCGGCGGCCGAAGCAATCGACGGCCTTGATCATCGGCTAAAGGGTGGCGACCGCATCGAAGTGCTGGGACTTGAGTTCCGGGTAATCGACGTGCCGGGCCATACACGTGGCCACATTGCCTACTACACGGAAACCGCGACGCAACCATGGTTGTTCTGCGGCGATACGCTGTTTGGCGGTGGATGTGGACGACTGTTCGAAGGCACGGCGGCCCAGATGCTGTCGTCGCTAGACGCACTTGCCGCCTTGCCGGCCGCCACACGCGTGTGCTGCGCGCACGAGTACACCGTGGCCAATCTTCGATTTGCGCTGGCGGTAGAACCGGCCAGCACGGCATTGCAGGAGCGTGCGCGCCTGGCGGCCGCCACGCGCGCAGATGGCCAGGCTACGCTGCCGTCGACAATCGGACTCGAGCGCGCCACCAATCCCTTCCTGCGCAGCGACGTCGACGCAGTGCGGGCGGCCGCCGAAGCTCGATCCGGCCGCGCGATCGCCACCTCCGATCGGCTTAGCCGTGTTTGCTACGTTGCGCGGCTGGAAGGATGTGTTCCGTTGACGACAATCGGTGTCAACAACACATCCAGTGCTGCGTTGACCGGATTGGCCCGATTTCGGATGAGCCGACTCTGATGCGTGTTTTCGCTTTGCCCGGTGTAGATGGTCGACCCGCCCGCGCTTCGCGCACAACGGCGGTGCTGCTGGCCGGCCTGATGGCGGTCGCAGTCGCGCGCACTGCAGCATCCGAGTCGAGTTCCGAGTCGACTGCCGAATCGAGTGCCGCGTCGACTGCCGCAGCACCGGCCGCCGCCGCGGTTGCGCCGGGGTCCACTCCGGCGGACCCGATGGACGTATTGCTCGAACACCTGTCGGACACCGGCGTCGTTCCGCTGTCTTCAGACCGGACCCTGCCCGAGCCCAACTTGCCGGAGCCAAGCGCCAGCGAGGCAGCTCCGGACCTGTGGGCGCGCATTCGTCTCGGTTTTGGAATGCCCGACCTTGAGTCGCGCATCGCAACCCAGCGCACCGTCTGGTATGCGAGCCAGCCCGACTACATCGCGCGCATGACACAGCGATCCAGCCGCTACCTCTACTACATCGTGCTCGAGATCGAGCGGCGGGGAATGCCGACCGAACTCGCCTTGCTGCCGTTCGTAGAAAGCGCCTTTCAGCCGGAGGCCGTATCGAGCGCGAAGGCAGCCGGCTTGTGGCAGTTCATTCCGTCCACCGGCAAACTTTACGAACTTACCCAGAACGCGTGGAAAGACGAACGCCGCAATGTGATCGAGTCCACCCGCGCCGCGCTCGACTACCTCGAGAAGCTCTACAACCAGTTCGGTGACTGGCAACTGGCGCTCGCGGCGTACAACTGGGGCGAAGGCTCGGTCGAACGCGCGATCGAGAAGAAGTCGCCGAGCACGCAAGGGCACGCGGTATGTCGACCTGAAGATGCCGATCGAAACGCAGCAGTACGTTCCCAAGCTCCAGGCGATCAAGAACATCGTCGCAGCGCCTGAGCGTTACGCCGTCAGCCTGCCGCCGATTCCGAACTCGCCCTACTTCGTGATGGTCCAGAAGACGCGTGACATCGACGTCCAAACGGCGGCGCGACTGGCCGACATGCCGCTCGAAGATTTTCGTGCGCTCAATCCACAGTTCAACCGACCCGTGATTCCGGCGGCCAGTCGCCCGACCCTGCTGTTGCCGACGGATCGCGCCGATGCGTTTCACGCGAACCTGGCCGCGTGGGAAGCAACTGGACAGCCTCTGGCCAGCTGGACCACTTACACCGCGGCACCGAACGACACGCTGGCCGCAATTGCGGCGCGCGCCGGTATCAGCGAGGCGCAGTTGAGGGAAGCCAACCGCATTCCATCACGCTACCGGCTGGCGCCGGGCTCCACTCTGCTGATCCCGCGCGACGAGACCATGGGAGCCGACATTTCTGCCGCCAGTCTCAATGCGCAGTTCGCGGTGGTGCCGGAGTCCGCCAATATGCGCAAGCTGACCTACCGCGTGCGCCGCGGCGACACCGTGAACTCGATCGCGCGCCGCTGGAATGTTGAAGTCAGGGACATCGTCGTCTGGAATCACCTGACCACACCCAAGTTGTTCGCTGGTCAGCGGCTTGAACTGACCGTGCTTGCGCCCAAGAAGCCAGCGGCCCCGAAAACTGCAGGCACGAAATCGGCGACAGCTTCGGTGCAAAGCCAGGCGCGCCGCTGAGCCCGGGGCGCGGCCCTATACTCCCCTCCTGCATTGCAGCCGGCCGCGATCCTGCGTCCACACCAGCGTCATCGCAAAACTTCCATCGACACTCATGGGCTTTCTTAGCGGCAAGCGCCTCTTGATTACCGGCGTGCTATCCAATCGCTCGATCGCTTACGGCATTGCGCAGGCATGTCGTCGTGAAGGTGCGGAACTTGCCTTCAGTTACGTTGGCGAGCGATTTCGCGAACGCATCACCGATCTGGCCCGGCAGTTCCAGTCTGACCTCGTGTTCGACATGGATGTCGGCGACGATGCCCGGATCGCAGCGACCTTCGAGGCGCTGCGCCAGAGCTGGGACGGACTCGACGGCCTGGTGCATTCGATCGGCTTTGCGCCGCGCGAAGCGATTACCGGCGATTTCCTGGACGGCCTGTCGCGCGAGAGTTTTCGCATTGCACATGACATTTCTGCCTACAGTTTCCCCGCGCTCGCGAAGGCTGCGCTGCCGATGATGCAGGGCCGCCGGGCGGCGCTGCTGACGCTCACCTACCTGGGCTCGGTGCGCGCCGCGCCCAACTACAACACCATGGGGCTCGCCAAGGCGAGTCTCGAAGCCAGCGTGCGCTATCTGGCGGCAAGCCTTGGGCCGCAGGGGATTCGTGTCAACGGCATCTCGGCTGGCCCGATCCGCACACTCGCAGCAGCCGGCATCAAGGGCTTCTCGAAAATGCTCGCCGTCGCCGAGACCGTCTCTCCTCTGCGCAGGAATGTGACGATCGAGGACGTCGGCAACGTCGCCGCCTTCCTGCTGTCGGATCTGGCTGCCGGCGTCACTGCGGAAATTACTCATGTCGACGGCGGATACAACGCCGTACTCGGCACGCCGATCGACAGCGAATAGCAACCTGGGAGCAAGCGCATGGCCTCACCCGCCGATCTCGATATCAAGATGGACGCCGCGACGCTGTATCGCGAAGAGATCTACACCGATCGCAAGATCGGCACGATCCGCGCGCTGGTGCCGGTTCTGACCAGTGGCGCCAGCGACGGCAGTCGCGCCGTCATTTTCATGGGCGAGGCGCAAATCATGACGCAGATGGGCCCGCTGCCGATCAGCTTCGAGATTGAAGCCAAAACGCTCGCCGAAGCGGTCGCCGGCTACGCCGCCGCGGCGAAGGTCGGCGTCGAAAGCACGGTCAGGGAGCTTCAGGATCTGCGCCGTCAGGCTGCCTCGTCGATCGTGCTGCCCGGACAGGGTGGAGCGGCACTGCCGCCTGGCATGGGCGGGCGCGGCGGCAAGATACAGATGCCCTAGCGCTCGTCGCCGCTTGCTCGCCATTGCCGGCGTGCGAGCATCTTCAAGACTTGTCGGAGCTCAGCCAGTCCATCGCGGCATCGCGTTGATCGAAGGCAAAGTGCTTGCACCTCGGCGGCGACGAAGTGCCGCGCCAACGCCGGCAGCACGGTCAGACGTCAGGGAATCGCTGACTGCAGCGACGCGACGACCCGCGCTCGTGTGCGCGCACGAAGCGCAGATGATGTCCGAGGCCCGACAAAGCTGTCCCAGCCCGGAAAATGGCCGGCAACGATCATCAGCCCGTTCAGTCGGCCGTGCGATTCGATGTACGGGTCGACCAGCGCGGCAAGCTGGGAGAAATCCGTCGCGCTCAGAGCGCCGGAGGAATCACCACGGCGACACCCTCGTCCCGGAACAAGTTCGGCTTCGATCATTGCCTGCCTCGCTATTGAGTAAACCGCATGTGGATGTAGAGGTAGAACGGCGTGCGCGGCGGCGGGCCAAAGCGGTCGAACAGCAGGCGGCCACGCACGCACTGGTAGACATTGGTGCTGCGATCGCTCCAGATGCGCAGCACCTTGCCATCGGCACCAATTGCAGCGACGAATGAAAACGGCGTCGGCATCTGCACCCGGAATCTGCTGCGTGCAGTCGCTGAAGTGTCGACGGTAACGCCGGCCGAACTCCGGCAGCAGCACGTCGCGGTGATAGGGCTGGGTCGCGGGATCGGACTCGTCGCGACGTCCGAATTCCTGCGCCTCGACGTACGAGGTCGCCAGTGCGTCGGTCGATGGACCCTGCGCCCGAGCCGGGCCCGCGATGCACAGTGCCAGCATGCTGGCCGACAGAGTCAGAACCAGGGACGAACGATGCATGACCAATGCGCTTGAGGCGCGGCGTGGACCGCGGATGGGACCACGGGCAGCGAAGTATTTCAGATCCCGCTCAGATCGACATCCGGCGCCATCCGGCGCCGACCGCCGGCATAACGAAAACTCATCCCATCCGCCACGAACCGGAGCAGAACGAAGCAGCGGTCCGAGCCGTGTTGGATAATCCTTAGAGAACTTCGACGACTGCAACGGATGAACGCACCCGAAACGCCGACGGCCAGCACAATAAAGCTTACTTCCTTCGCGCACGGCGGTGGCTGCGGCTGCAAGATTGCTCCCGGCGTGCTGGGCGAAATACTGAAGACCGCCGGCGGACTGATCCCGCCGCAACTGATGGTCGGCATCGAGACCGCCGACGATGCCGCGGTCTACCGGCTCAACGACGAGCAGGCGCTGATCGCGACCACGGATTTCTTCATGCCAATCGTCGACGATCCTTACGATTTCGGCCGGATCGCCGCCACCAATGCCATCAGCGACGTCTACGCGATGGGCGGTACCCCGATCATGGCGCTGGCGCTGCTCGGCATGCCGATCAATCAGCTTCCGGTCGAGGTGATCCGTCGTATCGTCGAAGGCGGTGAGTCGGTCTGCACCAAGGCCGGAATTCCGATTGCCGGCGGCCACACGATTGATTCGGTTGAACCGATCTACGGTCTGGTCGTACTTGGACTCGTGCATCCGTCGCGCGTCAAGAAGAATTCCAGCGCCCGCGCAGGCGATGCATTGGTCCTTGGCAAACCACTCGGCGTCGGTATTTACTCGGCCGCGTTGAAAAAGGATGCGCTCGACGCCGACGGCTATGCGCGGATGATGGCGAGTACGACCCAGCTCAACACGCCCGGCCGCCGGCTGGCGGAACTTGACGGCGTGCATGCGCTGACCGATGTCACCGGCTTCGGCTTGCTCGGTCACTTGAACGAGATCGCCAAGGGCAGCCAGCTGGCGGCGACCGTCAATTTGTCAGCCGTTCCACTTCTGCCCGGCGTGCTTGAACTCGCATCTCAGGGATTTGTGACGGGCGCCTCGGCACGTAACTGGGCCGGCTATGGGAAGGACATCAGGCTCGATGCAGTCAACGACGTTTACCGCGCGGTGTTGACCGATCCGCAGACATCCGGTGGCTTGCTGGTCACCTGCTCACCAAGGTCGCTCGATTCAGTAATCGAGATTTTTCGCGCCGAAGGCTTTGAGCGAGCCGCGCTCATCGGTTCGTTCGCGTCCGGTGCCGGCGTGACAGTGACCGGCTAGAGCCTTGCGGCGCTCCCCGCTTGCATTGCTGCGATCAGCCGCGGTGGTTGCGCTGCTTGCTGGATCGGCAGAGGCCGTGGCTACGGTCGGCGAATTGCACGCGTGGACCGGGCCTGCGGAGGCGCCAAGCCTCAGTCTGTTGACACCCGCTGGTGCACAAATGTCGCTCGAGAAGTTGCGCGGCAAGGTGGTGCTGGTGAATTTCTGGGCGACCTGGTGCGAACCATGCGTGGCTGAAATGCCGGCACTGCAGAAATTGCAGCGCGAGTTTGCCGATCAAGGCTTCGAAGTCCTCGGAGTGAACTACCAGGAGGGTCCGGCGCGCATCAATGCCTTCATCACCAAGCACTCGATCCGCTTCCCGGTCGTTCGCGACGACGACGGCGCGGCGGCCAAGGCCTGGGGCGCGCAGGTGTTCCCGGCCAGCTTCCTAATCGATCGTGCTGGACGGCGACGCTTTTACTGTCTTGGCGACGTCGATTGGACAAGCCCGAAGATGATGAACACAATCCGCATGCTGATCGCCGAACCCAAGCAGTAGCCGGTTGCCTGCGTGATCAGCGCATCGCTGGCGCGTGTCGCCGCACATTTCATGGAGTACCTCAATGAATCGCCGAAGCCTGCTGCAGGCTGCCCCGGCTGCCGGACTGTTGGCGGCCATGCCCCGCTTCTCCCACGCCCAATCGACGCCACCGTCGGGCTGGCGCACGTTCGAAACTGTGACTCGGCTCGAGATCACGTCACCGACCGGCCAGGTACGTGCCTGGGTGCCCCTGCCGTTGAACTACACCGCCCCGTATTTCCAGCCTATCTCGACCACGACCGCGGGAAATGCGGAGCGAGCGGACACTTACGTCGACCCGGCGTACGGGGCGGCCATGATCGTGGCGACGTTCAAAACAGGCGAAGCCCAGCCGGTGGTCGAGGTGACCAACCGCTTCCGAACCCGCGACTGGGCTATCGACTTGAAGCCTGGTTCGGGCCCTCAAGCCAGCGCTGCCGAGCTTGCTATTTACCTCAAACCAACCGATCTAATGCCAACTGTCGGCATCGTCCGCGAAAAAGCTGTGGCGATCGCGGGAAACGCTTCGACCGATGTCGAGAAAGCCCGTCGCGTCTACGACTGGGTAATCGAAAACACGGAGCGAAATCCAAAGACGCGCGGCTGCGGCGTTGGCGACATCAAAGCGATGCTCGAAACCAACACATTGAACGGCAAGTGCGCGGATCTGAACGCATTGTTTGTCGCCCTTGTGCGATCGATAGGAGTTCCAGCCCGAGACGTATACGGCATCCGGGTTGCGGACTCGACGCGCGGCTACAAGAGCCTAGGACGCGCCGGCGATATCACGCGCGCGCAGCATTGTCGGGCCGAGTTCTACGCGCATGGGATTGGCTGGGTGCCGGTGGATCCGGCCGACGTGCGCAAGGTGATCCTGGAAGAGAAGCCCAATCTGACGCTCGCTGACCCGATCGTGCAACAGGCGCGGACCATGCTTTGGGGTGGCTGGGAGGGCAACTGGCTGCCCTACAACACGGGCCACGATTTGCGACTGCCAAACTCGGACCGTGCTGCCGTCGCCTTCCTGATGTACCCCCAAGCCGAGAACGCGCAAGGGCGTCTCGACAGCCTCGATCCGGACAGCTTCAAGTACCGAATCACCTCGCGCGAAGTCACCTGATCTGGACCAAAGACCTCAAACAAAGCAGGGCCGCGGAAGCGGCCTTTTTTCCGGGCATTGCTCCTCACCAGAACGCGGTACGGTGCCGCTAAGTCATTGATACAAAAGAAACGGGGCGCCGAAGCGCCCCGTGCCCAATGCGAAAACTCTTACTCGAGCGAGCCGCCGCCGGCGCCTCCGCCCACCTGGGCGAGTTCGGCCAATGACAGTTCGACTACTTCGGTCTCAACAACGTCGATGACTTGATCCATGACATTCCTCCAACCAGCTGCAGCTCTTTTGGGTAGGCCTAAAGAAACCCGCCTATTGGCCGATATGCGAGTTGGACGAACTGTAACCGCGGGGCGCGAAAAAACGCAAGCCCCTTTGATCAAGTTCATTCAGGAACTTGTCTCTGATACCACAGCGAGCTTTCAAAGTCCTTGAATGAGCGCCCTCCTGGTTCCTGGCTCTCCTGAAGCGACTTTGGCACTCTGCACTGAGCGCCTGGAAGAGCTGCGACCCCACCTCGCAACCCCGTCGCTCGAGGCGAAGGATGTCTTCAGCCGGGCGTTCCGGGAGATTCAGCACCTTCCAATCGCCCACGCCTGTGTTCCCCTGGTCGAGTGCCTCTTGGCCATGGTGCGCTTCCATTACCTGGCGGCCCAACCCGCGGCCGGGCTCGCCCCCGCATTGCAGGCGGTCGAGGTCGCGCGGCAACTCGGCGACCTCAGGGTCCTGCGCAAGGCGCTCACCTTCCTTGGATTGATGCGAATGGAAACCGGCAGCCTGGTTGGGGCCACGCAGAGTCTTTCCGAGGCCCTGCAGGTTGCGCGTCAACTCGGCGACGATGCCGAAGAGGCGCCGGTCTGGAACAACCTCGGCCTCGCCCTGCAGGAGGCAGCGCAGTACGGCGACGCTCTGCAGTGCCTCGAACGTGCGGCCGCCCTGGCCCAGAAAACGTCCTCCTACGCGACCACCGAAATGCGCGCGCTTTCGAATATCGCGGGCTGCGCTCTCCACCTGCACGACGTGCGGCGGGGTGTCAGCGCGGTCCGGCGCGCGACCGAACTGAACCCGAATCCGGCGAATGCCGACGACTGTTTTTCGCGCGTGCTGGCCGAGTCGAACTACTCGCGCCTGCTGCTGGAAGTCGGTGAGATCGAGCAGGCAACCCAGCACTGCAACCTCGCGCGCGAGTTCGCAGCCAGGGCAGGCACGGCGCGTGCCGAGTTCGTCGCTTCGACGACGAGCGGCCTGATCGAGGTCCACGCGAAAAACTCGGACATCGGCCTGACGCGCCTCAAGAAAGTGCTCGAACAGGCCCGCCAGAGCCTGCGCTCCGAGGTTCGGGATGCGCTTTCCGCCTGCATCAGTGGCTACGAAACAGCAGGCCAGCCGGACGTAGCCCTGGTCTATCTGCATGAGTTGCTGGCGATGAACAAAGAGGCAAAAGCGGCGCAGGTTTTGATGCACCACCGCGAGCACGTGGCCCAGCTCGAACAGGCAACGCAACCGATAGGAACGATAGACACAGCGCTGGTCAGTCACCAAGGCAAGCTGCGCGTGCAGTTGGGCGAACGTGAGCTCATGCGCAATCGCATCCTGCTGCTGGAGCAGCAGTCAGTTGCCGCAGAGCTGCATGACGACACCACCGGCGAACACTGCTATCGCGTCGGACGCATGTCATCGATCCTCGGGCGCGAGATCGGGCTGGAGGACGACGTCTGCTTCCTGATCGATCTCGCGGCGCGTCTGCACGACATCGGAAAACTGGTCGTACCGGATGCGATCCTGCTCAAGCCCGGCAAGCTGACACCGGGCGAACGCGAGATCATGGAAACCCACACCACGGCGGGTGCCGACATCCTCGCCAAGTCGAACATTCCGCAGATGCACGTTGCCGAAGAAATCGCCCGCCATCATCACGAGCGCTGGGACGGCAGCGGCTATCCCCTGAAGCTAGTCGGTACCGCGATTCCGATCGCTGCACGCGTCGCAGCCCTGGCTGATGTATTCGACGCGCTAACGCATGTGCGCCCGTACAAGCACGCGTGGAAGGTGTCCGAAGCCCTGGCCGAGATCAAGTCGCTGCGCGGCAAGCAGTTCGATCCTGAGTTGACCGATATTTTCCTCGACCTTGTGCCCAAGCTGCAGCGCCAGCATGGCGACCTCGACGAGTTCCTTGCGGTAGAAGCCAAGACTTCACCATTCATTCAGGCGCGCAAGCAGATCGCGGCAGCGCTCAAGGGCGCCGATCCGTCGACGTCGCTGTTCGACATCCGGCGGTAGTTGCTCCCTACTTTCGCCTGCCCGCGCTCGCTTACGCGGCCTGCGCAGTCACACGCAGAGCTTCCTCGATCGCGCTGCGCGCGGCAACGCGATCGCGGCCCGCGCTCTTGGCGGCGTACAGCGCCTGATCGGCTCGACGCAGCATCTGCGTGACGGTATCGGCGGGTGCCGAGACCGTGAAGCCGATGCTGACCGTCATCCTGCGCCTGGGCAGCAGCGGACTCACATCAAGAGCGCGCACCTGCGAGAGAATCCGCTCGGCCATGTAACGAGCGCTGCCTTCGTCGGTCTCCGGCATCACGATCACGAACTCTTCGCCGCCGAGGCGGCCCAGCGCCGCCGGCTCAAGCACGATCGCCCGCAGTGCCTGCGCCACCGCGCGCAGGATCTCGTCGCCAACCAGATGGCCGTGCTCGTCGTTGATCGACTTGAAGTGATCGATGTCCACGATCAGCATTGCGCAACGCGCGCCGGGGACGGCAGCGACAAGCACTGCTTCAGCCCGTCGGAGCACGTCGCGCCGATTGGGCACACCGGTCAGCTCGTCTGTCATCGCGAGAGTCCGCATCGCACTATTGGCGATGCGGCTGCGCCAGGCTGCCGCGGCCAGCATGCCAGCCAGCAGGACGATGAGACCCAGGGCGACCGCCTGCAGCCGATTGGCGTGTTGCTCCAGCACCAGGGCACGCTCGGTGGCTTCCTTTTCCCTCAACAACAGGGTGTTTTCCTTGTCCTTGGTAGCGCTGTCGAACTCGATCTTCAAGGTTGTGAATCGTTGGTCGAGCTGGCGTTGCACGATGCCATCGCGAATCGCCTGGGCCTTGGACTGCTGTTCGTAAGCGCCTTTCCAGTCTCCCAGCGCCGATTGCGCACGCGCCAGTTCAAGATGTGTAGGGCCGACTTCGGACATCGAGTCAGCCTTGGTAAAGATCACCAACGCCTGCTGCAGGGCCGTCGTGCTTTCAGCCGGGCGATTCAGGAGGCGAAGCGCGATTCCTCGCTGCAGCAGGATCTGTGCACGCAGGCGCTCGTCGAGCAGGCGGCTCTGCAGCTTTTCCGCGCTTTCGAGCAGCTCGAGAGCGTCCGCCGGCGCGCCGCGCGCATTGCGTACGCTGCCAAGGCCCCTGAGCGCATAGGCTTCACCGCGCGCGTAGGCAAGTTCACGGCTCAGGGCGAGCGCCGCTTCGAACGCACGTTGCGCCGCGTCCAGTTCGCCAAGATTCTCGTAGACCCGCCCGAGGTTGTACTCGGTGACAACCTGCTCGCGCGTCAATCCCGCCGCGCGATGGCGCTTCAGGGCGAGCTCGTAGTACTGCCGCGCCTGGCGATAGTCACCCATGCGGTTGTAGAGGGTGGCGATGCCATTGACGGAAATCTGCGTCTGGACGGTCAGATTCAGCCGCTCATAGATTGCGTGCGCTTTCTGCAGATCAGCCAGGCCATTGGCGAACTCGCCCTGCAATCCCCTGACGTAGCCGCGCTGAAACAGTGCATCCGCCAGGATTTCCTGTTCGCCGGACGCCTCGGCAACCGAGACCGCCCGGTGAAACAGCGCGACCGCCTCCACGTTGTTGCCGGACGCCGACTGGATCTCGCCCTCGCAGGTCAACAGCCGCGCGCGCAGACCCGGGCGCTGGATCTGTCCCAGCAGCGCGCGCGCCAATTCGATCTGCTGTTCAGCCGCAGCGCGGTCGCGCTCCGCGTAGTAGTCGCATAACTGTGCATGCGCAAGCAGCTGAAGCTCCGGATCCGGTGCCAATGCAAGCTGTTCGAGTGCCTGTTGGGCCAGTTGGCGGCTGCGTTCCGGGTCAACCCGCGCCTGCAGGCGACTGCGCTCGATCAGAGTCGCCGAAGCATCCACTGCCTCGGAAGCAACAGAAACGAACAAAAGGAAGAGGAGGAGAAGGCAGCGCGACAAGGCGACGGACAGATGTTGACGAGGTTCGAAACTGATGCAGAGGGCCGCTCATTTTGAACGAAAACACAAACACGATCGGATCCCGCCTATCCGCTGACCGGCGGCCGCACATCAGGTACCGGCTTGTGCCAGAACCAACGCGAAACGGGCAGGTTCTCCCGTGTATATGCGAGTCCTGCGAAAACCCGCCGCGGCAAGCATTTCAGCGAGGACGGAATTCGTGTACTTGCATGAAATCTCGGTGTGGATGCGCTCACCAGCAACGAGACGCCGCTGGCCGCCAGACCAGCTGACCAGAACGTCGCGGCGTGCCTCCAGATACATTTCTATCAGCGAGTGCCCTGCATCAAAGCGGGCGATGTGGCGCCAGGCGTTCACGTCGAAATCGGTGCCGGCGGTGCGATTGACGTTGTTCAATACATTCAGGTTGAACGCGGCCGTCACGCCGAGCGCATCGTTGTAGGCAGCTTCGAGTTCGCCTGCGCTCCTGACGAGATCGGCGCCAAGCAGTAGCTGGCCGCCGTTCGAAAGCGCATGCAGGCGTTCAAGAAAAACCGCCGCTTCGGTCGGGGTGAAGTTGCCGATCGATGACCCAGGATAGAAGAACACACGGCGGACGTTTCGCACCTCGGGGGGCAGGCGCAGCCCGCGCGTGAAGTCCTGAACCACACCGACGATGTCCAGTCCCGCATGACGCTGAGCGAGCCCGGAGAGACTTTCGGCCAGGAATTCGGCACCAATGTCCACGGCCACGTATTGCGCAGGCTTCAGCAGCGCAAATAGTCGTTCGGCCTTCCTGCAGTCACCGGCTCCCAGATCGATCAACGTGCAACCTGGGCCGATTCGTTCCGCGATCTCCGCCGCGTAGGACCTGAAGATCGCGGCCTCGTCGCGCGTGAGCGTGTACTCGGGCAGCTCGCAGATTGCCTCGAACAAGCGCGCACCAAGTCCGTCGTAGAAATACTTGGGCGCAATGAAAGGCGCAGGTGCACTGAGCCCGGCAATGATCTCGGCACGTGCGTCGTCCACCTTCTCGGAAAGATCGATCAGACGCATGGACGACTCGGGCAGATGGAGGAATCAATAAGGATGAGTCTCGGCGAAGAGCCCGGCGGCATGCAGCACGCGCAGCACTTCCTCGATGTGCTCAGGGCCGCGCGTCTGCAGGACGAATTCCAGCTCGGCGTTCTGCACCGGCAGCGTGGTGAAAGCGCGCTGGTGCTCGACTTCCTCGATGTTGGCTCCAGCCTGGCCAATCAGAGTCGCCGCGCGCGCAAGCTCCCCTGGCACGTCACGTGTGTGCACGCGGATGCGCGCCAGGCGGCCGGCACGCACCATGCCGCGCTCGATGATGTCGGCCAAAACCATCGGGTCGATGTTGCCGCCGCAAAGTATCAGGCCGACCTTGCGGCCGGCGAAGCGGGTCGGGTGCCGCAGCAACGCAGCAAGCCCGGTAGCGCCGGCGCCTTCGACGACGGTCTTCTCGATCTCCAGCAGCATGACAATCGCCTGTTCGATGTCTCCCTCCGACACCAGCAGGATGTCGTCGACCGAGCGGCAGACGATCGCGCGCGTCAGTTCTCCGGGCTGCTTGACCGCAATGCCTTCGGCCAGCGTCGCCATCGCCGAGGGCATGTCGACGCCCTTGAACGCGGCGTACATCGAGGGAAACTGCTCGGTCTGCACGCCGACGATGCCGATCGATGGCTTCAGTGCGCGCGCCGCGATCGCCATGCCGGAGATCAGTCCGCCGCCACCAATCGCCACGCACAGGCAATCCAGTTCGGGTTGTTCGGCGAGCATCTCAAGCGCGACCGTGCCCTGGCCGGCGATCACGTCGAGGTCATCGTAGGGATGGACCATGGTGAGTCCGCGCGAGCGGGCGATCGCCGCTGCCTCGATCTTGGCGTCGTCAAAGGAGTCGCCGACGAGCAGGATCTCGGCGCCGAAGCCGCGTGTACGTTCGATTTTGACCATCGGCGTGAAGCGCGGCATGACGATGACCGCCGGAATACCGAGGCGCTGTGCGTGGTAGGCCACGCCCTGCGCGTGGTTGCCGGCCGACACGGCAATCACGCCCTGGGCGCGCGCGGCCGGTGCGAGCAGGCTCAGCTTGTTGAGCGCGCCTCGTTCCTTGAACGAACCGGTGAACTGCAGGTTTTCGAACTTCAGGAAGACTTCGGCGCCGGTGATCTGCGACAGCGTGCGTGAGTGCAGGCACGGTGTCGTTTCGACGTGGCCAGTGAGACGTTGTGCCGCGGCGCGGATCGCATCCAGCGTGACTTCAAGGTTCAACGCAGAGTCTCCCCAGAGTCTGCCGACAGGGCCGCGATTGTAGCGATGCCTTTCGGACTTGGCGGCCGACGGGGAACCGAATCACACCGGTCCATACGAACGACACCGCGCTGCCCCGTAATATGAGGCGCATGCTGCATGTGGCCGGACTGAGCAAACGCTATCGCGAACGGGTCGTGCTCAATGAACTGGCGCTCGATGTCCGAGCGGGCGAGTATGTCGCGATTGTCGGCGAATCCGGTTCCGGCAAGTCGACCCTGCTCAACCTGATCGCCGGCCTCGACATCCCCGACGAAGGGACGATCGAGATCAATGGCACGGATATCGCGCGCCTTGATGACACGCCGCGCACCCTGCTGCGGAGGGCACGGATCGGCTTCGTGTTCCAGGCCTTTCACGTGTTGCCGCACCTGAGCGTCGGGCAGAATCTCATGCTGCCGCTCGTGCTCGCGGGCCTCGATGCGAGTGAACGCGAAGCACGCGCAAGCGAACTGCTGGCCGAGGTCGGCCTGGCCGGACGCGAAGCCGATTCCCCGGCTGAACTTTCGGGCGGCGAATTGCAGAGGGTGGCGATTGCGCGCGCCTTGGTGCATCGGCCGGCGCTCGTGCTGGCGGATGAGCCGACCGGCAATCTCGACCCCGACACGGCCCAGGTCATGCTCAGCCTGCTCGCGCGCGAGATTCGCACCCGTGGTGCCGCCGGAGTGCTGGTCACGCACTCCGAGGCGGCGGTCGCCACCGCCGACCGCGTTCTGCGCCTCGACCATGGCCGCCTGCAGGCGCGGGCACCGGTCGTGGCCTAGCGCGATGCTGCGCTGGCTGCTGACTCACCTTAGCCTGGGCTTTGCCCGTCGCCATCCCTTGCGCGCCATGGTGCAGACAATCGCAATCGCGATCGGTGTTGCCCTTGGCTATGCGGTTCATCTGATCAACGCCTCGGCGCTTGACGAATTCTCGGGCGCGGTTCGCCATGTGCTCGGGCAGTCCGACTTCACGATCAGCGCGGGACGCATCGGCTTCGACGATGAGTTGCACGTGCGCGTTTCCGAATTGCCCGAGGTCGAAGTGGCCAGCCCGGTAGTTGAGCTCGAAGCGCCGCTTGCTTCTCCACTGCCCTCGACCGGACGTGCGACTCTGCGCGTGCTCGGCGTCGACGTCTTTCGGGCCGCCTGGCTGACTCCCGCGCTGATCGGCGAGCCCAGCGCGGCCGATCAGCGAATCGACGCGCTGCTTGGTGGCGGACTTTTCGTGTCTCAACCTGCGCTGAGACGACTTGGCCTCAAGGCCGGCGATACGCTCACTCTTCAGGTCGGTCCACGCAGCGAACCTTTCACGATTGCCGGCACTCTGCCCGCAGTCGGTGATGAGGAACTCGCAGTGCTGGACATCGCGTCCGCACAGTCGCGTTTTGGCCAGGTCGGCCGACTGCACCGGATCGACATCAAGCTCGCGACGGGAGTATCGGTCGGGGCAGCGCGCGAGCGCATCCTTGCATTGCTGCCCGCCGGGGTCGAGCTGATCACACCCGACCAGGCCACTCAGCGAGTGTCGAACATCTCGCTCGCCTATCGGGTCAATCTGAACGTGCTCGCGCTGGTCGCCCTGTTCACCGGCGCTTTCCTCGTTTTCTCGCTGCAGGCGCAAGCGGCCGTCGCGCGGCGCTCGGAATTTGCCTTCCTGCGCGTGATCGGGGTAACGCCCGAGGAATTGCGCCGACTGCTTGTCACCGAAGCGGCGCTGATCGGCGCCGTTGGCAGCGTGCTCGGCCTCTTGCTAGGCGCCCTGCTCGCGTTCGTGGCATTGAGCGCGCTCGGATCTGATCTCGGAGGTGGTTATTTTGCGGGTGGACAGGCGCGGCTGCACATCGAGGCGGGCGCGGCAGTCGCTTTCCTGGCGCTCGGTGTGGGGGCTGCGATCGCCGGCAGCTGGGCACCGGCGCGGGCGGCTGCGCAGATCGCGCCGGCACTCGCGATGAAGCCGGGCAACGAACTCGATGCCATGCGCACGCAGGCGCGGCCGTGGTTGCCATTGGCGATGCTGGCGGCGGGTGGCGCATGCACGCTGCTGCCAGCGGTCGCTGGCCTGCCCTTGTTCGGTTATGTCTCGATTGCGCTGATTCTGACCGGTGCGATCCTGTTGCAGGCGCGGATCGCGCGGTCCATGTTCACCCACCTCGCGCGTCTGAGCCAGGACACGCGCCATGTGCCCTGGCTCGGCGCGACCACGCGGCTGGCGCAGGCGCCGGCCAGTGCCGCTATCGGACTCGCGGGAATTGTCGCCAGCTTTGCGCTGATGGTCGCGATGGCGACCATGGTCACGAGTTTCCGACACTCGCTCGATCTCTGGCTCGACCAGGTACTGCCGGCCGATGTGTACGTGCGCGTCGGCAGCCGCGGTGAGACCGGGACCACAACGTATTTTTCGCAACGCGATCTGGTCACACTCGCCGGCGCACCCGGCGTGCGGCGTGCCGAGTTCTCACGAAGCACGCGCGTAGCGCTTGGAAGCACGCGCGCACTCGCTCGGCGTCGAGCGAGCGCCGATGACGTTGCTGATTCGATCGCTCGATCCCGGCGTCCCCCGCACTGCCGTTGATCGGACCGGCGCTGTCGCCGTCGACCAACGATGCTCCGCCGGCCTGGGTCAGTGAAACCCGGCGAGCTGCATGCCACGGTGGGCGAACTGATCCGAATTCCACTGGCGGGCGAGCTGCACGAATTTCGCGTGCTCGGAATCTGGCGCGACTATGCGCGCGCGAGTGGCGCTATCGCGATCCGCGACGTCGATTACGACCGCATCACCGGCGACGCCTCTCGCACCGACGCCGCCCTGTGGCTTGCGCCGGGAACGCGTGCGGCCGATGTCATCGAAGCTCTGCGCGCCAAGCTCGATGCGGCCGGCTCCGAGTTCAGGCAGCCCGGCGAGATGCGCGCGCTGAGTCTCGCGATCTTCGATCGCAGCTTCGCCGTGACCTACCTGCTCGAAATCGCCGCCATCGTGATCGGACTCATCGGCGTCGCGGCCACCTTTTCGGCCCAGGCCCTCGCGCGCCCGCGCGAGTTCGGCATGCTGCGGCACCTCGGGGTGACGCGTCCGCAGATCCTTGCGCAGTTTGCGCTCGAAGGCCTGCTGGTTACGCTGCTCGGCATCGCCAGCGGACTCCTGGCCGGGTTCGCGGTGGCACTGGTGCTGATCCACGTTGTCAATCCGCAATCGTTTCACTGGACGATGTCCTGTGAGTGTGCCGACCACGTTGTTGTCGACCCTCATGGTGGTGCTGCTGGCCACCGCGACCCTGACCGCGGTGCTCGCCGCGCGCCGCGCCGCCTCGGGCGAAGCGGTGCGGGCCGTGCAGGAAGACTGGTGAAGCGCCGATCATTCGTGGGCGGTGCAGGCGCGTGCCTGGCCCTGTCACGGGACCGTTGCGCGCCGGCGTTACCTCGGATGCATTGGCCTTCCCGCGCGACCATGGTGCTCACCCCGACTCGCGCATCGAGTGGTGGTATCTGACGGGCTGGCTGGACAAGCCCGGTGCACCCAATGTGGCTTCGATTGGAATCCAGCTGACATTCTTTCGCGTGCGTACCTCGATCGCCCGGCCGGCAGCCGCTTTTCACCGAACCAACTCCTTGCCGGCATGTGGCAATGGCCGACCCGGTCCGCGGCCTTCTGCTGCACGATGCGCGCGTCCAGCGGGTCAGTTCCCCTGGTCGAGGCTCTGCGCGCCGATGACAGCGGCTCAGGCTCGATCGCTGGAGCTTTGTGCGCGACGCCTCGAGTGGGATCTATCGGGCGCACATCCCGGCGCACTCGTTTCGACATCGAGCTCATCCGCACGACCGACGCAATCCTGCTGCTGCAGGGTAACGAGGCTAGTCGCGCAAAGGCCCAGACGAACAACAGTTCAGTCGCTACTACAGCCAGCCGCAACTGGCACTCGAGGCGCGCGTACGAGCGAGACGGCAGCCACTCACGTTCCGGGCACCGGGTGGCTGGACCACGAATGGTCGGACTCCATCCTCGGTCCGCGACGCCGCCGGCTGGGACTGGATCGGCATGAATCTCGACGACGGCAGCGCACTGACAGCGTTCCAGATCCGCCCGCGCGCCGCGGGTCCAGCGATCTTCTCCTACGCCTCGCTGCGTGACCCGGGCGGCCAGCTCGTCGTCTTTGATCGTGACGAGGTCAGCTTCGAGCCGATTCGCAGAGTGGCGCTCGCCGCGCACCGGTGCGACCTATCCGGTCGCGCAGCGCATTCGCGTCGGTGATCGAACGTTCGAAACACCGCCATTGATGAACGACCAGGAACTCGATTCGCGCGCATCGATCGGCGCGGTCTACTGGGAAGGTGCGAGCACGCTGCCGGAGCGTGGGCAGCGCGTCGGGCGCGGCTACCTGGAGTTGACCGGCTACCTTTCGCCACTGCGCATGTAGTACCAACAGGTACCGCGCGCGAAGCGGTTACGATGCGTCGCCTTCGACCACCGACTTCAACAATCCGGAGTGTCGACAACCTTTCACTGGCCCGCCCTCGTCACCCTCGGCACCGTCCTGCTGCTGTTCGGCTGCTCCAACTTGGTCGGTCGGGCTCGGGGCAAGTATCACGTGAGCGCGCCCGCGACCAGCGGGCCGGAACCCTTCGAGCGCGTCTTTCGCGCGCAAGTGAACACCCTCGAGAACACAGTGATCTTCCTGCCGGCGTTATGGCTCGCAGCGCTCTTCAGCCCGCGCATCGCTGCGATCATCGGTGCCGTCTGGGTCGCGGCTCGCTTCTGGTACGTGTTCGCCTACGCACACAACGCGAAGTCGCGGCACATGCCGTTCATGGTCTCGTCGATCGCGGCGCTCGCCCTGATCGCGATCGCGCTCTTTGGCGTGCTGACCTCTCCACTCTGGTATAGTCGTGCAGCTGACGATCCGCGATGGCCGATCCCGGTCGACCTGTCGGGCAGCGCATTACCCCGCTGCGCGGACTGCTGCCCTTCTCGCACCCTACAAGCGGCAGATCGCGCTGGCTCTGCTGCTGCTCCTTCTCGCAGCAAGCTCGACTCTCGCACTGCCCTACGCCGTCCGTCTACTTGTTGATCAGGGTCTTGCGCTGCCCGCTGGTACCGAGCTCGCGACACGACTCGTGGCGATCCGCAATCAGTTCGGCTTGATGTTCCTGGTTGCGGTTGCACTCGGAATCTTTACCGCCGGGCGCTTCTTCATGGTCACCTGGATCGGCGAGCGCGTGACGACCGATCTGCGGCGCGCGGTCTATTCGCACGTGCTGACCCAAAGCCCGCAGTTCTTCGAGACCCTGAAGACCGGTGAGGTGTTATCGCGTCTGACCACCGACACCACAGTCATCCAGAACGCGGTGGGCTCGAGTGTTTCGATGGGACTGCGCAACGCAGTGCTGTTCATCGGCGGCATGGCCATGCTGATTGCGACCAGTCCTCGCCTGATGCTGACGGTTGTCGGCATCATCGTGCTGGTGGTCGCACCCGCCATGCTGATCGGCGGTCGTGTGCGGCGCCTGTCGCGTGCGAGCCAGGACCGCATGGCGGACTCGAGCGCGATCGCCGGCGAGGTACTCAATGCGGTACCCATCGTGCAAAGCTTCACCCAGGAGGGCGCCGAGACGCGCAAGTTCTCGGTCGCCAACGAGCGTGCATTCGCCACGTCGATCCGGCGCACCGGCACCCGCGCTCTGCTGACCGCGTTCCTGATCGTCGGCATCTTCGGCGCTTTGCTCTACGGTCTGTACGGTGGCGTGCAGTCGGTCCTGGCCGGCAAGATCACCGCCGGTGAGCTGAGCCAGACCGCGCTCTACATCATGCTGGTTGCCGGCAGCGTCGCGGTACTGGCCGAAGTGTGGGGGGAGTTGCTGCGCGCATCCGGTGCCACCGAGCGATTGATGGAACTGCTGACGCTGCAAACGCCGATTGCCGACCCGTCGGCGCCGGTCGCGTTACCGAAGGCCATGGGTGGCACGCGAGTCACCTTCGAGAACGTCGCATTCTCTTATCCGTCGCGTCCGCAGCAGCGTGTACTCGACGAGTTCTCGCTGACGATCGAGCCGGGCCAGACGGTCGCGCTGGTCGGACCTTCCGGCGCGGGCAAGACGACGGTGTTCCAGTTGGTGCAGCGGTTCTACGACATCAGTTCCGGACATTTGCTGATCGACGGCGTCGATGTGCGCAACGTCCGCCTGGCCGACCTGCGCCACGGCATCGCGCTCGTGCCGCAGGAGGCCGTGGTCTTCTCGGGCTCGGTGCTTGACAACATCCGCTACGGCCGCCCCGCGGCGAGCGAGGACGAGGCACGCGCAGCCGCCCGCGCGGCGCGGGTCGAGGAGTTCGTGCTGCGTCTGCCCGAGGGCTATGCGACCGAAGTCGGCGAGCGTGGTCTGCGTCTTTCAGGCGGGCAGCGTCAGCGGCTCGCGATCGCGCGGGCGATCCTCAAGGATGCGCCGCTGCTGCTGCTCGACGAAGCGACATCGGCGCTCGACGCCGAAAGCGAGCGTGCCGTGCAGTCGGCGCTGGAGACCGCGATGCGCGGCCGCACGACGATCGTGATCGCGCACCGACTGGCCACCGTGCAACGCGCCGACCGGATCTTCGTACTCGATCATGGCCGGATCATCGACTCTGGAACGCCATGCGGAACTGATCGCACGCGGTGGCTTGTATGCCCGGCTGGCCGCGTTGCAGTTCGCCTGAGCCTGACACCGCTGTCGCTAGAATCCGCCAATGCAGCAGGCAACTTCAACCCAGTACGAAGACTTCATGCGCCATGTGTTCGAGCATGGCGTCGCCAAGACCGACCGCACCGGCACCGGTACGCGCTCGTGGTTCGGCTACCAGATGCGCTTCGACCTGGCGGCCGGTTTTCCGTTGGTCACGACCAAGAAGCTGCACCTGCGCTCGATCATTCACGAGCTGCTTTGGTTCCTGCAGGGCTCGAGCAACGTTGCCTATCTGCGCGAGAACAAGGTCACGATCTGGGACGAGTGGGCGCGCGCGGACGGCGAACTCGGCCCGGTGTATGGCGTGCAGTGGCGCTCATGGCCAACGCCGGACGGCGGTGCGATCGATCAGATTGCTCAGATCCTGCAGCAGATCCGGACCAATCCGGATTCGCGCCGACTCATCGTTTCGGCCTGGAACGTCAGCGACATCCCGCTGATGGCTCTGCCGCCCTGCCACCTGCTGTTCCAGTTCTATGTAGCCGAAGGCCGGTTGAGCTGTCAGACTCTACCAGCGCAGTTGTGACATCTTTCTCGGCGTTCCCTTCAACATCGCGAGTTATGCGCTGCTGACGCACATGGTCGCGCAGCAATGCGATCTCGATGTCGGTGACTTCGTCTGGACCGGCGGCGACTGCCACATCTACAG
>CAVTND010000018.1:0-90569 GCA_963735955.1 uncultured beta proteobacterium | reverse complement strand
GCTGGAATCGAGGTGACTGATGTTTCCACCGAAGTGTCAACATCATTTCCCTCTTTCCATTGCGTGAGCACCTAATGCTTTGAGTTCAGCCGGCGCGCAAGCCGTGAGACTTGGCGTGCCGGTTCGCCCCTTCATTAAGCGCCCACACTTATCGGCTGTTTCGTTTTTAAAGAGCAGGCCGCAGATCGAGAGCGTCGCAAGTTTGTGTTGCAACGCAAACGCAGCAGCGAAGAAGCGGAATTATGGCGTGCGGGTCAAACAGTGTCAAGCAAGCCCACTGGGCCGCAGCCTTGGACAGGCACTTTGGAACTCTGACCGCCCTTCCGATTCAATGACTTAGCGGAGAGCGTTTGCGACTCAGCGCGATACGCACCCAAGTTCGAGCCAGCATTCGAGCTACCGCAAGAACCAAACTCCGAAGCAAGGCAGGAGTGCGAATCGACTACCGATGCCGGAATTGCGGCGCGCGCTTTTCGACAAACGCGGCCATTCCTTCCTTCTGGTCCTCGGTCGCGAACAGCGAGTGAAAAAGCCGGCGTTCGAACAGCAGACCTTCAGACAACGGGGCTTCGTACGCGCGATTAATGGCTTCCTTTGCCATCATCACGGAAGGCAGTGAGTGCCCTGCAATCGCCGTTGCTGCAGAGACCGCCTCATCGAGCAGGCGATCAGCGGGCACGACCCGCGACACCAATCCCGCGCGCTCCGCCTCCTGCGCGTCCATCATGCGCGAAGTCAGGATCAGATCCATTGCCTTGGCCTTGCCGACGGCGCGCGGTAGTCGCTGGGTTCCACCGGCGCCAGGAATGATGCCGAGCTTGATCTCGGGCTGACCGAATTTCGCGCTGTCGGCGGCGATGATGATGTCGCACATCATGGCGAGTTCGCAGCCACCGCCCAGCGCGTACCCGCCGACCGCGGCTATGACCGGTTTGCGCACGCGCTTGAGAGTCTCCCAGTTGCGAGTGATGTACTCGCTCTTGTAGACATCCATATAGGACCAGGTTTTCATCGCACCGATGTCGGCACCGGCGGCGAATGCCTTGTCGCTGCCGGTAACGACGATCGCGCCGATAGCATCATCAGCATCGAACTCCAGCAGAGCGCTGCCGAGTTCGTCCATCAAGGCATCGTTGAGCGCATTCAGCGCCTTCGGGCGGTTCAGCGTCACGAGCCCAACGCGACCACGGGTCTCGGTCAGTATGTTGACGTAGCTCATCTTGGCTCCTCGCGGCAGCGCATGTCGATCTGCGCTGGATCTTAGCCGCCGGTCAGACAATCAGGCGATGGCGGGACGGGCGAGGTAATCAAGGATGGTATCGGCCGATAGCGCGCGCGAATAGAAGAATCCCTGCGCAAACTCGCAACCAATCTCGCGCATGTAGTCGACCTGCTCCTGCGACTCGACACCCTCGGCAACCACCTTGAGCCGGAAATGGCGTGCGACTGCGAGCATCGCATGCACGATGGCGCGGCTGTCCGGGTCCTCAGGAATACCAACGACGAACGACTGGTCGATCTTCAATGCGTGGATCGGCATTCGCTTCAGATATCCGAGCATTGAATACCCGGTACCGAAGTCGTCAAGTACCAGGCCGACGCCGATCGACGCCAGCTCGGCCAGCACGTCATTGTTGATCTCGCTTTCCTTGACCAAAGTGCGCTCGGTGATTTCAAGCACGATGAGCTGCGGCTCGATGCCGTGCTTTACCAGCGCGCTGCGGACCAGAATGGGCAGGGCGGTCGAACCCATCTCCCGTCCCGCCACGTTGACGGAAACCGGCACGTCGAAGTTGGGCCGCACACTGCGCCAGCGATTGATCTGGGTACAGACCTCGTTGAGGACCCAACGGGTGATGCGTTCGGACAAGCCGCTGACTTCCGCAACGCCGATGAATCGATCTGGCGTCAACATGCCGTGCAATGGATGGTTCCAGCGGATCAGGGCCTCGAGTCCGACCACCCGGCCGCTGGTCATTTCGATCTGCGGCTGATATTCGCAGATGAACTGCGGACTTTCGCTCTGCACCGCCTTGACGAGTTCGATGCCCAGCTGGACCTCGCGCGCCGCGCGTTCGTAGCGGATCGGATTGAAGAAACTGAACTGGTTGCGGCCGTCTCGCTTGGCCTGGTACATCGCGGCGTCGGCGTTCTTCAGAAGCGTGCTCATGTCGCGCCCATGCTCAGGGAACAAAGCCACCCCGATCGAAGCGGACACCTGCGTGTCGATGTTGGGCACGAGGTCGGTGCGGTGCAGGGCCTCGGCGATGCGCGCCGCCAACAAGGCAACTTCCTGGCGATGTACGAACTCACTGATCAGCACGACGAATTCGTCGCCGCCGAGTCGCGCGACGGTTCCGTCTTCGCCGACGGTTTCGCCCAGCACGTCGGCCGCCGACTTGATCAGCGAATCGCCGACCAGGTGGCCGAGCGTGTCATTCACATCCTTGAATCGATCAAGATCGATCAGTATCACCGCCATGCGCCGCCGCCGATTCGCCGCAGTCATCACCATGTCGCGCATGGTTTCGCGCAGCAGATTGCGATTGGGCAGCCCGGTCAGTGCGTCGTACCACGCCATGTGCTCGATCCGGCTCTCGGCCTCCTGGCGTTGTGCGGCTTCAATCGCCAGCGACAGCATCAAGGCCGTGGAGTTGGCGAAGCTGATGTCGTCTTCGTCCCAGTAGCGGGTCTCGCGATGATGCAGACACATGACGCCGAGCACTTCGCCTTCGACCAGGACCGGCACATCGAGCATCGCGCGCACGCCTGTCCATTCCGGGTCACCCGCGAATGAGGTGGTCAGGCGCGACGTTCGCGTGTCATTGACGACCACGGCGTCGCGATTCAGGATCTGCGCGAAGTAGGCGGGAAAGCGCGTCGCGACGAAGTTGCGACTGACCCAGTCGCGCACGAAGCGGTCGGTATTGCGATCGAACAGAGACTCGCAGCGCAGGACATCCGGGTCGCGGGACAGTCGCCAGAAGCTCGCCGATCCGACCTCGAGCACCTCCGCAACAGTTCTCAGTATGGTTGACAGCGAATAGGTGAAATCAGATTTCGGCTGCATCGCCAGCTCGAACAGCCGCTCTCTAAAACGCAGCCGTCGGGCCTGAGCACGCTCGCTCGGTCCGAGATCGCGCGCGGTCAGCACCAGACCGCGCACGTCGGGATCGTCGAGGAGGTTCGCCAAGGCGCATGACAGGCTGCGCCCACTGCCGGACAGGCCGGCGCGCGTGCGCAGATGAAGTGTTACGGGCTGCCGGTCGCCGGGCGGTTCGCGCAGGGCACGATCAACGGCGCGCCGAAATTCGATGCGCGATGACTGGTCGAGAATGAATTCGAACGGAGAGCCCATGACATCCGTTTCGGGTTCGCCGGTGATCGGTTCGAGCGCGGCGCTGGCATAAATAACCCGTCGGTCTGCATTCAGAACAACCGTGAGCTCGCTTTGATGTCGCGCAATCGCGCGCGCCCGGCCATCGGCGGCTCGCAAGCGGCGGGCTGCGGCACGCTCGGTTTCGATGTCGACCAGCGAAATGGCCGCATACTCATCCTGCTCGAAGCGAAACATGCTGGCAGTCACGCGAGCCATCAACCGCTGCCCGGACCGCAATGGCAGCTTCACTTCAAACTCGACCCGGCTGTCGGTCGCGAGCCGACTCCAGAAGCGGCGCCAGCGTCGCGCAAACGATCGCGGGATCGAGTAGCCGAGCAATTCAGCGACATTGCGGCCGATCGCCGAATCGCCTCCGCACAGAATCATGGCAGCGCCATTCAGCGACAGCACCTGGCCACTCTGGTTGACGGCGATCAGGGGAACGCCGGCGGTGTCGAACGTCGCCTGCTTGAGCGACCGCTCGACCGCGGCCTGCCGCAGTGGAATGACCGTAGACGTCAAGGCAACCTCATGCGCATCTCGTCACCAGGCCGGGTCCCGGTCAGTTGGCGAACGAATCTTTTGATTCTGCCACGCTGAGCTTGCAATAGGACGGAAATAAGCGCAGAAAAGCAACGGCCTTCCGACCTGCCTTGCGCTCGGCCCCCTGCCGGCCGCGATCTCGCGGCTCGGCCGCCCAGGCCAGGGCATCGCGAACCCGGCCGGACTTCGCACGTATCATCGACGGCCCGCATACGGATGACGACCATGTTCAAAGCAATTTCGCTCACCCGGGATGGCAGCTTCGCGGCCTCGGTCCGTGAACTGTCCGACGACGAACTTGCGGCGGCAACGCCGGGTGATGACACCGTTCTCACCGTCGACTACTCGACCGTCAACTACAAGGACGGGCTGGCGTTGACCAATACCTCGCCAGTCGTGCGTAACTGGCCAATGGTGGCCGGCATCGACGCCGCAGGCAGGGTTGCGAGTACGTCCCACCCGCGCTGGAAGGCGGGTGATCGCGTGGTGATCAATGGGTGGGGTCTCGGCGAGACCCACTGGGGTGGACTCGCCCAGAAGGCCCGCGTCAAAGGCGACTGGTTGGTTGCCCTGCCAGCCGCCTTCACGCCACGCCACGCCATGGCGATTGGAACCGCCGGTTACACGGCGGCACTGGCTGTCCTGGCGCTGCGCGAGCACGGCGTGAGTCCCGATCGCGGCGAAGTCCTCGTCACCGGCGCGACCGGCGGTGTCGGCTCGGTAGCGAGTGCGCTGCTGTCAGCCCTCGGTTACAAAGTCGTCGGCTCGACGGGGAAGCTGGCTGAGGCCACCTACCTCAAATCACTCGGTGTTGCCGAGGTCATCGATCGTGCGTCCCTGAGCTCGGCCGGCAAGCCCTTGCAGAAAGAACGCTGGGCCGGCGCGATCGATTCGGTGGGTAGTGTCACCCTGGCTAATGTCTGTGCGCAGATGAAATTGGGCGGCACCGTCGCGGCCTGCGGCCTGGCAGGCGGTATGGATTTCCCGACCACCGTGGCGCCGTTTATCCTGCGCGGCGTGACGCTCGCCGGGATCGACAGCGTGATGGCACCGGTGACGCGCCGAGAGCAGGCCTGGGCCTTGCTCGCACAGCATCTGCCGATCGCCACGCTCGAGGCGATGACGCAGGAGGTCACACTCGCTGGCGCCTTCGCGGTGGCGCCAGAGATACTCGCCGGCCGCGTACGCGGTCGCGTCGTCGTCAATGTGAATGCCTGAGGATGTCTGAGGAAAAGCGATGACCCGCCTTAATGTCAATGGCAAGGCCGTGGAAGTTGACGCGGATCCGAGCACGCCCCTGCTGTGGGTGTTGCGCGAGCAGCTGGCGCTGACCGGCACCAAGTTCGGCTGTGGCGCTGCGCTGTGTGGCGCCTGCACCGTTCATATCAACGGCCAGCCAGTGCGGGCCTGCGTCACACCGATCTCCGCGGTCAGCGGAGCGGTAACGACGGTCGAGGCGATCAGCGGCGACCGGGTCGGCCGCGCCGTGCAGGACGCATGGGTGCGCAATGACGTCGTCCAGTGCGGCTATTGCCAGTCGGGCCAGGTGATGGCGGCCACGGCCCTGCTGAAGAGCAAGAAAAATCCAAGCGACGCAGATATCGATGCCGCGATGTCCGGCAACCTGTGCCGTTGCGGCACCTATGCGCGGATTCGCGTCGCGGTGAAAGACGCCGCGCGCAATGTCTAGCTGGAGCTGCCCATGCGACTGACACAACGACTTGAGCGGGCCGCTCTCGACGCGCTCCTGGCCACACCGGTGGCGCACAAGCTGAGCCGCCGCGACTTTCTTAAATCGACCGGACTGGCCGGCAGCGGCCTGCTGCTCACGGTTGGCTGGCAGGCCGCAGGCGCGCAGGAAAAGGCCCGCTTCGTCTATCCGCCGAGCGCCTTTTTGCGCATCGCACCGGACAACTCCACGACGATGATCATCAGCAAGCTCGAGTTCGGACAGGGCGTGTACACCGCACTGTCGATGTTGATCGCCGAGGAACTCGACTGTGACTGGGATAAAGTGCGCGCCGAAAGCGCGCCAGTAGCCGATGTATATGCGCATCCTGGCTTTGGCATCCAATTTACCGGTGGTTCGCAGTCGGTGGCGTCGAGCTGGCAGCAGCTGCGCGTGATCGGCGCCTCGGCCCGGCAGATGCTGCTGGCGGCGGCGGCACAGCAATGGGGGACGGACCCTTCCAAACTCGATTCGCGCAACGGCTCGGTTATCGAGCCCGCCGGACAGAAGCGCCGTGCGACCTATGGCTCGCTGGCGAACGCGGCGATGAAACTTGAAGTGCCGCGCAAGGCAGCGCTGAAAGCCGACCGGCGCGACTATGTGCTGATCGGCAAGCCGATCCGGCGTCTCGATTCGCGCGAAAAGGTCGACGGTAGCGCACAGTTCGGCATCGACAAGTCGCTGCCCGGGATGCGCGTGGCGGTCGTCGCGCGCCCGCCGGTGTTCGGCGGCAAGGTGGCGAGTTTCGATCCGGCCAAGGCGCGCGCAGTCAAGGGCGTGCAGGCGGTGGTACAGGTACCGGTTGATCGCGGCGGCAGCGGCGTCGCAGTTGTTGCCGATGGCTACTGGTCGGCCAAGACCGCGCGCGATGCGCTCGAAATCAAGTGGGACCTGCCGGCGGGTGTCACGACCACCGAGCAATTCAAGCAGTACCGCGAACTGGCGGCCACACCGGGCAAACCGGCACGCGCCGACGGCGATGCGCAAGCGGTGGCGAATGCGGCGCGTCGGATTGAGGCGGTGTACGAGTTTCCATACCTCGCGCATGCCCCGATGGAACCGCTGAATGCCGTGATCGACCTGAAGGCAGATGCCTGCGCTGTCTACTGCGGCACACAGTTCCAGACGATCGACCAGATCAAGGTAGCCAGCACGGCGGGCCTCAAGCCCGAACAGGTCAACCTCGTCACGATGTATGCCGGCGGCGGCTTCGGACGCCGTGCATCGCTGACGTCGGACTACCTGGTCGAGGCAGTCAACGTCGCCAAGGCGATGAAGCAGTCGGGTGTCGATGCTCCGGTGAAGCTGATCTGGTCGCGTGAGGACGATATTCGCGGCGGCTACTACCGGCCGCTTCATGTGCACCGCGTCGCGATCGGCATCGATGCCGCGGGCAAGCCGGCGGGCTGGAATCACACGATCGTCGGGCAATCGCTCGTGACCGGATCGCCGTTCGAGAAAGTGTTGGTCAAGGACGGCATCGACGGCACCATGACCGAAGGTGTGGTCGACACGCCGTATTCGATTCCCAATATGCAGGTCGGCGTCCACCACCCCGATGTCAATGTGCCGGTCCTGTGGTGGCGTTCGGTCGGCCATACCCACACGGCCTTCGTCATGGAGACACTGATCGACGAACTGGCGCGCAGTGCGAAACAGGATCCGATTGCCTATCGCCTGTCACTCCTGGACGCGAAACATGTGCGCCATCGCGCGGTGCTGAACCTGGCGCGTGAACGATCCGGCTGGGCCAAGCCGGTCGTCGCCGGACGGGGCCGCGGCATCGCCGTGCACGAGTCCTTCGGCTCGGTCTGCGCGCATGTGGCCGAAGTATCTCTGCAAGACAAGCAGATCCGCGTGCACAAGGTGACCTCGGTCATCGACTGCGGCACCGCGGTGAACCCATTGACGATCGAGGCGCAGGTGCAGTCCGCAATGGTCTATGGGCTGACCGCGGCGCTCTATGGCGAGATCACGCTCAAGGACGGACGTGTCGATCAGAGCAACTTCGGCGACTATCCTTTGCTGCGTCTGAACGAGATGCCGGAAATCGCGGTGCACATCGTTCCCAGCACGGCGGACCCGACCGGAGTCGGCGAACCCGGCACGCCACCGATCGCGCCCGCAGTTGCCAATGCTGTCGCGGCGCTGACCGGCAAGCGCCTTCGCAAGCTGCCTTTTGATGTGAGTCAGGCTGCCTGAACACTTTCCTCACCCGGACTCCCGGTCTGACGAGAACCGGGAGTTTCGGCAGAATCCGCCTTCCGCCTTCCCGCCCAGGAGATCCGTGATGTCCTCGACCAACTCCCGACTAGTCCCGGCCAGCATGCTGGCCGGTGTTCTGTTGTTCGCTCTGAACAGCAGCGTCGCAGCACTCGACCGCAAGGACTGCGAGCGCGACTACAAACCGCAGGTCGGCCAGTCCGGCAAGGACGTGGTCTGGGTGCCGACACCTGACGAGCTGGTGGCACGCATGCTGACGATGGCCAAGGTCACGCCGCAGGACACGGTCTATGACCTGGGCGCGGGTGACGGCAAGATCGCCATCGCGGCCGGTAAGCTGGGGGCGACCTCGGTCGGCATCGAATACAACCCCGACATGGCCAAGCTGGCCTCCTGCCTGGTTACCGCCGAAGGCGTCGCCGGCAAGACCAAGATCATCCAGGGAGACATCTTCAAGGAAGACTTCAGCAAGGCGACCGTAGTCACGATGTACCTGTTGCCGGAACTGAATCTCTGCGTGCGCCATCGCCTGCTCGGCATGAAACCGGGCACGCGTGTGACATCGCACCAGTTCACGATGAGCGACTGGGAGCCCGACCAGACCTCAGAGATCGAGTACCGCACAGCGTATCTCTGGATCATTCCTGCCCGCGTCGACGGCACCTGGACGCTGAAGGATGCGAGCGGCGCGAGCTACACCGTCAACCTGACCCAGAACTTCCAGAAGATCTCCGGCGATGTCACCAGCGGAACGGCGCGGCAGCCTCTGGTCGGGGCAACCATGCACGGCGACGAGATCAAGTTCGCCTTCAATGACGACAAGGGCGTGACCCGCACGTTCACGGGGAATGTGCGGGGCACCGAGCTGGTCGGCATGCTCAAGAGTTCGACCGGAGAAGGCAAGGCCACCGGAACCCTGCAAGGCAAGCTGCGCGCTGCGGCCTGGGCCGAGATGCTGGCGCAATGCGGCCGTTTCTACGGCAAGTAGCCAATAGCAAGTAGTCCGCAGCGAGCTTCCGTGTCTTGCGCGCGCTACGCGGAGGCTCCGCGTCCGAGCCTCTGGCATGCGTCGATCGTGACCCATCGCCCCGCCTGCGCGGGGCTTTTTCTTTGAATGAACTCCATGAATGACGCTATGCCCGATTCAAGCTCGTCGCATCCTGCGCTGACCGCGACCGGGGCACCGCGCCCGGCCCTGTCGGTGTTCGATGCCGTCATGATCACGGTCGGCATCGTGATCGGTGCCGGCATCTTCAAGACGCCCTCGATGGTCGCCGGCATCACCGGCTCGATCAACTGGATGCTGATCGCGTGGCTGCTTGGAGGCTTGCTGTCGCTGATCGGCGCACTCTGCTATGCCGAACTCGCCAGCACTTTCCCCGATGCCGGTGGCGACTATCACTTTCTGACTCGCGCCTACGGACGAGACTTCAGCTTCCTGTTTGCCTGGGCACGCGTCATGGTCATCACGACCGGCTCGATCGCGCTGCTCGCCTACGTCTTTGGCGACTACATGAGCCGGGTCCTGTCGCTTGGGCCATGGTCCTCGCCGATCTATGCCGCACTGACGGTCGTGGTGCTGACCGCAATAAACGTGGCCGGGTTGAGGGAATCGGCGCGCACGCAGAACGTCCTGACCGTGCTCGAAGTCTCAGGCGTGCTGCTCGTGGTCATCGCCGGCTTGATGATGGCGCCGGCGACTTCCTTGCCGACCACAGGCGCGGTTGCTGGTTCGGTCGCAACCGGCGGCGTGCCGGCCCTGTTCGGGCTGGCAATGGTCTTCGTATTGCTTACTTATGGCGGCTGGAACGAAGCGGCGTACATCTCGGCCGAAGTGACCGGCGGTCCACGCGCCATCGTGCGTGCGCTGGTGATATCGATATCGCTGGTGACCGTGATCTACGTGATCTTCGTCTACGCCGTGCTCAATGGACTGGGCTTTGAGGCCATGAAAAAAAGCGATGCAGTTGGCGCCGATGTCATGCAGGCGGCGTTCGGCGGAATCGGCGCGCAACTGATCGGTGCCATCGTTGGCATTGCTACGCTGACTTCGATCAACGCCACGATGATCGTCGGCGCCCGCACCAACTACGCGCTGGGACGCGACTGGCCGGTGCTGGGATTCATGAACCGCTGGCACAGCGAAACCGGAGTTCCCGTCCCGGCCTTCATGGTGCAGGCTACCGTCGCCCTTGCCTTGATCGCGTTCGGCGCGATTGAGAAAGACGGTTTCTCGGCGATGGTCGAGTTCACCGCGCCGGTGTTCTGGTTCTTCTTCATGCTGACCGGCATTGCGCTGATCGTGCTGCGCCAGCGCGCACCGCATGTAGCGCGCCCGTTCAAGGTGCCGCTTTATCCGCTGCTGCCGATCGCCTTTGTGCTGACCTGTGCCTATCTGCTGTACTCGAGCATCAGCTATGCGCAGTCGCGCAACTCGGTTCACATCGCCTTGTACGTGATGGCCGCGGGTGTGGTCGCATGGATCCTGATGCGGCTGGTCAAGGCTCGATGACCCAAAGTTCGATGCTTCAATGAGCACGCAGCCGGTCGGCCCGCTGCTGGCCGCGGGACTGGGAACGCGATTCGATCCGGGCGGCCGGCGCCTCAAGTTGCTCGAACCCGTCGCGAGCGGGCCCGAAGTGGATGACGCCGGCGAAGTTCACGATCTCGATCTTCCCGATGCCTGAACCTCGGCGTCTCATCCCGCGCGTATGCTCGCGCCGCTTCCGATGAAAAATTTTCCATTTTTCGACGCCCTGGCCCAGGTGCCAATCGTTGACTGGCTGGCGCTGGCGGCCTTCATTGCCATCTGGTGGGGATACGCGAGTTTTGCCCGGCGTCGTGCGGAAACCACCGGCTCACTGCTGGCAACGACCAATCTGTACCGGCGCCGCTGGATGATCGAGTCGACCCGGCGCGAAAACCGCGTCATTGATGGCTTCGTGGTCCAGAACCTGTCGACCAGCCCCTCGTTCTTCGCTTCGACCACGATCCTGATTATCGGCGGCCTGCTGGCCGTCCTCGGCACTGGCGGCAGCGCCGCCGGCCTCGTCAAAGAGATCCCGTTCGTGGCTCGCACCTCGGCCTGGGTGTTTGATCTCAAGCTCTCGGTTCTGACCGCGGTGTTCGTCTATGCCTTCTTCCGCTTCACCTGGTCGATGCGCCAGTACACCTTCGGCGCGCTGCTGATTGCATCGGCGCCTGACCACACTGTGTTCGAACGCGGCGAAGCCTCGCGCGACGAGTTCGCGAATCGTGCCGGCCGCGTGCTGGCCCTGGCCGCCGAGACTTTCAACGACGGGCTGCGCGCCTACTACATGGCCTTTGCTGTAGTGCTGTGGTTTGTTTCGCCACTCGCCTTTGCGCTTGGCACGACCTTTATTGCGTACCTTCTGTACCGGCGCGAATTCCAGAGCGAGATCCTCGAAGTCCTGCGCCACTGACCGCGGCAGCGTTCACTTTCATGACGATTCGATACGCGATTCGCGCCGCCGACTGCGCCGCGCACCTGTTCTATGTGATCTGCCGCGTAGAGCGGCCCGACCCTGACGGCCAGCTATTCATGTTGCCCGCCTGGATTCCCGGCAGTTACATGATCCGGGAGTTCGCGCGCAATATCGTTCGCATCAGCGCGGTGGCCAGCAAGCACAAGGTGCCGCTGCACAAGCTCGACAAGCACACCTGGCGAGCGGCACCGGTCAGAGGTCCGCTTGAAGTCGCGTGCGAGATATACGCCTGGGACCTGTCGGTTCGCGCTGCGCACCTGGACCAGACCCACGGATTTTTCAATGGCACCAGCGTCTTCCTGCTGCCGATCGGACTGGAGCACGAAGCGTGCAGCGTTGACATCCTGCCACCGGATGGTGAGCGCTACCGCACCTGGCGCGTCGCCACCGGCCTGGCGCCAGCACGCGGCACACGCCGGCACGGCTTCGGCACCTACCTGGCCGCCGACTATGACGAACTTATCGACTGTCCGGTCGAGATGGGCGAGTTCGAACTCGGCCGCTTCGACGTGCTCGGCGTGCCACATGAAATTGGCGTCACGGGGAATGTGCCGCGGCTCGACCTGGGCCGGCTGACTGCGGATCTTGCGCGCGTTTGCGAAACCCAGATCCGGCTGTTCGAGCCACGACGACCTGCACCTTCATTTTCGAATTACACCTTTCTGGCCCTCGCAATCGGCGAGGGCTACGGAGGACTCGAGCACCGCAATTCGACCGCGTTGATCACGCGCCGCGGCGATCTGCCCTTCGTCGGCATGAAGGACTCGACCGAGGGCTACCGCACCTTTCTCGGCCTCGCGAGCCACGAGTATTTCCACAGCTGGAACGTCAAACGCATCAAGCCGTCCGCCTTCGTCCCCTACGATCTGACCCAGGAGAATCCGACCCGGCTGCTGTGGGCGTTCGAGGGATTCACCTCGTACTACGACGACCTGATGCTGGCGCGCGCTGGATTGCTGAACGAAGCTCAATATCTCGATTCCTTGGCGCGCACGCTGACCACCGTCATGCAGCGGCCGAGTCGCCTCAAGCAGAGCCTCGCCGACAGTTCCTTCGATGCCTGGATCAAGTACTACCGACAGGACGAGAACGCACCCAACAGCGTGGTCAGCTACTACCAGAAGGGCGCGCTGGTCGGCCTCGCGCTCGACTTGGCGATCCGCGCGCAGACGCGCGGCGCGCGCTCGCTCGACGATGTGATGCGCCTGCTGTGGCGGCACTGGAAGGAAGCCGGTGCTGACTACCGTGGCGTCGCCGAGGACGGCATCGTTGCCGCCGCCGAAGAAGCAACCGGGCTTAAGCTCGCGCCGCTGGTTGCCGAATGGACCGAAGGGACTCGCGATCCGGATTTCGCGGCCCTGTTCGCACCCTTCGGAATCGAGTGCGCGCGCCGACCCGCCGTCGATGCCGCGCACTTCGCACTGCTCGGAATCAAGACCGCAGCGGACGGCCGGGACTGCCGGCTCGCGCATGTCTTCGATGGGTCGCCAGCACAAAGCGCCGGGCTATCGGCGAACGATGTGCTGGTCGCACTCGGCGGTCTGCGGGTAACGCCCGACAATCTCGACAAGCTGCTCGCTCGCTATGCGGCTGGCGATACCGTCGAGGTGCAGGTCTTTCGCCGCGACGAACTGATGCGCTATGAAGTCAAACTTGCAACCGAAGCGCCGATTCGCTACGACCTGAAAGTCGGGCAGAAGGAAACCGCCGTCGCGCGGCGCCTTCGTTTGGGCTGGCTCACGTCCGGTCAGATCAAGGCTGGCTAGGGCCTGTTCGCACTAACAACGGGAGATGCGTTGGTGCGGAGCGAAAGTTCGGCCGCGGCGGCCGATTGAATCGAACGGGAGCGCGTGGCGGCAGTAAGCCGCGGCCGCCGTCACTCAAAGCACGGACAGAAGCGACAGCAGCAGGGCGCCGAGCACGATCAAGGCCATCTTGTTCACTCGACCGCCCGACGAAGCGGCGGCGGCTAGTCCAGCCGGTCGAGCGCCTGGCCGAGTGACCAGCGCGCCAAAGAGCATCGGATGCGATTCGTTGAAATCGTTCATGAATTCTCCTGCCGACAGTTCCGGTGCCACCATGTCCTGCCTTGACGCAGGTCGCAAGTGAGCGAGTGACCTGTCAGCAGGCTAAGGCGTTCAATGCAGGATGGCGCGCGAAATTGAGCAACGATCGCCGACTATTCCTTCGGGAAGGGACGTCTGACCCGCTCAGCGAAGTCCGGTCGCCGCGTCCTGACCCGGCCAGGACCGGCCGTTCGGGGTCGCGTCCCGGTCCGCCCACCAACGGACCGGGTCGCTTCCTATCTTCCAGGACCGAAGCGGACCTGGGCGCGCCCCGGTGACAACGTGTCTTGACGAGCACTAGCCGGGAATTCGTGCCAAGCGCTGGCTAGCGGGCGCACTCAGCGCTGCGCCAGCCGGCTGGGTTGGGCGCCCGCCAACTGCGACTCGGCGCCGTAGTGCGCGATCAGGCCATCGATCCCGCCCGCGATCACGAGCATTGTCAGGATGGCGGCAGCCGCGAACACGGAACGCAGCAGCGGTGAGGTGGGTCGGAAGGTGCGGTTCATCGGAGACTCCATGGTGGCGTTGACGACGGACGCACTGTGCCGGCCGCGACCCGTTTCAGTCCTTTAGCAGCCTGAAGCCAGGCCTTAAACGTTCTGAATTTGCGTTCCCGCGCAGTTCACTTCGTCGCCAAGCCTGAGCGACCTCGTCTGGGGATCCCTCACGCCAAGACGAGTCAGATCTTCAGTGCCCGCCGATGCCAGCACGGACGGCCCAGAACCTCGAAATCCGCCGCCTTCATGGAGCAAAATCGCGGACTCATCTCGCGACGCCGCACGCCACGCGCACTGAACCGAAAGTGAAGCCATTCATGAAACCAGGACTTACCGCTTGCGCCCTGGGCGCGCTTCTCACGACGCTTAACGTGGCGCATTCGCAAACCGCATCGCCCACGCCCGCCGGCAGCGGGGTACCTGTAACGTCGACAATTTCATCCGCGCCGAGTCCGACATGTATTTCGCGGGTTTGGCCAAGCAAGGAGGTGTCGGCAAGCTCTTTCATCGCCGTGAACCCGCATTGATCGACCAACAGACCGTGATCCGCCTCAATCGCGACACGCTTTACTCGTCCGGTGTATTTGACCTCGACGCCGGACCCGTGACGATCACAATGCCCGACCCGGGCAAGCGCTTCATGTCACTGCAGATCATCAGCGAGGACCACTACGTGCCAAACGTGTTCTACGGCGCGAGTACGCAAACGCTGACCAGGGAGAGCGTCGGCACGCGCTATGTGGTTGTCGCAATCCGCACGCTCGTCGACCCGAACAACCCGGAGGACATCAAGCAGGTCCACGCCCTGCAAGACGCGATCAAGGTCAGCCAGAAGACGCCGGGCAAGCTTGAACTGCCGAATTGGGACCCGGTCAGCCAGAAGAAGGTACGCGATGCCTTGTTGGTACTTTCCTCGACCCTGCCAGACTTCAAGAAAGCGTTTGGCACCCGGAGCCAGGTTGATCCAGCGCGCCACCTGGTCGGTACAGCGGCTGCCTGGGGCGGCAATCCGGACAAGGATGCGACCTATCTCAACATCACGCCGACCAGGAATGACGGCAAGACCGTCTATCGACTCAACGTCAAGGACGTGCCAGTGGACGCCTTCTGGTCAGTCAGCGTCTACAACGCGGAAGGCTACTTTCAGAAGAACGCCTTGAACGCCTACACGATCAACAATCTCACCGCGAAGAGAAGCGGCGACGGTTCGATCGCGATCCAGTTTGGCGGCTGCGATGGCCAGGTTCCAAACTGCCTGCCGATAGTTGCTGGCTGGAACTACACGGTTCGCCTCTATAAACCACGCGCGGAGATTCTCACCGGCGCCTGGACCTTTCCAGAGCCCCTGCCGGCAAACTAAGACTGCAGGGACCCTCGGCTGCCAGGTAGTACTCTCCTTCATGAATTATCGTTCCAGTTCGGATTGATGATGAGTCTCCATCGTGACTCTTCGATGCGGTGCGACGTATCGGTCGCAGTGGGACTAGGATGTTCCTTGTGCTCGAGCAAGCGGACGTTCAAGAGACGGCGCCTCTTGCCCGCCGCCAATGTCGAACGGACAGGCGGCAGCCCAGGCTGCGCATTACGATGCAATTCGACCAACGGAGGATGAATGGAACAAGTCACGACGAACCGCGACAAACTGGTTGCCGACGCCAAGACGGTGCTGGATGACGTCGAAACACTGCTCAAGCAGGCCGCGGCGGCCAGCGGACAGCAGGCGCACGACCTGCGTGAGCGAGCGAACGAGGCGCTGCAGCGGGTCAAGCTGCACCTGCGGGACGCACAGGGCGTTGTCGCCGAGAACACCAGGGCCGCCGCGCGCGCCACCGAACACTGGGTGCACGAGCATCCGTGGGGCGCCGTCGGAATCGCCGCCGGCGTGGGTTTTTTGTTAGGCTTGCTCATCTCGCGGCGCTGAGTTCTTCGGCAAGACCAATGGCCTCGCCGTTCGATGCCGTACGCCGCCTGTCGACGGCAACGGTCAACCTGTTGCTGTTGCGCGCCGAGTTCGCGTCGCTCGAACTGGCCCAGGCGCGCGCGCAGATCATGCGCTGGTTCGCGCTCGCGCTGGCCGCCATGATGCTGGTGCTGCTGGCGCTCATCGCTGCGTCGGCACTGTTCATCGTGCTGGCGTGGCCCAGGCTCGATTGGGTAGCACTGCTGCTGCTAGGGTTGGCCTACGCGCTCGGCGCCGTCCTAGTGATGCGCCGGCTGCAGCGTGAAATGGTCGAGGCGCCGCCACTGCTGGCCGAGACGCTGGCGGAACTGAAGCAGGACCGTGACGCCTTCGTCGGCCGCGATGCCGGCGCGGGCGAACCGCGCGGCGACAGCGAAACCCGCGAGTCCCCATGAAAGAAGACGCCCAGACGCAAAGGCTGCGGATGGAGATGCTGCGGCTGCGCGCGGCGCTCGAGCGCGCCCAAGTCTCCGCCGCGATGACCGACCTGCGCGACAGCACGCAGCGCGTCCGTGCGTTGGCCAGTGCCGCGAGCAACGTCGGCGCGGCGCTCTCCGGCCAAGGTGACGGATGGGTGAGCATGATGGCCGGTGCCGTCAGGCCCGGCCCCATGCTGGCTACGCTTGCGCTCAGCGCGCTGCGTTCGGCCCGGCGTCACCCCTGGATTGCGATCGCTGCCGTCGGCGCGATTGCCATCGGCATATATTGGGTCAGGAAAGACCCGGCGCCGGAGGTCGAACAAGCAGCGGCGACGAGTGAGTCCTGAAAGATCGCCTTATCGGCGCGTTGCCCCAAGGCTGCCTTGCGAGATTGCCGGTACGGCGCTCGCTTCAGCACGTGACCCAAACCATGCGCGAACAGCGTTTACCAGTCGATTCCGCCGCGCCCGTGAGCAACCAGGAATGAATTGGCGGCAGAAAAGTGGCCGCAGCCAATGAAGGGCCGCGGCGGGCGGCGCGCTGAAAGTGGCGACGGGTGATTGGCTTCGAGCCTCAGATGCGGCGCTGCTATTCCAATTCCCAGGCGTTGTGCATATGCGCCCCAGAGCATGAAGGCCTTCGGCAGCGGGTCGGCAACCAATGTGTGCATCAGACGTGCGGTCAGGATCTCCCAGCCCTGCCTGGCATGAGCGGCCGGCTGGCCATCTTCGACGGTCAGCACCGCGTTCAGCAACAGGACACCCTGCTTCGCCCACGGCTCCAGACTGCCGGTGCTGGCCACGTGTGACGCGCGACCAAGGTCGCGGTCAACTTCACTCAGGATGTTGCGCAGGCTTGGCGGCGGTCGCACGCCGGCCGGCACCGAGAACGCCAGGCCATGCGCCTGGCCGGCGCCGTGATACGGGTCCTGGCCGAGGATCACCACGCGAACTTCGTCGAGCGCCGTCAATTGCAGCGCACGCCATGGCTGGGGCGGATAGATACGTGCACCGGCTGCGCGGCGCTGCGCGAGAAACGCCAGCAGGCGCATGCCGTCGGGCGACGCGAGAAAGGCTTCAACCTGCGGCCGCCATCCAGCCGCAAGCTTGCCCGGTTCAGTCTCGCCCTGCCCTATTGCGCTCAGTTCCATTGCGCCCGGTCCGATCACGCCATCAGTCGCGCCAGTTCGACGCCTGGATCCGGTGCACGCATGAAAGCCTCGCCGACCAGGAAGGCACGCACGCCTGCGGCCCGCATCCGGGCCACATCGCCAGGGGCCTGAATTCCGCTTTCGGTAATGACGATTCGATCCGCGCCGACCCAGGGCAGCAGTTCGAGCGTGGTTTCAAGCCGTGTCTCGAACGTCCGCAGGTTGCGATTGTTGATACCGAGCAGCGGCGTCGACAAGCTCATCGCGCGTTCGAGTTCCGCGGCGTCATGGATCTCGACCAGCACCGCCATGCCAAGTGTTTGCGCGATCGATTCGAAATCGGCGAGCTGCGCGTCATCGAGCGCGGCGACAATCAGGAGGACCGCATCGGCGCCCATCGCGCGCGACTCGTACACCTGATAGGCATCGACGATGAAGTCCTTGCGCAGCACCGGCAGGCCGCTCGCCTGTCGCGCCGATTCCATGTATTCCGGCGCCCCTTGAAAGTACTCACTGTCGGTCAGTACCGACAGGCAGGTTGCGCCATGCCGCGCGTAACTCGCGCCGATCGCGGCCGGGTCAAAGTTCTCGCGCAGCACGCCTTTCGACGGACTGGCCTTCTTGACCTCGGCGATCACGGCGGGCCGGCCGGCCGCGAGCCGCGCACGCAGCGCCGCTTCGAAATCGCGCATATCGCGGCGCGCCTCCGCGGCGGCTCGTTGCGCGAGCACGGGCTTGTCGCGCTTGCGCCCGCGCGACTTCGGCGCGCTTGGTCGCGAGAATGCGATCGAGGATATCGGCCATGGCAAAGCTAGAGCGGGCGCGCGAACATCAGCTCGCGCACGCCAAAGCCGAGCCCTTCGTACAGGCGCCGAGCGCCGCGATTGGGCGCGGCCATCTCGAGCCGGGCCTGGGTGGCGCCGCGCCGACGTCCCCAGTCGAGCGCGACGCGCGCAAGCTGAGTGCCCAGATGGGCACGTCGCGCGGCCGGTGCAATGAACAGGGAGTGCACGTAAACATAACGCCGTACCGGTGCGTGACGATTGCGCAGGGTGCGCAGTTCCACCGTGATCATGCCGAGCACTGCAAAGCCACGTGCTGCCACCACTGTGCGGCTGCGGCGGTCACGCAGGCCGCGCTTCCAGTAGCACCGAACCCGACGCGCATCGGCCTTGCGGGCGGCGATGTCAGGCAGCAGTTTGTGTTCGGCCACGTCCGCCTGCAGGCCGAGCCGCACGATCTGAGCGAGATCGCGCTGAGTCGCCGGACGCATGACCATCCGGCGTCGCGTCCCCGGAACAGGACGCCGCATCGGTCCGGCCGCCGCAACCATGGGACTCAAGCGGCCAGGCTACGCGTGGTCTCGACAAACTCATCGAGCTTGCGCCGGGCCGCTCCGCTGCCGATGGCCACACGCGCGCGCGCAATGCCCTCGTCGATCGACTCAGCCACGTTGGCGGTATAAAGCGCAACGCCGGCATTCAACACGACAATTTCCTGCGGCGTGCCTTTGGTTCCGGCCAGTGCCTCGAGCAGCATCGCTTTCGATGCTGCCGCATCGCTCACTTTCAGGCTGCGGTTGGACACCATCTGCAAACCGAAATCCTCCGGGTGAATCTCGTACTCGCGCACTTCTCCATCCTTGAGTTCGCCCACCATGGTCGCCGCACCGAGCGAAACCTCGTCCATGCCGTCTTTGCCATAGACCACCATCACGTGCCGGCCGCCGAGCTGCTGCAGCACGCGCACCTGGATGCCGACCAGATCCGGATGAAACACTCCGAGCAGCTGGTTCGCTGCGCCGGCAGGATTGGTCAGCGGCCCCAGAATATTGAAGATCGTTCGCACTCCGAGCTCCTTGCGCACGGGGGCGGCGTGCTTCATCGCGGCGTGGTGATTGGGCGCGAACATGAAGCCAATGCCGGTCGCGGCAATGCAGGCCGCGACCTGGTCCGGCTTCAGATTGATGTTGACGCCGAGGGCCTCGAGCACATCGGCGCTGCCGGACTTCGACGACACCGAGCGACCGCCATGCTTCGCGACGCGGCCGCCCGCTGCGGCAACGACGAACATCGCCGCGGTGGATATGTTGAATGTGTGTGAACCGTCGCCACCGGTGCCGACGATATCGACCAGATGCTCTCGATCCGGCACGTCGACCCGCGTGGCGAACTCGCGCATGATCTGCGCGGCCGCACTGATCTCACCGATCGTTTCCTTCTTGACACGCAGACCCATCAGAAGTCCGGCGATCTGCACCGGAGACAGCTCACCGCTCATCAGCTTGCGCCAGAGTGCCAGCATCTCGTCCTGGAAGATCTCGCGGTGTTCGATGGTTCGTTGCAGCGCTTCAGTCGGCGTCATCTGCATAGTGGCTCCCCTGGTTCGGATCCCGTGTCCGCCGCTAGGCGGTCGCCAGGAAATTCTTCAGCATGGCGTGACCGTGCTCGGTTGCGATCGACTCGGGATGGAACTGCACGCCCTCCACTGCCAGTTCTCTGTGGCGCAGTCCCATGATTTCTCCGTCCGCGGTCCAGGCGGTGACTTCCAAACTGGCCGGCAAGGAGGGACGCTCGACGGCGAGCGAGTGGTAGCGGGTAGCCTCGAACGGCGTTGGCAGGCCGGCAAACACTCCGGCGCCGGTGTGGGTGATCGGTGCGGTCTTGCCATGCATCAGGGTTTGGGCGCGCACCACCTTGCCGCCGAAAGCCTGGCCGATCGCCTGGTGTCCGAGGCAAACGCCAAGGATGGGCACGCGCCCGGCAAAGCGCTCGATCAAGGCGAGCGAGATACCGGCTTGTTCAGGCGCGCACGGTCCGGGCGAAATGCAGATCCGCGCCGGCTTCAGATGCTCAATCTCGTCGAGAGTGATTTCATCGTTGCGGTACACGCGCACATTCTCGCCGAGTTCGCCGAAGTACTGCACCAGGTTGTAGGTAAAGCTGTCGTAGTTGTCGATCATCAGCAGCATCGCAGCCTCCTACTCGGAATCGAATCCGTCTTCGACCTGTTCGGCAGCACGCAGTACCGCGCGCGCCTTGACCTCGGTCTCTTTCCACTCGTTCTCGGGGATCGAGTCGGCGACGATGCCGGCGGCGGCCTGTGCGTACAGCACGTTGCCCTTGATGACGCCGGTGCGGATGACGATCGCGAGGTCCATGTCGCCGGCAAAGGACAGGTAGCCGGCGGCACCGCCGTAGATGCCGCGCTTGACAGGTTCGAGCTCGTCGATGATCTCCATCGCACGCACCTTGGGTGCGCCGGACAAGGTGCCGGCCGGAAAAGTTGCGCGCAGCACATCGAAATTGGAGAGCCCGGGCCTCAGCACCCCTTCGACATGGCTTACCAGGTGCTGGACGTGCGAGTACTTCTCGATCACGTACTGCTCGGTCACCTTGACGCTGCCGATTTCGGCAATGCGGCCGATGTCGTTGCGCGCCAGATCGATCAGCATCAGGTGCTCCGCGCGTTCCTTCGGATCTGCCGCCAGCTCGGCCGCCAGCACCTCGTCCTGCTCTGGCGTGGAACCGCGCGGCCGGGTGCCCGCGATCGGGCGGATCGCCACCATTCGTTTGCCCGCACGGTCTTCGCTGCGCACCAGGATTTCCGGCGAGGCGCCGACCACGTGGAAGTCACCGAAGTTGTAGAAATACATGTACGGGGATGGATTCAGCGTGCGCAGTGCGCGATACAGGCTCAGTGGTGCGTCCGCATACGCCTTCCGGATCCGCTGGCCGATCTGCACTTGCATGACATCGCCGGCCTCGATGTAATCCTTGGCGCGCGCGACGGCCTTCAGATAGTCGGACTTGGCGAACTCCCGATACTCCTCGCGCCGCACGCTCGCACGTGAATGCGGCGGTTCGATCGGCCGTGCCAGCCTGGTTTTCAATTCGCGCAGACGCTGCCGGGCCCGCGCATAGGCCTCAGGCGAATGCGGGTCGGCGTAGACGATCAGGTAAATGCGACCGGCCAGGTTGTCGATGACCGCAGCTTCCTCGGTCAGCAGCAGCAGGATGTCAGGCACGCCGAGGTCATCAGGTTTCGGCGGTGCGAGCTTTTTCTCGATCACGCGCACCGCGTCGTAGCCGAAGTAGCCCGCCAGCCCACCCGCGAAGCGCGGCAGCCCGGGCCGCACTGCGACCTTGAACTGCGCGGCGTAGGCTTCGATCGCCGCCAGGGGATCGCCATGCATCGACTGCGTGACCTTGCCGCCCTCGACCACTTCTGTCAGTGCGCCTTTTGGACCGATTGTCGATCGCACAGCCGTGCGCGCGGCCAGACCGATGAAGGAGTAGCGCCCGAAGCGTTCACCGCCGACCACCGATTCGAGCAGGAAGGTGTTCGGCTCGTTGGCCAGCTTCAGGTACAGAGACAACGGGGTTTCGAGATCGGCGAAGCTCTCGGCGATCAGCGGGATGCGGTTGTAGCCCTGGGCTGCGAGGGCTTTGAATTCAAGCTCAGTCACACGTCACCTGTTTCGGAAGCGCGGCCTGCATCTTGTGAGGCGGCGCGGTCTGTCGAAGAACAGCGGAAGAACGGAATGCCGCTGGTGCGGCAGTGCGGTGCAGGGTCTAGCTGCGCCAGGACCAGGCTCCCTGGGCGCGCCGGATCCGGCACCAGGCCTTGCGCCATGCCCCGAGGGAAGGGTTCATCCGTGGTTCTAGGTGGTTCATGTGAGTCTGTCACCGTGCCCGCGATCAATCAGCTGTGCGGCGTCGGCAAGCGCGGCGACTATAGCATCGGCCTGCAGCGCGGCAACCGGCTCGCCTTCGTTGAAGCCGGTCTCGACCAGCACGATCGCGCAACCTGCAGCGCGCGCCGCGAGCAGGTCGTTGATCGAGTCGCCGATGACGATCGCGGCGGCTGGCGCAACTCCAAGCAGCTCGCACGCCCGCAGAAAGGGCGCCGGATGCGGCTTCACCTCGCGCGTGTCACCACCACTGACGATCGCATCAAAGTATTCGTCCAAGCCGACCTTTGCGAGCAGCGCATGCGTGAACTCGGCCGGCTTGTTGGTCACGCAGGCAAGCTTGAGCCCGCGCGCGCGTAAGTCATCGAGAGCCGCAGATACGCCGGGAAACACGATGGTCGCGGCACCATTGCTTGCGCGGTAATGGCGGTCGAAAGCGGCCCGGCCGCGCGCAAAGGCCTCGCTCTCCGGCTCGCCATCCATCGTTCCGGTAAGCGCCCGTCTGACCAGGCGGTCGGCACCCTTGCCGACATAGGCGGCGATCGTGGTGATCGGCAGTGCCGGCAGGCTGAACTCGGCGCGCATCGCATTGACTGCAACGGCCAGGTCGGGAATCGTGTCGAGCAGAGTGCCGTCGAGATCGATCAACACTGCCTGCGCGAGGAAGCGTCGCGCGCGCGCCAGGCTCATGCCGGCCGCTTGGCGGCCGCAAGTTCCGCGCGCAGGCGCTGCACGATGCTCCGATAACCGCCATCCTCATCCGGGGCGCCGAACACCGCGCTGCCGGCGACGAAGGTGTCGGCGCCCGCTTCCGCCACTGCGCGGATGTTGTCTGCCTTCACACCGCCGTCGACTTCGATCAGGATCGCGCGCCCTGATGCACGCTGATAAGCGTCGACTTTAGCCCGCGCCTGCGTCAGCTTGCGCAGGGTTTCCGGAATGAACGACTGACCGCCGAAGCCCGGGTTGACCGACATCAGCAGGACGAGGTCGATCTTGTCCATCACGTGGTCCATCGCAGTCAGCGGGGTGGCCGGGTTGAACACGAGCCCGGCCTTGCAGCCGGCATCGCGAATCAGGGCCAGCGTGCGATCAACGTGATCCGAAGCTTCCGGATGAAACGAGATCACGTTGGCGCCGGCTTTGGCGAAATCGCCGACGATGCGATCGACCGGCCGTACCATCAGGTGCACATCGATCGGCGCGTCGACGCAGCGCCGCACCGCTTCGCAAACCAGTGGACCGATCGTCAGGTTCGGCACGTAATGGTTGTCCATCACGTCGAAGTGGATCCAGTCCGCGCCCGCCGCGATCACAGCACGCACTTCCTCACCGAGGCGCGCGAAATCGGCCGACAGGATGCTCGGTGCGATGCGAAACTCAGTCGGCTTCATCGGGTCGGTCGCTCGGATCAGAAGTTCGAATTGGCGCACTTCCGGTGACGCGTGTCCCGGCCGCTTGCGGGGCAGATGGCCCCGGTACCTGATTCTGAATTTTTTCGTCCTCACGCACACCGGAACCGAATCCGGCGCAGCTATTCTAAGCGGCGGTAAGGCACACTTCCCCTTCGCTTCCACTTTTCCAACTTATGGCCAAGTACGAATTCACAGTCAGTGTCCGCCCGCAGTTCATGCCCGACCATTCGCAGCCCGACGAGCAGAACTTCATGTTCGCCTATACGGTGACGATCCGGAACACCGGCGAAGCGCCGGCCCAGCTCATATCGCGTCACTGGATCATCACCGACGCCAACTCCAAGATCGAGGAGGTCAAGGGCCTGGGTGTGGTTGGCGAGCAGCCGACCTTGCAGCCCGGCCAGGCGTTCGAATACACAAGCGGCTGTCCGTCTGGCTACACCGGTCGGTTCGATGCGCGGTACCTATCAATGTGTCGGCGACGATGGCACGCGCTTCGAAGCGACCATCCCCGAGTTCGTGCTCTCGATGCCTCGCACCCTGCACTAGTCATCACGTTTTCTGGGTCGGCTGAACATCGTCCACCAGACGATAAAGCCGGCGAGCGCGAGCGCGAGCAGCGCTTCGAGCACAATCAGCCACATGAGATCTTTCCTTCAGCGCGCGGATCCGCAATTGTCGCAGTGGATCAGGCGCGCCGGTGTGATCGCCGCAGCCGGGCTGATGCTGGCCGGCTGCGCGACAAGACCCGCGCCCCCGCCCGCCCCTAAACCGCCGGTCCCCGTGCCAGCTCCGCCGGTGGCTGCGAAGGCGGAGGTCCGCGCCCGTTACGAACCGATCGTGTTCGAGATGCTGCCCTCTACGCGCGACGAGGACTGGGCTGCCGCGTGGCCAGCCTTTCTCCAGACCTGCCGCGCATTGGGCAAGCGCGATGCCTGGCGCGCCGTGTGCAGCGATGCAGTCGTGCTCAACGCCCCGGACGGAGCACAGGCCAGGCAGTTCTTCGCGACCCGCTTTGATGGCTTTCGCCTGCTTGCAGAATCCTTTGACGAAGGACGTCTGACTGAAACGCGCAGTACGGGGCTGGTCACCGGCTATTACGAGCCCGTGCTTACAGGCAGCCGGACACAGAACGCGCGCTTCGCATCGCCACTGTATCGCGTGCCATCCGATCTGCTGGTCATTGATCTCGCGAGCGTCTATCCCGACCTCGCCTCGATGCGCCTGCGCGGCAAGCTGGAGGGCCGCAGAATCGTGCCTTATCCGACCCGCGGCCAGATATCCGGCGCCAATTTGCTCGCCGGCCAGGAACTGCTCTGGGTCGACGATCCGGTCGAGGCCTTCTTTCTGCAGGTGCAGGGCTCGGGCCGCGTCCGCTTCGAGGACGGCACCACGATTCGAGTTGGCTACGCCGACCAGAACGGCCATCCCTACAAGTCAATCGGTCGCTGGCTGATCGATCAGGGGGAACTCGCGCCCGACCAAGCATCGATGGCAGGCATCAAGGCCTGGGTCGCAGGAAATCCAACGCGTATGCGCGAGTTGCTGGACACCAACCCGAGCTTCGTTTTCTTTCGAGAGTTGCCGCTCGGCGATCCGGCCGCAGGACCGGTTGGCGCGCTCGGCGTATCGCTAACGCCGGGGCGATCGGTCGCCGCCGATACGCGCTATATCCCGCTGGGTGCCCCGATCGTGCTCGCGACAATCGACCCAGTGACGCGCGTGCCGCTGACACGCCCGATGCTTGCGCAGGACACCGGCGGCGCAATCCGTGGGCCGCTTCGCTTCGATTTCTTCTGGGGCCTGGGCGTCGAGGCTGGAGACACAGCGGGCCGGCAACGATATGACGGCAGCGCGTGGCTGCTCGTGCCAAAAGGCGCGACGCCCGAAGACCTGGTGCGCCGCTAGGCTCGGTGCAGCGTCTCGGATAGCGTTTTCGACTACTTCTTGACGGCTGACATTCGCTGCTCGAGCACATCGAGCGGCACCGCGCCCGCGCCGCGCGAACCGTCAGCGAAGATCAGGGTCGGCGTGCCATTGATGCCCAGATCTCGGCCAGTGGCGAGATTCTGCTCAAGCGGAGTCTTGCAGTCCGCCGGCGCAGCAGGCGGTGCCTTGCCCTGCACCATGTATTCATCCCAGGTGACAGCGCGATCCTTGGAACACCAGATCGCTTTCGCCTTCTCCATCGATTCCGGCGACAGGATCGGATACAGGAACGTATAGATCGTCACGTTCTTCATGTCGGCCAAGTTGCCCCACAGCTTCTTGCAGTACGGGCAGTTCGGGTCCTCGAAGGTCACCAGCACGCGCGAACCGTTGCCGCGCACGGTCTTGACCGCGCGATCAAGCGGCAGCGACTTGAAATCCACCTTCAGCGCTGTGTCGAGCCGCTTCTGGGTCAGGTCTTCGCGCGTTTTCGCATCGAACATGCGACCGGCAATGACGAAGTTGACGTCGGCATCGACGTAGAAAATTTCGCCGCGGACCAATACCTCATACAAGCCGGCCTGCGCCTTGAACACCTGGTCGGGCTTGTTGCCCGCCCGCTCCGCAAACTTGGCGGCCACCTGTGCCTCAATGCCGCCGGCCGGGGCCTTGCCAGCCACTGCCTTCGCGGGCTCGGCCTTGGCATCGTTCTGCGCATACGCCGCCGAACCTAGCAGGACAGCGGCGAGCAGCGCCGCGCTTTGCATCGCAAACTTCATCGAGTTCTCCGGGGAAAGGCGGCGCAGTGTACCGAGCGCGGCCGAAGACCAAGCGTAGACCGTCCGACCGCCCGTCGAGTTCAACCGAGCGCCTGGCGAATTAACAGGTTTTTCAGGGGAGTGAGGCGGTTGACAGCGGCCAAGCCGGCATTGCGCACCGACCGGATCCGCGGGATTTCCCGTCGCGAAGAGGCGGGCGAGACCATCGGTCGCAGTCCGCATCAGGCCAATGGCTTCGGCGCGCCCGCGCTCATAGCGCCGCAGCAGCACGGTGTCGCCCAGATCACGAAACGCTTCGCGCGCGCGTACCACGTCGAGCAGCAGCGCGACGTCCTGCAGTCCGAGATTCAGGCCCTGGCCAGCGAGCGGGTGGATCACGTGCGCGGCATCACCAACCAGTGCCATACGTCGACCGATCAGGCGATCGACCGTCATCAGCCGCAGGCCGAAGCGCTGCTGCGTGCCCACTGCCTGCAGTTCGCCGAGCACGCCACGTACGCGTTCGGTGACGCGCGCCGCCAATGCGTCGGGCGCAAGCTCGGCCAGCTCCTGCGCCAGTGAATCAGGCGCCGACCAGACCAGCGAAACGTGCTCGCCCGGCAAGGGCAGCAGGGCAACCACCCCTTCATCGCAAAACCATTGCCAGGCTGTATTCAGGTGCGGCCGTTCGCATGCGAAATTTGCCACCACTGCCGTTTGACCGTACAGGGTCGTTTCGGCATTAAGTCCCATGGCAGCCCGCACCGCCGAGGCAGCACCGTCAGCGCCGATAACTAATCTCGCGTCAAGCACGCTGCCATCTTCAAGCGTGACGCGCGCGGCGTTGTCGGCGCCCGGCTGCAGCGCGACCATGGGTGATTCCTTGCGCTGAAGCGTGGGCTGATACTCGGACGCGGTATCGAGCACGCGCAGCAGTTCCGCTTCTTCGACTATCGTGGCCAGCCGTTCAACCGTGGCAGCGTAAGCGTCGAAACTGAGCTCTTCGCCGTCATCACCGAACACCCGCATCCGCTCGACGTCCGAAGTGCGCGCAGCGTCAACACGAGGCCATACCCCGAGGCGATTCAACAGCGCAATGCTGCCGGGCGAAACCGCATAAATGCGCGGATCAAAGACCTGCGCGGCCGACGGCACAAAAGCTCGTGTCGGCGGACCGATCAGGGCGACATGCAGTCCTTGTTGCGCAACTCCGAGCGCAACGGCGAGCCCCGGTATTCCGGCGCCGACAACGGCAACGTCAGGACTCGCGTTCTGCGTCATACGATTCAATCCTGACCGGAGCGCGCGCTGGCTGGACGATAGTGTTGGTTGCCAAGGGCGAAATCGCCCTTGGCTGATTTTGCTCGCTTTGTTCGCGAAATCTTGGTCGAATTGCCACCCCAACGACCCATACGGTTATCAGCGCTTGCCGAAAGCCGTCGTTACGACGACACCCAGAAACGGACACTTAATGGTTGACCTAATCGGCCGGCGGAGTGCATTAGAGATGTCCGCTTCGCGCTTGCTGAAAGCCGGTGCTGGATGGCAGGTTATGGCCGAGTCGTGCGCTCCCATGGCTCAACCCCGCCAGGCCTGATCTGAAACAGGGGATGAGGTTCGGGTAGCTGCACACCGCGCCACCGGCGATGACACGAAGGACTACGCGACTTTAGCTTTGCCAGAAGATGCTGCCACTCGTACTGCAGCTGACCAACAGTGCCAAAGATTTGAACCTGCCCGCGAATCGGACCCACTTTGGTTCGATTGAATGAATAGCCGCGTACGGTTGCCTCTACGAGCACCGAAGCCAGGTAGACATTGATCGCCGTACGCGGTGCGGAATGGGCCTTGAAGCGATAAAGCTGCGGGTGATGCCTATAGCCCCTTGTTTCCCCGCGAAGGACCGCCCGAGCCAAGAGCGCCTCGCGCCAGAGTGCCACGAGGCCCTGCGCATCGAGGTACTTGGGATGAAGAGTCCAAAGTCTCATCCTTCGTCGCAGCTAAGCCTGCCGTTCACCTTCACGCACCTGTGCCCGCTTTCATCCCCGTCGGGTCAGCACCGAACAGGCAGTTGTTGGCCGGCTCAAGACCCCCAGCGAGCTTCCACCTACCACCATAACGTGGCCAGTTGGCCAAATTTATGGGGCAAAACGCATCACTCGCTGCGCTCGTGGAAATCTTGGTGGCCAAGGGCGGAATCGAACCACCGACACAAGGATTTTCAGTCCTCTGCTCTACCAACTGAGCTACTTGGCCTGGGCATTGCTGGACGGCGGTTGAGGCCATCGCGAAGGGCGCGAAGTATAGCCGAGCTGCGCTGATCGCCATGAATAATGCGCGCGCCTTGCGGAAGAGCTCGCAACGAATTGCGGCCGTCGGTGCCCGACTCAAGATTGAATCGGTGTTTGCCCAAGCTCCAGGCGCTTGCGCCTCGATTCACTGGGCCGGCCAGATATTCGCGGCCTTCAGCTTGTTGCTCGTCCCGTCCGGCACCAGGAAGTTCACCTGAACCATGGCACCTGGCTTGAGTTTGGAAAGATCGTAGACGCCGTCGTCGACGTAAACGGTAAATGGCGGGCCGTTGCTCGGCTGCATCTGCACCGCACGGTTATACGAATCGACCGACACGACCTGGTAGACACCATTCGGAACCGCCTGTCCCACGCCACCAGTCTGGTTGCGCGGAAGGATCGGCTCCTCGCGTCTCTGCGCCAGCGATGGCGCACTTGCGGCCAACACGACAGCCGCAACGCAGGACCACTGAACAAGTGCTTTCAGCGCTGAATTCATGCTTGGCTCCAGGCCATTCACAGTTGGGTCGACTTCAACCGAAATCTTAGCCCAATGGCAGGGAGCAGGACCGGGTTCGCTAAGCTAGCAGGCGTTGCGCGCAATCGCGCTCGAGCACCTGTCGGCCTGTCACCGGAACGACTGACGATGAGACGCGCGTTCACTTTGCACGGACCGGCCGCACCCAGCGCGCCGCTGGTGCTCGATTCGCCACACTCGGGCTTCGATTTTCCCGCCGACTTCGACGCCATCGTGTCCGAGTTCGATCTGCGCGACGGCGAAGACTGCTTTGTCGATGAGTTGTATCGCCCGGCTACCGAGTTCGGAGTTCCCCTGCTGGCCGCGAACTTTCCCCGCACCTATCTCGACCCCAATCGCCATCACGGCGACATCGATCTCGACCTGATCGAAGGCAGGCACTGGCCGCACGAATACCGGCCGAGCGGCAAGGCCGCGATCGGCAAGTCGCTGGTCTGGCGCACGCTCGATGACGGGCGCCCGATCTATGGCCGGCGCCTGCGCGTTGAAGAAATTCAGTCTCGCATTCAGCGCTGCCATGCACCCTACCATCGAGCGTTGATCGAGCTTCTCGACTCGACGCACGCCCGCTTCGGGACCGTGTACCACCTGAACTGTCACTCGATGAACGCGGTCGCGGGTTCGATGGGCGAAGGTGGCGCAGGCTCGGCACGCGCGGACTTCGTGCTCGGCGACCGCGACGGTACGAGCTGCGATCCCCGATTCACCGAGTTCGTGCGTACTACTCTGGTCGCGCTCGGATTCGATGTGCGTGTCAACGATCCCTACAAAGGGGTCGAACTGGTGCGCGCCTACTCGGATCCGGCGCGCGGTCGGCACAGCCTGCAGGTGGAAATCAACAAGCGTCTGTACATGGACGAGGCTCGGCGCGCGCCGCACACCGGCTTTGCGTCCCTGCAGGCGCAGCTGACGCAGATGATCGAAGCCATCAGGGACTACATCGGGAATCGGGCATGACAGAGCACTATCCGATCGAGATCTCCCCGCCCGATCTCGCACCGCACCGGCATGGCAACGCCGGAGTCGACTATGTGCATGTGCTCGATTCGGGCCGGCCGGGTCCGACCGTGCTGGTGCAGGCGCTTACCCATGGCAACGAAATCTGCGGTGCGATTGCGCTGGTTGAATTCCTGCGCTCGGGCCAGCGTCCGATCGCCGGCAAACTGATCGCCGTGTTTGCCAATATCGAGGCCTTTGCCCGTTTCGATTTTGACGATCCAGACGTCGCGCGATTTGTAGACGAGGACTACAACCGGGTCTGGGCCGACGCGGTACTCGATGGCCGGCGCGAATCGGTCGAATTGCGGCGCGCGCGTGCCCTGCGGCCGTTTGTCGACCGCGCGGACTTCCTGCTCGACATCCACTCGATGCATGAACCGTGTCGGCCGATCATGGTCTGCGGCATGCTCGACAAGCACCTCGCGCTGGCACGACGGATCGGGCTGCCGGTCGATCTGCTGATCGATACCGGGCATCCGGCAGGTCTGCGCATGCGTGACCGCGGCGCGTTCAATGATCCGGCGCGGCCCCATCAATCCGTCCTGATCGAATGCGGGCAGCACTGGGAGACAGCGAGCGGTCGATGTGGCGCGTGACTGCCTGCTGCGGTTTCTGGCTGCCACGGGCAGCATTGACCTGGAGTCGATTCGCGCTCGGCTTTCAGTCGAGCTCGCCGGCGCAGCAGCGCGTGATCCGCGTGACCGAACCAGTGGTCGCGCAGTCGATCAACTTTCGCTTCCTCGTGCCGATCGAGGGCCTCGGCGTGATCCCGCGCGCCGGCACGCCGATCGCCCAGGATGGCGATACGGTCTGGCGCGCGCCGTATGACGACACAGTGCTCGTCATGCCGTCGATGCGACACCTGAGACCCGGCAACACGCAGGTGCGCCTGGGCCGCTACGATACGGACCGTGGGGTGGATAGGTCCGATGGGGTGGACCGGCCCGACACCAAACGCGATTCCGCCATCTTCCCGACGGCTTCGCGCCGATGACGATCAGGAGTTAAACAATGATTCAGCGCCTGGGCAGTGCCCTTCTCGCAATTGCAACGACGATCGTCTTGCTGGCCTGCGCAGTCCGGGCAACAACGATGGATGCGCAATGGGTGAGTCCGGACCTCGCCGGCAAGAAGGGCGTGCGCAGCGTGCTGGTCATGGCGGCCGTCCGTGATTCGACCAATCGCCGGCTCTTCGAGGATCGAATGGTCGCTGCCCTTTCCGCAACGGGAATCAAGGCGCTGCCGTCGTACCAGTACATCCCGGAAGAAGGAGCGATCAATGAACAACGCCTCCGCCGGGTCGTTGCCGAGGCCAAGGTTTCACACGCGATGGTCACACGGATCAGCAACGTGTCGACGCAGGTCAACGTGTCGCCTGGCATGGTGATGGGCCCGGCCTGGGGCCCTGGGTGGGGACCCGGCCCGCGAGGCCCCGGCTGGGGCGGGGGCTGGGGCGGGGCCAACGGCTTCTACAACTCGATGTGGATGACGACGACGATTCCGCCGCAGATTACGACGACCGAGAATGTCCATGCCGACACGCGCCTGTTCGAAACAAGTGATGCCGTTGTGTTGTGGTCTGCAGCGACGACCACGTCGCTTGGCTACAACTCGGTCACGCAGATCATGGATCAGTTTGTGCAACTGATCGTCACCACGATGACGAAAGACGGCGTGATCTGACCTCGGTTCCGAGCGCGGAGTTGAGGCCCTTCCCGAAACTGCACCTCAAGGAGTTCGAATGAGCGCAATCGGATCACTGCGGTCAGCTCTGGTGGCGGGTGGCACCGCAGCCTTGCTGGCAGCCTGCGTTGCGTCGACCCAGCTCAACGCCCAGTGGGTGAACCCGAATGCAGGCAAGAGTCATTCCCGTCAGGAGCGTCATGGTCATCGGAATATCTCGCGATACGACATCACGCCGGATCTATGAAGACGCTATGGTCGCGGCGCTGTCGGCGCGCGGCGTGAAGGCCGTGCAGTCCTATACCAAGCTGCCCGGCGATGGGCCGGCACCCCAGGCGGCGGTCGAGCGCGCGGTCAAGGAAGTCGGTGTCGACTCCGTGCTGATGACGCAGCTGATCGCCGTGACCAACGAGACTGTCATTTCGCCGGGATTCGTCGGGCCGGGTCCGATCGGCTGGGGCGGTTTCTACGGCGCTTATTCGGGCATGTGGGGCGCCTCGTTCGCCACGGCGCCATCGGTGCAGACCTTCCAGAACTTCTCGATCGACACGCGCCTGTTTGATGTGCGTGAGCAGATGGTGCTGTGGTCGGGCGCGACGACGACGACACCCACCAGCAATTCGATGCAAACGACGATTTCCGAGTTCGTCGATGTAATCGTCAATGCTTTGGCTGCAAAAAAGGTCATTTAGGACGTTTTGGCAGCCAATTGAGGTGCCCCGGCGCCATCAAGCTAATCCCTATTTGCCGATTGCCGAGAGGGGCGGCCCTCTATAATTCGCTCGCGCCGGGCAGGCCGGATTCCGCCCTGCGCCCCACATGCAGCTGCTGACGCTCGGGCTCAACCACACCACCGCACCGATCGCGATTCGCGAGCGAGTCACGTTCGTGGCCGACGAAGTCGGCGCGGCGATCGGCCGCCTGCGCGAAGCCCTGTCAAAGCCTGACGCTGGCCAGATCACCGAGGCAGCGATCGTTTCGACCTGCAACCGCACCGAGCTCTATTGCGCCGCCGGCGAACCGGAACGCGCTCAGCGCGGACTGCGCGAATTCGTGGCACGTGAGAAGCAACTGGATCTCGACGAACTCGAACGGCACAGCTACGTGCTGCCGGAGGGCAACGCGGTCAGGCACGCCTTCCGCGTCGCCAGCGGGTTGGATTCGATGGTGCTGGGCGAGCCCCAGATCCTGGGTCAGATGAAGGAAGCCGAGCGGCTGGCGCGCACGGCAGGCGGCCTCGGACTGCTGCTCAATCAACTGTTCCAGCGTACCTTCGCGGTCGCGAAGGAGGTTCGCAGCACGACCGAAATCGGTACCCAGTCGGTCTCGATGGCCGCGGCGGCCGTGCGACTGGCCCAGCGCATCTATGGCGACCTTGCCGGGGAACATGTCTTGTTCGTCGGCGCGGGCGAGATGATCGAGCTCGCCGCCACGCATTTCGCGGCGCAGCGGCCAAAGTCGATGACGGTGGCCAACCGCACGGTAGAACGCGCGCAGGTGCTCGCGCACCGCTTTCACGCCGACGCGCTGAAGCTCGGCGATCTGCCGAGCGAGATCGCGCGCTTCGACATCATCGTGTCGTGCACCGCCAGTTCGCTGCCGATCATCGGGCTGGGAATGATCGAGCGTGCGATCCGCGTGCGCCGGCGCAAGCCGATGTTCATCGTTGACCTCGCGGTGCCGCGTGACGTCGAACCTGAAGTGGCGCGTCTCGACGATGTCTACGTCCACACCGTCGATGATCTCGGCCGCATAGTCGCCAGCGGCAGTGAGACGCGCCAGGCCGCGGTGGCCCAGGCTGAAGCCATCATCGAGTCGCGCGTGCGTGATTTCGAGGACTGGGTCAAGGCGAGGCGAGCAGTGCCGGTGATTCAGGACTTGCGCCAGCGTGCCGACGCATTGCGCTTGCTTGAACTCGATCGCGCGCGTCGTCTGCTGGCCAATGGCGAGTCGCCGGAGAAAGTGATCGAGCAGTTGTCACAGGCACTTACCGCGAAATTCCTGCACGACCCGCTGAGCGCGCTGCGCGAAACCGGCGACAACGCCGAGCACGAGCGACTGCGCTCCCTGCTCGCGCGCTTCTACTCCATCCGCGAAAACTAGGGCTGGTAGAAAAGCGACGGGGCCCCAGCCCCGCGCCGGCCTGCGGCTGACGACATGAAACCTTCCATGAAAACTAAACTCGAGCAGCTCGCGCGGCGGCTCGATGAGATCGACGGCATGCTTTCGAGTGAAGGAGCGGCGCGCGACATGAACCGCTATCGCGCACTCGGCCAGGAGCGTGCCGAGATCGAACCGGTCGTGGCGCGTTTCCGCGAGCACCTCAAGGCGGAAGCGGATCTCGCGGGCGCCGAGTCGATGCTGAACGATCCCGATATGCGTGCACTGGCCGAAGAGGAAATCAACCACGCCAAGGCCCGCGTGGAATTCCTCGAGGCCGAGCTGCAGCGGCTCCTCCTGCCCAAGGATCCGAACGACGAGCGCAATGTGTTCCTGGAGGTGCGGGCCGGCACTGGCGGCGATGAGTCGGCCCTGTTCGCCGGAACCCTGCTGCGCATGTACCTGCGTTACGCGGAGCGCCATCGCTGGAGCACCGAGATGGTTTCGGAAAGCGCGTCGGATCTGGGCGGCTACAAGGAAGTGATCGTGCGCATCGTCGGCCAGGGTGCCTATTCAAAGCTGAAGTTCGAATCCGGCGGGCACCGCGTTCAGCGCGTGCCCGAGACCGAGGCACAAGGGCGCATCCACACCTCGGCCTGTACCGTGGCTGTGCTGCCCGAAGCGGACGAGATTGACGACGTCAAGATCGATCCGACCGAGATTCGCATCGACGTGTTTCGCGCCTCCGGCGCCGGCGGCCAGCACGTCAACAAGACCGAGAGCGCAGTCCGGATCACCCATCTGCCGACCAACATCGTGGTCGAGTGCCAGGATGACCGCAGCCAGCACAAAAACCGCGATCGCGCAATGAAGATCCTGGCCGCACGCATCAAGGACCAGCAAACGCGCGCGCAGCAGGCCAAGGAAGCCTCGACCCGCAAGAGCCTGATCGGTTCGGGCGACCGTTCAGAGCGCATCCGCACCTACAATTTTCCGCAGGGGCGGGTCACCGATCACCGAATCAATCTGACGCTGTACAAGATCGACGCCATCATGGATGGTGACCTCGACGAGCTGTGTTCGGCGCTGAACGCGGAGCACCAGGCCGAGCTGCTGGCTGCGCTCGGCGATCCGGCTTGAGCGCAACATACCTACGCACGGGCTCGAGCTCGCGATTGGGCACGCGATTGAGTACGCGATTGAGCAAAACGGTCGCCACCATCCTCGCCGGCTGCGGCCTGCCTGCATTGGAAGGGCGCGCCCTGCTCGCCCACGTGCTCGGGGTTCCGCGCGAGCAGTTGATCGCGCATCCGGACACTTCGGTCGGCGCCGAGACAGAGCAGCGCTTCGGCGCGCTGGTGGCGCGATGCAAGGCAGGCGAGCCGCTTGCCTATTTGCTGGGCGCCAAGGAGTTTTACGGCCGCAGCTTCCTGGTCACAGCCGATGTGCTGGTGCCGCGGCCGGAGACCGAGACGCTGGTCGATTCCGCGCTCGAATGCATGGAAGGGATTGCCGCACCCCGCGTGCTCGAACTGGGCACGGGATCGGGCTGCATTGCGATCACCCTTGCGCTCGAGCAGCCAGCGGTGATCCTGACTGCGACCGATGTATCTGCCGCTGCACTCGAGGTGGCCCGGGCCAATGCAAGCAGCCTGGGCGCCCGCGGTCCCGGCGTGTCAGTGCGATGGCTGCTGTCCGATTGGTATGGGGCCGTCGATTCGTCGACGAAGTTCGATCTGATCGTCAGCAACCCGCCCTACGTTGCCGCAAACGACCCGCACCTGAATGCCCTGCGGCATGAGCCGCTGATCGCTCTTACCGCCGGTGCCGACGGCCTGGGTAGCCTGCGTGCCATCTGCTCGTGCGCGTCATCACACTTGGCCGAGGGAGGCTGGATTGCGCTCGAACATGGCTTTGACCAGGCGGCTGCGGTGCGCGGCCTGCTGACCGCAGCCGGATTTCGCGAGATCAGCTCGCACCGCGATACGGCAGGCGTCGAACGCGTGACCCGCGCACAGCGTTAGCTGCGTGGACGGAACGGTTCCAGGGCGCGCTTGTCTGGGCCCTCGTCCTTGGCGTACGCAGTCTCGCTGGCTGGCTCCACTCCCATTGAGCGCGCGACATGCGCCTCAAGGGAAACCGTGGCGCGCTCAACCACACTCACCATACCGCAGAGCAAGGCCAGCACTGCGATGGCGGCGACGACCAGGTACGGAACCAGGGACGGCTCCTTGAAGTTCTCGTGCTCCTTGTATTCCTTGCGTTCCATGATGTGCTCCGCTTCGTCGACATCAGTGTCGACTGGAGCCACTGTAGGCAGGCTTGAAAACGATGTCCGCAGAAGGTGCGGCGTCGCAGGCGCCGGAAATTCACGGCTCGTGCTCGCAGGTTCGCGAGGATGCGCGCGCGGGAGGCACGGGGTTGGAGCCCGTGTCCTCCCGCTCCTGCGGTTACGCCCGCGCGCGGAGGCAACCGGAAATTTGGTGCGCCGCGGCTCAGCCGCATTCCCGAAATTCGGGTTTGCGGCCGATTGACGGCGCAAGGGAATTAGACGCCGGTACGGATGCAAGCATCGATCGAAAACGGATGCCCCCGCGCCTGCTTTCAAGGCCTCGGATTGCTCAACTAGGGCCTGTTCACACTAACAACGGGAGTGCGAAAGATGGATGGCGGGATGCAGTGCAAGGCGGCGCGAGCGCCGTTGGCTGATGCCAATCAGCGAGCGGCAACGCAGCAATGCGCCCGCCATCCGTCTTTCCCTTTGGGTTGGGCCGAAATGCGGCGTCTGCTTTGTCGGGACGGCTTGCGAAGGGGGCCACCCTTGGCGGCGCCGCCCTTCGCGCAGCCCTCCGCATTGCGGCCCAACGCATCTCCCGTTGTTAGTGTGAACAGGCCCTGAAGTTCCTGCCGTGATACGGGTACTCTGTGACCGAGGCCCGGTTTGACGCCCGGGCACTGTGCTTCTTACACTCGAACAAACCACTACCGCGGCGCACCAATGACGACTGCCAAAGAGTTCATCCAGAAAACCGTGACCGACAATTCAGTGGTGCTCTTCATGAAGGGCACCGCGCAGTTTCCACAATGCGGATTCTCAGGTCGTGCGATCCAGCTGCTGAAGCAGAGCGGCGCGAAGAACCTCGTTACCGTCAATGTGCTCGAGGACGAAGAGGTGCGCCAGGCCATCAAGGACTTTGCGAACTGGCCGACCATTCCGCAGCTTTACGTCAAGGGCCAGTTCGTCGGCGGCTCGGACATCCTGACCGAGATGTATCAGTCGGGCGAGTTGCAGTCGCTGCTGAAAGAAGCCGGCGCCAGCGCAGACTGATTACGTCCACTTCCACGATGCGCCGGCTGATCGTCGCAATCACCGGCGCCTCCGGCGCGGTCTACGGCGTACGTCTGCTGCAGCATCTGCGTGCGATCGGCGGCGTCGAGACGCACCTGCTGCTGTCTTCCGCCGGTGTACTCAACGTACATCAGGAACTGGATCTCAAGCGCGGTGAAGTCGAAGCGCTCGCCGACATCGTCCACAACGTGGCCGATGTTGGTGCAACGATTGCCAGTGGATCGTTCCGCACCGAAGGCATGGTGATTTCGCCATGCTCGGTCAAGACGCTCGCCTCGATTAGCATTGGCCTCGCCGACAACCTGATTACCCGTGCAGCCGACGTTTGCCTGAAGGAACGCCGCCGTCTGGTTCTATTGGTACGTGAAACACCGCTCAACCTTGCGCACATCCGCGCGATGGAAGCGGTCACGCTGATGGGCGGCGTGGTGTTTCCGCCGGTGCCGGCCTTCTATCAGCGCCCGGCGACGATCGATGAATTGGTCGATCACACGGTGGCCCGGGTGCTGGATCTGTTTGAGATCGAACATTCGCTGGCGCCGCGCTGGGCCGGCGAGATCGGCGCCGAAAAGGCCTGAGGGCGCGACTCGCCGCCCTCCCATCAAGCCCGAAGGACGCTGAGGTGTCTTTAGAGATCCATTTCAGGCACTCTGCCCCCCAAACGGAGGGGAGCATTGCCGTGTCCCAGCCCATAGCATGTCCAAACTCACTTCCCGGCATCGCCATGAAACGAGCACTCGCATTGACTATCGCCGTGCTGGCAGGCGCTCTGATCCTCGCCGCGTGGGCGGGCGTGCGGCCGACGGTCGCAGCCGAGGCTCACGTCGATCCGGTGCCGCACTGGATCTCGAGTTCAGGCGAGCGCGACCTGTTCGCGCACTAATCCAGTTCATCAGCCAGCCTGCCGAAGGGCGAGCTGCAGAGTTGCAACTCGATCCCTACTTCGTGGCTGGCGGAGCCTGGGCAGCCGGCGGATTCTGCAGGTCATGCGCACGCTTGCGCAGATACGCGTGAATCGCGCTGACCTGCTCCATTGACAGTGAGTTGACGAAGTTCGGCATGCCCTTGGGCTCGCGCAGCCCACCGAGCACGATGCCGATGAACTGTTCGTGGGTCTCCGCATTCATGCGGCGCAAGTCGGGGACCGAACCACCGGAAACCCCCGCGCCACCGTGGCAGGGCGAACAGTAGAACGTGTACAGCGGCCGGCCCTGGTCGATCTGCGCCTTGGTGGCATCGAGCGGGGGCGGCGGCGGGATCGGTCGCGCGGCGGGCATAGCCGGCAACTTCTCGGTGCCTCCCAGCCTGTAAACGAGCATCCGGCTTATCGTCGAAACCTTGTTCCGCTCGGCGATCTCGCCCAGATAGCGGGCGTAGCCGCCGCCCCAGCCGGCGCTGATCGCGATGTACTGCTCGCCGTCGACCGCATAGGAAATCGGGCCAGCGATCACGCCGGTCTGCGCGTCGGATTCCCACAATTTCTCGCCCTTGTCGGCCGAATAGGCGACGAAGCGCCCGCCTGCGGTGCCCTGGAACACGAGATTGCCCGCGGTTGCCAGTACACCACCGTTGCCCGGGGTCGGAAACGGCACGCGCCAAGCCGACTTCTGTCGCACCGGGTCCCAGGCCAGCAGGCTGCCCTTGAAGAGCGCGTGCACTTGTTCGGCCATGGCCGGCTCCTCCGGCGAATCGGGAAGCTCAACGCCGATGTTCCAGCCCGCCCGCGCGTCATAGCGCGCCTCGGGCCGGTTGACATAGACGTGCGGCGCCTCGAACTCGGGGATGTAGACCAGGCCGGTGCCGGGATGAAATGCCATCGGGTTCCAGTTGTGCGCGCCGAGTGGTCCCGGATAGGTGAGCTTCGGTTCCTTCGAATAGTCGGCGACCGCGGGATTCTCGACCGGCCGCCCGGTCTTCAGATCCACATGCGTGGCCCAGGTCACTTTCGAGAACGCCTCAGCCGAAATCAGTTTCCCGTTCGTCCGGTCGAGCACATAAAAGAAACCGTTCTTCGGTGCCTGCATCAGGACCTTGCGGACGCGTCCATCGATCGACAGGTCAGCCAGGATCATGTGCTGGGTGGCGGTGTAGTCCCAGCTCTCCGCCGGCGTGGTCTGGTAGTGCCAGACATAGGCACCCGTCACCGGATTGAGCGCGACGATCGACGACAGGAACAGGTTATCGCCGCCCTTCGGGCTGCGAGTCCAGCGGTTCCACGGCGAACCGTTGCCGACTCCCACATAGAGCAAGTTAAGCTCAGGGTCGTAGGCGAGCGAATCCCAGACCGTGCCGCCGCCGCCCCAGGTCCACCACTCATTGCCGGTCCAGGTCGCGGCGGCCATCTTCATGGCAGCGTTCTCGAACGGCTTGCCCGGATCGCCAGGGACGGTGTAAAAGCGCCACGCCAGCTTGCCGGTGCTCGCGTCGTACGCACTCAGGTAGCCGCGCACTCCGAGTTCGGCCCCGCCATTGCCGATGATGACCATGCCCTTCACGACGCGCGGCGCGCCGGTAACCGTGTAGGCCCGCTTGTGATCGATGACGGTGTCGACCGACCAGACCTTCTTGCCATTGCGCGCGTCAAGCGCGATCAGGCGACCGTCGAAAGAACCGACAAACACCCGACCCTGCCAGACGGCAACGCCGCGGTTGACCATGTCACAGCAACCCTTGCCGAGCATCGCGGGCGGCACCTGCGGATCGAATTTCCAGAGCAACTTGCCGTTGCGCGCATCGAAGGCATAGACAATGCTGCGCGCGCCGGTCGTGTACATAACACCGTCGATCACCAGCGGCGTGGCCTCGGTGCCGTGATCGACGTCAAGTTTCGCGAACCAGGCCAGACCGAGCTGCCCGACGTTCTTGTCGGTGATCTTGCCGAGCGGGCTGTAGCGCTGCTCCGAATAGGTGCGCCCATGCGTCATCCAGTTGTTTGGCTCGCGATCGGCTTGCACCAGGCGCTGCGCATTCACCCGGGCGGGAGTTGTCGGCACCTGCGCGGCAGCGGGAATTGAGAAGGACAGGGTCAGAGCGAATGCGAGCGAAAGGTGGGGGCGCATGGCGTGATGAATCAAGAGTTGATCAGATCGGACCGGCGGAGAACCGCGGCATCCTACGCCCTCGTGTTGGTCCACCCTCCCCCTTGTTCGGGGGGCAGCCGATGAATGGGTCAAGAGACCGGTCCAGCCCGTCGCCGGCTGACGTGGCTCAGGCCAGCAGCGCGCTGGAGCGAGCCCGGTTGACCGCTTGCATGCGGTTGATCACGCCGAGCTTGGCAAACAGATTTTTCAGGTGCCACTTGACGGTTTCGGGTCCGATTTTCAATGCCTTGCCGATTTCCTTGTTGCTGAACCCGCGGCCGACCAGTTGCAGGATTTCCATTTCCCGCAAGCTCAAGTCCTCGCGTTTGGGGCCAGCCTGCGCTGTGGTCTTCACAGCGCCCTCATCGGACTGCACCAGCGCAGCCATTGCGCCGTTTCCGGCGGCGCGGGTCCATTCGCCCGCATCGCGCACCGTCTGCGTCATGCCGAGTTCTGTCGCGCGTTCCACAGCGCGGTTCAGTGCCTCGCAAGCGCGGCTCGCGGCATGATGTTCCCAGCAGACTCTCGCCAGCAGCAGTTCCGCTTTCATCGCCAGTGCCGGCGCTTCGAATTCCTCAACTTCCTTGACGACTGCAGCAAGTGGCCCGAGCGCTTGATCTCCGATCCGTTGCATCGCTGCGCACACCGCCGCTCCGAGCCTGGCCGCACGCATGGCGGTCGATCGTGCGCATTGCACAGCGGGCATCGGTCCGGCCGCTATCTCACCCAGACGCGGCGCGATGTCGCCGAGCTCTAAAGTGCTGTCGCCGGACAGGCGCAAGCGCACTATTTCGAGCAGGGCGACAGCCTCGGCACGCAGCCAGCCGCGCTCGGTGCCCAGCTGGCGCAAGTGGTTCAGCAGGACTTCCGCCTGCTCCGGTACCCCGCGCGCCGCGCGGCTCCAGGCCACCGCACAGTAGGCCGGGATGAGCACGTCGGTCGGGGCAACTTCGTCAAGCATCGCCAGCCGCCGCCCGACTCCAGCCTCGACGCGCTCGAACTGCGCGCGCTCGTAGTACGTCGCTGCCAGCAAGGCCTCGCACAACAGATTCGAAATCGAGCCCGCACCGAATTCCCCAAGGGCGAGCTCCTGCGCGCGCGCAATTTCGCGTTCAGCCTCGCGGGGCTTCGCCTCGCGCAGCCAACTAGTGGCAAGAATCACTTGCTGATAAATGCGCTTGAATGGATAGACGCAGGGCAGAAACTGCCGTGCCCCGTGAGCATCGCCAGCGTGCAGGCGAACAAAGGCGGCACAAGAGTTCACGATGTCGCCGCTCCACGCGTCCCGATCGGCGAGCGCCGGATCGAACTCGCGCAACAGCCGTTCGGCGAGTTCAGTGTCGTCCTGCATGACCGCAATCGTCAGGCGGATCAGAAGCACGTCGGATTCAACTTCCAGCCGCTCGCGGTCAGGCAATGCACTGCTTCGACCCAATATCTCATCGAGCACCTGGTTGGGTTCGCTCGCTTCCCCTGAATACGCGAGCGACCATGCGAACGCGATCTGGAGTGGCACGCTGGTACGCCAGCGGGATTCGGGCAGCTTGCGCAACAAGCCGGTCAAGGTCAGAAAGTCGCCCCGTCGCACCAGTTCGATCGCGCAGCCTTCGACGATCTCCAGCGCTCTCGCTTCGTCGTCGGCCGCGAGCGCATGTCGCACCGCCTCGCCCCACAGCGCGGCTTCGGCAAACCAGTCGGAAGCCGTTCGATGCAGGACTGCAATGTTGGCTTCGCCGCTCCGCGCGAGCTCTTCCCGCAGGCAATTGCCGAACAGCTGGTGATAGCGGAACCACTCCCCGCGATCATCCAGGGGAACCAGGAACAGCTGTCGGCGCTCGATCGCCTCAAGCAGCGCGCGCGCGTTGTCGACCCCCGCCACTCTCCCGGCCAGTGCTGCGCTGAATCGTTCGAGAATCGCAGTGCGAATGAGGAAGCTGCGCAGTTCTGGCTCAAGCGAATGCAAGACCGTAGCGCGCAGGTACTCGGTCATATCGCGCAGCTTGAAGCTCGGCGCGTCAAGTGCGCGTGCGAAGCTCTGCTTGCGTCGCATCGAGATCGCTGCCACCTGAAGGCAGGCGGGCCAGCCTTCGGAAAACTCGCGCAATTGCGCCAGCTCCTTGGCCGACGGTTCGAAACCGGACCGCAATGACGAAGAAAGCACGAATTTCTTCAAAGTCGAATGCAAGATCGGGCGCTCCGAGTTCGACGAGCTCCTCGGACGACCGCAGTCGTGCCAGTCGCAGTTGGGGAGCACTGCGCCCGGCGACGATGACGTGCAGGTTGCGTGGCGCCCGCGCGACGAAGTCGCATAGCGCCTGGTCGATCTCCTCCAGGGCCGCTGTGTGGTAGTCGTCAATGACCAGCACCACTTTGCCCGGCTGAGCAGCAATGCTGTCGAGCAGCAGGTGCAACACGAGGGTCGGCGATACCGAGCGGCCGCGCCGTCCGACCAGTTCAATAACATCGGCGCCGATGGCCGCATCGCTCACGTTGAGGGCAGCGGCGACGTGAACCAAAAACAGGTGCAGGTCGCTGTCCTGCTCATCCACGCTGAGCCACGCCGGCCGGATGTCGGCGCTCACCAGTTCGCGGCACCAGCTTGCCAGCAGCGAGCTCTTGCCAAATCCGGGTGGCGCGCTGATCAGCGTCAGCGCGCGCGCCGGCGGAATGCCGAGGCGATCGAACAGGCGTTTGCGCGCGATCCAGCGCCCCGCGACGCGCGGCGCCGTGACTTTGCTGGCAAGGAACTCGGGCCCGAGGTTGAGCCCTTCGACCAGCGCAAGTGCCGGATCTGCCATTCATTCTCCTGGCGCCGCTATCCCAAGAGAGGCGCAGCAGGCAAGGTACGTCGCAATCTCCCAGAGCGTCAAACCAGGTTGTGGAACGCCTTGACCTCGCTCAGGTCAGCCAAGGGGCAATTCGACTATCCGGCCCGAAACCTCGCCGAAAACCTGTCGTCGGTTACGCTGCTGGGGCGCAACCGTTGGCCGTGACACATTGGACTCAGTAGTTCGCTGTGCTCAAAAGGGGAGGCAAATTGGCAAGCGTCGAAGCGAACGGCATTACCCTTGAATACGAGACCTGGGGCGAGGCGGCGGCGCCGCCGATCCTGCTGATCATGGGACTCGGCATGCAGCTCACGTCCTGGCCCGATGGCTTTCGTGATGGGCTCGTCGCGCAAGGCTTTCGCGTGATCGCGTTCGACAACCGGGATTGCGGGCTCTCGACGCGGATCCGCGTCCACAAGAAACCCAACCTGCTGCTGCAGATCGCGCGAGCGTGGGCCCGCTTGCCGGTGCGCGCACCCTATACGCTCGACGATATGGCGGCCGACACCGTCGGATTGCTCGACGCGCTCCAGATAACGCGGGCACACATTGTCGGCGTGTCGATGGGCGGGATGGTCGCGCAGCTGGTCGCCGCGCATTACACGGCGCGAACCGCGAGCCTGACTTCGATCATGTCATCGAGCGGCAACCGCCGCGTCTCGCGGGGAACGCCCAAGGCGCAACGCGCGCTGCTCAGCCGACCTGACGATCCGGACGACCCGGAGAGCGTGACGCGGCGACTGATCGAGCTTTTCGGCGTCATTGGCAGCCCCGGCTATCCGACCGATCACAATGAACTGCGCGCGCGGATCGAGCGCAGTGTGCGCCGCTCTTACTACCCTGCCGGCACCGCGAATCAGCTGCTGGCGATCATGGCATCCGGCGATCGGCGGTGGCTGCTGCCGAAAATAACGGCACCGACGCTGGTCATCCATGGCGCCGCCGATCCGCTGGTGCCGATGGCGGCCGGGCGCGACACCGCGCACCACATCAAGGGTGCGCAGTTGAAAGTGATCGAGGGAATGGGACACGACCTTCCGCGCGCGCTGCACCCGGTGCTGGTCGAGGCGATCGCGACGCACTGCAGAGTGGCGGACGGTTCCTCGCAAACGGCAGCGCCAAGGGCCTGATCATCCCGGATCAGATCCCGCCTGGATTGTCCTCGTGGTTTACGACGATACTCGCCAAGACCATTCAGTCCCGCACCGCGGCCACCTTTCTAGTGCCTTCCTCGAGTTGCTTTATGTCGCTCGCCGCAAGGCCGCTCTTGCCCAACTCGATGACCACCTTCTTGAGATCACCAGTGAACTTGAACGGCATCTTGCCTACGTAGTCCTCGACCACGGGCGTGCCCGTGTCCTCGCCCACGTCCATTGTCTCGTCGAGCGAAAAGCGCAGCGGAATGGTGCGTTCGATCCTGCCTTGTGCGACCTGCTTGCCATCGACCGAGAGCGTGCCCATGGCGCTCTTGCCCATGCCGGGACCGGCGTACTTCGATTCAAATTTGATCGTGTGCTTGCCGGGTGCCAGTTTCTCGCTCGAGGCAACGCGATACTTGTGCTGCTTCTGGTTGGAGAACGCGTAGGCGAACTCCGGCTTGCCGTCGAGGATGATCAAGCCCCAGCCACCGAATCGTCCGCCTTGCGTGATCAGCACGCCGTCGGCTCCACCGTCCGGTATTTCAACCTCTGCGGTGACGCTGAAGTCCTTGTTCTTGGTGTCTGGCGCGGCACCTTCGGGAATGCGGATCGTTCCCGGGTAATAGGTGAAGATCGTGCGGCCGCGAGTCAGGCTCGGACGAAGCCGGAATCGGCCGCTCGGCTAGCGACGAGTCGAGCGGATAGACGTTGTACTTCTTGGCTTCGAGGTCGAAGACGGCCTGCAATTCCTTGAGCTTGGCGGGATTCTGAGCGGCGAGATTGTCCGACGGCGAGAAGTCGACGGACACGCGATACAGCTCCCACTGGAAATCATCCGGGTTGGGTGTGGCCTTGCCGATGGCCGGCGGTGCCCACGGCAACCGCAGCGGCGAAGTGGTCGCCATCCAGCCGTCGAGATAGATCGCGCGGTTGCCCAGCATCTCGAAGTACTGCGACGTATGGTGCGACGCCGCCTTCGCGTTTTCGAAGCTGTAGACCATGCTGAAGCCTTCGATCGGCGTCTGCTTGACACCGTTGATCACCGTCGGCGCCTCGACACCGCTTGCTTCCAGGATCGTCGGCACGATGTCGATCACCGAACTGGACTGCGAACGCACCTCGTCGGCCTGTTTGATCCGGGTGGGCCACGAAATGACCATGCCGTTGCGCGTGCCGCCGAAGTGCGAGGCGACCTGCTTCGTCCACTGGAACGGCGTATCCATCGCGTGCGCCCATCCAACGGGGTAGTGGTTGTAGGTCAACGGACCCCCGAGGTCGTCCATGATGGACAGCAGATACGGGAGCGTCTCCTGGACGCCGTTGGCGGCTACGCCGACTTCGTTGACCAGCCCTTGCAAGGTGCCCTCGCCGCTCGCTCCGTTGTCGCCCTGGATGAAGATGATCAGCGTGTTGTCCAGTTCGCCGATGTCCTCGATGGCCTTGATGACCCGCCCGATGTTGTAGTCGACATAGGCCAGGGACGCCGCATAGACCTCCATCATGCGGGCGTAGAGCTTCTTTTCTTCGACGCTGCGCGATTCCCACGACGGGATTTCTTTCGGCCGCGGCGTCAGCTTGGTGTCGGCGGGAATAACTCCGAGCTGAATCTGACGGGCATAGAGTCTCTTCGCGCAACTGGTCCCAGCCCATGTCGAACTGACCCTTGAACTTCGTGATCCACTCCTTCGGTGCGTGGTGCGGTGCGTGGGTCAGTCCAGGCGCGTAGTACGCAAAGAACGGCTTGTCCGGTGCGAGCGAGTGTTGCGTGCGAATCCAGGTAATCGCCTTGTCGGCCATCAGCTCGTCGAAGTGCTTGGGATTGGGGCCGCGCTGTTCTTCGGGCTCGATCGGATTGGTACCCTCAAAGACGGCGGAATGCCACTGGTCGGTATCGCCGCCAATGAATCCATAGAAGTACTCGAAGCCGAGCGCGGTCGGCCAGCAGATCGAACGGTCCAGCCTGGCTCGACTGCCAGTCGGGGACGTTGTGGTTCTTGCCGTACCACGAGGTGTTGTACCCATGCTGCTTCAAGCACCTCGGCGACGGTCGCCGTAACTCTTCGGCATCAGCGAGTTGTAGCCGGGGTAGCCCGTGCCGATTTCCGTAACGACGCCGGTCGCGTTGGTGTGATGATTGCGCCCGGTAAGGAGCGCCGCGCGCGTTGGCGAGCAGAGCGCGGTCGTGTGAAAGGTGTTTAGCGCAGGCCGGCCTTGCGCCAGGGTGTCGAAGGTAGGCGTCGGAATCGCGCCGCCGAAGGTCGACGATGCCGCGAATCCCACATCATCGGTCATGATCAGCAAGACGTTCGGCGCACCCTTGGGCGCCGTGACGGCCTTCGGAAAGTCGGGCGTGGAGTCCGCCGCCGTGCGGCCGACCTTGCCCTTGAACGGCTGCGGCGCTCGCGGCAGAACTTCCTGCGCCATCGGCGGCAATGACATCGTTGTGCCCAGCACCAGGCCGATGGCGGCGGCGAGTAGCGCCCGTCTGCGTGGAATCTTCATTGTTCTTCTCCATCCCTTCGTATAGCGCAAGTTCGCGCTTTGGCCTCGCAAGTTGACGAAAGAATCGAGTCAACATTGCAATTCTTCCGTCAACGGTCGGGCCGCGTCAGGCGACGCGCCGTGCCTTGTTCTTCCAGTATGGTTCCCGCAATTCGGTCTTCAATACCTTGCCGGCGCCCGACAATGGCAGCGCCTCGCGAAGCTCGACGCGACTTCGGACACTTGTAGCCGGCGATCAGAGTCTTGCAGTGGGCGATGAGCTCGGCTGCTGCCGGCGCCTTGCCGCTCCTGGGCACGACGACGGCGTGGACTGCCTCGCCCCATTGTTCGTCGGGAACGCCGATCACCGCGCACATCGCGACGTCGACATGGCTCGCGAGCGCGTTCTCGACTTCGGCCGAAAACACATTTTCGCCACCGGTAACGATCATGTCCTTGACCCGGTCGACGATGAACATGTAGCCCTTTTCGTCCATGTAGGCGCCGTCGCCGGTGCGCAGCCAGCCATCGCCAGGCAACGCAACCTTGGTCTGTTCGGGCTTGTTCCAGTAGCCCTGCATCATGCTCGGACCGCGCGCCGCGATCTCGCCAACTGTGCCGCGCGGCACTTCCTTGCCGTGCGCATCGACAATCCTAAGTTCCACCGCCAGAGTGGCGCGTCCGCACGAGCGCAGCATGCCGGCGGCCGCACCCTGCGCCGAGTGGTGTTCCGGCCCGAGTATCGACACCACCGGCGCCATCTCAGTCTGTCCGTAAGCCTGAATCAGCTTGCATTCCGGGCAGCAGTTTCATCGTGTCGAGCACGACCTTTTCCTGGATCGGCGATGCGCCGTAGACCAGATGCCGCAAGGACACGAGATCGTAATTGCGCGCATCCGGGTGGTAGACGAGCAGCTGGATCATGGTCGGCACCAGCAATGCCGCGTCGATGCGATGGCGCTCGATCGCCTGCATGACCGTCACTGGGGTGAAAGGTCGGCAGGATCACGTGACAGGCGCGCTGCAGACACCGACATATCCGATCGCCTGGTCGGCCATGTGGAACATCGGCGCTGCACGCAGCAGAATCGCGTCTGGGCGGAATGACACCTTCGGCCGTGACCGAGATCTGGCTGGTCCAGAAGGCCCGGTGGCTGATCATCACGCCTTTTGGAAAGCCGGTCGTGCCGCCGGTATAGAAGATTCCAAGCAGCGCATCACCCGCCGCGGCGCGGCGTCCTCGACCGGCTGCGCTTCCTCGAGCAGGCCTTCATAGCTCAGCATGCCCGGCGGCGTCTCGACGTCGCCCGCATAGATGATGTGGCGCAGCGACTTGACCTCCTCCTGAAGTTCGATCGCCATGGCCTTGAAGTGCTCATCGACGATCAGGATCGTGGTTTCGGAGTCAGCCAGCGCATAGGCGTTCTCCTTGGCGCTCCAGCGGATGTTGCATGGATTGAGCACACCGTCGCCCCAGGGAACGGCAAAGAAATACTCGACATAGCGATCCGAGTTCAGGCTGAGCATCCCCACCCGGTCGCCCGATGCCATGCCGAGTTGCTGTAGAGCGCCAGCCAGGCGAGCAACGCGGTCGACGAACTGGCGCGTGGTCTGCGACCGCTCGCCGCAGATCGTCATCACGCGATCCGCGCCCAACTGAAGATTGCGGTGGAGTGGCTGGGTGACGTTCACTGCTGGTCCTTCGGGAGGTGGCTGGCAACACACAGATCCGGACTGAGATTCCGGTGCGGAAGAAAGGAACTTACGCCTCGAGGATCTCGCAACTAACCCCCCGGTTGGGCGGGTCGGCCAATGACTTTCGACCCTAAGTGGCGCCTTGAGGGAGCATCAGCCCCAGTGCTTCCTCACGCCACGGCGCCCTGAACGACCGTCAGCTCCGATCGCCGGGGCCCGCTGCACCCATTGCACAAAGGACTGCAGGGCCTCGGAGTGCTTAGGCCGCTTTGCGTTCTGGCGAACGGACCGGCTTGCGCGCTGAGCCACGAATCCTCTTGGGCGGCAAGGCCTTGAGCATTTCGTTGAAACTCTCGTCAAGGCATTGAGCCAACTGCTGCGGGTCTTCGACCCAACCGGGACAGGCAGTGAAGGAGATGCACAACTGGCCGCAGTAGCTCGTTACCGGGAAAGTGACGCCGGTGCCCGGCGTGATAGGCGCAACGCCGGTGAAGAGTTCGAGTCGCGCGCCCATGAAGTACAGCGGTTCCTGTGGTCCGGGCACGTTCGTGATGATGCAGTTGGCCAATCGCACGGCGCTGCCCTTGCGAAACGCAGCGCGCGTCGCCAGCCTCGAACCGGCAGCCAGCAACAGGTTGGGCGCATTCTTCGACAGTGCGATGATTTCCTTGGCGGTCGAGGCCTTCTGCGCAAGCTTGGCTGCCGTAGTTGCTTCAAGCACTTTCGCCAGGCGCTTGGCGGAACCAGCGGTCCGCGTGTTCAGGTTTACCTGCATCAGCGAGATATTGTTTCCGAGCTGGCTGGCGTTGGTGAGCTTGTCCTCTCGGAGGTTGACGGGACACAGTGCGACCAGATTGACGTCGTGCTTTTCGCCGCGGGCAGCGAGATAGCGCTTCAGTCCGCCGCCGATCATCGAGAGCACCACGTCATTCAGCGTCGAGCCCGGCGCCAGCTCCCGCATGCGCTTGATCGCGTCGAGCGGATAGCGACGCAACTGGAACACGCGGCGATACTCCATATCGCCGTTGAAGATTGTCTTCGGCACCTTGGTGCCGTCGAGTTCGTCGGTGTCACCGTCGTCTGTAAACATCTTTTCGACGACCGCGGAAGCGACCTTGGTCAGCGCCGGCCCGGCGCCCGGAATCAGCTTGGCCAGGCGCAGCGGGATGCCGGACAGTTGGCGCGCATTGTTTTTCGCGCCGCGCACGGCCATCGCGGCCAGCGAGGGCGGCAATTCCGCCGCCGATGCCTGCAGTGGCGGCGGCGTCTTGCCGGCAGGGTGATGCAGGGCCATCAGGATGCCGCGCGCCGTAGTGCCATCGGCAATCGCGTGGTGCAGCCGGGTCAGGATCGCAAAACTGCCGGACGGAATCCCCTCGACACTGTCCAGGCCCTCGATGACATGCATGTCCCACAGCGGCTTGTTCATGTCGATCGGCACCGCCTGGATCTGTGCCGCCAGAATGCAGAACTGGCGCCAGTCGCCCGGCTTGGGCAGCGCAATGTGGCGCACGTGCGCTTCGATGTTGAAGCCTGGATCGTCGGCGAAGTAGGGGGCGTCGAGATCAAGCGGCACCGGAAAGAGCTTGCGCCGGAACACCGGCATGCCGGCGATGCGCGCATCGAAGTAAGTCAGGATGTCGCGGTAGCGCAAAGGCTTCTTCAGCTTGCTCTGGTCGTAGAGCGTCAGGATCGTGAAATGCGACTTGATCGATTCATTTTCGACATAGAGGAAGCTGGCGTCCTGGCCGGCAAGTTGTTGCATGAGTTTCCTTGATCGCCCACGGGCGAGAGTGTTTGTAAGGTCGACGCAATGACCGTGTCAAAGGCCGAGCAGTTCGCGCGCAATGATCACGCGTCGTACTTCATTGGTGCCGGCGCCGATTTCGCCCAGCTTGGCGCCGCGATAGATCCGGTTGATCTCGGTGTCCCAAATGAAGCCGGAACCGCCGTGAATCTGCACGCCGGCGTCCGCGCAGCGGGTCGAGGTCTGACCCGCAAGCAGCAGCACGGCGGCGGCCCGCTTGTGCACTTCGCCACGGCCACCCGCGCCGAGTTCCAGTTCGTTCAACTCCGTTGCGACCTGATAAGTGAAGCTGCGCAGGGCCTCGATCGAGGTGTACATGTCGGCGATCATCTGCTGAACCATCTGGAACTCGCCGATCGGTCGGCCGAACTGCTTGCGCGTCCGCGCGTAGTCGATCGATAGCTCGAGGCAACGCTCGGCCATGCCCAGGCAGAAGAAGCTCACGAAGCAGCGCTCCAGGTCGAGCCCGCTCATCGTGACCGAGACGCCGCGATCCTCTTCGCCGACCAGGTTTCCCACCGGCACGCGACATTCGTTGAACACCAACTCACCGGTCGGACTGCCGCGCAAGCCCATCTTGGAGAGTTTCTGTGCGACCGAAAATCCCGGGAAACCTTTCTCGACAACGAATGCCGAGATTCCGTGTGGCCCGCGCTCCGGGCTCGTCTTCGCATAGACCAGCAGCACATCGGCAATCGGACCATTGGTGATGAAGAGCTTGGTGCCGTTCAGCACATAGTGATCACCGTCGCGCCGCGCCGTCGTGTGCATGCTGCCGAGCGCGTCGGACCCTGCTCCCGGTTCGGTCAGTCCCAGTGCGCCGACCAGCGTCCCATTGCACAGACCGGGCAGATATTTGCGCTGCAACTCAGGCGAGGCATTGCGCAAAAGGTTATTGACGCACAGATTGTCGTGCGCACCCAGGCTCATCGCAGCGTCGGCGTTCCAGCGGGAAAAGGCCTCGGCGACGAGGCACTGTGCGAGAAAGTCCATGCCGGCGCCGCCGAGGGACTCGGGTACCGTGACACCGAGATAGCCGTTCTTTCCAACCAGCGGGAACAGGTGGTCCGGCCACCATTCCTCGTCGTCCATTCTCGGCAGCAGCGGATGCAGCTCTTTGCGCGCGAAGCGGTCCGCCTGCTCGAGGATCTCGCGATAGTGCGGCGCGAGGCCGAATGAATGCGGCGGATGGCTCATGTCATTCATGTCTTTGGTACTCCCGGTGCTTGCTTGCGCGCTAATTTCTGAAGCTCGCGGCGCGTTTCTCTTTCGCCGCAGTCATGGCCTCGCCCACATCCTCGGACAGGAGCATGGCCGCGTTCCACGTGGCGACGTAGTTCAGGCCGTCGGCCACGGAATGGTCGCGCGAGTAAATCAGCATTTCCTTTATGCCGCGCATAGCCAGAGGCGATTTGCCGGCAATCGTCGCAGCGATCTCGGCGACGCCCTTGCGCAGGCTGTCGGCGGAGTCGAACACGCGGTTGACCAAGCCGATCTCTTTTGCCTCCGCCGCGTCAAAGCGGCGACCGGTATAGGCCAGCTCGCGCGCGACGCCTTCCGGCACAAGCTTCGGCAGGCGCTGCAGTGTGCCCAGGTCGGCGGTCACGGCGAGGTCAACCTCTTTGACCGAGAAGTATGCATCGGCCGAGGCGTACCGCATGTCGCAACACGTGATCAGATCGATGCCGCCACCAATGCAGGCGCCATGGATCGCGGCGATGACCGGCTTGCGACAGCGCTCGATGCTGCTCAAGTCATCCTGAAGGTCAAGGATCTGCCGGCGCAGTGCCTCGCTCGCGCGGCCCTCGCAGCCGCCACGACTCTGTTTCATCAGTTCGGCGATAAATGCGAGGTCGATGCCGGCGGTGAACCCTCTCCCCCGGCCGCTTATCACGGCGACCCGCGCTTCGGGAGTCTCATCCACCCAGCGAAAAGCCGAGCGAATCTCTTGCCACATCGCCCGGTTCATGGCGTTGGCCTTGTCCGGCCGGTTCAGCTCGACGGTCGCCACGCCATCGGCCACTGCAACGCTCAGTGTTTCGTAGTTCATCGTCGACTCAAGCTTGCTGGGCGCGCAGCATCTGTCCGATGCCCACATTGAACAGCGCCGAGCCGGCGAGGTTCTGTCCACCATCGCAGACGACCACGCAGCCGGAGATGTAGGCCGCCAGCGGCGAGGCGAGGAAGGCAGCCGTCTGGCCGATGTCATCGACCGTCCCCATACGCCCCAGTGGAATGCTGCGCAGGTAGGCCTTCTCCTGCTCCGGGTTCAGCAGCCGCTTCATGCCCTCGGTCCCTTCGATCGGTCCTGGCACGATGCTGTTGGCGCGGATGCCGTAAGCGCCCCACTCGAGGGCCAGGTTCTTCATCAGCATGTCGATGCCGGCCTTGGCGGCCCCGACGTGCGCCTGAAACGCATGCGGCATGTAGGCCATGCCGGCCGACATGAAGATGACCGTGCCCCGTGTTTCCTTGAGCTGTTCGAAGGCCGCGCGCGCGGCGTTAAAAGCGCCCAGCAGGTCGATGTCGATGACCGTCTTGAAGCCGTTCGCGGAAAGCTTTTCGGCCGCAACCGGGAAGTTGCCGGCCGCACCCGCCACCAGCACAGCCATCGGCCCAAGCTCCTGCCTGCTCCTGCCAAACGCGGATTCGAGTGCGGCGTAGTCGCGCACATCGGCCGCGACCGCGCATACCTTGGCGCCAAGTTCACGCAGTTCGGCCGCGGCCTTGTCCAGCTTTTCCTGCGTGCGGCCGCAGATTGCGATGTTCGCGCCCAGCGCCGCAAAGTTCCGGGCGACGCCTAGATTGATGCCGCTGCCGCCGCCGGTAATGAAAACGGTCCGGCCCTTGAACAGATCCTTGGAAAGGTACGAGGTAATGTTCATTTCATGCTCCCCGATTTCGTTCATTGCGCCGTAACCATCTCGTGTTACCGCAGACTACCGCCCGGCTTTCTGAACGGAATCATGCCGACCCGGCAACGAAGACATTGTCGTACATCGCGTTGCTCCTGAGGCCGGCGGAGATCGCCGCGCGCAGGCCGAGGGTTACTTAAGAAGTCTGACTCCGCGCGCGCAACCGGCATTCGCCACAGCCCGCTGACGGTCGTCTGTGATCGCCGTCGCGGGCCACCCGCTCATTTGCGCAGCATGAACGCGAGAACGCGCTCCAGTGTGCGTCCGTATGGTGGTCGCATGAAAAAGAGCGGATCGGATACCCAGCGGCTGGCAGTAAAAACCGATTTCTGGTGGCTGAAAGTGCGGAAGCCGTGCTCGCCGTGGTAGGCGCCCATGCCCGAATTGCCGCACCCGCCGAAAGGAAGATTGTCCTGCATGGCGTGCACGATGAGCTCGTTGACACAGGCGCCGCCCGACGTGGTCAGCCGCAGCACCCGCTCGGCGGTTGCACGGTCATCGCCGAAGTAGTACAGGGCGAGCGGACGCGGACGGGCGTTGACATAGGCGATCGCCGCATCGATCGACTCGTAGCTCATCAGCGGCAACAGCGGGCCGAAGATCTCGTTCTGCATCGCGAGGCTGTCATCGTCCGGATCCACCAAATGGTGGGCACCATCTTGCGTGTCGTCTGCGCGTCGAAGTCCTCACCGGCCGGATTGATCTCAACCAGCCTGATGCCACGCGCCCGGGCGTCGACCAAGGTGGTGTTCAGCCGCCGCTGCTGAATCGTACTGGCAAGCGAGGGGTATTCCGGGTTGTTCAGCAGTGTCGGATACATCTTGGCCACAGCGCCACGAAACTCGGCGATGAACTCGTCGATCCGCCCCGCCGGCAGCATCACATAGTCAGGCGCCAGGCAGGCCTGGCCGGCGTTCAACAGCTTGCCCCACGCGACCCGGTGGGCGACCCGCCCCAGGTCGGCCGAAGCATCGACAATGACCGGCGACTTGCCGCCGAGTTCGAGCGTGACCGGCGTCAGGTTCTCGGCCGCGGCTCGCATGACGAGCTTGCCGACGCGCGGACTGCCGGTGAAAAACAGGTGGTTGAACGGCAATGCGGCAAAGGCGGCTCCGACTTCGGCGTCGCCACAGAACACCGCGAATTCGCTCTCGTCGAACGACGCCGCCACCAATTCCTGCACGAGTGCCGCCGTTTCGGGCACCAGCTCCGACATCTTGGTCATGCATCGGTTGCCCGCAGCAAAGATTCCTGCCATCGGGCCGAACGCAAGGTAAATCGGGAAGTTCCATGGCACGATGTTGGCGACGATGCCGCAGGGCTGGAACTCGACATGCGTGCGCGCACCGAGCAGTCCCAGCGGGAAGTTCGGCTGCCGCCGCTCGGGCTTCATCCAGCCGCGCAGATGCTTGCGCGCGTGCTTGAGTCCGTCGATCGAGGTGGCCACATCGACCATCAGGGTCTGCTTGGGCGAACGCACGATGTAGTCCGCCGCAATGGCATCGCAGAGCGCGTCGCGATGCGTCAGCAGCAGCGCGATGGCGCGATCGATCCGATCGATACGCAGTTCCGCCGACGGCGGCCCGTCGGCCAGCATCGCAGCACGCTGGCGGGCAAGCACCTCACGCATGCGTTCGCCAACGGGATCGACGGTACTTGTGGCAAGGTTCGGTCGGATCGTGTCGACAACGGCGCTGGACATCTGAGATCTCCCAACAGTGAGGGGGGCTTGTGAGCTTGGCCGGCGAGCGCAGCAAGACGTCCGCTCGGCACTCTGGCCCCGCATTGCCGACGATGGTAGGAACGACCGGGTCTCAGGTGCACCCCCGTGTCGGGGGGCGCCGAGGCATAGCGCCGTCGCGAGAGCACTTCACTTCGCGCTCTCGGTTCAGCCGAGGATCAGAGTCGACCGGCTTCCATCTGAGCTTTCAGATTGACGAGGTCGGCTTCGATCTCGCGCTGTCGATTGCGTGAAAGCGCGGCAACCGCGATGCGCGCCAGGCCCGTTAGGTGGGGAGCGCCAACTACGACACTCAATTGCGTCCCGGCACTGATCGGTTCAAACCGGACGTCGGTGTCGAAGCTCAACGAACCCCAGTCCGCCCTCAGTCGATAGGAAGACCGTGATCTGAATTCAGAAAACTCGATCTTGACGCGCGCCGGTTTTCCGAGCAGTCGAAGCTGATGCTCGAAGCGCGTCCCGTTCCCCACCGGTCCTTCCGTCAATTTGGTCGTGGCAATCACGGCCGACTGCCACCTGGGATCGTTCTCCAGATTGGCGACGACGTGGAACACCTCGTCCAGAGCGCGTGAAATTTCAACGGTGAAGGCGAGCTGCATGAATGTGGTTGGGCAGAAAGAGGTGGCCAATCGCCATTGCCGAGGATTCCCAAAACGTCGGACAAGGTATCAGCCGTCGGCACCAATCTTCCTACCCCGTTGGGGGGGCCGTGGTCGACGACCAACATCGGAACGGCGAAGTTTGCCCGCCCCAGTGCAACACTGAAGTGTGATCTGAGTCAGCCGCAGGACAGCACCAAGGGCGCACTACCCCGGTTCGTCCGCGTCGACGACAAAGTCGTCGCGGAATCTGACCGCGCAGCCAGGACAGGCAAAGTCTTCCGGCAGCGTGTTGAACAAGGTGCCCGGCGCATAGCCTTCGTGCTCATCACCTTGGGCTTCGTCATAGGCGTAACCGCACTCGGGACAGACATAGCGAGCCATGACGCAATGGTCTGGCGGTGCCGGCTCGCCTACAGCGAGTCAGCCAATTCGTAACGCCGCATCAATCTGGCGCGCTGTTCCGGCTGAAAATTGATACGGCGCGGATCACGACCGGTCACTTCAAGCAGGCGCGGGTCCATGATCCGGTACCACAGCGGCGGCACATAGGCGATCGGGAACATGCCGAAGTAGCCGCTCGGGAGTTGCGGCAGGTTCTCGAAATGACGCAAGGACTGATAGCGCCGCGCCGGATGAGCATGATGGTCTGAGTGACGCTGCAGGTGGAATACCGCCCAGTTCGAGAAGATGTGATTGCTGTTCCAGGAGTGGTGCGGCTGGCACATCTCCAATTTGCCGTTCGCCAAACGCTGGCGCAGCAAGCCGTAGTGCTCGACGTAGTTGGCTGACGTCAGCTGGAAGTTTGCCCAGAACGAAGCCAGCAGCAGAAAGGGCACGACTCCGATTCCGAGCCAGGCGATCAATGCGCTCCAGAGGACGATCGTGATCGCCAGCGGCTGCAGGATTTCGTTTTCGTATGACCAGACCGAGCGGCCGCCGCGGTTCAGTCGTTCCTTCTCAAGGTTCCATGCACGTCGGAGTGCCCCCGGCATCTCGCGCAGAACGAAGCGGTAGATGCTTTCTCCCATGCGGGACGAGGCCGGATCCTCGGGAGTCGCCACATCGCGATGGTGGCCGCGATTGTGCTCGATCGAGAAGTGGCCGTAGCCGGTGACCGCGAGCACGATCCGGGACAACCAGGGTTCAAGCTTGCCTCGCTTGTGGCCCAGTTCGTGGCCGAGGTTGATGCAGAAGCCGCCAACTCCGCCGGTCGAAAACACCATCGCCAGCATGCCGTACCACGGCAACTCATAGCTGACCACGAACCACGCAGAGAAAATGAAGACCAGCCAGAGGATGGGGACCAGGGCGTAGGTCACGTAGCGGTAGTAGGGATCAGCCTCCAGCGCCGGAACAGCAGACTCTGGCGGATTGCTGCGGTCGGTTCCCATCAGGTAGTCGGCGGCCGGTATGACCAGGTAGTTGAATGCCACTGGTACCCAGAGCATCGCAAGCTGCCCGGTCAGCAGATACAGACAGGGTCCGACCGCGGCCAGCAGCGGCACGAAAAGCGACAGCAGCCACGCAGGCCGCTTGCGGTCGCGGTAGTCACTAGCAGGCAAAACGATAGCCGTGGATTCAGTCATGAAGTAAACCAAAACAAGCTCATGTGAGCGAGTAGCTTGCGCCGATGCGGCCACAATGCCCAGCGCCGCAATGACCAAGCATTCTAATGACGAGTAATGGCGCCGAGTGTGTGGCAGCACTTGTAGTCAGTGACAATAAGTAACTACTGACCAAATCTCGCCGTAAAGGGCTTAGCGACGGCATGGTGTCGTAGGCGCGTCGGACGTCCCAGAACGACCGACCCAAAGCAGAAGTCTGCGGAGAGACTCCGAAAGCGGCCATCGCTCTAATCGCGAAGGTTGACATGGGTCCTCCGAGCAGTACGCGACCCCATGCGACATTTAGACCACCGCAAACGACGGTACTTGGCCACAGTCCACCAACGCGATGCAACTCTGAACCACTAGGCGTCCATGACTTTAATGCGAACGACGTTGTGCGGTCCCTCTTCTTGATCTCGAATGCGACGATTTATTCGTGTGCCTCCGTCAATGACGAACAACGCACCGAACAACTCGAGCACGAGACATCGGGCACTGATCGCACTTCGGCTGGTCTCTCAAGTGAGGCCTGCAGGTGCGCGCCTGAATCAATCGCTCAAGCGGCCACATTTCACTGGCCACCTCTAGCATGCATGCGTTCAGGATCGGGATTCCTTGTAGTAGATCCGCGCGCCGCCAGTGTTTCCGAGAAATTCACCCTTACGCAGTAGTCGGTTCAGCGTATCTATCCAAGTGTGCCGCGGATCCTTCCGATGACAGCTTCGAACTCAGCTACTACGAAACACCACGCCTCCGGATCAGTAGAGGACGCCGGCAGCCAGTCAAGCATCTATCAACCAAGCTAGGCAACAAGCGGAAAGACCTGTTCGGAGTGCGGAGGCAGCGCGAGCACATAGGTCAGACCATCTCCTGACTTTCACCGGACCAAAGAAAACCAAGGAGGTCACTTTCAGCGTCCTGCCCTTCCAACTGGAGGATCGCGGGCCTCGAAAAAAAGAGGCTGTCTATCAGTCCCGCAAGGTGATGGACCGCAAAACGTCGACGCCGTCACGACGCACCCAGAACACCGCGCTTGGTGGGGCACTCCCCCTGTGTGCCTCCGCATAGATGGGGATTTCACTCATGAGCGCCACGTACGTCAACGTCTGGCGACAACGATCGTCCGCAACGGGCCTGTCCTTAACATGACAAAGAATGATGTCACCTTCCTGTACACGAATGTTCGGACGCAGTGGTCTCACGACCAAGACGCCATCTGAAACGTCACGACCGATGAACCCAAGTCGGGCGGCATTCTTCTCGGAAATGTCCGCGTACTTTTCGGTAACTAAAGTGCTCGCGGTAGTCGCTTGCGCCGAATTACGAATTGCCACCACCAGAAACGTCGCAGAATCAACCGCCGCGATCAAGTCCTCGGTCGATCTGAACTGGGCGACCCGTTCAGGAACGAGAGAACCGCGGACTTCCACAAGTGTCTGGAGAAGTTGCTGCACAAGCACAGCTTTGATTGCATAGTTGACGTTCTCAGAGATGCTGCCGGTACGCTGAGCAACTGAAATTGAATCAAGCTTCGCCGAGACCACGCCAACGACGTTGCCCTACTCTCGAAAATAGAGGTCCACCGGAATTCCCAGGTTGGACCGGCGTTGCTATTTGGAACAACGTCGGATCGTCGTGTATCCCGGAAAGGCTGCTCACGATTCCGCTCGTAACCTTTGATTCTTGGCCCTGAATTCCTACAAGCGGAAATCCCAGAGCGAATACTTCAGCGCCCTTTCGAACTTGGGATCTTGCGGCGATTGGCAACGCCGTCGACTTACCCTCAGTTCGGAGAACCGCCAGATCATTCTTGCGGTCGATATTGACAACCATCGCTCGACGCACATTGCCGTTTGCAAGGCGGATCGCGATTTCGTCCGCTCCATCGACCACATGCAAGCAAGTTATGGCATACCCGTTCGTCGAGACGAAAAAGCCGGTGCCTGTATATGTGGATTCGGCACAAACGGAGGCCGCTGCAAATGCAGCCAGCCAGGCAAACACGCCGTGACCGATCCGAACTAAGGAAGTCTGACCTGGCCGCCTCATCTGTCAAAGTCGTAGCGTTGCTTCGTCGTCGATCAGCTCTCGGAGAGTAATTCCAAGTCTTGCACAACTTGGAGAACCTTTATCGCTGTCGATGGCTACAGCCACTTTGGCGATTCTGTCTGCTCCTTGGAGAAAAGGGAACCGTCCGGCAACGTCCGCTCTTGGCCCGTTCGCTGCCACATGGTGTGAACTTCAAACACGCGGAAACGCGCCCTGCTGGAGGTCGTTGTGCCGCAAGAGCGCCGTGAGTGATGCTTGAACCTGTTGGCAAGCGGGCCGGCCAGAAACAGCAAAAGAGAATTCTGCACCACAACTCTCCTCGTACCTGATTCAGAGTAGACCGTCCTTCAGAATCAAGGAATCATGTCCACTTGGGCGTGGCGACAGTTCCATGAATGCTCCGAAGCGTCATCACCATCTTCCTGAAAGCTACCTTGAGGGTTTTTGCAAGGAGGGCCTTCTCTACGTTTACGACGGCAAACGCTCGCAGTTGCGGCCGCAGACGCCAAAGAACACAGCCGTACGGGGGCACTACTACACAGTGGAAGATGCCGACGGATCCAAGCGGACTGACATCGAGCAGTTGCTCGCGAAAGTCGAGGGACATGCCATGCCAGTCTTGCGAAAGCTTGCATCACGGCAATACATCGACCAGAGCGAGAAGGAGACTTTCTCGGCGTACCTTGCCTTCATGCAGAGTCGTGGGCCGCGGTTCGAGGAGATGGTCGCAAGTGCGTATCGGCAATTGGCAAAAGGTATCGGGGAGGTGGCATTCAAGGACGAGAAACGGGCCGACGAGGCGCTGCGATCCTTCGAGGCCGAAACTGGAAAACAGTCGCTTGTTTCAGCGGCCGAAATGGTCGACTTTCACAAGCGAGGCGACTACAAGATCGAGGTGCATCGCAATGCGACTTTGCATGCAATGCTAAGTGTCTACGAGCCGGTTGGAGTGCACTTATCCCAGTTGGACTGGGTTGTTTGTCACGCTCCTCGCTCGTCGGCGTTCATTACCTCAGATGCGCCGCTCGTATTAATTCCTCCGAAAAATCATCCGCGTTTTCTTGGCACAGGAGTGGCGACGCCGGGAGCTACAAAGGTGTTTCCCCTTTCTTCGCGCGCTTGTCTTGTGATGTATGAGCCAGGCGACTCGTTGCAGCATCGGAACATTGGAACTGTTCAGGTTCGAGCTCTGAATCTTGAGATAGCGCTTGGAGCGGGCACCTTGTTGATTGGTGAAAGCGGGCCACACGTGAAACGAATCATTGACAGGTTGAAGGTCCTTGCCCACGGCAGAGGCTTGCGGATATCAGAAACCGCCAAAGGCGAAAAGGGAACCAGCTAGGGTGGCAAGCGTCGTTTGCCTTGGGGGGGATCAACCGAAACTGCGCCTTTCGCGGTTCAATTCAGCACGCTCTTCGGTAAATGTCGACTGCAGCAATTCGCTCATCAGTTGATCGAAGGCAACGGAGTGTTTGTCTCCAACGCCAAGTCGCGCGAGCTCCCGCCGCACCAGACACTGGAAATTTGCAAGCTGATTGAAGCGCTTTCTTGCACGCCTGGTCAGCGATTGGGGTTCTAGGTCGTGTTCGATCATTTCGAAAAGAAAAGACCGCGTCGCACCGCCGGCGTACACAGCGGACACTTCACTGCGTATGCCGCGATTCGGCGCCCGAAGCGGCAGCCCTCGCGTCGCGTGCCGCGGGTCGGTGGGCGCATGGGTCGCAGCAGACCGGCTGCACATCACCCGACCGCCATGCGCGCCCTCGGGCACATAGGTGTTCATGGTGCCGGCAGAGGGAATCGAACCCCCGACCTTTGGTTTACAAAACCACTGCTCTACCAGCTGAGCTATGCCGGCGCGGACGAAACTGTACCCGGACTTTTCGGACGCGATCCATTTCGGCCGCGATCTATGCAGGCCGCCAACTATTTGATGCGTGTGAGTCGCGGCCGTTCACCGGGCCGAGGTGCCGGCGGAGTGTCGTCCGGCTCGCCCTCGATCGGCTTTGAGTCTTCCACGGCCGGCCGCACGACCAGCGATACAGGAGAGGGCGACTGGAGCAGCGACAACGCCGGCTGCGTGCTCTTCGCGGCGTCACTGGCAGGCGCGTCAACCGCGCCTGCAGCGTCGCGCGAGACGTCGAAAGCCATGCCCTGTCCGTTTTCGCGCGCATAGACGGCCAGCACCCTGGCGACCGGAACATAGACTTCCCGCGCCACTCCGCCAAAGCGCGCCTGAAACTCGATCGCTTCATTGCCCAGGCGTAGCCGGCTGGTCGCCAGCGGCGAGATGTTCAGAACGATTTCGCCATCCTTGACGAATTCGGCCGGCACCCGCACACCTTCGCCAACCAGCACGGCGATGTAGGGTGTGTATCCAGACTCCGTGCACCACTCGTGAATGGCACGGATCAGATAGGGCGTGGTTGAAGGTTCAGCCATTTGATTCGGTTTCCTGGATGGGCGTCGTTCCAGTGCGCTCCCGACTCCGCTCTATCGGCGCATCACTTTTTCGGACGGCGTCAGCGCCTCGATATAGGCCGGGCGCGAAAAAATCCGCTCGGCGTACTTCTGCAGCGGCGCCGCGGTCTTCGGCAGATCGATCCCGTAATGGTCGAGGCGCCAGAGCAGCGGGGCTAGCGCGACATCGAGCATGGAGAAGTCATCACCCAGCATGAACTTGTTCTTCAGCATGATAGGCGCCAACTGTCAGCCGGTCGCGGATGGTCGAACGGGCCTTGTCGGTCAGCTTCTGGTTGGCGCTGTTCTCGAGGGTCTGCACATGCACGAACAGCTCGCGCTCGAAGTTGAACAGGAACAATCTTGTCCGCGCCCGCATGACCGGATCGGCCGGCATCAGCTGCGGATGTGGAAAGCGCTCGTCGATGTACTCGTTGATGATGTTCGACTCGTACAGCACGAGATCGCGTTCGACCAGGATCGGCACCTGGCCGTAGGGGTTCATCACGTTGATGTCTTCGGGCTTGTTAAAGAGATCAACGTCCTTGATCTCGAAGTCCATGCCTTTTTCAAACAGCACGAAACGGCACCGCTGGGAAAACGGGCAGGTAGTTCCGGAGTAAAGCACCATCATCTGTTTCTCGATCGTTAAGGTAGCGAAGTACAAGAGCATTGCGCCGCCGGGCGGGCGGCGCGCCTGCGCTGTCGTTGCAATACCTGCGGTTGCCCGGACACTCGATGACCGCGGGTCTGATCAGTGCGGCAAGTTGCGCGGGCCAGGCAGGACACCGCGCACAACTCGCCAGAACTATTTGATGTCCTTCCAGTACAGGGAGTTCAAGCGCCAGGCGATCACGGTGAACAAGGCAAGAAACACCAGCACCCAGACGCCGATCCGGACGCGCAAGGCGCGCGAGGGGTCGGTAATGAAGGCGAGAAAACCCACGAGATCCGCAACTTCGGAGTCGAACTGCCGTGCCTGCTGCGCATTGACCGGCTTGAAGGAATAGCTGAAGCCCTCGGTCGCCGGTCCCGTGAGTTCGGTTTCCGTCTTCGTGGCGAAGCCGTCGACGTCGTAAACCGTGGTCGTGCGCACAAACCTGGCGCCGTGCGACTTGCCGTCACCCTCGTGCTGGTGCACGACCTCGATCGTCGCTTCGCGCGGACCCTGCCGGTCCCAGAAAATGTGCGGCATGCCAATGCTCGGAAAGGCTACGTTGTTCCAGCCGTTGGCCATACTGTTGTCACGGTAGTAACCGCGAAACAGCGTGTACAGGTAATCGGTGCCCGCATAGTCAAACGAGGTGCGTGCGCGCGTGATCACCGACAGGTCCGGCGGCACCTTGCCGAACCAGGCCTTGGCCTCGGCCGGTGTCATCGCGATCCTCATCGTGTCACCGACCTTCTGACTGCCGAAGATCAGGAATTCCTTGATCTGCCTGTCATCCAGGCCGATCTGCTGCAGCCGGTTCCAGCGCACCAGATTGGCGCTGTGGCAGCCGAGGCAGTAGTTGGCAAACAGGCGAGCGCCACTTTGAAGCGACGCCAGATTGTTGCCGCGCTCGACCGGCCAGCGATCCATCTGGATCCCGGCGCCGGAGGCAGCGGCACTGCCCGCTGCCACCAATGCGCCAATCACCACAACGAGGCGGGACAGGATCGTATTCATTCGTTTTCCTGTATCCATTTCAGTCGGCGATCTCAATTTTGGCGATCTCAGTGTGGCTTGAACGTGACGCGCTCAGGGACAGGCTTGAACGTTCCCATCCGGCTCCACCAGGGCATGAGAACAAAGAATGCAAAGTAGATAACCGTTCCCACCATTGAGAAACCCTGACCCGCCGCCGACGGTGGCTGGGTGCCGAAGTAGCCGAGCACGATGAAGGCCACGACCCAGACGATCAACAGGGCGAAGTGCCAACCGGGCCGATAGCGCATCGATTTCACCGGCGAGCGGTCCAGCCAGGGCAGGCCGAGAAAGATCAGCACCGACGCACCCATCAGCACGACCCCCCAGAACTTCGGGTCGAGCTTCACGCCCGGCACCACCATCAGCGCCACCAGCACCAGCGACGCTCCGGCGGTTGCCGCCCGCACGGTCGTGCTGCGCACGGTCATGATCATCAGCGCCGCCAGGCCGACGATGCCGAAGGCAAGCACGGTCATGAAGGCCTCGGTCGTGGCGCGCAGGATCGAGTAGTAGGGCGTGAAGTACCAGACTGGCGCGATGTGCGCGGGTCCCTGATACGGATCGGCCGGAATGAAGTTGTTCCACTCAAGGAAGTAACCGCCCATCTCAGGCGCCAGGAAGGCCACCGCGAAGAACAGAATCAGGAACAGGCAGAGCCAGAAGATGTCGTGCACGGTGTAGTACGGGTGGAACGGAATGCCGTCGAGCGGGATGCCCTTTGCATCCTTGCGGTCCTTGATCTCGATGCCGTCGGGGTTGTTCGAGCCGACGTCGTGGAGCGCAAGGATGTGCGCCACAACCAGGCCGATCAGCACCAGCGGGATGGCGATCACGTGCATCGCGAAAAACCGGTTCAGCGTGGCATCGCCGATCACGTAGTCGCCGCGCACCCAGACCGACAGGTCGGGTCCGATCAGGGGAATCGCACCGAACAGGTTGATGATGACCTGCGCGCCCCAGTAACTCATCTGGCCCCACGGCAGCAGGTAGCCGAAGAAGGCCTCTCCCATCAGGCACAGGAAGATCAGGCAGCCGAAGATCCATACGAGCTCGCGCGGCGTCCGATAGCTGCCGTACATCAGGCCGCGGAACATGTGCAGGTAGACGACGATGAAGAAAAACGACGCGCCGGTTGAATGCATGTAGCGGATGAACCAGCCGCCGGGCACGTCGCGCATGATGTATTCGACCGATGCGAAAGCGAGACCCGCATCGGGCTTGTAATGCATCGTCAGGAAGATGCCGGTGATGATCTGCAGTGCCAGCACCGTGATCGCCAGGCCGCCGAAGATGTACCAGAAGTTGAAGTTCTTCGGCGCGTAGTACTCGGACATGTGCTTCCGGTACTCCGCCATCGCCGTCGGCATGCGTGCATCGAGCCAGCCCGCCAGCCCCGCATATTGGCTTTTCAGTTCGGCCATGGACGTCCTCGGGATCAGGCTTTGGAGTCGTCACCGATCAGGATGACGGACTCGGACAGGTATTTGTAGGGCGGCACTACCAGGTTGTCAGGCGCCGGCTTGTTCTTGTACACGCGGCCGGCCAGATCGAAGACCGAACCGTGGCAAGGACAGAGAAAACCCTGGCCCGAGCCGAGCTGCACGTTCTGACCAGGCCCAAAGGGGCCAACCGGATTGCAGCCAAGATGGGTGCAGATGCCGACCGCAACCAGATACTCGGGCTTGATCGAGCGGAACTCGTTGCGCGCAAATTCCGGCGTCGGAAAGGCAGTGCGCTGGGACTTCGGGTCGGCCACTTCGCTGTCGGCCTTCTTGATCGACTCCAGCATCTCGGGTGTGCGGCGCAGGACCCACACCGGAACACCGCGCCACTCAACCGTCTTCATTTCTCCTGGCGCGATTCCCGATAGATCGAATTCGACCGGCGCGCCCGCTGCCTTGGCCCGCTCCGAAGGAGCGAACGAGGCCACGAACGGAACTGCCACGGCAACAGCGGCGGCGCCGCCAACGGCTGCCGCGACGATCATCGTGTTGCGACGTTCAGTGTCTACGCTTTCCGTCGACTCCGGAGCGGTGCTTGAAGTGGACATGGTGATCCCGTGTTTCCGAGAAAATAGGTGGTGGAACCAGCGCGCAAAATCAGTGCCGCAACCAGGCCTGGGCGCCAAACCATGCCCTGCAGTTGTCGCACACCCACCGCGCTGGCCGATTTACAAACCGGCACCAATCCGCGGCGGCCCGCGATTCTACTTGATTCGCTCCCGCCAATCGACGCGCCGGTGGGTTACCGGCCCTGAAGGGCAGCGCCGGCTACACTCGCCATGAGGCGTGGCCGAAACGCGGCGCGCCATAGGCAAACGGGGCCTGGCGACAAGACCGGGCGGCCGCCCGAGATCGGGCGACGCCCCTGGCGGATGGACCGCGCATAGCGCGAGGGAACAACTATGAGCATGCTCAAGGAATTTCGGGAATTTGCAGTCAAGGGCAATGTCATCGATCTCGCGGTCGGCGTGATCATTGGTGGTGCCTTCGGCAAGATCGTCGACTCCCTGGTCAGGGATGTGATCATGCCGCTGATCAATGTCATGCTTGGCGGATCGGTCGACTTCAGCGGCAAGTACTGGGTCCTGTCCGGCACGATTGCGCCGGGAACACCGCTCGAGGCAGCGCAGAAGTCGGGGGTCGTGCTGGCCTGGGGCAACTTCGTCACCATTTCGATCAACTTTGTGATTCTCGCCTTTGTGATCTTCTGGATGGTGAAAACGGTCAACCGCATTCGCAGTGAACCGGCCGCCGCGCCGGCGGCACCACCGGAAGACGTGGTGCTGCTGCGTGAAATCCGCGACTCGCTGAAGTCGCGCTGAACCATCGCCGCTCGATCGCCTGGGGCGATCCGGATCTTTTGACTCAGCCACACATGCTTCGACGACTCTGGCTGATCTTCGCGCAAGCGACCACCGTCGGCCTGGCGGCGCTTTTCATCGTTTCGACGTTGCGGCCGGAGTGGCTGCCGCGAACTCCGGCCGGCACGCGGACGGTGCCGGTCGCGGACACCGCGCAGCGCCAGGTCGCCAGTGCCGACGTCTCCCGCGTGTCCGCCCTGCTGTCATACGCCGAGGCGGTGCGCGTGGCGGCACCTGCAGTCGTGAATGTCTACACCACGAAGGACCTGCGCCGGAACGGCCCCGAAGATCCGCTGTACCGCTATTTCTTCGGCGACTCGCGTGGCGGCCCGGACCGCGTGGCCAGCCTCGGCTCAGGCGTGATCGCAACCGCCGATGGCTTTGTGCTGACCAACAATCACGTGGTCCAGGCCGCAGACGAAATCGCCGTGGCGCTGGCCGACGGACGTCAGTTCGACGCCCGGCTGATCGGCTCGGATCCGGAAAGCGATCTGGCCGTGTTGAAGATTGAGGCCAAGGGCCTGCCGGTGATCACCTTCGGCCGCTCGGACGCATTGAAGGTGGGCGACGTCGTGCTGGCGATCGGCAATCCATTCGATGTCGGGCAGACCGTAACCATGGGCATCGTGTCGGCGCTGGGGCGCACCAATCTCGGCATCAACACCTTCGAGAATTTCATTCAGACCGACGCCGCGATCAACCAGGGCAACTCGGGCGGCGCGCTGGTGGATTCGGCCGGCAATCTGGTCGGCATCAATACCGCCATCTTCTCGCGCACCGGTGGATCAATCGGGATTGGCTTCGCGATTCCGTCGATGCTGGTCACCCAGGTCATGGACCAGTTGATCGGGACGGGCAAGGTCGTGCGCGGCTATTTTGGCGTGGAGCCCGAGGACATCACGCCCGAGACCGCCGAACTGCTCAAGCTGGCCCGCACTGAGGGCGTGGTCCTGAAAGGCGTGCAGCGGACCAGCCCGGCCGGCAAGGCGGGGTTGGAGCCGGGCGACGTGATGCTGACCATCAACGGCAAGCCGGTGGTCAACAGCCGATCGATGCTGCATCAGATTGCCCAGCTGGCGCCGGGATCGGCCGCCACGGTGCGGGTGCTGCGCACCGGCAAGGAAGTCGAGATCCAGGTGGCCGTCGGCGAACGTCCCACGCCTCGGCGTCCACAGTAGCCACGTCACCGCTTCGGCGACCCAGTGCGCGTTCAGCGCACCGCCAGTCGCGCCGCCACTTCTCGTGCCTTGAGCGCCGCGACCGGATCGCCGCCTCCCGCGGCGAAGCTGTACCAGAAGACGGCCCGCCGCAGATCGCGGTCCACGCCGTCACCGTTTTCGTACTGGCTGGCGATGATGTAGGCAGCTCCATGATCGCCCTGCTCGGCGGCACGTTCGTACCAGCGTGCTGCTTCGGCGTAGTCGAGCGGGGCTCCGCGGCCGAGAAAGTACTGCGTTGCCACGCTCACCTGTGCATCGCGGTATCCCTGTTCCGCGGCCTTGAGAAACCACGCGGTGGCCTCAGTCAGCGAGCGCGTGACTCCTTCGCCGCTTTCATGGAGCAGCCCCAGCGCGAACTGGGCACGAGCAAAGCCGCCGTTCGCCGACTTCTGCAGCCAGGCGACGCCGGCCACCGCGTCGGGCGCGCCGCCCTCTCCCGCCATGAGCATTACGGCCAGATTGAACTGGGCTACGCGAGCATTTCGTTCCGCGGCGCGCATGTACTGCCGACGGGCCTGCGGCAGATCGCCCGCTACATACGCTGACCAGCCAGCCGCCAGATCGGCGTCGGCATCCGGTACTACCTGCATCCGGGTCGAGGCCGCGGCAGAGCTTCCCAGCAGGGCGGCAGCCAGGCAGACAAAAAGCAGTCCTTGCAACTTCCACATGACCGCCCTCAGGCGCTCGGCGCGGCCGCCGCATCGTCTGCGGGCTTGACTACGAAGCGCGCCATGAAAATACCGAGTTCGTACAGCAGGCACAGGGGTATTGCGAGCAGCAGCTGCGATACCACGTCGGGCGGCGTGAATATCGCCGCCACGATGAAGGCACCGACCACCACATAGGGCCGCGCCTGCTTGAGCTTGTCCACGGAGGCGAGCCCGAAGCGAACCACCAGCACAACGATGATCGGCACTTCGAAGGTGATCCCGAATGCGAGAAACATACCGAGCACAAAGCCGAAATAGGCCTCAATGTCCGGCGCCACCGATACCGAGGTCGGCGAAAACGCCACCATGAACTTGAACACGAAGCCGAACACGATGAAGTAGCAGTAAGCCATGCCCGCGAAGAACATCACGACGCTGGAAAAGATCAATGGCGCGGCGAGTCGCTTTTCATGCTTGTACAGGCCCGGCGCCACAAAAGCCCAGATCTGCCACAGCACATAGGGCAGCGCGATCAGGAAGGCGGCGAACAGGGTGACCTTCAATGGCACCATGAAGGGCGCGATCACGCCGGTCGCGAGCAGCTTGGCGCCGTCCGGCAGGGCGGCCATCATCGGCCGCGACATCAGATCGAAAATTTCCTTGATGAACGGAGTCAGCGCCAGAAAGGCCACGAGGACGGCGACCGAAGCGCGCACCAGCCGCTGCCGCAATTCCACCAGGTGAGTCAGGAAGCTCTGTTCCTGACCCAATTCGGGCGTCTCGGGAGATCCTGGGCTTGACGATTTCTCAGGCGTTTCGGCGCTCATCGGCGGATCCGCGGACGATTGAGACGCGCCCGCGCCGCGTACTTGTGTCTTGCGCGCCCCACCGACTCGGGCAACTGCAGCTGTCGCTTGAGCTTGGCAAGTTCCTCGGCCAGGTCGTCGATGCCCGGCCCAGGCTTGTAGCGGCGCTTGAATCGCGTATCGATCCAGCGTTCGCCGGCGCCTTCCCACGCGTATCCACCGTCACCTGACGACGCACTCGCGGACCCGTCCCCGACCGCCGCATTGACGTCGGATTCAAGCTTCTTGACGCTCGATTCAACTGAAGTCTCGAACTCGCGCGCCATCCCGCGTGCCTCTTCCTGCAGCTTCTTGAGTTCTGCAAGTTCCATTTCGCGGTTGATATCGTTCTTGACCTGAGTGACATAGCGCTGCGCCTTGCCGGCCCACTCGCCGAGCGAACGCGCCACCTTGGGAAGACGTTCGGGCCCAAGCACGACCAGCGCCACGGCCCCGATCATGGCCAGCTCGCCGAAACTGAAGTCAAACATGGATGCTGCGGCGTTCGTGGGCGCGCGTGCAAACCCCACGCCGACGTCAGGCGCCGGTCCGGCCCTTTTCCTTGGCTTGCACGTCGATGGTCTGGCCGACTGATTTCGGCTCCTCAACCTTCTTCGCCACTTCGTCGGCGCCGTCCTTCATCCCTTCCTTGAAGCCCTTGATTGCCCCGCCTACGTCCTTGCCGATGTTCTTCAGCTTGGATGTACCGAACACGAGAATGATGACGACCAGGACGATCAGCCAATGCCAGATCGAAAACGAACCCATAGCAGACTCCTACATACGATTCCACGGGCGCGGGCCGCCCATGATGTGGATGTGCAAGTGATAGACCTCTTGACCGCCGTCGGGGCCGTTGTTGATCACGACGCGAAAGCCGTTGTCGCAGCCTTGTTCCTTCGCTAGCCGCGGTGCAAGACCGAGGATTCTACCCAACAGACCCTCGTGCTCCGGGCCCGCAGTTAGCAGGGAATCCACGTGCAATTTCGGCACGATCATGAAGTGGATGGGTGCCTTGGGGTGGATGTCATGGAAGGCAATCACCTCCTCATCCTCGTAAATCTTGCGGCTCGGAATCTGGCCGCTCACCAGGCGGCAGAAAAGGCAGTCAGCAGATTGCATCGACCATTCCTTGGACGGGATTGACACGGAGACGTTCCACTTTCAGTGCTAGTGCGGCGTCGCGCGGCCGAATCTCAGCGCTTTTCATCGCGTTCGCGCTTGCCGGCCTTGCGGGCGGCCTTTTCCTCGAGGCCCGAGGTGCCCGCTCGGCGCGCCAGCTCCGCAAGTACGTGTTCCGGTCGCAGTCCGTGCTGGGCCAGCAGGATCATGCAGTGAAACCACAGATCTGCGGTTTCCGCGACGATGCGTTCGGGCACGCCATCCTTGGCCGCCATCACGGTTTCCGTCGCTTCTTCGCCGATCTTCTTGAGCACGGCATCCGCACCCGAGTTGAACAGTCGGGCGACGTATGAGGTCTCGGGATCGCCGCGCTTGCGCGCGTCAATGACATCGGCCAACTCGGCCAGTATGGCGTCACTCATTTTCGGTAAACCAGCTCAGGGTCCTCAAGGACGGGATCAACGGTTTTCCAACAGCCATCGTCTAGACGCCGGAAAAAGCAGCTGGCGCGACCCGTATGACAGGACACTCCACCGGCGGGCTCGACAGAGTACAAGACCACATCGCCGTCGCAGTCGAGCCGGATCTCGCGCACCTGCTGGAAGTGACCCGACTCCTCACCCTTGCGCCAGAGCCGTCCGCGCGAGCGCGACCAGTACACGGCGCGGCCGCTGGCGATGGTCTCGGCCAGCGCATCACGATTGGCCCACGCCACCATCAGCACGCGCAGCGAGCCGGCGTCCTGCGCAATCACAGGCACCAGCCCGTCGGCGTCAAAGGCGATCTCGGCCAGCCAGTCGCTCATCAAAGTCTCATCGCAATGCCGCGCGCGGCCATGTACTGCTTGGCCTCGCGTACGCTGTGCTCGCCAAAGTGAAAGATCGAAGCCGCCAGCACCGCGTCTGCGCGACCCTCGATCACGCCTTCGGCCAGATGCTGCAGGGTACCGACTCCGCCCGAAGCGATGACCGGCACGCTCACTGCATCGGACACCGTGCGCGTCAGCTCGAGGTCAAAGCCCATGCGCGTGCCGTCACGATCCATGCTCGTCAGCAGGATTTCTCCCGCTCCGAGTTCGACCACGCGCCGGGCCCAATCGATCGCATCGAGTCCGCTTGCCTTGCGTCCGCCATGGGTGAAAACCTCCCACCCGGCCGCAGTGTCATCGGCCCGACGGCGCCGGGCATCGATCGCGACCACGATGCACTGCGAGCCGTAGCGCGCTGTGGCATCTGCCACCAGTTGCGGACTCTCGATCCCTGCCGTATTGATCGAAATCTTGTCGGCGCCTGCGTTCAACAGTCGCCGCACGTCCTCGACCCGGCGCACGCCTCCGCCCACGGTCAGCGGAATGAAGACCTGCTCGGCGACATCTTCGATCACATGCAGCAGCAGGTCGCGTTGATCCGAAGTGGCGGTGATGTCAAGGAAGGTCAGCTCGTCGGCTCCCTCGCTGTCATAGCGACGGGCAATCTCCACCGGATCGCCGGCGTCGCGCAGATCGACAAAGTTCACGCCCTTGACCACGCGACCTGCGGTCACATCAAGGCAGGGAATGATTCGCTTGGCCAGCACCTTGTTCGCTCGCTGTCGTCGCCCACGGAATTCGCCCGCGGATTCTTCCGCAGTTCTTGCTCACAATAGCCATCGCGGTGACTGTAACGCATCGCCGTCATGCGGTCGGCGGTCCGGACTAGTAGGCTGGAACGCGTCCGGAACCTGCTTTTTGGGAGAGTGTCCGTGCGGATGCTGTCGTGGGTCGCGAGCGCTGCAGTTGCCCTGTCCCTCACTGGCACGACTCAGGCACAACAGCCCTCTCCGCATGCGATCGAACTGCCAGGCTGGTTTGTCGAGACCTTCCTTGACTTGCGGGATGATGTCCGCGAGGCGACCCGGGCGGCAAGCGGCTGCTGATCTATTTCGGGCAGGACGGCTGCCCCTACTGCAAGCTGCTGATGCAGACCTCGTTCACCGATACCCGCATCGTTGAGCTTGCCAGCACCAGGTTCCTGCCAGTGGCCCTGAATCTGTGGGGTGATCGCGAACTCACCTGGGTCGACGGTCGCCGGCTGAGCGAAAAACAGCTCGGCGCGATGCTCAAGGTGCAATTCACGCCGACGGTGCTGATCTTCAATGAAAAGGCCGAAGTGATTGTCCGCCTGAATGGCTACCAGCCGCCGCCGCGCATGGAGGCGGCACTGAAGTACGCCAGTCAGCGGCTCGAAACAAAGGAAACCTTGGCCGAGTATCTGCAGCGCATTCCGGCCGAAGCGGCAAGCCCGAGCCTCCACTCCGAGCCGTTCTTCATGAAACCTCCCTACAAGCTGAACCAGTCCAGCGGTCGGCCCGTGCTGGTGTCTGTTCGAACGGACCAATTGCAGCAGTTGCGACGAACTGCATCAGGACGGCCTGCGTCGCAAGGACATTGCGCGCCTGCTGGGCCGCTTCGAGATTGCGCGCTTCGAACCCCGGGAGGCCAGCGCGGTCGTTACTCCGCAGGGCCAGCGCACCACGGTGGCGGCATGGGCGCAGGACCTGAAGATCGCCTACGCACCGACGCTCGTGTTTTTCGATGCGACCGGACTCGAAGTGTTCCGCGCCGAGTCGTACCTGCGCCCATTCCACCTGGCATCGGTGCTCGAGTACGTCGCCAGTGGCGCCTACCGCACGGAACCAAGTTTTCAGCGCTATGTTCAGGCGCGGGCCGACCGCCTGCGCGCCGGCGGTGAGACGGTCGATCTCTGGAAGTAAGCGGAGGGAAGCGATCCGCTAGGCGGATTCGGCGAGTTCGTCGGCGCGTTTCTGCGCCAGCCTGAAATCAATCGCGCCTTCGTACAGCGAGCGGCCGAGTATCGCGGCCGTCACGCCCTCGCTCTCGGCCGCGCACAGGGCCTCGATGTCCTGCATGCCCGCGATACCGCCGCTGGCGATGACGGGAATCTTCACTTGCCGCGCGAGTTCTACCGTCGCTTCGAGGTTCACGCCGCTCATCATGCCGTCACGCCCGATGTCGGTGTACAGGATAGCTTCGGCGCCATAGTCCTCGAATTTCTTCGCCAGATCGCTGACGTCGTGACCGGTCAGCTTGCTCCAACCGTCGGTCGCGACCTTGCCTCCTTTGGCGTCGAGTGCCACGATGACCTGGCCACCAAAGGCACTGCAGGCATCGTGCAGGAAGCCGGGATTCTTCACGGCGGCAGTGCCGATGACGACGAAGCCGACTCCATCATCGATATAGCGCTCGATCGTGTCGAGATCGCGCAAGCCGCCGCCCAGCTGAATCGGCATCTCCTGTCCGACCGCCTTGACGATCTTGCGGATCACGGCTTCGTTGACGACCGGCCGGCCGGACCGCGCGGCGTTCAGGTCGACGATATGAAGTCGCCGCGCACCCTGGTCGCGCCAGTAACGGGCCATCGCCACCGGATCATCGGAAAAGACAGTGATGTCCTTTTCCATGTTGCCCTGGCGCAGGCGCACGCAGTGACCGTCTTTCAGATCGATGGCAGGAATCAACAACATCGCGGGGAACCCGGGGGCGGGCGCAGGAAGAATGCAGCGGTCGGGGAAGGAAGTGGCAGCCGAAGGCCGGCTGACTAGGGATTCCAGCGGGTGAAGTTCTCGTAGATGCGCAGACCGGCAGCGGCGCTTTTCTCGGGGTGAAACTGCGTGGCGAAAATATTATCTCTGGCTACCGCGCAGGTAAAGCAGTGTCCATAGTCTGTTTCACCGGCCACCAACGCCGATTGTGCCGGCGCGACGTAGTAACTGTGGACAAAATAGAACCAGCTTGCATCGTCAATTCCGATCCAAAGCGGATGAGGCTTCGCCTGTCGCACGCGATTCCAGCCCATGTGAGGGACCTTGAGGCGACCTGTATCGCACTGCATGTCGGCGTCGCGAAAGCGCACCACCGTGCCGGGCATGAGACCCAGTCCGGGTGTCGATCCGCCCGGCGTGCGCGACTCCTCCGAATGGTCGAACAACATCTGTTCGCCGATGCAGACCGCAAGCAGGGGCCGGGTCTCGGCGGCGCGCCGCACCGCGTCTTCAAGTCCGGACTGACGCAGATACGTCATGCAATCCGGCATCGCGCCCTGACCCGGGAAAACAACGCGATCGGCCGCGGCGATCTCCGCGGAGTCCGAGCTGATGCGCACGATCGCCTTCGGCGCCACATGTTCGAGCGCCTTGGCGACCGAGCGCAGATTGCCCATGCCGAAGTCGACGATGGCTATGGAGTTCATCAAAGAAGCGATTGCCACGGATTAGTGGGATTAAAGGGATTCAGCAAAAGCGGGCCAGGATGACGACCGTCGAAAAACTTCTCATCCCTCTAATCCCACTAATCCGTGGCTACCCTTTCCCTTGCTAGGACAGGGTCCCTTTCGTCGACGGCACGACTCCGGCGGCGCGGGGGTCGGGTTCGATCGCCATGCGCAAAGCTCGTGCGAATGCCTTGAACACGGTTTCACATTGATGGTGCGCGTTGTCGCCCCGCAGGTTGTCCACGTGCAGGGTGACCAGCGCATGGTTGGCGAAACCCTGGAAAAACTCGTGTGCGAGGTCGACATCGAATTCGCCGATCATGGCGCGCTTGAAAGGCACGTGCCATTGCAGCCCGGGGCGGCCCGACAGGTCCAGCACGACACGCGACAGCGCCTCGTCGAGCGGCACGTAGGCGTGACCGTAGCGCCGCACGCCGGCCTTGTCGCCGACGGCCTGGGCAAAGGCCTGGCCAATCGTGATGCCGATGTCCTCGACGGTATGGTGGCCGTCGATATGCAGGTCGCCGCGGGCCTCGATCGTGAGGTCGAGCATGCCGTGGCGTGCCAGCTGATCGAGCATGTGATCGAGAAACCCGATACCGCTGGTGACCTGGCAGCGCCCACTGCCGTCGAGATTCAGATCAACGGAAATTTCGGTTTCCTTGGTCTTGCGCACCACGCGGGCGCGACGGCTTTGTGCTGTCATCGGCGGATCTCGACTACGGCGCCCAGCGCCTTGAGGAAGGCATCATTTTCGGCCGGCGTGCCGACAGTAGTGCGCAGACAGCCTGCCAGCAGAGGATGTTTCTTTGACACATTCTTGATCAGTATGCCGCGCTCCTTCAGTGCCGTGAACACACGATCGGGATCCGCCACACGCATGAGTATGAAATTGGCGGCGGAGGGAAACACCTTCACCCCCTTGATCGCTGCCAGCGCCACTCCCAGGCGCGAGCGTTCGGCGCGCAGTGCATCGGCCTGGGATTCGAGAATCGAAAGGTGCTCGATCATCAGGTCGGTGATTCCCAGAGTCAGCACATTCACGTTGTACGGCGGCCGGACCTTCTCGATCTGCTCGATCCAGTCGGCATCTCCGGCCATGTAGCCCAGCCGGATGCCGGCCAGTCCGAGCTTCGACAGGGTACGGAGTACCAGCAGGTTGGGCCAGCGAGGCAGCTGCGGCATCCAGGTATCGCGCGCAAACGGCAGATAGGCCTCGTCCAGCACGACCAGTCCAGGCGCCATCCGCACCACTTCCTCGATGGCGGCGCGGTCGAACAGGTTGCCGGTCGGGTTGTTCGGATAGGCGATGAAGACTACTGCGGGTTGCTCGGCCGAAATTGCAGCGCGCATCGCATCGAGATCCAGTGCGAAATCGTCGGCCTTCAGCGGCACGCCGACGAAGCGGCAGCCGTTGAAGCGGGTCGACAATTCAATCATCTCGAAGCCCGGCCAGGCGGCAAGAATGACGGCACCCGGTCGCGCACAGGCCTGGATCACCAGATGGATCAATTCGTCGCTGCCATTGCCGAGCATCAGGCGGGCGCCGGTCGGCACTCCCATTGCCCGGCCGAGACGTTCCTTGAGGCCACGCGGATCGGACATCGGATAGCGGTTCAGCGGCAGCTTCGCCAGCCGTTCGGCGATCTGCCTTTGCACCGCCTCGGGCAGGCTATAGGGGTTCTCCATCGCGTCGAGCTTGATGAAACCGACCGCGCTCGGCACGGCATAGGGCTCCAGCGCGCGGATGTCGTCGCGGATCACGGAAAGGTTGGGGCGTTGACCGAATCGCCCGGTCATCGTGACGCCCGCGCTTCGGCGGCCTGAGCATGTGCAAACAGTTGCTCGCCGCGCGCGAGCTCGGCGGCGATCGGTGCCAGCCGCGTCGCCCCCTTGGCCGAGATCTCGATCAGGTTCGAACGCTTGACGAAATCGTAGACACCAAGCGGCGAGGAGAATCGAGCGGTTCGCACTGTCGGCAGCACATGGTTCGGCCCGGCGCAGTAGTCACCGAGCGACTCCGACGAGTGATGCCCGATGAAGATCGCACCTGCGTGGCGAATCTTCGGCAGCAGACTGCGCGGATCACGCGTGGCGATTTCCAGGTGTTCGGGTGCGACGCGATTGGCAAGCGCCGCCGCCTCGTCGAGATCGCGCGTGACGATCAGGGCACCCCGCCCGGCCAGCGATGCTGCAATGATCTGCTGACGCGGCTGCGCCGGCAGCAGGCGATCGATCGACGTTGCCACCGTGCGCGCGAACTCGGCGTCCGGGGTCAGCAGCAAAGCCTGCGCGAGCTCGTCGTGCTCGGCCTGCGAGAACAGGTCGAGCGCCACCCAGTCCGGATCAGCGCTGTCGTCGGCGATCACCAGCACTTCGGTCGGGCCGGCAATCATGTCAATGCCCACTGAGCCGAACACCCGACGCTTGGCGGCCGCCACATAGGCGTTGCCTGGCCCGACGATCTTGTCTACAGCCGGGATGGTGGCGGTGCCAAAGGCCAGCGCTGCGATCGCCTGTGCGCCGCCGATCGCGAAAACGCGCTGCACTCCTGCCAGTTGCGCCGCGGCCAGCACCAACGGATTGCGTTCACCGCCGGGGGTAGGCACGACCATGATCAGCTGACCGACGCCAGCGACCTGAGCGGGCAGCGCATTCATCAGAACCGAGGACGGATACGCCGCCTTGCCGCCAGGAACGTAAAGACCGACGCAATCCAGCGGCGTGATCCGCTGGCCGGTCAGCGTTCCGTCCGCCTCGCGCTCGGTCCAGTCACCCTGCATCAGGCGCTCGAACTGGCGCTCATGAAAGGCGCGAATGCGCTGCGCTGCGGCTTCGAGCGCCGTCCGCTGGGCGGTCGGCAGGGTATCCAGGGCCGCGCGCATCTCGGCAGGCAGGATCTCGAGCGCGGCGACGGTGGCAGCCTCCACTCGGTCGAGGCGCCGGGTGTACTCGAGCACGGCGACATCGCCGCGCGCGCGCACGTCATCGAGAATGCGCTCGACCGTACGATCGACGTCGCGATCGACGGTGGTCTCGGTCACCAGAAGGTGCGCGAATTCCGCCTCGAACCCGGCATCGCGCGAGTCGAGCATGCGCATCTTCATCGGCGCGCTGCCGCTTCGATCTTTTCGATCAGGGGCATCAACTCGCTGCGGCGCGTCTTCAGGGCCGACTGATTGACGATCAGGCGCGCCGAGATCAGCGAGATCTCCTCGACCTCGACCAGGCGGTTCGCCTGCAAGGTGGCGCCGGACGACACCAGGTCAACGATCGCATCGGCCAGGCCGGTCAGCGGAGCGAGTTCCATCGAGCCGTACAGCTTGATCAGGTCGACATGCACACCCTTGGCGGCGAAATGTTCGCGCGCAGTCCGCACATACTTGGTGGCGACTCGCAGGCGGGCGCCCCGCCGCACCGCATTCGCGTAGTCGAATCCCTCGGGGACAGCCACACAAAGGCGACAGCGCGCAATGCCGAGATCCACCGGCTGATACAAGCCTCGGTCCCCCCAGGCGTCACCGTGTTCAAGCAGCACGTCGCGCCCGGCCACGCCGATCTCGGCCGCGCCGTACTGAACGTAGGTCGGCACGTCCGAGGCCCGCACGACGACGATCCGCAGGCCCGGGTCGCGCGTCGTGATGATCAGCTTGCGCGAGCTCTCGGGGTCCTCCAGCGGAGCAATACCCGCCGCGGCGAGCAGCGGTTGGGTCTCGTCGAAAATGCGACCCTTGGACAGGGCGAGGGTGATCATCTGAAACCAGGGCGGCAGCCTGGCCGCCAACAACGAATGATGCCTGCTTCGAAGGCGCCCGGTCGACGCTCCCTGCCGACCGGAGTCGTCCCGCAACGAGTCCTCATTTCACGCGTTCGATCTGCGCGCCGACCTGCGCCAGTTTGGTTTCCATCCGGTCGTAGCCACGATCCAGGTGGTAGATGCGATCGATCAGGGTTTCGCCGTCGGCAACCAGGCCGGCGACCACCAGGCTGGCCGAGGCACGCAGATCAGTCGCCATGACCGGCGCACCGGTCAGGCGCGTCAGGCCCTTGACCACCGCCGTGTTGCCATCGATCGAAATGCTGGCACCGAGGCGCTGCAGTTCGAGCACGTGCATGAAGCGATTCTCGAAGATTGTCTCGGTGATGCGACCGACGCCTTCAGCCACGCAGTCGAGCGCCATGAACTGTGCCTGCATGTCGGTCGGGAACGCCGGATAGGGCGCCGTGCGGACACTGACCGCACGTGGCCGGCGGACCATGCGAATCCGCAGCAAACCATCCCGGGCCGAGATCTCGGCGCCCGCCTCCGTGAGCTTGTCGAGCACGGCATCGAGCGTGGTGGCAGACGCGCCGCGCAGGACCAGTTCGCCGCCCGCTGCGGCTGCGGCACAAAGAAAGGTGCCGGTTTCGATCCGATCGGGCATGACGCGATGGCGTGCCCCGTGCAGGGAAGCCACGCCCTCGATCACGATGCGGTCAGTGCCCGCGCCATGAATGCGCGCACCCATCGTGCCGAGCGCCAGCGCAAGGTCGACCACTTCGGGCTCGCGCGCTGCGTTCTCGATGATGGTCTCGCCTTCGGCCAGACAGGCGGCCATCATCAGGTTCTCGGTTCCGGTGACGGTCACCATGTCGGTGACGATGCGGGCGCCGCGCAGGCGCGTGGCTTCCGCAAGGAGGTATCCACCGTCGATGCTGACCCTGGCACCCAGCAGCTCGAGACCTTTGATGTGCTGATCAACCGGCCGCGCTCCAATTGCGCAGCCGCCCGGCAGGCTGACTCGCGCGGTGCCGAAGCGGGCAACCAGCGGTCCCAGCACCAGAATCGCGGCCCGCATGGTCTTGACCAATTCATACGGTGCTTCGGTGCGGGTGACAGCATCGGCCTTGAGCGTCACCGAGGTCCCGGTACGCTCGGCGGCGACCCCCATTTGTCGCAGCAGTTTCAAGGCGGTCGCCACGTCCTGGAGTTGCGGCACGTTGTCGAGCGTGAGCTCCTCGGCCGTCAGCAAACTCGCGCACAGGATCGGCAGCGCGGCATTCTTGGCACCTGAAATGGGGACTTCGCCTTTTAGGCGAGCTCCGCCGCGAATTCTCAGCTTGTCCATAGTGCCTGCCGCCGCGTGCGTGTGCGCCGTTTGAAACTGAACCGGTCGTGTGAATCGCAACGATTGCAGCATGGCAACGTCCCCGCAGTTTCGCCCGCGAATTGCGGATCGATCCTGGCGAGGATGGCGGCGCCAAACGAAGCCGGTGCGCGCCGCCGATGAAGAAACCGTGAACTCATCGCACTCCCGTCCCGCCGGCCCGGTACTCGGAAGGTGTCAGCGTGCGCATCGACAGGGCATGGATCTCCTGCTTCATGCGGTCGCCAAGCGCGGCGTATACCAGCTGGTGGCGGGCAATGCGGGACTGGCCTTCGAACGCCGCGCTGACAATCAAGGCTTCGAAGTGCTGACCGTCGCCGGCGACCTCGAGTACTTCGCATGCGAGGCCGTCAGCAATGTAGCGGCGGATGTCGTCCGGGCTGGGGGCCATCATTGCCTCAGCTCACGGTCTCAATTTGGTGCCACGCGCCAGCATGCTGACCGCGACGCCGGCGGTCAGTCCCAGCGCAGACAACACGACCGCCAGGCTGATCCAGGGGTTGACGTCGGACTGCGCAAAAAATCCGTAGCGAAAACCGTCGATCATGTAGAAGAAAGGATTGAAGTGCGAAACCGTCTGCCAGAAAGGCGGCAGGCTGTGCACCGAATAGAACACGCCCGAAAGAAATGTCGCCGGCATCACGAGAAAGTTCTGGAAGGCTGCCAGCTGATCGAACTTGTCGGCCCAGATGCCGGCAATCAGGCCGAGCGCGCCCAGCATCGCGCTACCGGCGAGAGCAAACACCAGGATCCAGATCGGAGCCGCCAGGCCGGGAGGCGCAAACCAGACCGTGATCGCATACACGCCCAGCCCGACCACCACACCGCGCACAATCGCCGCCGTCACGTAGGCGCCGAACAGCTGCCAGTGCGAAAACGGCGCCAGCAGCAGGAAGATCAGATTGCCCATGATCTTGGACTGGATCAGGCTCGACGATGAGTTTGCGAACGCGTTCTGCAGCACCGACATCATGACTAGGCCGGGGATCAGAAAGCTTACGTACGACACACCGGGAAAGGCCTCGACATGCCGTTCGAGTACATGGCCAAACACCAATAGGTACAGCACCGCGGTCATCACCGGTGCTGCGACCGTCTGGAAGCTAACCTTCCAGAATCGCGTCAGCTCCTTCGTAAGCAGGGTGCGAAATGCCACTGCCCCTGAGCCGGCGCTCACGCGGGCATCTGCAGCTGTTGCTGAGCTCGCGCTCACGCAGGTGCCTCCATTTGTCGCTGTGGGGGGTGATCGCCGGTCAGCTGCAGGAACACGTCCTCGAGATCAGCGCGACCTACTTCCACTTCGTCAACGCCAACTTCGGCACGCCGGCACTCCGCGAGCACGCGTTCGACGTCCGCCGCCTGTGCCAGCCGCAGGGTGACGAGGCCGTCGCGTTCGTCGATCTGGTGTGCGCGCACCCATTCAGGCAGCGCGCCGGTCGGCCGCAGCTGCATCTGCAAGCCGGACAGCCGGGCCAACAGGGCGCGCGTCGTATCCAGGGCAACCACGCGGCCGGATTTCAGCATCGCAATGCGCTCGCACAAGGCCTGCGCTTCTTCCAGGTAGTGGGTGGTCAGAACCACTGTATGGCCTTCACGGTTCAGACGACGCACGAATTCCCACAAGGTTTTTCTCAGTTCGACATCCACGCCCGCCGTCGGCTCGTCGAGCACGATCACCCGAGGCTTGTGCACCAGTGCCTGGGCAACCAGGACCCGCCGCTTCATGCCGCCTGAAAGCGCCCGCATGTTGACGTCGGCCTTGGTGCTCAAGCCCAGGTTGGCAAGCACCTCGTCGATCCAGTCGTCGTTGGCCGCCAGTCCAAAATAGCCCGATTGGAAGACAAGCGTCTCGCGCACTGTGAAAAACGGGTCGAACGCCAGTTCCTGCGGCACCACACCTAGAGCCAGTCGCGCCGCCCGATAGTCCTGGACCACGTCATGTCCCATCACGGTCACGCGACCGCTGCTGGCTCGCGTCAGTCCGGCAATGATCGAGATCAGTGTGGTCTTGCCGGCGCCGTTCGGACCCAGCAGGCCGAAGAATTCGCCCTCCTCGATCGCGAGATCGACCCTGTCGAGCGCGAGCAGCGAGCCGTAGCGTTTGCTAAGGGAGGAAACCTGGATGGCGGTCACGGTGACGCGGCCTCCGACTGAACGCGGCGGCCGAAGAGACGAGGATTATAGGTTCAGCGGCCGCGGCGGCGGCCGCGCACGGACAATCGTGGCAACGGACGAGAGCGTTAAGGGGCGCTGCCAATCAGGGCCGGCGCGAGCAGTTCACTGACCCCATAGACCGAGGCCAGGCTCATCAGTGCCGCAGGCCCGCCCCTGACACGCAAGTGGACCCCGCGCACAGCGGCCAGGCGTTGCCAGGCGAGCAGCACCGCGACCGCAGATGAATCGCATCGGCTTACCGCGCTGAGATCAATATCGATGTCGCCCGATTCGATCGCGCCGGCGCCCGCCACAGCGATCTGCGCCGCATTGTCCATGCCGATTTCCGCGGTGTCGATTCGCATGCTCAGGCCTTCTTGGCGGCCTGTTCAAGCCGGCGGTTGCGCTCACTCAATGTCTTGATAAGCCCGTCGACACCGCCGGCGTTGATTTCGCCGGCAAACTGGCTCTTGTAATTCTCAACCAGCCAGACGCCGATCACATTGACGTCATAAATCTTCCACCCCGCGTCCTGCTTCTCGAGCCGATAGTCGAGTTGAATCGATTCTCCGCGCGAAGGCACAACACTTGTACGAACGGTGACATCGGTTTCGTTCGGCTGCGCCCGGAACGGCTTCATCTGCACCTGGTGATCCTTGACCTGGGACAGCGCTCCGCTGTAAGTGCGCAGAAGCAGAGTGCGAAATTCGCGCGTCAAGGTTGCGCGCTGCTCCGGTGTGGCCGTGCGCCAGCCGCGTCCGACCGCGAGCTGGGTCATCTTCTGGAAATCAACATAGGGCAGGATCTTTTCATCGACGAGCTTCTGCAGTCGATTCAGGTCGCCGCTCGCAATTGCTGGATCGGCCTTGATGGTCGCCAGCACTTCGTTGGTCAGATCCCGCACCAGGACATCGGGCGCGGTGGTCGTCACCGTCGTTGGCGCGGCGGCCTGGGCCCGCGCCGAATCGATGCCAAGCGCACTGACCGGAATCAGGGCGACGACGAACAGGACGCGAATGAGAGTTTCGTTCATAGGGGGCCAGTCTATCGGGTCTCGGTCTCGGTCTCGGTCTCGGTCTTGACCTTAACGTCCGGCTTCCGGATCGGTGCACCGCCGCCGGAGCCGCCGGACGGTGGCGGCGTGCCGGGACCGGCCGCATCGTCCGGCTCGAGATCATCGTCAGGCAAGCGCGGCGGATTGCCGTCGTGAACGAGGTAGCGCCGACGCTGCAGATAACCGTCGCGGACAAAGGTGTAGCGGTCGAGTGCGGCATCGTCGATCAAGCGACCGGTCTGCAGCAGCTCCGAGCGCTCGTTGACGACGCGCAGGCCAAGCACCGAATACTCGAACGTCGCATTCCGAATATAGAAGTTCAGATCGAGGAAAGGTTCGACACCGTAGATTCCGACTGCATCGCGCACGCTGCTCGGACCGAAAATCGGCACCATGAGAAATGCCCCGGGCGGCAGCCCCCAGACTCCCAGGGTCTGGCCAAAGTCTTCCCGGTTCAGTTCGATTCCCACCATCGATGCCAGATCGAAGCAGCCCGCAAGCCCGAAACTCGAATTGAGGAGAAACCGTCCCATGTCCTCGGAAGCGCTCTCGGGCTTGCCCTGCAGCAGGTTGTTGATCATCGTTGACGGCCCGCGCAAGTTGAAGAACGCATTGCCCAGGCACTGCCTGACTCCAACCGGCAGCAGGAACTCCCAGGCTTCCGCCAGCGGCTTGAGCACGACGTCGTCAAAACCGCGATTGAACTCGAACACATTGCGATTGAGCTTTTCGAGCGGATCGCGCGGATCCGAGCCGGCGTTCGGCGGCAGCGTCGCGCACGCGGACACCAGGGACACGGCTCCGAGCGCGACGCAGAAGACCAAGCGCGACGCGGCGGCCGAAAGTACGTTTCGAGCCTTGATCCACATGGCTACTTCTTGTCGGTCCCGGATTCGGCTGCCTTGTTGTATAGAAACTGCCCGATCAGATTCTCGAGCACCACCGCCGACTGGGTCATGCGAATTTGCGCCCCGTCATCGAGGTTCTTGTCCGATCCGCCAGGCTCCAGCCCGATGTACTGGTCGCCGAGCAAGCCGGAGGTCAGGATCTTCGCCGAGGTGTCCGTAGGGAATTGCAGCTTGCGATCGATCTCGATTGTCACCAGGCCTTGAAACGATCGAGGATCCAGTGCGATCGCGACAACGCGGCCGATCGTCACGCCCGCGCTCTTGACCGGCGCACGCACCTTGAGTCCACCGATGTTGTCGAACTTGGCAGTCAATGCATAGGTCTTGCCCGTGCTGAAGCTGGTCAGATTGGCTGCCTTCAGGGCCAGAAATACGACGGCCAGCAAGCCGACCAGCACAAACAATCCGACCAGTGTTTCGATGCCCTTGCGTCCCATCAAGCGACTCCCACGGTTCTCAGCGCGCGCTGAACATCAGCGCGGTCAACACAAAATCCAGTCCCAGCACTGTCAGCGAGGCGATCACCACGGTGCGCGTGGTTGCCTGGGAGACTCCCTCAGGCGTCGCATTCGCCTCATAGCCCTGATACAGCGCCACAAAGGTACATGCGATGCCGAACACAATGCTTTTGACGACGCCGTTGCCGACATCGTCCCAGACATCGACACCGCCCTGCATCTGCGACCAGAACGCGCCGGGATCGATGCCGATCATCAACACGCCGACGACATAGCCGCCGAGGATACCGACGGCCGAAAAGATCGCTGCCAGCAGGGGCATCGAAATGATGCCGGCGACAAAGCGTGGCGCCAGCACGCGCGATTTCGGATCGACCGCCATGATCTCCATCGCCGCCAGCTGTTCACCCGCCTTCATCAGGCCGATCTCGGCCGTCAGCGATGTTCCGGCACGGCCGGCAAACAGCAGTGCCGTCACCACCGGCCCGAGTTCCCGCACCAGCGACAGCGCGACCAACAGTCCGAGTGACTCGGTCGCGCCGTAGCGCGACAGGGTGTAGTAACCCTGCAGCGCGAGCACGAAACCCACCGCCAGGCCCGAGGCGGCGACGATCACGAACGAGTAGTTGCCGATCGCGTGAATCTGCGCGACGGTCAAATAGAAACGAGATAGCGCCGCCGGTATGCAGCGCACGAGGTCGGCGAAGAAAAATGCGCTATGACCGAGGCCGCGCAAGGTTTTCAGGGCCCGCTGGCCAAGCTCGGGCAGCAATGCGAGCGCATTCATCGATTCAGTCCTGGCGATGCACCGTCAAAAGAACTCACGACCGCAGCTCCAGATCTTCCGCGTAGGTGCGCGCCGGATAGTGGAAACGGACCGGGCCATCGGGCTCTCCGAGGATGAACTGCCGCACCTCGGGATGATCCGATGCCTTCACTTCGGCGGGCGTACCGTGCCCGACGATGTGCCCGCCCGAGATCACATAGACATAGTCGCTGATCAGGAAGCACTCATGCACGTCGTGCGACACAACGAGCGAAGTGGCGCCGGTGGCGTCATTAAGCTTGCGGATCAGGTTCGCCGCCACTCCGAGCGAGATCGGATCGAGACCGGCAAACGGTTCGTCGTACATGATCAGTTCAGGGTCGAGAGCGATCGCCCGCGCCAGCGCGACCCGGCGCGCCATGCCACCCGACAGATCGGCCGGCTTCAGGTAGGCGGCTCCGCGCAGGCCGACCGCGTTCAGCTTCATCAGCACGAGATCCCGAATCATCGACACCGGCAATGTCGTGTGCTCGCGCAGCGGGAATGCAACGTTGTCGAAGACCGTGAGATCGGTGAACAAGGCGCCGAACTGGAACAACATGCCCAATCGACGGCGCAGCGCGTACAGAGCCGGCCGGTCATTCGGATCCACCGGCTGGCCGTCGAACGTCACCGCACCGGCCTGCGGTGTCAGCATGCCGCCGATCAGCCGCAGTAGCGTCGTCTTGCCGCAGCCGGAGCCGCCCATGATGGCGACCACCTTGCCGCGCGGGAAGGACAGGGAAACGTCGGACAGAACGGCTCGTTGGTCATAGCCGAACGTGACGTGGTCGATGGCGACGAGCGCGTCGGGATTCATTGTTCTTGGAGATGGCATGCATGGGCTGGCACCTCGCCAGCCTGGTCGCAACGGATATCAATGAAGCCGCGCGATACCTGCTTGCCGCGGCGGATTGTCGCATAGCAGCAAACGCCGCCGAGTCGCCCCCATACGGCAGGAGTTCTCTTGCTTGCACCGCCCGCGGGCGCGATCTGCTCGCGCGCCTTAGTAGAAGCGTCCCGCGGTAGGGAACCAGCACCCGGATGACACGGCGTTCGATCATGCCGTCCAAGTCACCCTTTCACACCTTGGTCTCGGTTGGCAGCGCCCGCGCCCTCGATGACGCGGCCGGCGCTTTGGCAGGAGCTGCAGCGGCAGCCTGAGCCTGGGCCGTACGCGCCGCGCATAGCGTGCCGAGCGCTACTACCAGCGCGGCGGCCACCATTGAATGTCGCAGCATACGCATGGCCGCTTCCTGTGGTCGGGATTCCGGCGGCGTCCTTATTCCGGCGTCGCGTTCAGGATGAACATCGCAGTCAGCAGCGGACCGGGCTTGCCAAGCGGAGCCAGCCAGCGGTCGTAGATGCCGACGATCGCGCCCGTGCGGTAGAGCTGCGACAGGGCGCGATTGACGGCGAGCCGGAACGCCGGATCACGCCTCATCATCAAGGCGTAGGTCTCGATTGCGAAGTCTTCCTGGATCAGATGGTATTTGACCTCGGGCTGACGCGACGCCAGGGCGACGAGTTTCACCCGATCGGCGGCGAAGCCATCAAGCTTGCGCGCCTGGATGGCCGCCAAAGCTTCGGCATCGTCCTTGACCACCACCACCTTGGCGTCGATCAGGCGTTCCTTGAGCGCGGCCTTCAGGCTGACCTCGGTCGTCGTGTTGCCGACTACGCCGATGGTTTTCCCCGAGAAGTCGGACAGACGCCCGACCTTGGCCTCGGCCAGCATCAGGACGGCGCCGGTATCGAGGAAGATGAGATTGGAGAAATCGAAGCGCTCCATGCGCGACAGTGTCGCCGAGGTATTGCCGCACTCCAGATCGACCGCCCCATTGGCGACCTGATCAAAGCGGTTGGCTGCGGTCAGCGCGACCCACTTCGTGTTGAGGGTCGCGCCCTTCATGGTCTCCTCCAAACTGGCCACGAAGCGCTTGCACAGATCAACGCTGTATCCGGCGGCCTGTCCCTCCGGCCCCGCGAACGAAAACGGCGGCGAATCGGTGCGATAGCCAAGCGTGATGGTCTTGCTGTCGCGGATCTTTTTCAGGGTGTCGACGCCTTGTGCATGGACACCAAAGGAAATGGCCAGACCGATCAGGCCAAGGAAGAGCTTGTGCATGGCGGAACTCCGGGGCAGAAGTGGGGACGCGCCGCCGTCGCGCACGTTGTCGCGCAGGTATGTCCAGGCAGCCCCGCTAGCCTACCACCCTGCGGTCGCTGGTACGACGGCGGCGCGCAAGCCCCAGCGCGTGCAGCTCGGGATCCTCGTCGGGAACCACGACAAAGTCGGCGCGCACGCCGGCGGCGATATCGCAGGCGCGACCGCTGGCAAGCTCGACAAAGGCCCAGCGGGTTTCACCCCGCGCCAGTGCCTTGCGATCGCGGTCGCGTATTACTTCATAGCGGCGTCGACTGGTTCGGCATCCCAGTCAGCAATCCACGTGTAGACCGTGACCTCGTCGTTCACGAAAGCCGGCCGCAGGTACTCGAGAAAATGTGACATGGCCATCCAGGAGCTGCCGAGCGCCAGATAGCGATTCAGTGGCCAGCCGCGCAGCGTTGAATGTTCGACCGCGGCTTCTTCCATCCAGCGCAGGTATTCGCGATTGTTGACGTGATCGAGCGCGTCGATCGATTCAGGCCCCAACTCGAAACCGGCGACAGTGAATGCGCGGCGGTTCTGGTTGCGTCACTACGTCCTCATCGTGGCAGAAGGCTTGAGCCCATGAGGAATTCATCGACGGCACGGGCGCATTGACGGCCTTCACGCAACGCGCCCCGCGCGTTCCTCATTCTGCCCACCGCGTCTGCGCAGCAGACGCTGGGCGTTCCGTGAATCCTCATCGTGGCAGAAGGCTTGAGCCCATGAGGAATTCATCGACGGCGTGGGCGCATTGACGGCCTTCACGGATCGCCCACACGACCAGCGATTGCCCGCGCCGCATGTCGCCCGCCGCAAACACCTTGGGGACACTGGTGGCATAGGGGCGCGCGCCGGCCCTGGTTTCTTCCGTCGCGGCGCGCGCATTGCCGCGCGCATCCTGCTCAACACCGAAGGCTTCGAGCGCCGCCTTGGCAGGCGACACAAAGCCCATCGCAAACAGCACCAGGTCAGCCGGCAACTCGAACTCGGAGCCGGCCACCTCGACCATCTTCATCGCGCCTGTGGCTGGATCGGCCTTCCACTCGACTCGTGCGGCGACCAGCGCGCGGACGTTGCCCTTACCGTCACTTTCGAAGCGCTTGGTCGTCACTGCCCAGTCCCGTTCCACGCCTTCCTCGTGCGAACTCGAGGTCCGCAGCTTGATCGGCCAATAGGGCCAGGTCAGTGCCTTGTTCTCGCTTTGCGGCGGCTGCGGCAGTAGTTCGAATTGCGTGACGCTGGCCGCGCCCTGGCGATTGCTGGTACCCACGCAGTCAGAGCCGGTATCGCCGCCACCAATCACGACCACGTGCTTGCCCGTTGCCTTGATCTGGGCCTTGACCGCATCGCCGGCGACCACCCTGTTCTGTTGAGGCAGAAATTCCATCGCGAAGTGCACGCCACGCAAATCGCGGCCCGGCACGCCCAGGTCACGCGGCAACTCTGCGCCTCCCGCGAGCACCACGGCGTCGAAATCGGCCAGCATCTGCTCGGCGGCGAGAATCGCGGTGGAATCGTCCGGAATGCCGGAACCGACTGCGGGGCCGACGCGCACTCCTGTGCGGAAGACCACACCTTCGCCATGCATCTGAGCGATGCGGCGGTCGATATGCGACTTTTCCATCTTGAAGTCCGGGATGCCATAGCGCAACAGACCGCCGATGCGATCGTTCTTCTCGAACACCGTCACCGCGTGACCCGCACGCGCGAGCTGCTGCGCGGCGGCGAGTCCGGCCGGCCCGCTGCCGACGACGGCTACGTTCTTGCCGGTCGCATGGTCGGGTGGCAAGGGCTTGACCCAGTCCTCTTCCCATCCCTTGTCAATGATCTTGTGCTCGATCGACTTGATGCCGACCGGCACATCCTCGATGTTCAGCGTGCACGCCGCTTCACACGGTGCTGGACACACGCGGCCGGTGAACTCGGGAAAATTGTTCGTGCTGTGCAAGACATCGAGCGCCGTCTTCCAGTCGCCCCGGTACACCAGGTCGTTGAAGTCGGGAATGATGTTGTTGACCGGGCAGCCCGAGTTGCAGAAGGGGATGCCGCAATCCATGCAACGCGCGCCTTGCACCTTGGCCTGTTCGTCGCTCAGATGAGCGATGAACTCCTTCCAGTGCTTGCGCCTCGCCGCGGGCGCTTCCGCGGCTTCTTCGAGCCGTGCGTACTTCCATGAATCCGGTGATCTTGCCCATCTCGATCTCGTCGTTCAGAAAACTTGTTTCAGAGAAATGCAATCAGTGCCGAGGCTGGCGCTCCAGGAACTCGCGCAAGCCGGCCTCGGAACTCAAACTGCGTCGGCTGCGCCACCAGCAGATCAGCAGCGCCGCATTCACATGGCTGCCCAGCACCGCGGCGACCAGCACGACCGCGCCCAGCCAGGTCATGACCGGAGGCACCGGTCCCTGGGTGTGCAGCCACATGTACAAAGGCGCCGACAACACGCCGATCAGAACGATGGCTGGCACTATCCAAGGCACCGCCAGCAGCACGGCGGCGCTCGCCAGGCCAACCCGCACCGTTTCGGCTGATCGCGCACCAGCCATAGCGCCAGACCGAGGGGAAGGCTGATGGCGAGCCCTGGCAGCCACTCCCGCAGGGTCGCCGGCCAATGTGCGGCAAGCACGCGCATCAGAACGCGCCACTCGCTGCCAGCTTCCGATGGCGCCACCGGCGCGCGCAACCATTACGTCAGCGCACGCCTGTATTCGTGCGAACTACTTCACAAGCGGCTGCGCATGCCGGTCCAGTCGTCGAGAATCATGCGTGCGCGCAGGCTCCGTGTAGCGAAAATGGCTCTCGACCAGACGGCGCAGCAGCACTTCGTCAAGTTCGCCCAGTGCCAGATCGAGCGTCGACCTGCTCTTCCTGCGCTGCGCGCGCAGCAGGGGGCTCAGAGCGACCATCGCCGGGTTGCAGCGCGATGCGAAGTCGCCGTGCTCATCGAATACATAGGCTATGCCACCCGACATGCCGGCGGCAATTGCGGCGGTCGCGCCCAGTACCACGACCGTCCCCTTCGTCATGTACTCGCAACAATGTCGCCGGTGCCTTCGACAACTGCCGTGGCGCCTGAATTCCTCACCGCGAATCGCTCACCGGCGACACCGTTGAAGGACGCTTCGCCGGCGATTGCACCATAGAGCGCCGGTTGCCCACGATGATGTTCGGACCAGCGCGGAAATCATTGGCACAGCGCACGATGACTCGACCACGGACAAGCCCCTGCCGTGTAGTCATTGGCGTCGCCACCAGGTCCAGCGTTATTCCGTGCGCGAGAAGGCGCCGAAGCTCTGCCCGCGGTCCCGGCGAACTGGATATGAATCGTGTCATCGGGCAGTCCGGCATGGCCGAGGTGCGCGCGACCGTTCCGGAAAGCATGGCCCCGACCGTCCGGTTGATGTTCCTGATCGGCGTCGACGAAACTGACCCGTTCGCCTTGTTCAGTGCCGGAACGACACTGTTCGATCAACTCGAGGTCGAGTGCACGTTCAAGGCCATGGTCCTGCTGTTCGACGCATCGTCGCGCCGGTCCACCCGAGATGCGCGGCGGCATCGCAGGCTGATAAAAGATGCGCGAAAATCGAGGCCGCGCGCCTTCC
>CAVTND010000017.1:0-94648 GCA_963735955.1 uncultured beta proteobacterium | reverse complement strand
CACCAGTACCGGGCGCATTGATTTCATACGAGTCTCCCTTTGTTGTTCAGATTTTCAGTTGTTCAGATTCTCAGGCAATTCTCGGGTGTTGCCTACCTGACAGTCGCCGCTTACCGCTTCAGATGTGAGGTGCGCGATTCACGAAAGGCCCGATCGTACGAACAAAACCAAGGCAATGGACAGGGTGTGCAGCGGACTTTTCGCCTCGACCGTCGATCACGGCGGTTCGCGGGGGTTACAAGAGTCTCTATGGCTTCTGCCCAAATCTCGGTCGCGGAGTTCGGTAAGTTACAATCACATTGAGTCTGATACGACTGTATCTGACGAGAGTCGCCTCTCATGGCGGGGTGGCAGAGTGGCCATGCAGCGGACTGCAAATCCGTGTACGCCGGTTCGATTCCGACCCCCGCCTCCACAATTCCGTTCCCGATCGGCCAAGCACTGAGTCTTGGTGCAGAGGAAAATTGCCATGTCGAATACCGTGCTCGTGTCGGGGGGCAGTGGATATATCGCTGGCTTTCTGATTCGTCAGCTGGTTGCCGACGGATGGGTGGTGCACACAACGCTGCCAGCCTGACGAAGGAAAGCGCAGTCAGGAAGCTGCTGACGGTGGATGACACCCGTGTCCGCTTCTTCGCCGCGGACCTGACCAGCGACGATGGATGGAGTGAGGCGATGGCCGGTTGCAGCCATGTCGCGCACGTCGCATCCCCGTTTCCTCCGAACGTGGTCAAGGACCCGAACGAATTGATCGTTCCGGCGCGCGAGGGTGCACTGCGTGCCTTGCGTGCGGCAAAGGCGGCGGGAGTCAAGCGCTTCGTGATGACGTCGTCGGTGGCGGCAGTTGCCTACGGTCGGTCGAAGGAGAAGGAGACGTTCACCGAGGACGACTGGTCGGACCTGAACGACCCCGACTTAAGTGCATACGTGAGATCCAAAACAATTGCCGAGCGGGCGGCGCGCGACTGGGTCGCGGCGGACGGCGGAGGCATCGAATACTGCACCGTCAATCCGGCGGCAGTGCTTGGACCGGTCTGGAGCAACGATTTCTCGACCTCGATCGAGCTGGTGAGAAAACTGCTCACCGGTGCTCTGCCGGGATGCCCGGATATCGGATTCGGCATTGTCGATGTACGCGATGTCGCCGACCTCCACCTGCGTGCACTGAATGCCCCTAATATGAGCGGCGAACGATTCATCGCTTCGGGGCCGTTCCTCGAGATGATCGACATCGCGCATATACTCAAGCAGCGACTCGGCGCGCAAGCGAACAAGGTGCCGAAGCGCAAGCTACCGGATATTCTGGTCAGGTTTTCTGCCCTGTTTGATCCTACTATCAGGCAGGTGCTCGACGAACTCGGCCGGGGTACGCGCCGTGAATCAAGCCATGCCAAGGCCGTACTGGGCTGGACGGCGCGTTCACCGGAGGACAGCATCGTGGACACGGCACGAAGTCTGCTCGACCTTGGAATTGTCCGGGTGTAATTGACGCAGTGTAGGTCACTGGCAAAATCGTCCGCCGCTCGAATTGACGGTCGGTGTGACAGGTGTGCAACTGTTACGCTGATACCCGTCCGGCCCCGGTGGCGGAATCGGTAGACGCACGGGACTTAAAATCCCGGGTCGCAAGCGTACTGGTTCAAATCCAGTCCGGGGCACCAAGGAACACGATGAAAGTATTCAATCTCTGTTGCGATCAGGATCATACGTTCGAGGGCTGGTTTGCCTCGGCCGAGGACTTCGATCGCCAGATGGAACAGGGCCTGCTTGAGTGCCCGCTGTGCGGCAGCCATGCCGTGCGAAGCTGCTGTCGGCGCCGCGCCTGAACCTCGGCGCGGTCCGCGCCCGAGGCGAAGCAGGCGGTCGCCATGCCGAACGATGCCGCGATGCGGGCCGCGCTGCTCGCGAATGGCACGCACATTGCGGCGGGCTCGGAAGATGTCGGCGAGCGCTTCCCGGACGAAGCGCGGGCGATCCACTACGACGAGGCGCCGAAGCGATCGATCCGCGGCTCGCCTCGCGTGAAGAAGCGCCGGAGCTTGCCGAAGAAGGCATCGAAGTGATGCCGCTCCCCTTCGGCCACCTGCTGAAGAATCCCGTTGCAGTAGGCGCTCTTCAGCGCCTCTCGTACTGCGTGTCGCCGAACAGATTCCCGCGTGCTCCTTGTCGTCGGTGTCGGCTGCCAGTCGGCCAGCACCTTGACGCCGCGCTGCACCGCGGGGCGCGCATCGATCGCGTCGAACCAGCGCTTCACGTTCGGGTAGTCCGCCAAGTCGATGCCCTGGTTCGCGTGCGAGCGCGTCCACGGAAAGATCGCGATGTCGGCGATCGAATACTCGCCGGCGACGTAGTCGCCTCGCCGAGCCGCGTTCCATCACACCGTAGAGTCGCTTGGCCTCGTTCGTGTAGCGATTGATCGCGTACTCGATCTTCTCCGGCGCGTAGATGCGGAAGTGGTGCGCCTGGCCGAGCATCGGTCCGACGCCGCCCATCTGGAACATCAGCCACTCGCAGCGCCACGTACTTGCCGCGCGCGTCCGGCGGCAGGAAGCGTGCCGGTCTTGCCGGCGAGATAGATCAGGATCGCGCCCGACTCGAAGAGCGAGATCGGGCTTGCCGTCGGGACCGTCGGGATCGACGATCGCCGGAATCTTGTTGTTCGGGCTGATCTTCAGGAACTCGGGCTTGAACTGGTCGCCGGCGCCGATGTCGACCGCATGCACGCGTGTACGGCAGCCCGCACTCCTCCAGCATGATGTGAATCTTGTGGCCGTTCGGTGTCGGCCAGGTGTACAGATCGATCATCGCGACGGTTCGGTTCCGCGGCAGGTGCCAACGTGCTTGCGCGATCTCGATCTTGGCGATCGCGTTGCGATGAACTTCGTCGGGCCGTCGGCCAGGCGCAGCGTGCGCGCCAGCGTGTAGGCGTAGGCGAGCGGGAAGTCGTCGCACATGCCGCCCCCGCCATGTGCCTGGATCGCCCAGTCGAGATCGGTGCAGGCGACGTTCGGTGCGACCACCTTGATCATCGCGATCTCGGCCTTCGCGGCCTTGTTGCCGACGGTGTCCATCATGCCAGCCGCCTTCAGCGTCAGCAGGCGCGCCTGGTCGATCATGCAGCGCGCATCGGCGATGCGCTCCTGCCAGACCGTTTGCTTCGCGACCGGGGAGCCGAAGGCGACGCGACTCGCGAGACGCGTGCACATCAGTCCGAGCGCGCGCTCCGCCAGCCCGATCGAGCGCATGCAGTGGTGGATGCGGCCCGGTCCGAGCCGGCCCTGCGCGATCTCGAAGCCGCGTCCTTCGCCGAGCAGGATGTTCGATGCCGGCACGCGCACGTTCGTCGAAGTCGACTCTCCATATGTCCGTGCGGCGCGTCGTCGTAGCCGAACACGGTCAGCGGCCGCATCACCTTGACGCCCGGTGTGTCGGCCGGCACCAGGATCATCGACTGCTGCGAATGCTTCGCGCGCTTCGGGATCGGTCTTGCCCATCACGATGTAGATCTTGCAGCGCGGATCGCCGGCGCCGGAGGTCCACCACTTGCGGCCGTTGATGACGTAATCGTCGCCGTCGCGCGCGATCGAGGTCTGGATGTTGGTCGCGTCGCTCGAGGCCACAGCCGGCTCGGTCATCGCGAACGCGGAGCGGATCTCGCCGTCGAGCAGCGGTTCGAGCCAGCGCTTCTTGTGTTCCTCGCGTGCCGTAGCGTTCGATGGTCTCCATGTTGCCGGTGTCGGGCGCCGAGCAGTTGAAAACCTCGGAGGCCCAGGGCACGCGTCCCATCAGCTCGGCGAGCGGTGCGTACTTCGAGGTTGCGTCAGGCCCGCGCCGCGCGCGAATCGCGGCAGAAAGAGATTCCACAACCCGGCCGCGCGTGCCTTCGGCTTCAGTTCCTCAATGAGGGTGGTCGGCGTCCAGCGCGCGCCCTGCGCGTGTTCTCTTCGACCTCGTCATGGAAGCGCCGCTCGTTCGGGAAGACGTGCTCCTGCATGAACGCGTCAACTCGCGACCGCAGCTCCTGGACCTTGGTCGAGTAGTCGAATTCCATGAGTGGTCCTCCTCCGGTCGAGGATAGCGCAGCGTGCAGTCAGGCTTCGCGCCCGACGTTTACAGTCCGCGTCGACGGAGGAGAGCCGCGATGAAGGCCATTCAGTGCGTGAAGTGGGGCATGCCCGATCAACTGGTGCTGGCGGACGTCCCGCTTCCGGAACCGAAGGCCGGTGAGGTGCGGATACGCGTGACCGCCGCGGGCGTCAACTTCCCGACGCGTTGATCGTGCAGAAGAAGTATCAGTTGCAGCCGCCACTGCCGTTCATTCCGGGCACCGAAGTGGCTGGCAGCGTCGATGCGCTCGGGGAAGGCGTCAGGCGTTTGAAGGTCGGTAGACCGCGTCATCGCGTTCGTCGGCGTCGGTGCCTTTGCGCGAATTTGTCTGCGCGCCTGCGGCGCTGACGATTCCGCTGCCGCCGGGCGTGGGCGACGAAGCCGCAGCTGCCTTCACGCTGACCTACGCCACCTCGCACCATGCGTTGTTCGATCGGGCGCAGATCAAGCCGGGCGAAACGCTGCTGGTGCTCGGTGCGGGCGGCGGCGTCGGGCTGGCCGCGGTCGAACTCGGGCAAGCTCGCCGGGGCGCGCGTCATCGCCGCAGCGTCGAGCGAGGAGAAGCTGGCGGCCGCGCGCACGCACGGCGCCGACGAACTGATCAACTATTCGACGGCGAATCTGCGCGAAGCGATCAAGGCCGCTGACGGCCGGCACGGGCGCGACGTGATCTACGACCCGGTGGGTGGTCCGTTGACCGAGGCTGGCGCTGCGTTCGATCGCCTGGCGCGGCCGCTTCCTGGTCGTCGGTTTCGCGCAGGGCGAGATCCCGCAGATCGCGGCCAATCTGCTGCTGCTCAAAGGGGCATCGGCGGTGGGCGTCTTCTGGGGCGACTTCGCCAGCGCGAGCCGCAGGCGAATGCGGCCATGCTGACCGAACTGTTCTCGTGGCTGGTTCAGGGCAAGCTCAAACCTCATGTGTCTTGGGTGGCGACTCTGGCCGAGACGCCGAAAGTGCTGGAGGCGCTGCTGCAGCGTAAGGTGGTTGGAAAGGTTGTTATCCGGCCAGCATGATCACGGCCCATTTTCCTGGGAATGAGCCATCCCTGCAGTGTTGCTTCAACGTGCACCGAGCCTCTTGGTCGCTTTGCCGGCGGCTTTCGTCGCATTCCCCGATTGCGCGATCAGACTTGCGCTATCAATTCAACCTGAGAGCGAGTTGCCCGCTAATTTCTCTGCAGAGGTGCCTTGACATGAATTCGCTGCGGTCTGCTTGCCTGGTTTTGCTGGCTGCCCTGTTCTCACCGGCCGGCGGCGCAGTCGAACGCTCGATCGACAAGGAGGTCGTGATCGCAGCGACCGTCGATCAAGCCTGGGACGCGTGGACGACGCGCGATGGAATCACCAGCTTCTTTGCACCCGATGCAAAGATCGATCCCGCAGGTCGGAGGCGCCTTCCAGATCTACATCGATCCGTTGGCCGAGCCTGGCATGAAAGGCGCAGACAGCATGCGTTATCTCGCCTTGCAGCCGAAGAGGATGCTGTCATTCGACTGGAACGCACCCCCGCAACTGCCGGAGGCGCGCAAGCAGAACACCTTCGTCGTCATTCGCATCGAACCGGTCGGCGAGCGGCAGACCCGGGTCACCGTTCACCACACCGGCTGGGGTGACGGCGGAGAGTGGGACAAGGCCTACGCTTACTTCGATCGCGCCTGGGGCGGTGTCCTGGCGAATCTTAAGAAACGATTTGAAACCGGACCGATCGACTGGACCGAGTGGATGGCTATGCTGAAGAAGATGCACGAGCAGGCGCTGCAGAAGAAGTGAGATTGCCGGCCGTCAAGTTTGCGCCAAGCTGCCGCGGATTCTTGCTGGGCGCTTCGCCCGAGCCCCAGGGCCTGGCAGCAGAGCCACGCTAACCGGGAACTCGAAGGATGGCACGCTCCCGATACCCCTCGCTGAACGATTGCTGGACCGCGATCGCATCCTGTTCGCAGGTATGGTCCGACAGGTCGGCATTCTGATAGTGCACCTGAATGTAGTGTGCGAACTCATGGGCGAGCGAGTCGTCGATCGTCGTCTTGCGGCGCTCGTAGTAGTCCGGGTCGTCGATCAGAAAGATCTCGTTGCTGGCGCTTGCGAAAGCGTTGGCGAACATGGGTGGTCGAAAATGCCATTGCGGTGCGATCGCATCCTGAAAGCGTTGCAGCGGAGTACTGCTCTCAAGATAGATCGCCGGCAGGGGAACTTCCGGCCGCAGCGTGACGTTCATCTGACGAGCGACCCAGGCAAGCACGAGCCGCGGATCAAAGTTCAGCTGGGCACGATGAGGTTCCGCACCGGCAGCTCCTGCTGTCGTCAGACCGACAAACAGCGTGAGCGCCGCGAGGAAATGCAACGAGCGCCGAAGCGTGCCGTGACGGGTGCGCCGCTCAGCGACTGCAGGCTGCGGGTCGGTCGGAAATGTGGGCGTGTCCATGAGCGCATGCTCAGGCACACGACGCACGCATTCAAGCAGAAGATTCCACAGTAACTCTGCGCACTATGCGCAGTAACGCAGGCAGTCGCGTTCAGGCCCTCTGCGCGAATTCCCAGCCGAGCTCCGCGAGTGTCCGTGCATTCGCGCCGGATTGACGCGCATTGTCCGAAGAGGCGATGCCTTCAGTCGCACGCTTGTAGACACCCTGCAGAATCGCCGCAATTCGGAACAGGTTGTAGGCCAGGTAAAAGTTCCAGTCGCTGATGCCGCTGCGTCCGGTGCGCTCGCAGTATCGCTGGATGTACTCGGCTTCAGTCGGAATGCCGAGGGCGGGCAGATCCAGGCCGCCGATGCCACGGAACCCGCGCGCGGGAATGTGCCAGCTCATGCAGTGGTACGAAAAGTCAGCCAGCGGATGGCCGAGCGTCGACAGTTCCCAGTCAAGGATCGCGATCACGCGTGGCTCGGTCGGATGAAAGATCAGGTTGTCGATCCGGTAATCGCCATGCACAACCGCGATTTCTTCGCCGGCCGGAATGTGCTGCGGCAGCCAGTCGATCAGCAGGTGCATCGCTTCGATCCGATCAATCTCCGACGCGCGGTACTGCTTGCTCCAGCGGCCGATCTGGCGCTCGAAGTAGTTGCCGGCCCTGCCGTAGTCGCGAGCCCGGCACGTTCGATATCGACCGATGCAACAGCGCGATGACCCGATTCATTTCGTCGTACAGCGCCGCGCGCTCGGAGTTCGACAGCCCGGGAAGGTACTGTTGCCAAAAGATGCGGCCTTCGACATGCTGCATGAGGAAGAAGGCGCGGCCGATCACTGACTCGTCCTCGCACAGCAGATGCATCTGCGGCACCGGAATTCCTTGCGCACTCAGCGCGCGCATCACGCGATACTCGCGCTCGATCGCGTGTGCTGACGGCAGCAACTTCGCCACCGGTCCGGGTTTGCTGCGCATGACATACCTGGCCGCAGGAGTGGTCAGCAGATAGGTCGGATTCGACTGCCCGCCCTGGAACTGCGCAACTCCGAGCGGGCCTGCAAAGCCCGGCAGGTTCCGCGCGAGGTAGGCGCTCAAGGCGGATTCGTCGAAGCGGTGGCGTTCGGTGACTGCTCCGGCCTGGCTCATGTAGAAATTCCGCTTGAAACCGTACCGCGCAACTTCAGGTACTGCTCGAGCAAATGCTCCATCGTGGTTCGTCGCGTCGCGGTCTGGAATGGTTCCAGCACGCAATAGTTTAGGACCCGGATCACGCTCGTCGCCGGCGTCGGACCGACGTCGATCACGTTGAGGCAGCCCGGATCCTGTGCCAGTCCGCCGAGAAACACTTCCTGCCCGGTCAGAAACCACGACAGCAGGCCTCGATTCACGCCGCCGTGCAGGACGAGCAGTGTGGTGTCCCAATCTTCGGTCGCGAGCAGGCGGCGCAGCGCGGGCAAGGTGCGATCGAGCAGGTCGCCGATGGTCTCGCCGTTGAGAAATCGCACATCGCGCGGAACCGGCCCCTCGAATGCACGAATGAAGGCTTCGCGCACATCGATCAGGCGGATGTCGGCCAGTCTTCCGCCGCGGATTTCCTGCAGCTCGGGCCATTCTTCGACGCGCTGTGTCATGCCGCCCGCCTCAAGTACGTGTCGGGCAGTACTGCGCGTGCGTTCAAGCCCGCTGGTGATCACGCGATCGATCCTGACGTCGGCTGCTGCGATCGCTTCGCCCATCGCGCGGGCCTGTGCGATACCTCGTTCCGTCAGGGGTACGGCGTCCGGCGGGTGCGGGCGACCATCGGCATCGAAGTACTCGACCGCACCGTGGCGCATCAGCAGGATGCGGCGTCGCTCGATCAGCATGCTTGCTCCCACTGTGCGCTGGCGGTCACGACCGTGGCAGGGACTCTGGATCGGTGAGGGTCCGAGTTGAGCCGAATGCTCATGCGATCGACTCCAGCTCGCCCTGCAGCTCGAGCCAGTGCGACTCGAGAGTATCAAGCAGCGCGGCGAGCTCACCGCGCTGCTTGAGCACGGCGGCAACTTCATCGGCCTGGTCCGAGTGATAGAAGGCGGGATCGCTCAATCGCGCGTCGAGCTCGCGCAGTTCGCCGGACACGCGCGCGACTTCGTTTTCGAGTTTCGCCAGCTTGCTCTGCAAGGGTTTTCGCGCAGCAGCCAGGCGTTGCCGCTCGGCGGCTTCCTGCTTGCGCAGGTCGCGGCGGGTTAAACCCTCCGGTTCGGTACTTTCGTTGCCGCGTTCACGCCGACTCGCCAGCACCAGGGCAGAGTAGTCGTCAAGATCGCCATCGAATGGGCCGACGCGGCCGTCGTGAACCAGCCAGAGTTGATCAGTGGTCGCGCGCAGCAGGTGGCGATCGTGCGAGACCAGGATCAGCGCGCCTTCGAACGAGGACAACGCCATCGTCAGCGCCTCGCGAGTTTCCATGTCGAGGTGATTGGTTGGTTCGTCGAGCAGCAGCACATTGGGGCGCCGCCAGGCGATCAGTGCCAGCGCGCAGCGTGCCTTCTCGCCGCCCGACATCGGGCCGATCAGTGCACTCGCCATTTCGCCGGAGAAACGATAGTTGCCGAGAAAGTCGCGCAGTTCCTGTTCACGAGCATCGGGTGCCAGCCGGCGCAGGTGTGCCAACGGTGTCTCGTCGGGACGCAACTGATCAAGCTGGTGCTGCGCAAAGTAGCCGATGGCCAGGCCCTGGCCGCGCCGCAATTCGCCGGCCTGCGGCAGGACTTCCGCCGCGATCGCCTTGACCAGGGTCGACTTGCCGGCCCCGTTCACACCCAGTACACCGATGCGGTCACCGGCCCGCACGGTGAAATGCACGCCGTCCAGCACCGTCCGGTCACCATAGCCGAGCGCGAGTTCCTCGGCATCGAGCAGGCGCTCGGGAACGCGGACCGGCTCGAGGAATTCGAAGCGCCATTCGCGCCTCGCGCGAACCGGCTCGACGACAGTCAGGCGTTCCAGCATCTTCAGGCGGCTTTGCGCCTGGCGCGCCTTGGTGGCCTTCGCGCGGAAGCGGTCGACGTAGCTTTGCAGATGCGCGGCGGTCCGCGCGTAGGAGCGCGCAGCCGCATCCTGTTGCTTCAGCTGTTCGAACCAGGCGGTTTCGAAGGCGCTGTAGTTGCCGGCGTAGCGGCGAATCGAGCCCTCGGCGACATGCCAGGTCGTGTCGATGATGCGATCGAGAAACTCGCGATCATGCGAAATGACGATCACCGTGGCGGTCTGGCGCCGCAGCCAGGATTCGAGCCAGACCACGGAATCGAGGTCGAGATGGTTGGTGGGCTCATCGAGCAGCAGAAGGTCGGCCGGACGCAGGAGTGCTCGCGCCAGAGCCAGCCGGTTGCGCCATCCGCCCGAAAAGGAGCTGACCATACGCTCGCTATCGGACTCGGCGAAACCGAGTCCGTGCAGGACGGCGCGTGCGGAAGCGGTGATCGCGCCTTCGTTGAGTTCGGCGAGCGTCGCGAGCGCGTGCGCCAGCCGCATTTCGTCGCGGTCCTTGTCTTCGGTCGTCGATTCGGCGGCTGCCAGTTCGGCGCGTGCCTGCGCCAGAGGTGCATGTCCGGCGAGCACATAGGCGAGCGCGCTGATCGGCGGCGCCTCGATATCCTGTGCGACATGCGCGATGCGTTCGGGGCGGGGCATCTCGAGGCTGCCGCCCTCGAGGCCCAGTTCACCGAGCACGGCCGAGAAAAGCGACGATTTGCCGCAGCCGTTGGCGCCGACCAGGCCGATGCGTTCACCCGCCGGTGCGATCAAGGACACGCCGCGATAGAGCACCCGCGCTCCACGCGCGAGCGAAACGTCAATCAGTCGCAACATGGGTCAAGGTCAAGGTATGTGCCGGCATGACGCAGGCCGACTGCGGCATGGTGCCGGGCCAGTCACGCGCGGCTCTGCGCGCCTACGGCAACTCTTCCTGTCGTGCCAGAAAGACCATGTCGTCGCCGGCGCTGGTCGTGAGCCAGGTCAGCGGCAGGTCGCTGAATGCCTTTTCGGCTTCGCCACGTCCATCGCCGACTTCGACCACCAGCAGACCACCGCGCTTGAGGTGGCCTCGGGCCTGACGCACGATCTTCTTGACCAGATCCATGCCATCGACCCCACCGGCCAGCGCCAGCAGCGGTTCATGCTTGTACTCCGCCGGCAACAAGCGCATCGAGGCGTCGGTCACGTACGGCGGATTGCAGATGATCAGGTCATACCGTTTGGTGGCGAGGTCCGCAAACAAGTCGGACTTGAGCAGCGATACGCGCGCTGCAAGTTGGTAGTCATCGACGTTGCGGCGCGCGACCTTGAGTGCATCGGCCGAGATGTCTGCAGCGTCGACCTTGGCGTGGGGAAAAGCTTCCGCCGCCAGCACTGCCAGGCAGCCGGACCCGGTGCACAGATCAAGCACGTCGGCGATCTTGTTCGCGTCCTTCACCCAGGGCGCCAGCCCGTTGGGCAGCAACTCGGCGATGAAGGAGCGGGGAACGATCGCGCGCTCATCAACGAAGAACTTGTAGCCCTGGAGCCAGGCCTCGTTCAGCAGATAGGCGGCCGGCACTCGCTTCTTGACGCGGCGGTCAATGGTCTGCAGCAGGGCATTGATCTCGGCATGCGTCAGGTAGGCATCGGCGAAGAACTCGAGGCGCTCGTGCGGCAGCTTCAGCATGCGCATGACGATGAATGCTGCTTCTTCAAAGGCGTCCGCCTGTCCGTGCCCGAACATCAGCCCAGCCTCGCTGAAGCGAGAGACGGCGAAACGCAGGACGTCGCGCAGAGTTCGCAGATTGGCCTGGGCGTCGAGAATGGTCATGCCGGTTTCGCGGGGGGCAGCAGCAGTTCGATAGTGCGGCGATAGATGTTCTTCAGGGGCTCGAGATCGTTGAGCGCAATGCACTCGTTGATCTTGTGAATCGAACCGTTGGGCGGACCAAATTCGACAACCTGATTGCAGAATCTCGATATGAAGCGGCCATCAGAGGTCCCGCCGGTGGTTGAAAGCCGGGTTGTGCTTCCCGTGACCTCGTCAATTGCCTGCGAAAGCGCCGTCGACAGCCGTCCTGGCGGCGTGAGGAAGGGCAGAGCGCCGACGGTCCAGGTAAGCGAGAACTCCAGTCCGTGCCGGTCAAGAACGCTCTCGATGCGTGACCGCAGCGAGTCGGCAGATGAAGCGGGTGCGAAACGGAGATTGAAATCCACTTCGCAGGAGCCGGGAATGACGTTCCCGGCACCGGTGCCGGCGCGCATATTGGAGACCTGGAACGTGGTCGGCGGAAAGTATGTGTCCCCGCGGTCCCATTCTGTTGCCGCCAACTCTGCCAGCGCCGGCGCAAGTTGGTGAACCGGGTTTTTCGCGAGATGAGGGTAGGCCACGTGACCCTGAACGCCGCGCACAGTCAGATGGCCAGACAACGAGCCGCGGCGTCCGTTCTTGATCGTGTCGCCAAGCCGATCGACCGAAGTCGGCTCTCCGACTATGCAGAAGTCGATTGTTTCACCTCGCCTGTGGAGCGCCTCGACCACGCGCACCGTGCCGTCGACCGCGGGGCCTTCCTCGTCGGACGTCAGCAGCAAGGCGATCGAACCTGGATGACCGGGCATGGCGGCGATGAACTCCTCCGCCGCCACGACGAAAGCGGCGACCGAGCTCTTCATGTCAGACGCGCCGCGACCGAACAGCATGCCGTCTCGTACGGTCGGCGCAAACGGATCCGAGTGCCATTGCTCGAGCGGCCCGGAGGGCACGACATCGGTGTGGCCAGCAAACACAATCACTGGTGCGCCTGACCCGCGGCGCAACCAGAGGTTGGTGACGCCATTGGCCGTGATGGTCTCGGGGCGAAAGCCCCGCGCGGCCAGCCGCCCAGCGACCAGCGCCTGGCAGCCGCCATCGTCCGGAGTGACGGAACGGCGGGCGATCAGCTGGGAAGCGAGTTCGAAGGTCGGGCTCATGCATGCGCGCGCCCGGGTCGGGCCCAGGCGCGTGTGGCGGATTGTAGCGGCAGCGCTGGGTCGCGGCTGCGTTGCAGCGCGCCGGAGCATGCACGCTCAGATGTTCAGCGTGAATTCGGAGAACGACGCGTCCGAGGAGCTTTCCGCGCGTTCCTTCTGCATCTGGGCCCGCGCCTTGCCGGCGTTGTTGATGAACCAAAGCAGATTGTTCTGTGAATCGGCGGCAGCCAGCGCGTCCTCGCGCGTGATCTGGTCCGCCTGGATCAGCGAGTACAGGCTCTGCTCGAAGGACATGCTCTCCGGCGCGAGGCTCTGTTCCATGGCCTCCTTGATCGCCTGCACATCGCCACGCTCGACCAGGTCGGCGATGTGGCGCGTGTTCATCAGCACCTCGACCGAGGGCACGCGGCCACCGCGCTTGGAACGCACCAGGCGCTGCGAAACGATGGCCTTGAGCGCGACCGACATGTCCTGGAACAGGGCCTGCCGGGTTTCCGGCGGATAGAAGCTGATCACGCGGTTCAAGGCGTGGGCACTATTCGTGGCATGCAGGGTGGCAACGACCAGATGCCCCGACATCGCATAGGCGAGGGCCGCGCTCATTGTGTCGCGGTCGCGGATCTCGCCGATGAAGATGACGTCCGGTGCCTGCCGCATGGCGCTTTTCAACGCTGCCTGCAGCGTGCGGGCGTCCGAGCCGATCTCGCGCTGGTTGATGATCGACTTCTTGTTCCGAAACAGGAATTCGATCGGGTCTTCGAAGGTCAGCACATGGCCCGTGATCAATTCGTTGCGGTGATCGATCATCGAGGCAATCGTGGTCGACTTGCCCGACCCCGCCGCACCGACGACCAGGATCATGCCGCGCCGCTCGAGTATCAGGTCCTTCAACACCTCGGGCAGATGCAGCGCATCGAGCCGCGGAATGTCGTGCGGGATGAAGCGGATCACTGCGGAAATCGAGCCGCGCTGCAGAAACGCCGACAGCCGGAAGCTCCCGATGCCCTGCACCGGCAGTCCGATGTTCAGCTCGCGGGAGTCTTCGAGTTCGCGGAAGTGAGAGTCGGTCAGTCGCTCGGCGAGCAGCGAAACGATGGATTGCGGGGCCAGGCGCTCCTGGTTGATTGGCACGCACACGCCATTGATCTTGATCGTGATCGGCGAACCGACCGAAAGAAACAGGTCAGATGCGGTCTTTTCGGCCATCAGGCCGAACAGTCGTTCAAGCGACATGGGAGCTGTCGACATATCCGATCTCAATGCGCCGGGCTAGCTGTTGACAGACCAGCAGCCAAATTTTCAGGCAATGGCCAAGCATACGTCGTGGGCAGCCGTCTTGCGAACCCGTCCGATCGGACGAAAAGCGGGACGAAGGCATCGTCTGTGCCGGCTAAAGTTGTTTGATGTTCCTTGACTACTCTCTCAGCAGCTCGTTGATCTCGGTCTTCGCCCGGGTCTGGGCGTCGACCCGCTTCACGATGACCGCGCAGTACAGGCTGTACTTGCCGTCGGCGGACGGCAGGTTGCCGGACACCACGACCGAGCCGGCCGGAATACGGCCATAGCTCACCTGCCCGGTGGCGCGGTCGTAGATCTTGGTGCTCTGGCTGATGTAGACGCCCATCGAGATGACCGAGTTTTCCTCGACCACGACTCCCTCGACCACTTCCGAACGGGCACCGATGAAGCAGTTGTCCTCGATGATGGTCGGATTTGCCTGCAGGGGCTCGAGCACACCGCCGATGCCGACCCCACCCGACAAGTGCACGTTCTTGCCGATCTGCGCACAGGACCCGACCGTGACCCAGGTGTCGACCATCGTATTCTCGTCCACATAGGCGCCGATGTTGACGAACGACGGCATCAGCACCACGTTGCGCGCAATGTAGGAGCCGCGCCGTGCGACGGCAGGGGGAACGACTCGCACGCCGGTGGCACGCATCTGTTCGACGTTCAAGTGGGCGAATTTGGTCGGCACCTTGTCGAAGTAGGCGAACTCTCCGGCCCGCATCGGCACATTGTCGGCGAGGCGAAACGACAGCAGGACCGCCTTCTTTATCCACTGATGAGTGATCCAGCCGCTTGCCGTCTTCTCGGCGACGCGCCGGCGGCCGGCATTGAGGTCAGCGATGACGTGCTCGACGGCCTCCTTCACCGCTGCGGGCGCGCTGGCCGGAACAATGGTGCTGCGCTGTTCCCAGGCTTCATTGATGCTGGCTTCAAGATCCATGGTTGGCTCGGTGAGGGCAAGGAACTCAGTGGGGGTCAAAGGAAGCAATTCGGGCGGCCGCTTCCGCGGCTTCTTCGCGGGATGCCACGAGCGCTATCCGGACGTAGCCGGCGCCCGGGCTCACGCCATCGACCTCACGCGAGAGATAACTGCCCGGCAGGACGGTGACATGGCGTTCAGCATAGAGCCGCTGCGCGTACGTGGCATCGTCGATCGGAGTTCGCGCCCAGAGGTAGAACGCGGCGTCCGGCCGCTTGCAGCTCAGGCGCTGAGCAATCAGCGGCGTCGCCTGCGCGAACTTCTCGACGTAGAGCCGACGATTTTCCACTACGTGGGTCTCGTCGCTCCAGGCCGCCAGGCTCGCCATCTGTACTGGCAAGCCCATGGCAGTGCCGTGATAGGTGCGGTACAGCAGGTACTGCTGGAGCACCGTGGCATCCCCAGCGACAAAACCGGAACGCAGGCCTGGCACGCTTGAGCGCTTGGACAGGCTGGAGAAAATCACCAGGCGCTCGAATCGATCCCGGCCGAGCGCAGCCGCTGCGGACAGGCCGCCCAGGGGCGCGGCACCCTCTTCGAAGTAGATCTCGGAATAGCACTCGTCGGAAGCGATGAGGAATCCGTGCCGATCCGCAAGTTCGAACAGGCGGCCCCATTCGTCGAGCGTCATGATGCGGCCGGTCGGATTGCCCGGCGTGCAGACGTATACGAGCTGCACCGAAGCCCAGTCGACCGGGCTCAGCCGTTCGAATTCCATGCGGAATCCGTTGGCTGCAGTAGTCGGCAGAAACAACAGCTTCGCTCCCGCAAGGACGGCGGCTCCCTCGTAGATCTGATAGAACGGATTCGGCGCAATGACACGGGCCGGCCGACTGCGATCGACCGTCGCCTGTGCGAAGGAAAACAAAGCCTCTCGCGTCCCGGCCACCGGCAATACCTGGGTCGCGGGGTCAAGGCCCTTCAAGCCATAACGGCGCGTTGCCCAGGCGGCGATGGCCTCCCGCAGCCTGGGTTCGCCAGCATTCAATGGATACTGCGATACGCCGCCCAGCGCCTTGGCGTAGGCCTCCAGAATGAAGGGCGGGGTCGGGTGCTTGGGCTCACCGATCGAAAGCACGATCGGCGCTATGTCTTTCGGCGCCTTCACGCCGGCAAGGAGCTGGCGCAGCCGCTCGAACGGATAGGGCTGCAGCCGGGCAAGGTCCGGATTCATGGATTCAGGCAGCGCCGGGCCGCGTGAGCGCGGGGGTCATCAAATTAGGCGCGGGTCGGTCCGCCCTCGACCGCGGGGTGGCCGAGCTCGATGTGAGGTGCCGGCTTCCAGCCTCTCTTGCGATGTTCCGCCACGACTGTCGTGAAGATGCCGCCGCGCACATACCAGCGAGCAGTCAAGCGAAGGAAGCGCGGTGCCAGCGCCGCAGCGAGTTCATCCACGATACGATTGCTCACCGCTTCGTGAAACACTCCTTCATTGCGGAAGGACCACGCATAGAGCTTGAGGCTCTTGAGTTCGACATTGCGCCGGTCGGGCACATAGTCAAGTATCAATGTCGCGAAGTCGGGCTGGCCCGTCAATGGGCAAAGACAGGTGAACTCCGGAATCTCGATATGCACCAGATAGTCGCGCTTGGGCGAGGGATTGGCGAATGTACTGACGGCATTGCGCGCACGCGTGATCATCGGAGCGAATCGCGCGAGTACGCGCGCCTGAACCGCGCACGGCCTGCAGCCGGTGCGCATTGAGCGGGAACAGCGCTGTTATTATACGAATCGGTTTTCGCCATTCACTCAGTGCGCGTCGCAACTGTCGACACGCCACCTCCCCGGACTTTCGACCGCAACGTGCGTCTTCGGCAGATCAGGCTCGCCGGCTTCAAGTCGTTTATCGATCCGACCCAGATCGAGGTCCCAGGCCATCTGGTGGGCGTGGTCGGTCCGAACGGGTGCGGCAAATCCAATGTGATCGATGCGGTGCGCTGGGTGCTGGGCGAGAGCAAGGCGGCCGAGCTGCGCGGCGAGTCGATGCAGGATGTGATCTTCAACGGCTCGGTCAACCGCAAGTCCGCCAGCCGGGCGAGCGTCGAACTGTCATTCGACAACGCCGACGGCCGCATCGGCGGTGCCTGGGGCCAGTATGCCGAGATCGCGGTCAAGCGCGTGCTGACGCGCGACGGCACCTCGAGTTATTACATCAACAACCAGAACGTCCGGCGGCGCGACGTGCAGGACATGTTCCTCGGCACCGGCCTCGGCCCGCGCGCCTACGCCATCATCGGGCAGGGGATGATCTCGAGGATCGTCGAGGCGAAACCCGAGGAGTTGCGAATCTTTCTGGAAGAAGCGGCCGGAATCTCCAAGTACAAGGAGCGGCGGCGCGAAACCGAGAATCGTCTTGCCGGCACGCGTGACAACCTGACCCGCGTGGACGATATCCTGCGCGAGCTTGGCGGCCAGATCGAAAAGCTCGAACAGCAGTCGGAAGTGGCCAGGAAGTATCGCGATCTGCAGGCAGCGCATGATGGTGAACAGCAGTTGCTGTGGCTGAGCCGCAAGCGCGAGGCAGAGTCCGAACGCAGCAAGGCTGCACGCGATATCGAGGTGCGCACGACTTCATTCGAGGCGCACATGGCGGACTTGCGCGCGGCCGAACGTGCGCTGGAGGAAGCGCGCAGCGCGCACTATGCAGCCGGTGACGGCGTACACGCCGCCCAAGGTGAGCTGCTGCAGGTGAATGCCGAAGTCTCGCGTCTGGAGTCCGAGATCCGCATGATCCTGGATGGCCGCCATCGCCTTTCGGCGCAGATCGAGGCACTGAAGGCCAGTCGGGAACGCCGTCTGGCCGAACGTGAGGAGCTGCTGGCCCGCGGACGCGAGATCGCGCAGGCGATCGAGGATTCGACACGCGACCTGGCGGAAGCGCGCACACGCTGTACCGCGCAGGATGAGGCGCTGCCGGCGCTCGAGCTCGGCTATCAGGCGGCACGAGAAGCAGTAACCGCCGCGCAGGCGGAGTCGGCACTGTCGGAACAGGCGATCGAGGCCGCGGCGGCAGAGCAGCGCAACTTTGATCGCCAGCTCGCTGCCTTGAGCAACCGTCGTGAGCGCCTGAGCGAGGAACGCGGCACGATCGGCGCACCGGACGAAGCCAGGCTGGCGCAGTTGAACCAGGAGCAAGTGCGTCTGGAACAGGAAGTCAGTGATCAGGTGAGCGCACTGGCGGAGGCGGAAAGCCGGCTGGCCCGCTGCACGGGCGGCCGGCTTCAGGCGATCGAGGCGCGCAGCCGCGAGGCTGAAAGCTTGACCCGGCTTGAGGCGCGTTTGGCCGCTCTGCGTCAGGTGCAGGTGCACGTTGAGGCGGACGAAAACCTCGATCCCTGGCTGCGTGCACAGGGGCTGGATGCGCTGCCGCGCCTGTTCCGCAAACTCACCGTTGAACCCGGCTGGGAAACCGCGTTTGAGTCGGCGCTGCGCGAGCGGGTCCAGAGTCTCGAAGTCGGTCGCCTTGACATGGTCGCAGGCCTGGCCGGCAATGCGCCGCCGGCGCGCGTCTCGTTTTATTCGGCGAACGGTGCCTTGGCGCGTGAAAGCGGCCACCTGCCCGGATTTGAACGACTTTCCGATCTGGTGCGCGGACATGACGCAGCGCTCGCTGCGGTGCTGGCGGACTGGCTGGCGAATGTCTTCGTCGCCCGGGAATTGCCAGAGGCGCTCGCGGCGCGTGAACAGTTGCCGGCAGGCGGACAGTTCGTGACCCGAAGCGGACATCTGGTGTCGCGCCATGGCGTGCGGTTTTATGCGGCCGATGACAGCAAGGCCGGGCTGCTCGCGCGCCGACTCGAGATCGAGAACCTCGACAAGCAACAGCGTGCGCAACGTCTGATTGTCGAAGAGACCGGCGCGGCGAGTGCGCGAGCCGAGGCTGAGGCAAGGACGGCCGAAAGCGATCTGCAGGCGGCCCGGCAATCGTTGGAAAATCTCCGTGCGCAACTGCATACGACGCAGCTTGAAATAGTGCGCCTGTCCGAACTCATTGATCGGGTCCGTCATCGCAGCGGGCAGATCGAATCCGAACTCGTCGAGATCAGGGAGGCAGAGCGCGAACTTCGAGACTCGCGTGCCGCTGTCGACGAGCGCTTCCAATTGCTTGATGGCGAGCTGGCCTCGCGTCAGGAAGCGGTCGAAGCAGCGCGCCTTGGCTACGAGGAGGCGGATCGAACGCTTCGCGCCGCGCGCGATCAGCAACGCGCGCTCGAGACGGATCGCCAGCAGCTCGAGTTCGCGCTCTCGTCGGGACGCGAGCGTGAGCGCGACGTAAGCCATGCTGCGCAACTGGCGGCGGAGGATGCCGAGAGTCTGCAGGGCGATATCGGCAGCGCCGCCGAAGAACTCGCGCGGCTGGACGATGGCGCCGCGCGCGCCGGCCTCGACACCTGGCTCGCGAAGCGGACGAGCGCCGAGGAAGCGGTGCGCCAGGCGCGCAGCCGGATGGACGATGTGGCGGCACAGATGCGCGCTTCGGACGAGCGGCGGATCACGCTCGAGCGCGACCTTGAGCCGCGACGCGCCAAGCTTACGGAACTGCAGCTGAAGGAGCAGGCCGCGCGCCTGGCGGTCGAGCAGTTCAGCGAACAACTGGCCAGCGTCAAGGCCGACGAGCAAGCACTCGCCGCGCGCCTGACCCCGCAGACACGTGCCAACACCCTGCAGGCCGAGATTGTTCGGCTTGCCGCCGAGATCGAGTCGCTGGGAGCGGTCAATCTGGCCGCGCTCGACGAGCTAGGCGTCGCGCGCGAACGCAAGGCATTTCTCGACGCGCAGTCGGCCGACCTGAATGCGGCGATCACGACTTTGCAGGACGCCATCCGCAAGATAGACCGGGAAAGTCGCGAACTGCTGCAGCAGACCTTCGATCAGGTCAATTCGCATTTCGGCGCGCTGTTTCCGCGCCTGTTCGGCGGCGGCGAGGCCAGATTGACCATGACCGGCGAGGAAATTCTCGATGCGGGAGTGCAGGTGCTGGCGCAGCCGCCAGGCAAGCGCAACAGCACGATTCATCTGATGTCGGGTGGCGAGAAGGCCCTTACCGCGACTGCGCTGGTTTTTGCCCTGTTCAAACTCAATCCGGCCCCGTTCTGCCTGCTCGATGAGGTCGACGCACCGCTTGACGATGCAAATACCGAGCGCTTCTGCAAGCTGGTCGAATCGATGACCGGTAACACGCAGTTTCTGTTTATCACGCATAACAAGATCGCGATGGAGATGGCACAGCAGCTGATCGGCGTAACCATGCAGGAGCAAGGTGTGTCGCGGGTCGTTGCGGTTGATATCGACAGTGCGGTGCGACTGACGGCCGAAGCGGCCTAGCCGGTTCAGACCAGTAGCGCCTGCTTCCGATGAGTGAACTCCACTGGGTATTGCTGCTGATCGCTGCGGTTCTGCTGCTTGGCGTTTACCTCAACGGCAAGTGGCAGGAGCGCAAGGCGGCGCTGCGGCTTGATGCCTCGATGCGACGCGGCGTCGGCGACCCGCTGGCGTCCGCTGCAAATGAGATCGGGGCGACTTCGACCGGGCCGCCTGTCACCGGTACGACCGCGCGCCGCATCGAACCACGCCTTGGTGCGGAAGGTGAAAGCGCCGTCCACGCGGCGGCCGTCGAGGACACTGGCAGGATTTCCGAGTCGGCCAATCGCATCGAGCCCTCGGCTTACGGATTGGCCGACGGCTGGGTCGAGGACCCGATGCTCGACTTCGTGCTCGAACTGCGGTGCGCGCATCCGATTGACGGGGTAACCGCGCTGGAAGCCCGCTCCCAGCTGGAACGCATGGCACTTGAGCTGCCGACGCATCTGGCGGTCTGGGACGCCAGGGCCCAGCACTGGACCGGACCGGACCGTTTCGGTTTCTACTCCGAGATCCTGATCGCGGTTCAGCTCGCAAATCGTCGAGGTCACCTCGGCGAAATCGACGCTGCCCGCTTTGTCGCGGCCGCTCAGCAGATTGCCGTCAGTGCGGACGCTGATTTTGACGGCCCGGACATGCCGCGATTGCTGGCCCAGGCCGCGGAACTCGACCGCCTGTGTGCGCGATTCGACGTTCAGGTCACCTTGACCCTTGAGAGTTCGACTGCTCCGTGGCCTGCGGCCACTCTCGAGTCGGCTGCGGTGCAGGAAGGTCTCACTCCCGCGGGGGCACTGCGCTGGGAGTCGCGTGCTGCCAGCGGGCGGGCGCTCGCGATGCTTGCCAGTGAATCGCCGACGGATGAAATAAATCTGGTGCTGGATGCCCCGCTGGCAAGCGCCGAGCCGGCGCCGCTGAACCTGCTCTTTTCAACGGCGGCAAACTTGTCGGCCCAGCTGAACGCGCGCGTCGTCGACGACAATGGCCGGCCGGTGCAGACCGATGCCGAGCTTGTTATCGAGGCACAACTGGCACAGTTGCATGCTGACATGCGTGCGGCAGGAATCGAGCCCGGTTCGCTGCGCGCGCAGCGCCTGTACGCACGCTGAAGGCGGCCCGAGATGGCGCAGCGATCGGCCGCTGTCAACGATCCGGCCAAACGCGTGCAAGCGCTGCGCGCCGCAATCGAGCGAGCCAATCAGGAGTATTACGTGTTGGCGGCGCCGAGCCTCCCCGATGCCGAGTTCGACCGCATGTTCGCCGAACTTCAGGCGCTCGAGACCGCTCACCCCGAACTGCAAGCCGCCGACTCTCCGACCTTGCGCGTGGGCGGCGCTCCGCGGACTGACCTGCCGAAGGTTCGGCACACGGTGCCGATGCTGTCGATCCGCACCGAGACCGATGCCGGCCCGGACGGCGCACGCGCGTTTGACGCCCGCATCCGGCGCGAGCTTGGTCTGGCGCCGGATGATGGGCCGGTCGAATATGCCTGCGAGCTCAAGTTCGACGGCCTCGCAGTCAGTCTGCGCTACGAAGGCGGTGTGCTGGTGCGGGCCGCGACCCGCGGTGACGGCGAGGAGGGCGAGGACGTAACCCCGAATGTGCGCACGATCCGCACGCTGCCGCTACGACTGAAAGCAGGCGCACCAGCGCTGCTCGAAGTCCGCGGAGAGGTGTTCATGCGGCGGGACGAATTCGAACGCCTCAACGAACGCCAGCGTGCGGCCGGTGAGAAAGTATTTGTGAACCCGCGCAATGCGGCGGCGGGCTTCCTGCGTCAGCTCGATGCCCGCTTGACAGCAAATCGACGCCTTTCCTTTTACGCGTACGGCATTGGCGAATCCGGCGGCTGGACTTTGCCGGCGACGCATTCCGGCCTGCTCGATGCACTGGCCGGTCTCGGTGTTCCCGTGGCGGCTGAGCGGACCGTGGCGCACGGCGCCGATGATCTGCTGGCCTTCCACGCCCACGTTGCCGGCCAGCGCGAGCACTTGCCGTTCGACATCGATGGCGTGGTCTACAAGGTCAATCGACTGGATCAGCAACGCGTGCTCGGTTTCGTTTCACGCGAGCCGCGCTGGGCCGTCGCCCACAAATATCCGGCACAGGAAGAGCTGACCCAGGTGCTCGACATCAATGTGCAGGTTGGGCGCACCGGCAAGATCACACCAGTGGCGCGACTTGCGCCGGTATTCGTCGGCGGCGTGACGGTCAGCAACGCAACGCTGCACAATGAAGATTTCATTCGCAGCCTGGGCTTGATGATCGGAGATACGGTGACGGTCCGGCGCGCCGGCGACGTGATACCGCAGATCGTTGCTGTGCTGCCCGAGCGTCGGACCGCCGCTGCGCGTGAGTTCACGATGCCCGGCAGCTGCCCGATCTGCGGCTCGGCGGCGGCGCGCGATCCCGGCGAAAAGGACCTGCGCTGCACGGGCGGTCTGGTCTGTCCGGCGCAGCGTAAGCAGGCCCTCCTGCACTTTGCCGGCCGGCGTGCGCTTGACATCGAAGGTCTCGGTGACAAGCTGGTTGAGCAGTTGGTCGACGCCGGACTGGTGCGGACACCGGCCGACCTTTTCAAGCTCGGTCTTGCAACCCTGGCGGGACTGGAGCGCATGGCCGAGAAGTCAGCCGCGAACGTCCTGGCTGCACTCGAGCGGGCGCGGAGCACCACGCTGGAGCGCTTTATCTACGCGCTGGGGATACGCCATGTCGGTGAGTCAACGGCGCGGGACCTGGCCTTGCATTTCGGCACGCTGGATGCCCTGATCGCGGCTGGCGAAGCGGACTTGCTCGAGGTGCCCGACATCGGACCCGTCGTTGCGGCGTCGGTTGCCAGGTTTTTCGCTGCGCCGATGAATCGGGCGGCAATCGAAGAACTGCGAGCCGCCGGCGTTCACTGGCCTGAGGCTCGTCCGCGGCGTGCAGCCGGTCCGTTGATGGGGAAGACTCTGGTCCTCACCGGTACTCTTCCACACTGGAGCCGCGACGAAGCGCGAGCTCAGATCGAAGCCGCAGGTGGCAAGGTTGTGGGCTCGGTGTCTAGGAAGACTGATTTCGTGGTGGCAGGCGAGGATGCAGGTTCGAAACTCGACAGGGCCCGCACCCTCGGTGTGGCCGTGATCGATGAGGCGGATCTGCGCCGATTGCTCGGGCAGTGAAGGGGACGAAGGTGTACGCGATCATCGGAGGCAGCGGTCTGGCCAGGCTCTCTGCGCTTGAAGCGCCGCGGCGAAAAGTCATGCGCACGCCGTTTGGGGAGCCTTCCGGTGCGCTGACCTTCGGACGGATCGCCGGCGCCGAAGTCGTGTTTCTGGCACGGCATGGGTACGGGCACACGCTTGCGCCGCACGAAATCAACTACCGCGCCAACCTGTGGTCGCTGAAGGAGCTGGAAGTCGAGGGCGTGATCGCGGTGGCAACCGTCGGCGGCATCCGCGCTGATCTCGTGCCTGGCGCGCTGGTGGTTCCAGATCAGATCATCGATTACACGCACAGCCGCCATTCGACTTTTTTCGAAGGCGGCGAATTGCCGATCAGGCATGTGGATTTCACGCAGCCGTACTCCCGGGAGCTGCGCCAACGCCTTCTGGCGGCGGCATCGTCCTGCGGTGAGCACCTGATCGATGGCGGCGTCTACGCCTGCACCCAGGGACCACGGCTGGAAACCGCGGCCGAAGTCGAGCGGCTGGCGCGTGATGGCGCAGACATGGTCGGCATGACCGGCATGCCGGAGACCGTGCTGGCCCGCGAGGCGGGTCTCGCGTACGCGGCGATTGGCGTGGTCGTCAATCACGCCGCAGGCCGCGGTGACAGCCGACATGAAATCCGCCTGGAAGATCTGGAAGCCGTGATGACCGCGACAGTCGGCCGGGCGGTCGCGATCCTCGAAGCCTTTTTTGGCGCTGCGACGTGATTCACCCGATCCTGCGCATGGGCGATCCGCGCCTGTTGCGTGTTGCGGAACCGGTACGCGAGTTCGGAACGCCCGAGTTGCGATCCCTGGTTGCCGACATGCTCGAAACGATGGAAGCCGCGAACGGCGCTGGACTTGCGGCGCCGCAGATCGGGGTCTCACTGCGCGTGGTGATCTTCGGGTCGCGTGATCCGGCGCACCGCAATCCACGCTATCCGGATGCCGAACCGGTACCGCACACCGTGCTTGTCAATCCGGTCCTGACGCCGCTTTCCATGGTGCTCGAAGACGACTGGGAAGGGTGCCTGTCAGTGCCCGGAATGCGCGGAAAAGTTCCGCGGTTCATGCAACTCGCCTATCGTGGCTTCGACGTCGACGGCCATCCGGTCGAACGGACCGCGCAGGGGTTTCATGCGCGCGTCGTGCAACACGAATGCGATCACCTGGATGGCGTGTTGTATCCGATGCGGGTGCGCGACTTCTCGCAGTTCGGATTCACCGACGTCCTGTTTCCCGAGCTCGAGGTCACGGACGATTGATCCGATCTGCAGGCAAGGCTGGTTCAGGGCGAGACCGCTTCAAGCAGATCGCCTTCAATCTGCAGCTGACCCTTCGCCGATTCCAGCTCGGCACCGGAGATCAGGAACACGTCCTCGGCGCGTTCGCCCAGGGTCAAGACCTTGGCGCTGTGAACGTTCAGCCCATGTCCGGCGAGCGTGCGCGCGATCGAGTACAGAAGTCCCAGACGGTCAGTCGCCGTGACCGCCAGCAGATGGTGCGGGCCGCGCTCGTCCGGTTGCAACTGGACCGTCGGCAGCACCGGGAAATGCCGCGACTGACGCGACATTCGTCCTTTGGTCGGGGGCGGCAGTTCACGCTGGACGGCGATCCACTCTGTCAGTTCGTGCTCGACCTGCGCGAGCAGTTCGCGATAGTGCGGCTCGCGCCCGTGGTCCGTGACCAGGAAGGTGTCGAGTGCATAGCCGTGGCGCGTGGTGTGGATGCGGGCGTCGAGAATGCTGAGATTGCGGCTGTCAAAGTAACCGCAGACGCGGGCGAAAAGATCCTTCTGGTCCTTTACATAGATCAGGACCTCGGCGCCTTCGCCGATCCGTGCCAGACGCGCGCGCACGATAGGAGCCTCGGGCGCCACCCGCGCATAGAGGGTGCGCGTGTGCCAGGCTATGTCCTCCGGGCTGTGGCGCATGAAATAGACCACGTCGAGTTCACTCCAGAGGGCTTCGCGCGCTGAATCCGTCAGACCGTAGAGGCGCAGTATGCGCAGGGCTTCCTGCTTGCGGCCCTCCAGCACGGCGGAAGGCGACACCGGCCCGCCCCCGAGCAACTGGCGCGTGGCGCGGAACAGATCCTCGATCAGCTTCGCTTTCCAGGCGTTCCAGACCTTCGGGCTGGTGCCGCGAATGTCGGCCACGGTCAACAGGTAGAGCGCGACCAGTCGACGCTCAGTGCGGACAATCTCGGCAAAGCGGCGCAGTACCTCTGCATCGGCCAGATCCTGCTTCTGCGCCACCATCGACAGGCTGAGGTGATGCTTGACCAGGAAAACGACGAGTTCGGTGTCGTCCTTCGAAAGGCCGTGATCGCGGCTGAAGCGGCGGGCGTCGCGCGCCCCGAGTTCGCTGTGATCACCGCCACGACCCTTCGCAATGTCGTGAAACAGTGCCGCCACGTAGAGCAGCCAGGGCCGGTCGAAGTCGACCGCAAGCTGGCTGCACAGGGGGTACTCGTGTGCATGCTCCGCGAGCATGAAGCGCCGCAAGTTGCGCAGCACCTGAAGGATGTGCTGGTCGACGGTGTAGACGTGAAACAGGTCATGCTGCATCTGGCCGATGATGCGTCGGAACACAGGCAGATATCGACCGAGGACCGAGAGCTGATTCATGCGCCGCAATTCGTGCAGCACGCCCTTGGGTTCCTGCAACAGCGCGAGAAAGGTGGCGCGGCTGGACGCAGCCGAGCGGTAGCGGGCGTCGATCCGAACGCGTGCATGCCAGAGCGCCCGCATCAGCCGAGCCGACATTCCCTTGAGCTCCTGATGCCGCGCCATGACAAGGAAGGCGCGCAGGATTGCACCTGGATCACGGTTCAGCGCGTCGTCGTCCGCCAGGTCGAGCAACTCATTGCGGGCGACGAAGGTCGCGTCGATTGTCGTGAAGCTATCGTCGCCGCCGTGGAACAGCCGCTGCTCGATGTTCTGCAGCACGATGGTATTCATCTGTGTGACGGCCTTGGCGGCCCAGTAGTAGCGCTGCATCAGCACTTCGCTGGCGCGTCTGGTCGCAGTGGGCGCCATGCCTGAGGCCTGGGCCACGGCGTTCTGCACGTCGAAGACCAGGCGGTCTTCGCGCCGACCGGTCACCAGATGCAGGCGGGCACGAATTTCCCGCAGCCGGCGTTCATTGGCGCGGATGATCCCGGCCTCTTCCCGCGTGATAAGTCCCCGTCGAGCAAGTTCCCCCCACTGCGCGCCGTAGCCGCTTGCCCTCGCCACCCACAGCACTACGTGCAAGTCACGCAGCCCGCCGGGGCTTTCCTTGACGTTGGGCTCCAGGCTGAACGGTGACTCGTGGTACTTCACATGGCGCTGCTGCTGCTCCAGAACCTTGGCGCGGAAATAGGCCTGGCGATCGACTGTCCCGACCACCGCGCGCGCGAAATCCTCGTATAGCGAACGCGGCCCGGCAATCTGGCGCGACTCGAGCATCGAGGTCAGCACCGTGACATCACGTTCGGCCTCGAGCCGGCATTCATCAATGGTGCGGACGCTGTGGCCGAGGGTGAGTCCCAGATCCCACAGAAAACTGACCAGAGGTTCGATCGTCGCGCGGTCCTGCTCGGTCGCTTCGGTCCGCAGCAGGATCAACACATCGACATCCGAATGCGGAAACAGCTCCCGACGTCCGTAGCCGCCGACCGCGACCAGCGCGGCGCGACGCGCCAGCCCCGTACTGAGGGCCAGCTCGCGCAACAGGCGGTCCGTGGTGCGGGACAGTCCGCGCAACAGAACATCAACGCTGCCGCCGCGCTGAAACCGCGCGAACACAGTCTCGCGCTCCAGCCGCAGGCGTTCCCGCAGCTGGACGCCCGATTCGTTCATGCCGGATGCCTGCTCACTCCAGCGCGGTCGCGGTTTCCGCTGCGGCCAATCGCCCCGGAGCGAAAGCCGGGGCCGGGGTGCCGCTGGAAAGTGTCATGACTTCGTAGCTCGTGTCCGTCACCAGTACCGTGTGCTCCCACTGTGCAGACAGGCTGTGATCCTTCGTGACAATGGTCCAGCCGTCGGCGAGCTCTTTGATGTCCCGCCGGCCGGCATTGATCATTGGTTCGATTGTGAAAGTCATTCCAGTGCTCAATCGCTCCAGAGTTCCGGGCTTGCCGTAGTGAAGGATCTGCGGTTCCTCGTGAAACTTGCGACCAATCCCATGGCCACAGAACTCGCGTACCACCGAATAGCCGTGCTTCTCGGCGTGAGACTGAATGGCATGCCCGATATCGCCGATGGTGGCGCCCGGACGAACCTGCGCGATTCCGAGCCACATGCACTCGTACGTGACCTCGCACAGGCGACGCGCCGCGATCGAGGTTTCGCCGACCATGTACATGCGGCTGTTGTCACCGTGGAATCCATCCTTGATCACGGTTACATCAATATTCACGATGTCCCCGATCCTCAGTACCCGGTCGCCAGGAATGCCGTGACAGACCTGATGATTGACGGAAGTGCAAATTGCCTTGGGGAACGGGCGATAACCGGGCGGGGCATAGTTCAGCGGGGCCGGCACCGTGCCCTGGACCTGGACCATGTACTCGTGGCACAAACGGTCGAGTTCTCCCGTAGTGACACCGGAACGGACGTGCGGGCCGATGTAGTCGAGCACTTCCGCGGCGAGTCGGCCGGCAATCCGCATTCCGGCGATTTCGGCCGGAGTCTTCAGGGCTATTGACATGGGGACGGCTGCGCTTGAGCCCGTCGGGCTAGGGTGGCTATAATATCGGGCTGCCGAGGGCTTTGAAATCAAAAGCCAATTTTGAAGTCCGGTTTGGGGCGAAATGGCTTAGACAGCTGAGTCAAGCTGTCGAGCCAAACAGCCCGCCAGCCGGTTTCGATAGCTGGAGTTCGAGAACTCTGGCCCGTTCCGGATCATCCGGTCGACCTGATGGGAGTCGAACGGCCGATTCCGGCGGAACGGCAGAAATCGCGCGCACCGCCACCAAGGTGCGGCCTGTTTCGCGGCATTGACCGCGGCAGGCTGCGTCGGCGGCTGCGTCAGACCCAACCTTGGAGAGGAAGAACATGTCAGTAAGCATGCGTCAGATGCTGGAGGCCGGCGTTCATTTCGGCCATCAGACCCGGTTCTGGAACCCGAAGATGGCACCTTACATCTTCGGCCACCGAAACAAGATCCACATCATCAATCTCGAGCGCACGCTCGAGCAGTTCCTGGCCTCGACCAAGTTCGTGCGCCAGCTGGCAAGCAACCGAGGCACCGTGCTGTTCGTCGGGACCAAGCGGCAGGCCCGCGAGATCATCGTCGAGGAAGCTCAGCGCGCCGGCATGCCCTTCGTTGACCAGCGCTGGCTCGGTGGCATGTTGACCAACTTCAAGACCGTCAAGGTTTCGATCAAGCGCCTGAAGGAAATGGAGCAGATCGTGGCCGACAATGGCACCGAGCGCATGAGCAAGAAAGAAGCGCTCGACTTCCAGCGTGAGATTGAAAAACTCAACAAAGCCATCGGCGGCATCAAGGACATGAACGCGCTGCCGGACGCACTCTTTATCATCGATGTCGGCTATCACAAGATCGCCGTTCAGGAAGCTACCAAACTGGGCATCCCGGTGGTTGGCATTGTCGACACGAATCACTCGCCCGAAGGCGTGGCCTATGTGATTCCCGGCAACGACGACTCAAGCCGAGCAGTTCGGCTCTACGCCCGTGGCATCGCTGACGCCGTTCTCGAAGGCAAGGCCGCAGCACTCCAGGGCGTGGTCGCCGCCGTGACGAGCGACGAGGAATTTGTCGAAGTCAGTGAATCGCAGGCGTGAGCTTGCGCGACTGACCGACGGAGAAGGGGCGCGAGCCCCTTTTTTGTACCGAATTGGCGGATTGAAGAGCAGGAGCAGTGAATGGCTGAAATCACCGCAGCAATGGTGAAGGAACTGCGCGAGAAGACCGACGCGCCGATGATGGAATGCAAGAAAGCGCTGGCTGAGGCGAACGGCGACCCTGGCAAGGCGGAGGAGATCCTGCGCGTTAAGCTAGGTAGCAAGGCGAGCAAGGCGGCAGCGCGGATTGCCGCTGAAGGCGTGGTGGCGATTCAGATCGAAGCCGGCACGGTTGGTGCCATCGTCGAGGTCAATTCGGAAACCGATTTTGTCGCCAAGAACGAGGACTTTCTCAACTTTGCGCGCGATCTGGCCGGACTGGTGATCAAGAACGACCCGCTCGACGTGGCCGCACTGGCAAGCCTGCCGCTCGGGGCAGGCACGGTCGAAACGACGCGCACGGCACTGGTTGGGCGCATAGGCGAAAACATGAATGTGCGGCGTTTCGCCCGCATCAAGGCCCGGGGGCGGCTGGCCAGCTATGTCCATGGAGGGTCAAAGATCGGGGTACTGGTCGACGTCAGCGGCGGTGATGCCGAACTCGGCAAGGACATTGCGATGCATATCGCCGCTACCAAGCCCAAGGCGCTTGACGCTCGCGGTGTGAATCCGAATCAGATCGAAGTCGAGCGCCGCGTGGCCGCCGAAAAGGCGGCCGAGGATGCCGCCAAGTCGGGCAAGCAGATTCCGGTCGAGATTCTCTCCAAGCGGGTCGAGGGGGCGGTGCAGAAGTTCCTGAAGGAAGTCACCCTGCTCGGCCAGCTATTCGTCAAGGATGACAAGCTCACGATCGAGCAGTTGCTCAAATCAAAGGGAGCGAGTGTTAACAGCTTCGTCCTGTATGTGGTCGGCGAGGGCATCGAGAAAAAGCAGTCCGACTTTGCTGCCGAAGTGAAAGCCCAGGCCGCCGCTGCGCGCGCCTGAGATTGCCGGAAAGTGCAATGAAGGCAGCCGCCAAGCCAGCGTACCGACGGGTTCTCCTGAAGCTGTCGGGCGAGGCCCTGATGGGCGACGATGCCTTCGGCATCAACCGTGCGACCGTCGAGGCGATGGTTGCCGACATCGCCGAGGTCGTGCGCCTCGGAGTCGAGGTCGCGATCGTGATCGGTGGCGGCAACATCTTTCGGGGAGTTGCCCTTGGCGCCGAGGGCATGGATCGGGCCACGGCCGACTACATGGGCATGATGGCGACCATCATGAATGCGATGGCGCTTCAGGACGCAATGCGCCGCGCAGGGGTGGAAGCCAGGGTGCAGTCAGCACTTAACATCGAACAGGTGGTCGAGCCATACATTCGGCCCAAGTCGCTGCGCTATCTCGAGGAAGGAAAGGTCGTCATCTTTGCGGCCGGCACCGGCAATCCTTTTTTCACGACCGACACAGCGGCCGCCTTGCGCGGCTCCGAGGTCGGCGCAGAAGTCGTACTGAAGGCGACCAAAGTCGACGGCGTGTACTCGGCCGATCCGAAGAAGGACCCACACGCCACCCGGTATGCAACGATCACGTTTGACGAAGCGCTGGCGAGGAACCTGCAGATCATGGACGCGACGGCGTTTGCCCTGTGCCGCGACCAGCGCCTGCCGATCAAGGTATTCAACATCACCAAGCCGGGCGCCCTCGGTCGCGTCGTTCGAGGCGACGACGAAGGCACACTGGTCCACGTCTGAGGAGCGCGGGAGGCCGACATGAACATCGCCGAAATCCAGAAGTCGACCGAGCAGAAGATGTTGAAATCGGTCGAGGCGCTCAAGGCCGATCTTGACGAAGATTCGCACCGGCCGCGCACACACCGGCCTGCTCGACCACATCCAGGTCGACTACTACGGCTCGATGGTGCCGCTCGCCCAGGTTGCGCAGGTTGGCCTCGGCGATGCGCGCACGATCACGATCCAGCCGTGGGAAAAGAAGATGGTGCCGGTTGTGGAAAAGGCCATCCGCGACTCGGATCTCGGGCTGAACCCGGCTACCCAGGGCGACATCGTTCGGGTCCCGATGCCGGCGCTGACCGAACAGCGGCGCAAGGAACTGGTCAAGGTGGTCAAGCACGAGGGCGAGACCGCGAAGGTGGCGGTCCGCAACCTTCGGCGCGATGCCAATCATCACGTCAAGGAAATGCTGAAGGCCAAGGAGATCTCGGAAGACGATGATCGCCGCGCGGAGGACGCGTGCAGAAGCTGACCGACCGGTACGTGGCCGACATCGACAAGATGGTCGCGGAAAAGGAAAAGGAGGTGCTGACCGTCTGACGGCGGTCGGCATCGCCCTCGCCGTGGCGTCAGAATCACGCCCGGTTCCTCCACGTCGTCGCGGCCCAGTTGCCGCGCCATGTGGCCGTCATCATGGACGGCAACGGGCGCTGGGCCAAGGCGCGAGGCACTGCCGCGCACCGCCGGGCATGCGCGTGGCGTCGACACTGTTCGCAATATGGTGGAGGCCTGCGGCGATCGCGGTATCGAGTACCTGACGCTGTTCGCCTTCAGCTCCGAAAACTGGCGGCGGCCGGCCGACGAAGTTTCCACGCTGATGCGACAGTTCGTGCTCGCCCTGCAGCGCGAGACTGGAAAGCTGATCGAGCATGGTGTTCGCCTGCGCGTGATTGGAGATCTGTTTGCGTTCGATCTTGAGCTGCGGCGCCTGATCGCCGAAACGGAGCGCATCACACAACACAACCAGCGCCTGCAGCTGACGATATGCGCCAATTACGGAGGGCGGTGGGACATCGCTCAGGCAGCGAGTCGGGCGGTCCACGCGACCTCGCCGTCGAAGACCTTCCTTCGCTTTGAGGAGGCCGACCTCGCGCCTCATCTCGCGCTGGCGTTCGCGCCGGACCCTGATCTACTGATCCGCACCGGCGGTGAACGGCGGCTCAGCAATTTTCTGCTGTGGCAACTGGCGTATGCCGAGTTGTGGTTCAGTGATGTGCTTTGGCCGGACTTCGGTGTGAATGAGCTGGATACAGCGCTTGCCTGGTTCGCCGGACGTCAGCGCCGATTCGGCATGACCGGCGAACAACTGACCACGGCCGACGTGCCGGATGCGGCATAGGGCCAGATGCTTGCACAGCGCATCGTGACGGCTGTCGTGTTGCTCGCCCTGCTGGTGACAGCCCTGGCGTGGTCAAGGCTCGCGTTTGCCGCGATCGTGACGATGTTCCTGGGCATTGCGCTGTCGGAGTGGTTGCGACTGGCAGGCTGGTCGAAGTTGGTCGCAATGACGATCGCGAGTCTGCTGGGAATCGCACTTTTCGCATTGGCGTTGGTGCGCGCTCCGCTGCTCGAATCCGCTGTCCTGCCGAGTGCGGTGGTGGCGTCGTTGACCTGGCTGGTGCTGGCTCTGATGCTGGGCGGTAAGGACGCACCGCGCCTGCCGGCATTGTCGCCGCTCGCGGGATTGAGTCTGGCAGTCGTACTGATGGCTGCCGCCTGGTTTGCGGTGATGCACTTTCTCGATCAAGGTGCTGTTCCAATGTTGTCGGTTCTTGCCTTGGTCTGGATCGCCGATATCGCCGCGTATTTTGTCGGGCGGGCGTTCGGCAAGCGCAAGCTTGCGCCAAACATCAGTCCGGGCAAGACCTGGGCGGGACTTTATGGTGCCGTTCTTGGTGTACTCGGTGCAGCACTGCTTGCGTGGGTGTTTGTACCTGACTTGCCCTTCGTGTCGAATCGACTTTTCAGGGACCTTGGTGTCCCCGTGGCTTTGCTCCTTTTGTCCGTACTCGTGGCAGCGTCGGTGGCCGGCGACTTGTTCGAAAGTCTCCTGAAACGCCGTGCCGGAGTAAAGGACAGCAGCCGCCTGCTGCCGGGTCACGGCGGTTTCCTTGATCGCATTGATGCATTGATCCCGGCACTGCCACTCGCCGTGGTGTTCGAAGCCTGGGGACGCTGATGCAAGCGGTGACCGTTCTGGGAGCCACAGGTTCGATCGGAGCAAGTGCGCTCGATGTTATCGAGCTGCATCCGACGCGCTTCCGGATCCATGCGCTGACTGCCCAGTCCAAGCCTGAAGCCTTGGCCGATCTGGCAGCGCGCGTTCGTCCGCGGTTTGCTGTCATTGGTGACGCCGCGCGTGAGGCCGAGTTGCGCGCCGCGCTGCGCGCTCGTGGGCTGTCGACAATCGCCCTGGCCGGACGGGACGCATTGGCCGAAGTCGCCTCGGCGCCGGAGACAGACACCGTTCTCGCCGCGATCGTAGGGGCAGCCGGCCTGGTTCCGACCCTGGCGGCGGCACGCGCGGGCAAGCGGCTATTGCTTGCCAACAAGGAATCAGTCGTCTGCGCGGGTGCGCTGCTGATGAAGGCGATCCGGGATGGCGGCGGGGAGATCGTGCCGGTCGACAGCGAGCACAGCGCCATTCACCAGTGCCTTGGTGGCGTCGCCGAGCGCCAGCGCGCGCAGGCGCGCCTCTTGCTGACCGCATCAGGCGGGCCTTTCCGTACCCGGAGGGATCTTGAAACGGTCACACCGGACGAGGCCTGTGCACACCCAAACTGGGTCATGGGGCGGAAAATTTCCGTGGATTCGGCAACGCTGATGAACAAGGGACTTGAGGTCATCGAGGCGAGCTGGTTGTTCGGCCTTCCGGCCGACCGCATCGATGTCGTCATTCATCCGCAGAGCGTGATTCACTCCATGGTGGCGTTTCCGGATGGGTCAGTGCTGGCGCAGATGGGCACGCCCGACATGCGAACGCCGATTGCCTATGCGCTTGCCTGGCCTGACCGGATTGCGAGCGGTGCGCGTCCGCTCGACTTTTCGCGACTCGGCGATCTGAGTTTCGAAACTCCGGATCGCGCACGATTCCCTTGCCTCGAGTATGCATATGAAGCCCTGCGTGCCGGCGGCGGCGCCAGCGCGGTGCTGAACGCCGCCAACGAAGTCGCGGTTGACGCCTTCCTCGCGGGGCGCCTTCGTTTCACCGACATCGCGCCGACCATCGAAAATGTGCTGGAGTCCTGTGTCGAACCGGCGCCGTCGAGCATCGATGATGTGCTCGAAATCGACCGCCGCGCGCGCGCCAGCGCCTCGAACGCCATCGCGGTACGGGCCTGAGGAACACGTGAACCTGCTGTCGACGATCGCCGCGTTCCTGCTGACACTCGGGGTCCTGATCGTGATCCACGAGCTGGGTCACTACTGGGTCGCGCGGCGCTGCAATGTCAAGGTGCTGCGGTTTTCAATCGGGTTTGGCCGCCCCTTGTTGCGCTGGATCCGGGGCGCCGACCGCACGGAATGGGTGCTCGCCGCCGTTCCTCTGGGCGGATACGTCCGCATGCTGGATGAACGCGATCCGGACGTTGGTGCGATTGCGCGCGAAGATCTGCCGCGCGCTTTCAATCGCCAGTCGGTTGGCAAACGCATTGCGATTGTGCTCGCCGGCCCGGCCGCGAATCTGCTGCTTGCGATAGCGGTCTACTGGCTGCTCAGTGTGGCCGGAGTACTTGAACCCAAGGCGATACTCGGCGCACCGCCGGCAGCCACCGCAGCAGCGCGTGCTGGGGTCGAGGCGGGCGACACAGTGATTGATGTCGATGGTGAACAAGTCAGGTCCTGGAACGAGTTTCGTTGGCGCCTTCTTCAGAAGGTCGTCGATGGCGGCAGCGTCAAGCTTGAAGTCGATGGTGCCGATGGTCGCAGGCGTGCCCTGAGCCTGGACGCCGGCGGCAAGGCCGATCTTGACGGCGATCTCATCGGCCGGCTCGGACTTGCCTTGCACAGTGGGCCGGCACGAATCGCGCGTGTGCTGGATGCTGGCGCCGCCGCCCAGGCCGGCTTGCGCAGTGGCGACACCGTGCGCGAAGTCGACGGCCGCCGTGTCGATTCCGCGCGCTCTCTGATCGAACTGATTCGGGCCAATGCGGGCCGAGCCCTCGAGTTCACGGTCGAACGCGAGGGTGGAATCGTGCGCTTGTGGGTTACGCCGGCCGCCGCTGAAGACAAGGGCAGCACGGTCGGCCGGATCGGCGCCGAAATCGGCGAGCGCCCGCCACTCATCAAGGTTCAGTACGGGCCGATCGAGAGCGTCGGACTGGCAGTGGCCAAGACCTGGGAAACGTCAATCTTTTCCTTGCAGATGCTCGGCAAGATGATTAGCGGCGAAGCCTCCTGGAAGAATCTGTCCGGGCCGATCACGATCGCCGACTACGCCGGCCAGACCGCGCGCATCGGGATGGCCGCATTTCTGAGTTTTCTCGCTCTTGTTTCAATCAGCCTCGCGGTACTCAACCTGTTGCCGATTCCGATGCTCGATGGAGGACACTTACTGTATTATTTGATCGAGATCCTCAAGGGCAGCCCGCCAGCAGACTGGGTCGTCGAGTGGGGGCAGCGCGCCGGTGTGGCGCTGCTGGGCCTGCTGACCCTGCTGGCGCTTTATAACGATTTCATACGGCTGCTGTCCTGATTCCTGCTGTCCCGATCCCGCTTGTCCCCTCAATGATCGAAAACTAAGGTGGCGCGACGCGTGACATTTAAGCGCGACGTTCGCGCAACGCTGCGCGCCGGCGTTGCCGCGGTCCTAGCGGCCTGGGCGATAACGACCCAGGCGCAGGAGTTCGTGGTCAAGGACATTCGGGTCGAAGGTATTCAGCGCACCGAGGCCGGTACCGTCTTCAGCTACTTGCCGGTGCGCGTGGGCGAGCGCTTCGACCCCCAGAAGGGTACCCAGGCGATCCGTGCACTGTTCGCCAGCGGCCTGTTCAAGGATGTGCGTCTGGAGGTTGAGGGCGACGTCCTGGTCGTCATAGTCGAAGAGCGACCGGCGATCGCCGCAGTCGATGTCAGCGGCGTCAAAGAGTTCGACAAGGAACAGGTGAACAAGTCCCTGCGCGAGGTCGGACTCGCCGAGGGCCGAATCTTTGATCGATCCTTGCTTGAACGCGCCGAGCAGGAGTTGCGTCGGCAGTATCTGTCGCGCGGCCTGTATGGCGTCGAGATCAAGACGACGGTGACGCCGATCGAGCGCAACCGCGTCAATATCGCGATCGTCGTCGAAGAAGGCAACATCGCCAAGATCCGGTCGATCAACTTCACCGGCAACAAGATCTTCAGCGACGGTACCTTGCGCGGCCAGATGGAGTTGTCGACGCCCAACTGGATTTCCTGGTACACGAAGCGGGACCAGTACTCGAGGCAGAAGCTCGGCGCCGACCTCGAGTCGCTGCGCTCGTATTACATGAATCGCGGCTTCCTGGACTTCCGCATCGAATCGGTGCAAGTCTCGATCACGCCCGACAAGCAGGACATCTTCGTCACGATCAACATATTCGAGGGCGAGCGCTATACGGTGTCGGACGTCCGGATCACCGGCGAATTGCTGGGACTCGACGAGGAACTGAAGGTCCTGATTGACGTTGTTCCGGGCGATGTCTTCAACGCCGAACGGATCAATGCCATCGCCAAGCGCATCACTGATCGCATGAGCACCCTCGGTTATGCCTTTGCCACTGCCAATCCGGTGCCGGAGCCAAATCGGGAGAAGCTGCAGGTTGCGTTCAACATAGTGGTGGATCCGGGCCGGCGCGTGTACGTGCGACGAGTCAATATCGCCGGTAATACGCGCACCCGTGACGAGGTGATCAGGCGCGAAGTCCGGCAGTACGAGTCTGCATGGTTTGACTCGGACCGGGTCAAGTTGTCGCGTGACCGCATAGATCGCCTCGGCTATTTTGAATCGGTCACGATCGATACGCCGGCCGTGCCGACGGCGCCGGATCAGGTTGATGTCAACCTGACGGTCAAGGAAAAGCCCACCGGCAACGTCCAGTTTGGTGCCGGCTACTCGAGCAGCGAGGGCCTGGTGCTAAGCGCTTCATTGTCGCAGCAGAACCTGTTCGGCTCCGGTAACGCGATGTCGCTCGACATCAACACGAGTTCGTCGAACACGGTCTTTGCGATCACTCACACTGATCCCTACGTAACGACCGAAGGCGTGAGCCGAACCATCGAGCTCTTCTATCGTGATTCGAACCTGGCCGAATTGGGGCTTTCGAGCGTCGGTTACTCGACCCACGGCGCCGGCGTGAATTTTGGCGTGCCATTCACTGAATACGATCGGGTGTTCTTCGGTCTGCGCTGGGAGGGAACGTCGATCGACCTGACGGCTGCTTCGCCGCCACGCTACATCGAGTACGTGAACGCATTCGGTTCGAGCTCGGACGCGCTTGCCTTGACGGTCGGCTGGTCGCGTGACAGCCGGGACAATCTGCTGGCGCCGACCCGCGGCACGTTTCAGCGCGCCTATGGCGAAATCGGGCTGCCGGTACTCGACCTGCAGTATTACCGGCTTACCTATCAGTACCGCACGTTCTGGCCGGTCGCCCGCTGGCTGGCGCTTTCGTTCAGCGGCGAACTGGGCTTCGGGAACGCTTACTACAGCGAACAGCCGTTTCCGTTCTTCAAGAATTTCTATGCGGGCGGCATCGGCAGCGTGCGCGGCTACGAAACGGCTTCGCTCGGTCCGCGCGATATCTACGACCAGCCGCTGGGCGGCAATCGACGCCTGAACGCCACCATTGAAGCCTATGTCCCGCTGACCGGCGGCGATCGAACCCTGCGCGCGAGCGTGTTTGTCGACACCGGCTGGGTTTGGGGCCAGATTCCCACTTGCAGCGTGCCGCTGGTAGGTTTGACCTGTAACGGACAGCTTAGCTACGTCAACGAGAATATCGATCTCGGACAGCTGCGCTACTCGTTTGGCGTCGGCATATCATGGTTGTCGCCGATGGGGCCGCTCAGGCTGTCTTACGCAATACCGTTCAACGACAAGCCGTTTGACCGACTGCAGGCGTTCCAATTCCAGATCGGGGCGGGATTCTAGGTTTCCGATGTGGCAAAATCGCGCGCTTCGGAGGAGACTGTTCATAATGATCTTCAAGTGGCTTACGGCGGGTCTGGCAGCTGCGCTGCTCACTTCGACGCCGTTCGCGCAAGGGGCCGACAACCTCAAGCTCGGTGTCGTCAATTCGGATCGAATCCTGCGCGAGTCGCAACCCGCGCGCGCGGCGATGCAGAAGCTCGAGGTCGAGTTTGCCAAGCGCGACAAGGAATTGCAGGAAGCCGGCCAGCGCCTGAAGGCCAGCGCTGAGCGGTTTGAAAAGGATGGCCCGGTGATGTCGGAAAGCGACCGGGCCAGGCGCCAGCGCGAACTGGCGGAAATGGACCGGGAGTTCCAGCGCAAGCAACGCGAGTTTCGCGAGGATTTCAACCAGCGCCGCAATGAGGAACTGCAATCACTGCTCGAGCGGACCAATCGCATCATCCGGCAGATCGCCGAGCAGGAAAAGTTCGACCTGATCGTGCAGGAAGCGGTTTACTTCAGTCCGCGCATCGACATCACCGAACGCATCCTGCGGGCGCTCAACAACGGCGCCAAGTAGACAGCATGACCGGCGGTCTGACACTGGCCGAGCTGACCGCCGCGATTGAACAACGTAGCTCCGGCCGCCTGAGGGCCCGCATCGAAGGCGATGCGGGCCTTCGCATTTCCGGGCTCGCTCCGCTGGCCAAGGCGACCCGGTCCGATCTTGGATTTCTGGCCAATCCGCGCTACCGCAAGGATGCGCTCAGCACCGGCGCGGGCGCGGTCGTGATGAGCCCGGCCGATTTCAAGGCGATCGGCGGCGCCAGCCCCTCAGCAGCACTGGTGGTGACGGACGCCGCCTACGTCTGGTTTGCGTTTGCGGCCCAGTTGCTGCATCCGGCTACGCCGCGCGCGCCGCAGGTCTCGAAGGCGGCCCATGTTGAGCCGGGGGCGCAGGTAGCCGATTCCGCCGTGATCGACCCCGGCGCTTTCGTCGGCGCGGGGGCGCAGGTGGGTAGCTTCGCCGAGATAGGTGCCGGGGCCGTGATTGCCGCGGGTGCGGTTGTCGGCGAACGGACCCACATCTATCCACGCGCGGTCATTCTCGAGGATTGCGTGATCGGCGCGCGTTCGATCATTCACAGCGGCGCGGTGATCGGCGCCGACGGATTCGGCTTTGCGCCGCTGGACGGCAACTGGATCAAGATTCCGCAAGTCGGTCGAGTAGTCATTGGTGATGATGTGGAAATCGGCGCCAACACGACAATCGACCGCGGCAGCATGGGCGACACGGTCATCGAGGACGGCGTAAAGCTCGACAACCAGATCCAGGTCGGACACAACTGCTTCATTGGTGCCCGCACGATAATTGCCGGCTGTGCCGGAATCGCCGGCAGCGCGCGTATCGGACGCGACTGTCAGATCGGCGGCGCGGCGATGATCGTCGGACATCTCGTGATCGCCGATGGCTGCATGATCGGACCGGCCACGGTGATTTCCAGCTCGATTGAAACTCCGGGCCATTACATCGGATTCTTTCCGATGATGAAGAACGGCGAATGGCAGCGCGCAGCAAGCATTGTCCGGCAGCTCGACGATCTGCGCCGGCGTGTACGCGAGCTCGAGGCTGCTACCTCAGGAGAAGCGAAGTGAAACTGGATATCCACCAGATCCTGGCGCTGATGCCGCACCGGTATCCGATCCTGCTCGTCGACCGCGTGCTCGAGCTGGAGCCTGGTGCCCGCATTGCCGCGATCAAGAACGTTTCGGTGAACGAGCCGTACTTTCAGGGCCACTTCCCGGAGGATCCGGTCATGCCGGGGGTGCTGATTGTCGAAGCGCTGGCGCAGGCGGCAGCGGTGTTGACCTATGTGACGATGAAGACCTCGTACCCGGAGGGCACCCTGTTTTACTTTGCCGGCATCGACAACACGCGCTTCAAGCGGCGCGTGCTGCCGGGCGATCAGCTGCGCCTGGAGGTCACGATGGACCGCATCAAGCGCGGAGTTGGCAAGTTCACGGGGCGCGCGCTGGTTGATGGCGAGACGGCCTGCGAGACCGAAATCATGTGCGTACTGCGCAAGACGACCGAGGGGGCGTAATTGCCACGCGTACATCCGACCGCGCTGGTCGATCTGCATGCCGAGATTGCGGACGATGTCGAAGTCGGTCCGTTCAGCGTGATCGGGCCTGCGGTGTCGATCGGCGCCGGGACAGTGGTCGGCCCCCATGTTGTGATCGGTGGCCGCACCAGCATTGGCCGCAACAACCGGTTTCACCCGTTCTCGTCAATCGGCGGCGTACCGCAGGACAAGAAGTACGGGGGCGAGAACACGGCGCTCGAGATCGGTGACGGCAACACGGTCCGGGAGTGCTGCACGTTCAACCTCGGCACAGTGCAGGGCGGAGGGGTGACGCGCATCGGCTCCGACAACTGGGTCATGGCCTACGTGCACATCGCTCACGACTGCAACGTCGGCGATCACACGATCCTGGCCAACAATGCGACCCTGGCTGGTCACGTGACAATTGGCGACTGGGTGATCCTCGGCGGCATGTCAGCCGTCCACCAGTTCTGCGCGGTTGGAGTGCATGCGATGGCGGCAGGCGGAGCGATTGTCCTGCGTGACCTCCCACCGTATGTGATCTGCAACGGCAATCCAGCCGAACCGCGCGGAGTCAACACCGAAGGACTGCGCCGGCGCGGCTTTGAAGCCGAGGTTATCAACCTGCTGCGACGCGCCTACAAGACCCTGTACCGGGACGGCGCGACGGTAGCGGAAGCGATCGACGAACTAGGCAAGCTGGCTCGGGAAAATCCGTCGGCGGCCGAGGCGATTGGCGTTCTCAAGGACTTCGTCCAGAACTCCCAGCGCGGCATCGTGCGCTGATGGCGACCCGACTCGCGTTTGTCGCGGGCGAAGCGTCGGGGGATCTACTGTGTGCAGGCGTGCTCGAGGAATTGCGTCGGCAACATCCCGGGATCGAGTGTGGCGGCATCGGAGGCGACCGAATGGTGGCCGCCGGATTCGACGCCTGGGAACATGTGCGGGCACTCTCGGTTCGTGGCTACGTCGAAGTCATACGCCACCTGCCGCGGCTGCTTGATTTGCGCTCGGGGCTGCATGCCCGCCTCGTGGCAAATCCACCGGCAGCCTTTGTCGGCGTCGATGCGCCGGACTTCAATCTTGCACTCGAAGCGCGGCTGCGCGGCGCCGGAATCCGGACGGTGCACTTCATCAGTCCATCAATCTGGGCATGGCGGCCCGAGCGCATCGAACAGGTCCGGCGCGCGGTGGATCACATGCTCCTTGTATTTCCGTTTGAGAAGGCGCTTTACGACCGTGCCGGCATCGTTGCGACTTACGTTGGTCACCCGCTGGCCAGCATGATTCCCCTGGTGCCGGATGCGCAAGCGGCGCGCCGCCGCTTGGGTATCAATTCCGAAGGCTCTCTGGTTGCAGTCCTGCCCGGTTCGCGGCCGGACGAAATTCGCCACATTGGCCCGGCGTTCGTGGGTGCCATGGCCGAGTTGCAGGCACGCGAGCCGGGACTGCGGTTTGTCGTGCCGGCGGCAGATCCCGCGTTGCGCACCGCATTGCAGGTGCAACTTGGCGCTTACCCTGCATTGATGACCGCCGTACACCTGTTCGACGGTCATTCACATGACTGTCTTGAAGCGGCAGACGTGGTGCTGGTTGCCAGCGGCACGGCGACTCTCGAAGCGGCGCTGTTCAAGCGCCCGATGGTGATTGCCTATCGCACGCCCCGCCTGTCGGCGTGGCTGATCCGCCGCAAGGGCATCATTCGCTGGCTCGGTCTTCCCAACATACTCGCAGGCGAGACCCTGGTACCTGAGCTGTTGCAGGATGATGTAAAGCCGCGCATCCTGGCCGATGCCGTTCTCTCGCAACTCAACGACGGTGCGCGTCGCGCCATGCTCACCGAACGATTCACCTCGATGCATCACGATCTGAAGCGCGACACGGATGCCCTGGCTGCCGACATCATTCTTTCGGTCGCAAGGCGATGAAAGTCGGGGCGGCGCGCAACGAACGGGAAGAGCGAGCCGCGCGAGTTGCTGGCCGGCTCTGTGGTGTCGACGAAGCCGGCCGCGGACCCTTGGCCGGTCCGGTCGTGGCGGCGGCGGTCGTGCTCGACCCAGGTCGGCCGATTGCCGGACTGCGCGACTCAAAGCTGCTCAGCGCGACCCGTCGCGATCAACTCGCGGTCCAGATCCGCGAACGTTGCCTCGCCTGGGCTGTGGCGCACGCCAGTGTGGATGAGATCGACCGGCACAACATCCTTCAGGCCAGCCTGCTCGCAATGCGCCGGGCGGTCGAGGCGCTAAACGGTGCGGCGGAATTTGCCCTGGTCGATGGGAATCAATTGCCGACGCTGGCCATTCCGGCGCGCGCCCTCGTCAGCGGCGATGCGCTCGAAACGCCGATCTCGGCCGCCTCGATCCTTGCAAAAACCGCACGTGATGCGTTGATGCAGGTTCTGGATGCCGACTACCCGGGCTATGGTTTCGCGCGCCACATGGGCTATGCGACGCGGGAGCATCTCGATTGCCTGCGGCGCCTCGGTCCCTGCGCCCAGCATCGGCGTAGTTTTGCTCCGGTTCGGGAGTGGCGCTTGACGGTTCTTTGCTGAGAGCCGATGGCGTTGATCAGTTCCGCCGCAAACCCGATCTATCGTCGATTGCGCAAGCTCGCCGACGCGCCGCGTACCGGTCGAAGTTCCGAGCGTGCTTTGGCCGAAGGCGTGCACCTGCTGGATGCTGCTCTCACCGCCGGGGTTCGCATCGAAACCCTGCTGTTGCGCGCCGGTCCACGCTCGCCAGACGTTGCAAGGCTCGCTGCAGCGGCGAAGGATCGCGGAGGCCGCATCATCGAACTGACTGCGACGCTCTACGAACGCATCGCCGGAGTCGAAGATGGCGCCGGCATCCTGGCTGAACTGATCGCGGTTCGAGCCGAAGTGCCGCAACGACTCGCTGCCGACGCCGTCTACCTGGACGGAGTTCAGGACCCGGGCAACGTCGGCACCATCCTTCGAACAGCCGCGGCCGCGGGCGTTCATCACGTCGCCGCAGGGCCCACGACGGCGGCCCTGTGGTCACCCAAGGTCATGCGCAGTGCCATGGGCGCGCACTTCGCGCTGAAGCTGTACGAAGGCGCTTCCGCCCGACAGGTGATCGATGCGTTCGCGGCCGAAGTGCTGGCGGCCGATGCCCAGGGCGGTGATGATCTCTATGGCAGCAGCTGGGGTCGAGGTCCGACCTTGTGGATGTTCGGCGCAGAAGGGCAAGGCCTGAGCCGTGAGGCCCGGTCGTGTGCATCACGGCGCCTGCGAATTCCGGTCGCCGCTGGTGTCGAGTCGCTGAATGTTGCGGCCGCCGCCGCCGTCTGCCTGTTCGAACAGCGACGTCGGCGGATGGCGAGTGGCTAGCTGGCCGCGCTCAGCCAGTCACGTCTAGCTAGGGCCTAGTTGAGATAGCTGACATCGACCGCGACGATCCTGCCGTCCTTGCCTTTCGCCGAACTCGACCACCGTCTTTTCGTCGACCTTGTTCATGTCGTCCGGATTGAACGTCTTCTTGACATAGACATAGCGCGGGTTATCCGGCGCTGACTGATCGATCGATGAAGGCTGGCCGAATTGGCTCGCCACGTCGGCGGGTGACTTGTCGATCACCTTGCCGTAGAACACGCCACGCTGGAAGCCGCCGTCACTGCAGGCCGCCAGAAGAAGAGCTGCCGCAGCGGCCGCGAATTTCGAGTATTTCATTGCAATCGCTCCGTGGTTCAGGCACTCGGTGCATGGTAGTGAGCGACCCTTACGCCGAACTTGCGTCGAAGTCCGCCACTCGATCTTGCTCGGGCGAGTGACACCGATTCCGGTCTAGTACGAGCGCCGGTCGAGGCGCACTTCCTGCATGATCGTTGCCGCGATTTCCTCGATCGACTTGGTGGTTGATGAGAGCCAGCGGATGCCTTCGCGCCGCATCATTTTTTCGGCCGCGTTGACCTCCTCGCGACAATTGTCCAACGCCGCGTAGCGGCTGTTCGGGCGCCGCTCATGGCGCACCTCGGCCAGGCGTTCGGGGGCGATCGACAGACCGAAGATCTTGCTGCGAAACGCCGGCAAGGCGGCCGGCAGCTGGTTGCGCTCGAAGTCTTCAGGGATCAACGGGTAGTTGGCCGCCTTGATGCCGTACTGCATGGCCAGGTAAAGGCTGGTCGGCGTCTTGCCCGACCGGGATACGCCGACCAGGATCACATCGGCATGCTCCAGACCCTTGGCTGTCTGGCCATCATCGTGCGCAAGGGTGAAATTGATCGCTTCGATCCGGTTCTTGTAGTCCTCGGAATTGGTCGCGATATTGTGGGAGCGGCCGATCGTATGGGTGGACTTTAGGCCCAGCTCGCGCTCGAGCGGCTCGACGAAGGTCTCGAACATCTCGATGAAGAAGCCATTGGCTGCGGCCTTGAGCCCGGCGGCAATGGTGGGGTTGACCAGGGTCGAAAACACGATCGCCCGCTTGCCGTCGCGCGCGCTCGCCTCATTGATGCGTGCGGCGGCATCCCGCGCCTTTTCATCGGTGTCGATGAAAGGGATGCGTTGTGGCCGATAGCGCAGTTGCTCAAACTGGGTCAACACGCTGTGGCCGAGAGTCTCCGCGGTGATCCCAGTGCCATCCGAGACAAAGAAGACGGTTCGGTCAAAAGGGCCGAGATGGCGGTCCGACATTGGGATTCCAGGAGTGTGACGAACAGTCGCGGAAAGGCTGCTCGGTAGAATCGGCGCAGTTTGTCACAGGAAGCAGAGGGTCAAGGTCATGCAGCGCGGCAAGTTTGTGGTTCCATTCAGCCAGCTGCGAATGACCGACGTAGACACGGTCGGCGGCAAGAATGCTTCGCTGGGCGAGTTGCTGAGTCAACTTACGGGGGCGGGCATCCGGGTACCCGATGGATTCGCAACCACGGCGGCAGCATTCCGCGCCTTCATCGACGGCGCCGGACTCAAGGCACGCATCGACTCAAAGCTCGCCGCGCTCGATGTGGACGATGTACGCGCGCTGATCGACGCGGGTTCCGAAATTCGATCCTGGGTATCCGGCGCCACTTTCCCTCGCGAGTTAGAGTCTGAAATTAGGTCGTTTTATCAACAAATTACAGTTGAAAGTTCAAGTGAAATATCATTTGCGGTGCGATCGAGCGCCACCGCCGAGGACCTGCCTGACGCGTCGTTTGCCGGCCAGCAAGAGACTTTCCTGAACGTGCGCGGTGTCGACGCAGTGCTGGATCGCATCAAGCATGTCTACGCGTCCCTCTATAACGACCGTGCGATTGCATACCGCGTGCACAAGGGTTTCTCTCACGCGGAGGTGGCACTTTCGGCGGGGGTTCAACGCATGGTGCGCTCGGACCTGGGTGCGGCCGGCGTCATGTTCACGATGGATACCGAGTCGGGCTTTCGCGACGTGGTGTTCATCACGTCGAGCTATGGACTCGGGGAAACAGTGGTGCAGGGCGCGGTCAATCCCGACGAGTTCTATGTCCACAAGCCCATGCTGGCGGCGGGTCACTTTCCGATCATTCGACGCAGTCTCGGCTCGAAGCTGATCAAGATGGAGTTCGATCGCGGGCGGAACCGGCGGGCGCACGGTGCGCACCGTCGATGTGGCTGACAGCGAGCGGCACGCATTCTCCCTGAACGATGCCGACGTCCTGGAACTGGCTCGCTATGCGGTCGCCATTGAGCAGCACTACGGGCGTCCGATGGACATCGAGTGGGGCAAGGACGGGAAGGACGGCCGAATCTACATTCTGCAGGCGCGACCCGAAACGGTGCAGTCGCAGGCGCACTCCGAAACCCAGCAAAGATTCAAGCTGCTGGACACCGGTCGTGTGCTGATTACCGGGCGTGCGATCGGGCAGAAGATTGGTATTGGTCCAGTGCGTGCAATTCGAGACGCCTCGGAAATGGAAAAGGTGCAGCCGGGCGATGTGCTGGTCACCGACATGACCGATCCCAACTGGGAGCCGGTGATGAAGCGCGCGGCGGCGATTGTGACCAATCGTGGCGGCCGCACCTGTCACGCCGCAATCATCGCGCGTGAGCTCGGCATCCCAGCCGTGGTCGGCTGCGGCCATGCCACCGAGGCGCTGGGCGACGGACTCGTCGTCACGGTTTCATGTGCCGAGGGCGACACCGGTCACATCTACGAAGGCGCGCTCAAAACGAGAGTCGAGACAGTGGCGCGGGGCGAGATGCCGGCCATCCCGGTCAAGATCATGATGAACGTCGGCAATCCGCAGCTGGCCTTCGACTTCCAGGCCTTGCCCAACGCCGGGGTGGGACTCGCCCGCCTCGAGTTCATCATCAACAATGCGATCGGCGTGCATCCCAAGGCCGTACTCGACTATCCGCGGCTTGACCCTGAGCTCAAGGCCGCAGTCGAGCGGCTTGCGTCCGGCTATCCGAATCCGCGCGCCTTTTTCGAAGCCAAGCTCAGCGAAGGAATCGCCACGATCGCGGCGGCGTTCTGGCCCAAGCCGGTCATCGTGCGGATGTCCGACTTCAAGAGCAACGAATACAAGAAGCTGATCGGCGGCTCGCGCTACGAGCCAGACGAGGAAAACCCCATGCTCGGGTTTCGCGGCGCGGCGCGCTACATCGCCGACTCGTTTCGCGAATGCTTCAGGATGGAGGCGGCAGCGCTGAAGCGGGTACGCGAGGAGATGGGGCTGACGAATGTCGAGATCATGGTGCCCTTTGTCCGTACCCTGACCGAGGCGCGACGGGTGACCGAGTTGCTGGCCGAGCATGGCCTGTCACGCGGCTCGGGTCGCGCCGCAGACGGCAACGGCGGACTGCGACTGATCATGATGTGCGAGGTGCCGTCCAACGCAGTACTGGCCGATCAGTTTCTTGAATTCTTCGACGGCTTTTCGATCGGGTCCAACGACCTGACGCAGTTGACGCTTGGGATTGACCGCGATTCCGGATTGGTGGCCGAAGGATTCGACGAACGCGACCCGGCGGTCAAGGTGCTGCTGACGCAAGCGATCACGGCTTGTCGGAACGCCGGCAAGTACGTCGGAATCTGCGGCCAGGGCCCGTCAGATCATGCCGACTTCGCCGGTCGGCTGATGGAGCAGGGGATCGATTCGATATCGCTCAATCCCGGATTCCGTCGTGGCGACCTGGCAGCGCTCGCGCGGCTCATGATCGTGGTGCGGTGCGAAACCCGAGCACCTGAATCCTGCTGAATCGATATTGAAAAACGCGCGCGCAGCGCAATCTGTGCGCTGGAGGTGCCGATGGACGGCTACGTCTGGTGGTTCGTGATCGGCTTCGGACTGCTGGTGGCCGAGCTGTTGACCGGCACGTTCTATCTGCTGGTGATCGCCATCGCGCTTGGCGTTGCCGGACTTGCGGCGCTGGCTCGGAGCATCGTTTCCGTGCTGCAGCTGGTCGTGGCGGCGGCGATCGGACTCGGTGGCTCGCTTTGGCTGCGCGCGTCGCGCTTCGGCAAGCGCTCGAGCGACCGGGCGATAGGATCCGGTGCAGAACATGGACGTCGGCCAGAGCCTGCGGGTCGAGCAATGGACGGCGAGCCGCACCGCACGTGCGAGCTATCGCGGCGCTACTGGGACGTTGAGCTGGCGCCCGGGAGAGGCCCCGGTCCCCGGCGAGTTCGTGATCCGCGAGATCGACGCCAATCGTCTGATCGTTGCCGCCAAGCCGCGGTAGGAGTTCTGCATGATGCACTACATCGATGGACTTGGTAGCTGATCGCGGCTGGTCGTATTGATTGTTGCCGTCACTTTCGTCATCAAGGCGTTCAAGGTCGTGCCGCAGCAGAGCGCCTGGGTGCGTCGAGCGGCTCGGCAAGTATCACGCCACCCTGCAGCCCGGCCTCAACATCGTCATCCCGTTTCGTCGACCGCGTGGCCTACAAGCACAGCCTGAAGGAAGTGCCGCTCGATACGCCCAGCCAGGTCTGCATCACCAAGGACAACACCCAGCTGCAGGTCGACGGCGTGTTGTATTTCCAGGTGACCGACCCGCAGCGTGCGTCCTACGGCGCGAGCAACTACATTCTGGCGATCACGCAACTGTCGCAAACGACGTTGCGTTCGGTGATCGGCAAGCTCGAACTCGACAAGACCTTCGAGGAGCGCGAATTCATCAACCACAGCGTGGTGACCGCGATCGACGAGGCGGCGATGAACTGGGGCGTCAAGGTGCTGCGCTACGAGATCAAGGACATCACGCCGCCGAATGCGATCCTGCACGCGATGCAGCGCAGATCACTGCCGAGCGCGAAAAGCGCGCGCTGATCGCGTCGTCCGAAGGTCGCAAGCAGGAGCAGATCAATATCGCGACCGGCGCGCGCGAGGCAGAAATCGCGCGCTCGGAAGGCGAGAAGCAGGCGCAGATCAACATCGCGCAGGGCGAGGCCGGCGCGGTCACTCGCAGTCGCCGAAGCCACTGCGCGCGCGATTCAGATGGTGGCTGAAACGATTCGCCAGCCGGGTGGCATGGAAGCCGTCAATCTGCGCGTTGCCGATCGTTTCGTCGACGCCTTCAGCAACCTGGCGAAGACCAACAACACGCTGATCGTGCCGGCCAATCTGGCGGATGTATCGAGCCTGATCGCGGCTGCCCTGACCGTAGTCAAGTCGCAGACGGTGCCGCGTTAGGAACCGGACCGTGGAGTTCGTCCTGGCCGGCCTTGGGCTTGTCATCGCGATCTGGATGATCTACAGCGCGCGCGACCGTCATAGGTCCGATACAAAGCAGCAGGACGACCGGCACAAGTGAACCGGGGCGGGGTGCCGGCAGCAGTTTCGCTTGCCGCGACCGTCTCTCGCAAGTACCACACGGAAAGTCCATGGCGGCACCCACAATCACGGCGGCGCTTCGACAGATTCTGAGTGCCCATCTGCCGTTTGCGGCGATGGCTGCGAACGACCTCGATTTCCTGCTTGAACACGTTGAACTGGCCTACTACGGCCCGGGCGATGTCGTTCTGGCGCCGGGCGATTCGACGCCGGAGCACTTGCTCATTGTCAAGCAGGGTCGGGTGCAGGGTCGGGTCCAGGACGATGACCTCGAACACACCGTTGCCTACGAAGCGGGGGTCGGCGATTGTTTCCCGGCCGGCGCCCTGCTCGCACAACGGCCCGTCGCCCTCACGTACCGCTCGGTTGGTGACACCTTCTGCCTGCTGCTGCCGCGCCTCGGATTCGAACAGCTGACGCAGCGCAGCCCCGTCTTTCTGAATTTCTGCACGCGCAGGCTCGGCGCGATGCTCGATCGGTCGCGGCACGAACTTCAGCAGACCTATGCAAGCGAGGCCAGTGTCGAACACACGATGGGAATGGCGCTGGGCGAATTGATCCGCGCTCCGGCGGTAACCTGTGATCCCGACACAGCCTTGCGCGATGCGCTGGATCGCATGCAGGCCGGGCAGGTTGGCTCGGTCGTTGTGGTCGATCGAGAGCTTGATCGTCCGGACGAGCGTGTCGTCGGCATCCTGACTCGCACCGACCTGATCGGGCGGGTGATCCTGCCGGAGGTTCCACTGTCAGCGCCGGTGCGGCGCGTGATGACTGCAGATGTTCAGACCCTGGATACTCGAGACACAGCTGCGGATGCCATGCTGCTGATGGCGGAGCAGTCGATCCGGCATGTCCCCGTGATGGAACGCCGAGAAGGTGTCGTGCGCGTTGCTGGCGTGGTCTCGGAGCGCGACCTCTTTGCCCTGCAACGACTGACCCTGCGCCAACTTTCGGCCAGCTTGCGTAGCGCCGTGGACGTCGAGACGCTGGCTCAGATCGCAGCGGATGTGCGGCGACTGTCGCATCACCTGGTCGCACAGGGCGTGGTCGCCGCTCAGCTGACGCGACTGATCAGCCACCTCAATGACCAGTTGACGGCTCGAGTCCTGTCCCTGGGGGCCGCACGCTTCGGCGTTCTTGCAAGTGAGTTTTGCTGGCTCGCGTTCGGATCTGAAGGGCGTGGCGAGCAGACAATCGCGACCGACCAGGACAATGGCATCCTGTACGCTGAAGGCGCCGCTGAGCGCAGCCGCCTGCTGGAAATGGCCGACTGGATCAACGAGTCCCTCGCGCAGTGCGGGTTTCCGCTGTGCAAGGGCAACATCATGGCGCGCAATCCGGCCTGGTGCCTGAACGCAGCTCAATGGACCGAGCAGTTCGCCGGCTGGATTGAACGCGGCGACCCCGAGGCCCTGCTCAATGCCAGTATTTTCTTTGATTTCCGGCCGCTGTTCGGCGCGACATCGCTGGCCCACGAGTTGCACGCCAATGTTCTGCAGCGGGCGCAGTTGAACCTGCGCTTCCTGAAGCAGATGGCGGACAACGCCTTGCGCAATCGACCACCTTCGAGTGGCCGCTTCGCGGAACTGTTCGGCGACAATCCCGGCGACGGGGTCGATCTCAAGATGCATGGCACCGTGCCATTTGTAGACGGCGCACGAATCTGGGCCCTGGCGGCCGGTCTGGACGAGATCAACACGGCGGAACGGTTGCGACAGCTGGCGACGATGGACCGGCTGCCTGAAATCGATGCCAGGGCGTGGATCGCGAGCTTCGAGTATTTCCAGTTGATGCGGCTGCGCGCCCAGCATCAGCGTGCCGTGCGCCCCACGTCAGAGCCGGCCGGCGACGCGGCCGACAATCCGAATTGGATTGCCTGGGCCGACCTTTCGCCGCTCGATCGCCGCATAGTCAACGAAGCGTTCCGGCAGGCGCGCAAATTGCAACAGCGCCTCGAGCTGGACTTTCCGGGTTAGGCAGGTGGGACTGTTTCGGAAGTGGCGAAAATCGATTGCCGAGCGGGATCGACGCTGGGTTGTCGTCGATGTGGAAACCAGCGGCATGGATAGCGCCAGCGACGCGCTAATCTCGATCGGAGCCGTGGCCATCGTGAATGACAGGGTGCGTCCCGCCGATAGCTTCGAGACCGTCGTCCGGCAGAGAACCGCCAGCTCGCACGGCAATATCCTGGTGCATGGCATCGGAGCCGAAGCGCAGCTCAACGGCGTCGATCCCCGTCATGCGGTGCAAGGCTTTCTGGAGTACGTCGGCGCCGCACCCCTGCTGGCCTTTCATGCGCCATTTGATCGCGGTTTCCTGGCGCGCGCGGCCAGCGTTTGGGGCGAATTGCCGTTCGACAATCCATGGCTCGATCTCGCCGAGCTGGCGCCTGCGCTCGAGCCCAAGGCGCGCCTCAGGTCGCTCGACGAATGGTTGCAGCACTTTGCGATCCCGCTGGTGGCACGCCATTCAGCCGCAGCCGATGCCTTCGCCACCGCATTGCTGGCAATCCGGCTTGCTGCCCCTGGCCAGGGCGCAAGGTGCCGAGGGGCTGCGCGCATTGCAGCAACTGGCCCGCAATGCGCGCTGGCTCCATTGAACCGGATCACGATCGAGCCGGATCAAGCGCCGCGGCGGATGCGTGACGACCATGGGCATTTCACGCTAGCGTCGCTCCTTGTTCCGACCATGGGGGCCTGACGATGGTTCAGTTGCTGACCGACCCGCAGGCGTGGATCGCATTTGCCACGCTGACCGCGCTGGAACTTGTCCTTGGCATCGACAACATCATCTTCATCTCCATCCTGGTCGACAAGCTGCCCAAGGAACGGCGCGAAGTGGCGCGCCGCCTGGGCCTGTTCATGGCCATGTTCATGCGCATCGGCCTGCTGCTGGCGCTGGCCTGGATCATCGGCCTGACGGCGCCGCTGTTCACCGTTCTGCACCAGGACATTTCGGGGCGCGACCTGGTCCTGATACTGGGCGGCCTGTTCCTGATCTGGAAAAGCACCGGCGAGATCCATCAGTCGATGGAGGGCGAAGAAGGCGAAACGTCCAATGCGGTCAAGGCCACGTTTGCCGCCGTCATCGTGCAGATCATGCTGGTCGATCTGGTGTTCTCGCTCGACTCGATCATTACCGCGGTAGGCATGGTCGATGATCTGCCCGTCATGATCGCCGCTGTGGTGACCTCGGTCGGCCTGATGATGGTGTTCGCCGGAACCATCGGTCGCTTTGTCTCGGATCACCCGACGATCAAGATGTTGGCGCTTTCGTTCCTGGTGATGGTGGGTGTCGTGCTGATTGCCGAAGGCTTCGATCACCATGTACCCAAGGGCTACGTCTACTTCGCCATGGCGTTCTCGGTAGTGGTGGAGATGCTGAATATCCGGATGCGCAGGCGTGTCAAGCCAGTGCATCTGCATTCTGCGTACAAGGCGGACGGCGTACCGAAGCAGGAAAAGTAGACCGGCTGCTCAGGCAGTGCGCCCGAGGGGAAGCGAAAGCTCGGCACAGAGGCCGTGCGGTGCGGCGGCCACCAGCCTCAGTTCGCCGCCGTGCATGCGGGCGATTCGCTGCACGATGGGCAGGCCCAGGCCGGCCCCGGAGCTGCCGCCGCGCGCAATCTCGCCGCGCTCGAACGGCCGCAGCAGGCGTTCCACCGCGTCGGCCGGGACTCCGGGGCCGCGGTCCGTCACGCTGATCAGTGCCGATTCGTGGTCACTTGTGAGTTTCACGGTCAGGTCGAGCGCGCCGGTTTGGGGGTCGCACCCATAACGTTCGGCGTTGGTCAGAAGATTGTCGAGCGCGCGTTCGAGTTCAGTGCGATAACCCGAAACCAGGACGCCACGCGCGAGCCCGAGATCGATGCGCGCATTCGGCATGGTGTCGAAGCGCGAGCGACGCACGGCAGCTTCGATCAGCAGCGCGAGCTCGATGTCTTCGGCGGCCTGCTGCGGGGTGCTGCGCGCATAGTCCAGGAACTGTCGCACGATCGCGTCCATCTGGGCCAGATCCTCACCCATCGACTTTCTGGTCGGGTCCGGCAGTGGCGCCATCTCAAGTTCGAGCCGCATGCGGGTCATCGGCGTGCGCAGATCATGCGAGATCCCGGCCAGGAGCACCGCGCGGTCCGCTTCGAGCTTGGCCAGGTCTCCGACCATCCGGTTGAAGCTTTCATTGACGGTCCGGATTTCGACCGGCCCGGTGGCGGGAAGCAGCGGGGGCGACTGACCACGACCCAGTTGGGCGGCGGCCGACGATAAGTTGGCCAGGGGCCGATTGATCAGGCGGGTGATCAGTATGGCGCCCAGAACAGACAGCAATAGCGCCACCGCTGCCCAGCCGATCCATTGGGTGCCGAAAGCTCGCGCCGCCGGATCACGATTGATGAACACCCAGTAACGATCGTCGTCGATCGACAGGCTGATCCAGATTCCGCTGACGCCATCGACTGCTGATGCCACCTGGGTCCCGGCGCCGAGCTTGGCAATGATCTCCTTTTCAATCAGCCTCACCAGCGGCTGATCGGGCAAGGGCGTCACCTTGTCATCGGCTTCCAGCGGATAGATGCGAATGCCTTCATTGGTAGCCAGTTCTGCGAGCAGATCGCGCCGAACAAAGGGGTCCGAGTACAGAAGCGCAGCGCGAGTCACGTTGACGACGGATACGACCTGCTGCGCGATGCTCTGGGCGCGCGGTGTCCGTTCGAATACGCGAAAACTCTGCAGCCAGGCAGCGAGGCTCGCGACGATCAGCAACAGCACCAGCAGCAGGGTGCGCCAGAACAGCGATGGCGAGCGCATCGTTGATATTGGGATGGCTCAGGCCTGCCCGTCGGGAATGAAGACATAACCCAGACCCCAGACCGTCTGGATGTAGCGCGGCTTGCCAGGATCGGGCTCGATCAGCTTGCGCAGCCTGGAAATCTGCACGTCGAGACTGCGATCGAACGCCTCGTACTCGCGCCCACGCGCCATTTCCATCAATTTCTCGCGCGACAGCGGGATGTTTGGATGACGGGCAAATGCCTTGAGCACGGCGAATTCGCCGGTCGTCAAGGGCACCGCTTCGCCATCCCGGGTCAGGGTGCGGGTCGAAAGATCCAGCACAAGGCCGCCAAATTCGACCGGGCCGCTGCCGCCGGCGGGCGCTCCAGGCGTCTCGTCCTCGGGTTTGCGTCGCAGTACGGCATTCATTCGCGCCAGCAGTTCGCGCGGGTTGAAGGGTTTGGGCAGATAGTCGTCCGCGCCCATCTCGAGCCCGACAATCCGGTCGACGTCGTCACCCTTGGCAGTCAACATGATGATCGGAGTGCGGTCATTGGCGCCGCGCAGGCGGCGCAGGATGGACAGACCATCCTCCCCCGGCATCATCAGATCGAGAATCAGCACATCGAAGCGCTCGCGCAGCCACAGGCGATTGAACGAGGGCGCATTCTCGGCGACGAAGACGTTGAAGCCGTTCTCGCCCAAATAGCGGCGCAGCAGATCGCGCAGACGCTGATCGTCGTCGAGAACCAGTACTTTCAAAGGGCCAGCCTTGCTCATCGTGGTCTCACTGCGGAGGGCCGAACACTACGTTGCAGTTCGTGCGCGAGCTTGGCGCGGTACAAACTGTTACAGACTTTACCCAGAGTTCGCCTCGCTTGCGCTGACAATTGTTCCAATCGTGGCGATGGTCGAACTAGCATGCGGGACATGTTTTCACTGTCAATTCTCAGGGCCGGGCTCGGGCCCCTGCTTGCGGCCGCCGCTTTGGCGTGCGCAGGCGGCTCCAGCGCGGCCGAAGCCGTACCCGACGCCGGCCAGGCGCTGCGACTGACGCCCGAGCAAAGGCAGGAATTCCTGCAGATGATGACGCCGGAGCAGCGCGAAGCATTTCGCTCCGCGCGCTCGCCCCAGGAACGGGCCAACGCCTGGCAGAGGCTGCAGCCCGAGCAACGACAGCAGATGCTCCAGCGTCTCGCGCCGGAACAGCGTGAGGCGCTGATGCGTCGCCTGTCGCCGGAAGAAAGGCGCAAGGCCTGGGAACGCATGAGCCCGGCCGAACGCGATGCGATGCGGAGCCGCTTTGTCGAGCAGCGCGATCGCGCAGAAGCCGGCAAGCTCCCGCGCCACGAACTGAGTCCGGAAGAACGACAACGCCTGCGCGAGCAGATCCGCGACGCCCAGCGCGATCTGTATCGCGGCGCGCCGAAGGGAAACGGCAAGTGAAGCTGCTGACCACACGGATGGCCGTCTTCCTGTTGCTGGCTGTTTGCAGCGCAGCCTCCTGGAGCCTGGACGGCCCGCTCGGCCCCGAACGCGCACGCAGGCTGCTGACGCGCGCGGGATTTGCTCCGAACGAAGTCGAGGTCAACTCGGTGGCCGGGCTGACGCATGTAATGGCGGTCGATCGCCTGCTCGCCGATACACAGACCCGAGCCGGGACAAGTCCGCCGACCTGGATCGACGAGGTGATCGTTTCACCGCGGGCATACCGCGCGATGAACGAGGAACAGCGCCAGGCCGAGCGCGCCCGACAGATTCGCATGGGGCTCGAATTGCGTGGCTGGTGGCTGCGCGAAATGGCGACGACCGCTTCGCCGCTGACCGAGCGCATGACCCTGTTCTGGCACAACCATTTTGTCTCGGCGCAGCCGAAGGTCCGCTATGCCCAGCTGATGTACCGCCAGAACGTCCTGTTGCGTGAGCATGCGCTCGGCCGATTCGACACCCTGCTGCACGCCATCGCCAAGGACCCGGCGATGCTGATCTATCTCGATTCGGCCACCAGCCGGCAGGGGGCTCCTAACGAAAACTTCGCACGCGAAGTGATGGAGTTGTTCACACTGGGCGAAGGCGCCTACAGCGAGCGCGACATCAAGGAAGCGGCGCGCGCCTTTACCGGCTGGAGCATCGATCCTGACCAGGGCAGCTTCGTGTTTCGCCGGGGACTGCATGATCATGGGGTGAAGACCGTGTTTGGGCGCAGCGGCGACTTCGATGGCGATGCCGTACTCGACATCCTGCTGGTGCAACCCGCGGCGGCGGAGTTCATCGTTGCCAAGCTGTGGCGGGAGTTTGTTTCGCAGCAACCGGATCCGGTTCGAGTAATCGCGATCGCAGCACAGTTTCGCTCAGGCGGTTGGCGAATCGATCGGGTGGTTCGCGCGCTTCTGCTGCAGCCGGAAGTGATTGAGCATCGCGACGACACGGCGATGATCAAGGCTCCGGTCGAGGTGATGATCGGTCTGGTGCGTCAATCGGGAGGATCGATTGCAGTGCCGGCTGCAGCGGCCGTGGTCGTCGCCGGCATGGGTCAAAACCTGTTTTCCGCGCCGAACGTGCGCGGCTGGCCTGGTGGCGAAGCCTGGATCAATACGCAGACTTTATTGGCACGCAAGCAATTCATCGAGCGCGCGCTCGGAGGCGCGCCGGTCCTGGATGAGGCGATGATGGCTTCGACCGGCAACGAAAATCCGCTGCGGCGCCGTCTGCGCGCACTCGAACAGATGCCCGCCGTGACGATCGATCCGGTTGCCTGGCTGAAGGGGGTTGGTTTCGCCGCCGAGCGACCGCTGCCCATCAGCGAACAGGAACGACTCGCGGAACTCGTGCTGGCGGTGCCACCCATGGCATCGACGCCGGCGACCACCGAAAGCAGTGCGCTTGGATTCGATGTCTTGCGCAGCGCATTGCTCGACCCCCTGTATCAGTTGAAGTGAGGCGGCCATGAATCGCAGAGACTTCTGCGGCGCGTTATTGGCGGGCGCTGCACTGCCGACCGCCGCGCTGGTTCCGGCACCTCGGCTGCTGGTACTGATCGAACTGCGCGGCGGTTGTGATGGGCTAAATACCGTAGTGCCGGTGGACTCTGGCACCTACCAGGACCTGCGTCCACGCCTGGCCTTGAAGCCCGATGCAGTGCTGCGCTGGTCCGGTGCACCGGCACTTCATCCTTCATTGGTCCCGCTCGAGCCGCTGTGGAAACGTGGCGAAATGGCGATCCTGCAGGGGGTTGGCTACCCATCGCCTAATCTTTCGCACTTTCGCTCGATCGAGATCTGGGATACGGCTTCCGACAGTGAGCAGTACCTCCATCAGGGTTGGCTGACGCGCGCCCTGAGCGGCCGCGCCGCATTTGGGGCCATGAGCGCTGATGGAGTGGTGATCGGCGCGGCGGATCTCGGCCCGCTGGGCGGTGGCGCACGCGCAGTTGCAATGAGCGACCCGGCGCGTTTCGTGCGGCAGGCACGGCTTGCTTCAGCGGACCAGACGCCGGCCAAGGGCGCGCTCGCGCACCTGCTGCGCGTCGAGAACGATGTCGTGCGTGCCGCTGCCGAAATCCGGCCGGAGATCAGTTTTCGTACCGAGTTCCCGCGCGGGGCGTTCGGTGCTTCGGTCCAGAACGCGGCCGCGATCGCTTCCACCGGCAAAGTGCCGGTGATCCGCCTGACCTTGTCGGGATTCGATACCCATCAGAATCAGGCGCCGGTGCAGGCGGCGCTGCTGCGTCAGGTGGCTGAAGCCGTCGCGAGCCTGCGCTCGGCGCTGGTCGAACAGGGGCATTGGGATCGAACCCTGGTGCTGACCTATTCGGAGTTCGGGCGACGTCCGCGCGAGAACCAGAGCGGCGGAACGGATCACGGGACAGCCAGCGTCATGCTGGCGTTCGGTCCGAGCGTTCGAGGCGGGGTGTATGGCGAAGCGCCGTCGCTGTCGGCGCTCGACGCAGTGGGAAATCTTCGTCACACCGTCGACTTCCGCAGCGTCTATTCAACTGTGCTGCAAGACTGGTGGCAGATACCAGCCGAGGCGGTGTTGCAGCGGCCCTACGCGCCCCTGCCATTTCTGCACGTTTGAGTCGCGCGGAGAAGCCGTCGCAGTCGGCGCGAAGCCCCCTGACTTAGAATCGCGGCGCCGCCGGCCATCTAGCCGCGGACTGTGTGGCCGCCGCGTGACCGAACCCATTGTCCTCGCCTTCGACACCGCCACCGAGTACTGCTCGGTGGCACTGCTCGACTCCAGGTGCATTGAGAAAACTGAGCATCTGGGTCAGGGCCACTCGGAGCGCATCCTGCCGATGGTCGACGAAGTGCTGGGCGAGGCAGGCCTTGATCTGCGCGAAGTCGATCTGATTGCCTTTGGTGCCGGCCCGGGGTCGTTTACCGGCCTGCGCATCGCCTGCGGGGTCGCACAGGGACTGGCCTGGGGCGTGGCCAAGCGCGTTGTCGCCATCGGTAATCTGCGCGCGCTCGCCGCGCGTGCACTGGCCGTGGAATCCCGAGGTGAGGTCGTATTGGCGGCGATTGACGCTCGCATGAACGAGTCCTATTGCGCGGCCTACAAACGCAGTGCCGAAGTTGCCGAACTGCGCGCCGCTGCGCTGGTGGCTCCTGCCGACCTGCCAGCACTGGTTGCGGAGCTTGGCGCCAGCATTGTTGTCGGCAACGCACTGACCGCGTTTCCTGAGTTCTGGCAGGATGGAGTAAGCGCACGTCTGTTGCCGCAACTGCGTGCTGGTGCCGCCGAGATCGCACGGTTGGCAAGGATTGACGCTCGGCTCGGCCGCACTGTGGCACCGCACGAAGCAACACCGCTGTATGTGCGCGACCAGGTGGCGCTGACAATTGCCGAGCGCCACGCGAAGGTGGCAAGCACGTGATCTCGGCCGCCGGAACGAAAGACGACGCCAGGAGCGCAGCGTGAGTGCATTGCCCAGGCCGATCGAGGAGGGGGCAGGGTATATGCCGTTCACGTCGGCCGATCTCGATGAGGTCATGGCGGCTGAAACCCGCCTGTATCCGTATCCGTGGACGCGGGGCAACTTTACCGATGCGCTGCTGGCCGGCTACAGCGGCTGGGTATTGCGCGCGATTGAGAGGTCTCTGCTTGCCTATTCAATCATGATGCTGGCACTCGATGAAGCGCACCTGCTGAACTTGACCGTGGCCCTTGCCGCGCAACGGCGCGGGCTCGGCTGGCAAACACTGGAGTGGATGGCGGAGACCGCACGTAGCCATGGCGCGCGCACCATGCTGCTCGAGGTGCGGCCCAGCAATGCATCGGCGGTCAGGCTGTATCGACGGTACGGCTTCGAGCAGATCGGCGTACGTCGAGGCTATTACCCGGCAAAGGGCGGGCGCGAGGACGCGATCGTGATGCGAGTGGCGCTATGACGCTCGATGTGCGGCGTGAACGACTCTGGCAGGCAATGGGACTCGGCCCGATCTGGACCCAGCGCGTGGTCGAAGCATCGCCTTCGGCCGGCGTCGTTGCCGCGACCGATGAGCGCCCGCGGGCCGAACGAATCGCCGCGATGGACTGGGACGAACTGGAGCAGTGTGCCGCAGCCTGCCGCGCCTGCGGGCTCGGCCACCGGCGCACCCAGGCCGTGTTTGGTGTCGGCCATCGCGCCGCTGAATGGATGCTGATTGGCGAGGCGCCCGGTGTCGAGGAAGACGCGCGCGGCGAGCCCTTCGTCGGACAGGCTGGCAAGCTGCTCGATAACATGCTGGCGAGCATCGGGCTCAGCCGTGGCGGAACGACGCCGCAGTCGGTCTATATCGCCAATGTTCTGAAGTGTCGGCCGCCGGGCAACCGCAATCCGGAGCCGTCTGAAGTCGCTGCCTGTGATCCGCTGCTGAAAAGACAGCTTGAGCTGGTCAATCCGAAGCTGGTGCTGGTCATGGGCCGTTTCGCGGCACAGTCCCTGCTGCAGACCGACGCCACGATTGCGAGTCTGCGTGGACGTGTGCATGCGATCGAGGTTGGCAGACGGCGAATCCCGGTCGTCGTCACTTACCACCCGGCGTACTTGTTGCGCAATCTCGCCGACAAGGCGAAATCCTGGGCCGACCTGTGCCTCGCGCGCGATGTCTGGACCGGACGGCGCAGCCTGGGCTGAGCAGTGTTAGACCGCGCCTAGGGTGGCGAATCGCCGATCAAGGCCACGGAGTCGAACTGGCGCTGGTTGTAGCGGTGCCTCAACATCACCACCACCATCGAAACTGCCACGAATGCGCCGAACAGCAACATCACGACCTGGATCGACAAATTCAGCCAGATCAGCAGGGCGTAGACACCGAGCATCACGAGAATGCTGAGGTTTTCGTTGAAGTTCTGCACTGCAATCGAGTGACCGGCCGACAGCAGCACGTGGCCCCGATGCTGAAGCAGCGCGTTCATCGGCACCACGAAGTAGCCGGCCAGGCCACCGATCAGCATCAGGATCAAGCTGGAAACGATCAATGAGTAGCTGAGCTCGAACCCGACCAGACGGAATCCGCCGGCCGGCACCAGTTCGGGGCGGAAGAAAGCCGCGCACGCAACGATGAGTCCCATCGTCACTCCGACCGGCAGCACCGACAGCGAACGCTTCAGCGACACCCGCGACGCAGCGTAGATGGCGCCGATCGCGATACCGACCGCCACGATGGCTTGCAGGATGGCGGCACGGCTCAGGTCCAGGCCGAGCACCTGCTCCGCCCACTTGAGCACGATGAATTGCAGGGTGGCGCCGGCACCCCAGAACAGCGTCGTCACTGCCAGCGAGATCTGCCCCAGCTTGTCGCGCCACAGCACGCTGCAGCAGTGGCCGAAGCCGACCAGCAGCTTCCACGGATGCACATGTTGCTTGGCATAGCGTGCACCGGTGTCGGGAATCACCAGATTGATCAGCGCTGCCAGCACGTAGATGCCGGCGATCACCGCGATGGCAGCTTCGGCTGCGTGGGCGACCTCGATGTCGATCATCGGGACGTCGACCACGAGCAGCCAGGCCGACACGTTCGGGCTGATCAGGATGCCGCCGAGCAGAAACCCGAGGATGATCGAAGTTACCGTCAGCCCTTCAATCCAGCCGTTGGCAACCACCAGCATGTCGGCCGGCAGCAGTTCGGTCACGATGCCGTACTTGGCCGGCGAATAGGCGGCTGCACCGAAGCCGACGATGGCGTATGCAAAGAGCGGGTGCACGCCGAGAAACATCGTGACGCAGCCCAGGACCTTGATGCCGTTGGTGATCAGCATCACCCGTCCCTTGGGAAAGGAGTCGGCAAAGGCACCAACGAACGCCGCCAGCAACACGTACGAGATGACGAAAAAGAGTTTCAGCATCGGCGTCATCCAGGCCGGTGCGGACATGTCGCGCAGCAGGGCGATGGCGGCGATCAGCAGAGCATTGTCAGCCAGGGACGAGCAGAACTGCGCGGCCATGATCGTGTAGAAGCCGCGTTTCATCGAATTTCGCGATTCGCGCAGTCCCATCAAGGTCGCCAAAACGTGGCTCGTGCAATGCCTCGGTCCATGTTCATCGGCGCCGAGCTTGTGCTGCGGAGGCGCCGACTTATAACACGCTGCCCCGCGCCAAAAACACGCCGGAGCACGTTGAAGCGCCGAGCGGTCGCTATCCTACGCAGCTGACCCCGGCATGTTGCAAGACAATCACTCTAATGCCCCGACCCATACACGCCACCATTGATCTCGCCGCACTGCGGCACAACCTGGCGGCGGCAAAGGTCCGCGCCGCGGGGCGATCGATCTGGGCCGTCGTCAAGGCCAATGCCTATGGCCACGGCCTTGAGCGCGCAGTGCGCGCATTCGAATCGGCCGAAGGACTCGCACTGCTCGACCTCAGGGAAGCCGAGCGCGCGCGCGCAGTTGGCTGGAGCAAGCCGATCCTGCTGCTCGAAGGATTGTTTGAACATCGGGATCTTGACGCAGTTCGCGCGCTGGACCTGTCCGTCGTTGTCCACTCCGAGCAACAACTTGACTGGCTGGCAGCCGCATCGGGAGACGCGCGCGTGCGAGTACACCTGAAAATGAACACCGGAATGAACCGTCTCGGATTTGCGGGCAAGGAGTTCGGGCAAGCCTGCCGGCGCCTGGCCGCGATGCCCACGGTTCGCATTGAAGGTCTGATGATGCATTTTGCGAATGCGGATCGTGCACGGGAAGTAGACGGGCCAGTGGCAATGCGCGAGCAATGGGAGAGATTCAATGCCGCCTGTGCTGCCCGGAAGGAGCCGCGCTCCGCGAGCAATTCGGCGGCGCTGTTCCTGCACCCTTCCGTCGGCGATCACTGGGTCCGACCCGGAATCGCACTGTACGGCGCGATGGCCGACGACACGCACACTGCGGCTGCACTTGGATTGCGCCCGGCAATGCGCCTGAGCAGCGAACTGATTGCAGTGCAGGAAATCGCGGCCGGCGACGCGGTTGGCTACGGCGCCCGTTTTCGTGCGCTACGCACGATGCGCATCGGCGTGGTTGCCTGTGGCTATGCCGACGGTTACCCGCGTCACGCGCCCGACGGCACGCCGGTTTTCGTCGACGGAGTAAGAGTGCCGCTCGCAGGTCGCGTGTCGATGGACATGCTGACGGTCGATCTCAGCAGTGTGCCGCAGGCCGTGGTCGGCAGCTCGGTCGAGCTATGGGGAACGGAAATTCCGATCGATGAAGTGGCGCACCACGCCGGCACGGTCGGCTATGAACTGATGTGCGCGCTGGCCGCGCGCGTTCCGGTGTCGGACGTCGCCTGAGCATGGCCAAGGCGAAAACCCAGTACGTCTGCTCTGAATGCGGTGGCGCCAGCCCGAAGTGGCAGGGCCAGTGTCCGCACTGCAACGCCTGGAACACGCTGACCGAGAGCCGTGTCGAGGCGGCGACGGATCACCGCTACGCTGCCCTGGCAGCGGGCGCACCGGTGCAGTCGCTGGGCGCAGTGCAGGCCCGTGAACATGCCGCGTATGTCGAGCGGCATCGAGGAATTCGACCGCGTGCTCGGTGGCGGCATGGTCGCCGGTGGCGTGGTGCTGATCGGCGGCGATCCCGGCATCGGCAAGTCGACCCTGCTGCTGCAATCGCTGGCCGCGATCTCGACCAGCACCCGTGTGCTCTACATCAGCGGCGAGGAGTCAGCGGCGCAGATTGCGCTGCGGGCGCGCCGCCTCGGAGTGGACGCGAAGGCAGTGCTGCTGCTGTCGGAAATCTCGCTGGAGCGGATCGTCACCACGGTGCGCGAAGAGGCACCGGCGGTGGTGGTGGTCGACTCGATCCAGACTGTCTATACGGGCGAGATGCAGTCGGCGCCCGGCTCGGTGGCGCAGGTGCGCGAATGCGCCGCGCATCTAACGCGTCTGGCCAAGCAGCTTGGCTTCATCCTGATCATGGTCGGCCATGTGACCAAGGACGGATCACTGGCTGGACCGCGTGTGCTCGAGCACATGGTCGACACGGTCCTGTACTTCGAGGGCGACCCGCACTCCTCGGTTCCGGTTGGTGCGGGCGGTCAAGAACCGCTTTGGCGCCGTCAACGAGCTGGGCGTATTTGCGATGACCGATCGCGGCCTGAAGGGCGTGTCCAATCCATCGGCGCTGTTCCTGTCGCAGCACGGGACCGATGGTCACGGCGGTGAAGTGCCGGGTTCGTGCGTACTGGTTACCCAGGAAGGCACGCGACCATTGCTGGTCGAGATCCAGGCGCTGGTCGACACCGCGCATGTGCCAAATCCGCGGCGGCTGTCGGTCGGCCTTGATCAGCAGCGCCTTGCGATGCTGCTCGCGGTGCTGCACCGGCACGCGGGCATCGCAGCCTTCGATCAGGACGTTTTCATCAACGCAGTCGGTGGCGTACGCATCGGCGAGCCCGCGGCCGATCTCGCGGTTTTGCTGGCGATCGTCTCATCGATGCGCAACAAGTCGCTGCCGCGTGGTCTGGTCGCATTTGGAGAAGTCGGTCTCGCGGGCGAAGTCCGACCCGCGCCGCGCGGACAGGAACGATTGCGCGAAGCGGCCAAGCTCGGATTCTCGAAGGCAATCATCCCGAAGGCCAATGCGCCGAAGCAGTCGATCGAGGGGCTCGAAGTAATTTCGGTCGATCGGCTCGAAAAGGCGCTGGATTTCCTTCGTGCTTAGTAGCAGACAAGCGACGACCTAGGTTTCAAGCAGCGCGCGCGCCGCGGCCTGACCTGAGCGCACTGCCGTCTCGAGTGTCGATGGATAGTCCGAATCAGTCCAGTCGCCGGCGAAGGCCAGGCCGCGCAGCGGGGTCGTATTGGCGGGGCGCTTGAGGCCAGGCGTTGCGGCCAAAGTTGCTCGTCGCTCGACGATGGCGCGCGCCGCGATCGGCTGGGGGAGCGACAGCGCGGCCGATAACTGCTGCGCTACTTCGTTGCAGAGTTGGTTGAGAGGTTCGTCCTCATGCGGACCGCCGGCGCTGATGACGGCAGCAAGAATCCCGGCGTTGGCGGAGTCCAGCGCGCCGCGATCGAAAAGCCATTGTCCGTATCGGCGTGCTTGCACATCGTCGGCGAGTGCAAGCATCGGCCGCGCCAGTCGCACCGAAGGCGGGTACCTCAGATATACCGTCGTGATCGGTTCATAGCGGAAGCGCTCGATCAGTCGCAACTGGGGACGAAGTACCTCGAGATGCAAGCCGAGAACCCGGGCCAGCATCAGCGGCGGCGCTGCATAGACAATCGCATCGGCGTCGATCGCGAAATGCTCTCCACCGCCACGCACGGCGACGCTCCACCCATGTTCCGTACAGCGCAACAGATCGACCCGGGCGCCGCGTCGTACTTCGCCACCGCGTTGCTTCACAAAGCGCTCAACCGCATCGGGCAGCAGGGCGGACAGGTCCTGCTTCGGCAGCCACATTTCTGCGGCCTCCCGTCCCGCGCCGAGACTGTCGCGCAAGACACAGGCAAGGATTCGTGCCGAGGCACGGTCAAGCGGAGTATTCAGAGCGGCCAGGGTCAGAGGCCGCCAGATTCGATCGATCAGGCGGCGGCGTCTGACCCATGGATTGCAGCCATGCCGCGGCATCGACTCCGGGCTCCGCGCTCCACGCAGTGCGACGCGCGCGGGGCAGGAAGCCAGCCAGGCTGAAACGCTCGCGCAGCGAGAAGCCACGCGCTGTCATGAGCGCCGAGGCCAGATGCCAGGGCGCGGGCGCACGCCCTGCGCGCAGACTCATTCCGTCGGGGTAGACGACAGCAAACGCCTGCCGCATCAGCACATCATCGATCGACAGGCCGAGCTGCCTCATGAGACCTGCCGTGGCCTGATAGGCGCCGATCAAGAGGTGCTGGCCGTTGTCCAGACGAGACGGCGTGCCTCCCAGGTCCAGTTCGACCCGTCGTGCGCGGCCGCCAAGCTCGTGGCCCGCTTCAAGGAGAATCACACGCCATCCGGTGCTCGCCAGCTCGGCGGCAGCCGAGCAGCCGGCCCAGCCGCCGCCGACAACGGCCACCGTCCTCGATTGTCCCGACTTCGCCGATCCTGCGGATGCGGCGTCTGTCACGCGCTCACCCACGTCTTCCAGGCAATCCAGAGCTTGCGCACCGGCGTCAGGGCGATGCGTTGCTCTAGTACCCGGAAGTTCGCGCGCTCGATCTCATCGAGCAAGGTGGAGTAGATCGCTCCCATCATCAGGCCCGGTCGCTGGGCGCGGCGATCCACGGCCGGCAGCAGTGCCAGCGCCTCGCGCCGGATCGCGCGCGCGCGATCAGCTTGAAATTGCATCAGTGGACCGAAGCCGTCGACGTAGCGTCCGGCCAGCAGATCCGCCGCCTTGACCTCGAAGCGCTGAAGTTCGTCGATCGGGAGGTAGATGCGGCCGCGACGCGCGTCGTCGCCGACATCGCGAATGATGTTGATCAGTTGCAAGGCGAGGCCGAGGCGGGCGGCATATTCGAGCGTCGCTTCGCTTGTCCGGCCGAAGATCTCGGCAGAAATCTCGCCGACCACGCCCGCAACGAGATGGGCGTAGCGCTTCAGAGCCGGAAAGTCGAGAAATCGGTTCTGGTGCAAATCCGTTTCCATGCCATCAAGGATCGCATCGAGACGCGGCGCGGTGATGCCGAAGCCGCTATCGGCAAACGGCTGCAGGGCACGGGTGACCGGATGCGTGGGCGTGCCCGCAAACAGCGCCGCGACTTCGCTGCGCCACCAGGCCAGGGTGGCCTGTGCCGCTTGCGGGTCGCTGACCTCGTCGACGACATCATCAACTTCGCGGCAGTAGGCGTACACCGCGGTGATGGCGCGGCGGCGCTCCGGGGGCAGAAAGAGGAAGGCGTAGTAGAAGCTCGAACCACTGGCCGAAGCTTTTTGCTGGCAATACTCATCGGGAGTCATCGGGCGACACCGCACGCCAGCAAAAAGCCGCGGCGCATGCACGCCGCACAGCATGGATAAGACCGCGCAGCGAGCCCGCTTCGCTCAGGCTGGCAATACTCATCGGGAGTCATCAGGCGACACCACACGCCAGCAAAAAGCCGCGGCGCATGTGCGCCGCACAGCAAGGATAAGACCGCGCAGCGAGCCCGCTTCGCTCAGGCTGGCAATACTTGTCAGGGCTCATGCCGCCTTGGCCAATAGCGCACGCCAGCCCATCAGGAGCCAGTCCCTGGACGCCAGCGTCGGCCGCTGGCGGTAGACGTCGCCGCGGACGCGGTCAATCCTCTCGAGGATGCGCAAGCCTCCCTGGATCACCAGTCGCAACTCGAGTCCGGCGCGCCCGCCGAGTGCCGTCGCCAAGGGCCGGCCGGCGAGCAGCATCTGTCGCGTGCGCTCCGCTTCAAAAGCCATCAGCGCCGACCATTGAGCGTCGATTCCGCCGGTGGCGATTTGATCTTCGACGATGGAAAACCGTCGCAAGTCCTCCTGCGGCAGGTAGACCCGCCCCTTGCCCCAATCGATTGCCACGTCCTGCCAGAAGTTGGCCAATTGCAAGCCGGTGCAGATCGAGTCCGACCAGGCGATCGTTTGCGCGCTCGATTTCCGATATAGCACCAGCAGCAGGCGACCAATCGGATTGGCGGAACGCCGGCAGTAGTCGCGCAGCGCGTCAAAGGTCTCGTAACGCGTCGTGCTCACATCCTGTGCAAAGGCCGAAAGCAGATCGCGCAGCAGCCCGACCGGTAGGAAGTGGCGAGCAACGGCATCTGCCAGGTCCGGCCAGTCGCCCGCGTCGCCTCGTTCGATGTCGTCGAGCTGGCGCTCCAGCACGGCGAGCTGCTCCAGGCGCACGGCAGGCGTCGCGTCGCCTTCATCGGCAAGGTCATCCGCGGTGCGTGCAAAGCGATAGATTGCGCGCACGGCTGGTCTCAGCGACGCGGGCAGGAGCACCGACGCGACGGGAAAGTTCTCGTAGTGTCCGACGCCCATTCGGTGACGCTATCACATGGTGTGGACCAAGCAGGACGGTGCGCATGTTCCGCTAGAATCCGTCGCGCGTTCCGCGCCAGACTGGGCCTGAGGTCACGGCGCGAAGGTGGCGAAATTGGTAGACGCACCAGGTTTAGGTCCTGACGCCTTCACCGGCGTGGGGGTTCGAGTCCCCCCCTTCGCACCAGCCAGGTCTGGATTTGCCGCCCACTGGCGGCGCTCACAACAAGGTAGAAGCAGTTGACGATGCAACAGACAGTGCATTCATTGGGAGCGCTCGAGCGCCGGATCGACATCGCGGTACCCGCAGTGGCGGTCGAAAAGGAAATCCAGAGCCGGCTGGCCAAGCTCGCGCGCGATATGAAGATGCCGGGTTTTCGCCCGGGCAAGGTGCCAATGAAGATGGTGGTGGCGACCTACGGCGAGCAAGTCAAGGCCGACGTACTGCAAGACAAGATTGGCGAGGCGTTCAATTCTGCCGTCAATGACAGCAAGTTGCGTGTGGCCGGTTCGCCCAAGCTGGAACCGCGCACGGTGGAAGGCTCGAACGACCTGGCGTTTTCGGCCACGTTCGAAATCTATCCGGAAATCGGCACGGTGGACGTCTCGGGTGCCGAGATCAAGCGAGCAGTGTGCACGGTCGGCGATGCAGAGATCGATAGCACGATCGAGATGATGCGTAAGCAGCGCGCCCGCTTCGAAGATGTCACGCGCTCGGCGGCGATCGGCGACATCGCGACGATTGATTTCAAAGGCACGCTCGCGGGTGTGGCGTTCGAAGGCGGGTCCGCCACGGACTTTGAGTTGACGCTCGGACAGGGTCGCATGCTGCCCGAGTTTGAAACCGCCGTGCCGGGGATGAAGCCGGGGGATAGCAAGACGTTTCCACTGACCTTTCCGGCGGACTACACCGCGCAGGACCTGGCGGGCAAGTCCGTCGAATTTGAAGTAACGCTGAAGAAACTTAAGCAGCCGGTGTTGCCGCCGGTGGACGCGGCGTTTGCCCAGTCGCTCGGAATCGCCGATGGCGATCTGGCCAAGATGCGTGCCGAGGTCGCGGCCAATCTCGGTCGGGAAGTGGGTATGCGCCTGAAAGGGCGCGCTAGGGACGCGGCCATGACGGCGCTGCTGGAGGCAGCAAAATTCGACGTGCCACGTTCGCTGGTCGAGAATGAAACAGGGCGCCTGATCGAGGCGACGAAGCGCGACCTTGCCGCGCGTGGTGTGACGCAAGACGCGCCGCTGCCGACAGATCTGTTCACCGCGCGCGCCGAGCGCCAGGTGCGACTGGGCTTGCTGGCCGGCGAAGTGATGCGTGCCTACGGCTTGCAGGCACGGCCCGACCAGGTGCGCAAGCTGGTCGAGGAAATGGCACAGAGTTATGAAAAGCCGCAGGACGTGGTCAACTGGTACCTGTCGGACCGCAAGCGGCTTGCCGAATTGGAAGCCTCGGTAGTCGAGGAGAATATAGTCAACTGGGTCCTCGAGCACGCGCGCGTCAGCGACGAGGCGGTGGCATTCGATGATTTGATGGGACATGCCGGCCGCTAGGGCCTGTTCACGCTAATTATGGGAGTGCGAAAGATGGATGGCGGGAGGAAGTCGCAGGCGGCGCGAGCGCCGTTGGCTGATGCCAATCAGCGAGCGCTCAGTTGGCAAATGCGGCAGCAATGCGCCCGCCATCCGTCTTTCCCTTTGGGTTGGGCCGCAATGCGGCGTCTGCTTTGTCGGGACAGCTTGCCAATGGAACCACCATTGGCGGCGCCGCCCTTCGCGCAGCCCTCCGCATTGCGGCACAACGCATCTCACATAATTAGTGTGAACAGGCCCTTGGCCGGCGCGGAGACTGCATGAGCAATGTGATGAACCGGGCATCCGAAGTACAGTCGCTCGGCATGGTGCCGATCGTGATCGAGCAGAGCGGTCGCGGCGAGCGGGCTTATGACATCTATTCGCGCCTGCTGCGGGACCGAGTCGTATTCATCGTCGGCCCGATCACCGAGCAGACTGCAAACCTGGTCGTCGCACAGCTGCTCTTTCTGGAGTCCGAGAACCCGGACAAGGACATTTCCCTATATATAAACAGCCCCGGTGGGGCAGTCAGTGCGGGAATGGCCATCTACGACACCATGCAGTTCGTCAAGCCCGACGTGTCGACGATCTGCGTCGGCCTGGCCGCCAGCATGGGAGCATTTCTCCTGGCGGCGGGCGCCAAGGGCAAGCGCTATTCGCTGCCGAACTCGAGGATCATGATCCACCAGCCTTTGGGCGGGGTGCAGGGACAGGCTGCGGACATCGAGATTCACGCCCGGGAGATACTTTATTTGCGGGAGCAGTTGAACAAGATCCTGGCCGAGCGAACCGGTCAAACGGTCGAAAAGATCGGCCGCGACACCGATCGCGACAACTTTCTGTCGGCAGACGATGCAGTAAGCTACGGCCTCATCGACAAGATCTTTGTCAAGCGCGGCGAGCAGCCCTGACCTGCTCGATCTGACGGCGAGACCTTCTGCATGTCGGACAAGAAAGGCTCCAGCGAAAAGCTCCTCTACTGCTCGTTCTGCGGCAAGAGCCAGCACGAGGTCAAGAAACTCATTGCCGGACCGTCGGTGTTCATCTGTGATGAATGCATCGATCTGTGCAACGACATCATCCGCGACGAGACGACGTCCGACGCCGGTTCCGGGGCTGTGCGCTCGGATTTGCCGACACCGCGCGAGATCGGCGCCATCCTCGACCAGTACGTGATCGGCCAGGACAAGGCCAAGCGCATCCTGTCGGTGGCCGTCTACAATCACTACAAGCGGCTCAAGCACCTCGGCTCGAAAGACGACATCGAGCTCGCCAAGAGCAACATTCTGCTGATCGGGCCGACCGGATCGGGCAAGACCCTGCTGGCGCAGACGCTGGCGCGGCTGCTCAACGTGCCGTTCGTGATCGCCGATGCGACGACGCTGACCGAAGCGGGCTACGTCGGCGAGGACGTCGAGAACATCATCCAGAAGCTGCTGCAGAACTGCAATTACGAGGTTGAAAAGGCGCAGCGCGGCATCGTCTACATCGACGAGATCGACAAGATCTCGCGCAAGAGCGACAACCCCTCGATCACGCGCGATGTCTCTGGTGAAGGGGTGCAGCAGGCGCTTCTGAAGCTGATCGAAGGCACGATTGCGAGCGTGCCGCCACAAGGCGGGCGCAAGCATCCGAATCAGGACTTCGTGCAGATCGACACGACCAACATCCTGTTCATTTGCGGCGGCGCCTTCGACGGGCTCGAAAAGATCATCCGCAATCGTTCCGAGAAGAGCGGCATCGGCTTCGGCGCCACGGTTACCAGCGCGAGCGAACGCGCGGTGGGTGAGCTCCTGCGCGAGGTCGAGCCCGAAGACCTGATCAAGTTCGGACTGATCCCCGAACTGGTCGGACGCCTTCCGGTGGTCGCCACACTTGACGAATTGGGTGAAGACGCATTGGTCGAGATCCTCGTTGCCCCGAAAAATGCGCTCGTCAAGCAGTTCCAGCGACTGTTCAGCATGGAAGGGGTCGAGCTCGAGGTGCGTACCGACGCGCTCGCAGCGATTGCCCGCAAGGCGATCAAACGCAAGACCGGCGCGCGCGGCCTGCGTTCGATCGTTGAAGCCATCCTGCTCGACGTCATGTATGACCTGCCGAGCACCAAGAATGTCGTCAAGGTCGTGGTTGACGACAATGCGATTGCCGGCGGCACGCCGCTGCTCATGTACGCCGACCAGCCCAAAGTGGCCGGAGCGCCACGCTGATCGGGCCGCACCTGCCCGCGGTCGCCTGGCGCGCCTCTGCGAGCGTGCTAGATTGAAACTACCTCTGCCCCCGCGCGGCTTGCAAACCGCGCCGTCGGGCGCATATGGGCTGAGAATCCGTTCTCGAAGGGACGCCTGAATGTCGACCCAGATCCTGCCGCCTGAAAAGACCACACTGCCTCTGTTGCCGTTGCGCGACGTCGTGGTGTTCCCGCACATGGTGATCCCGCTGTTCGTCGGGCGTCCGAAGTCGATCAAGGCGCTCGAGGCCGCGATGGAAGCCGGCAAGAGCATCATGCTGGTGGCCCAGAAAAATGCCGCGAAGGACGAACCTACCGCCGAGGATGTCTATGACATCGGCTGCGTGGCAAACATCCTGCAGATGCTCAAGCTGCCCGACGGCACCGTCAAGGTGCTGGTCGAGGGCGCACAGCGCGCGCGCATCGAAAGTGTGAGCGAAGGCACCACGCACTTCACCGCCGACGTCCTTCCCATGGTGCCGGATGCGCTGTCGACCTCGGAAGTCGAGGCGCTGCGGCGGGCCATCGTCAGCCAGTTCGACCAGTACGTGAAGCTCAACAAGAAGATTCCGGCCGAGATCCTGACGTCGATCGCCGGCATCGACGAGGCCGGTCGCCTGGCCGACACGATCGCGGCTCATCTGCCGCTGAAACTCGACCAGAAGCAGAAGATCCTCGAAATGATGGGGCTCAACGAGCGGCTTGAGCATCTGCTCGCCCAGCTCGAGACCGAGATCGACATTCTGCAGGCGGAAAAGCGCATTCGTGGCCGCGTCAAGCGGCAGATGGAAAAGAGCCAGCGCGAGTACTACCTGAACGAACAGGTCAAGGCGATCCAGAAGGAACTGGGCGAAGGCGAAGAAGGTGCCGATCTCGAAGAGGTTGAGAAGAAGATCAAGGCGGCGCGCATGCCCAAAGTGGCGCGCGACAAGGCCTATGGCGAGTTGAAGAAACTCAAGCTGATGTCGCCGATGTCGGCTGAAGCAACGGTTGTGCGCAACTACCTCGATACCCTGATCGGGCTGCCGTGGAAGAAGAAGAGCAAGATCAACAATGAGCTTGCGAACGCCGAGAAGGTTCTCAACGACGATCATTACGGTCTCGACAAGGTCAAGGAGCGCATCCTCGAATACCTCGCGGTGCAGCAGCGCGTTGACAAGCTCAAGGCGCCGATCCTGTGCCTGGTTGGCCCGCCGGGTGTGGGCAAGACCTCGCTCGGGCAGTCGATCGCGCATGCGACAAACCGCAAGTTCATTCGCATGGCGCTCGGCGGTGTCCGTGACGAGGCGGAGATCCGCGGCCACCGCCGCACCTATATCGGTTCAATGCCGGGCAAGATCCTGCAGAACCTGGCGAAAGTCGGGGTCCGCAATCCGCTGTTCCTGCTCGACGAAGTCGACAAGATGGGCATGGATTTTCGTGGCGACCCGGCCTCGGCTCTGCTTGAGGTGCTGGATCCGGAGCAGAACCACACGTTCCAGGACCACTACGTCGAGGTCGACTTCGACCTGTCGGATGTGATGTTCGTGGCAACCAGCAACACCATGAACATTCCGCCGGCGCTGCTCGATCGCATGGAGGTGATCCGGCTGTCGGGGTATACGGAAGAGGAAAAGGTCCACATTGCGCAGCGTCATTTGTTGCCCAAGCAGATGAAGACCAACGGCCTGAAGCAGGGCGAGATTTCAGTGGCCGAGAGTGCGGTGCGCGACATCATCCGCTTCTACACGCGCGAAGCGGGCGTGCGCTCGCTCGAACGTGAAATCAGCAAGATCTGCCGCAAGGTGGTCAAGCAGTTGCTGTTGAAGAAACAGACGGACAAGAAGGTCCTGGTCACGGCCAAGAACCTGGACAAGTTCCTCGGCGTGCAGCGTTACACCTTTGGCGTGGCCGAGAAGAAGAACCAGGTAGGGCAGGTGACCGGACTGGCTTGGACCGAAGTTGGCGGCGATCTGCTGACGATCGAAGTGGCGACCATGCCCGGCAAGGGCAATGTGCAACGCACCGGCTCGATCGGCGATGTCATGAAGGAATCGGTCGAAGCAGCGCGTTCGGTGGTGCGCGCGCGCGCGCGGCGGCTCGGTCTCAAGGACGAAGTCTTCGAGAAGACCGACTTGCATGTGCACTTCCCGGAAGGCGCGACGCCGAAGGATGGGCCGTCGGCCGGAATTGCGATCACGACTTCGATCATGTCGGCGCTGTCGGGAATCCCGGTTCGGGCGGATGTGGCCATGACAGGCGAAATCACGCTGCGCGGCGAAGTGCTGCCAATCGGTGGACTGAAGGAAAAGCTGCTGGCGGCGCACCGCGGCGGTATCAAGACGGTCCTGATTCCCGAGGAAAATGTTAAGGATCTCGCCGAGATACCTGACAACATCAAGAATCGCCTTGAGATCCTTCCTGTCAAGTGGATCGACAAGGTGCTGGAAATCTCGCTCGAGCGTCAGCCGGTACCGTTGACCGACGAAGAAGCGGCCGCTGCACCGCCCAAGCCGGCCGCGCCCGCAGCAAGCGAATTAGTCAAGCATTGAAGGGCTGAGGTCTGCGACCGCGCGTCGGCGCGTGCGGTCGCAACCGAGACGTGCGTCAGCAACATCGTCTCTTTCGCTTGACACTGCCATAGCGCCGCGGTTGAATAGCCGTCCATTTTCGAGGGGCGGCACCCGAGTAAAGTCGCAGTTCAAGAGACGACGCAGCCGAAGGCTGGACTCCGAGCCGCAAACTCCACGTACATGCTGATATACAGGGGGTATACGTGAACAAGACCGAATTGATCGACCACATCGCCAAGCAGGCCGACATCTCCAAGGCCGCCGCAGGTCGGGCGCTTGAGGCGATCGTCGCGGGAATCCGCTCAAGCCTGAGGAAAGGCAATTCCGTGACCTTGGTTGGATTCGGCACGTTCACTGTCGGCAAGCGCGCAGCGCGCGCCGGCCGCAACCCGCGCACCGGCGCTTCGATCAAGATCAAGGCAGCCAAGGTTCCGAAGTTCCGTCCTGGCAAGGCCCTCAAAGATTCGCTAAACTAGCGCGCCTTCGATAAGCCAACTGCTGTTGATGCGCGAGTGGTTTGACGCGCACGCCGGGGTGCTTAGCTCAGTTGGTAGAGCGGCGCCCTTACAAGGCGTAGGTCGGGAGTTCGAGCCTCTCAGCACCCACCAGCAAGTTGAGTGTCATGCGCGAGAGATGTTCGCGCAATGCAGCGCACGCTTTAGATCCGACGAGGAGTGGTAGTTCAGTCGGTTAGAATACCGGCCTGTCACGCCGGGGGTCGCGGGTTCGAGTCCCGTCCACTCCGCCAATCCGAAGAAAAAGGCGAACGCAAGTTCGCCTTTTTTGTTGAGTCTGTCCAGACGCACCGCTTCGCGGGAAACACCATGTTCGATTCGATCCGCTCCCACCGCCGCTGGATGATGCTGTTCATGCTGGTGCTGATTTTTCCGTCCTTCGTTTTCTTCGGCATCCAGGGATACAACCGCTTCGTGGGGACCGAAGGAGAGCTGGCCAAGGTCGGCGACGCCTCGATCTCGCAGCAGGAATTTGACGTCGCACAACGCGACCGCGCCGAGCGCACTGCGCCAGAGCTTTGGTGCCAACTTCGATCCCAGAGTGCTCGAAAGCCCGAAGCGCGCGTCAGCGATCCTGGACAGCCTCATCCTCGATCGCACGCTCACGCGGAAGCCAGCCGCGCGAATCTCCGTATCAGCGACGATCAGCTGCGCGACTTCATCGCGCGGATTCCCGCGTTCCAGGACGATGGCCGATTCAGCATCGAGCGCTACAAGGCCTACCTTGCCTCCCAGGGTCAGAGCGAGCGTCGCGTTTCGAAGAGCGGGTGCGGCAGGACCTGCGCAAGCAGATGCTCGTGCAGGCGGTCACCGGACACCGTGATTCGTGCCCAGGCAGGTTGCAGACCGGCTCGAGCGCATCGTGCTCGACAGCCGCGATCTCGGATTGCTGACGTTCCCGATCGAGGCGTATCTGGGCAAGGTCAAGGTTGACGAGGCGCAGGTCGCGGAGTTCTACGAGAAGCAACCGCAAGCATGTTCGAGACGCCAGAGAACCTCAAGGTCGAGTATCTGGTGCTTGATGCCGATTCGGTCTGTCGGATTCCACGGTCGTCGTCGAGGCGGATTTGCGGGCCTATTACGACCAGAACAAGGGGCGCTACGGCACCGAGGAGCAGCGGCGGGCAAGCCACATCCTGATCACGCCCGAGGGCGGCGACAAGGCGGCTGCGCGCAAGAAAGCAGAAGAGATGCTGGCTCGGGTCAAGGCCAATCCGGGGACTTCGCAGAAGATTCGCCAAGGAGCAGTCGAAGGATCCGGGCTCGGCCGCTCAAGGTGGCGATCTCGGTTTCTTTGGCAAGGGCATGATGGTCAAGCCCTTCGAAGACGCCACCATGGCACTCAAGCCCGGCGAGACCAGTGAAGTGGTCGAAACCGATTTCGGCTTTCACGTGATTCGCCTGACCGAGATCCGGCCGGCGCAGGTCCGTCCGTACGAGGAAGTGCGCGGCGACATTGAAAAGGAAGTGCGCAGCCAGCAGGCGCGCAAGAGGCTCGCGGAATCCTCGGAACTGTTCACCAACCTGGTTTATGAGCAATCAGATTCGCTTCAGCCGGCAGCCGAGAAGCTCAAGCTCAAGATTCAGACCCAGGACCAGGTCACGCGCGATGGTCTGCCTGCGGCGCAGGGCCAGCCGCCGATCTTCGGGCCGCGTTTGGTCGAGGCACTGTTTTCCGATGACTCGATCAAGAACAAGCGCAATACTCAGGCGATTGAGGTTTCGCCCGGCGTGTTCGTGTCCGCCCGCATTGTCGATCACCGTCCGGCCGCGGTGCGGCCGCTGGACGAAGTGAAAGCCGCCGTGCGCCAGCGTCTTGAGCGGCAGGAAGCTGCACGGCTCGCGCGAGAGGCAGGTCTCGCGCGCCTCGAAGAGTTGCGCAAGCAGCCCAGTGACGCCGGATTTTCGCCGGTACTGAATGTTTCGCGCCGCGCGCCGCAGGGAGTGCCGGCCCCGATGCTGAATGAGGTAATGCGCGCACCGGCCGACAAGTTGCCGCAGTATGTCGGGAAGGAAATCGAGGGAGCCGGATACTTGATTGGCCACGTTCTGTCATCGAAGCCCGGTTCTAACCTGACAGCGGACCAGCGTGACGCGCAGACACGGGCGATCGCGCAGCAAGTGTCCATGGCTGACGAGCTTGCCTACGCCGAAGCGATGCGCAAGCGCTACGGCGCGCGCGTGTTGCGCTCCGACCTGAAAGTCGAGGCGGGCAAAGACGAGTCCGGGGCGGCCTCCAAGGCTGGGGCCAAGGCCGATCTCAAGACTGAAGCCGCGCCCAGCGCCGCGAAGTAGGGCGCGTCAGACGGGTGCCAGTGCACGGGCAGCGGCGGCGAAGGCGCCGGGGTCGTCACTGGCGATGCTGATCACTGGTGCCCGCGCCGCCTGCACAAAATTACGCGTTATCGATTTTCCATAGGCTGGGTCATAGTGGTCGCGCAACAGGGCGGCCACCATCTGATCCCACTGCCGTTCGGCCGCTAGGGCCTTCCAGGAAGCGACACGTTCGCGGCCATGCAGGCCTGAAAGGCAATCCAGTTGCGCAAAGAGGCCCGCTGGATCTTGTTCAAAGTGCACGTATTCGTCGCGCAGGAGTCGGACCCGGGCATCCAGTGGCAACTCGATCCGAATACAGTCGGCCGCGCGCATGCGGGCCAGCAAAGCATCCGGAACCCGCACTTCGCCAACCTTGCGGCTCTCGGACTCGACGTAAACTGGACGTTGTGGATCGAGGCTGCGCAGACGGTCCCAAACGCGGGACTCGAACAATTTCTGCGACGGTTGTGGCGTGGCGGGCAGGCCGCCCAGCACTGATCCTCGGTGATGCGCAATCGCTTCGAGATCGAGAACCTGTGCTCCTGATGCGGCCAGCTGCAGCAGCAGACGGCTCTTGCCGCTGCCGGTGGGTCCACAGACAACGCGTAACGTGAGCTGATCCGGCAAGCGGTCGAGTTGGCCGAGCACGATGCGGCGAAATGCGCGGTAGCCGCCCTCAAGCTGGCGTGCCTGCCAGCCGACGCGACCGAGGATGTGAGTCATGGCGCCACTGCGATTGCCGCCGCGCCAGCAGTACACCAGCGGTCGCCAGTCGCGAGGTATGTCGCTGAAAGTCTGCTCGAGGTGCGCTGCGATGTTGCGCGCTACATAGGCCGCGCCACGGCGGCGCGCCTCGAAGGATGAGTGCTGGCGATCGAGTGTGCCTACTTCAACGCGCTGCGCATCGTCGAGCACCGGCGAATTGATCGCACCCGGCAGGTGGTCCTGCGCAAACTCGGCCGGGCTGCGGACGTCGATGATGTCGCTGAACGTCGCGAGGTCGCGCACTGCCTCGGCGGCCGCAATGATGCTGCGATCGTTCATGTTCTGGCTTTGGGGGCCGACTTCAGCAAAGGCTGGAGATGCGGCCAGACATTGTTGACCATGACCGGCTGGGCGCGCTCGTTCGGATGGATGCGATCTGCCTGGAACAGGTCGAGTCCCTCGGCGAAACCGTCGAGACAGAAAAGGCACCAAGGCGACGCGCTGCGACTTGGCGAGCGCGGCAAACGTCGCATGAAATCGTTCGCTGTAGTCGCGCCCGTAGTTCGGTGGCACGCGCATGCCGACCAGCAATACCCGTGCGCCAGCAGCGCGGCTCGCATCGATCATCGCGGTGAGATTGTCATGCATGGTGGCGAGCGGCAAGCCGCGCAGGCCATCGTTGGCTCCGAGCTCAAGCACGACAACTGCCGGCCGATGCTGCTTCAGCAGCTGCGGCAGTCGAGTGCGACCGCCACTCGTGGTTTCACCGCTGATGCTGGAGTTGACGACCGTATAATCCGCGCCGCTCGTCACGCAATCGCTCGGATAGCAGCTTTACCCAGCCTGTTCCGCGCGGCAGTCCGTATTCTGCGGACAGGCTATCGCCCAGGACCAGGATCGCCGGGCGATTTTCCGATGCAGCCGGTGCGGAAGGTTGTGCCAGTGCCGCATTGCTGGCGATCAGGACGATCGCCAGCAAGGATCCGAATCTGAGCAGGAAGTTTCTGCGCGAGGCAGCGAAGCGAGTGACCAGCATTGCGGTGGAGGCGCGCGGCCTCGGAAAGATCGTGCAGGATGCCACGGGCAGCCTGACGATTCTGGATGATATCAATCTGTCGATCGCCGCCGGCGAAACCGTGGCCATCGTCGGCGCCTCCGGCTCCGGCAAGTCGACGCTTGCTTGGCCTGCTGGCTGGACTCGATGTGCCGACCTCAGGCACCGTCAGCATCTTCGGCGAGAGCACTGTTCGCACTCGACGAAGATGGTCGCGCCGCGCTGCGGGCGCGCCGATCGGTTTCGTGTTCCAGTCATTCCAGCTGCTGCCGCACTTGACCGCACTCGAAAATGTGCTGCTGCCGCTCGAGTTGACTGGACGTTCGCCGCGAGGGCGAAACTCCGCTCGAGGCGGCGCGCAATCTGCTGGCACGAGTCGGCCTTGCGTCAGCGACTGTCGCACTACCCGCGGACCCTGTGCGGCGGCGAGCAGCAGCGGGTCGCGCTGGCGCGCGCCTTTGTCCTGCGTCCACCGCTGCTGCTGGCCGATGAACCGACCGGCAGCCTCGACGCACATACCGGTGAAGCGGTGATCGACCTGATGTTCGAGCTCAATCGCGAGCGCGGATCGACGCTGGTGCTGGTCACGCACGACCAGGACATTGCGCACCGCTGCGGCCGACAGATCGAGCTCGCCGCGGGACGCGTAGTCAACGCGATAGCGCTCGGCGCGCAGCGTCCGCAGGATTCGACCGCGCGCAGGGCGATCTCGCCGGCGACCAGCCCGACGTCGCCCAGCCCTTCGCCGCCACGACCATGCAGCCAGACTGCAGCGAACGTGGCCTGCCACGGCTCGAATCCCTGCGCCAGCAGGGCGCCGATCATCCCAGCCAGAACGTCGCCGGTGCCGGCGGTGGCCAGCGCGGGCGATCCGGTCGGATTGATGGCGAGATTCCCGGTCTGGTCCGACAATCACCGTTCCAGCAGCCTTTCAGCACGACGATCGCATTGCAGTGCGCGCGCCAGATCGATGCGCGGCCTATATCCGATCGGCCTGAACCTCGGTGGCGGTGCAGGCAAGCAGTCGCGCCGCTTCGAGCGGGTGCGGGGTCAGCACCGTGCTCGAGCTTCGCTCTCGAACTCGGCTCGAGCAATGCTCGAATCGGACGCAAGCAGGGACAGCGCGTCAGCGTCCAGCACCAGCGCCACCGCACGCTCGATCGCTGCGACAAGGCGGCGCGCGCGGTCGGGTCGACGCCAAGTCCGCAACCGACCACGATCGCCTGCAACTCGCCGACTGTCGACACCGGCCTCAGCATCAGCTCAGGCTGCTGGGGATCGACTCCGAGTTCCGGCGCGCCGATCAGATCGACAAAAACGCGACCGGCGCCGAGGCGCAGCGCAGCGCGTCCCGCCAGCAGCGCAGCACCGACCATGCCACGGCCACCGCCGACAATCGCGACATTGCCAAACTTTCCCTTGTGCGAATTGCGCTGCCGCGGCAGAAGAAGCCCAGCAAAGTCGGCCGGCTCGACCAGGGAAACTCCCGCCTCAGGCAGTGTCACGCCGAGGCCGTCGATGAGGATCCTTCCGGCCGCGTCCACTCCTTCGGCGGTGTGCAGTCCCGGCTTGTCGGCGATGAAGCTCACGGTCAGGTCGGCGCGCACTCCGGCCACGCCGCCGACCCAGCTGCCACTGTCTGCGTCAAGACCGCTGGGCAGGTCGATTGCGCAAACGGCAGGCTGTGCGTTGATCCAGTGGACCGCGGCCAGAAAGTCGCCGGCGAGCGGACGCGCCAAACCGATTCCGAACAAGGCGTCCACCACCACATCGAACTGAGCTACCCTGCGGCAGGACGCGGCTGATCTCGCCCCCGCTACTGCGCCAATGTTCAAATGCCGCGAGCGCGTCGCGCGCTGTCGGTCGGTCGCATCCGACGAGACAGACAACTGACCCGATGGCCGGCCGACTGCAGGGCCGCCGCCGCGACGAAGCCATCGCCGCCATTGTTGCCGGGTCCGCAGACAATGCAGATCGTCAGCGGCTTCTTGCCCTCGGTTCGTTGTGTTCCAAACTTCCCAACTGCGTGGGCGACGGCTCGTCCAGCGCGCTGCATCAGTTCGCCGGGCGGCAAACCGACTGCTGCCGATTGCTCAGCGGCCCGCAGTTGCGTGACGTTCAGAAGCGGAATGCCCATGATCGGAGACTACGCCGAGGCTGAGCTTGGCCATCACCTGCTTCCCTGGTAGCGATCGAGCGTCAGGCCTTCGAGGTCGATTTCCGGCGGCTTGCCGCTCATCGTGTCGGCCAGCACGCGGGCCGAACCGCAGGCCATTACCCAGCCGCTTGAGCCGTGTCCGGCGTTCAGAAAGAGATTCGGCAGCGGCGTGGCACCGAGTACGGGCGGACCATCCGGGAGCATCGGCCGCGCGCCCACCCAGTACTTGGCCTGGCTGTAGCTGGCCGCATACGGAAACCAGTCCTGAGCGACCTTGAGCAGGGTGCGCAAGGCGCTGTCACGCAGATTCATCTTCCGAGAGCCAAGTCTCTGCCGTGCCGGCGATGCGCAGACGATTGCCCATGCGGGTGACGGCGACCTTGTAAGTCTCGTCCATGACACTGATGTAGGGCGCGTGCTCGTATGCAGTGATCGGTACGGTCGCCGAGTAACCCTTGATCGGCATGATCGGCAGCTTGATGCCAAGCGGGCGCACCAGGGCGGCGGTGTCGACGCCACCGGCCAGCACGATACGCATCGGCGCGCACTTCGCCCTGATCGGTCCGCAGTCGCTCAATCCGACCCTGCACCTGATCAAGTGCCTGCACGCTAACCCCGAATCGAAACCGGACGCCATCACGGATCGCGAGATCCTTGATCTGATGCGCAAAGATAGGCGCAATTGCCGGTTTCCTCGTCAGGCAGGTGCAAGGCGCCCGCGAGGGCGGTAACCGGGTGCAGCGCTGCTTCGAGTGCGTGCGCCTGCTCGGCGATTCAGCACCGCGTGCGTCACCCCAAGTTCAGTCAGGATCGACCCGAATCGTGGACGATGCTTCCAGTTCCGCTTCGGTGCGGAAGAGTTGCAGATAACCTTTGGTCTGTTCGTACTCAAGCGCATGCGCTCGACGAGCGAGTGCAACTGCATCTGGCTGTAAACGGCCAGGCGTTGCATGCGGGTTCGATTGCGCCGATAGCGCTCGGCGTCGCACTCGGCATACCAGCGCCGGATCCAGCGCCATAGGGCAGGGTCCGGCGCTCGGCCGAAACACCACCGGCGCCTCCGCGGCGGAACAGGTAGCGCAGCACCTTGCGCGGCATGCCCGGCGCAGCCCACGGTCCCACGTAGCCGGGCGCCAACACGCCGGCATTCGCAAAACTGGTTTCCTGTGCCACACCTGCGCGTCGTTCGAGCACGGTCACGTCAAAGCCGGCACGGCGCAGGTAATAAGCGGTGCAGACGCCGATGATCCCGGCGCCGACCACGACAACATGCATTCGACGGTTCTTCTTGTAATTGAGCGGCGCGGATTCTACCCGGCGCGCAGACGATAGAGGCGACCCTGCCGTGCGATCAAAGCTTCATCTGCGAAGGCAGGTAGGTCACGAGCGAAAGGAAAGACATAGATAAGCAGTACCGCGATCATCATCATCACGAAGTACGGAAATGCAGCGCGTGCGATCGTGTTGATCTGCAGTTTCGTCATTGCCTGCATGACGAACAGGTTGAAGCCGACGGGTGGCGTGATCTGTGCCATTTCGACGACCAGGACGATGAAAATGCCGAACCACAGCAGATCGATGCCGGCCACCTCGAGCGTCGGCAGCAGCACCGCCATCGTCAGCACCACCATCGAGATGCCGTCAAGGAAGCAGCCGAGCACGATGTAGAACGCCATCAACAGCATGATCAGGGCGAACGGGCGACAGATTGAGCGCACCGATCGCCTCGGCCAGGTGTCTCGGCAGGCCGATAAATCCCATCGCGAGCGACAGGAATGAGGAACCGGCCAGGATCAGCGCGATCATCGCGTACAGCCGCGTGGCCGACATCAGCGACTCGGAAAAGGCCCTCCACGAAAGCGCACGCTGGAGGGCTGCGAGAACCAGCGCGCCGGCCACGCCGAGCGAGGCCGCCTCGGTGGCGGTGGCCACTCCGGCGTAGATCGACCCCAGCACAGCGGCAATCAGCAGCACGACTGGAATCAGGTGGCGTGACTCCGCCAGCTTTTCATTGAACGAGAGACGGATATCGGCGGGCGGGATCTCCGCGCGATGGCGCAGCGACCACCAGATCGTGTATCCCATGAAGAGACCGGCGAGCAGCAGGCCTGGAATCACGCCAGCGATGAAAAGCTTTCCGATCGAGACATCGGCGGCCACGCCGTAGACGATCATGATGATCGACGGCGGGATCAGCAGGCCGAGCGTGCCGGCGCCGGCCAGCGAGCCGATCGAGATCGACTCCGGATAGTTGCGCTTGGCAAGTTCGGGCAGGGTGATCTTGCCGATCGTGGCGCAGGTGGCCGCCGAAGAGCCCGATACCGCCGCGAAGATCGTGCAGCCGATGATGTTCGTGTGAAGAAGTCGTCCTGGCAGCCACTGCAGCCAGGGAGCGAGGCCGCGAAACATACCCTCCGAAAGTTTGGTCTTCAGCAGAACTTCTCCCATCCAGATGAAGAGTGGAAGCGCCGTCAGGGTCCAGCTTGAAAGCGAACCCCAGACCGTGATCGCCATGCTGTCGCCGCCGGCGCGCGTCGTGAACAGTTCCAACGCGATCCAGGCCACGCCGAGTATGCCAACGCCGATCCAGACGCCCGCGCCCAGGATCGCAAACATCAGCAGCACGAGAAAGAATGCGATCCAGGCGTCCATGGCAGGTCGGCGCTCAGCGTTCTGGCCCTATTCGGTGCGCGCCAGTTCTTCGTTTTGCTGCGCCGGCAGATGTCCGGTGCGCACGACCCAGATCAGTTCCTCGATGAAGGCGAGCGCCAGTGCGCTCACGCCGAGTGCCATCGACAACTGCGGAATCCACAGCGGCGTCGCGTCGACGTTCTGCGAAATGTCCTGATATGCGTAGGAGCCCCAGGCCAGGCGCACCGAGAACCACGCGAAGTACGACGTCAGCAGGCTGGCCACCGTGAGGCAGGCGATCTCGATCCAGAGGCGGCCGCGGCCGTGGAAACGGGTGACGATCAGCGTCACGCGGATGTGGTCACCGCGTCGAAGCGTATGCGCGAACGCGAAGAACGCTCCAGCGGCAAGGAAGTAGCCGGCATAGGAGTCGTAGCCCTCGATGTTGAAGCCGAACGGCCGGCCAGCGATCGAGACGAGCTGAACCAGCAGGGTCAGCAGGATGAACACCGCACCGAGCGCGCCGAACAGCGCGTACAGCGGACTTAGCAGAGTCTTCAATCGAGCCGAGACACGAAACTGGGCGATGGGAAAGTCGTCATCTGCGCCGGCTACTTCTTGCCGGCGCTCTTGCGGTACGCAGTCATGATCTCCTGGCCGTCGGTTCCGGCCGCCTTCAGCCAGTCAGCCAGCAACTCGTCACCGATTTTCTTCATGTCGCCCATCAACTGCGGACTCGGCTTGACCACCGTCATCTTGTTCTTCTGCAGGATCGCCAGTGACTCGTCGGTGTAAGCGCGCATCCGTTCCCAGCCCTTCTTCTCCGACTCGGCCGCTGACTTCAGCACTGCGTCCTGCATGGCCTTATCGAGCTTGGCAAAGTCCTTGGCATTGACGACGACCATGTTCTTCGGTAACCAGGCATCGACGGTGTGGAAGTGCGAAAGGCTCTCCCAGACCTTGCTGTCCACGCCGGTGGCGCCCGACGACATGAAGGAGTCGACCACGCCGGTGGCCAGGGCCTGCGAGAGCTCCGAAGCCTGGATCGTCATCGGTTGCGCGCCAACGGCCTGCGCGATCTTGGTCGTGGCCGGGTTGTAGGCACGCCACTTCAGGCCCTTCATGTCGACTGCCGAATTGAGCTGTTTCTTGGCGTAGATACCCTGCGGCGGCCAGGCCACCGCATACAGCAGCTTGACCCCGCGCTTGTCGAGGACCCGCTCGAGCACGGGTCGCTGTGCCTGCCACAGGCGATACGCATCATCGAAGCCGGTGGCAAGGAACGGCAGCGAATCGAGACCGAAAATCGGGTTCTGGTTGACCAGCAGGCTCATCAGTATTTCGCCCATCGGTGCCTGTCCGGCCTCGACCGCGCGCATGATTTCGGGAGCACGGAACAGAGAGCCGTTCGGATGCACGGTGATCTTCAGCTTGCCCTGGGTCGCGATATCAATGTCTTTCGCGAACTGCTGCAGGGTGACGGTGTGCGGATTGGCGAGCGGATAACCACTGGCCAGGTCCCACTTGGTCTGGGCCTGAGCAGACAGGGCAAGGATGGAGACGACCGCGGCAAGAGCGGAACTGAGGACGTGACGGCGCTTCATGGGCTCCTCATTGACTATGAGAATGAATCCGGGAAGGTTGCGACAAGGGCGTTGCTAACATGACTGGGGCGCAATAGTACGCGCGGACCCCGGGCGCAGGCTGGCCAGACATGAAACGAGCGATGAGAACGTGAGCAGCACGCAACGCTGGCAGTTCTGGATTGACCGGGGCGGCACCTTCACCGACGTCGTCGGCAAGCGGCCGGACGGCACTCTGGTCACACACAAGCTGCTTTCGGAGAATCCGGAGCAGTACCAGGATGCAGCGGTCGCCGGCATCCGCTACCTGCTCGAACTCCCGCTCGGTGCGCCGGTCACGCCTCGACAGGTCGAATGCGTGAAGATGGGCACTACGGTGGCCACCAACGCGCTGCTCGAGCGCAAGGGCGAGCCGACCTTGCTGGTGACCACGCGCGGCTTTCGCGATGCACTTCGGATTGCCTACCAGAACCGGCCGCGCCTGTTCGATCGGCACATCGTCCTGCCCGAGTTGCTCTATCGAGAAGTGATCGAGGCGCACGAGCGGGTTGGCGCTCGCGGCGAACTGATCGAGGCGCTCGACGAAGCGCACCTGAGTGTGGCCCTGGCCGACGCGGCGAACCGAGGCCTGCGAAGTGTCGCGATCGTCTTCATGCACGGTTATCGCTATACCGCGCATGAGCAGACGGCGGCACGGCTTGCGCGCGAGGCGGGATTCTCACAGGTCAGCACTTCACACCAGACCAGCCCGATGATGAAGCTGGTGAGCCGAGGCGACACGACGGTAGTCGACGCCTATCTGTCACCGATCCTGCGCCGCTACGTCGAACAGGTCGCGCAGGACATGCCCGGCGTGAAGTTGTTTTTCATGCAGTCTTCCGGCGGCCTGACCGATGCCCACGCCTTCGCCGGCAAGGACGCGATCCTGTCCGGCCCGGCCGGCGGCATTGTCGGCATGGCACGCACCGCTGCGCTCGGTGGGCATCCGAAGGTGATCGGCTTCGACATGGGCGGGACTTCGACCGACGTTTCACATTTCGCCGGCGAGTTCGAGCGCGAGTTCGAGACCCAGGTGGCGGGCGTGCGGATGCGCGCGCCCATGATGAGTATCCACACCGTGGCGGCAGGCGGTGGCTCCATACTTGAATTCGACGGCGCCCGATTCCGCGTCGGACCGCAGAGCGCCGGCGCCAACCCCGGCCCGGCCTGCTATCGCCGTGGTGGCCCGCTGGCGGTGACCGATGCCAACGTAATGGTTGGCAAGATCCAGCCGCGCTACTTTCCCAGGGTTTTCGGCCCGGGTGCTGATCAGGCATTGGACAGCGGGGTCGTGACGGCGCGCTTTGATGAACTCGCCGGGCGAATCGGCCGCAACCCCGAGACCGTCGCCGAAGGATTCATCGACATCGCCGTCCAGCAAATGGCCAATGCGATCAAGAAGATCTCGGTCGCGCGCGGCTACGACGTGACGCGCTACACCTTGCAGTGCTTCGGCGGTGCCGGCGGACAGCACGCCTGCCTGGTTGCCGATGCGCTCGGCATGACGCGTGTATTCGTGCATCCGCTGGCTGGCGTGCTGTCGGCGTACGGCATGGGCCTGGCCGACCAGAGCGTGATGCGCGAGCATGCGGTCGAGGCGCGACTTGCTCTCGATGCTCTGCCGGCCATTGCGGCCAGGCTCGACGAACTGGCCCACGCGGCACAGGAGGAACTCTCCCGCCAGCAGGTGTCGGCCGGGCAGGTTACGACCCACCGCCGGGTTCACGTTCGGTACGAAGGCACGGATTCGGCCCTGGTCGTGCCGTTCGGCGATCTGCGCACAATCGAGCAGGGTTTCGAGACGGCCTATCGCCAGCGTTTTGCATTCCTGATGCCTGGCAAGTCGCTGATCGTTGAAGCAGTGTCAGTCGAGGCCGTGGTGGCCGGCGACGCGCCGGCCGAAGCGACCCTGCCGGTGCATGGTCCGCGCGAGGTACCGCGCCGCGAGACCGTGCGGATGTTTTCAGGAGGGCAATGGCACGAGGCCCTGCTCGTCGTGCGCGAGGACCTGCGCCCGGGTGACCTGATACCGGGACCAGCCATCATCGCCGAGCGCAATGCCACCACGGTCGTCGAGCCCGGCTGGGAAGCCAAGTTGACTGCGCTCGATCACCTGGTACTTGAGCGGAGCGTGCCGCGCGCAACGAAATTCGCCGCCGGTACGACGGTCGATCCGGTGCTGCTCGAAGTGTTCAACAACCTGTTCATGAACATCGCCGAGCAGATGGGCCTGCAGCTGCAGAACACCGCCTACTCGGTCAACATCAAGGAGCGGCTCGATTTTTCCTGCGCACTGTTTGACGCCGAGGGCAACCTGATTGCCAACGCTCCCCACATGCCGGTGCACCTCGGTTCGATGGGAGAAAGCATCAAGACCGTGATCCGCGAGAACCGCGCAACAATGCAGCCAGGCGACGTCTATGTGCTGAACGACCCCTATCACGGTGGCACTCATCTGCCGGACGTGACCGTGATTACCCCGGTTTATCTCAGCCAGCACTCCCCTTCTGAAGGGGAGGGTGCGGGAGGGGATGGGCGTCAACATGGTCGCAGACCTCTCGATCCGACGTTTTTTGTCGGATCCAGAGGTCATCACGCCGACATCGGCGGCACAACGCCGGGCTCGATGCCGCCGTTTTCGACCCGGATCGATGAAGAGGGTGTCGAGATCGACAACGTCAAGCTGGTGGAGCGTGGCGTGCTGCGCGAAGCCGAGATGATTGCGCTGCTGTAGAGCGGCGCGCATCCCAGCCGCAATCCCCAGCAGAACATGGCAGACCTCAAGGCACAGATCGCCGCCAATGAGAAGGGCGTGCAGGAACTGCGCAAGATGGTCGAGCATTTCAGTCTCGAGGTCGTGCAGGCCTACATGAAGCATGTGCAGGACAACGCGGAAGAGTCGGTGCGCCGCGTGATCACGCGGCTCAAGGACGGCGCATTCAGCTTCCCGCTCGACAACGGCGCAATCATCAAGGTGGCGATCCGCGTCAATGCAGCCAATCGCACGGCCCGCATTGACTTCAGCGGCACGTCGCCGCAACAGACCAACAACTTCAATGCTCCGACCGCCGTCTGCATGGCCGCCGTGCTCTACGTGTTCCGCACCCTGGTCGACGACGACATACCGCTGAACGCCGGATGCCTGAAGCCGCTCGAGGTGATCATTCCGTCGGGATCCATGCTCAATCCCGAGCCGCCCGCGTCGGTGGTGGCCGGCAACGTTGAGACCTCGACCTGCATCACCAATGCGCTCTATGGCGCCCTCGGCGTGATGGCGGGCTCACCAGCCGACCATGAACAACTTCACGTTCGGCAATGCACGGCATCAGTACTACGAGACGATCTCCGGCGGCAGCGGCGCCGGCGGGGTGTTCGACGACGCAGGCAGACTCATTGACGGATTCGACGGCACCTCGGTCGTGCAGACACACATGACGAATTCCCGGCTCACCGATCCGGAAGTGCTCGAGTTCCGCTTCCCCGTGCGCCTGGAAAGCTATGAGATTCGCGCCGGCTCCGGCGGTGCCGGACGATGGAAAGGCGGCAACGGCGGTGTGCGACGCGTGCGCTTTCTCGAGCCCATGACGGCCAGCATCCTGTCGAACGGGCGCATCCATCCGGCTTTCGGCATGGCGGGAGGGAAACCCGGCGCGCCCGGCCTCAATCGAGTCGTGCGCAAGGACGGATCTACCCAAACGCTCGAACACATTGGCGAGGTCAAGATGGCGGCGGGCGATGTGTTCGAAATCCACACGCCGGGTGGCGGCGGCTTCGGCGCCTCCTGATCGACCCGGATTCAATGGAGATTCTCGAGACCGAGCGACTGCGCTTGCGTACCCTCGGTGCGGACGATGCCGACTTTTACCTGCAACTCGTCACTGATCCGTCATGGCTGAGATACATCGGCGACAAGGGTATCCACAGTCTCGATGAAGCGCGCGCCGCGATTGAATCAGGGCCAGTCGAGTCGCAGCGCGTCAACGGTTTCAGTCTCTACCTGGTCGAATTGAAAAGCAGCGGCGCGCCGCTCGGGATCTGCGGGCTGGTCCGCCGCGAAACATTGCCGGACATCGACCTGGGCTACGCATTCCTGCCCGCGCATTGCGCGCAGGGCTTTGCACGGGAAGCGGCGATCGCGGTGCTGAATTACGCGCGAGCGAGCCTGGGCATGACGAACCTGCTGGCAATTGTCTCGCCGGACAACGAACGGTCGATCCGCCTGCTCGATCAGCTCGGCTTTCGCTTCGAGCGCCGCCTGCGGCTTCGGCCCGAGCGCGACGAAGGCTGCCTTTATTCGCTCGAGCTGCGTGCCGGCGAGCCTGGGTCCGGGCCCGGTCCAGTCTTATGAAGGGGCAAGAAAGGAGCGAGTCTTTGGCCCATCTCGGCGCCAAGTGCCTGCAGGCCGTTGAACGGGCGGATCATGACTTCGAAGTCGACGATCTTTCCCTGTTCATCGAAACGGATCAGGTCGATGCCTTTGAGCTGCCGTTCGCCGACGCGAGCGCGAAACTCGAGCACCAGGTTCAAGCCGTCGTCGCTCGCCAGCTCGCGTTCATAGACAAAGTCCTCGAACACCTTGGCCGCGGTTGTGAGCACCAGCGCAACGGCTTGCGCGCCGGGGTAGGGCTTAAACACCATTGGCGAATGAAAAGTTGCGTCAGGGTGCAGCAAGGCGGGCAGGGCAGAAAAATCACTGCTGGCAATCATCCGGCGCCATTGCGCCAGGGATTCGGCTACTGCTTTGTGGAGCATGATGTCCTTCGAGCTTGAGTATTGGCGAGCGTCACAATGATTCCGGGCACGGACGTCAGACCCTGGTCCCGACGACGCTGTAGCTGATTACATTGGTAAAGAAAGTGCCGGCTCGATGGCGCTGCTCGAGTTCGGCCGACAAAGCTTTCGCCTCAGCCACCGTAATCTCGGCGGCATCGACGGCGGCGCCCAGCCGGTCGTGCATGAACATCGCGTGCATGTACTCCGAGTGGGTCAGTTCGACGCTTCGAATGGTCTGCTCGATCTGCGCGAGGCCGGCCCGCACGAACATTCCTCGCAGGCGTGTCCCGCTGCAGGGGTTGGCGATCATCATGAGTTGCGCGCGCAGGCTGGCTCCAAATGCGCGCCGATGCGCCGGGTCATCAAGCGCGATGCCGCACTGGCTATGGTCAGGATCGATCACCATTACGCGGCCACCAGGCCGGACCACGCGCAGCATTTCGCGCAGTCCGGCGTCCGGATCCTCCAGGTGCTGGAACACGTGTTCCGCGCGCGCCGCGTCGAAGCTGGCGTCGGCAAATGGCAGCTTATAGACGCTTCCTACACTCAGTTCAATGCTTCGACCGGAGGACGCAATGGCTCGCTTCGCGGCGGCGATCATTGCTTCTGACGGATCAACACCGGTCACACGCCCACGTGGGCCGACGCGCGCCGCAAGTTCCACACAGACTTCGCCGGCGCCGCAGCCAACGTCGAGCACTGCGGCGCCGTCTCGCAGCAGCAGGTGCTCGTAGTCCTCGCGCCGGATGTCGGCCATGCGCACCGCCACTGCCACCAGGTAGTCGACGAGTTCGCCGGCTCGCTGGCTGGCGTCGACGTCGGAGAACCCGGTCTGTTGACTGTTCGTCATCGGGCTGGCTCACTCGGGTGCGAAGAACCAGAACCGCTCGATCAGGCTATGCGCGACTTCGTAGACGGCCACCATCTCGAGCGGCGTGTCGCGAATGCCGACCACGCGCTCATGGTCGATGACTTTGTGCCCGAGCACGATTCGCTTCAGGATCTCGGCGCGCAGCCCGGGCCGGTTGAAACGTTGTGTTGCGTAGAACTCGGCAAGCTGCGCCTTGCCTGCCATGCTTGGTACATCGTCGGCATTCGGAAGATCGTGACGGTCTCGCTGTAGCAGGCCAGGAAGCGCTCCAGGCTGCGCGCGTTGTAGGCATCGACTTGGCGCTGGACCAGACCTTCAGCGCTTTCGTCTGCGGCGGTCACGGACGAAACTCAAGTTCGCCTTCGATTTCGACTGGGATATCGAAGGGCAGCTCGGCCAGCCCGACTGCACTGCGGCTGTGTGCACCGATCTCCGGCCCGTACAGTTCGAGGATCAGGTCCGAGAAGCCATTGATGACGAGCGGCTGTTGGATGAATCCATCGGCCGAGTTGACCATGCCGAAAACACGGCTCCAGGCCGTCACCCGATCGAGATCACCGAGCGCACGCTTGAGGCTGGAAAGAATTGCCAGCGCCGTCAGGCGCGCGGCCGCATAACCTTGCACGACCGTCAGCTCGCGGCCGAGCTTGCCGAGCGGCCTTGCGATCGAACCGTCGGCGTTCACGGGCCCGTGACCGGAGATCAGTGCGCGCGTGCCGAGCAGTCGAACGAACCGGAACGGCAGCACGACGCCCGCGGGCGCCCTGAGGGGGGCCGGCAAACTGAGTCCGAGCGCCAACAGGCGTTGTTCAATTCTCGACATGATTGACCTCGCATTTCCGGGACTCACAACCGAGGTGCATTCGGTTCCCTCGCGCAAAGCCGTGGAAAATTCCAAACTCACGGTTCATGGTTCCCTCCCGGCATCCACGCCGCGCTTGCGTCGGAAGAAAGCGACGACAGCGAGCACCGAAAGGATGACAAGTACAGGATAGATGAGCAGAAGGTCCACGCGGATGTTGCACTCGCCGGAACAGAGCAGGCGCAACTTCATCGCATACTCGTACGGAACATACGCGAGCCAGACAAGGGCGGCAACGAAGCTCACTGTTCGTCTGCCGCGGATGAAGAGAAATGCAAAGAGTCCGGCGGGAATGAGCGCAAGCCAGGGCCAGGCGATGAAGATGCCGAGAAAGACGCCGATGTCCATGAACTTTGTGTGTCGGTTTCGTCAGCCGGCAAGCGGCCAACTATGCGCTACCTTTGCCACCGTGAGCGACACGGATCAGCTCTGCCTCAATGTCTGGAGATAGTGCGGGGACGTATTCCCTGTCCTTGAGCCAGGTCCTGAGCTCTCTAACCGTAGCACCGGGATCGGTCAATGTGAGGCCCGCGGTCCGCGCCCGTTCGTTGCTGACATGCATCAGGCTGCTTCGTTCACCGCCGTCTTGTCGGTAAAGGGGCAGCTCGCGAAAGCTCAAGCCGGCTGCCTTGATGATCTCTGCTGGGACCCAGACGAGGTTTTTCGCCCCCAGTACCGTCATTAACTCAGCCCAGGTGAGTCTCGGCCCGGCCAGGTTGAACACTCCGCCGACGTTGTTCTCGATCACCGTCCGCGTGAATCGGGCGAGATCACGTGCATCAATGAGCTGCACGTGATCGGAGCCGTCACCGGGCGCCAGCATGGTTCCGTCCCGCGCCGCGCGCCACACCCAGTACGAGAGCTGGCCGATCCAGTCATGTGGCCCGGCGACCACTTGTGGCCTCAGCAGCGTGCAGCGTTCGGCGTAGATCTCCTGAACAATGTTCTCGCAAGTGACCTTGAGCGCGCCGTAGGTCTCGCCGTTGACTTCGGTCACGTCTTCGCCGGCCGGCGGCATGCGAGGCTGCTTTTCGTCGACGGGTCCATGGGCCGGATCGCCATAGACGCTGACGGCGCTGACGAACACATAGCGCCGCACGCGTGTGCAAAGCATCTCTGCGCTGGGCCGCACCTGCTGTGGCGTATAGCCGCTCACGTCCACGCACGCGTCCCACGAGCGGCCGGATAGCGCCTGCAGGCCCGCGGCTCCTTCATCGCGGTCGCCGCGAATTCGCTCCACGTCTGGCGCAAGCTCGTCAATTGTCTGGCCCCGATTCAGGACACTCACCGCATGCCCGGCCGCAATCATGGCCTCCACAATGTGCCGTCCGACAAACTGGGTGCCGCCAAGAACTAGGACTTTCATCTGCAGGTTTCGCACTTGCGCCTCGGTAGCGCAGCGAAAGGTGGCTGCGGGCTGGCATGGATCCGCATGGGAGGCATGGTCAGTCAGCATGTTGCGGAAGACGTTCCGCGAGGTACATGATGCGCGACACTGCTCGCCGATCGGCGAGCTCTGCGACGGTGGTGAGATAGGCAATCTGACTCTGGAACGCCACCGTGCCCGACAGGCTTTCCAGTTCTTCGCGATGGTTGCGCATTGCCGCAAGTCTGCCCTTGGCGTTTCGCAGCACGCTTGCAGTTCTGTCCTCAGACTCGAGCAAGCGAAAACCGGAAGCTCTTAGAAGCTGTTCGTTCCAACCCACGGGCACGAACTGCGTGTACCCATGGAGGCTCCGGTGTTGAAACTCCTCATTGGAAACGGCTCCGGTAACGACCCCTGCATCGGTCAGGAGAAAGCGCCCTCCGGGCTGAAGCAGGTCAGCTACTCCACGGAAGAGCGCGTGCCGGTCACGAATGTGCAGAACCACGTCCACTGCCAGTGCGCTGTCAAACGACCCGAGGCCAGACGGCAAGGCTTCGTTGAGATCGGCCACCTGCGCAGCGAACAGTGACTGGACGCCCAGTCTGGCGGCAAGCGCGTGCCCGGCTTCGATGGCGGATGGGCTGAGTTCGAGACCCACTCCGGCGCATCCGAAGTTCGAAAGCAGGAATGTCAGCGGCCCGCATGGTCCGCAGCCCAGGTCGAGCAGCCGACGCCTTGGGTCAAGTCCGAGTCGTACTGCGTCTTGCCGGAGTTCGTCCGAACCGATCCATGAATGCTGCCCAATGTCCTCCCCATACGCCTCAAGACGGACCTGGCGCATCAGCGGCGAGTCGAATTCCCGATAGAAGTATTCGTACTGGTCGGCGCGCGGGGCGGTAGCAGTCATGCTCACCTTGCGACTGCCCGCCTGGTTGGGCGGCTGACGATCACGATCGTTTCAGCGATGCGGTCGTGGACGGTTTGTCGGTTAGGGTGCGTGAAGTACTGAAGGAAGCCGAAACCGGCTTCGATCGAAGAGGCGGCGTACCCAAGGGCGCGCTCGACAGAGTGCCACAGTGAAAGGTGACTGTGTACCAGGGAGACAACGCGGATGCCGACGATTCGCTTCCCGAACGTGGCGCCTTTGCCGAAGAACGTGGCGAGCCCGAAGTAGAGGACTGCCACCGCGACGCTTACCAGGCTGCCGTACTCCAGCGAGAGTTGGAACGACTCCCCAGACTTCAGAGCGATGGTGTTGGACCACAGACTTGGGGCGAATAGCAGAAGGCCGACGATGGCAGTATCGATCAGGAAGGCCAACGCACGCGATCGAAACGAAGCAAGCGCCACGCCTTGCAGGCGCGCTTGCCACTCGATGTTTTGCGTGCGAAAGGTGGTGCCAGGTGACTTGTTCATGTACGACCTATCGCTTCGTAGCCGGATCCCAGTGCTCGGCGATCTTCCCGTTTTCAATGCGGAACATGTCGAACCACGTGGTGGAGTACTTCTTGGTCGGGTCGTTTGGGTCGGCGTTCTCGCGAACAAATGCCAGAACTACAAGGTCACCCTCGGCGACGACGGCTACCAATGGAGCCTTGATCCTCGGCTCGATTGGCTTGGGCTTGGCAACCTTGCTGAAGAACTCAACGAACGCCGCTCGACCGGTGGGCACGTTGGGGTTGTGCTGAACGTACGACTCGGCCATGTACTTCTCGGCCAACTCCATGTGCCCGCCTTCGAAGACTTCGCGCCAGAAGTCGTAAACCAGACGCTTGTTGGCGACGGCCTGCGCACTCCCACCGGCAAGCATCTGCTCGTGGTTGGGATTTGGCGAGACTGGTACTTGAGCGTGCAATACCGTCGCCGAGGTGAAGAGGAGTGCAACGATCAAACTTTGAAAGATTGGCTTCAAGGGTAGCTCCGAGAGTGCTTTGAAGCGGCTAACTTACTTGGGCTTGACGGCGGGCAGCGACCGCTCATACATCCAGAGTGCCGCCAGCTCCTCATCCTTCATGTGAGCGAACACCTTCCACGGCATCTCGTCGGTCAACACGCTGCCATCGGGGCGCCTGCCTTCCCGGAGTGCCTTGCGAAAGTCTGCCTCCGTCCAGGTGCCGATTGCCCCAACGGTGATGTTGGGTCCGGGACCATCGCCGCCCGCCAGCGCCGGTCCGTGACAGCTGCGACAGCCCGCGACCGTTGCGAGGTATTCGCCATAGTCGACGCTTGCCCCTTGCACGGGAACTGCATTGGTTGCGCTGTGATCGATGATCTCAGCGGGCAGGAGCGGATATCCAAGTATGTGCAGGACGCGGGCGAGCGGACCGACGCGCGTTTCCGGCAATGTTCGGTCGACCGCAGGGATGGAGCGGATGTACGCAATGATTGCCGCCAGATCAGTGGCGCTGAACCTGTGAAAGCTTTCGCTTGGCATCACGATCAACGGTCGGCCGCTGCGGG
>CAVTND010000016.1:0-471308 GCA_963735955.1 uncultured beta proteobacterium | reverse complement strand
GAGCCGCTGCTATGGCCTGCTCGACGTCATCTTGGCCCTGCCGCCTGCGGTCTGCAGCAGGGTTCGCCACGTCTTGCGTGCGGAATATTCACGCTGTCAGCCCCACGAACCGGATCCGCATGGCAGCTGGCCAGACTCGTAACCCATGATCGCGAATGGGTTGTTGGTAATCCAGCGAATCCCACATCAATGGGTCGCGGACGCATGGGGTCGCGGACGCGCCGCAGACGTTCGATCATTACGCAGTCCATTGTCAGGAGCTGCTCTTGTTGCCCGAGAGAACCACGACCGTCGATTCGCAGTATGGGAACAACAAGCGTCAGGGATTCGATTCTTCTCGTCGGTGCAAGCGGGCAGACCGGCCGCTATGTTCTGCGCTACCTGTGTGCCGCGTCGGTGCCGGTCATCGCCTGCGTGCGAAGCGCGGATCGCCTTGCCCCCGAACCGTCGTTGGCATCTGCCGAAGTTGTCTTCGCCAACGTGGAGCAGCCACACACGCTTGCCCCCTTGATTGAGCGCGCGGCGCATGTGATCTACCTCGCCGGCGGGAATCGAAGGGGCTTGTCGCCCGGTGCATGGCAACTTGAGGTTGACGGCCTGTCAGGCTGCCTCGAGCTCGCCAAGCGGGCCGGTCTGCCTGGGCGATGGATTTCGGTGGGCTACAGCGGATCGGATCGGCGCACTGGCGCTATCACCTGGGCGGAGACTCGGTGGCGCGAACGAAGCTTGCGGCCGATGAGGTGATAGCCGCAAGCGGCGTCAACTATTTCGTCCTGCGCGCTGGACGGGTCGCTGCCCCCGTCAGTACGGAGTCGCGGGTCAGCATTACGCAAGATTCCGCCGCGGCTGACACCGAGCTTCCATGCAATGTGCTCGCCTTTCTGCTGACTGGCGCCGTACTGTCGGGCGCTACGAGTCGTTCGCGTGTGACCGTTCGCCTTGACCCTCACGGACGCAGACTGCAGAGCGCCGTCCAGGCGTTCCGCCTATTGCGGCAGGACGGCCCTATCCGTAGCACGTCAAGACTGATGCGCCACACTTGATGCCTCGTAAGGGCAAGCTTCCGCACTTTGGCGCGCAAGGTTTCCCAGTGCGCCGCGATCTTGACCTCGGCAATCGATCGCGCGACATCGCCGCGCGGCTTGAGTTCCCGCTCGATTCGACGGGAACCTGTTGAACCAATTCCGCGAGCCGGACTCCGAAGCTGCTCAAGCGGCCATCGCGTCGCTCGGCGTCGTCGCCGCACAGTCGGCGATCGCGGACCTACATCAATAATCAATGGGAGGTTTGCTTGGAAGCACGGAAGTTCATTCGCCCAACTCTGGTCGCCGGCGCAGTTGCCGCCGCGTTCGTCGCAGGCGCGCACTTGAAGTCGCCGGCGGTGCCGGCCGCGACCGCTGCTTCGGCGCCATCGGCCGTCACGGCGCCGGCCGCGGCATCCGCACGTGCGCTGCCTGATTTCACCGACCTCGTCGAACGTCAGGGTGCCACGGTCGTCAACATCGCGGTCGTCAAGCGCGCGCAGGGCATGCCCGCGCAGCTCGACCCGAACGACATGGACGGTCCGATGGGAGAGATGCTTCGTCGTTTCGGCATCCCTAATCAACCCGGTCAGCAGTTCGGTCCGCGCGGTCCGCAAGGACCGGAAGGACGTGGCGTCGGTTCGGGTTTCATCGTCACCTCGGACGGCCTGATCCTGACCAACGCGCATGTGGTCGAAGGCGCGAGCGAGTTGCGCGTTCGCCTGGCCGATCAACGTGAGTTCACTGGCAAGGTGCTCGGCGCCGACAAGTTGACCGATGTCGCGGTTGTCAAGGTCGAAGCGAAGGATCTGCCGACGGTCAAGCTGGCAATCCGGCCAACCTCAGGGTCGGCGAGCTGGGTCGCAGCGATTGGATCACCGTTCGGTCTCGAGAGCACGGTCACGGCGGGAATCGTGTCCGCGAAGTCGCGCAGCCTGCCCGACAGCGTCTCGTGCCTTCATCGAGACCGATGTGGCGGCCGACCCCGGCAGCTCCGGCGGGCCGCTCTTCAACATGACGGGCGAAGTCGTCGGCATCACTCGCAGATCCTCTCGACGCAGCGGCTGCATGGGCCTGTCGTTCGCGATCCCGATCGATCTCCGATCAAGGTCAAGGACCGACTCGTCAAGGATGGCAAGGTCACGCGCGGTTCGGATCGGAGTCGCGATCCAGTCGGTCGACCAGCCGCTGGCAGAGACCTTCGGCTCGATCGCCGCGCGGCGCGCTCGTCGGCAGGGTCGAGCCGGCTCCGAGCCGCAAGGCGGGCGTCGAGGAAGGCGATGTCATCGTCGAGTTCGCTGGCCGCAAGATCGACAAGGCATCCGATCTGCCGCTCGCAGTCGCCGAGATCGCGCCGGCACGAACGTCGCAATCAAGATCTGGCGCGTATCGCTCGGAAAAGGCGCTCGACATCACGATCGGTGCGATGGACAGCGACGCCGCCGCCGTCGCGCAGGCCGGCAGCGGTTGCCGCTCCGCAGGCCCGCCTCGGCGTTGCGGTGCGGCCGCTGAGTGCACAGGAAGCGAAGCAACTTCGGCACCGAAGGCGGACTCGTCGTGCAGGAGTCGGCCGGCGCCGCGGCGAAGGCGGTATTCGCGCCGGCGATGTCATCGTGTCGGTCAACGGCAAGACCGTGCGCCAGGTCGACGAACTCGCAACCAGGTCGCCGAAGCCAAAGGGCGTGTCGCGGTGCTGGTCGAGCGCAATGGTCAGCGCATGTTCGGTGCCGGTCGAGCTCGGCTGATCGCCTGCTTCTGCCGGGCCCGTGCCTCGGCAGGGTTTGCATTGCGGACGTCGAAGCCAAGGAGAGAATCTCATCTCCGCGACAGGACTGGACGGTGATGAGGTTCCTTGCCATTGCCTGTTTGGCCGTTCTTGGCTCAACGCCAATCGTCAGCGCGGCACAGGACGTTGATGCAAGGCCGCCCTTCGTTCATCGCCTAGCGAGAGGTCTCCGTCCCTTGGTTGACACCGCAAGGCGCCGAGCGCCTGGCGCCTTCGGCGCGCAGCGAAGTCAGTTGCTCACTGCGATCCGAATCTGAATCGCCCGGATGGTCCCGCGCCCAATCGCTCGCGCTGTCTATGGACTACGACAGATTGCTTGTTCGGCGATGGGATCACATCGCGCGCCGATGCCACCGGCTCCGATGGCGATCACGCCGCCAGGCAGTGAGCCTGGCAGCGTGTTGGTTACAGACGCGGAGACTGTGGGTGGCTATGGGCGCCCACGATTAACGGGCCATATCCGGCCCTCAGCAGTAGCTACTGCTGGACGGAAGCGGCCAGGAGCCACGTTGAACTCTGCCAGACAGCCACTCGATACAGTTCGCTGAAGCTGACTCCTTCACGGCGCACCCGCTCAGCTCCCGACGTCGTTCCATCCTCGGCTCACTAAGGTACGGAAGTGATCGACACCGGCGTCGCTTCGCGGTAACGATTACGACAACCGGCGCGGAGCTGCTGCCCGAGCTTCGAGCTCGGCGACGAACGCTGACACCGACCGCTGAGCGACGGCCGGCGCGGGGCGAGCCGGTGCACGGCGGACGCTGGGCGCAGCCGACGTTCCGACGCGCACCGCTCAGGAGGCGCGGAGCGCTCCGCCGCCGGGAAAGCGCGCCGGCTGCACGTTGCTCACGAAGCTCAGCCGCGACGGCTCGTCGGCTCACCGCTCGCCGCGTGGCAGGATCGACAACATGCGGTTGGTCGGTCAGCCATCGTTGAGGTCGACCTGCGCGCCAGCGGGCCAGTCTGATCAGCTCATCGTCGACAGCCTGCTGGCGATGTCTGCCGTCGAGCACCATGCGGGCGAGCGCGTCTGGTCGGTGCTCCGCGGCCGACGGCTGAGGATCAGGACGCGGCGCGTGCGCCGCTAGCTCAAGCAGCTGACGCACGCAGTGCACGTGCGCACGCCAACTGCATCGGCTCGCTGCTGGCGCTCGCAACCTGCGCCGAGCAGCGGCCATCAGCAGGCGTAGCAGCACCTCATCGGAGCGTCACCTGGCCGGGAGCGTCGACGCGCCCAGCTGCTGCTGCTGCTGCGCGCGAATATCGACGCGAGCGCGCGCGTCGCGCTGGTCAGCAGCATGATCCAGGCGCTCGTAGATCTGCGCGCGCCGGGCGCTGGCTCGATGCGCCAGCCGCGCCGGTGGCGCAGCTGAGCCGGTTGCGCGCCATTGGATCAGCGGGGCGCCTCGGTGCTCGCCAAGGAGTTGTTCGGTTCGGCGGCGCTTTCCCAAGTACGACGCGAGCTCGGCCGGCTGCCTGGGTCTCGCGCCCACGCCCTACGCCAGCGGCGACAGCCAGATCGAGCAGGGCATCAGCAGAGCCGGTATGCCGCATGCGCGCGCGTCGCTGGTCGAGTCCGGCCTGGAAGTCGCGCAGCCTCAGCCGACAGCGCCTGACCGCAGACGGTTGCACCGGCGCTTCGCCGACTCCAGGCAAACGCATGCAGCGACAGCGGCATCGTCGCGCTCGCACGGCGCTGCCGGTCGATCGCGCTCGTGGCGCACCTGTGCAGCCGGCGACCCCCACCGCGCGCCGATGCTCAGCCGGTCGCCGCATGGCTCGGGCAGCATCCGATCGACACACGGCTCGCAGGTAATCCGCATCATCATGATCGAGGTTCGACGCGCCCCGCAGCGTCTGCAGGTCACCCGCACGGTGACCGTTCGATGATGGGCGCGTCGCTGACTCGGTTTCGCCAGCACCACTTTCAGCATGTTGACTGTCGGTGTAGTCGGTTGCGCGTCGCACGTCGCGACCGCGGTGCTGAATGTCACGTCGTCCCGACAGTTCTGGCTCGAACATGGTCGATGCTTCACACCCCGACCTTGGACCTGATGAATGCGTCGTTCCGCCGAACCGAATCCCTGCGCGGCTCCGGCCACGTGCACCGCCGTCGCGGAGCGCTTGACAAAGTCCCCATCCTCATGAGCAGCCCCTTCGCACGCCGCTCAGTAGCATCTGCGGCATGCAGATCGGTCGAAGGCAGTCGCAAAAGTCTAGCGAGCTGACATCGAGGCGCCGGCCACCGCCACCTCCAGCCACGCGGCCGGCGGCCGAGCCAACGCATGAGCGATGAACACAGCGGCGCCTCGTGTTCCTGCTTTCCCTGCTGTTCACGCGCTGCTGTTGAGCCTGACCTTCGGCGGCCAGGGACTTCGGCTTCCGGCTCCAGCTTCCCCTGGCGAGAGCGACGTACGAGGCGCCCGATCTGCGCGTCTTGCTCGTTCCGACACATGTCACAGCCGTGGAGCCGCGGATACGTCGGTCAAGAAGCCAGCGAGCCATCGATCAAGCAGCCTGTTACCAGTGGTCCGGCCCCGACCACCGTGGCCAGCGTCGCCCCTGGGGCGTGCCGCCCTCGTGATCGTGCCGGCGGCCAGGCCGAGGCAGAGGCCAGGCCAGAACGAAACGCCGTCGGCCCCTGCCCCTGCGGCCCCTGCGAAGGCGCCTATACGCGCCGGAAGTCTGGTCACGCAGCGCCCGCGAAGATCCCAAGCCGGCCGGTGTAGACGTGTTGACAACCGACAGGCCCTCGTGGGTCGTGCCTGCCGCTCCCACGGCGCCAACATCCGTGATCGCGGTAGCGCCGCGCGCTTCGATCCCGGAGACCGTGATGGCAGTGCCTCGAGATCCCGGCGATCTGGCACGGGAGCGAATCGGTCGGGACGTTCGGGAGCGAGCGCTGAACTTGCCAAACAGGCGGATCAGTTGGTGAAGGCGCGGGTTGAGGCCGCGAGGCTGGAGGCCGATCTTCGGGAAGAAGCGGCACGTGTCGAGGCTGCGCGACTGGAGGCTGAACGCGCGAGGCCGTGCAACTGTGACAGCAGCACGACTGGAGGCGGAGCGACAGGAGGCCGCTCGTCAGGAAGTAGCGGCGCGCATCGAAGCCGCGCGACGGGTTGCGGCACAGTTGGAGGCGGAGCGTCTGCTGGCAGCTCGTCAGGAAGCGGCTCGTGTCGAGGCAGCGCGAGCAGCACAACTGGAGGCGCAGCATCAAGAGGCCGCGCGTCAGGACGCAGCTCGAATGGAGGCTGCACGGAGGCCGAACGCCAGGAGGCCTCGCGATTGGCAGCGGCACAACTGGAGGCGCAACGCCAGGAGGCCGCACGACAGACCGCCACACAGCTAGAGGCGCAGCGTCAAGAGGTCACACGTCAGGAAGCGGCTCGCGTCGAGGCTGCACGACTGGAGGCCGAACGCCAGGAGGCCGCGCGATTGGCAGCGGCACAACTGAGGCCGAACGCCAGGAGGCCGCGCGATTGGCAGCGGCACAACTGGAGGCCGAACGCCAGGAGGCCGCGCGATTGGCAGCGGCACGACTGGAGGCGCAACGCCAGGAGGCCGCGCGCCAGGAAGCGGCTCGCGTCGGGGCCGCGCGACTGGAGGCTGAACGCCAGGAGGCCGCACGACAGGCCACGACACGGCAAGAGGTCGCGCGGGTCGAGGCCGCACAAGAGGAGGAGGCAAGACGGGAAGCGAGGCTGCGCGCGATAGGACGACAGCTGGATGAGGAAGCCGCCCGGCGTGATGCGGCCTCGACAGACGCTCGCCCGCCCTCCACGCTACCCCTGTCGTTGAGCACCGCACGTCGAGCGAGGTTATGGGGACGCACCGACCCTAACGCCGAACTCATCCAGTACGCGGAGGCGTGGGCCCGGAAGATCCAATTCAACACTCCGGTCGACACGGTCCGCGAAATAGCGAAGCGGCCTCACACCAATCCCATGGTGACGGTGGCCGTTCGAAGCGACGGATCCGTCGAGTCCGTGACATTCGTTCTGTCCAGTGGAGTGGCGGAAGTCGACGAGGCGATACGGCGCATCGTGCAAAGCCACGAGCACTACCAAGCGTTCCCTCCTGCACTGGCCCGCGAGTACGACGTGATCGAAATCCGCCGGACCTGGCACTTCGACATGGCCGTCCGGTTGTACTGATGGATTCGGCGACGTCGTCACGATTCTCGCCGTACGCCACCAGCGTGAGGACGATTACTTGTAGGGCGTTGGACCGCTTTCGGGGTGGCAGCGGCGAACGTCGCTTGCCGGGCGGCGGCGTATCGTGAACACATGCCTATCCACGTCGAGTGCTACGCCGGCTATCGCGGCGAGCAGGAACCCCTGGCCCTCCGGTTCGGCGAACGGCGCGTCGCCATACGATCGGTAGTGGACAGGTGGTACTCGCCATCGCAACGGTGGTTCAAGGTCGAGACCGAAGATGGCGACACCTACATCGTCAGCCACCAGGAACCGAGCGACCGATGGGAGCTTGCCGCATACACGAGCCGGAAGTCACCCGGCACTGGCCTACGCGATCCTGAGTCTTCGCACGACCCGCTGAATTGAGCGCCCATTCTCCGTGCCGTAGTCGCTCCAACCTGCGTCATTGGGTGTGACTGAAAGCGGCCGCGACAGATATTGCCGCCGCTAGTGTCAGATGGCCCATCTTCTCGCGAACGCTACGTCCACATCCCGCGCATCCGCGCCGCGAGGTCGACCGCCGGCGAAGCCCGCCCATCTTGCTGCGACTCGTTCACTGCCACCGGCCAACTCCCCCGCTCGAACCTCTCCGCCAACTTCTCCGGAATGAACCGCGTCCGCGATGCGTAAACGTGCCGGTCGCCGCCGGCGCCCTGCTGGTGCGCGTAGAACCGCTGCGGCACGACGAGGGTCAGGTGGTCCTTCGCGCGCGTCATCGCCACGTAGAGCAGGCGACGCTCTTCCTCGAGTTCGGCGGTGGTGCCGGTGGAAAGGTCGGACGGGATGCAGCCGTCCACCGCGTTCAGCAGCGTCACCGCTCGCCACTCCTGCCCCTTGGCCGAGTGGATCGTCGACAGGATCAGATAGTCCTCGTCCTTCAGCGGCGCGCCGGACTCGTCGCTGGTGGCGCCGGGCGGATCGAGCGTCAGCTCGGTGAGGAAGCGTTCGCGCGACGGGTAGCCGGCGGCGATGGCTTCGAGCTGGCGCAGGTCGGCGCGGCGCACGTCGGCGTTGTCGTGCCGGCGTTCGAGGTGCGGTTCGTACCAGCCACAGACGCGTTCGAGCTCCGCCGGCCAGCCGGAGGCTGTCGCCGCAGTAACCGGAACGACGTCGCGAACGCGGCCCACTCGTCGGCGCCGGCGTGCGGCGGCGTGATGTCGGCGATCGCCTCGCACGGATCGGCGCCCGCCATCGCGTCGAGCACGCGCGCCGCGGTCTTCGGACCGACGCCCGGCAAGAACTGCAGCACGCGGAAGCCCGCCACGCGGTCGCGCGGGTTCTGCAGCAGGCGCAGGAAGGCGAGCACGTCCTTCACGTGCGCCGCTTCGAGGAATTTCAATCCGCCGAACTTCACGTACGGGATGTTGCGGCGGACGAGCTCCAGCTCCAGCACCGCGCTGTGGCTCGATGCGCGAAACAGCACCGCCTGCTGCTTCAGCGCGATCGCCGCCTCGCGCCGCTCGAGCACCTGCTCGACGACGAATCGCGCCTGCGTGGCTTCGTCGGCCACCGTCACCAGGCGCGGCTTCTCCGTGGACGCGCGCTCGCTCCACAGGTCCTTGTGAAGCGCTCGGCCGCAAGCCCGATCACCGCGTTGGCGGCGTCGAGGACCGGCTGCGTCGAGCGGTAGTTGCGCGCGAGCGTGACGATGCGCGCGGGCGGCGTGAACTGCGCCGGGTAGTCGAGGATGTTGCGCACGGTCGCGCCGCGGAACGCGTAGATCGCCTGCGCGTCGTCGCCGACCGCGGTGAGGCCGCGGCCGTCGGGCTTCAGCGCGAGCAGGATCGTCGCCTGCAGGCGGTTGGTGTCCTGGTATTCGTCGACCAGCACGTGCGTGAAGCGGCTGCGCACGTCTTCCGCCAGTGCGGGCTCGGCCATCAGCTGCGCCCAGTAGGCGAGCAGGTCGTCGTAGTCGAGCACGCCCTGGCGCTGCTTCGCCTCCACGTACGCGGCGAAGAGCCGCTTGAGCTCGCGCTCCCACGCGCAGCACCACGGGAAGTCCTCGGCCAGCACGCGGTCGAGCGGCGCCTGCCGGTTGACCGCGGCCGAGTAGATCGCGAGGCAGGTGCCCTTCAGCGGAAAGCGCTCGGCGCTTTCGTGCAGGCGGAGCTCGGTGCGCACCAGGTTCATCAGGTCGGCGGCGTCCTCGCGGTCGAGGATCGTGAACGCCGGGTCCATGCCGCAGCGCTCGGCGTATTCGCGCAGCAGCCGCGCGCCGATACCGTGGAAGGTGCCGGCCCACGGCAGCACCGAATGCGCCACGCGCGCCCAGCGTTCGCCGAGGCGGCGACGATGCCTTCCACGCGGCGCGCCATCTCCACCGCCGCGCGGCGCGAGAAGGTCAGCAGCAGGATCGTGCGCGGGTCGACCCCGCTTTCCACCAGGCAGGCGACGCGGTGTGCGAGCGTGTTGGTCTTGCCGGTGCCGGCACCGGCGATGATCAGCAGCGGCCCGCCATCGGAACCATCCGTGCCATCGAGCCCGTGGCGCGCGGCGGCGCGCTGCTCGGCGTTCAGGCGCGCGAGCAGGCGGTCGATCCCGGTGACGGGCGGTGTCGAGTCGGCGAGAAGGAGCGGAGCAAGCGAATCGGGTGTCACGTTGGGATGAACAGTTGACTGTCAATCCATACAGTACATGGTTATCGCCACGGGGATGCAAGATTTCAAGCCACTGACTACCGTCTTCTGGCTCCAATTGGCGAGCGCGGGAGCCAAACAAGGAGAGGCGGCGTCGCATCGCGGTAACGTTCGGCTGACCGAACCGGAGGCTGCGGAGCATATTCCCATCGATCACTTCGCAATCTCGCGCAGTCTTCGCGGACGGCAAGCCCGCTCGACGCCGGTTGTAGACTTTCCCGGCACCCACGTGGAATCGATCAATCAATCCCGGAGCTCAATCATGTTGCGACGTCTTGCATCATTTATAGCGTTCTTCGTGTTGGCGTTTTCGTTCTCGTCCGCCTGGGCCGATGACTTCGACGCCACGATCGCGGTGTTCAAGAAGGCCAGCGAGAGCGGCGCCTACTTCGGCAAGAGCTATGGCTATGCGGTATTCCCGACGATCGGCAAGGGCGGGGTCGGTCGTCGGCGGCGCGTACGGCAAGGGTCGTGTGTACGAGAAGGGCAAATACGTCGGCGATACCTCGGTGACCCAGCTTTCCGTGGGCTTCCAGCTCGGCGGCGAAGCCTACAGCCAGATCATCTTCTTCGCGGACCAGAACGCATTCAAGGAATTCACGAACGGGAACTTCGAGTTCGGCGCGCAGGCTCAGGCCGTCGCGATCACCGCCGGCGCTTCAGCCGCCACCACGACCACCGGCAGCGGGGCCAGCGCCAGCGGCAGCGCAGCATGATGCCAAGAACGTCGCCAGCCCTACAAGGGAATGACGACCTTTACGGTGGCCAAGGGCGGGCTGATGTACGAAGCCAGCATCGGCGGCCAGAAGTTCAACTACAAGAAGAAGTAGTCCACGTTGCGCCCCCTCGGGGGCCGGCGTGACACGTCGCACAGTCGAAGAGCTACGGCCTCCAGTGCGTCAAGTGAGGCGACGACAAGTAGGTAGGTGCAAAGCTCACTTATCCTCAATCGATGCCGGGCAATCATGAGCTGAGACGCGCATCGAGGCCCGCTTGGCGGTGTTCACCTGGATCGAGACGACTCCCTGACCACCGCAACCACGATGCTCAACGACTCCCCCGCGCCGGCTGCCCCCATCAAGGCCGCCCACATGCTGCTGTTGCTGGGAATCATGGGTCTGCTCATGCCCCTGTGGAGTGACATGCTGATTCCCGTGCTGCCAGCCCTGCAGAAAGATCTGCATGCGTCCGCACCTGAAGCGCAACAGGTCGTGTCCCTTTTCCTGCTGGCCAGCGCCTTCATGGCCCTTTGGCACGGGGTGCTGGCCGATGCGTTAGGCCGCCGGGTGGTGCTGCTCGGTTCGCTTGGCGTGCTCACCCTGACTTCCCTCGCGTGCTTGCTGGTCACCCGCATGGAACATTTGTGGGCGCTGCGCATGGTGCAGGGGTTGGCGGCGGGCTCGGGGGCGATCCTGGGGCGCGCCATCATCCGCGACCTGTACAGCGGTGAAGTCGCACAAAAGATGATCGCCCGCACCAGCTTGATCCAGGCCGCAGGCCCTATTGTCCTTCCGGTATTGGCGGGCTGGCTCACCGTACTCTGGGGGTGGCGCGCGCTGTTCGGTTTTCTCGGCGTCGTGGGCGGGTTGATGCTGATCGTGTATGCGCGCAAATTGCCAGAGTCGTTGCCGCCAGAGCGCCGTCAGCCCTTGAATGCCCGCAACGTGCTGCACGGCTACCGCACCGTGCTCGGCTCGGCGCAGTTTGTGCGCGTGTCGCTTGCCCATGGGCTGAACTGGGTTGCGATGTTCATCTATGTGGCAGGAGCTGCGCAATTTCTGGTGACGCTGCTTGGTCGTTCGGTGACAGAGATGTACCTGGTCTTTGGGCCGGTCATGGTGGCGATGAGTCTGGGCTTTGCGACCCTGCCACGGTGGCTGCAAAGCTTTCGCCTGGTGGGCACGATGCGGGTCAGCTATGGGCTGTTCATGCTGGCGATCCTGTTGAACCTGGGGCTGGCATGGGCCGTCCCTCCGGGCCTCGTCCATTTGCTGCCCCTCGCGCTGTGCTCGTATGCCATTGGCCTGTCCATGCCGCTGCTCCTGGGCCATGCGCTCCAGCCTATGCGCAACAACGCCGGTGTGGCCGCATCCACCCAAATGTCCATTCAGTTCGCCCTCATGGCGCTGGGCTCAGGTCTGATTTCGCCGCTGCTGTGGGGCTCGCTCCTGCATCTGGCGCTGGGAAGTGCGGCGCTGATTCTGTCGGGTGGCGTCTTGCTGCTGTGGCAAGGCCACGCCGAGCGCAAAGCCCTGAAACACGGCGAAGAAAAGCTGTAGCGAATGGCGTCGGCTGACTCGCGTTTGACATCCTGCGTTTTCCGGCGCAACGTGTTCCGCCATGCACGCTCGCCCGGTCTCGATAGCCCTCGTTGCAGTGGCCCTCACCATTGCTCCGGATGCGGCCATGTCCGAAATCTACAAGTGGGCCGAGGCCGACGGCTCAGTGAATTATGGCGACACGCCTCCCGCGCAGTCGAAAAACGTCCGTCTGATCGGAAAAGATTCGGGCTACGTTAGCGTTGTGCCGGGCCTTTCGAAGGAGGAGATAGCCCAGTTGCGCGAGCGCGGAGATCAGTTGCGTCTGCAGCGCCTCGAACGCGAAGTCGAGGAACTGCGTGCCCGTGAACAGGCGCGCGAATACGCTCAACCGGAGGTCGTTTATACCGACGTATACGTACCGGGCTACGGGTTCCGGCGGCCGTGGCATGGTCGCAAGATCGGTCACGAGAAGCCGCGCCCGGAACATCCGATTGCCAAACCGAGTCCGCCCCACCGGACGCTGCCAATGGAGCAGCCAATCGCTCGTACACCGGTCCTGGCCCTGGGCCGGCACTAGTCGGACTACGACTCAACCGCCGCAAGCAAGCGGCGGCTTTGAATCTTCAATTCACTTCTTCAACGCGGCTCCAGCCAGCCGCCCAACACCGCCCAAGGTCGTCTGGGCGGCGTTGAGACCGAGGCGAAAGTCCTTGTCCGAATATGAAGAGTAAAGATCGGTCGGCTGGTGGTAGTGGGGATTCCAGCCAGCTCCGATGTGCATGCCACGTTCGTTCTCACGCAGGCTGATTGACGGGACCAGGTCCATGAACGGCGTCGAATCGGTATTCGACATGTGGTGGCCGACTGCGGCCGGATAGTCCGTGGCGTACTTCTCGTTGGCATCGCGGAACAGGAACGCCAGCTTCATCGATTCATTCGCGAGCTTCGAGGCAGATTGAAACTCGATGTTGACGTCTGCTTCGGGGCGCTGTTCGGGATTCACACTGCCGTCCGCTCGCGGCATGCCGTGGTCCCATAACATCATGTCGTGCTGGATCATGGCCAACCACCTGGGTTCGGGGTACCGCCCTGACCCTGGTGGATTCTCCTTGCCCTGCAGTGCCGCCCGCTGTTCGACATAGGCCCTTGCGCCGTTAAGGCCGGTCTCCTCGTTGTTCCACAGCACGAAGCGAATCGATCGTTCGGTCGCAACATCCGGGCTGCTGAGTATCCGAGCGAGCTCCATCACCAGGGCCGTTCCCGAACCATCGTCATTCGCTGCCTCGCCGAAGCCACGACCATCCATGTGGGCGCCGATGATGTACATCTCGTCCGGGCGCGTGGTGCCGACTTTCGTGCAGTAAACCTGCTCGCGTCGACCCGGGGTCGGTGCCTGCGCATTGAGAGCTCGCAGGGCGGGATTCGTCTGCGACTCCGGATTGTTGTTTGGGACGACTGACCGTGTAATGCCTCGCAAACGCGAACCGCCGACCCCGGCACGCATCTCGCCACTCGCAATGACCGCACTCGGAGCCGCAGCCGCGAGCGCGGGCGGCGTCTGAGTCGCCGGCGGCTCGTAAACGTAGACCATGCGTTCGGTGTTCGTACACCCATACTTTTTGAGTTGCGCTTCGATCCAGTCGATTGCAGCGCGGTTGCGCTCGGTACCCTCTCTCCGATCGCCGAATTGAGTCAGGCCCTTGATCGTGGCCTTATAGCTTTCCAGGCCGAGCCGTCCGACCAGGACCGCCACCGGATCTACGGCAGCACCCGACGGCCCCGACGCTTCAGTCGCCGATTGGGCCCAAGCGAGCACCGGTAGCGCAGCAATCAAGCCCGTCGTCATCTTGTAAATGAGCATCGCTTCTTCCTGGCCCGTGGGACGACCAATCTTCGGCCGCGTCTAGCGAGGGCAAGCGCCTCGCGCGTCACGCAGGCAGGAAATAGAAAGCGATGCCCAGGATTGCATACACAGCGAGGAGCTGTACGCCTTCCATCCAATTCGACTCACCGTCCTGCGAGATCAGCGCCATGATCGCCACCGAAAGCGTGATCGCCAGCACTTCGAAGTTGGTGAAGATCAGGTCCATCGGCTGCGGCCCGATCACATAGCTCAGGAACACCATGACCGGCGCGACAAACAGGGCGATCTGAATCGACGAGCCGACTGCGATATTGATCGCAATGTCCATCTTGTTCTTGATCGCCATGAGGACGGCTGTGGAGTGCTCGGCAGCGTTGCCGATGATGGCGACCAGGATGACGCCGACGAATACCTCAGTCATGCCGAATGACTTCGCCGTCGCCTCCACCGCGCCCACCAGGAACTCGCTCATCAGGGCGACAAAGACCGTGGCGATCAGGAGCACCAATAGCGACTTACGGGTCGACCAGCCTTGCGTTCCCATGGCCTCCTCGACCTCGTCGTCGTCACCGTGGCCACCGGCGTACAGGTGCTTGTGCGTCTTGAGCGTGAATATGAGGCTCAGGATGTAGGTGATCATCAGAATGACCGCGATCTCGAGGCTCAAATCCTGCTCGGAAACCTTGGTGGGGCCGCCCTCAACGATAAAGTGAAAGATGGCCGGTACCACCAGGCCGATCGCTGCCAACGTCAGCATCGTCGTGCCCAGGTTGGCTGCGGTCTTGTTGAATGTCTGGATCGAGTAACGCGCACCGCCGATGAGCGCGCTCAAACCGAACACCAGCAGGATGTTGCCGATGATCGAGCCTGTGAGTGATGCCTTCACCACGTCGTAGAGACCTGCGCGCAACGCCATGATTGCGATGATCAGTTCCGCCGCGTTTCCGAACGTGGCATTGAGAAGTCCGCCAATCCCTTCGCCAACGTGTTCGGAAAGATGCTCCGTCGCCTTACCCATGAGGCCGGCCAGCGGGATGATCGCGAGACACGAGGTTACGAAAATCCACTCGGGGCGGGCGTGCACGACAAACTCGAGCACGATCGCGATCGGCACAAAGATCAACAGCAGATTGAGGATGTTTTCCGCCGAAAGGAACTTGCTCATTGTTTGCCCTCCTCGATAGGCACGGTGGATGCTCGCGCGACATCTATCCCGGTTGTCTTCGAAGTGAAGAAAACGTTGCCGCCTGTCTCTCAACGACCCGCCAGAGCAAGGCTGGTGATGACTCGTTTCACGGGATGAGCGTAACTGAAGCGCTTGCCGTATTGCGCGAAAGTGCCTGCAGCGTTACCGCGCGGCAGGCTGCCCGGCCGGTTCCTCGATGTGACTCACACGAAACGGCCGCCCGGCTTGAACCGGAAAAGCCGCCCTATCCCGGCGCTGACCCCCGTGACGCGCGCCCGGATAGCTGGCATCGTGCGCGCGACCTGGGGAGGGGAGAACCTTGGAACTCGTGCTGGTCGCGGTCGCCGTCGTCGTGCTCGGGTGGGGCATCTGGGTGTTCAACCGCCTCGTGCACGACCGCAACCTCGTCGCGCAGGCGTACGCGGACATCGATGTGCAGCTGAAGCGCCGCGCCGATCTAGTGCCGCAGCTCGTGGAGGCGGTGCGCGCGTACGCCGCCTACGAGCGGCAGACGCTGCAGGCGGTGACGGAGTTGCGCGCGCGACGCCACCGCAGAAGCGGCGCGCAGCGGGCCGAGCGCGGCGCGCTTCGGCGCCGAACGGGAACTCGGCGCTTCGCTGCAGAAGCTCGTGCTGCTGCAGGAGAACTATCCTGGCCTGCGGGCGGACGAGAACTTCCGCGACCTCGCGGCCAGGCTGGTCGACACCGAGGACCAGCTGCAATACGCGCGCCGCTTCTACAACGGCGCCGTCAAGCAGTACCTGACGCGGCTGCAGACCTTCCCGGACCTGATCGTTGCGCGAGTGTTCGCATTTCGCGAGGCTGCATTCTTCGAAACCGACGACCGCGCGCCGGTGCAGGTGGCGCTATGAAACTGCGGCTCGGTTTTGCCCTCGCGATACTGGTTCTGCTGCAGCCTGCTGCGTCCGCGGAGGAGCGCATCCTTGGCTTCGCCAGCGAGGTGGCGATACGCCCGGACGGCGGCCTGCAGGTCGACGAAACGATCACCGTCAAGGTCGAACACAATCGCATCAATCGCGGCATCTTCCGCGACTTTCCAACGCGGTACGAGGATCACAGAGGCACGCGCGTCGTGGTGCCGTTCGAGGTCGTCAGCGTGCATCGCGACGGCCAGCCGGAGAACTACGGCGTCGAGCGGCTCGCGAACGGCGAGCGGGTGCGGATCGGGCGCGAAGAACAAATGCTCTCGCTCGGCGTGCACGAGTACCGCATCGTCTATCGGACCGCGCGCCAGCTCGGCTTCTTCGATCGGCACGACGAGCTTTACTGGAATGTCACGGGCAACGGCTGGCCGTTCGTGATCGAGCGGGCGACGGCGCGCGTGCGGTTGCCGCAGCCGGTGCCGGCCGACCGGCTGAGCGCTGAGGCGTACACCGGGCCGCAGGGTGCACGCGGACACGACGCGACGGTGTCGGTCGCCACCGGCTGAATTCCTGTTCGAGACGACGCGCGCGCTGGCGCCGAACGAGGGGCTGACGATCGTCGCAATGTTTCCGAAGGGGATCATTGCCGCCCCCACACAGGCGGAGCGCTTCGCGTGGCTGATCAAGGACAACGCCGGCGAGCTGGTCGGCGCCGCCGGCGTCGTTGCCGTCCTCGCCTTCCTCTCCATGATGTGGTGGATGATGGGCCGCGACCCGCGCGCCGGGCCGCTGTTTCCGCGCTATGACGCGCCCGCCGGAATGAGCCCCGCCGCGGTGCGGTTCGTCGACAACATGGGGTTCGACAACAAGTGCGTCGCCGCGGCGGTCCTCGGCCTCGGGGCACGCGGGTTCCTGAAAGTGCGGCAGGACGACGATGACTTCGTCGTGCAGCAGACCGGACGCAGCGTCGACTGGCTGGCAGGCGACAAACCACTGGTCGATGCGCTGTTCGCATCGCGAACGCAGGCGACGTTGACGAAGAAATACGATCCGGCGGTGGCCGGCGCGCAGAGCGCGCTGAGCAGCGCGCTGCGCCGCCAGTACAAGGGCGTGCTGTTCCGGCTGAACAGCTGGCCGATGTGGCTGGCGATCATCGGCGCCGTCCTCGGGCTCACGCTCGCCGCCGGCATCGGTGCGCAGCCGGTGGTGCTGATTACGCTCGTTGCCGTCCTGCTGTTGTCGCTACTGGTGTTCCGCCGGCTGATGCCGGCGTACACGCGCGAGGGCCGGCGCGTCCAGGATCACATCGAAGGTCTGCGCCAGTACCTCGGGGTGGCCGAGCGCGATGATCTGGCTCGCATGCAGTCGCCGGACGATGACGCCCGCCGAGTTTGCACGAATGCTGCCTTATGCGCTCGCACTCGGCGTCGAAAAGACCTGGGCCGATCGCTTCGCCGCGGTGCTGGGCTCGGCAGCGGTGACCGCGGCGGTCGCGTCCTACTACAGCGCCGACTTCGGCATCGGGTCTTCAACTCCGGGGTCGGGTCTCGCCAGTTCGCTCGGTTCGCTCGGCAGCATCGTCAGTGCGGCATCGACAGCGCCGGGCTCGTCGTCGGGGGCGGAGGCGGAGGCGGCGGCTCGAGCGGCGGCGGTGGCGGCGGTGGAGGCGGGGGCGGCTGGTAGCGGGTCACGTGCCGGAGCAGACGCCACGGCGCGGCCGCACTGCGCCGGAATCGCCGACTAGCGCGCTTCGCCTGCGCGTAACGCGTTTTCGGGAGCGCTCTGCAAGCTGCCGCTTCGTGCTTCGTAGCAAACTAGGCAATCAACCCGTTCACGGAGGCACGCGATGGCTGAAGCAAACAAGGAGCTGGTTGTCCTCATGACGAAGGGAGCCGACCACGAACTGTCCTCCGTTGGGTTCACGATTGCCAACGGCGGAATCACGTCGGGCTTCAAGGTCTTCATGTTCCTCACCAGCGCGTCAGTCGACCTGGTTCGTAAGCGTGCGGCGGATCTCCCGCACGTCCCCCCGCTCGACCCGCTGAAGGCGCTCATTGACGATTTTCTCCGTCGCGGGGGCGTTATCTGGGCCTGTCCCCCATGTGTGAAAGCCCGTGGCTATACGCAGGAAGACTTTATCGACGGAGTGCAGATCCTGGGAGCGAGTGCGATGCACGAGCGCTTGATGGCGGGGGCGTCGTCCCTAAGCTTCTAAGGGGCCGAGCAGTAACTCAGGAGGTTCCCAATGCACGAAGGCTCATGCCACTGCGGCGCAGTTCGAATGACCTTGCCGTCTACACCAGAGGTGGCCACCGACTGCAACTGCTCGCTTTGCCGACGCATAGGTGGACCGTGGGTCTACTTCGAGTTTGGCACGGTAAAGATCGAAGGCCACCCGGAAGCCACCGCAGAGTACATCTGGGGAGATAGAACTCTGCGCACCATTCACTGCAGGACTTGTGGCTGCGTCACTCACTGGGAGCCGCTGGAACCAGTTCCTGGCGCCAAGCACGGAGTGAACCTTGGGAACTTCGATCCCAAGCTCATCGGCTCGGTGCGGGTCCGTCGATTCGACGGAGCCGAAGCATGGCAGTTCATCGACGAGTAGTTCATCAGCACCGTCGCGGCGGCCAGCAGCGGCCGAGGACAAGTCAGGCAACCCCCGCTCGAAGCGGACGTATTCGCTTTCCGAATCCGCTGAGGACAGCTTTGGGTCGAATTCGTCCAACAGAGAATTTGCAGCGTCACCGCGCTGCCGGCTGTCCGGCCGGTTTCCGCACCAGCTGCGACACGACGACGACCGCGAGCAGCGCCACGCCGATGTAGTCGAACATTGCCTTCGGATACACGAGCGCGAGGCCGGCCGCGATCAGCAGCCAGCGCTCGATCCGCGTCGTCTTCCTGAACAGCCAGTTCTGCATCGCGCCCGCGAGCGCGGCGATGCCGATCATCGCGGTGACGCAGACGACCGCGATGTCGAACCAGTTGGCGTCCGCCAGCTTCTTGAACGATCCCATCAGCAGCAGCCCGAGCCCGGCCGGATCGAGCACGAACATGAACGGCACCAGAAACGCGGGCATCGTGTACTTCCACGACTGCAGGGTCGTCTTGTACGGATCGCCGCCGGTGATCGCCGCGGCGGCAAAGGGTGACAGTGCCGTCGGCGGCGACACTTCCGACAGCACGGCGTAATAGAAGATGAACATGTGCGCGGCGAAATTGGCCACACCCAGTGAGATCAGCGCCGGCGCTGCGATGACGGCGCAGATGATGTAGCTCGCCGTCACCGGCACCGCGAGGCCGACGATCCAGACGATCAGCGACGTGAAGACAGCCGTCAGCAGCAGCTTGACGTCGTGCAGCAGGCCAGGTGTGGCCGCTGCGCCGACGGCGACCAGCGTGTCGTAGATGCCGCGGCTGCCGCCGTCGGCGTACTGCAGCACGATCGAGCTGAACTTCAGTCCCAGTCCGGTCAGCGTGACCACGCCGACGATCAATCCGGCCGCCGCGCAGGTGGCCGCGACGGCCAACACGCCGACCGAACCCGCCTCGAGCGCCTTGACCAGCCCGGAGTTCCACAGGCCTCTGGCCAGTGGCGCCCTGCCCTTCAGCACGTCATACGGGATCAGCGCGCAATCCACGTGCAGGAAGCTGAAGATCACCGCGGTGATCGTCGTCCAGAACACGGCGGTCGTCGGCGAGAAGCCGATGACCATGAACACGACGATCGCGATCAGCGACAGGAAGTGGAACCAGTACTGGCGCGTCAGCGCGGCGACGGTCGCGTGCTGTCTCGATGACGACGGTCGGCATGGCGAACTTGCGCGCGTCGATCTCGACCATCAGCAGCAACGCAAAGTAGTACAGCAGTGTCGGCACCGTCGCCATCAGGATGACGTCGAGGTACGAGATGCTCAGGAACTGCGCGATCAGGAACGCCGCGGCGCCGAGTACCGGCGGTGACAAGATCGCGCCGAGGCCGCCGGCGGCGAGCAGGCCGCCGGCCGCGTTGCGGCCATAGCCCGCCTTCACCAGCATCGGATACGCCACGGTGCCGAGCGTCACCGTCGTCGCCACACCGCTGCCCGACGGCCCCCCGAGCAGGAACGACGCCAGCACGATCGTGCGGCCGGCGCCGGTGGGCTTGCCGCCCATCGCCGCGAAGGAGAAGTCGATGAAGAACTTGCCGGCGCCCGAAAACTGCAGCACCGCGCCGTAGATCGTGAACAGGATGATCAGCGACGACGACACGTCGACGGGGATGCCGAAGATGCCCTCGAGCGTCATGTACATGTGCCCGACGATGCGGCTCACGTCCATGCCGTAGTGCGTCCACGGCGCGCGGCAGCCAACGGCCGACCATCGCGTAGGCGAGGAAAGCGATACAGATCGCCGGCATGATCCAGCCGGCCGTGCGGCGCACTGCCTCCAGCACCAGCACGATCAGCACGATGCCGAACAGCTTCGTCCCAGCGGTTCGGAGCGATCGCGCGTTCGAGGAAGTCGTCGCCGCCGACCAGCATGTAGCCGATGACCACGAGCGCGGCAAACGACGCGAGCCAGTCCCACCAGCGCACGCGGTGGCGGAAGCGACGCGCGACCGGATACAGCAGGAAGCACAGGAAAAGCACGAACGCGACATGAATGCCGCGCAACACGTGCGTCGGCATGATGCCGTAGGCGGCGTACAGGTGGAACAGCGACATGATCACCGCGACCGCGGTGACGAACGTGCCCAGCTTGCCGCCCAGCTTGTTGAGCGGCCCTTCTTCCTGCTCGACGAACTCCTCGGCCTTCTGCAACGCCTCCGCTGAGACGATCGCCGCGTCGTCGTTCGGCTGCCGGCCGGTGTCGACCATGTGCGCCGGTGCGCGGCCTCGGCGGCCGCGCTCTCCTTTTTCTTCAGTCGATCAGTCGAGCTTGATGCCCTTTTCGGCGAAGTACTTCTTCGCTCCCGGGTGGTACGGGATCACGGCCGCTCCGGCGGTCTGGTTCTTCAGGTCGAAGTTCTTGGCCTCGGCGTGCACGCGAACCAGGTCCTCCTTGCGATCGAACAGCGTCTTGACGATGTCGTAAGCGAGCTTGTCGCTCATGTTCGTGTCGGCGACGAGCACGTTCCAGACGGTGACGATCTGGGACGTCGTCTCCTGACCGGGGTAGGTCTTCGCCGGGATCGTGTCCTTGACGTACAGCGGGCCGTACTTCTTGACCATCGCATCGAGCGCATCGCTGTGATCGACCAGCTTCAGCTTGATGCCCGGCGTGGCGCCGAGATCCGTCACGGCCGACGTCGGCAGTCCGCCGACCCAGAAGAACGCGTCGAGCTTCTTGTCCTTGATCGCCTCGGCCGATTTGCCGGGATCCAGCCGCTCGCGAATGATGTCCTTCTCGGGATCGATGTCCGTACGCCTCGAGCACGCGATACGCCATGATCTGCGTCGCGCTATTGGGCGCTCCGGTCGACACGCGCTTGCCCTTCAGATCGGACACCTTGTTGATGCCGGTGCCCTCGACCGTCACGATGTGCATGCGGTTGGGGTAGAGCACCATCAGTGCGCGCACGTCGACTTTCCGGTCCTGGAACTTGCCCTGGCCCTTGTACGCATCCCAGCCCGCATCGGCCATCGACAGGCCGATGTCGGCGCGGCGCTGCTGGATCAGCAGCAGGTTCGCCATCGAGCCGTCCGTCGTGCCGGCGGTGGCATTGAGTCCCGGGATGTTCTTGGTCAGGACGTCCGCAATCGCTCCACCGATGGGGTAATACACGCCCGTGGTCGGGCCGGTGGCCACGAAGATGTTCTGGGTCTGCGCGTTCGCAAGCGGCGATAGGATCGCGCCCGCACTCAAGACCAAACCGATCAGAAACCTTCGCATTTTCGTCTCCTTGGCTGTCGTTTTATCTCACTGCCTGAACAGGTTTTCAAAGCACTCTAGCGGACCGTGATCCACGGTTCCTGCGGATTCAGCGCATAGCGCTTCACCGCCTTTTCGTCGAAGTCGTAGCCGAGTCCCGGGCCGGTCGGCAGCAGCAGCGAACCGTCGCGGTGCTCGAGCTGCGTGTCGATCAGCCGGCGGAAATTGAGCACCTGGTCGTCGGGGAAAAATTCGACGAAGCGGGCGTTGGGCGTGGATGCGACGAGGTGCACATGCAGGTCGTGGAACCAGTGCGGGCTCACCGTGACCCCGTAGCTCGACGCCGTCGCCGCGATGCGCCGGAATTCGGAAATGCCGCCGCAGACGGCGGCGTCGGTCTGCAGGATCTCGGCGGCGCCCTTGTCGAGCAGTTCCTTGAAGTACCAGCGTCCATAGCCGATCTCGCCGGTGGCCACGGTGGTCGTGATCGAGCGCGCCAGCCGCGCATGCAGGTCGATGTCGTCCGGGCTGAACGGTTCCTCGATCCAGTAGGGATCGTAGGGCTCGTACCGGTTCATGTACGCCATCGCCGTCGGCAGATCGCGCCACGCGTTGTTGGCGTCGAGCATCAGCAGCACGTCCGTCGCCGACGGCTTCGCGCGCCGCCGCCATGCGCGCTTCTTCTTCCGCCGGCGACAGTCGCCCGACCTTGATCTTCACGGCCCGGAATCCGGACTTCACGTACGACGCGAGTTCCTCGCCGAGCATCTCCGGCGTCTTGCCGTCGAGGTAATAGCCGCCGCTCGCGTACGCGGGCACCTTGTCGGTGACCACGGCGCCCAGATACGCATAGAGAGGCAGGCCGGCGGTGCGGGCATTCAGGTCCCAGAGCGCCGTGTCGAGGATGCTCAACGCCCGCATGGCGGTGCCGGCGCGGCCGTGCAGCAGCGACTCGGAATACAGCTCCTGCCACAGGCCCTCGACCCGCAGCGACTCCTGGCCGATCAGCTTCGGCGCCAGCAGCTCCGCCACCACGGTTTGTGCAATGCGGCCGCCGGCGCTGCCGACGTAGCAGAAGCCGATTCCGGCCTGGCCCCCATCCGAACGAACCCTGACGAGGCAGTAGTCGCGCGCAGTCACGGTGCGGGTGGCAAAGGACGTCACCACGTCGAGCGGAACGCGGGCCACGCACACCGACACTTCCTTGATCCTGCTCACTTGCGAACTCCACGTTCATATCCAGGCAAAGGCGCCATGACTTGCGCCGATATACCGTGCCCGACCGAAGTGCGCAAACTATCTCGCTGCGGAGCGACCGGCGGCGCCTTTCCCGCTCAGGTTCACCAGCGTCCGCAGCCGGGCGAGAGTCTTGAGCCCCGGTTGAGCGTGTAGCACCGTCGTGCTACATTGACCTCAAGTCTTGAGAAAGGAGCCTCATGTCCACCACAACAATTCGTCTCCCGGACGATCTCAAAGCACGGGTGGCGACTGCCGCCAAGAAGGCCGGCAAGTCCGCGCATAGCTTCATCCTCGAGGCCATCGCCGAGAAGGCTGACGACGCCGAGCGGTACAGCGAGTTTCACGCGCTCGCCGACCGGCGCTTTGCCGCCATCGCCGAGTCAGGCAAGACCATTTCGTGGAGCGAGATGCGCGCTTATCTCGAAGAGCGGGTTGCGGGCAAGAAGCCGCGACGTCCACTGCCGCGGAAACTAGCACGCTGACGTGGCTCGGGTCGAGCTGGCGCCAGAGGTTGGCGACGACTTCGATCGGATATTCGATCACGTTGCAACGCATGACCTCGAGCATGCGGCGGGGCGCATCGGAGCCATCGTCCAGGCCCTCGACGTCCTGGAATCGAATCCGTTGATCGGGCGGCCCGCGCCGGGCGACAAGCGCGAGCTGATCATCGGACAGGGCTTGCGCGGCTATGTCGCCCTCTATCGCTACGTGGCGGAGATCGATACGGTCTTTGTGTTGGCCGTGCGGAGTCAGCGCAAAGGAGGCTATCGGCGTGGGTAAGGTCCTGGACCGCGGCAGCTCGCTTCTGGAACTAACCTCTCCCCCCGACTCGACGTCCTAGCGCGCCCGTAGCGACTCGGCGGCTGGCCCACGTATCGGCTGAACGCGGTGCTGAAGGTGCTCGCTCCGTAGCCGACGCGTTCGGCGACCTCGGCGATCCCCACGTCCTCGCGGCGGAGCAGATACTTCTGGCTCAGACGAGATTGGACCGACAGCGCGAGCTGAGTGTGCGGCCGGAACGTGACGGCCACACTTGGTCTCCCAATTCGACGCGGTGCACGGCTGCCGATCTACCGCAGCGCGGAGTTCCGGCTTCGGACCTCCGTGCCGCTAGGATCGCCACGCGAACCAATTGAATGCGACTTCGGTTCTTCCGCTGGTCTCTGGGGCCATCGAACCGATTTCACTCTGATGCATTCCGATGTCACGCAGCATGCGCGGGTCGAGGTCGCGCAGGGCCCCTGTGCATTGCCCGCGCTTCCCGGCACCGGCACCAGACGTCGAAGGACTCCCGGACTACGCGGGCTATCCACTTCGAGACGACGGCGATCAGATCCCTCAGCCCTGCTGTCCGGTAGAGAAACGGGTGGTCGCCGGGCGCGAAATTGAAGGACGGGCGCACGGGCAGCGCGACCATCGCGGCATCGGCGTCGTTGGCAGCCGGCGCGCGCATGGCGTTCGCATCGCTCGCGCTCCGTGAGCGTGCGCCATCGGCCAGCAGGATTCGCTCCTGGATCAGGTGGCGCCGCAGAGCTGCCGTCCGCAAGCGGTAGGCGGCGGTCCGGTCGAAGCTTTCGGTGAATGCTGGTGTCGCTTGGATTTTTGGTTGAATTGCGCTGTTCATGTTCGTCCTCTTTCGGAAAGGGCGAACCGTACGCAGGACGGTGTTCCGCCAGCGTTCCTCATTCGATGCTGAGAGGAAGGATATGCACTTCGGCCCTTCCCCGCGGCGGCAGGCCGCTGAGCATGATTACCGAGGAGTGGCCGCTGAACTACTTTCGCGATCTGCCGCGGTCGCTGTCGCTCAAGAAAAGGTCAGGAGTGATAGCAGCGTGGCACCAAGCTCAGGGCTGGACGTGAAGACTGATCGGGTTACCTGCAGCAGCACGAATCCGCACGCTGCCACGATGGCCACAATATTGGCACGCATCGAAAGTGCGTTCGCACAACTCAAGGAAGCGGCGCTCCCGCCTCCGACGACGCTTTGCTCCGCTGCTCGTAGTCATGACCCCCCCGTCACTATTCAGCTTTGGCCGACCCTGCTGACAATGAAGTGGCCATACGTACGATGAGCAAGAATCGGGCCGAAGGCTAGTCCGAACAGATGAAACAAAGACTTGCACGGGGACTCCTATCAAGCTCTCAGTCCGCTGTAAGACGGTCCGACAGTTAGTTTGTGCTTGCATCTTCCTGCTCGTCATAATTGATGGAAGACGAACGGGACGATCGGATGAGCAGCCCTGCCGCGCTAGGCCCTGATCAGCAAAAGTCGCTATGGGTCGCGACCGCGGCGCCGGCACCGGAGTGTTCGACGCTGGATGCGCCCCTCGACGCCGATGTCTGCGTGATTGGCGGCGGCTACACCGGTCTCGCGTGCGCATTGGCGTTGGCCGAGAACGGAACCGACGCGGTCGTGCTCGAAGCGCGGGGCATCGGCCACGGAGGTTCCGGGCGCAACGGTGGCCAGGTCATTCCCGGGCTGAAGCAGGATCCCGACGAACTGCTTGTCGTGCTGGACCGCTCTGAGGCGGAACGGATGATCGAGCTTGCGGGCAGCGCAGCGGACCGCACGTTCGCGTTGATCGATCGTCACCGCATCGACTGCGATGCGCGCCCGGGCGGCTGGCTGCAGCCGGCGCACGCGACGGCAGCGCTGAAAACGATCACCAGCCGCGCCAACGCGTGGGCGAAGCGCGGCGCGAAGGTAGAGCTGCTCGACAAGGCGCAAACGGTCGCGGCGCTCGGTACATCGTTCTATCACGGCGCGTGGATCGACCGCCGCGCCGGCACCGTGCAGCCGCTGTCGTACGTCCGCGGCCTGGCGCGTGTCGCGATCGCCAAGGGCGCGCGGGTCTTCATCGATTCGCCGGTGCAGTCGCTGCGGCGCGAGTCGGATCGCTGGCTGGTCGCCACGCCGCAGGGTCGGGTGCGCGCGCGCACGGTCGTGCTCGCCACCGACGCTTACTCCGACGGTCTGTGGCCCGACCTGCAACGCAACCATGTCGGGCTGAACAGCGTGCAGATCGCCACCGACGTGCTGCCGCCCGAGCTGCACAAGACCATCATCCCGTGCGCGCTGCCGGTGTCAGAAACGCGCAAACTCGTCTATTACTACCGCGTCAACAGCGACGGTCGCTTCGTAATGGGCGGCCGCGGCAATGTTGAAGGCAATGTGCCGGAGCACGTGTTCGATTCGCTGCGCGTGGTGTCGGAGCGGCTCTTCCCGCAGTTGAAGGGCATCCACTGGCCGTTCCGGTGGTGGGGCCAGGTCGGGCTGACACTCGACTGGTTGCCGCACCTGGCCGAACCGGCACCCGGGCTGTGGAGCGGCAGCGGATACTCCGGCCGCGGCGTGGCGATGGCGACCGTGATGGGCCAGGTGCTCGCCAACCGGGTGCTGGGCGGGACACTGGCCCACAGCGACCCTGCACTCGAATTTCCGGTCAAGCCGCTGCGACGTGTACCGTTCTGGTCGCTGCGCAAGCCCGGCGTGGGCGCTGCGATCATGTGGTTCCGGCTCAGGGAAGCTCTGGGCTTTCCGGCCTGATCTACAGTGAAGTCGAATTCAACGAGGAGACAAGCGTGAAACCACTTTGGACCAACCTGTTGCGGCCGCTCGGGCTCGCATCGCTGGCAACGCTCGCGCTTACCACCGCCGCGCTGGCGCAGCAGACCTACAAGGTCGGCTCGACCCCGACCGGCGTGCCGTTCACGTTCATGGACATCAAGACGCAGCAGATCCAGGGCGCGATGGTCGACCTGATCACCGCCATCGGCGACGAGCCAGGGCTTCAAGGTCACGGTCGCAGGCGACGCCGTTCTCTGCGCTGATTCCATCGCTCACGAGCAACAAGATCGACATCATCTCGGCGGCGATGCTGATCACTGCCGGCGCGCCAGGAAGTGATCGATTCTCAGCGACCCGGTGTTTCCCGTATCCCGAAGGCCTGATGGTCAAGGCCGACGACAACAGGCCTACAAGTCGCTGGCCGACCTGAAAGGTGCGAGTGGTCGGCGTGCAGGTCGGCACCGTCTACGTCGACTTCCTGAAGAAAAACGGCGAGTTCGCCGAGATCAAGACCTACGACTCGATCGCCGACATCATTCGCGACGTCGGCCTGGGCCGGATCAAGGCGCGGCTTCGGCGATGCGCCGATCATTCGCTACCAGCTTTCGCAGCGCAAGGACGCCGGCGTCAGGTTCGTCGAGAGCTACGAGCCGAAGATGGCCGGCTTCGTCGGCCTCGGCATGCGCAAGACCGACAAGGAACTGATCGCCAAGGTCAACGCGGGCGCTCGCGCAAGCTCAAGAAGAGCGGCAAGCTCGACGAGATCCTGAAGAAGTGGAACCTGAACTAAACGCTGCCTGCAGTTCCGGGTCACGGCGGCGCAGCGGCGCCGCCATTTTCATACGCCGCGCCGCTGACAGAGGATCGCCTTGTTCTCCGACGCTTTTCTGCGCGACGCGCGCGAGTTCCTGCCGATCCTGTTGCAGGGCTGCCTGACGACGATCCAGGTCACGTTTCTCGCGCTGGTGCTGTCGACAGCTGATCGGCTTCCTGCTGGCGCTGATGCGCCTGTCGCCCTACGCGTGGCTGCGCGGCGCCGGCGATCACGTTCATCACGGTGATCCGCGGCATCCCGATCATCGTGCAGCTGTTCTACATCTACTTCGTGTTCCCGGAGATCGGCATCACGGCTGAACGCGTTCCAGGCCGGCTTCATCGGGCTCGGCGTCGCCTACTCCGCCGTATCAGGCCGAGAACTTCCGCGCCGGGCATCGAGGCGATCGACCACGGCCAGATCGAGGCTGCGCAGTCGCTCGGCATGCGGCTGCCGGCTCGTGCTGCGGCGCGTGATCATGCCGCAGGCGGTACGCATCTTCGCTGCCGCCCTATGGCAACACGATGATCATGATGCTGAAGGACTCGTCGATCGCCTCGACGATCACGGTGGCCGAGCTGACGCGGCAGCGGCCAGCTGATCGCGGCTTCCACCTTCAAGAACATGACGGTGTTCACGCTGGTCGCGCTGCTCTACCTGACGATGAGCCTGCCGCTGACGTACCTCGCGCACCGGCTCGAGCACAAGTTCGGCGCGCAAGTGATTGTCCGTACGACCACATCTCAAAGTCGTTCGGCACGAACCGCGTGCTCGACGACGTCAGCCTCGAGATCGCGACAGGGCGAAGTGGTCTGCATCATCGGCGCCTCTGGGTCGGGCAAGTCGACGCTGCTCCGCTGCATGAACGGGCTCGAGTCGTACGACTCCGGCGAGCTTGCGATCGACGACGCCGCGTGATCCGCAGACGATCGCCGCATTCACGAGCTGCGCACGCAGGTCGGCATGGTGTTCCAGCGCTTCAACTTGTTCCCGCATCGCACCGCGCTGCAGAACGTGATCGAAGGGCCGGTGTTCGTGAAGACGGTTCCGCTCGATCAGGCAGCGCTGAACGCAAAGTTCGCTGCTCGAAAAGGTCGGGCTCGGCGACAAGCTCGATGCGTATCCCGACGCAGCTCTCCGGCGGTCAGCAGCAGCGCGTGGCGATCGCCCGCTCGCTGGCGATGAAGCCGAAGGCGATGCTGTTCGACGAGCCGACCAGCGCGCTCGACCCGGAGCTGGTCGGCGACGTGCTGAAGGTGATGCTGCACGCTCGCCGGGAAGGAATGACGATGATCGTCGTCACGCACGAGATCGGCTTCGCCGCCGAGGTCGCCGATCGCGTGCTGTTCCTCGACAAGGGCCGCATCCTCGAGCAGGGCCCGCCTGGAGGCGATCCTAAAGAACCCGAAGAACGAACGGACGCGCGACTTCCTGCAGCGCGTGATTCACGCGATGTAGGAATACGAGTCGCGATCGGTTACGCAGACGCCTTGACAATTGTATCCCATAGGATACAGTTGCGTATGCGCGTCGAGATGACCGAGGTCTATCGCGACTGGATCAACGGCCTACGGGACCTTGCTGGCCGGGCCCGAATCCAAGTTCGCGTTGATCGATTGGCACACGGTAATCCCGGCCAGCGGCGCGCCCTGCGTGAAGGCGTGTGTGAACTCAAGATCGACTTCGGTCCTGGCTATCGCGTGTACTACACCGAGCGCCGCAAGGTGCTGATCGTCCTGCTGGCGGGTGGCGACAAGTCCACGCAGCGCACGGATATCAAGACAGCGATCGAATTGGCCAAGAACTTGTAGGAGGTGCGGTGATGCCCAAAGCCAAAGCTACCAAGGCGGTCGCAAAGACAAAGACGGTGCCCTATGACGTCGCCGAGCAGTTGCGCACGCCGGAAGAGATGGCGGCGTACCTGGATGCCTGGCTTGAGGAAGCGCCGGACGATGCGGCCGGTATCGCTCGCGCACTGGGGGACATTGCGCGGGCACGTGGCATGTCGCAGGTGGCGCGCGATGCGGGCCTTAGCCGTGAGAGCCTGTACAAGGCGCTGAGCGAAAATGGAAACCCAAGCTTTGCGACGGTATTGAAGGTTGCCCGCGCGCTCGGGGTCCGATTGCACGCCCTCGCTGCCTGAACTGGCTCGCGACAGCAGTCATTCCGGCTCAACTGCCGCGGACTGCGCGCGGCGATCATCAACCGGCACAGCGGGTGCGGATTGCGCACGCGCGACTTCCTGCCGCGGGTGATTCACGCGATGTAGGCCGGGTCCGTCCAACGAACGCCCGGCTCGGGGCCAGTATCCTTGCCGGCGATGTACGAGCGCCACTTCGGGCTGAAGCAACGGCCCTTCTCGATCGCACCGGATCCGCATTACCTCTTCATGAGCGAGCGGCACCGCGAGGCCCTTGCGCACCTGCTTTATGGCGTGCAGGGCGGCGGCGGCTTCGTGCTGCTCACCGGCGACGTCGGTGCCGGCAAGACCACCGTGTGCCGCTGCTTCCTCGAGCAACTGCCCGAGCGCTGCAACGTCGCCTACATCTTCAACCCGAAGCTGACGGTCGAGGAACTGCTGAAGACCGTGTGCGCGGAGCTCCGCATCCCGTACCGGCACGAGGGGCCGGGCGTGCCGACCGTCAAGGACTACGTCGACGCGCTGAACGAGTTCCTGCTGCGCACGCACGCGGTGCGGCAGACCACCGTCCTGATCATCGACGAAGCGCAGAACCTGTCGGTCCGCGTGCTGGAGCAGCTGCGCCTTCTGACCAACCTCGAGACCAATGAGCGCAAGCTGCTGCAGATCATCCTGATCGGGCAGCCGGAGCTGCGCGCGATACTGGCACGGCCCGACATGCAGCAGCTCGCACAGCGCGTGATCGCCCGCTACCACCTCGAGGCGCTGACGGAGCAGGAGACCGCGCACTACGTCAGCCATCGCCTGGGTGTCGCGGGATTGCGCCAGGCCAATCCCTTCGATCAACGCGCGATGCGGCGCATCTTCCGTTATTCGCGCGGCGTGCCACGCCGCATCAACCTGCTGTGCGATCGCGCGCTGCTTGGCGCCTACGCCGACAGCAAGCCCACCGTCGACCGCCGCATCATCGACAAGGCGGCCGAGGAAGTGCTGGATGCCGCCGATTTCGGCAAGATCCGGCGCGCGCGCTACGAGCGCGCGGCCCTCGTGGGCATCGGGCTGGCGGTCGGCGCGACGCTGGTCGGAGTGGTCGGCCTCTCGCTGAACCGTGGCGAACGCGGCGCGCCGCGCGCCGAGCTGGTAGCCAATGCGAGTCCCGCTCCGACGGCGCTGGTCGCCGCGCCCGCGGCTGCGCCGGAGCCGACGCCGCAGCCGATGACCGTGGCGCCGGAGCCCGCGAAGCCGGCGAGTTTCGACCTGCGCACGGGCTTTGCGTCGCTCGTCGGTGCCGACAAGGAAGCGTGGCAGGAGCTGGGACGCGTGTGGAACATTGCGCCGGGCGACGGCGATCCCTGCGCCGCGGCGGAGAAGCAGCAGGTCCGCTGCTACCGCACCAGCAACGCGACGCTGGCGCTGATCCGGCAACTGGACCGCCCGGGCGTGCTGACGCTGCGCGACGCAGCCAATCGCGCTGCCTACGTGATGATCAGCGGACTGTCGAACGACCGCGCGACGTTGACCATCGGCGGCGTCGAGCAGACGGTCCCGCTCGTCGTGCTGGCCGACTACTGGCGCGGAGAGTTCGCGACCTTCTGGCGGCCGCCGCCGAACTACGCGGGCACGATCGTGGACGGTCGCTCAGGGCCCACCGCCCAATGGCTCGCGCAGCAGCTCGCGACCGCGCTGGGCGACACCGGTCCGGTCGGTCCGCGGCTCGACGACGCCAAGCTGCGAAGCTGGATCCATCGCTTCCAGCTCGCCCAGGGGCTGCCGTCGGACGGCAGCGCCGGACCCATCACGCTGATGCAGCTCAATCGCGCGAACGGCGTGGACGAGCCGCGCCTGCAGAAGGCGAGCTAGCCGTGTCACTGATCCTCGACGCCCTGCGCAAGGCCGACGCGGAACGCGAGCGCGGCTCGGTGCCGAGCCTGCACTCCCAGCCGGTGGTGTCGCCCTCGGCGGGAGAATCGCCAAAGCCCAAGGTGCGTCCGAACTGGCTGTGGATCGCGATCGGCGTCGCACTCGGCCTGGTGGCGGCCGCGACGTGGGTGATGATCGGGCGCAATGCGCCTGCCCCGAGCACGGCGACAGCGAACGTGGCGCCCGCGCAGCCGAGCACGTCCGGGGCCACTCCGGCCAGGGCCGGCGGCGACGAACGTCCCACCGCCGCCTGCCGCCGCTTCCATCGACGCGCGGACCATGGCGGAGCCCGCTCCCTGGCGCCAACCGGACGAGCGCAAGGTCCCGCGCGCTGACGCGAAGGGCGTCACGCAAGTGGCGCAGGTCGGCAACGCGGCGCCGGCGGACGCGCCTGTTTACTCACGCGAACAGCTGCCGCCGGACATCCGCGCGGCATTGCCGCAACTCGCGATCGGCGGCTCGATCTTTTCTGCAGATCCGACCGCCCGCTCGCTGATCGTCAACGGCCAGCTGTATCGGGAAAGGGACCGCCTGACGCAGGAGCTATCGCTGGAGGAGATCAAGCTGAAAGCAGCCATCTTCAGTTTCCGGGGCTATCGTTTCGAAGTCATGTTCTAGCCGCGCCGAGTGAGATGGCTCAAGGAGACATGCATGGCAACCTACAAGGTCGGCTATTTCGTCGGCAGCCTCGCCTCGACATCCATCAACCGCCTGCTCGCCAAGGCGCTGGTACGACTCGCGCCGCCCGAGCTGGAGCTGAGCGAGATCCCGATCAAGGATCTGCCGCTCTACAGCTCGGACTACGACGCCGACTACCCGCCGGTGGCGCGCGCTTTGAAGCAGGCCATCGCCGATGTCGATGCGGTGCTGTTCGTGACGCCGGAGTACAACCGCTCGATTCCTGGCGGGCTCAAGAACGCGATCGACTGGGCCAGCCGTCCCTGGGGCAAGAACTCGTTCGCACGCAAGCCATCGGGCGTGATCGGCACTTCGCCGGGCTCGATCGGCACGGCGGTGGCGCAGCAGAGCCTGCGCAGCGTGCTGTGCTTCTGCAATTCGCCGCTGATGAACACCGTCGAGGCCTACATCCAGTTCAAGCCCGGCCTCATCACGCCTGAGGGCGAGGTCACCAACGAAGGCACGAAAGAGTTCCTGCGCAACTACATGAAGGAACTGCACGCCTTCATAGTGCGTGTGCTGACGGTGATGCCGCGCATCGCGTGAACAACACGAGGGGACGGCGTGCTCGATCGCGCCAGCTACGTTAGTGGAAGGAGAAGCTGGAGACGGGATTAGCAGCCCATCCGCATCGACGTGTCGTCCTCGTCATCGCGGCCAGAAGCGGACCTTGTCGCCGCGTTCGATGGTTACGCTGGCTATCATGAGTGTCGTGGAGCAGTTCAACGAAGCAGTCACCTTCGCGCAATCGCACGAGATTCCGTGGCCGCGCAATCCGGCAGCTGACCTTGCGCAGTGGGGCGTCCACCACGATGACCCGCCGCCGTTCAACCGCCTGCGCGGGCCGGTGCATCCGCGCGGCGGCGTCTCCGGCGTCATTCGTGTGCGCGGTGAGGAAGTCGCCGCCTGGGGCGAACCCGATCGCGCCGACCAGACTTTCAGCGTCGCGAAGACCTACCTCGCGCTGCTCGCGGGCATCGCGCATTCGCGCGGGCTGCTCGAACCGGGCGAGCGCGTGAGCGACCGGCTGCCGGGCATCGGCTTCGATTCAGCGCACAACCGCGTGATCACGTGGGAGCACCTCCTCACACAGACCAGCGAATGGCAGGGCGAATGTTTCGGCATGCCCGACCAGGTGGAGCACTACCGGCAGGTGTCTCACGACCCCAAGCCACCCGAGGGCAAGAAAGGCGAGCTTCGCCCGCTGCGCGAGCCGGGCAGCTACTGGGAATACAACGACGTGCGCATCAACCAGTTCTCGCTGGCGCTGCTTCACCTCTTCAGGCGGCCGCTGCCGGAGGTGTTCCTCGAAAGTGTGCTGCGGCCGATCGGCGGCGGCCGCGATTTCCAGCTGGGAGGGCTACGACGATGCCTGGGTGGAGATCGACGGCCAGCGCATGCAGTCGGTTCCCGGCGGCACGCACTGGGGCGGCGGCGTGAAGATCAGCGCGCGCGACCAGGCGCGCATCGGCCAGCTGCTGCTGGACGGCGGCGTGCACCAGGGCCGGCAGATCATTCCGCGCGAGTGGGTGCAGCGCATGCACGAACCCTGCGCGGTGGCACCGTTCTACGGCTGGCTTACATGGCTCAATCGCGACGGGCGCCTGTTCGCCGATGCCTCGCGCGCGAGCTGGTTCATGTTCGGCGCGGGCGGCCACATGGTGTGGATCGATCCGGACCACGAAGCGGTGGTCGTTGCACGCTGGCTCGACGGGGCGCATTCGGCGGGCTTCGTGCGCCGCGTGGCGCAGGCGCTCACGAGCTAGTCGCCGATCGCTCAGTCATGTCCGCTTCGGGTCGTAGTGTGCACCGTTCGACCTCGCGATGTAGTAACTGCCCTGCCGCCCGCCGAGAGACCGGGCGGTACTCCATGCCTATCGACGAACTATCGGGCGACGCCGCGGCGATAGGGGGCGCCGGGACGAACGCTGGCGCCAGGTCATTCGCAGCACTCGGAGACGCCCTGCCCTTGAATACGAACCGCCGGCGCGCATCGTGGTAGGCCGGGTCGCGGCCGAAGAAGTTGGCCCACATTCTCTGCAGTTCCTCGACGCGATAGGCGGAGAGCGGCTTGAATCGTTCGTCGGCAATGCGTCGCTCGTGCTTAGCGCGCAGTTGGCGCGAAAAACTCGGATGACGCGCCAGTTCGTTCGCCCGGAGTGTCAGCTCGCGCTCGAAATCCTCAACGCTCTCGCCGAAGGCATCGTCGAGGAGTCCGATCGCCTTGGCGTAGCGAGTGCCGATGGGCTGCAGGCTTTCCGTGAGCAGGACGGCGAGGTCATTACCCACCCGCCGCGGCAAGGTGTAGGTCCAATACTCCGAGCCGTAGAGCATTCCCATGCCCTTGTAGTGCGGATTGAGCACCACGCCGCGGCGCGCGTACACATGGTCGGCCGCGAGCGCGAGCATCGCACCACCCGCGCCCGCATTGCCGCGCAGCGCGGCGACAACAAGGTGCGAGTTCGTGTGCAGGATCTCCCGCACCAGATCGTTGATCGCGATGATGTTGTGCCATGACTCGCGGGCTGGACTGGCGGCTGCCTCGATCGTGTTGAGGTCGATTCCGTTCGAAAAGAAGTCCGCTCCGCCGAGCAACGCGATCACCCGGGTCGGGCGTCCGCGTGCAAACACAAAGGCCTCGCGCAGTCGAGCGCATTGTTCTGTGCTCATCGCACCGTTGTAAAAGTCGAAATACAGATAGCCGACCTGATCCCGCTCCGCGTAGCGAATCTCGCGGTAAGTCTTGTGGTCGACACGCGGCCGCGATCGGAAGCGTGGACGTCTGAACGCCTTGCACTCGGCGGCCCAGCACCTGAACCGCGGGCAGCTTGATACCGGCAACCCCGTCCTTGTCCTTCGACTTCAGATGGGTGATCCAGACGGCGCCGTCAATTGTGCCGCGACAAATCGCGCCGTGCCTTTGGGCCAGGACCTCGCCCGGCGCGCCGTGCAAACGCTCCTCCTCGTGGGCGCCGTATAGGAAATACGGCTGACCCATCGAGGCATCGAGCACACCCGGTGCACTGTCGGCGGCGCGGATCTTCCGTACGACGATCGCGGTCGTATCGCGGGTCCAATCGACTTCACGGTCGCTCTGACGCATCGGCGGCCGCAGTTGGCCGCGCACATCCGGCCGGGCGTAGTTGAGCAGCTCCGGCTGAAATTGTCTCGACTCGAAGCGGGCCACGGCCTCGAGCACTGCACGCACTGCGGCCTCGGTGACCTCGTGCCGGTACAGACTGCTTTTCGTGCTTGGCGGATCCTTGAGGGCAAAGGTGTGTGACGCCCAGATCGGCCCCGCGTCCATCTCGGCCGCGGCCTGCACGATGGTTACACCCCAGCGCGCCTCACCCGTCGCGATCGCCCAATCGAGCGATGAAGGTCCACGATCACCCTTGACGCCCGGATGGACGATCAGGCAAGTGTGGCGGGCCCAGATGATCTTAGGGATCGCGACCTTGAGCATGGGCGCGATGATGAGTTCAGGTGCGTGTGCGTCAACCGCGCTCAGCATGGCTTCATCACTTGTGGCCAAGGCGACCGAAACGGCATGACCCTGCTCCTTGAGCTCAATCAGAAGCCGCTGGCTGAGGCTGTTGTGGGCCGACGTGATGAACAGGATCCTCATCGAATCGGCGCCTGCGTTGCGCTGAAAACTTGCCGTTTCATGTGCCCACTCCCGAACTGCCTTGGCGACGGCAGATCGGAGCAGGCTAGGTGCGCATTGCGTGAAGCAAATCCGCACTCGCACCCGGATTTGCGATGGCGCTACTTAGTTTTCCGCTGTTTGTCGAATATTCGACAACTTGAAGTACTCGCCGATGTCGGCGCTTGAGGCTCTTCCCGGCCATAACCAGACAGTCAGGGTCGAGTCGGCATTGACTACACTGTTCTGAACTGCGCCGGCGACCGAACCGGGACGACATAAGGGAGTTGCTGATGAATCTGCGCGTTGTGGTGGTGTTCCTGCTGCTGGCGGCGTTCGTCGGGTTTCTCGTCCTCAACTGGAACGTGATCACGGCGCCGACGACACTTTCCCTTGGGTTCTGGACGGCGCAGGCGCCACTCGGCCTGCTGCTGCTCGGCTTTACCATACTGATCGCGGCGGTGTTCCTCTTCCTGCTCGTGGTTCAGCAGGCGACGGTACTGGTCGAAACTCGGCGTGCAGCCAAGGAGTTGACTGCGCAGCGGACATTGGCCGATCAAGCTGAAGCGTCGCGTTTCACCGCCCTGGGCGAGCACCTGGACGAAGAATTGCGACGGCTTGAGGCGCAGGCTGCAACGCGGCAGGCTGCGCTGGCGCAGCGGCTCGATGGACTGGAACAGGCACTGCGCGCGCATGTCGATCAGGCCACCAATTCGCTGGCGGCATTCATAGGCGTACTTGACGATCGCGTCGAGCGGATTGAGGCTGCCAAAGGCCTTGTGCCCCCCCGCGCCTGACAGTGCTGTTGACTTGGAGCGGCGGGATTTGCAGGCATTGCGCGCGCAGCGTCCAGTTGAATCTCGCATCAAGGCCGCGCTAGAAAGCAAGTCAGCACGTCAAAGTGCGGTGAGCGGGTAGGATCGAGTTCGTGCGCATCGGCATCGACCTCGGAGGCACCAAGATCGAAGGCATCGCCCTCGACGTGGCCGGACGCGAACTTGTGCGTCAACGGGTGCCCACTCCGCAGGGGGACTATGGCGGCACGGTTGAGGCGGTTGCTGCGCTCGTGCGCGCGATCGAGTCGGTCACCGACCGCCGAGGAACAGTCGGCGTCGGGATCCCGGGGGCGCTCTCGCGCGTCACCGGGCTGGTGAAGAACGCGAACTCGATCTGCCTGATAGGCAGGCCGCTGCAAGGCGATCTAGAGGCCGCGTTGGGGCGTCCCGTGCGGCTGGCGAACGACGCCAACTGTTTCGCGCTTTCGGAGGCGGTCGACGGCGCAGGGAAGAACGAGCGAGTGGTGCTCGGCGTGATACTGGGCACCGGCGTGGGCGGCGGCATCGTCGTCGACGGTCGGGTTCTGGAGGGGCCGAACGCCATCGCTGGAGAGTGGGGCCACAACCCGTTGCCACTGCCCGCCGGGGATGACTTGCCACTCAGACCCTGCTACTGCGGCCGCGCGGGTTGCATCGAAACCTACTTATGTGGGCCGGCCTTGGAACGCGAGGGCGGAGCTGCAAGCGAGGCGGCGATCATGCGATACGAGGAACGTCTGGCGCGGGCGCTTGGGGGAGCGATCAACCTGCTCGATCCCGACGTGATCGTGCTGGGAGGTGGGGTGTCGAACGTCACACGCCTGTATTCGAACGTGCCGAAATTGTGGCGATCACACGTCTTTTCAGATCAGGTGGCGACGCGCCTGGAGAGACCAGTGCACGGCGATTCAAGCGGCGTACGCGGCGCGGCATGTCTTTGGGGCGGCCCGCCGAATAGCTAGGAAGCGAGAGTCAGATGGCGGCCGAGGCTGTTCGAAAACTCGTTGCCGAAGCTTCCGACGCTGAACTCGAACTCTCAGATCGCTCTGTATTCAACGCTGCCGGTAGAGCCTCCGCTCAACCGCCCATGTTCGCTAACAATGTGTCGGCGATCGCCTGTCCGGTTTCAATTTCGTATGGCAGAAATGTCGGCGCAGGATTGCACTCCAGGCACCACCAGCGGCCCTCGCCGTCGACTCGGAAGTCAAAGCCCGCTATCAAGAGTCCCTGGTCGCGTGCGAACTTCAGACACTTCTCAACGAGAGCCTCCGGTGCGGAGTAAGCACGATACTGCCGCCGCGTGTCATCGAAGCGATAATCCACTCCCGGGCCGGCCTCGATGGCCGTTGCGAACGACTGCTCGCCCACGGTGTGCAGCCGCACGTCGAACCCGTCCACCCACTTCTGCACGATGACCGGGCACGAACCGTCTACCAGTCGCTCGAGGAACGTTTCGGAGCAGCGCCGCACCTCGGAGCGCGTACCGGAGCACGATTTGATGATGGCGCCATCGCGCAACCCCGCCGTGAACGCGCGGATCTGATCCACGTCATTGCCGGCGATCCAGCACGGCACGTCGAAACCGGCTCTCGCCAGTTGCGCCATCTGCAGAGGCTTCGAGCCGTTGGCCTGACCGCGTCCGGGAGGATTGGCGACCGGTGCCGCGAGGCGATGCAGCAGAACGTGCAGTGCCGCGCGCCGCTCGCGCGCATAGGTTTCCGTTACGGGCGGATCGTCGCGCACTGCGACGGGGACTTCGGGGGTCGGTGTGAATCGCACAAAGGCGCCCGCCACCTGACGCAGCGGCAATTCATCACCGTTGGCAAATGCAACGACATCAGCACCGGCGTTTCCATCGTCCAGATGGAATCGCCAGTCGACCCCAAAGCGACTCTCGTCCAGCACCTGAACTGACAGTCCGTGCTGCCGGGCCCGGAAGCCGACGTAGGCGGAGGTCAGGTCCTCGGCGTCACCGACGATCAGAACTGTCATTGAGCACCTCCAAGGTAGCGGGTAGCAAACGGCGCACGGTGGCGGGATGCTCGATGCGAGGAAAGGCGTCGACCGCAAGAATTGCGCCGTCGTCTGAGACCAGCATGTCACCGAGGTAAAGACCGTCGTCGTTGAGCACCCGTGCGGCCTTGCCAAGTTCGGCGCGCGCCTGCATGAGCAGCCCCTCAGCGCCACTGAGCACGGTGCCGGCAAAGTGGACCCGTAGCGCCGCATTGAGCTGTGTTGTGGCCGCTCCCAACAGATCGACGGCGGCCGCAGAAGGCACCGGGCGCAGGGTCGCGGAGCCGTAAGGCAACCATGCAGCGGAAGCAGCACCCGCGAGGGACACGTCGGCGCCGAACCGCAGCGACGCGAGACGCACCGAGCGGCGACGCAACACCTCGCGCCAATACGACCAGCCGCTGCGGGCGAAGAAAAGCTCGGCCGCTGGGCGGATGGTGGAGCGCACAGCATCGAGGTTCAGCGCTGCCAGCCAGAACGAACGCGCTTCGGTGTCAGCGAACACCCGATCGTTGGCCGCGAAGTCCACACTGAGGTCGGCCTCGGGTGCAACGCGCCACAACACCGCATCGACCAACTCGCCGTCGAGCCGCAGCACGGAGTCGGAAATTGAGGCGCGGAGCCCCGCCAGGGTGCTGGGTACGAGCCAGCGCCACGATTGACCGCGCTGTGACAACTCATGCGCGACCGCGCCGGCAAGCTTGTCGTCGGGCCAGGCGACCAGTGCATTCAGACTCATGGGGGTCTCCCTGACACCCCGGCCGTGACCGGGGTGGGGTTTGCTCAACGATTGCCCAGCTGGTTGGTGACCGCATCGAGTTTCTGCACCACGTCATCCAGACGCTGCGCAACCTCGATCTGCGTCGGATCCGGATTGACGCGCCATTTCCACCAGTCGGGGATCTCGTACTCGACCTTCTTCTTCTCGACCTTGATGCGGTTGATGATTTCGATGAAATCCCGCAGACGCAGCTTGTCGAGGATCGGCTCGACTTCGAGCTCGTACTTCTTCTTCTCGGGCCAGAACTTGATATGCGGGGCGAGCTTGTGGACGGTCAAGGCATCTACGAACTGCGCCGCCGTGAGCTTCGACAGCGGGGTATCCAGGTGCTTGTCAGCAGCGATGGCAGCTGCTTTCCCATTGGGCATGGAGGCTCCTTTCGAACTGCACCCCGGAGGGGCCGGGTCCCTGCGGACGTAATGTCCGACGCCGGATGTCGGGCACCGCGGTCGACGTCGACCTTCACTGGCGAAGAACGCATGCCCGGTCCCGAGCGTGCAGTGTCGGCCACCAAGTCAATGGCTTCCAGAAACTATTCGTCGCAAACAATGTGGAATATTCACATTGGCGGTTGCGGCGATCCGCCGGGCAATGTCGCCGCGTTCGATGGTTACGCTGGCTATCATGAGTGTCGTGGAGCAGTTCAACGAAGCAGTCACCTTCGCGCAATCGCACGAGATTCCGTGGCCGCGCGATCCGGCAGCCGACCTTGCGCAGTGGGGCCTCCACCGCGATGACCCGCCGCCGTTCAACCGCCTGCGCGGGCCGGTGCATTTGCGTGGCGGCGTCTCTGGCGTCATCCGTGTACGCGGTGAGGAAGTCGCCGCCTGGGGCGAACCCGATCGCGCGGACCAGACTTTCAGCGTCGCGAAGACCTACCTTGCGCTGCTCGCGGGCATCGCGCATGCGCGCGGGCTGCTGTTCTACGGCTGGCTTGCATGGCTCAATCGCGACGGGCGCCTGTTCGCCGATGCCTCGCGCTCGAGCTGGTTCATGTTCGGCGCGGGTGGCCACATGGTCTGGATCGATCCGGACAACGAAGCGGTGGTAGTTGCACGCTGGCTCGACGGGGCGCATTCGGCGGGCTTCGTGCGCCGCGTGGCGCAGGCGCTCAGGAGCTAGCAATCAAGCTCCGCACGCAGGGGCGGGCAACTCTACGCAGGCGCGCGCAGCTCTACGCAGGCGCGCTCCACCAGGGGCTTTCGTATGAACGTTCGCAAGGGCGAGACCGTTGACGATCCGGCGCCAACTCCGCCGATACCGCCCGATCTGGAGGCGTGCTGCGGAAGCGGATGCAATCCGTGCATCTTTGATGTCTATGAGGCGGCGCGTGAGCGCTATCTCGCGGACCTCGCGGCCTGGGAGAAGCGCCAGGCCAAGCGGAAGTCTGGCCGTGCGCGTTGATGATCACGGCCGTGAGATGCCCCGGAAGGGTCAGGGAACCTACCGCTTGTGCATGATCTCCTGCCTGCGCCGATCCTGCGCGCGTCGGTTCCCGGGGTCGCTCATGCCGGCGGGGAGGCGCTCGTCCAGAGCCACCGTACGCTCTTCAATCTGCCGCAGCACGCCGTCCTGCAGCGCCTTCTTCGACATCGCGTAGGCCGTGTTGCAGTCGGGCGTGATGCATCGCGCGTACTCGATCGCGGTGGAGAGCAGCTTGTCGGGTTCCACCACCTCGTGGAAGAAGCCGAGCCGCTCCGCCTCTTCGAGCGTCGTAAAGCTTCCCGCGCAGCGTGGCTGAGCGCGCCGACCTGATCGCCCAAGGCGTACCTGATGATCTCGACATACGCCGCCGGCATCGGGATGCCGATGGGCACTTCGTTGAGGCCGAACTTCGCCGGTTTGCGGGCGGCGATCCGGAAATCGCAGTCGAGTGCCGTGATCAGCCCGCCAGCGATGGCATGGCCATTCACTGCCGCCACCGTGGGCCTCGGGTACTGGAAGATGCGCAGATTCGTTTCGCGGTAGCCCCGATACCACTCGCGGATCTTGTCCTGGCTGCCGCTGCCGAAGATCTCGAAGCTGTACTGGAAGTCGATGCCAGCCGAGAAGACGTCGCCTTGGCCGGTCAGCACGACCGGAAGCTCGCTAAACTCGCGCTCGAGGCGGTCAAAGGCGTCGTGCAGATCGGCGAAGAACTGGTCGTTCTGCACATTCATCTTGTTGGTGTTCATGCGCACGACGGCGCATCCTTCCATCACTTCCATTTCCCATGCCATAAGCTCTCCTCTTGGTGTCAGCAGTGCGCAATGTCGGCGGTCGCGGGACTGACCACGCCGGCACAGCGGTGACTTCAAGGGTCCGCGTCGATCGTTGTCCCCTTCGGTCGGAACGACACTCGCCGCCCGTAGTTCTCGCTATCCGAAGTAGCACTTTGCGCCGCCAGCTTCGCCGCCTCGACGTACGGCATGGGCGTCTTGCTCCGTCCTATTTCAAGCAGCTTCGTGGCCTCGTCGACCACCACGCTGTAGCGGGCGATGTTGTAGAGCAGGTACAGCACGAAGAGATTGTCCGGGTCCTCGTACTGCCCTTCCTCCCTGCGGAAGTCACGCGACAGCACCGACGGAAACCGGTTCGGCATGTCCTTGAACGCCACCGGTTCGTCGTCGTGCGGATCGACGTAGTTCGACCCGGGGTACTTACGGTAGAAGACCACGTCCATCCGGTAGCCGCGTGCGTGCCACTCCTGCATCAGGCGCATGGCCATCTCGCTCGGAATGTTGGCGTTGGCCGCTGCGACGAGGCGGGTTCGGGACAGCAGCCGTGCACTCGTCACCTCGAGATCTTTGTACCCGGCGCCATACCGGAACGCTGCGCCGATCGTCTTGGCGCAGTTCAGTCGCAGGTAGTCGTAAAGGACTTCGCCACGTGGTACTCGGTGTTGCGGGCACGTTTGCGGTAGTCGTCGTTGATGCGCGCGAAGAAGTCGGCGACCGTCTTTCTGCTCGCTCTCCGGCACGCCGTAGACGCGCACTCCGATGACGGACCTCTTGTAGATCTCACCGAAATCCAGCCCGAACGATGCGGTATCGCCCAGCGAGGACGTCGTGCCGTACAGGTATTCCTTCTTCGGCACGCGGACCATCAGTTCGTCGGTGTAAAACCCCGTCGCGTGCTCGTGGGAACGGTCGGCGTAGAAGTTCGCTGAGTACACGAGGTCGTCGCCAGGGACACCATCCGCGACCGCGACAGCAAGATGTCCTGCGGAGCCGCCGCGCGAGGTACCGTAACTGATCAGCAGTTCGAGATCGTACGGAATCCTGCTTCAGGACGTCGACGATCTGATCGACATTGCCTGCCTGCAGCACCGCCCTTGGTGGCGAAGTCGGCGGCCATGCTGCTCATTGGCCACAGCAATGCAGCGGCCAGCAAGAGACTGCACCTCATGTCGCCAGACTCCTTCGAGGATCATCAACGCGATTAGCGTACGCCCGTCTGCGTCTGCTTCGGTCGGCCGTTTTGGATGCCGCTCAAGGTGGCCGGAACTACTAGTGCTGACAGAGCCACATCGCCACCGTTTGCGTTAGGACAGAACGTCAGAGAAGCGACCCTAGCAGTATGGAACGATGGCGCATCGCGCTGCTCCGAAGGAGCTTTTGATGATTACCCGCACCAACCTGCAGGCAGCCGCCCTGACCGGACTTTTCATCGCGAGCGCGGCCGCCGCGCAGACGAACACCGGCGCCGCACCACCCGCCGCCGCACAGGAGCGGGTCGCGACATCCGCGCAAGGCCCGCGCATCGGACTCGCGCTGTCGGGCGGCGGAGCGCGCGGTCTGGCGCATATCGGTGTGTTGAAGGTGTTCGAGGAGATGCGCATTCCGGTGCACTGCGTGACCGGCACCAGCATGGGCGCGGTCGTCGGCGGGACGTACGCCGCCGGCCGCACTCCGGAGGACATGGAAAAGCGGGTCGTCGCAGCCGACTGGGACACCATCTTCCGCGACGCTCCGCCCCGCAAGGAAATCGCGGTTCGCCGCAAGGTCGACGACTACCTGACGCTGTTCAAGCCCGAGTTCGGCGTAAAGGATGGCCTGGCGCTACCGAAGGGTGTGATCGCGGGCGTGTCGATCGAAACCTTCTTCCGAGACCTGTCGACACCGGCATTTGGCATCGGCGACTTCGACAAACTGCCGATTCCGTTCCGGGCGATGGCAACCGACATCGAGACCGGCGACTCCGTGGTGCTGAGCAAGGGCAGTTTGGCGCAGGCCATGCGCGCCAGCATGTCGGTGCCGGGCGCGATCGCGCCGGTCGAGATCGATGGCCATCTGCTGGTTGACGGCGGGATCGCCAACAATCTGCCGATCGATGAAGCACGCAAGCTGTGTGGCGAAGTCATCATCGCCGTCAACATCTCCACGCCGCCGCTGAAGCGCTCCGAGATCACCTCGGCCCTCAGCGTCACGGCCCAGTTGATCAACTTCCTCGGCAAGCAGACCGTCGACCAGCAGATCAAGAGCCTCGGCCCGAACGACGTGCTGATCTCGCCGGACCTCGGCGACATCTCGGCGGGCAGTTTTGAGCGCTCCAAGGACGCGATCAAGATCGGCGAGGACGCAACGCGGGCCCTTGCCGACAAGCTCAAGCGTTACAGCCTGCCGCCAGAGCAGTATGCAGCGCTGCGATCCAAGCAGGTGGCCGAGTCGAAGGCGCTCGGCAGCGTTGACGAGATTCGCATCGAAGGCCTAAAGCGCACCAACCCGGCGGTGGCACAGGCACTGATTGAAAGCAAGCCGGGCGAGCCGCTGACCGAGGACAAGCTGGGCGCCGACCTGCGCCGCATTTACGGAACGGGCGACTACGAGAGCATCAGCTATCGGATCGTCGGCGGCGAGACTGGTCCGCGCGCGCTGCTCGTCGAGCCGGTCGAGAAGTCGTGGGGGCCTGACTACCTACGCTTCGGCCTCGGCCTCGCCAGTGACTTCTCGGGCGACAATCAGTTCAACCTCCTCGTGCAGTACCGCAAGTCCTGGATCAACCGCCTCGGCGCGGAATGGACCACGCAGGTGCAGCTCGGCCAGAACACATTTCTTGGGTCGGAGTTCTATCAGCCGCTGAACGAAGCCGGAAAATGGTTCGTCGCACCGAGTATTTACGTCGGCCAGCAGACCCGGGACGTATTTGACGGCGAGAACCCCGTTGCCACGTATCTTATCGGCGTCACACAGGGTGGGCTGGATGGCGGCGCGGTGCTGGGGACCTGGGGTCAATTCCGCGCGGGCTACGTCATGTCGCGCGTGTATGCACGTGTCGACACCGGCTCTCCGGTGCTGCCGTCGATTCGGGAGACGACCGCGGGGCTCCGCGCGGCACTCTTCGTCGATCAGACCGATAGCGCCTTCTTCCCGCGGGCAGGGTATGGGCTGGTCGGAACCGGCTACTTCGCAATGGAATCGCTGGGATCGGCGACGAGTTACAACCGCGTCGAGGCGCTTGGACGCGCCATCAAGAGCTGGGGCCCGCATACGCTGAACGCGTTTGCCGCCGGCGGGTCGTCGCTCGGATCCGACATGCCGGCCTACGAGTCGTTCACGCTCGGCGGTCCGTTGCATCTGTCGGCATATCGCATCAACGAATTTTCCGGGCGCGAGTACGCGTTCGGCCGCCTGATGTACTACAACCGCATTCTGCCGCTGCCCGATCTGCTGGGCTCCGGCATCTACGTCGGTGGATCGGCCGAAGTGGGCCGTATCAGCGATCGCGTCGACAGCCTGCCGTCGCCAGGTACGGTGTGGTCCAGCTTCGGTCTTCCTCGGCGCAGACACCGCCCTCGGGCCGGCCTACGTCGGGGTCGGTGTCGGAGCGGGACGCTGGAGTCTTTATCTGCTGCTCGGTGTGCCGTAGCCTGTCCTTCGAGCTTGCCGTCCGCGGCGCCGCTTGGCCTTGGAGCAGTCTTGGCCGCGACTGCCCTGGGCTTCAAGACAGCGCGCGCGGGGCAAGCGCCTTGCTCGGTCTGGACTTGACGGCGGACCTGGCCGAATGTGCGGCTTTGCCGGAGCGCCTGGATGCCGCTGGCTTCGCTTTCCTGCTGACCGCCGTTCTGGTTTTCGCAGCCCGGGATTTGTCAGAGCATAGGCGCAAGCAAGCGCGCTGCGCGACACCCCCGCTGCTACGCTGCTTTGATGAGAGGCCTCTGCCCAGGCGCAGACGTGGCAGAGGCTTTGCACATGGGAGCAGCGTCGTGGCAATGGGAGGACTAGGCAGGTCTGAATCAGGCAAGGCTCAATCAGGCAAGGCTCGCTTGGACAAGACCAAAGGGGATCGACGCGGGGACGAACCTGCACGCGTATTCATTTCCTACTCGCGGGCGAACAACGCATTCGTCGAGCGACTCGAAGCAGCGTTGAAGCAGCGCGGCGTCGAGACGTTCGTGGATCGCGAGGCGATCGAAAAAAGCGAGGAATGGTGGGGGCGAATTCAGCAGCTCATCACCGAAGCCGACAGCATTGTCTTCGTGCTCAGCCCCGATTCGGTAGCGTCTGCGGTCGCGCAGCGCGAAGTCGACTTCGCCTCGACGCTGAACAAGCGGTTCCTGCCCGTAGTGGCCGTTGATATTGCAGGCCATCCGTCTCCCGAGGCCCTGGCCCGGCTCAACTACATCTATTTCATCGAGGATCGCAGGGCGGGCGCTTCCGGCGATTTCAACGAGGCCTGCGACCAGTTGGTGCACGCGCTCAATACCGATATCGGATGGATTCGCGAGCATTCGAGGCTTGGGGACATCGCCCGGCGCTGGGACGCTGCGGGAGGGGCCAGCCATTTCGTTCTGCGCGGCCCGGCGCTGGAGGCCGCCGAAAAGTGGCTCACCGTGCAGCCGAAGGAAGCGCCCAATCCGACGCCTCTGCACCGCCGGTTCATTGCGGCCAGCCGCACGGTCGCGACGCGGCGGCTGCGGCTCGGTATCGGTGCGGCGGTTCTGGTTGCGGTGGTGTCGGCGGGACTGGCCGGCTTTGCATGGATCCAGAAACAGGCGGCCACCAGTGCCCAGAAGGAAAGCTTCGTTCGCCAGGCGGATCTGTCGGCCTCGCTCGCGTTCCGACTGTTCGAGCAGGGCGACAGCGTGCTGGGATTGAAGGTGGCGCGCAGCGGTGCACCGGACGTGATTTCCGACATGACACCGCTCAGGCCACGGCTGGAGCTTGCATTGTCGCGCGGGTGGGCGATGGTGCAGGAAGAGGCGGGCCTGCGTCATCCTGACGGGAAGATCCTGGACACTGCATGGTCACCGGACGGCAAGCACGTGGTGACCGCAACCCTGACCGATGGCCATCGGTTGTGGAGCGCGGATACCGGCCAGCTGGTTCAGAGCCTGTCGTCTGGCGTTCAGCCGAACTACATCATGCTGGAAGAGCCCCAGGTCATCGGATTCAGCCCGGACGGCCGGCGTCTTGCAACGTTGTTCGACCATCGGATCAGGGTCTGGGACAAGGAGCGCCTTGCAGCATCGCCGCGGGGCGATGTCAAGGCGGCGTTGCTGATGGACGCGCCATGCAAGGATTCGGCGATACGGATCGTGAGCCTTTCGCAGAACGGCAGTTTCGCTGCGGCCAGATGCGAGGATGGCCTCGCCGTCTGGGACGCGAAGTCGGGCAAGCGGCTTTGGTCGCAGCCGAACACGCAGGACGAGGATGCTGGCGGCAACCTGGACAGCATCGCCTTCGTGATGGAAGGCAAGGCATTGCTGCTGCTGGGCAACAAAGGCGCCCACTTGCTCGAAGGCCTGGAAACCGGCATGCCACAGCTGCGCCAGCTGGATGGCCTGAGTCGCCTCGGCGGCGGAAAGATCCGCGTCGCTGCAAAGTCTTCCGAGGTCGTCGTCGTCACCGAGTCCAGTATCGCGCGGGCCGACATCGCTCTCGACACCGTGACCTACGTGCACGATTTGACCGTCGGCGGCGACCGGCGCTGGCTGAGCTACGCAAAAGACGCCGATGTGATGGTGGTGGCATGGGTCGATCGGCAGAAGGACCTCGCCTACCAGTTGATCAATGCAAAGTCCGGCGAGCGCGCGCGATTCGGAGCTGCTCAATTTCACTGGGAGGAACGCACCGGCCGAGATTCAGAACATCGATCTGTCGGACGATGGCCAGCGGCTTGCCGTGGCGCTCAGCACCGGAGCCGTGGTGCTTCGCCTGGACCGGGACGGCGGACGACGTTTCGCGGGCAAACGTCCAGCAAATGAAGGGCAGTGCGCTGGTGATTTTCGACAGCCCCTGCACACATGAATCAGCACCGACCGAAGCCGTTCGCTTCTCGCCCGACGGCGGGCAGATCCTTCTCGTCTGTGACGGCAGTCACGCGCGTACAGCGGCTCACCGACAAGTCCGCTGCGACCCTGGGTCAACCGCTGGGGAAATATCCAAGGCTGATCGGGATCGCGCCGGCCACGCGCGGTGTCATCCGCCTGGTGGCTACCGCCGCGGGCGCATACCTCTTCGAGAAAGCGGAGTCCGACGCGAGTCCGCTCGGAGAGAGCAAGGACAGGACGGCGTCGATTGCCGGACCGATCAGCGACTGGAAGGTCTCGAACAACAATGATGTCGTGTTCTGGATCGGTGCGCAGGGCCGGGCGGGATCGTGGACACCCGAGGCGGGCAAGTCGACCCAATATGAGGGAGCCTACGAGAAGTCGCGCGCCCTGCGCGTGAGCGCGGATGGAGCGCGTGCGGCCATTCTGACGGAGAACGGTTCGCTCGTCCGCTTTGCGATTGGAACCAGCGCGCCGGAGTGGCAGCTCCGACTTGTCGGCGCGGCAATCAGTCGTCCGATTCCAAAGATCAAATACGACATCGACCCGAGCCTGACGAGTGTCGCGTTCACAACGAAGGACCTGCGCGCGGAGTCAAAGCTCGATCCGGACGGGAAGCCGTTCACCGTGAAGGACCTGCGCTCGGAATTGTATGGAGTGATCATGACGCCGCCGGACGGCACGACGTCACCGAGCCCGACGCCGAGCGGACCCGCCAAGATCAAGTGTTTGAAATCGGCGCAATTCCCACCTGCGGCCGTCCTGTTCGGAGGCGAGGCGGCCAAGCCGCAGGTCTATTTCGTCGACCAGAACAAGACGGTGGCCACCGCATCGCTTCCGGCGGGACTGGCAATCGGTTCCCAGTTGTCCCCCTTGGGCGAAAGCGGGACGGTTCCCGTCAAGGTGGAAGAATGTCCGGCCGGCCTGATGGAGAAGTTCTTCGAAGGAGAACAGTGGGCCATCAATGAATTTACGGACCTCTCCGTGCGCATGCTGGCGGACGAAGCACGGCTGCTCTATTCGGACGGCGCGGAGAGCCCGATCGAACTCGTCGATCTGAAAAGTGCCCGCCGAATAACAGACCTGGTCAACGGCTACGACGCGCGGTATCCGATCGCCGTTTCCCGGGACCGGCGCTATTTCGCGCTGATGCAGGAGCTCGGAAATGGCGTTGCGGTATTCGATTCCCTGTCCGGCACCCTGCTGCGCAGGCTGCTTACGAACGATGCGGTTGCAACCGAACCAGGCGCCGTGGAATTCGATGCCCAGGCGCAATCGCTTTTCGTGCGACTGAGAAGACGGCACGGTCGAGGTCTTTCCCCTCCAGCTGAAGCATGGCGAGGAATTGTTGAAGCAGATTCGCGGGATCGGCCTGCAGCCCACGTCGGACGACGAGAAGCGCGAGATCTACGAATTCAGAAAGCGCTTCCCCCGTACCACGGCCTTCGGCTGACAAGCTGCGGCGGGATCAGCGCTCTCGAACGCGGCGACTTCAACAGCAACGCGGGCTCATACCGCCGTACCTTCGATCGATGGCGAGAGCATGAAATTCTCGCTCTGACAGGATCGGTTCGCCAGGATGATTGGTTCGAACGTGGGCCAGATAGCGATCGTAGTCCGGGATACCGAACAACTGCCGGCACGCCTGGCGAATCTTCTGCATGTGCATGCGGCGAAGTTCGGGAGCTGGCCAAACGGATCCCGACGCTCCCACAGCCGCAGGCGCTTCGTCTTGAACACCGGCGCTGCGGCTCATGCTGCAGCTCCATGCGCCTGCACTTGCGGCGGAATCTCGATTGCGGTCGGCTGCGCCTGGCGCAGCGCCTGCAGGCAGATCTTCACCGCGAACACACACATCGCGACCACCAGCAACACAAATACACTGCAGACGACTGCATCGAGGTAGTTGTTGAAAGCAACACGCTGCATCTCGCCAATCGATTTTGCCGGCGCGAGCAAGGTGCCCTGTTCAGCGGCGGCACTGAACTTGTTCGCCAAAGCGATAAAGCCGATCCTCGGATCGGAACTAAAAATCTTCTGGACGCCGGCCGTCAAAGTCGTAATCAGCAGCCAGGCGGTCGGCACCAGTGTCACCCAGACATAACGCTCGCGTTTCATCTTCACCAACACGCTGGTGCACAAAAGCAGCGCGATGCCGGCCAACATCTGGTTGCCAACACCGAACAATTGCCACAGGGTATTGATACCACCCAGCGGATCGACCACACCCTGGTACAGGAAGTAACCCCAGAGCGATACGCACAGGGCCGTCCCAAGAATGTTCGCCGGCAGGAATTCCGTATTGCCGAGCGGCTTGTACACGTGACCCAGCATGTCCTGGATCATGAAGCGGCCGACACGCGTACCGGCGTCGACGGCGGTCAGGATGAACAGCGCCTCGAACAGGATCGCGAAGTGATACCAGAAAGCCTCCATCGCCTTTCCGCCGAGCGCTTGTGCCAGGATCTGTGCCATGCCCACCGCCAGAGTTGGCGCTCCACCGGCACGCGACAGGATGGTCGTTTCGCCGATATCGACGGCCGTCTGATTGATCATCTCCGGCGTGATCGTGAAACCCCAGCCCGAGATGACCTGTGCCGCGTTGGCGGCAGTGGTGCCGATCACCGCTGCCGGCGCGTTCATCGCGAAGTAGATGCCCGGGTCGAGCACGCAGGCAGCGGTCAGCGCCATGACGGCCACGAAGGATTCCGCCAGCATGCCGCCGAATCCGATCAATCGCATATGCGATTCTCGTTCGAGCATTTTCGGTGTCGTGCCGGACGAGATCAGTGAGTGAAAGCCCGATACGGCGCCGCAGGCGATCGTGATGAACAGGAACGGGAAGAGCTTTCCGGAGAAGACGGGTCCCGATCCATCAATGAACTGCGTCGTGGCCGGCATCGCCAGCGGCGGCGCGACGACGTAGATACCGATCGCCAGTGCAACGACGGTACCGATTTTCAGAAATGTACTCAGGTAATCCCGCGGCGCGAGCATCAGCCACACCGGCAGACTGGCGGCGACGGCACCGTAAAGGATCAGCGCCCAGGCCAGCTGCGGGCCGCTCAAGGTGAACATCGGACCCCAGGTCGGATCCGCTGCCACGGCACGCCCGTAGTAAAGCGACAGCAGTAGCAGTACGACGCCGATGGCGGAGGCCTCGCCAACCTTGCCGGGCCGCAGTATGCGCATGTAGACGCCCATGAACAGTGCGATTGGCATCGTCGCTGCGATCGTGAACAGGCCCCACGGGCTTGCTGTCAGCGCCTTGACCACCACCAGCGACAGAACCGCAAGGATGATGATCATGATCGCGAGCACGCCGACCAGGGCCAGCGACCCGGGCACCGGGCCGAGTTCCATCTTGATCATTTGGCCCAGCGACTTGCCGTCGCGACGTACCGATACGAACAGAACGATGAAATCCTGCACCGCACCGGCCACCACGACGCCGACCAGAATCCACAAGGTGCCGGGCAGAAATCCCATTTGTGCCGCCAACACCGGTCCGACCAACGGGCCGGCTCCCGCGATGGCCGCAAAATGGTGGCCGTAAAGGACCCACTTGTTCGTCGGCACGTAGTCCATGCCGTCGTTGTGACGCACCGCAGGGGTCGGGCGCGAGTCGTCCAGCCGAAGCACCTTGTCTGCGATGAACTTGCTGTAGAAGCGATAGGCAACCAGGTAGACGCACAGTGCCGCCGTCACAAGCCAGGCCGAATTGACGGACTCACCGCGGCCCAGCGCGATTGCCCCAAATGCGATTGCGCCGACCAGCACCACTACCGCCCAGACCAGCGTCGAGGCAAGTTTGTTCATGGTTCCCTCCGTCGCTCTATTCGCCTTGTTAATTGATGCCCGAGGATTGGCCGTTGATTCGAGTTCCACCTGAAAGGGACGGAAATCATCCTGCCATTTCAGGGCGGGTGCAAGAACACCGACACTCGCGCACATGCGGCACGATCACAGGAAGACTGAAGGCTTACGAGCACCGTGAGCCAGGTAGCGGTCCTAGGCCGCTCGGGTGAGAATCGGCCCAAAGGTGGGCGCTTCTGTGACCTCAAAAGGAGAGTTGATCTTGCACGCGCACTGGTCCTGGACTCGGTTTCTTCTGCTTTCCGCCCTCGCGGCCTCCGCTCAGCTGGGTAGCGGTATCGCCGTCGCCCAGCAAACAGCAGAGCTGCCCTTGGGCCCGAGCGGCACTCTTGTCATACCTCTCGGCCCGGGAACGCGCCAGGTGCCGCCAGCCCTTGGCGCCAGAGCACTGATGACGTTCGAGACATCTCCCGGCCGTACGCAACTACTTCTGTCGCCGATGCCGTTGCCCGGGCAACCAACATCGAAAGCCGAGGTCTGCCGAGTCGTCGAAAACAGCAATGCTGAAGTGCGAGCCAGGGCCGTGGAGCAAGAGCTTCCGCTGACGGACTTGAAGGGTGCTCAGGTTGAAGGCTGCTACTACGCCGCTACGGATCGCGCGCCCAAGCAGGGGGAGTACAGGCGCCTCTACCAAGGTGCGGTGGCGGCGCGCGATGTAATCGTGATGTTCACGGTGCTATTCAATGACGGTGCAGAGCGGGAAGCGCAAGCTGCGCTTGATAGCGTGCGAGGGATCAAGCTGGTGCCGACAAAGTAGTTCGCCGGCGACTCTTGGCCATGTGGCGAGATTCGACTCGTCCCGCCCATCAGTCGTAAAGCGGACCTCAGCCGACTTGAGAAAGGCTGTTGTGAAGCAGTCGTCGACCATGGCAATTTTGCTGGTTAGATCGACGCTTGGTATGGTCGCTCGACGGGCGTTGGCCGTGATCCGGCTTGCTGCGGTACAAGGAGCAGTGGGACTGGAACGATGAGCGAGGAGCGTCTGATGAATGCCTTGGATCCTCGCTTGACGCCGAGCGAGATCGTGCGCCACCTGAACCAGTACGTCATCGGCCAGGACGAAGCCAAGAAGACGTTAGCCGTCGCCGTCTATGCGCATTACCAGAAGCTCGCGCTATCGCGCGACGAAGGGCTGGAGATCACCAAGAGCAATGTGCTGCTGGTGGGCCCGACGGGCACCGGCAAGACGCTGCTGTGCGAATCGCTCGCGCGTTTGCTGAAAGTGCCGTTCGTTACTGCAGACGCGACCTCGCTGGCCCAGTCGCGCTACGTCAACGATGAGATTCAGGCGATCCTCGAGCGCCTGCATGACAAGGCTGAGGGCGAGGTCGCGCGCACCCAGCATGGCATCGTGTTCATCGACGAGATCGACAAACTGAAGTCGGCCTCGGCCGCCTCGGATCGCGGTCCGTCAGGCGAAAGCGTCCAACATGCGTTGCTCAAGATCATGGAAGGCGCGCCAGTGCGTCTTGCGAGCGGCGAGTACCTTGACACGACGCACGTGCTATTCATCTGTGGCGGAGCGTTTGTCGGGCTCAACGAGATCATGTCCAAGAGCCATGGCTTCGGCTTCGTTTCCACGTCCGACGAAGACAACCGGCGGATCCTCGAGCGGCTGAACGATCGCGTGAAGCCGACCGATCTCGTCGAATTCGGCCTGATTCCGGAATTCAGCGGGCGACTCGCCACCGTTGCGCGACTGCGCGAACTGTCCCGCGACATGCTGGTCCGGATCATGACCGAACCGCGCAACAGCATCTACCGGCAATTCCAGGCCATCCTCAAGATTCAGGGTGTCGAACTCGTAGTTGCACCGCGCGCTTTCGAGGAGATTGCCGACCTGGCTATCGAGTACAAGTCGGGGGCGCGCAGCCTGCGCGGACTGTTCGAAGAACTGCTCGCGCCCGTTCTGTACGCAGTGCCCGACCACCCGGAAATCAGGCGGGTCGAACTGTCGTCGATTTTTGCCGAGCCGCGGTACCAGCGCGCAGGCTGACGGCTCGCCCAGGAGCAGGTTCCACGCACTGCACGGGTACGTGGGGCAGGCGTCGCAGAAGCGGCTCAAGAGTTGACTCGGGAGGCGTTTCGCGATGACCTGACCGTCGCTGCATTCACGGCGGTGATCTCGTCGTGACGGGCAGCAGGTCTGCCACCCGAGGTCGGCTTGAATGGGTGGTCTGCCAGGTTTGCAAACGGCAACGTTTTGCCGCTAGAGTGGAACTCGACCAACCGGAGACCCGCCATGACACTGACCTGTCTGAGCCGTCGACTTCTTGCCGCGCTGGCGCTTGCAGCCGTTGCCGCCGGACCCGCTACCGCCCAGGAAAAGAAGCTGCGCCTGCTGACCTGGGCCGACTACGCGCCCAAGGACGTGGTCGAGCAATTCAAGAAGGAAACCGGCATCGACGTCGAGATCACCTTGTCCAACAATGAGGAGATGATCTCCAAGCTGCGCGCCACCGGCGGCGCAGGCTTCGATCTGGCGCAGCCGTCACAGGACCGCATTACCGGCCCGCAGCAGGAGTTCGGCATCTACAAGCCGATGGATCTAAGCCAGATCAAGTCCGAACTGTTCATCCCTTCGATGCTCGAGGCCACCAAGGCGAACACTACGTTGACGGGAAAGGCCTACGGCCTGCCGCACATCTGGGGTACCGACGGGCTGGTTGTCAACACCAAGCTGGCCACCATGGCCGACTATCCGGACCTTTGCAAGTCCGAGTACAAGGGCAAGACCTCCGTGCGCCTGAAACGCCCGACGCTGCTGGCATTTGCGTTCGCAGCCGGCAAGGACCCGTTCGCGCTGTACGGCAACCCCAAGGCCTATGGCGCGCTGATGGATGAGGTGGGCAAGACCCTCGCCGCGTGCAAGGGCAACCTGAAGTTCTTCTGGGACAACAAGGACCAACTGCTCAACGGCATGCGCACCGGCGAGGTGGTCGGCGCGATGATGTGGGACACCGGCGGCTGGAAGCTCAACAACGACAACCCCGAAATCAAGTTCATCGCGCCCAAGTCCGGCGCGCTGGGCTGGATCGACACCTTCGCGCTGCCGGCCAAGGGCCGCAACGATGCCGCCGCGTATGCGTGGATCAATTTCAACATGCGCCCGGAGATTGCCGCCAAAGTCGCAGCCTCGGCCGGCAACTTCACGGCAAGCAAGGGGGCCGACCAGTTGATGGACGCCAAGCTGAAGGCCCAGTTTGCCGCCAGCTTCCCTGAGGCCGCGCTGAAAAACGTCAAGTGGTATCCGGCGGTGCCGCCCGGCATCGAGGAGATTGAGGGCCGCGTGCTCGACCGCGTCAAGGCCGCGAACTGACCTGCGCGCAATGACGACAGCGCCCGACCTGCAGGCCGAGCGCGTCGTCAAGCGCTTCGGCGGCCACGCCGCCGTCGACGAACTTTCGTTCAGCGTCGAGCACGGCAGTTTCTTCTCGATCCTCGGCCCCTCCGGCTGCGGCAAGACGACGTTGCTGCGCATGATCGCCGGCTTCATTGCGCCGGACGCCGGCGATATCCGCATCGGTGGCAGGCCGATGAACGGCGTGGCCCCGAACCGCCGCCCAGTGAACATGGTGTTCCAGCACTTGGCGCTGTTCCCGATGATGTCGGTGGGCGACAACGTGGGTTACGGCCTGGCGCGGCGCGGCGTGCCGCGCAACGAGATCGCGCGGCGCGTCGCGCAGATGCTCGATCGCGTGAGCCTGCCGGGGGCGCAGGCGAAGCGTGTCGACCAGCTCTCCGGCGGGCAGAAGCAGCGCGTGGCCATCGCGCGGAGCCTGGTGCTGGAGCCCACGCTGTTGCTGCTGGACGAACCGCTCGGCGCGCTCGACCTGAAGCTGCGCGAGCACATGAAGATCGAGCTGAAGCAGTTGCAGGCCGCCTTCGGCACCACGTTCGTGTACATCACGCACGACCAGTCCGAAGCGCTTGTGCTATCGGACCATGTAGCTGTGATGAACGCCGGACGCTTTGAGCAGGTCGGCACGCCGCAGCAGCTTTACTACGAGCCGCACACGCCGTTCGTCGCCAGTTTCGTCGGTGCGAACAATCGGTTCGACGGGCGCGCCACCGCCGTTCGCGGCGACACGGTCGAGCTGAGCGCGGACAAAGGCCTGCTGCTTTCCGCCCGTCGCAGCGATCCGGTGGTCGCGGGTCAGGCCGTGCAGGCCTTCGTACGGCCCGAAGCGCTGAGCCTGGCGCGCGACGCCGACGAGTTGCCGGCCGCCCAGCCGCGCTACCGCGGCCAGGTAGACAGCTTGCTGTTCGACGGCGCCAATTCCGCCGTGCTGCTGCGCGAAGTAGACACGGGCGCCGAGTTCCGCATCGCGCTGCCGCAGACCGGGAGCTTCGCCGACTTGCGCGTGGGCGAGACGGTGGCGTTCAGCTTCGATCCGCAGCGTGCCGTGTGCTTCGCGGTGAAGCCTGCCGTGACTGCACCGTCGCAGTGAAAGAGCCACGGGGCCCTGCGCGCCGCCGACCCGAATATGAACACCTCCGCGAACACGGCGCCCTTCGCCCGCCTGCTGTTCCTGCTGCTGCTCGCGCCCGCGCTGCTGTGGCTGGTGGGCCTGATCGTGCTGCCGCACGTCGACCTGGCAGTGTCGTCGCTGCGTGCGCGCGTGGCCCCACGCCAGTACGAATGGAGCCTGCAGCAATACCGAACCTTCATCGACGAGCCGCTGTACTGGCACACCTTCGTGCGCACGGCGGTCTTGTCGATCGTGGCAACGGTAGCCACGCTTTTGCTCGCCTTCCCGATCGCTTGGACCATCGCGAAACTCGTGCGCGGGCGCGGCCGCTCGCTGCTCCTTGTGCTGTGCCTGATTCCGTTCTGGGTCAGCGAAACCGTGCGCACGCTGGGCTGGATGATCCTGCTGCGCGAATCGGGCGTGCTGCCGGCCCTGCTGGTGCAGCTCGGCCTCACGGACAAACCCGTGGAACTGCTGTACCACGACGCGACCATCCTCGTCGCACTCGTCTACGGCTCGCTGCTGTTCATGGTGGTGCCGCTCGTCGGTGCGCTGGAAAGCCTGGACGATTCGCTCATCGAAGCGGCCTACGACCTGGGCGGCACCGGCGCGTCTATCCTGCGCCAGATCGTGATTCCTCATGCCGCACCCGGCATCGCGGCCGGCTGCATCGTGGTGTTCATGTTGACCTTGGGCAACTACCTCACGCCCACGCTGCTTGGCGGCAAGAACTCGCTGTGGTTCACCGAGCAGATCTACACCCAGTTCATCACGCGCTTCAACTGGGAGCAGGGCGCGGCGTTCGGTTTCCTGCTGCTGGTGCTTTCGACGCTGATCGTCTGGCTGGGCCTGAAGTTGTCTGGGCAGAACCTCGGCGAGGTGATGACGCGATGATTCCCTCACTGCCACGTCCGGCCTGGTTGCGCGTGAGCACCGTCGTGTATGCGATCGGATTCTTTGCGTTCCTGTTCGTTCCGCTGGCCGTTGTGGCGGTGTTCGCGTTCAACGATGCGCCCTACCCGGCGCCACCCTGGCGCGGCTTCACGCTCGACTGGTTCACCGGTCGCGCCGGCGCCGGCCGCATCGGGCTGTTCGCCGACGCGGAATTGCTTGGCAGCTTGTGGACCAGCGCGGTCGTGGCCTGCTGGGTCACGCTGCTATCAGTGACGGTCGGAACCGCCAACGCATTCCTGATCGAGCGCACGCGATTTCGTGGCAAGTCGGTGCTGTCGCTGCTGATGCTGGCGCCGCTTGTTATCCCCGGCGTGATCCTGGGCATCTCGATCCTGGCATTCGCGAGCCGGCTGGCGCAGTTCGGAGAAGACGTTCTCGGGTGGGAACTGGACTTTCTGCGCCCCGGCCTGCCACTGGTGGTGCTGGGCCAGTTCTCGTACATCGTCTCGATCGCCACGCTGACCATTGGCGCGCGGCTCAAGCGCTTCGACATCACGCTGGAAGAAGCAGCCTACAACCTGGGCGCGTCGCGACTTGCCGTGTTCGCCACCGTCACCCTGCCGTACCTGCTGCCGGTTGTGCTGGGCAGCGCGGCGATCGCTTTTCTGATGTCGTTCGAGAACTTCAACACCACGCTGATGCTTGTCGGCTCCGACGCGCCGCTGACGGTGATGATGTACGGACGCATGCGCGAAGGCGCGAGCCCGGTGCTCAACGCGGTGAGCCTGTTCCTCATGGTTGCCTCCGCGCTGTTGGCGCTGATGATGATGCGCCGCTCGGCAGACGCCTCGAGGCCAAGCCGGGGATAGATTTCTTAACGGATCCGGGGCGGCAATGCAAGTGACCGCGACCACCATGGCAACAGTTCGCGCGTGCGCCTCACTCCGCGCAAATTAGCCGTTCACTCGCACTGTGCTCGCGGCAGAACAAGCCGAGTTGCGCCCACATCTCCTCCAGAGCAACCTTTCCGATTACTGGGATTGACGTGAGATCCGGGCAAGGCGTTGCAGCCAATCACCGTCCCGGCGATGCACGATGTATGGTCGGCGGCCGCTCCACTCGACTACGAGCACGCGTGGTCCGGCCCGAGGCCATAGCTCGAGAGTCACTGTCCGCTTCGCGTCACGATTGGTTGCGTCTCGCGCGAGCGGGCGAGAAATGACGACTTGCATATCGTCGAGCCGGAAGACACGCGCCTCTATGTGTTCCTCGATGTCCCGGAACGCGGCTTCAACCATGGGCCACAGCGATTTCGCAAGCAGCTCCTGCAGGCCGTCGTTCGAGGCTCGCGGCCGGCGGGCTGGCGGAGGCGGCGCAGCCGCCGTGAGCGCGCTCGGGTCACGATGACTCGATCCGCCTTCCCGCAATGCCTGTGGCAGCTTCAACTTTGACCGCCGCTGGAATAATCCCTTACGAGCTGGTTCCATCCTTGTACTGAACGTCAGATGGTCGACCGTCGGAATTTCACCGGTTCAATGTGTGCTTGCACATCATCCGTAGGGGTGGTGAGCAATCAAGGGCAGCCCACTTCGCAGAACTGACAAAGCCGTTCACGCTTCTCGGTGAGATGACTCACCTCAATTCGGGCGCCACACCGCATGACAGCGCGGTCAAAGTGCCAAGAGCGACTCCGCGCTCCGACTGCAGCGCCGGGAGACGAGCCGCCTAGGGCGTGCGTTGCAGGAATCGCGGAATCGGCAACGCGTCGAGCAGGCGGTTCAATGGCGAAGCGGCGCGGACGCTCGGTGCGGGTTCGACTGGGCGATTCGCATGCTGGCGAACGGGCGCAATCGGTTCGGGCTCACGGCGCCCGGTCTCCCGTACTTTGGCGCCGTTGGCGGCCGAGCCGACAGGCGCGGCGATCCGTGGCGGATTCAGTTGCGCATCATCGACCGCCCGCTGGGCCGGCTGCATGATGGGGCGCAACCAGTCCAGGATCGGCTCCCATTGCGCGAGATCGGTCCGGACCTGAGCGGCCGGCAGGTCGAACAGCGACAGTCCCTTCTCGATACAGCGGACATAGGTCTGGGACTCACGCAGCACTGCGATGAAAGGCACGGTCAGGCTCATCGCCCATGCCTGGAGTACCTCGGCCGACTTGGTACGAGCGTCAAGCCGCATGCCGATCACGGCCACCTTGCAGCGGCCGGTCGCGATGCGCGGGAGCGTGCGCAGCTCGGCCAGGCATTCGGCCGCCGATTCACGGTCGAAGATCGAGTTGCAGACCGGTATCAGGATTGCGTCCGCATACATCACGACGCGCGCCAGATCGAAGCCGCGCAGGCCCCCTGGAGTATCGAGAACGACGTGTTCGATGCCGGCGGGTGGTCGGACCATGCTCCCGGGATCGACGCGCCAGCCGACGATCTCCTTGCGCTGGCCGAGTTGCCGTGCCTTGCGCTGACGCAACCACGTTTGGGTCGACTGCTGACGATCGACGTCGCCGAGCATGACCGCGGCACCGGCGTTGGCCCAGTACCCAGCGAGGTGCGTGGCCAGCGTGCTCTTGCCGCTGCCGCCTTTGCGATTGATGACGGCTACGACCGGCATCGCAGGTGCTTGCTCACGGACATCTAGGCCAACACTCCTTCGGCTGAGGGCCTGCTTGCGGAGCGGCCCACAGGGAATTGCAGCACACCGGGGAATCGCTTGCAGCGCAGAGAAGCCGGTGGAAACCACGGCATCTAGCCCGCCGCACGGCCGTCCGAAGGCGGGCGACGTCCCTCGCGGAGGGACCGCGCGCAGCGCGAGGGAGCAACACCGACCGCCGCACGGCCGCCCGAAGGCGGGCGACGTCCCTCGTGGAGGGACCGCGCGCAGCGCGAGGGAGCATTCTGGCGAGTGGAAGCATCTGAACCCGTGTTCGGCCGGCGCCGGAGCGAGGTGTGAGGTCCGCGTACGGGCCTGATTCACACGTCCAATCGGACGATGGGTCGGCCGAACGGACTCCCCCAAAGGAACCACCCTCATGACTGCCGCACGCCGCCGCACACGATAGAGTCGGGCGAACCCGTACTCACTGTCATTCGACGCGGACTTCGCAGCCCGAGCTTCCTGCTCGGCACTGCCTGCGCACCGACCCTTCCATTGTTGAAAACAGATTCGCCTTCGTTCGAAAACGGCTGCGTGCGCCGGCTCGCGCTGCCGCCCACTGTCGGGCACGGCTAGGGGCGCTCATGCTAGGCGCCGCTGCGCAGCCTGGCTCGGCGCCCGCCCAGGTAAGCGTACGGTCCTGCCGGGCGCTGGTTCAGCCGCGACGAGGCGATCATGGGCACGGCGATCCACGTCGAGGCTTGGGGCGACGATCGCGTCGTGGCCACCGCAGCGATCGACGCGGTGATGCACGAGATGCACCGGATCGATGCGCTGATGAGTCCGTACAAGGAGTCGTCGGAGCTATCGCGCATCAACCGTGACGCTGCCCGCGCGCCGGTCGAGAGTCAGTGCCGAATTGTTCGACCTGCTGGTGCAATCGATCGCGTTTTCCGAGCTGTCCGGCGGCGCTTTCGACATCACGTACGCAAGTGCGGGCCACTCTGTACGACTATCGCCGGCGCATCCGGCCGACGGAGGAGCAGTTGTCGGTCGCGCGCGAATCGATCGGCTATCGGCATCTGCAACTCGACCGTGCGACGCGTACCGTGCGCTTTGCGCGTCCAGGCGTGCGCATCGACCTCGGCGGTTTTGCGAAGGGTTACGCGGTCGACAACGGTGCGGCGATTCTCGCCGGACATGGCGTGCGCCATGCGGTGGTGGCGGCCGGCGGCGACAGCCGGATGCTGGGTGATCGCTGCGGCCGGCCGTGGACGATCGGCGTACGCGATCCGCGCCGCGAGGGTGAGGTGGTGGCGCTGCTTCCGCTCGAGGATGTCGCCGTATCCACCTCGGGCGACTACGAGCGCTACTTCGATGACGGCGACGAGCGCTGCCATCACCTGATCGATCCGCGTACCGGCAGGTCACCGCACGCGGTGCACAGCGTCACCGTGATCGCGCCGGACGGACTGACCAGCGAGGCGCTGTCGAAGACGGTGTTCGTGCTGGGCGCCGAGCAAGGGCATTCGCGATCGTCGAGTCGGTCCCCGACGTCGACGCGGTTGTCGTCGACGCGGCCGGCAGGCTGCACTACTCGGCGGGACTGCTCGCCGGCGGAAATCCCGCGCCGACCACTCATGACTATGGCCTAGCGCCATCACCCGCGACTCGCAAGATCAAACCATGAATCAGCCGACTACATCAGGCAATCAACGCGAGCCTGTCTCGGGACAATCACCGCGTCCCGCATCCGCGAGGTTCCATGGAGGCAATCATGAGGGACTTCCAGTTCATGCGTTGGCTACAGCAGCGCTCGGGTTGCAGCGGCTGTGGCTCAGTGCGGCGGTGCTCCGGCTCGAACTCGGATGCGCCGAGCACGCTGACGGCCACCGGCAACGTGCCGATTGCCTACGCCAAGCGTTCGACCTCGCTGAACGTCAATCCCACCAACGGCGCCCCGTTTGCCGCCGGTGGTGACCTGATGATCCGCGAGCTGTCGTCGCCGAGCGCGCGCGAGTTCAACGTCACCACCGCGATCACGCAGGGCAACGGCGACGTGTCCGACCCCGAAGTGTCGTACGACGGCAAGAAGATCGTGTTCGCGATGCGCTGCCCGACCAGCAACACGTCGAGCGTCGGCGGCGTGCCGGCCTGCACCGGTCGCTGGAACATCTGGGAATACGACATGACGGCGGGCGGCCTGTCGTGCGGCAGCTTCCGCCGTATCACCAGCTCGACCACCGACGACGACGTCGATCCGGTCTACCTTCCGGCCGACCGCGGTTTCGTGTTCACCTCCAATCGCCAGACGACGACGAAGACGCAGGCGCTCGGCCAGACCTATTTTGCAGTCGACGAGTACGAGCGCGAGCGGGTGTTCAACCTGCACACGGTCGACCGCAACGGTGGCGCCGTCACGCAGATCTCGGTCAACCAGAGCCACGACCGCAACCCGGTGGTGCGGCCCAACGGCGACATCATGTTCTCGCGCTGGGAGCACGTCGGCCCGCGAAATCGTTTCGCCATCTTCCGCGTCAAGCCCGACGGCACTGATATGTTCGTGCTCTACGGCGCGCACAGCGGCGGCAACAGCTTCCTTCATCCGCGCGACATGGACCCGAGTGGTCCGTACAAGGGCAAGGTGGTGTCCTCGCTGATGCCCCTGTCGGGCACGCAGGAAGGCGGAGCGCTGATGCTGATCGACGCCGCCAATTTTTCCGAGCAGAACACGCCGGCCAACGCGCAGGTGGTGGTAGGCCAGGGTGGCCAGGTGCAGTGGACCGAGAAGGAAATCGATCTCGGCCGCGGCCTGTCGCAGTTCGGCCGCATCACGGCGCCCTTCCCTCTGTGGGATAGCACCAACCGCGTGCTGGTCGCCTATCGCCCGTGCGAGGTGACGCGCAATGGCACGGTCGTGCCCTGCGCTACCTTGACCGACGCCGAGCGTGCGATGCTCGCCGACGACACGATGACACGCGCCCAGCAGGCGCTGCTGCCAGTGCAGGACAACGCGCCCGCCGTCTACTCGATCTACATGGTCGATCCGTCCAAGCAGACCTTCCTGATCGTGGCCGCACCGCCGTCGGGCTTCATGTACACCGACCCGGTCGCGATCCTGCAGCGTCCCGAACCGAATGCCACGCAACCGACCGTTGTCGATCCAGTGCTGCAGGCGCAGAACCTGGCACTGATCGAGGTGCGTAGCGTGTACGACACCGACGGCCTCGATCGGATGGGCGAATCGATGCTCGCACCGGTGGACTTGCAGTCAGGCTGCAGCGCGGGCATCGCCAAGACCGCTCCGGTCGACGCCGCCGACACACGCTCGCAGGTGCCGGATCTCGTGAAGATCAAGGACCCGGCCAATCCCGCGTATCGCTGTGCGCCGGCCTATTTCGTGCGCGCCATACGCGCCGTCGCACCGCAGGCGGGCGCGGTCGGCATGCGCGAGGCGATCGGCGAGACCGAATTCGAGCCGCAGCAGATCCTCGGATACGCAGCAGTGGAGCCGGACGGCTCGTTCAAGCTGCAGGTGCCGGCCGACACGCCGCTGGCACTGTCGATTCTCGACGCCAAGGGTCGTGCGCTTCAGACTCACCTGAACTGGATCCAGGTGCGACCGGGTGAACGGCGCACCTGCGACGGCTGCCATAGCCCTCGGCGCGGCGCCTCTCTGAATTCGGGCTCGATCGTCAACTCGCTGCCCGCAGCGCTGATGCCGGCGATGGCTGCCGCGCATCAATCCGGCGAGACGATGGCTTCGACCCGCACGCGGCTCGATGCGACTGCGCTGAACCTCGGCACCGATCTCGTCCATGCCGACAACTGGGCCGACACGACCAAGGCCGGCGTCACTGCCCGCCCGAGCATCGTCGTGCGCTACACCGGCAACACCAATGCGGCGGACGACCTCGCGACGACGGTGCCGGTCAACGGCATCATCAACTACCCCGATCACATCGCACCGCTCTGGACGCGCAGCCGCGGTACCAACGGCGCCAACACCTGCACCACCTGCCACAGCGACCCGGCCAAGCTCGACCTGCGCGCCACCGTCGCGGGCACCGGCCGCCTGGTGTCGTACGAGGAACTGCTGGTCGGTGATCCGGTGATTGATCCGGTCAGCGGACAGCCGGTCACACGGCTTGAAGAAGGCGTGCCGGTGGTCGTGCGCAATTCGCCGCTGGTGGACAACATGGCCGGCAACGCTGCCGGCTTGACGCGCAGCAGTCGCCTGGGCGAGATCATGTTCGGCGAACCGCTGAAGGCCTCGGCCGCGGCGCGCACCGCGCATCCGAATCCACCGGCCGGCGCGCCAGACCATTCGACGCTGCTCAACGCCGCCGAGAAGCGGTTGATGACCGAGTGGATGGACCTCGGCGGCCAGTACTTCAACAACGTGTCGGTGAGCAACAGTCCGGTGCGCACCGCAACTCCGCTGTCGCGCAGCGCGTTCGACGCCACGGTCTACCCGGTGATCAAGGCCAATTGCGTGATCTGCCACCAGCCAACCGGTAATGCCGGCGCCGCGCAGACCGGACAGTCCTATCTGCGCAACCGCTACGTCCTGACCGGTGATGCCGAGGGTGACTACAACGTCACGCTGACGATGGTCTCCAACGCCTGCAACGCGAGCACTGTCGCATCGAACGCGCTGCTGCAACGCCCATCAACCGTGCCGCATCCGGCCGGTGCCGTGGGCCAGACCGCGGCGGTCCTCCCGACGGCAGCGCGGGCTACAACGCCATCGCCACCTGGATCAGCACGGGATGTAGCACGCCGTGACTCTGAACAAGGCGGGGGCCTTCGTACAAACAGCGCACGCCACCGTGGCGGTGGCCTGCCTGGGCGCTTTTATCCTGGCAGGCTGCGGCGGCAGCGAAGGAAATCCGCTCGACAACCCGCCAACGGTGCAGAACCCAGCCACGACAAGTGGCCAGAAGCTGTCCTTCGTTTACTTCCAGAAGTGCGTTCTGCCGATCTTCCTGAAGCAGTTACAGATCAACCAGAACGGCGTCATTTCGACCAACACCTGCGCCGCCGCGGGCTGCCACGACAACGTCACCGGTACCGGCGGCGCCCTTCGGCTGCAGGGCAGTGCTCAGCCGGTGGACATGTCGAACCCCGCCAACACTGCCGACGTGATTCGCACGACCGACATGTACAAGAACTTCTACTCGGCGCAGGGCGAGGTGGTGTTCGGCGCGCCGCTGTCGAGTCGGCTGCTGACCAAGCCGCTGACGCTTAACGTTCTGCACGGCGGCGGCCTCATCTTCCTGAGCGAGAACGATCCCAACGTGATGCTGATCCGCTACTGGATCAGCCGCCCGATGCCGCAGGGCCACGACGAGTTCAGTTCCGCGGCGAACGGCATGTTCACGCCCGCTGACCCGAATGTCGGCACCTGCAACACGCAATGACGGCCGCCTCGCAACACCGGTGGCGACTTGCACTGGCGCGGGCGGCGGCCTGCGCATTGCTGTCGCTGCTGGGGGTCGGAGCCGCGCTTCCGTCGGCGTCGGCCCAGGAGAAGGTGCAGATCACCGATCCGTACATCGAGCTGCGCACCGGACCGGGTCGCGGCTTTCCGGTCTTCTTTGTTGCCGGGCGCGAGGAGTGGATCGAAATCCTGCTGCGTCACACCGACTGGTTCAAGGTGCGCACGGCCAACGGCCAGGAAGGCTGGGTGAACCGGGCGCAGCTCGAGACCACGCTGACCGCGGCCGGCACCACCAAGGCCTTCCGCGACATCCTGCTCGACGACTACTTGCGGCGGAAGCTCGAGGTTGGTGCCGCCTGGGGTCTGTTCGACGGCGAGCCGGTGATAAAGATCTGGAGCGCGTACCGGTTTGCGGACGCACTGAGCGTCGAAGCCACGATCGGTCAGGTGCAGGGGACCTTTTCGGGCACCGAGTTCTGGAATATCAACCTGAACGTGGAGCCGTGGTCGGATCGCCGGCTGTCGCCGTTTTTCGGCGTCGGTGTGGGCCGCTTCAAGAACATCCCGAACGCGAGCCTCGTCAGTGCGACCGTCACCAACGCCAACCTGGCCACTGCGGCGATCGGCCTGCGTTACTACATCACCGACCGCTTCGTGGCGCGGCTCGACTACTCCATCTACACGGCCTACGTCTCGGACGTCGAGCACCACTGACTACACGGCCGGACCGCCGGCATCGCATTCTTCTTCTGACAGCGACACCCATCAATGCGAAATCTTCTTCTTGCGCTACCTCTTGCTGCCGGTCTCGCGATCGCCGCGACACCGCTGTTCGCACAGACCACTCCGCCGGCGGGCGCGGCGCCGAATCAGCCGCAGAATCAACCGCCGAACGAACAGGTGATCGAGCCGGCGGTGCCGCGGCGCGATATCCGTTTGCCGAAGATTCCAAACAACGACTTCATCGTCGGCGCATACCTCGGGACGTATGCGACCGAGGACTTCGGTGCGAGCTTCGTCTATGGCCTGCGCCTCGGTTATCACATCACCGAGGACTTCTTCGTCGAGGGGGTCTACGGCACGACCAAGGTCAGTGACGAGAATTTCCGGCAGATCCTCCCGGGCGGCGTCTTTCCCCAGAAGGAAGAAACGCTCTCCTACTACAACCTGTCCGTCGGCTACAACATCCTTCCGGGCGAGGTCTTCTTCGGCAGCAAGGTCGCCAAGGCCTCGGCGCTGTACCTGATTGGCGGCGTCGGGAGCACCAAATTCCTCGAGCAGAGCAAGCAGACCATCAACGTCGGACTCGGCCTGCGCGTGTTCCTGAAGGACTGGGCGGCCATCCAGGTCGACTTCCGCGACTACATCTATTCGCTCGACCTGCTCGGTCAAAGCAAGTCAACGCAGAACCTAGAGCTGACCGCCGGCGCAACTTTCTTTTTCTAGATCAATCGCCATGGTATCGATCGCCCGATTTCTCATCGTCCAATTTTTCCAGACGGTGCGGCTGCTCGGATTGGCCGCGCTCGCCGTTGCCGGCAGCGGGGCCGGCGCGGCCGTCACGCCTTCCGGCGGCGCCCCCGACTTCACGCTCCCCAGCCTCACCGGTCCGAACCTGCGGTTGCAGGAGCAGCGCGGGCGTGTGGTGATGATCAACTTCTGGGCGACGTGGTGTGGGCCCTGCCGGGTGGAGATGCCACACCTGAGTCGGTTGTACGAAAAGTATCGCGGATCCGGCTTCACGGTGCTGGCCGTCAACATCGACGAGGATCCGAACAAGGCGGCCAGCCTTGCCAACCAGCTCGGCATGCGATTCCCCGTGCTGCTGGATGCCGACAAGAAGGTGAGCCGGCTGTATGACCTCAGCACGATGCCATCCACCATCCTCGTCGATCGCGACGGTCGCGTGCGCTACGTGCATCGCGGCTACCACGACGGCTACGAGAACACCTACGACCAGCAGATCCGGGAGTTGCTGCGCGAATGAAACCCACCCGCAAACCACTCTGGATCTCGCTGCGCGGCACGCTCCTTGGCCTCGCCACCGGGGCTGCGCTCGCCGCGTGTGCCATGCCGGAGCCCTGGGTCAAGCCCTATGAACGCGAGCGGCTGGCCGATCCGCTGATGCAGATCCAGCGCGATGCGCTGTCAGCCAAGCATTTCGCGCACGTGCACGAGGTGCGCGAAGGCGCGCGCGGCGGAACCGGTGTGCAAGGGGGTGGCTGTGGCTGCAATTGAGGCCGCTGTTGAAGCCGCAATCCAGCACTGTCGGCGTGCCTTGTGCAACGCGCAACTTGCGCTGCTGGCACTTGGCGAAGGTCGCGACGGGGCGCGCAGGCTGCCGTTCCTGGCGACCGCGCACCTGCTCGGCGCGCTTGGCGGGCTGCTGGCGACAGGCCACGCGCATGCGGCCGAACTGCCGGTAGACCGTGCCGACCTGATGTTGCACACCTTCAACGGCGGTGGCGTTAACGCCTGGGGGCCTGCGCTGCTGGTGCGCAAGAACCTCTTCAACAAGGCCTCGTTATTTGCGACCTATTACGCGGACATCGTCAGCAACGCCTCGATCGACGTGGTTACCACCGCCAGTCCGTATAACGAAACCCGTCATGAATACGGACTCGGCTTTGACTACGCCGTGCGCGACTCCGCTGATCACACTGGCGACCTCGCGCAGCACGGAGCCCGACTACATCGCCAATGCCTTCAATATTGACGTCGCGACGGAGACCTTCTCCGGCATGACGTCGGTCGGGCTCGGATACACCTACGGGTCCGACGACGTCGGCAAGGCTGGCGAAGGGTTCTTCGACCAGGCCCGGCACTGGCGCTACCGGCTTGGCGTGACGCAGATCCTGTCGCCGCGCTGGCTCGCGAACGCGAACTTCGAGGTGATATCGGACGATGGTTACCTCGGCAGCCCCTACCGCGTCGCGCTGGTCTTCGGCGCTGGCGTGCCCGAGAGGCTGCCGCGCACTCGCACCAGCCGGACACTCCAGTTCCGCCTGGTCGGCGAAGTCGCTCCTGCGTGGTCGGTACGCGGCGAGTACCGCTATTTCTGGGACAACTGGGATATCGCCGCGCACACCGTCGGAGTTGGTGCGTCGCATCGCTTCGGCGAGAAGTGGCTGGTCGACGCCTACGCGCGCACCTATCGCCAGGACGGCGCCCTCTTCTACTCCGACAACGCGACCAGCGAAACACAGTATGTGACGCGCAACCGGCAGTTGAGCACCTACAACTCCTGGACCGTCGGCACGAAGGTCGACCTACGAGTTGATGCGCGCGCCAGGCCGGTACGAGGTGTTCCTGAACGGTGCGCTCGAATACTGGAAAACGGATTACAGCGATTTCACCGACCTGCGCACCGGCAGCTTGTACTCGTACAACGCGATCGTGGCGCAAATGTTCGTGACCTTACTTTTCTGACTGAAGGACCACGGTATGTTGAAACGCAGCCTGCTGATGGCCGCCCTGCTGTCGATCACGATGCTGTTGCCGGCCGCTTCAGCTCAGTCGACACCGACGCCGTCCAACTCCCCTGCTTCCACGCCGGTGTCGGCCGCTCCGGCTGCTCCTGCGCCGGCCCCGCCAGCCTCGACGATCGAATCCAGGATGCCAAGTCCGATGTGATCCGGCTGAACCGCGACCTGATGGTGCTGGAGGAAGAACTGCTGTTCCCGGCCAATACACAGGTCGCCATTTTTGTGTCGATGGACGTTGGCAAGATGTTCTCGCTCGACTCGGTGCGGGTGAAACTCGACGACAAGGATGTCGCCGGTTACCTCTACACACCGGCCGAAGTGCAGGCGCTGCACCGCGGCGGCGTGCAGCGACTTTATCTCGGCAACCTGCGAGCCGGCACGCACGAACTCGTGGCCTTCTTCACCGGCAAGGGCCCGCATGACCGCGACTACAAGCGCGGCGCGACGATCAAGATCGACAAGGGTACCGAACCCGAAGTACATCGAACTGCAGATCAAGGACTCCACCGGCAAGCTGCAGCCGGAATTCGAGGTCAAGGTCTGGCAGTGAACGGCAGATTGATGCAGCCTGAACCCGTAATTCGACTGGTTGGTCGTTGGACGCGCCGTGCGGCGCTGCTGGCTGCGCTCGCATGCAGGTTTCGGTCGCTGCACGCGCAGGCGCCAAGCAGCTCCGGCGTGGCGCAGCCGGCGAGCGTCGGGGGCCTGGATGGACATGTCCACCTGGATGAACTGGTGGCCGTGGCGCGACACCAGTCCGCCGCCGCCGAGCGGCGTCGAGTCGCCGCACTACGGCGACAGCCTGTTCTACTTCTTCCAGGGCCGTTACTTCACTTCGGTCACCGTGCTGATGGTGTCGCAGCAGTTCGCCCGCATGACGCCGCATGACGACGAGGCAGAGATCCTGCGCGGTGGCCTGTTCCTTTCCTACGGAATGCATCGCGAGGCGGGCGAGGTATTCGCCAAGCTGATCGAGCGTGGCGCGCCGCAGCCGGTGCGCGACCGCGCCTGGTTCTACCTGGCCAAGATCCGCTACCAGCGCGATCTGTACGCGGAGTCCGAGGACGCACTCGGCCGCATCGAGAAGCCGCTGCCCGGCGACCTGGAGGAGGACCGCGGCACTGCTGCAGGCCAACGTGCTGATGGCGCGCGGCAAGTACGCCACGCGATCAAGCGCGCTCGATACGCTCGCCAAGGGGCCGCACGCCAGCAGCTACGTCCGCTACAACCTCGGCGTGGCGCTGCTACGAAGCGGCGACCTGGCGCGCGGCACCGCGCTGCTCGACGGGGTCGGCAAGATGACACCGCCAGCGAGGAGTACCGGAGCCTGCGCGACAAGGCGAATGTCGCGCTCGGCTTCGCCTCGCTGCAGGAAGGCCGGATCGCAGCAGGCGCGCATCTATCTGGAACGCGTGCGTCTGTCGGGGATGTATTCCAACAAGGCACTGCTCGGCTTCGGTTGGGCCGCCGCCGAACAGCGCCAGATGAAAAAGGCGCTCGTGCCATGGAGCGAACTGGCGACGCGCAATCCGGGCGATGCGGCCGTGCTCGAGGCCAAGCTGGCCGTTCCCTATGCATTGACCGAACTCGGTGCCAATGCTCAGGCGCTTGAGCTGTACCAGGACGCCATCGGTGTGTTCGATCGCCAGAGCGCCGATCTCGACGATCCGTCGCCGCGATCCGCAGCGGCAAGCTGCTCGACGGACTGATCGCCAGCAATCCGGGCGACGAGATGGGCTGGTTCTGGAACATTGCCGCGTTGCCCGATACGCAGGACCTGCCGCTCGGCAGCTCATCTTGCACAGCTGATGGCGACGCACGAATTTCAGGAGGCGTTCAAGAACTACCGCGACCTGCTGTTTCTCGTCGCGCAATCTGCAGCAGTGGCAGGAAAGCCTCGGCGTGCTGCGCGACATGCTTGCAAACCGCCGCCAGGCCTTTGCCGAGCGTCTGCCGCGAGGTTCGCGAGAAGGCGCGTGCGCTGAACCTCGCCGAGCTTCGAGCAGCGCAGGTCGACGCGCTGCTGGCCGAACTGGACGCGCGTCGAACGCGAGGCGATGCGGCGGCATTCGCCACGCCGCGCGAACGCGAGCTGCAGGTTCGTCTGGACCGTGTGCGTGAGACGCTGGAAGGCGGAGGGTCCGATCCCGAACTGGCTCAGGCGCGCGAGCGTTATCGCCGTGTCGCGGGCGCATTGCTCTGGCAGCAGAACGATCAGTTCGCCGTGCGGGTGTGGAACGCCAGGAAGGGCATGCGGGAACTGCAGCGCAACCTGGCCCAGGTGCAACAGCGCGATGCCGCGCTCGCGGTGGCGCAGCGTGACGAACCCGCGCGGCTCGATCGATTTGCCGGCCGCATCGATGCGCTGTCGGCGCGGGTCGACATGATGGTCCCGCGCGTTGCGGCGCTCACGCAGGAGCAGCAGGTGGCCGTGCAGGAACTCGCAGTGGCGGAACTCCTGCGGCAGAAGGAGCGTCTGGCCGAGTTCGGCACGCAGGCGCGTTTTGCGGTCGCGCAGATCTACGATCGCGCCAGTTCGACCAGCGAGGGCAGCCGTGCGGCCACGCAGTAGCCACCTCGGCCGCCTGGCTTCGCCGCCGCGGTTTCGTTGCGCTTGCCGCCGCCCTGCTCGCAGCGTGTTCGAGCTCGCCGAAGAAGGCGCAGGCACCCGAGCCGCCGACGCTGAAGTCGCTCGCGTCGCGCGAGTACGCGATCAAGCCCGATCCCGGCGTCAAGGCGAGTGAAGAGGAAGCGGCGCGCGCCTATCAGCGACTTTCTCGCCGCTGCGCCGCGCGGACCTCACCGGCAGGAAGCGCAGCGCCGCCTCGGCGACCTCGAGATGGACATGGTCGACTCCGCGTTCGGCGACCGGGCGCAGACGACAGGTGTTGCGACCGACTACAAGGTGGCGATCACGCGCTATCAGGATTTCCTGAAGACCTACCCGAACGACTCGGGCAACGACCGCGTGCTCTACCAGCTCGCGCGCGCCTACGAACTCAGCGGCGACCTGGAGACCTCCCTCGCGACGCTCGACCGGCTGGTGCAGTTGTACCCGACCACGCGCTACCGCGACGAGGCGCAGTTCCGCCGCGGCGAACTGATGTTCGCGCTGCGCGACTACCCGAAAGCCGAAGTCGGCCTACCTGGTGACGGTGAAGGGCGACCACATTCGCCGTTCCACGAGCGATCGCTTTACATGCACGGCTGGTCGCAGTACAAGCAGGGGCGGCTGGAGGAGTCGCTGCAGTCGTTCTTCGGCGTGCTTGACCTGAAGCTCAACGGTCAGTGGCAACGAAAGCGATCTCGAAAAGCTGCCGGGGCTGACGCGCGCCGACCGAGAACTCGTCGAGGACACGTTCCGCGTGACGAGCCTGTCGCTCGCCAACCTGCAGGGCGCGGCGTCGATCCCGCCGTACATCACCACTCCGGTCCGACGCGAGTACGAGTTCCGTGTCTACCAGCAGCTGGGCGAGCTCTACATCAAACAGGACCGCGTCAAGGATGCCGCCGACACCTTCAGCGACTTCGCGCAACGCTCGCCGTCGCATCCCGAAGCGCCGGTACTGCAGGCGCGCGTCATCGACATCTATGCGGCTGGAGGCTTCCCCACGCAGGCATTGGATGCCAAGAAGCAGTACGTGACGCACTACGGTGTCGGGAGCGACTATCAGCGCAGCAACCCGGAGGGATGGACGCGCAATGCCGAGCCATTGGTGAAGACCCACCTGGAAGAACTGGCTCGCTACTACCACGCCAACGCGCAGAAGACGAAGAAGTCCGAGGACTACCAGGAAGCAGTGCGCTGGTACCGCAGCTACCTGGCCTCGTTCCCGAAGGATCCGCAAGCCGCGCAGAACAACTTCCTGCTGGCCGAGCTGCTGTACGAGGACGCGCGCTTCGCCGAGGCCGCGACCGAGTACGAGAAGTCCGCCTACGGCTACCCGCAGCATGCCAGGAGCGCGGACGCTGGCTATGCCGCGATGCTCGCCTACGCGCAGCAGGAAAAGCGCACCGCCGCCGGCGACGTGCAGAAGGTCCAGCTCACCGAGGTCGACAGTGCGCTGCGTTTCGCGACGGCCTTCCCGCAGGATCCGCGCGGCGCACCGGTGCTCACCGACGCCGCAGAGAAGCTCTACGCGCTGCACGATAACGCCCGCGCGGCGGCGGTGGCGCGCCAGGTGCTGGCGCTGCAACCCGCGCCACCGGCGGCACAAAGGCGCGTGGCCTGGACCGTGGTCGCGCATACGTCGTTCGAGAAAGGCGCGTTTGCTGACGCCGAGCGCGGCTACGCTGAAGTGCTGGTGCTGACACCCGACAAGGACGCGGGTCGCGCGGCGCTGACCGAGCGCCTGGCAGCGTCCGTCTACAAACAGGGCGAAGCGGCGCGCGCGCAGGGCCAGTTGCCCGAAGCGATCGGGCACTTCACGCGGGTGGCGAGCGTGGCGCCACTGTCGCCAGTGCGGGCCACCGCGCAGTACGACGCCGCCGCCACGATGCTGGAGATGAAGGACTGGGATGGCGCAACCCGCACGCTGGAGGACTTCCGCAGCCGCTATCCGAAGCATCCGCTGCAGGACGAAGTGACTGGCAAGCTCGCAGTTGCCTACGTCGAGAAAGGCAACTGGGCGCAGGCCGCGGGCGAGTTCGAGAAGATGGCCGCGGCCAACAAGGACCCGCAGATGGCGCGCGCCGGCCTGTGGCAGGCAGCCGAGATGTACGAGAAGGCCGGTGCCCGTGCACCGGCAGCGCGCGCCTACGAGCGCTACATCAAGCAATACCCGGATCCGCTCGCGCCGGCGCTCGAAGCACGCTACCGGCTCGCGCGGGTCGCGCGCGAGGAAGGCAATGCGGCGCGCGAACTGGCGCTGATGAAGGAAGTGCAGCGGGCTGACCTGACCGCGGGGAGCGCACGTACCGACCGCACCCGCTACCTCGGCGGCATGGCCACCCTGGCACTGGCAAAGCCGCTGGCCGACGAGTACCGAACGGTCGCGCTGGTCGAGCCGCTGAAACGCCAGCTCAAGCTCAAGAAAGACAAGATGGAACTTGCGCTGAAGGCCTACGCGGCGGCAGCCGACTACGGCGTTGCCGACGTGTCCACAGCGGCGACCTACCAGACTGCCGAGCTGTATCGCGACTTCGGCAAGGCGCTGATGACCTCGCAGCGGCCGAAGGGGCTGAAGAAGGACGAACTCGAGCAGTACAACGTGATGCTCGAGGAGCAGGCCTTCCCGTTCGAGGAAAAGGCGATCGAGGTGCACGAGATCAACGCGAAGCGCACCGCGAACGGCATCTACGACAGCTCGGTGCGCGACAGCTTCACCGCGCTCGGACAGTTGCGACCGGCGCGCTACGGCAAGGTCGAGCGCGCGGAAAGGACGGTCGATGCGATTCGCTGAAAACGCGATCCGGGTGGGCTGCCTCGCAGCGGTGAGCGCGATGCTGTCGGCGTGCGCGATGTTTGCCGAGAAGCCGGAGCAAGCGCAGTCACCAGCATCTGCCACGCCGGCCGGCGCGAAGATCGCCGCTCCGCCGGCCGCGCCCGCCAAGCAAGTTGCGGCGGCGCCGGCGCTCGCCAAGCCCGAGCCGGCGCCGATCAGCCCCGCTGTACAGCGTGACTTCGATACCGCGCGCCAGGCGCTGGCAGCGGGACGCACGGCTGAGGCCGAGCGCGGCTTCGTCGCGCTGACGAAGTCCAATCCGGAGCTGGCAGGGCCGCATGCCAACCTCGGCCTCATCCATCGCCAGGCCGGCAGGAACGCGGAAGCGATTGCTGCGTTCGAGAAGGCGGTCCAACTAAGCCCGCAGCGCGCCGACCTCAACAACCAGCTGGGGATCACCTACCGGATGGCTGGCGACTTCACGAAAGCGAAGACCTCATACGAAAACGCGATCTCGCTCGATGCCACCTATGCGCCTGCCGTGCTCAACCTCGGCATTTTGTATGACTTGTATCTGTGGGATGGCGCACGCGCGCTTGAACTCTACGATCGTTACCTGCAACTTACGCCGGGTGGCGACGACCAGGTGAAGCGCTGGACCAGCGACCTCAGGAACCGCAGTTCGCAGAAGACCGCGGCTCAACGCAAGGAGCAGGGATGAAGTGGCGCTTCTTCGGGCATCGAGCCCCCGTTTTGCGCGGGACCATTGCCGTCGTCGGCAGCGTGATCGCGATCAGTGCCGTCGCCGAGGACCGCGCCGACATCGACCGCACGCAGATCATCGGCAGTCGCGAGCTGCCGAAGGTGCTCTACATCGTGCCGTGGAAGAAGCCGACGCCGGCGGATCTGTCGAGCCGGCCGCTGGAAAGCGTGCTCGACGAGGCGTTGGCACCTGTCGATCGCGATGTGTTTCGCCGCCAGGTGCGGTACGAGGGCCTGATCCAGTCCCGCGCCGCGGCACCGAACGGACCGGCCGCGGTGAGTGCCGCGCCGGTGGCCGAGCGCAAGTAAATTCAATTCGTTTTGAGTGGTTACACGGGAGTCAGTCATGAATGCATTCAACACCGTCGTCAAGTTCTTCCAGGACAGCGGGCTGTTCATCTACCCCAGCATCCTGATCATGGCGCTCGGTCTGGCGGTGGCGATCGAACGCTTCATCTTCCTGAACCGCGCGCGCACCGAGAACCGCAAGATGTGGGACAAGATGCTGCCGCTGCTGCAGAACGGCAGGTTCGACAAGGCGCAGGCGGTCGCCGGAGGCGCCGATGTGGCAATCGGCAAGATCGTCACCTACGGGATCGAGCGACTGAAGACCCAGCACCGACGCGAGGACGTGGATGCGGCGATGGAAGAGGGCATGATGGAGATCGTGCCGCGGCTGGAGAAGCGCACGCACTACATCGCGACCTTCGCCAACGTGATCACGCTGGTTGGCCTGCTCGGCACCATCATCGGCCTGATCAAGGCCTTCACCGCGGTGGCCAGTGTCAACCCGGCCGAGAAGGCGGAACTGCTGGCCGCGTCGATTTCGATTGCGATGAACAACACCGCCTTCGCTCTGATGGTGGCGATCCCGTTCCTGCTGATCCACGCGTTCCTGCAGGCGCGCGCCACCGAGATCGTCGACAGTCTGGAGGCGGCGAAGATCAGCTTCCTCAATCTGACGCAGCGGATGAAATCCGAGGTTCGACACGCGGCCGAGTAGCGCGGCCGGTTGCACCCGAAGCGAGGAGTCAAGCATGCGCATGCGCCGCCTGCGCCGTGAGTCCACCGGGCTCGACGTCACGGCGTTCATCAACCTGATCGTCGTGCTGGTGCCGTTTTTGCTCAGCACGGCGGTATTCACGCGGCTCTCGGTGCTCGACCTGGCGCTGCCGGCGCAGTCGACCGGCGCGCTGGAAAAACTCTCAGCCGAAAAACTCAACCTCGAAATCGTGATCCGCGCCGAAACGATCGAGGTCGGGGATCGCATCGGTGGCCTGATCCAGAGCATTCCAAAGACCCAGGCGGGCAGATACGACATCGTCGCGCTCGGCACGCTGATGCGCGCGATCAAGGAGAAGTTTCCCGACAAGACGGATGCCACCGTGCTGCCAGAGCCCAGCGTGCCCTACGACGTGTTGGTGCAGGTGATGGACGCATTGCGCGCCGGCCACCAGGTGCAGGGCGCGAAGGTGGTCGAAGTCGCACTGTTCCCGGACATCTCGATCGGCGATGCGCCGATCCGCGCGGCGGCGGGAGGCGCGCGATGAAGCAGACCGGAATCCAGAAGCGCGCTGCGCGCCGCGGCCGCAACACAACGTCGGTCGACCTCAACCTCGTATCGCTGATCGACATCTTCACGATCCTGATCTTCTTCCTGCTGATCAACACGGGGGTGGCGGATATCCTGCCGAATTCGAAGGCGATCAAGCTGCCGGAATCGACCGCGGAGAAGACACCGCGCGAGACCGTGGTGGTGCTGGTCAGCCAGAACGACATCATCGTCGACGGCCGCAAGGTCGCTGCGGTGAGCGACGTGATCAATGCCGAGGGCGACGTCATCCCGCCCCTGAAGGCCGAGCTCGACGTGCTGGCCGGCCGCCAGGTGATCCGGGCCGAGAACGAGGCTGCCAAGAGCGCGATCACGATCATGGGCGACAAGGAGATCCCGTACCGGCTGCTGCGCAAGGTGCTGGTCACCTGCGCGCGCGCCAACTTCACCGATGTGTCGTTCGCGGTGCAGAAGAAGGGCTCCTGATGGTTGCCGCAGCCGCCTATCTGCACACGCCGGTCCTGGCGTGGTCGGTCTCCGCCGAAGACGAGGAGCGCTTCAAGCAGATCCTCAAGCGCGTACTGCTGGTCTGCCTGCTGATCGCGCTCGTCTTGCCCTGGCTGCCGGTGCGGGAGCCCGATCGCACCGCGGTCGAGCAGGTGCCGCAGCACTTTGCGAAGCTGCTGCTCGATCGCGAACCGTTGCCGCCGCTGCTGCCGAAGATCGACAAGCCGGCACCGAAGGACGAAGCCAAGTCTGCCAAGCCGGATACGCCGAAGCCCGAGCCCAAGGCGCCGGTGGTCGAGGCGCGCCGGCCGGAGCCGAACAAGGCACCGGGTGAAAAGCTCGAGAACGCGCGTGCCAAGGCCTCCGGCGTGGGCCTGCTCGCGATGAAGAACGAACTCGCCGAACTGCACTCGGCACCGGCCGCCGTGCAAATGAACAAGGACATCAAGCCGGGCCCGGGTGTGGGTTCGGGCGTCGGCCCGGGCGTCGGCGCCGGAGTCGGGCCCGGCGTGCCGACTCGATCGCTGATCACTTCCAACGCGACCGGCGGCAGCGGCGGCATCAACACCGCCGCCTACAGCCGCGACACGGGCGGTGGCGGCCTCGCAGGTCGCTCAACGACCTTGGTTGAAGGCGTGGCCGGCGGAGCGGGCGGCGGTGGCTACGGCAGCTCTGCGCAGGGCGGCGGTGGCACTGGTGCCGGCCGCGGCGGCGCGTTGCAGCGGGGCGCGAGCGGCAAGGCATCGCGCTCGATCGAAGAGATCAAGCTTGTGTTCGAGCGCAACAAGGGCGCGATCTATGCGATCTACAACCGTGCACTGCGCGAGGAGCCGTCGCTGCAGGGCAAGGTCGTGCTCGAACTGAAGATCGCGCCTGCGGGTCAGGTGGTCGACCTGCGGATCGTGTCGAGCGAACTGAAGGCGCCGGACCTGGAGCGCAAGCTGCTGGCGCGGATCAAGCAGTTTGATTTCGGCGCGAAGGACGTGGACGCCATCACGGTCACCTGGCCGGTCGATTTCCTGCCGTCCTAGGGCCTGTTCACAGACCCTAGCTCGTGAACGCCGCCCCGCGTTGGACGGCGTGCACCGTAGAGGCGGGCGTTACGGCACCGCTTCAGCAGTTCCCGGGCGCACGGGGGCCTGCCGGCCCGGGTCGATAACGGTCACTTCGGGTCGATCTTCGTGATCTTGTTGCCCTGCAGGCCGAGGCCGGCCATCAGACCCTGCTGGCTGAAGATGAAGGCGTAGATGTCGTCCTTGATCGTCGTCGTCGTCGTCGACTTCGCCTTGCCTTCGTCCATCACGACTACAGTCGGGCCGACGCCGACCTCGAATCCTTTGGTGCTGTCGAGTGCCTTCAGCGCGGCCTCGTTCATGAAGAACATCGCGTAGCCGTACTGCTGCGCTCCGGCCTGCAGGCCGCTCGAAATACCGGTCGTGTTGTAGTAGGCGACCGTCTTGCCGCCCTTGATCAACGCTCCGTCGCCATATTGGCCACCGATGCCGAGGCCGGCTTTGGTTATGGTCGGGAACACAAGGACTGCTTGCGCCTTGGCGCCGATCGTCTTGGCGGCCGGAACTTTGGCGTAGAGGCTCTGCAGCGCCTGGTTGGCGTCGCGGCTGAGTTCGGCCGCCGACGCCGCTATCGCCGGCGCAGCCGGTACGAGAAACAGGGCCGTGGCAGCGGCGAGCGCAGCCATCGTGCGCGGAAGTACGCTATTCCTATTCAATAGAACAGAACGCATGGATGGTTCTCCCCGTAACTGGTCAGATAGTCGACGCGCTTAACGGGCGCGTCGCGCGTGCCATTGTCCTCCTACCGGGCGATGCTGCAAGGCCGCCCGACAGGGACGCACCCGGCGGCGACCGGCGTAGCGAAGACTCCCCAACGCGAGAGCCGGCCCGGTCAGCCCCAAGTGCGATTCGCATTGTGCTACGTTGCCCTTGATGACCAAGCCCAAGCTGATCTACTTCGACGCTCCCGTGAGTCGCGGCGAGGAGTGTCGCCTCGCCCTGCACGTCGCCGGCATCGATTTCGAAGACGAGCGCATCAACCCCGCCGCCTGGCCCGCGATGAAGGGTCAGATGCCCTACGGCGGCATGCCCGTCCTCGAGCTGCCGGCACACCCACCGCTCGCGCATTCCAACGCCATCCTTGTATTGATCGGCCGTCGCCACGGTCTTCACCCTGACGACGACTTCGAAGCGGCGCGCCACGAAGGAATGATGCAGCACGTTGAAGACCTCCGCGCCGTCGTCGCGCCGACCATCCGCATGGGGGACGCCGAGAAGCGGGCTGCGCGCGAGGCGATAGTGGCGGGCTTTCTGCCCGCGTGGGCAAGGTTCGCGGAGAAGAACATCCTCGGCGAGCCGTTCTTCGGCGGTGCAAAGCTCCAGGTCGTGGACCTCAAGCTCCACATGGCGGTGCGCTGGTTCAATAGTGGCAAGGTTGATCACATTCCCGCCACGATCTTTGCCGGTTACACCAAGTTATTGGGGGTGCACGACGCCGTGCGCGACCATGCCGCCGTGAAGTCCTGGTATGCGAAGGCTTGAGCCCCCTCCCGGTTTCGGCGAATAGAATCCTTCGGAAGCAGGCTGCACAGGCAGCTTCCTGGCAATTGCTGTCCTTCGACCGGAGGATCAGACTTTCCTGAACGCGGACTTGTCCGGATCGAGCCGCCGGGCGGTTCTCGTTCCAACGAAGGCTCCACGTTCTTCCATAGTCTCTATCGGAGGCTGAGATGACCGACGAAAAACTGAACGAGTTGGAAGCAGTGTGCAGCACCGCAGCCGACCAGGACGGAAGGGTCAAGTTCTATCCGGACGATGTGCTGGAAATGGTGAACGAGCTGCGCGAACTGCGGAAGCACGCTGTTGCCTTGAGCGCGCACGAAGGAGTTATCGGCAACATGCACCGGCTGCTGACAAGTTTGTGCGCCTATTCGGAGCGTTCGCCCGGCGTTGGAGAAAACGCCAGCGGTCGAATCGCAATCCAGGATCCCGGCCGCTGACATTTCGCGCCGCGTCGGAAGCGGTGTCAATGAAATTGGATCTCGACCAGGATATCAACGGCTTGCTGCCGGCGAAATCGTTCGATCGCCGTGATTTCATCTGGACGACGCTTGGCGCGAGTGCCGCATTGGCGGTGTCGGGGCCGGCGTCCGCGCAGCAGATCACGACCGACATCGATGGGCTCGACGCGGCGGACGTCTCGATTCCCACGCCCACCGGCGCCTTGCGCGGCTACCGCGCGATGCCAGCGAAGGGCGGACCGTTCCCGGTGGTATTGGTCGCGGCCGAAATCTTCGGCCTCAATCACTACATGAAAGACGTCTGCCGTCGACTCGCAAAGGCGGGCTATTACGCAATCGTGCCCGATCTGTACACGCGCAAGGCTGATCTCACGCAGCTCAAGTCGATGGAAGAGATCCGGCCGATCGTGAACACCAAGTACGACACCGAACTCGTCTCTGACTACGACGCAACGGTCGAGTTCGCGCGCGCAAGTCGCAGCGGGGACATGACGAGAATGGCGATCACCGGTTTTTGCCGCGGCGGTCGCACGCCGCTTGTCTATGCGGCGACCAACCTGAAACTCAAGGCCGTCGTGTCGTGGTACGGCCCGGTCGGCGGGGCAAGTAACGAGTACACGCCGCGCACGGCGATGGATCGTGTCGGCGAAATCAGGATGCCGGTGCTCGGCCTCTATGGCGCGAAGGATGCTGGCGTTCCCATTGCCGAAGTCGAGAAGTTCTTCGCTGCGCTGAAGGCTGCCGGCACGCCGTGCGAACTCGTCATCTACCCGGAGGCCGGGCATGGCTTCCATGCGGACTTCCGCCCCGACAATTATCGCAAGGACGACGCCGAAAACGGCTGGAAGCGGATGCTCGACTGGTTCCGGAAGTACGGTGTGTGACGCGGCGCTGAATCCAACCATCGTCTCCAGAACCGGCCATCATCCGCCGCTGCGCAGATTGCTTCGAACCAGACGTTTCTGACGAATATCCGGTTAGCTTCCGAAGGACTGCGGGGCCACCCGGAACAAGACTGGCGTCGTCCCAGCGTACCCAGCGTCGTAGACTGAGTTCCTTCCGTAGCGCCGAGCAGCGAGGTGCCGAATGCAGTTGGTTGATCTTGTCGGCTTTTCGGCTGCGGGTGCGTCGCTGGTCGCATTTTCGGCCAAGACGATGATCCCGCTTCGGGCTGCGGCGATCTGCAGCAACGTCCTGTTCGTGAGCTACGGGGTGCTCACAGGGTTTTGGCCCTCGGCGCTGCTGCACATCACGCTTCTGCCACTCAACGTGCATCGGCTGCTCGCGATGCGCAGGCTGGTCAAGCGAGTCGAGGTGGCCGCGAAGTCCGAGCACTTCGACGTCGATTGGCTGCGTCCGTACATGAAACGCAAGGTGTTCAAGGCGGGGGACCTGGTCTTCAGCAAAGGGGACCCGGCGAGCGACGTTTACTTCATAGTTTCGGGGCTCGTGCGGTTTCCCGAGGCTGGTACGAAGGCAGGCGACGGCCTGCTGTTCGGAGAGATCGGACTCTTTACTCCCGAGGGTCGACGAACTCTCAGCTGCGTCTGTGAGACCGATGTAGAGGTACTTCGCATGACAAACGAAGAGCTCAAGGAGCTGTACTTCCAGCATCCCGATTTTGGTTTCCAGCTCGTTATGCTCATTGTCGGCCGCATGAAAGCACAGATCGAAAGGCTCGGCGAACAAGTCGCGCGCAACGAACTGAAGCCGACCTGAATCCATGCCTGCCGGAAGCGGCACGATTGACTGACAATCGTGCACTCGACTTCGAAGCCCACGTGATGCCCAGTACCACACCCCCCATCGTCATTGTCGGCGCGGGCCTGGCCGGCCTGTGCACAGCCCTGCACCTGGCCGACCGGCAACGCGTGATCGTGATGGCCAAGCGCGGATTGATGGAAGGCGCGACCGCGTGGGCGCAAGGGGGCATCGTCGGCGTGCTCGGTGAGGACGACAGTGTCAACGCTCACGTGAACGACACGCAGGAAGCCGGCGCCGGCCTGGTGGACGAACACGCCGCCCGATTCATCTCGCAGCACAGTACCGCTGCGGTCGAATGGCTGGTGCGGCAAGGCGTGTCGTTCACCGATGATGCGGCCGGCCCGCTCGGCCTGCACCTGACCCGCGAAGGTGGGCACGGCGTGCGACGCATCGCGCATGCGGCCGATGCGACCGGCAAGGTCATTCACGAAGCACTGCTGGCGCGTGCGACGGCACACCCGAACATCAGCCTGCGCGAGCAGTCGATGGCCGTGGACCTGATCACCTCGCGCCACCTCAAACGCGCGGAAGTGCAGCGCTGCTACGGCATCTACGCACTCGACATCGCGAGCGGCCACGTCGAGACTTTGGCCGCCACCGCCGTGGTGCTGGCCACCGGCGGCATCGGCAAGGTCTACCGCTACACCACCAACCCCGACACCGCCACCGGCGACGGCATCGCGATGGCCTGGCGTGCCGGCTGCCGGGTGGCGAACATGGAGTTCATCCAGTTCCACCCGACCTGCCTCTATTACCCGCAGGACCACCCGCAGGCGCGCAGCTTCCTGATCACCGAGGCGCTGCGTGGCGAAGGCGCCTGCCTGCGCCTGCCGGACGGCACGCGCTTCATGCCAGCGCACGACGAGCGCGGCGAGCTGGCCCCGCGCGACATCGTCGCCCGCGCGATCGACTTCGAGATGAAGAAGCACGGCCTGGACTGCGTGCAGCTCGATGCCACACACCTGGGCGAGGCTTTCCTCAAATCGCACTTCCCGACCATTTACGCACGCTGCCTGCAGCTCGGCATCGACATCGCGCGCCAGCCCATTCCCGTGGTGCCGGCGGCGCATTACACGTGCGGCGGCATCGTCACCGACCTGGACGGCCGCTGCGACCTGCCCGGCCTCTATGCGGTGGGCGAAGCCGGCTACACCGGCCTGCACGGCGCGAACCGGCTCGCGAGCAATTCGCTGCTCGAATGCGTGGTGCTGGGCCGCACCTGCGCCGAACACATCGTGCGCGAACCGCAGAGCGCGGCGCGCCGGCGCTGCCGGACTGGGACGAGAGCCAGGTCGAGGACGCCGACGAGCAGGTCGTGATCTCGCACAACTGGGACGAACTGCGGCTGCTGATGTGGAACTACGTCGGCATCGTGCGCACCACGCGCCGGCTGGAGCGCGCGCTGCACCGCATCGAACTGCTCAAGGGCGAAATCGAGGACTACTACGCCAACTTTCGCGTCAACCGCGATCTGCTCGAACTGCGCAACCTCGTCGATTGCGCCGAGCTGGTGGTGCGCTCGGCGCTTGATGCGGCACGAGAGTCGCGGCCTGCACTACAGCCGCGACTTTCCGGACGCGCTGCCGGTGAGTTTCCCGACGGTGCTGACCCGACCAGCGCGCAGCGAGATTCAGTCGGTCGAGCCAGTGACCCGCATCGAGTAATCCACCGCCTGCACATCCTTCGTCAGCTTGCCGATCGAGATGCGGTCGACGCCGGTGGCAGCGATGCCACGCAGTTGCGCGAGCGTGACGCCGCCCGAGACTTCGAGCAAGGCACGGCCGGCAGTGATGGCTACTGCCTCGCGCATTGCGGGCTCCATGAAGTTGTCGAGCAGCACGCTGGTGGCGCCGGCCGCGAGCGCCTCGCGCAACTGATCCAGGGTCTCGACCTCGATCTGGATCTCGACCCCGGACTGCAGCGCGAAGGCATTCGCCAACGCCGCCGCCACGCCGCCCGCCGCGGCGATGTGGTTCTCCTTGATCAGGATGCCGTCCCACAGCGCCAGCCGCTGGTTCTTGCCGCCGCCGATGCGCACCGCGTATTTCTGGGCCTGGCGCAGGCCCGGCATGGTCTTGCGCGTGTCGAGCACGACGCAGCCCTGCGGGTTCGGTGACGCGCCTTCGATGGCGCGCACATGGGCGCGCGTGGTCGTGGCCGTGGCAGAGAGCAGCTGCAGGAAATTCAGCGCCGGTCGCTCGGCCGAGAGCAGGGCTCGCGTGTCGGCCTCGATCTCGCAGACCAGCGCTGTCGGCCGGCATGTCGGCGCCCTCGGAGAAGTGCCAGGTGATGCGTGCATCGGGATCGAGCGCGTGCACGCAGCCGTCGAACCAGTCGCGGCCGGCACAGGACGGCGCTCTCGCGCACCTTCACGCTGGCACGCACTCGACGGCCGGCGGGGACGAGCTGGCCGGTCCAGTCGCCGCGGCCGATGTCTTCGCGCAGCGCGTCACGGATGTTGCGTTCGCGCGCCTGCTCGAGCGTCTCGTTCTGATCGAACACGATGGGCTCAGGCTGCGCCGATGTTCGGCACGAAGCCCTGCGCTGCCGGCGCTCCGCCGGCCGGGCTGCGCGGCGACGAAGTCGAGCATGCGTTCGATGCAGCCGAGCGCCTGCCCGCGCATGGGCTCGGGCACACTGATCTCGCCGCGGCCATGTATCAGGCAGTCGATCACGCCTTGCAGTTCGTTCATCGCCATCCACGGGCAGTGCGCGCAGCTCTTGCAGGTGGCGCTCTCGCCGGCGGTGGGCGCTTCGATCAGGGTCTTGCCCGGTGCCAGCTGGCGCATGCGGTGCAGGATGCCGTTGTCGGTGGCGACGATGTAGGTCCGCGCGCGTGCCGTCGACCACCGCCTTGAGCAGCTGCGACGTCGAGCCGACCACGTCGGCCTGCGCGACCACGCTGGCCGGCGACTCCGGGTGAACGAGCACGCGGCGCTTCAGGGTGCTCGCGGCGCATCAGCTCCAGTTCGAGCGCCCTTGAACTCGTCGTGCACGATGCAGGCGCCCTCCCACAAGAGCATGTCGGCACCGGTCTGCTCGCTGGATGTAGCGGCCGAGGTGCCGGTCGGGCGCCCACAGGATCTTCTTGCCCCGTGGCTTGCAAGTGGCGCACGATCGCGACGCGCGCACGAGCTCGTCACCATCCAGTCGGCGCGCGCCTTCACGGCTGCGCTGGTGTTGGCATAGACCACCACGGTGCGGTCGGGATGCGCGTCGCAGAACGCGGCGAACTCGTCGGGCGGGCAGCCCAGGTCGAGCGAGCAGGTGGCGTCGAGCTCTGGGCATCAGGACGCGCTTGTCCGGGTGACAGGATCTTGGCCGTCTCGCCCATGAAGCGCACGCCCGCGACGACCAGCGTGCGGCGCGGCATGGTCGCGGCCGAAGCGCGCCATCTCGAGCGAATCGGACACGCAGCCGCCGGTCTCCAGTGCAAGGTCCTGCAGGTCACCGTCGACGTAGTAGTGGGCGACGAGCACCGCGTTGCGCGCGTGGAGTTCGCGCGCGATCTGCTGCTTCAGATCCTGTTCAGTGAGGACAGGCGGTGAGCGCTCGCCAGGGCCGAGCGCAGATACGGCACTGCTGCTCACGTGCAAGGTCTGCACGGACGGGCCATTCGAGACTCGGGTCATGCAATAGGCAACTCAGACGAGAAGCCTGCAAACGACTTTGATGGTTCCAATCGTATCGCAGGCGCCCAGTCCAAGCTCTGGCACCCAGCTGTGCCTGTGCTGCTACCCACGAGCACCTTGGAGATGCCGGCGGAAGCGCGGTGCGGTTCCTCAGCCTGCTTCGCAGAGCTCTTCGAGCACCGGGTTCCTCCCAGCGTGCAGGACCAGGAATTCCTGAATCCTGCGATTGACCTCGGTCGCGTGTGTCATCGGGCCCATGTGAGCCATGCCTGCCAGCACTGAGTGCTCGGCGTACGGACACGCCTGGCGCAGTAGCGCCGCGATCCGACGCGTTGAGTTGACGGTGTGCTCGCCCGTCAGAAAAAGCATCGGCATTTCAAACCCACCGACATCCAGGCTCTGGAACGGCTCGCGAAACACTGCAGCGAAATGCGGGAGCACAGCGCGCATGCGTGCGGCGACGGCTTGCCGGCGCCCGCCCGACATTGAGTCCCATGCGCCCTGCCCCGACCAATATTCAATGAAGTGACCGGCCGCTGCATGCTCGTCGCCACGCTCGAGGCAAGCGTGGATCGAGCTGACAAGCACAATCACGTCGCGCACGGCCTCCCAATGGCCGTCGACCATCATCCAGCCGAACAGCACCGGCTCGTAGGCAACGAGGCTCCGCACGAGGTGCGGGTACGTCGTCGCCAGCTTCAGCGCGACAGCGCCGCCATAGGAATGGCCGATGACGTGCGCGCCGCCGGCTTCCCACAGAAGCGGTTTGACGAGCGCAGCCTCGTCGGCCAGGGTCAAGGGTTGATCGCCGCTCCAGTCGGGCTGCGTGCCGTGACCGTGGAGGTCGACGGTACGCAGGTTGAATCGCGGCTGAAGCAACTCCACCAGCGGGCTCCATTGCCGCCCCGAGCTCGCGCTCGAATGAAGCAGCACCACCGTCTCGCGCTTTGCTTTGCACCGGCCGGCGCGATCGATCACCGAGAGATCGTGTTCAGCCATGGATCGCGAGTTGCTGATGACGAAGTTCCTCGACGTCGATTTCGATCGGACTTTGAGACGTCTGCACAGCGGCTACGGCACTGACGCGCTCGTCGGCGACTGACGGATCGAGGTCAAAGCGCGGTGGGGTTGCGGGGCTGTACTGGGTGATTGCCAGCATTGCGAGTAGCCCCGTGAGCGCGATGCCCGAGGCAATCCGCTTGACGAGGCCGGCTGGGCGCTGCGGCGCGAGTAGGAAACGTACGTCGTGCATAGGTCCTCCAGGGCAGTTTGGTGGCGCAGACGTCTCAGCCAAGGCTGGGCCTGCGCCCGGTTTGCAAGCTGTGATTCGATCCTCAGCGCTTGGTGATGACGACTTCGAGGTACTCGCTCGGCACCACCAGCGACGATTCGCCGGCGGTGTTCAACTGCTCGAGCAGAGCCGTGATGTCGCGCTCCAGCGCCTGCTGGCCCGCCGCGTCGAGCGCCGCGAAGGCCTTGTGCGTCGGGCCGTAGTAGTCGCGGAACACCTGCACCCAGTGCGCAGGCGAGCGATAGCGGAAGTTGAAGATCCGCCGCTCGCAATGGATCTGCGACGCCAGGGCGCCGAACAGCTCGACCGAGGTGCGGTTCGGCTGCCCCACAGCGCCGGCGACTTCAGCCCGGCCGGCGGCGGCACATGCGCGCCGATCACCTTGAACAGCCGGCCGATGAAGCCGTCCGGCGTCCAGTTCGCCATGCCGATGCGGCCGCCGGGGCGCAGCACGCGCAGCATCTCGCGGGCGGTGCGCGACGTGGTCGGGCGTGAACATCGCGCCGAAGGTCGACAGCACGACGTCGAAGCTGCCGTCGGCGAACGGCAGGTCCTCGGCGTCGGCACTTCGAGAAAGCGCACCGCAAGGCCTTCGGCCTGCGCGCGCACGCGGCCCTTGTCGAGCAGCGATGGGCACGTAGTCGGTCGACGTCACGTTCGCAAAGCGGCGCGCGGCGGCGAGCGTGGCGTTGCCGTTGCCGGCGGCGACGTCGAGCACGCGCTCGCCGGCGCGCACGTCGACCGCTTCGGCGAGCGACTCGCCGACGATCTGCAGCGTGGTGCCGATGACCGCGAAGTCGCCGCTGGCCCAGGTGGCCTGCTGGCGCTGCTTGATGGCGGCGAAGTTCGGCGCCGACGCCGGTTGCTCAAGTACAAGATTCATTTTGACTCTCCTAGGGGGTTGAGTGCGGCCGATCAGCGGCCGCGCGGGAGCTGCAGGGACTGCACACGGCTGGCTTCGACTTGGCCGCCAAGCTCGGCGGCAACGGAAAGAATTTCGCTGCGATGGAATCCGAGGTCGCCCAAGGTGCGTGCATCGAGTTCGCGCAACGCGAGATAAGTGGCTCGCGCGTGCTGGCGTCGCTTCGTCTGGTCGACGATTCTGCGGATCACTTCGGCCACCCAGCCGGAAACGGCGGAGACGAGATCCCTCATCCCTGCTGTCTTGTAGAGCAGGGGGCTATCGCCAGGTGCGAACACCAGGGTCGGGCGGACCGGCAACGCGACCATCGCGGCATCAGCGTCGCCAAATCCGTCAACGGCCTGGGCGCGCAGCGCCATCGCTTCGAATTCGACACGCGATGAAATGTCAGCTTCATTTGCACTGCGGCGTACCGGCGCGAGTAGCAACGGAGTTGCCGCCGCGGTGCACCGGGCAACGCGGCCGAAGCTTTCGGCCGAGGTCTGACGAATAGCGTGCTGCGGTGCTACCGACTGCGGTGTTGCGTTCTGAGCTTGAGGTGAGTTGCGCATGGTCGTCCCTTTCGATGGGGCGAACCGTACGCAGGGCAGCGTTCCACGAGCGTTCCTCGGGTTCGGCGCGGCGCCGGGCATGCAGCCAAAGGCCGGTCCAGGCGGCGGTCAGCGCGCGCCGCGCAGCGTGGCGATCAGCGGCGCATGGGCAAGGCCGGTTTCGATCACGATTCGGTGTGCGACGTCTTCCAGCGTCAACCCAGGCCAGGCCAGCGCAGTTTCGGCCGTCGACGGCCATGTCGCGATTTTCTGGAGAGTCTCGTCCCGGTCAAGGGGCGCGGTCAGCGGATGGTCGGCGGCGAAGGTGGCGACTGCACGGCCACACGCCACCTCTCCTTGCGCCACCAGGATCTCCCCCAGGCGCACCAGTCCCTGGATCAGCAACACCGGACGTCCAACCGCGATCGCAAGCTCCACTCCCGTTCGAAGCTCGGTGCGAGCCGCGTCCAGGTCCCCGCGATGCACCAGCAGGCTCACAAACTGAAGACGCAGAAACGAAACATAGAATCGATTGCCGATCGACTGCGCATACTCGAGTGCGCGCCGGCCATGCGATTCGGCAGCTTCAAATTGCCCGGTATTCAGGGCCACGAGCATCAGATTGATCAGCACCGCGCCACGGGTTGCGGCCAGGCCGTTCTGCTCGCAAAGCGAGAGCGCGGTCGTCAGGTATTGGGCTGCAGAATCGAACTGCAAGCGCTCGATGTAAAAAGCGGCGAGATTGTTCAGCGACAGCGCTTCGCTGCCAACATCGCCGAGGCGCCGCTGTTCGTCCAGCGCCTCGAGCGTCAGCCGCAATGTGGCGTCATAGTCTCCCAGCCCTTTGTGTGCCAGTGCCAGCGCAGTCAACATGCCGGCACGATGACGAAGGTCGGAGCAATCCGGCGCCAGTTCAAGAGACTCCTCCAGGTAGTGCATGGCTTCCCGGTTGTTGCTGAGTCTCAGCTGGCAGGTCCCCAGCACCATCAGGCATTGGCCACGCGCATCCGCATCGCGCACGTCGCCCAGCACTTCGAGACCGCGCGTCGCCGTTGCGATCGCTTCTGTGTAGCGATCCAACCGATACTCGAGATGCGCCGCCTTTCCCAGCAGCAGCGACTGCAAGGTCGGGTCTCGGCGCCTTGACCCGGCCTCGCCGGCTTCGCGCAGCAGCGAAAGGCCGTCTTCAAATCGACTGCGGTGATCGCAGAAGTTCGTCAGTGCGGAGACACTTCTCATCAGCGCGGGGGACGGCTCGTGAGTGACCGCCCAGCGCCAAGCGGCGCGACAGTTCTCGAAGTCCGTTTCGACCTGCGCCAAAGCACTCCGATCGCCGTTTTCCACGAGGCGACGCAACTGATGAAGCATGTCGTGGAAGTAGCGCGCATGCTCGCGCTCGGCCGCTTGTCGTTCTTCTCCGTTTCCCAGGCGTGCCGCAGCGAGCTGCTGCACCAGCGGATGCAGGCGAAGCCGCGTTCCGTCCTTGTGCAGCAGAGACTTGTCCGCCAGTGCGGCAAGCACCGGCACGCGCGCCCCGGCCACCGTTCGCGCAGCCGCGGGCGAGAAGCTGCCGTGAAAGACCGATAGCTGCGCCAGCGCCTTGCGCTCGACGTCGCTCAGCAGCCGCCACGACTGCTCGAACACCACGTCGATGCTCGCGTGGCGGGACGGCTGCATGCGGTCGGTAGCGTGCAGCAGCTCGGTGCCATGGCGCAGCTCGTCGGCGATCGCGGCGCACGACAAAACCCGCGTCCAGGCGGCCGCCATCTCCAACGCCAGCGGCAGACCCTCCACCTGCTGGCAGATGTCTACGATCGCCACGGCTTCCGCGGCCGGCACCAGGGAGGGCTCTACGCGGTGAGCCGCGCGGACGAACAGGCGCGCCGCATCAAAGGACTCGATGTGGTCGGTGTCCTCCTGCTCCGGACACGGCAGCCCCTCGAGCGGCAGCAGCCACTCCGTGGCCAGGGCCAGTCGTACCCGCGACGTGACGACGAGCTTCAGGCGCGGACACTCGGCCAGCAGCCGATCCAGAATAGATGCATCGGCGGCCAATTGCTCGAAGTTGTCGAGCACGAGCAGCGCATGGCGCCGGCGCAGCGATTCGATCACCTGGTCGAGCGCGTCGCTACGCCCCTTCAGTTCGACCCCGAGCTCGCGCGCGAGCCGGCCTCCGAGTTCCCTGGCTGAGCTGAGGTCGTCCAGCGGCACAAACGTCACGCCGTCTTCGAACCTGGCCGCGAACTCCTGGATCAAACGCTGCGAAAGCCGCGTCTTGCCAACTCCGCCCGGTCCGGTCAGGCACAGCAGACGGCAATCGTCCTGCGACAGCAGCGCACCGATGCGGCGCAACTCGACGGCGCGACCGATGAAGCTGTCGTCGACGCGCGTTGTCGGCCGTGCTGCTGTGACAGCCGCGGGCGCTCCGTTGCCGATCGCATCGTGCATCGCCTTCAACTCGGCGCTCGGCGCCAGGCCGAGTTCCTCTGACAGGCGTTTCACAAAGTCGCGGTAGGACTGTCCTGCACGCGCGCCCTGCCCGGCACGCATGAGCCAGCTCATGTAGCTGCGGAGCGCCGCCTCGTCGAGCGGGTCCTCCTCGAGCAGCCGTGCCGCCAGTTCAATGCCCACGGCGGTGTCGAGTTCACCGGCGAGCTGCTCCTGGGCCGCACTGCGCCAGGCAACGCGCAGTCGATCACGCTCGAAACTCAGCCAGCTTGTCCAGGCGTCATTGCCATCGTCGTCGAATCCGGCGAGGAACTCTCCCCGGCGCAGGGCCATGGCATCGGCGATGCGGTGTTCCCGCAACGCCGCTTCGAACGCGAGCACGTCGGTGGCGGCGTCGAAGCGCAGTGCGCCGCCCTGGGATTCGATCCGGTCCGCCCAGGGAAGGGACTGCAGGCGAAACAGCGCCTTGCGCAGATTGGCGTAGGCGAGCTTTGTCTCCTGGTCAGGCCACAGCAAGGTGGCCAGCTCGGCGCGCCCGACCCACGAGCGCCTGAGCGCGAGGAATGCGAGCAGCTGCGTGCGCCGCTCGAAGGGCAGCGCGGAAGACTGGCCGCTGTGGGTGATCGTCGGCGAGCCGAACAATGACAATTCGACGGTCATCGCAGCACCAAGGGAAGCACGCAAGCATGCTAGCTTCAAATTCGGGTCGCAAGCTCGCGGCCTGCTCACTAACGACCGTAATAGACGAATGCGGCCCAGTGCAGCGGATCAGCTGTTCCGCTCCTGCGCGACAACGCTCGCTTTGCGTCGGCGAGCGCACGCAACGGAGGTTCGCCGCGCTTGATTCCGGCGTGGCCGCAATGATGTCGCAAAACTCGTTCGACTTGTACTGGCGGCAGTGCATAGCGCAGGCGCCGACGATCGTCGTCACACTGCTACCCTGAGTCGATGAAAAGCCCTTTCATCGATCTCGGCCTGTCCAGGGAACTCGCGCAGGTTCTCGTCGGTCTCGGCTACGAAGAGCCGACTCCGATCCAGAGCCAGGCGATCCCACCGCTGCTCGCAGGACGTGACCTGCTCGGACAGGCAGCCACCGGCACCGGCAAGACCGGCGCCTTCGCGCTTCCGCTGTTGCAGCGGGTGCTGGCCATCAAGCCCAGGCCCGGACATCCGGCGGCGCTGGTGCTGGTGCCCACGCGCGAACTAGCGATCCAGGTGGCGGAGGCGCTGCACAGCTACGGCGCCAAGCTCGGCGCGATCGTGCTGCCGATCTACGGCGGCGCGGAGTTCGGGCGGCAGGCGCAGGCGCTCAAGCGCGGCGTGCACGTGGTGGTGGCAACACCGGGTCGCGCGCTCGACCACATCCGCCGCACCACTCTGGCGCTCAGCTCAGTAGCCACGGTGGTGCTGGACGAAGCTGACGAGATGCTAGACATGGGCTTTGCGGAAGATATCGAACTCATCCTCGACGGCGCACCTGCGGAGCGGCAGACGGCACTCTTCTCGGCGACGCTACCGCCGCGCATCGCCGCGATCGCGAACAAGCGTCTGCGTGACCCGGTGCGGGTGCTGATCGCGCGCGAGCTGGTGGCGAAGGGCGCCGCGCCGCGCGTACGGCAGACGGCCTACATCGTGCAGCGCGCACAGAAGGTGGCCGCACTTGGGCGCGTGCTCGACCTGGAGTCGCCCACGCTCGCGCTGGTGTTTGCGCGCACGCGCACGGAAGTCGATGAGCTGGCGGAGAAACTGCGCGGACGCGGCTTTCAAGTGGAGTCAATGCACGGAGGACTCTCGCAGGACCAGCGCGACCGCGTGATGAAGCGGGTGCGCACAGGAAACGTCGATCTGATGGTCGCGACCGACGTCGCCGCGCGCGGGCTCGATGTCGAGAAACTCTCTCACGTGGTCAACTTCAACGTGCCGGCCTCGCCGGAGTCGTATGTACATCGCATCGGCCGGACCGGGCGCGCCGGCCGCGAAGGGGTGGCGATCACGCTGGCCGAACCGCGCGAACATCGCCTGCTGCGCAATATCGAGCAGCTGACCAGGCAGAAGATTGAGGTTGCCCACGTGCCCACGCCGATGGACGTCCGCGCGCGGCGCCTGGACATGACGCGCGGCGTGCTGCGCGCCGCGCTGGAAGCGGGCGAGCTGGACGGCTACCGTGTGGTGACGGACGCGCTTGCCAGCGAGTTCGATCCGATGGACGTGGCCGCGGCGGCGGTGAAGCTGGTGCACCAGAAACTACAGGCAGATGCGGCGCATGACGAGGAACATATTCCGTCGGTGGACGTGAGCACGGGGCGTGGGCCGGCCAAAAAGCCACATCAGAAAGCAGGATTCGAACGCCGCGAGTCCGCGGAAGGCACGCGACCGGTGGGCGTTCGACCGTCACGCACTGCGAGCAGCCACAAGCGCAACCCGGCGCAAGGACTGACGATGGCCCGCGTGTTCATCGGTGCAGGCAGCAGCGCCGGCCTGCGCCCGGCGGATCTCGTGGGGGCGATCGCCAACGAAGCGGGCATCAGCGCACGCGAGATCGGCGCGATCGAGATCGAGGAACGCTTTTCGCTGGTGGAAGTGTCCGACAACGTCGTCGAAGACGCGATCCGCGCGCTGCGCGCCACCTCGCTGCGCGGCAAGAAGGTCACGGTGCGCCGGGATCAGCCCAAACGCTCGACGAAATAGCGCATGAACCGCTAACCTCGCCCGCTCCGCGCACGCGTTAACGAGTAAAGCCACCGATCGGACTGCACGCCAATGACTCGCGTTTTCATCAGCTACCGCCGCGATGACAGCGCCGCCTATGCCGGGAGGCTGTACGACCGCCTGACCGCGCACTTCGGCGAGGGTCAGGTCTTCATGGACATCGACCAGATCGAACCCGGCGAAGACTTCGTCGAGGCGATTCAGCGCACGGTCAGCGCGTGCGAGACCGCCGTGATCCTGATCGGCAAAGGCTGGCTCAACGCGGCGGACTCCGAAGGCAAGCGGCGGCTGGATGATCCGGATGACTTCGTGCGGCTTGAGGTCGCTGCCGCCCTCGAACGCAGGATCAAGGTGTTGCCGGTGCTGGTCGGCGGCGCGTCGATGCCGAAGTCGCCGCAACTGCCGGAGCCGCTGGCACCGCTCGCACGGCGCAACGCGATCGAGGTCAGCGACACGCGCTTCCACACCGACGTGAATCGACTGGTCGAGGCGATCGAAAAGACGCTCGCGGCCGTGCCGGCCGCAACACCCGCGCCGCAGCGCAGCGCCCCGACCGAGCCGACGCCGGAGACAGTCAACGTTTCTGCAAGTGCGCCTTCGGCGCAAGCGCCGGCGCCCCCACCTCGGCGCGAGATCCCGTCGCCGATTCCCGAGCCGCGAGCGCTCGAGCCGACGGTCGCAGCGGCACCTGCCGCGAGCGGTGACCGCGACGGCAGCGCGTCGGCGCCGAAGCGGAAGCTCGTCGCTGCGGGAGCTGGCTTGGTGGCAGTTGTCGCGGCCATCGGCTTCGCGTTTTCATCTCGCACGTCATCGCCGCCGCGCGAGGCCGCCCCGACTGCCGCCGTTGACAGTCGAGCCCCCATCAAGATTCGGGGCGAGAACGGCTTCGGTTCTGGAGATCGACGCACAGCAGCGTTGCAGGCCTTTGCAAAAACGCTGAGTGATGGCTCGTCCGCGCGCATCCAGTTCGAAGTCCTGCCGTCCGGCCCGTTCGTCAAATCACTCCAGTCGCTCGGCCAGAGTGACTGGGGCGCGGCCGATGCCGTATGGGTCACCAGCGCACACTTGTACGGCCAGCATCCTGCGTTCGCCCTCGTCAGCGAGCCGCCCTTTGGCCCTGACCCGGCCAAGTACGTGCAATGGCGGCAGAGCCCGAAGGTCAAGGCGATCGTCACTGAACTGTATGAAAAGGTCGGCGTGATGGGTGTTCTGTGCGGAGTAACCGGACCGAACGCGGACCTATGGTCGCGCAAGAAAATCGCTCAGCCCGCAGACCTGAAGGGATTGAAGACGCGCGCGGTCGGGTTGACGAACGACATTCTCAAGGCAGCGGGTATGTCTGCGTACTTCCTGCCGGCAGGTGAGATCTATCCTGCACTCAACAACGGCGTTCTGGATGCCATTCAGCTCTCGGACTTGCCGCTCGGTGTTGGGCTGGGACTGCCGAACATCGCCAAGTACCTTTACTTTCCCGGCAGCCTGGCTCCCGCTTCGGGCGTTGAACTGGTCTTCCGCCGCCTCTCGTGGGACGGACTCGTCACCCTGGGGGGCCGCGCTGCGGTCGAGCAGGCCTGCCAGCGCAACATCGAGGCAATGCTGGCGGCGGGCGACGCCGTGAATCGAGACGCGCTGACTTTGATCGCCGGCAAGGGCGTCACTGTCGCCCCGCTTCCCGCGCCGGTCCTCGCTGAGTTGCAGACGGCATGGATGCGAGTCGCGATCGACAAGAGCACTGACCCGCTTTTCTCACGGCTTTTTGATACGGTCCGCCCGCCGCCGGGAAAGACCTTGTAGGCGGCGACATCCGTCGAAGGAGTCGACACAGTAGGTCCGCTAGGCGGTTACTCGCGATGTCCGGCTTCACGCTGATGGCGGATGGTGAACACACGAATCTCGCCATCTCACGGCTTACGCGTAGTGCTCGAGTCCGTCCCTTGTAATTTGTGCAGGATGTTGTCCTCGCGCCAGATATTCTCCTTGCGCCACGAATCGGGAAGATCGGCTGCGCTGGTTTCGATCACGCGTTTGAGCAGCAGCTTCAGTACTTGGGCTTCACGGTAGTCGAGATCGCGCTCGGCAGCGCTTTCTGCGGCTTTCGCGCGAGCCAGCAGATCGATCGCATACTGACGGCCGGCGTCGGAGAACCGCACCGCGATGTCCGCGCCCTCCGGCGGATCGAGCATGACCAGGCCGCGCGCCGCGAGACGCCGCGCATCATCCACCGTCACCTCTTGACCGAAGAACGCGATGATTCGAGCCAGCTCCGCGACGGTCCGACCGTCGCCCAGGCTCAGTACCGTCAAGATGCTGTAATCGATGTCCCGAAGGCCCAGACTTTGCAGGCTCTCCCGGACCGGCAGCAGCAACTGGAAGTAGGCGCGGCCGAGCATGAAGCCTAGCCAGTCGTTGCCGGGATTGTTTTCAGTCGCAGCGCTCTTGCCGGCTTTCTTCAGTAGCAAGCCGTAGTTCCCGCCATGGAAGGCCAGCGGCGGTCGGTTGAAGTTGTCGAAATTGATGACTTCGCCGACAACGATTACATGGTCGCCGCCATCGTACTGATGCCTCATTCGGCATTCGAAGCGCGCGGAGCAGCCGTCCAGCAGCGGCACCTCGCCATGCCCGCGCTCGAGGGGGATACCAGCGAATTTGTCGACGCTGCTCTTGGCGAACCGGTTCGAGGTCGCTTCCTGATCTGCCGCGAGAATATGCACGGCGAAATAGTCGGCACTGGCGAAACCCTTCAAGTTGGACGAGGCCTTGCTGAGGCTCCAGAGCACCATTGGCGGATCGAGTGAGACCGAATTGAAACTGTTTGCCGTCAATCCGTAGTCATTGCCATCCGTGTCTCGTGTGGTAACGATCGTCACGCCGGTGGTGAAGGCGCCGAGTGCATTGCGAAACTGGACGCTATCGATAGGTTTCATCAACGTTGATCTCCTCTGTGCAGGCGGCGATCTTACTGTTCAACACAGCGCCGATAGCGAAAGAAGCGAACCACGGGCTGCGCTTGCGTTTCGTGAAGTTTGCGGTAACGCTTTGGCATCGAGCACCCGCTCGTCATTGCCGGAGTAGCCATGCCCAATCCTTCGTTTGCCGAAATGTTCGACCGCCTGCTGCGTCCCACCGCACAGACGCGCGCCGCCAAGACGGTCGAAGCATATGGTTGGCTGATGCTGGCCGAATCGCTGGTGTTGCTCATTTCGCCGCACTTCGTCGCCGCGTTGCTGCACCTGCCAGCGCTCGAGCCGCAGGGGGCCAACTATCTGCGGCTGGTCGCGATGCTGGTTGGCGGACTCGGCATGCTCTATGTGGTTAGTGGGAGACTGAACGCTGAAGGATTCGTGTTCGCCTCGATGCTCGATCGCCCGCTGGTGCCACCGATCATGGCCGTGCTCTGGTACCTCGGGATCATCCCCGCGCCGCTGGCGCTGGTGTTCGCCGTGACGGACTTCGGCAGCTTCCTGTGGACGCTTACTGCCTGGCGCGCCGAGCAGCGTGCAAGGCCCGCCAGCTAAGCAGGGTGTCCGGGCGCTGGTTCCGCGCAGGTTAACGCGGGCGCCGATTCAACGGCCATTGGAGTAATTTAGTAACCGCCTGCCGCCAGTTACACCACCTGAGGATCGATCGATGCCACTCCTGAAAGCTGCTTTGGTGCCCGTCATTCTCGCAGTCTCCGCCCTTGCCCAGCCCGCCAACGCGGGCAACGTGGACGAGGTCATCAAGGCCGGCGTCCTGCGCGTCTGCACGCCGGGCGACTACAAGCCGTTCGCATTCGCCAAGCCCGACGGCACCTACGAAGGCATCGACGTCGACCTGATGCAGTCGCTCGCGACCAGCCTCGGCGTCAAGGTCGAGTGGGTGAAGACGAGCTGGTCGAACCTGATGGCAGACTTCACCGGCAACAAGTGCGACATCGCGGTCGGCGGCATATCGGTCACGCTCGATCGCCAGAAGCGCGTGGCGTTCAGCACCGCCTACATGGTCAACGGCAAGACACCGCTGGTGCGTTGCGCCGACGTGCAGAAATTCCAGACGGTGGCGGACATCGACAAGCCGGGCGTCAAGGTGATCGCCAATCCCGGCGGCAGCAACGAGCGCTTTGCCAAAGCCAACTTCAAGCGGCCACGCTCACGATCCATACCGACAACATCGGCATCTTCGACGAGGTGCTCAAGGGCAACGCCGATGTGTTCGTCACGGAATCGGCCGAGGCGATTGTGCAGCAGCGCCAGAAACCCGGCCTGTGTGCGGTCAATCCCGACAAGCCGCTGCAGTACGGCGAGATGGCCTACATGCTGCCGCGCGGTGACGTCATCACCAAGGACTACATCGACCAGTGGCTGCACCTGGCCAAGGCCAGCGGCGAGTACCAGCGCATCGTCGCGCGCTGGCTGTAGGGATCGACGTCAGCGGATCGGGCAGGACCCGATCCTTTCAGACGGGTCAGTGCTGTAGTTCGAATGCAAGACGATTCCACACCGTTGAACGTCTTCGCCACGCCACTGCGCGGTCTGGTCAACCGTTTTGAGGATTGGCTTTGGAAGCAGCCACGGCAGCGCGATGTCGAGGCGTATCTCGCTACGTCGCAAAACCTGTTTGAACTCGAGGAACGAATTCGCGATCTTGGCCGCGCCCCGACCCACCTCTGCCAGGTTCAAATGCCCGAGGAAGGCTCCCGGGGCGTCAGGTCTTGAGGTGGCTGCGATTTCGCCAGAGCCGCATCAGGAACTCGTACTCGTCCTGCAACGCAGCGAACCCTCGAGAATCCGTGATGACTGAGGCTAGTGATGCCGCACGCGTCCCAACTGCGCGCTGGTTGCGGTCGACATCACGATGTGAAGCGCTTCGTCGACCGCATCGCGGTCAAGCACGATGTGCAGCGCGGCGACCGGTTCACGCGTACCGGGTTCGACGCCCGGTGCCATGACCAGCCGTTCGATGCGGCAGTTGAGCTTGTCGAACAGGGCGCGCCGCAGCGGCTCAGCGTCCCGCTGCGCGACGGTCACGGAAAAACGCGCCCGCGCTTGCGTTTGACTGCGTCTGGCGCGAAGCGTCCAAGGCGTGATCGAGCGTTCAGCTTGCATTTGCCTCCTCAGGTACCAGCGCAGCGCACCCAATTGCCCTGGAAGGGCGTCGCATTGGCGCGTTGCTGGACTGACACCAATCTAGGGACGAGCGCATCAAGATGGTGTAAATATTTCTGGACGACGCCGGGGTGATCCGGCCGAGAAGCCCGAAACCGAGAACTTGGTCTAAAGGGCAAACACGCCGAGCGGTCGGGGCTTCCAATGTTATTGGGCCACCCGCAGGTGCATCGCATGCGCGACAAGCTACACTCGTAACGCACTGAAGACAAGGAGCGCCGAGTTGGTCGCGCTGTCGCGTTGTAGCCGCGGTTTTCTTGTACTGGGTTTCGCACTGCTGCTCCTTGGCATGCAGCAGGAGTCGCTGCGGCATGCGCTGACCCATTTCAAGCCGGCGCCGGAAGAGCAGCAGTTCTCCAGTCCAGAGACAGGCGTCGCCTGCCTCGAGTGTGCACTGCTGGCGGGAGGATCTTCGGCGCTTGCCTCCGGCGCGCCTGTCATCTTTCCCTGCCTCCGAGGTGTACCTCGCCATCCTGTCGGCGTATGTCGCGCCGATTCTCGCTCGACGTACTTCACATCACAGTCGCGCCCCGCCCTCGCTTTCCTGACGTGTCATCGGCGCACCGCCTGATTGGCGGCGCAGCAGTCCCACGCTCACGAAAGGAGTGCCATCGTGTCTCGATCCATCGGATTAGCCGGAGCGTTCGCGCTTGCCGGCTTGCTGCCGTGCAATGCACTGGCGGCGACTGACGCCGATCTCGCCGAAATCCGGGCGCAGATCCAGCAGCTCAAGGAATCGTACGAAGCGCGGATCCAGGCGCTCGAACAACGACTTAAGGAAGCCGAAGCAAAGTCAGCGAGCGCTCGAACAGCCGAGGCCGCTGCGCCGCCCGCAGCAACGGTTGCGACCGCGCCGGCCCCATCACCTGCAACACCCGTATCACCTGGTACATCGGCCAGCGCATTCAACCCCGCGATCTCGGCGGTCCTGCAAGGTGTCTACGCGAATCTGTCACAGGACCCGAACAGATACGCGATTGCCGGATTCGTTCCGAGCGGCGATATCGCCCCCGCCAAGCGGGGATTCAGCATCGCTGAATCGGAGTTGGGGCTCTCGGCCAATGTCGACGACAAGATCTACGGCAACCTGATCTTTTCGCTCGCGCCGGACAACTCGGTCGAAGTCGAGGAAGCCTATGGCATGTTCACGTCCTTGCCGTACGGCTTCGTGCCCAAGATCGGCCGCTTCCTGTCGAGCATCGGCTACCTCAACGACCAGCACCAGCACGTCTGGGATTTCTACGACGCCCCGCTGCCGTATCAGGCGTTTCTCGGCGGCCAGTTCAGGAGCGACGGCCTGCAGGTCAAATGGGTGGCGCCGACCGAGATATTTCTCGAGTTCGGTGGCGAGATCGGCGACGGTTCGAGCTTCCCCGGCACCGACCGCAACAAGAACGGTATTGGCAGCGGCGCCGTGTACGCGCACGCCGGCGGCGAGCTCGGCCCGAGCAATGAATGGCGTGCGGGGCTGTCGTATCTGCAACTTCGTCCGGACGATCGCCAGTACACGCAGACAGACATCTTCGGCAACTCGGTGCAGCAGAGTTTTTCTGGCAGGAGCCAGCTCACGATCGCGGACTTCGTCTGGAAATGGGCGCCCAACGGTAACGCGATGAACACCGCCTTCAAGCTTCAGGGCGAGTATTTCTGGCGCAAGGAAACGGGCGACCTCACTTATGACAGCGACGGCGCGTTCGGGCTAACGAGCACGGCGAGCTACTCGTCGCGTCAAAGCGGCTGGTATCTCGACGGCGTCTACAAGTTCCTGCCGGCCTGGCGCGTCGGTGCCCGCTACGACCGCCTCTCCACCGGCACCGTCGACTATGGGGCCAACGGCCTGTACCTCGCGCCGGAATCGTTCAATCCGCAGCGCTATTCGGTGATGTTCGACTACACGCCTTCGGAATTCAGCCGATTCCGGTTGCAGTGGCAGCAAAGCAAGATCCAACCCAATCTGACCGACAACCAGTTGTTTGTTCAATACATCCTGACGCTGGGCGCACATGGCGCCCACAAATTCTGATGAGGCCTCGAATGATTTCCTATGTGAAGGTTCTTGCGACGACCGTGCTGGCCGTGCTCGCGGCACCGGCACTGGCAGCGCTCAACGTTTTTGCGACGATGCCCGAATGGGGCGCTCTGACCGAGGAGCTTGGTGGCGACAAGGTGAAGATCTATATCGCCACCAATGCCCTGCAGGATGCGCATCACGTCGAAGCGAAGCCGAGCCTGATCGCCCGCGCCCGCAGTGCTGACCTGGTCGTCGCCACCGGAGCCGAGCTCGAGATCGGCTGGTTGCCGCTCGTCATTCAGCAAGCAGCCAATCCGAAGATCCAGCCGGGCAAGCCCGGTTACTTCGAGGCCGCACGCTATGTAACTCTGCTCGAAAAACCAACGCGCCTCGATCGCGCTGAAGGTGATGTGCATCCGGGAGGCAATCCGCACATTCAGACCGATCCGCGCAATATCGCTCGCGTGGCCGGGCCGCTGGCGGCGAAACTCGCGGAGCTCGACCCCGACAATGCCACTTACTACCAGGCGCGTTACAAGGCGTTCGCCGAGCGCTGGAGCGCCGCCATCGCCGCCTGGGAAAAGCAGGCAGCGCCGCTGCGTGGTACGCCGATCCTGGTCCAGCACAAGGCATTCACTTATCTCGAAGTCTGGCTCGGCCTCAACCAGGTCGCGGCGCTCGAACCCAAGCCGGGCATAGAACCGACCACCGCACATCTGACAGACGTTCTTGCGACCTTGCAGCGGCAACCGGTCAAGATGGTGATCCGCGCCGCCTACCAGAGCGACCGCGCATCGCAATGGATCGCCGAGCGGGCGAAGATTAACGCGGTGATGCTGCCGTTCACTGTCGGCGGCGACGATGCTGCGAAGGATCTCTACGCCCTGTACGACGACACGATCGCGCGTCTGCTCAAGGGGGCGCAGTGAATTTCTCCGCAACCGAGTTTTCGATTCTTTTGCCGGCGTTTATCGCCGGCGTTCTCGTCACCGCGACGCATGTGCCGCTCGGCACACAGGTGCTGGCCCGCGGCATCGTGTTCATCGATCTCGCGATCGCGCAGATTGCGGGCTGTGGCGTGCTGCTCGCGGACCAGCTCGGGTTCGAGCCGGCGGGCATCGCGGTTCAGGTCGCCGCACTGGCGGCGGCGCTCGCCGGGGCGCTGCTGCTCACCTGGACCGAACGCATCTGGCCCGAGGTCCAGGAGGCCGTGATCGGCGTCACGTTCGTGCTGGGAGCGACCGGCAGCGTGCTGCTGCTCGCCAGCAACGTGCATGGCAGCGAGCACCTGCGCGATCTGCTCGTCGGGCAGATTCTGTGGGCACAACCGTCGCGTCTCGCCTGGGCAGCGGCTGTGTACGCCGCGATTCTCGCGCTGTGGTTTGGCGCCCGAGTTCGCCTCGGCCACGTTGGTTTCTACACACTGTTCGCGGTCGCGGTCACGGTGTCGGTGCAACTGGTCGGGCTCTACCTCGTGTTCGCGACGCTGATCGTTCCGCCGCTTGCGACGCGCCACATGATGCGACGACGCCTGCCCGCCGCGTGGTTACTCGGAATCGCGGGGTACGCAATCGGACTCATCGTGTCGACGGCGCTCGATCTGCCGAGCGGCCCGGTCATCGTCTGGGTACTGGTGGCGCTTGCGCTGGTGTGGCATGCGATAACGCGACCACGCGCTGCTTCGGCCCCGTCACCGGCGTCTTGACTCTCAGCTCCTTTGTCGGCGACACGGTGCGCTGCCATTTCCGCCACGGCAGCGCAAGACGTGGGGGAAGACAGAGCTGAGCGATCGAGTGAGAGAACGCCGCGGGACTGGGAAAAGCGGGTCCGGAGATTCGACCCAATGGGACTAAGCCCGATTCGTCTGACGAAGCGGACTTGATGCTTGATTGATTGCGCCATGCGAACGCAGTTCGATCAATGTGTGGCACCAGCCAAGTTCGTGCCAGACCTGCTCAAACCTGAGCCCGGCCCGACGGCTGAGTTGTTCAAACACGTCGAGACGGTACATGCGGCTGTTGCCGTTGGCCACGGTTGAAAAGTAGGGCGAGGTGTTGATCAGGCAGTACGCAGAAGCGTCATGGCGCTGATCGTCCCAAAACGTGTCGAGCACGAAGATCGAACCGCCATCGCGCACGGCCGCAGCAGCGCGCTGCAGGATGTTGGGAACCTGCGCTTCCGAGAAGCAGCAAACGAACTGACTCATCCAGAAGGCGTCCGGAGCCGCCGCTGCCTCGGGCAGCCGGCACGCACTGTCCAGAAGGTCACAGGGATGGAACACCGCGCGGTGCAATAAGCCGTGCCGCTCGAGGTTCGCCCGAGCCAGATGCAGTTGTTGCGGGAGGTCGCATAGCGTCACCCTGCCCTCGGCAAATCGCTGCAGGAAGGAGATCGCAAACTTTCCGGTGTTGGCGCCAACGTCGGCCAGGTGCACAACCCCGCGTGTGGCCAGAACTTCAAGAGCCGCCGGAAATGCACTGTCGGAATAGAAGTGGTCATAGTTGAACCAGCTGGTCCGCGCCGGCTCGGGCATTTCCGACATGCCTTCGTAGAAGGTCTTCCACGGTCCCAGTTCGCGCAGCCCGGCCGGTCGGCTTTCGACCAGCGCCTCTTCAAGGTGTGGAAGGCTGCGATAACAGACGTCGTTGACAAAATCCATGTTGATGCGAACCAAATGGTCGCGTTCGATGACACGGCCAACTGTAGTGCTGCGCCAGCGGATCTTTTCGGTATTCGGGTCAACGCCGGAGCTGTCGCGTTCGACGACTCCGGCAGACAGGGCCGTTTCGAGCAGTACCGTGATTGCGTATCTCGACAAACCGGTCGCGCGTTCGAGTTCGTCCTGATCGACCCAGTCACGCGGGCTGACCAGCGATCGCAGCAGGCCGGTGCGCCGCATGACCTGGACGACCTGGAAGATCACCGGGGCGAACGCGATGCGCTGCGCTTCGAATCGGGCTTCGGCTGCGGTCAGTGTGGGCTTGACGAAAGACACTTCACATCACCTTGTGGAGGTCGCGCGAGCCAGCGAGGTTGTTCAGATTACCCCATGCAAACAACCCTTTGCGACGCTTTTGTCAATGTAATATCCGATAGGCTTGGCCCTTGCAGATTGTCCGTGATCGAACCTGATCTTGCGCCAGGCAACATGATTGAAATGTCAGCTTCGACACGCCAGGAATAGGCGGTCGCATAGCCTGTCGCGATCTGCATGTCTTCAAGGGGGAAAGAAAGAGTGCGCTATATGAAGATTCTTGCCGCCGTGGCCGCTGCGGCTTTGCTGATGGTCGGCTGCCGTACAGCACCCATCTACAACGTCAAGGATGCGCCCGTCAATGTGCCGGCCGCGCAAAAGGACTCCTTGGGAGCAGTTGAAAACGCGATCCTTCGCGCCGGCAACGGCCTCGGCTGGCAGATGAAGGTCGAAAAACCGGGTCTGATCGTTGGCACCCTGAACTTGCGCACCCACATGGCCGTGGTCGACATACCGTTCACCGCGACGAAATACAGCATCCTTTACAAGAACAGCGTGAATCTGGAGCAGCAGGGCGACACCATCCACAAGAACTACAACGGCTGGGTGGAGAATCTCGATCAGGCTATTCGACGCAATCTGATGAACTAGCCATCACCCATGGATGGCGCAGCAACCGCCCCAGTGGGGGCAATACTTGCAGGGCGGCAGATGGATGAACTCGAACGCGAGATTGGCGCAGTCGATCATCGATGCACTCGGACTTGCCCGACGTGCGCATCGACGACCTGAACACGGCGACCCCGCTTTACGGTGAGGGCTGGGACTCGATTCGATCGACATACTCGAAGTCGCGCTCGCTGGTGTCGAAACGCTACGGATTCGAGCTTCGTTCCGACAATCCCGAGAACGAAAAGATCTTCCGTACGCTCGGATCGCTCGCCGAGCATGTGCGCCGGCACCGCACCGAAGTAGTAGCGGTCGACGTGATTGACGCTGCATCTCCGTGGCTGCCGTCGGAGCCGGCGGGTCTGGTGCTTGCGAGTTGGATGTTCGTCCGCTCGCTGCTGCCGGGCGCCACCCCGCTGGTCGCGCGCTTCGCGCTGGCCGAAGATCCAGACACCGCGGAGCAGCCACTCGCGCAGCGCTACCTGCGGTGGCTGACCGCGCTTGGACGATCGCCTTGCTCGCCGGCGGCTACATCGTCGCCGTCGTGCCGCTGGGAACGCCGTGCTGTCCGCCTGCGATCGGCCACTGAACGCCGCTGGCGCCGCCGCGCTGCTCTTTCTTCGGCGAACGGCTGTGCGCCGGCACGTGTTCGGCGAACGCTCGGTCGGACCGGTCGCGTCGACAGTGGCGCATCGCTCCGGCGTCCTGCGCGAGGAGCTGAAGCCCTGCGAGTCTGGCGCGGTCCCGCGCCGAGCCGGTGTTGCGTCCGGCGGACTCCGCACGGACGCTCGATCGTCTGGCGGGACCGTGACATGTACGGTCGGACGCTGCAGGCGGCGGCGATTCGCTGACGACTTCGGACTGCCGCCGGATCGCGAAGATCCTGGTGGACTGCGAAGACCGCGCCGTATTCCTCTGGGCCGTGCTGGCGGTTTGGGCGGCCCGGGCACCGTCGTGCTACGCCCCCGCCTGAGCCCAATCACGGTAGCGGCAACCGGACGGTCCCGATTCGACTGATCACCGATCGGCCGACGCCGGACAACCGGACCGAGTTGCCGATGCGCGGGTCGACTGCGCTGCACTGCGCGATGCGCTGAAGGCACCGAACGGAAGTCGTCGCGCCGATCGCCTCGCCGATTCGCACCCCGCGGCGGTGTTCTTCACCTCCGGCAGCACCGGACGGCCGACGGCGCACGCGAAGACATGGCGCCAACTGGCGCGGCGCTGAAGCGATGGGCGAACTGCTCGCTATGAGTGGTCGGCGCCGCTGCTCGGCGGGACGGTCGTCCACTCGCACATGTTCGGCTTCGAAATGCTGGTGATGCAGGCCCTGCGCGGCTCAGCGCGCTCTATGCAGCCGCGCATCGTCTATCCGAACGACCTGGCGATGTGTTGCCGCAATGGATGAGCCGCAGAAGTGGCTGGTAACGACGCCGTATCACCTTGAAGTGTTCGCCGAAGCGGGCGCCGCACCCGGGATCTGCAACGCGATCATGTCGGCGACGATGCCGCTCGTCGCCGCTCGCGACGACGGACCGAGCAGGCACCGGGTGCGCAGGTGCACGAAATCTACGGCAGCACCGAAGCCGGCTGCATCGCGACGCGACGCACGACGCGAGCAGAGCGTGTGGCGCACTGGCCCCGACCTGCGCCTGGCGATGCGGGCCCGACGGCGTCGTGCCACCTGCACGGCGGCGTGTGGGTGGCGCGCTTGCCGCTGCGCGATCGGATCGTCCTGAACGGCGAGGCGGTTTCGAGCTGTGCGGTCGCGACACCGACCTGGTGAAGATCGCCGGCAAGCGCACGTCGCTGCAGGCACTGACCGCGGTGCTGCGCGCATCGACGGCGTCGAGGATGGCGTCTTCATCGACGGCGCCGCGATCGGGCAAAGCGTCTCGCGGCGATCGTGGTCGCGCCCCGGCTTGTCGAGCGAGACGATCCGCGACGCGCTGGCGGCGCGCATCGACGCTGCCTTCCTGCCGCGCCACTTGTTGCTGGTGGACGGCTGCCGCGCGACGACAACGGCAAGCTGCGACTCGACGGACTCGGTGGACGTTGCGGCCAGGGCGGCGCGCCGGCAAGAGACGCCCCGCTACTACCCGAGGTGCATGCCCTCCGATGTCGCTGAGGCATTGACGCTCAGGTATAGCGTCGATCCGGCCCATCCGGCGCTTGCGGGACATTTTCCCGGTGATCCGATCGTGCCGGCGGCCATGCTGCTGCGATTCGTGGCGCTGCACTCGAGCAACGCCGGTCATGTGCTCGCTGCCATCGAGCGCATGAAGTTCCTGCGTCCGGTGCGCCCCGGCGAGCCAATCGAAGTGACGTCGCACCGATCGACGACACGAGCGGCTCCGTAGAAATGATGGTCGACGGCGAACCGTTGCGCCCGGAGCGATGGCATCAGCTCGCGGACTGAAGGACCGCGTACCGCGACTGGACGCGGGCGCCCGAGCGCGGCAGCCCGTGCCTGCTGGCAGCTAATCGTTCGGCTGGCACGCTGGTTCCCGCGCAGGCTGGGTCACGCTGCTGCTGTATCCGATCGTCGCCTACTTCGTCGTCTTTCTCGCCGCGGCAGGTCGTGGCGTCACGTCAGTTCCTGACGCGCGCGCTGGGCACGAGCGCCGCGCAGGTCGGAGGTGTTCGAGCATTACCTGACCTTCGCGCGCATGGTGCTAGACCGCGTCTACTGGCTCTCGCGCGAAGCGCACGGCATCCCCGTACGTGTGCATGGAGTCGAAGCCGGTCGGAAGCGGTGCTTGCCGGGCGCAAGCGGATTGATCATCCGTCGGTGCGCATCTCGGAAGTTTCGAGGCACTGCGCGGCGTCGGCGAGCGCGCCTGCGGACGGCGCATTCGGCCGCTGATGTATGTCGCCAACGCGCGCAAGATGCAGCGAGTGCTCGATGCGGTCAATCCGGAGCTCGCGCGCGACGTGATCTTTGCCGGCCGGCCAGGAACGATGCTTGACGATCCGCGAAGCGATCGAGCGCGGCGACATCGTCGGCATCCTGGCGGATCGCTCGCCGCTTGCCGAGCGCACCGTGTCGGTGCCGTTCATGGGCGAGGACGCGCCGTTTCCGGTCGGCGCGCTATCGGCTGGCGCGCTGCTCGAAATCCGAGTCGTATTCGCGTGCGCGGTGCTCGACGGTGACGAGCTACTCGAGTCTACTTCGAGCCGATGGCCGAACCCCGGACGCGGCGACCACGTCAGCGCGCGATCGCGATGGATTTCGTCGCGGCGCAGGCCGCCGCATCTTTCGCGCGTCATCTCGAAGTCTATGCACGCGCGTATCCGCTGAACTGGTTCAACTTCTACGACTTCTGGCACGGACAGCCGGCGAGAACCGGGCAGCGAAGCCGACGGAACCGCGCACGTGACGCTCCGCGTCGCGCCGGGCTACGCTCGCGCTCGCGCCGGCTGCTGCTCGTCGCGCAGCGCGCAGGCCGCCGATGACGCCGGCGGAGATACTGCAGCGCGTCGCCGCTGCGGTGTCGCCCGAAGTCCGTTTCCGAGAAGTGCGGACCACGCGCACTGCTGAAGGCGCCGCTGGTATCCGAGCGGCGTACTGCGCTACTCGCCGCCCGAACGGCTCGAGCGCGAAACGACGGCAACCGATGCCCGAGATCGTCGTGATCGAAGGATCGCAGGTCACGATCGAGCGCGGCGGGATACGCAAACGGTAATCTCGGCCTGATCGGCGGCAGTCCCCGCCGGCTTCGCTGGTGCAGACGCTGCGCGCGGTGCTCAGTGGCCAGTTGAAGCGAACTCGACACGCTGTACCGCGCGAGCGCCGAGGGGTCGATTGAGCGGTGGACGCTGAATCTTGAGCCGCGCGTCGACCGATACCGTGATCCGCGGATCCGACTGGCCGGCAGCGGCGGCGACGGTGGACGAGATCGAGGTGCTAGAGCGCAGCGGCGACAAGACAGTCACCAGCTGACGCGATAGACCGCGCTGGCGTTGAGCCGCACCGTCGCCTCGCGCTGTGGTGGTTGGCCCTGGCGCTCGGGCTCGGCGCTTACGCGAGTGTCGGTCGACGCCGATCTCAGCCGTTTCGTCGTCGGCCGGTCGCCCGACGCCGCAACTCGACTGGTCGGTGGCGTTGCAGCGCGGCCCTGGCTGGCCGGCTAGTCCTGATCGTGCTGTCGGCGCCGTCAACGACGGCGCGCCGCCGATGCCAGCCGCCGCTGGTGTCGGCGATCTGCGCGCATCCGGCGCATTCTCGACCGTGCACAACGGCGACTCCGGATTGCTGGCCGCCGAGGTCGAGCCGTTGCTCCCGTTTCGCTATCGCCTGAGCGATCGGATCGAGCCCCGCGACGTTTGCCGAGATCGGCCTTAAGGCGCAGCCTGCAGCGAGCCGAGGCCATGCTGGCCGACGCGCGCGCCTGGCTGGTCAAGCAGTTGCTGCCGCTCGATCCGACCCTCGAAACGCTGCACCTGGCCGAACAATGGAGCAGCGGCACGCGCTTGCCGCTGCGGCACGGTGTGTGGTTCACCAGGGGCGGCACGGACGCTTGATCATCGCGACTACGCGCGTAGTCGGGGACGATGCAGCCGGCACAGAGGCGGTCGAGGCGGCCATCCTGCACGCGAGGCCGCGGCAGTGCGGCGTGCCGCAACTGAAGTACACCGGCCTCGGACTGCTCGCTGCCGAAGCCCGGCGATCGGACACGCGCACGCGTCGAACGGCTCGGCTGGGTCAGTGCCGTTCCTGGTCACGCTCATTCTTTACCTCGGCTATCGACGGCTGCTGCCGGTCGTGCTGTCTGCTTCCGGTCGCACTCGGGATTGCGGCCGGTGGCGTCTTGACTCACGTGTTCTTCGGTGACGTCAACCTGCTCGCGGTCGCCTTCGCCTGCATCCTGGTCGACGAAGGCTCGGACTACGCGTCATATCTGCTGACGCAGGCACGGCCCGGGCAGCCGCTGGGAGCCGAAGCGCGCCGCATCTGGCCGACCTTGCGGCTGGCCGTGCTGACCAGTACAGCTGCCTTCGCGGTGCTGCTGCTGGCGCAGTTCCGCGGCCTGCAGCAACTCGGCCTTGCTGTGCGGTGTCGGACTGCTGGTCGCGGGCACGGCCGCGCGATGGCTGCTGCCGGACCTGCTCGATCCTGCCAGTACGCCGACCTGGTCACCGCCGCGGGTCGCGCGCATTTCGCCGACATGGCTGAATTGCGGCTCGGCTTGAAGGCCGGCGTGAACACATCGCGCAAATTGCTCGCGGCAGTCGGCGCTCTGCTCGTGCTGTCGCTGGCGTCGCCGGTCTGGGACGATGGTGTCGCGGCCATCAATCCGCTGCCGGCCGACCGCATTGCCGCTGATCGTGCTCTTCGCAGTGCGGCCGGTTTGCCGCTCGACCAAGGCGTGCTGCTGTTTGCCGGTGCCGACGATGAAGCGGTGCTGCAGGCGCAGGAGGCATGGCTGCCGGCATTGCCTGCATTGCAGTCGAACGGCGTGGTCGAGACATTCGATCTTGCGGCGCGCTATCTGCCGAGCGTCCGGACGCAGCAGCAGCGACTTGCGGCTATGCCCGAGGTCGCCGTGCTGCGCGCCACTGCTCGAACGGGCGGTGCAGGGCACTGCGTTCAATGCGGACGCGTTTGAGCCGTTCCTCGAGAGTGTCCGGCAGATGCGCTCTGCAGTACTCACGCAGGCAGCGCTGCCGGATGGATTGTTCAGGCAGCGCGTCGAAGGCCTGCTGCTTCCGGTCGACGGTCGGTCACTGGGGCTGGTGCCGATCGCCGGGCGCGCTTCGCGCCGAAGAACTGCTGGCCTCGGCCCGCCTGGTCATAGGGGATCTCCCGGTCACCGTCGAATGGTTCGAGCCGCGCGCCCAGCTGAGCGCGCTGCTGACGGCGGTGCGGGAACGGCTGATGAGATTGCTGCTGCTCTGCGTGTTCGCGATCTTCCTCGTCATTGCGCTCGACCGGCGCTCACTGGCTGTCGGCATCCGGCGTGATGATCCCGGTGGTTACCGCTTTGTTGCTGACCGCAGCACTCGTGCGACTCGATTCGGGCCGTTGACGGTATTCAACCTCGTGGCACTGATGCTGGTTCTGGGCGTCATCACCAACTACTCACTGTTCATACACGCGCCGCCGGGCGCGCCAGACGACGACGATCGCCGGGCGCATACGGTGTTCTCGCTGATCATCGCCAGTGCAACCACGCTGGCAGTGTTCGGCGCGTTCGGGCTGAGCGGCATCCGCGTCGTCGAGTCGGTCGGGCAGACGGTCGTCGTCGGTATCATCGTCGGGCTCGCCTGGCTCATTGCGACGCGCAACCGCGGCGCCGGCTACGCAGCGTGAGTTCCTCCCTCGCGGCTCGCGCGCGGGTCCCTCCGCGAGGGACGTCGGCCGCCTTCGTGCGGCGGGCTAGCCGGGTGCATCGATCGGATCCGTCGTGAGCAACAAAGACGCTGAAAGCGGCGCCGGAGTCGCCAGTACCCACTGCCCATCGAGGCGTTCACGGGAATCTGCTGCGCTGGGTCGCGGCCGCGCCGAGATTGCCGAAGCGCTGCAGGCGGGCGCTGTGTGGACTGGAACCCAATACGTTCGGCGACTCCGCAGCGGACATCCGCACGTACGTCGGCCGCGTCGCGCCGGTCGAACGAGCCGCTTGCCCGAACACCTCGCAGCGTGGGATTGTCGCAATCATCGCCTGGCTTGGATGGCCTTGCACGAGGACGACTTCGATGGCGCTGTCTCGGCCGTTGCGCACCGTCTCGGTCGCACACGCGTCGGCGTGTTTGTCGGCACCAGTACCTCGGGCATGCTCGACACCGAAGACATTGTTCCGTGCATGGACAGCGAGGACCAGCTCGAATCCGACCGTTTCGGACTGCGACACAGCCTCGGGTCTGTCAGCGACTTCGTCGCGCTGGCGCTGGGCCTGGACGGCCCGAGCCACTGCGTCTCGACCGCGTGCTCGTCGAGCGCCAAGGTGTTCGCCGTGGCAGCTCGCTATCATGGCCGCGGGCTTGTGCGACGCGGCAGTGGTCGGCGGCGTCGATTCACTGTGCTACACGACACTCTACGGATTTGCGTCGCTCGAACTGCTGAGTGCGAACCCAGCGCGGCCATTTGCACGCACCCGATCGGGCATTTCGATCGGCGAGGGCGCCGCCTTCGCGCTGCTGGTGCCCGACGGCAACGGCATGACCGCACTGCTGGGAACGGGCGAGTCGAGTGATGGCTATCACATGTCAACACCGCATCCTGATGGACTCGGCGCCGAGCAGGCGATGTCGCTGGCGTTGACCAGTGCTCAGCTGCAACCGGGCGATATCGACTACGTCAACCTGCATGGCACCGGCACCTCGGCCAACGACCGTGTCGAAGCACTGACCGTCGTTCGCCGGTTCGGCCGCTCCACGCCCTGCAGCTCGACCAAGGGCGCGACAGGACACTGCCTGGGCGCCGCCGGCGCGATCGAAGCGTTGATCTGCGACCTCGCGCTCGAACACCAGCGGGTTCCGGCCAATGTTGGTACGACCGCCGGCGACGTCGAGTTTTCGCTGGCACTGGCAACGACGTCGGAACCAGCGACCCTGCAGCGCGTGGTCTCGAACTCGTTTGGTTTCGGTGGCAGCAACTGCTCGCTGGTGATCGGAATCACGAAGGTTTCGTCGCACCGATGAGTACATTCGCTTTCCGCGTTTCGGACTGGGTCTGGTGCACATCCCTGTCGGAACTGCAGTGCGCCGGCGCAGGCGTTGCGTGCGAATCGGCGCTGCCGGTTCTGAGTCTTCCGGCCGCCGAGCGCCGCCGGCTCAATCCGCTGACGAGTTTCGCGTTGCGAGCTGGCGAGCGGCTGGTCAGCAGCCGGCCGCCCGAGCTGGTGAAGGACACACCTCTGGTGTTTGGCAGCGCCGAAGGCGACGGTGCGGTTCTGCTGCGGCTGCTGAGTGCATTGCGCGAACATCAACCAGTCTCGCCGACGCAGTTTCACAACTCGGTGCACAACGCGCCGGCCGGCTACTGGTCGATCGGGCTCGGGTCGCAGGCGCCCTCGACCGCAATCGCTGCGAGCGAGAACACGATGGAGGTGGCCCTGGTGGAGGCGGGACTGCAAGCAGTGACGCGATGCGGCCCAGTGCTGATGATCGCAAGCAGCCGACAGTTCCCCGACGAGCTTGGACGTGCACGCCCGGGCCTGCAGGACTTTGCGATTGCCGCATGGTGCGAGCCCGACGGCCCTCGAACCGGATGGCGCTGCACGGTATCGAGCGAAACCGCGCCGGGTGCTGCAGACGGAGAACTGCTGGAAGCTGCAGTGCGTGCGCGCGGTCAGGACGGTCTGGTCGGCAGTCGCTTTGTGAAGCACCTGGCGGCAGTGTTGACCATCACACGGGAGCCGCTCTGACCGCACAACTTGGCCGCGAGGCGATTGAGCGACTGCTGCCGCAAAAGGGAGCAATGTGCCTGATCGATGCCGTTCTGGAGACGACTGGCGACAGCATCGTCTGCCTCGCAAATGTCAGGCTCAACGACCACCCGCTTGGCGAGGCGCAGGGCGTGCCGGCACAGCATGGCGTCGAGTACGGTGCCCAGGCAGCGACGCTGCACTGCCTCACGCGCGCTGGCGGGCAAGGTCCGGTGACCACCGGCCTTCTGCTTCAGGTCAGGGACCTGCAAGTCTTCGTTGCTTACCTCGATCGGCTTCCGCAGCCGTTGCGGATCTCAGCGCAATGCGTGATTGCGTCTTCCGAATCCGCGCGCTATGTATTCGAGATCAGGGGTGGAGATCTACTCGCATCCCGCGGCGAAGTGACTCTTCGACTGACGTGAAGCAATGACAACCAGACCTGCACATCGCCGAACGGATCGTCGCCATCAAGGAAGAGCCGGATTTTGGCGAAGATGAAGACCGTTCTCGTGATCCCCGTGTACAACGAAGGCCGCACGCTCGGCGGGCTGGTCGAAGCGGTACTCCAACAGGAGCCACGCGCCATTGACGAGGTGATCATCGTCGACGACGGTTCGTCAGACAACTGCCTGGCGGCAGTTCCCGAGGAGGCGCGGGTGCGGCTCCTGCGACATGTGCGCAACGAAGGCAAGGCGCGGGCGCTGATTGACGGCATGCAGCTTGCGCTCGCTGACGGCGCCGAGCGCGTCATGACAATGGATGGAGACGGTCAGCATCGGCCGGACGATATTCCGCGCCTGATCGAAGAGGCGGCGAAGGCCCCGGGCTCAATCATCGTCGGTGCCCGTCTGGCCGACCGTGAAAACATTCCAAGTGCCCGCTATCGCGCCAACCGTTTTGCCAATTTCTGGATTGCGTGGGCATCGGGCTACCGGGTCATTGACAGCCAATCCGGCTTCCGCCTGTATCCCGCCGAGATTCTTCGAGTCGTACTGCCAAAGCTTGCACCACGGTATCCGGTTGCGGCCGGCAGCCGGCGCAAGGGCTTTGTATTCGAGAGCGAGTTGCTGATCGAATGCGGGCACCTCGCCTGCGACACGCGAGCTGTGCGCGTTCCTGCTCTCTATGGCAGTGTTCGCGCCAGCCACTTCCGCCCGGTCGCCGACATCGCCCAGATCGTCATCATGGTAGCCGGCCATCTGTTGCGCCGTGGCCTCTACCCGCGGGGTCTATGGCAAAGCCTGAAACGAAAGAGTCACGATCCGCTTTCGGCGGGGTTCTGATATTCAGCCGACACGATCCCCTCAATCCCGGCGGTTCAGTCAAGGATCGCGCCGCGCTCTTCATAATTCGCGCGGCCGAGCACAGTAGAGCACTGAAGGCCGGCGGAGGCCATCAAGGCCGGGGTTCTGCGCGTCTGCACGCCGGGCGGGTGATGGTGCGGGATGGTTGCGCGAGCGACCTGCGGTCCTCGGCAGCGCAGCGTACGGCCGCGTACAGGTTGAAGCCCTGCATGTCGGCACAGCGCTCGAAAGCGGTACGCTTCGCGTCTTGCCTGAACCGGGAATCCTTTGAAGCCACTGTACCGTCTCCTGCTCGCGACCGCCTGTTGCGTGCCGCTGTTTGCCGCCGCCCAGCCGGCGCCCAAGGTGTTCGTCGTCGACATGGTCAAGGTTTTCGAGGTGCATCCGCAGACCAAGCAGCAGCAGGCTGCGCTCCGTGCCGATGAACAGAAAGCGACGGAGCAGCTGAAGAAGCTCGAAGGCGAGGCGCGCACGCTGGCCGAAAAACTCAAGGAGCAGCAGACGAAGTTTGACGACCCCACGCTCGCTGCTTCCCAGAAAGACGTCATCCGCGTGGAAGGCCAGAAGACGGGGCAAGCGCTGCAGGCCAAGCAGTCCGAAGGCCAGCAACTGCTGGCGAAGACGCAGGGCGACCTGCAGCAGAAGATCCAGGCGTCGCGCGCACAGATCCTGCAGGACATCGCCAAGGCCGCTGGTGAGGTCGCGCGGCGCAAGGGCGGGACCATCGTCTACGACCGTGGCGCGCTGGTCTACTCCGATCCGGCGTACGACATCACCAACGACGTAATTGCGGAAGTCACCAAGCCGGGCCGCTCGCTGCCGCCGCCACCGGCACCGCCCGCGAACTCGAAGGCCGCACCGACCGCACCCCGCTGACGCAACCGCGGTGCCGAGCAGCGCGCCAGGCCGGCCGCAATGTCAAGCTAAGCTGTGCGTCCGACTCCAGCGTTGCTTGCTGTAGGCTGATTTGGCAGTTGGAATCTATCGCGAACACGCGCATGAACATTCGGACTGGATTCAGTGGAACCGTCGGCAACACGCCGCTGATCCGCCTCGACAAACTGAGCGCCGAGACCGGGTGCAATATTCTGTGCAAGGCCGAGTTCCTCAATCCCGGCGGTTCGGTCAAGGATCGCGCCGCGCTCTTCATCATTTCTGCCGCCGAGCGCAGCGGTGCGCTGAAACCCGGCGGAACGGTGGTCGAGGGAACCGCCGGCAACACCGGGATTGGCCTTGCGCACATCTGCGCCGAGCGCGGCTACCGCTGCGTGATCGTAATTCCGGATAACCAGTCGCCCGAGAAAATGGACTTGCTGCGCACGCTCGGTGCCGAGGTGCGGCCGGTTCCACCGAAGCCCTATGTCGATCCCGACAACTATCAGAAGATTGCATCGCGATTGGCGGCTGAGTTGCCGAACGCGATCTGGGCCAATCAATTCGACAACGTCGTCAACCGCCAGGCTCACTACGAGACAACCGGCCCCGAACTGTGGCGCGATACCGACGGCAGGATCGACGCTTTCACCTGCTCGACAGGAACCGGCGGCACGCTGGCGGGCGTTGCCCGTTACCTGAAAGAGCGCAACTCCGACGTGCGTATTGTCCTCGCCGACCCGCAGGGCAGCGCGCTTTACAACTGGGTCAAGACCGGCGACTTGAAGGCAGAGGGAAGCTCGATCACCGAAGGAATCGGTACGACGCGCTTAACGGCCAACCTTGAAGGCACGCCGATCGACGACGCGGTCTCGATCGACGATCCAAGCTGTGTCAGGATGGTCTATCGGCTGCTGCACGAAGAGGGGCTGTTTGTCGGCGGCTCGAGCGGCATCAATGTCGAGGCCGCGATGCGGATCGCGCGTGATCTGGGCCCAGGCCACACGATTGTCACCTTGCTCGCTGATCGCGGCGGCCTCTACGCACAGCGGCTATTCAATCCGTCCTGGTTGCGCGAGAAGGGTTTTGAAGTACCTTCGGCGAGTGCAGGGTTACGGCCGGCTCGATGAGAGAGCAAGCTGAGCGGCGAATCGCGCAGCAAACCGCTCGACCTCTTCCCAGTCGGTGTACACGACCCTGGTGCTGAGATCGGTCGGCCCGTCGGTGATCCACATGATCAGCCGAATGATCTGTTTGTCGAGCGGACCGTAACGCGAGTAGTCGAGTTCACCTGCAAACACGCCGAGCAGCCCGGGCTTCCACGGCGATTGCGCCACCAGCTTCTTCAGGTAGGGGTTGGACTGCGGCGTGTTCTTGTTGGCCTTGCGCGCAACCAGGTTGACCGAAAACAGTGCGCTCGGCCTGGACTCCAGCAGCGCGACGTGCGAACGGATGAATTCGAGCACTGCAGGGTTGTGCTTGCCGTAGCGGATGCTGGCGCCAATCACAATCGCATCGAACGCCGCCGGATCGACCTTGCCGTCGATTGGCGCCACCTCGGCCCGCTCGCCCCGACCCTTGAGGCTCGCCTGAAGACGCTCGCAGATCTGGCGCGACAGGCCATAGACGCTCGAATAGAGCAACAAGGTGCTGGCCACGAAAGTCTCACTAAGTCAGGATCGGCCCGACGCTGGTCTGCCCGACACCATGGAGCCTAGCAACGGACTGGCAGCAACGCGCTGACTAAGGTCAAAGCGCACCGGCCGTGCCAGCCAGCGGCGCCGATTCGATACCATCGCGGCACGCCGGGCTTGAGCGTGCAGCTTTGAGCAGGCAATTTCGAGCAACCGAGTTCCCGCTACCGCAGCCAAGGATCTGATGCGCCCCTTTCCCGCAGTCATTGTGGTTATCTTCGTCGCCGGTTGCGCAAGCATTGCATTGCGTGAGTTCGACGCGCGTTATGGCCAGCCCGACCCGAAACGCTTCGACGTTCCGACCGTGCCTGGGCCCGGCATGTCGTACCGGCAGGATGTGCAGCCGATCGTCGAACGGCGTTGCGTGGTCTGCCATGGCTGCTTTGACGCGCCGTGCCAGCTGAAGCTGACTGCCTGGGAGGGAATCGCGCGCGGTGCGAGCAAGGAGCCGGTCTACGATGCCGCTCGACCGCGCGAGGCACCGCCCTCGCGCCTGTTCCTCGACGCCCAGCTGCCTTCGCAGTGGCGGGAGCACGGCTTCTCTCCGGTGCTGAATGAACGAACACCGACGGCTGAGAACAACCTGGCGGCGAGCGTTCTGTATCGCAGCCTCGCCCTGAAGCGCGATCATCCTCTGCCGACCACTCCGCTGCTGGGCAGCGAGTTCGATTTCTCGCTGGACCGCAAACAGACCTGTCCACGCATCGACGAATATGTGGACTATGCAGCGAAAAAGCCGCTGGCCGGCATGCCGTATGGACTGCCCGGGCTTGATCAACGCGAGTTCGCAACGATCCAGCGCTGGCTCGCGGCCGGTGCGCCGTTTGAAGGCGACGCGCCGCTCTCGCCGGCTGTTCAGGAACAGGTCCGCGTCTGGGAAGCCTTTCTCAACGGCGATTCGAACAAGGAGCGGCTGATGAGCCGCTACCTGTACGAGCATCTGTATCTCGGCAAGCTCTACTTCGAAACCGACGGGCAGCGCCGTCTATTGCGCATCATTCGTTCCGCGAATCCTCCGGGTAAGCCTGCGGTGCCGATCGCGACGCGCCGCGCGTACGACGACCCAGGCGTTGCGCGCGTGTACTACCGTCTCGTGCCGGAACGCGAGACGATCGTCGTTAAGACACACATGCCGTATTCACTCAGTGCAGCGCGCATGGAGAAGTACCGCACGTGGTTTCTCGCACCGTCGGTGACGGTGACCGCACTGCCGGGGTACGCGGTCGAGGTGGCCTCCAATCCCTTTGTCGCGTTCCACGATCTGCCACTCGAAGGCCGCTACCGTTTCATGCTCGACGAGGCGCAGTTCTTCGTGATGAATTTCATCAAGGGCCCGGTGTGCCGCGGCCAACTCGCGCTCGACGTGATCCAGGACCGTTTCTGGGTGTACTTCATCGACCCAACGGTCGGCACACAGGACGCGGCCGCCGAGCTGATCGCGCGCGAGCGCAAGAATTTGCAACTGCCCGCCGCCTGGGGCAGCAACTCGCCGGTACTGATTCCCTGGATCGAATTTTCGAAGCTCGAAGAGAAGTATCTGCAGGCCAAGAGCGAGGCGCTTGAGCAGCAAGCTGCTAAGGGCAGGGTCGTCGACCTCTCGTTGATCTGGAACGGCGATGGCCGCAACCCAAACGCGGCGTTGACCGTGTTTCGCCACTTCGACAGTGCCTCGGTCGTCAAGGGTCTGGTAGGCGATGCGCCGAAGACGGCCTGGGTGATCGGCTATCCGCTGTTCGAACGGATCTATTACCTGCTCGTCGCTGGGTACGACGTCTACGGCAACGCCGGTCACCAGTTGAACAGTCGCCTGTACATGGACTTCCTTCGGATGGAAGGCGAGTTCAACTTTCTGGTCCTTCTTCCGGAGAAGTCGCGCCAGCCTGTCGCCGAGTACTGGTATCGCGGAGCGCCGAAGGAAGTGACTGAATACGTCTATGGCCGCAATGCGCACTTCGATCACCCAAGCGGCATCGACTACAAGACGAACGATCCGCAGGCGGAGCTCTACGGGATGCTGCGCACGCGGCTTGCGCCTGTGATCGCACCGCGCTTCGAGCTTTCGACCGTGCCGGATCCGACTTTGCGGCGCGAATTGCAAGCGCTGAACAGTGTGCGCGGGGCGAGCCTCGCTTGGATGCCGGAATTGGTCTTCCTGCGCGTCGATCAGCCGCCGGCCCCATCGCAGTACTTCAGTGTTCTGCGCAACACCGCGCACAAGAACGTCGCCCACATGTTCATGGAGGCACAGGCACTGCTGCCTGCGGAGAACACCTTGACGGTCGTGCCAGGCTTCATCGGCGCCTATCCAAACGCTATTTTCCGGGCCGAACGTGGCGACCTGCCTGCGCTCGCAAAGGACATAGGCGACATGGCGTCGGAGGCCGACTATCGCAAGCTCGCCGACCGCTACGCCATTCGTCGCACCAACCCCCGCTTCTGGGCCGCGAGCGACGAACTGATCGATGCTTATGCGGCGTGGGCCCCGATCGAAGCGGGATTGTTCGACTACGGCCGACTGGAGAATCGGTGAGATTCGTCCTTCATCGAAATGCGCCTCCCCTGAATCTCTCGGGCGGCAGCAAGCGCGGGAGCCACGCGCTCATTCGCGGATCAGGCAAGGCAAGATCCGGCGTACGACGCCTGACCTGCAAGTGGTGGCCGGCTTCAACTACACCTTGCCTCTGATGCGCACTGTCGCCGACCCAGGCTTGCTGCGACTCATCACCGCCGGGGCAACGCTGCTGCTATCGGCGAGCCTCGCCTGTGCGCAGATTCCCGGGCTTTCGAAAACTGCGCCGCCGAAAGCCGAGACCTCGGCCAAGGCCGCGCCGCAGGAAAGCCCCGAGCAGGCGCGTGCTCGCGTAAGCAAGCTGCTCGACGAGGTGCGAGAAGAGGCCGAGCGTCCGCCGGAGCCGGTTCCGCCAGGTATCACGCAGAGCGAAGTCGCGGACTTGCGCGATCTGCAGGTGAAGCTGACCGCCGCCTACGACATCCAGCTCCGTTCGCTCGAACAAATCGAGCAGGCGGCCGAAGCGCGGAAAGCAGCCGAGTCGCGTGCGCGCGATTGGACCGGCTTCGAGGCTTCCCCGCCCTACTCGATTGTCCGCGTCGACGAGTTGCGCTCGGCAGCCATCGAGGCGAGCAGTCGCATCCGGCTGTACGAAGCCGGACTGGCGCAGATCAAGATCGAATCCCAGCGTGTACAGGAGGTCTTGCGACTTGCCGAGCAGGACTTGCATCGCGCGGTTGAAGCGTTCGATGCGGCTTCCACGCCCGACCAGAAAGCTACCGCGGCATGGCGCCGCAAGCTAGCCAGCGTCAGGGTGCGTGCTGCTGCGGCCGGCACCACCGCCGCCGGCATGCTGGCGAAGTTCAGGAGCGACAACCTCGCGGCCTACCGTGCCGAACTGGAACTCCTCGAACGCCAGATTGCCATCGCGTCGCGGGATGTGAGCTTCACCGAAACAGATCTCACCGCTGCACGCAAGTTGATCGACGACAAGATCGCCAGTGCGCGCCGGGAACTCGCCGCAGTCGAGGCTCAGATGGGGCCGCGCCTGAAGGAACGGGATGCTGCGGCGAAGAACCTGGCGAGCGCGCAAGCGGGGGCGGATACAAGCCCGGACGATCGAGCCAGCGCGGAAGCGCGGCTGACAGCAGCGAACGCGTGGATCGACGCCCGACGCGATCAAACCAACGCGCTGCGCGGTCTGGTGATCCTCGGCGAAGAGTATTCGACTTTGTGGAGTGCACGCTACTCGGCGCTGCACGGCACCGACGCTGACGCGCGGCGCATTGCGCAGGTAAGGCTGCACGAGACGCTGGGGCAGGTCACCGGGCGCAAGCTTTATGCCGAGAGCCTGGTGCGGGAAGCGCGCTCGAGTCTTGCCCAAATCGAGGCTCGCCTTGCGAGCGGCAGCGTGCCACCAACGGCGGTCCGCTACGAGCAGGACGCGCTCGCCGCACAGCGCGAGGCGGTACTCGCCACCGAACGGCTGCAGAACGAGATCGAAACCGCGGCCCGACAGGTCGCGGGCTGGGTGGCCGACCTGGATGCAGCCAGGGAAAGGCGCGATTTCCGCGCGCGCCTGGGCGACAGCTGGCTCGCGCTGCGCGATTCGGTGCGCAACGTCTGGAACTTCGAACTCTTCGCGGTCGAGGACACGGCCGTTTCCGACGGCCAGACAGTCACGTTCTCGCGCGGGGTAACGGTCGGCAAGAGCGTCGGTGCGGTGCTCTTCTTCGTGCTGGGCTTGCTGGCGATGGTCACGCTGGCGCGTGGCATCGAAAAGCGCCTAGTGGAGCGTGGTGTCGATGCAGCGAGCGTACGCACCGGCAAGCGCTGGATCCTCGCCCTGACGGCGGTACTTCTGCTCCTGCTGACGCTCAACATCGCAAAGATTCCGGTTACGGTGTTTGCTTTTCTCGGCGGCGCGCTGGCGATCGGTGCCGGTTTCGGCATCCAGACGCTGATCAAGAACCTGTCGAGCGGCCTAGTCATGATGATGGAGCGCCAGATCAAGGTCGGCGACGTCGTCGAGGTTGAAGGCATCGCCGGCACGATCACCGAAGTTAACCTGCGCTCGTCGACCGTGCTCGCCGCTGACGGCACGGAATCGATCATTCCGAATTCGGTGTTCGTCGAGAACAAGGTCACTAACTGGACCGGCAGCAACCGCAAGGTGCGGCGTGCGGTCAAGGTCGGCGTGGCCTATGGCTCGCCGGTGCGCGAGGTCGCGGATCTGCTCGACGAATGCGCCAAGCGCCACGGTCTGGTACTCGGCGATCCGGCGCCGGTCGTGATCTTCGAGGACTTCGGTGACAGCGCGCTGATCTTTGCGCTGTATTTCTGGCTCGAGTTGCGCCCGAACACGAGTTCGGTACAGGTCATGAGCGACCTGCGCTTCATGATCGAAAAACGGTTCGCCGAGGCCGGGATTTCGATCGCCTATCCGCAGCGCGACCTGAATCTCCGTGCAGAAAGACCGCTGCGGGTAGATCTCGTGCGACAACCACGCCCAGACCGAGCCGACCCGCCGGATCAGCCCGCGTAAATCGGCGGCGCGCTTTCGCCTTGTCCGCGCGACCAGCTAGGCTTTCAGCGCTGGCGCATCGGGAGCTGCGCGGCCATTTGCCTGCGTTCGGGCGTGAGCTCGATGCTGCCGGAGTCCGAGGCGAACCAGACGTGTCCTTCCTGGATCGTGCACGTGAGCTTCATCGAGCGCGCCGCCAGTGACTGCAGGGCAGCCGTGTCGGAGGCGGAGAGTGCCAGCACACTGAGATTCGACAGGCGCGCAAGTCCGGTTGAGTTCTGCGCCCACCAGGCATCAACGCGTCGCACACCGTAGGCCACGACGACAACTTGATCCGCACGACCGCATGCCTTGCGTACATCCTTTTCCTCCGGCAGTCCGACGTCGATCCACAAGCCAATCGCACCGGTCGCATCGCGCTCCCACAGATCCCCCTCGTCTTCGGTCGACAGGCCGCGGCCGAACGTGAGTCCATCGCCGGCGTACAGCGCGAACGCCAGCAGGCGCACCATCAGACGCTCTTCCGTTTCCGAAGGGTGACGCGCCAGGGTCAGCGCATGCTGCCCGTAAACGTGGCGATCGAGATCCGAAACGGTGAGGTCTGCTCGATAGACGGTGGATTTCAGAGCCATGCGGCAATGTCGGAATGTCGGGGGACGGGCGCGTTCACTGATCTGCCTCGCCGGCGCGCGGCGACCCGGACTCGTTTCCGCGGACAGCGATTCAACCGGGTTCGACTGCGGTACCGGGGAAATTGAGCTCGATCGTGAGCCCGTCCGGATCCTTGACGAACATCTGGAATAGTTGAATTTCCGCGCGGTAGCGTTTGCGAGCGGTCAGCCCGATTGCTTCGAAACGCCTGGCGAAACTCTCGGGCTCGGTGGCGAGGAAGGCAATGTGGTCCACGCTGCCGGAATTGTCGGTGGCCGAAGCAGGTGTGGTGCCGTAGTAGTGGAGCTCCGAATTCGGAACGTCGTGCAATCCCATGTGCACCTGGATCTTGCCATTGACCCCGAGCCAGTATCCCGGGAACGGGAAGTTGGGCCGCGGCATTACGTCAAAGCCAAGCACGTCGCAATAGAAGCGCCGGGACTGTTCGAGGTCCTTGGCGCGAACGAAATAGTGGTTGAGCTCGATCACCGGCATGGTTGCTCCAGGTACTTGGTTAGGAAGTACGAGTCGTGGGGCGCAGGTGCTGTTCAGCTAGGGCCTGTTCCATCGAGGCTTCGGCCTTCAGGCTGTCTGCGTCGCGATAGATCGAGGCAACGGCGAGCACGCGACCGTCGCGACGATAGCGCAGCACGCAGTCTCGTGCGCCAATGTCGCCGTCAATTGCGATCTCGTCCCAGTTCTCGGCATGGCCGACATAGTTGATCGGCACGTCGTAGTGCTGGCTCCAGAAGTAAGGCACGGCGTCGAACTTCCGTCGGCCACCGAGCATGTTGACCGCGGCGGTCTGGCCCTGGCGCTGCGCGACAACCCAGTGTTCGACGCGGATCGCCGCTTCGCTGTGCGGATCGGGCCAGCGCGCAATGTCGCCAGCCGCGTAGATGCCGGGTGCGCTGGTTTCGAGGTATTCGTTGACCGTCACGCCGCGGTCGATCAGCAGTCCGGCCCTTTCGGCAAGAGCGAGCCGAGGACGCACGCCGACGCCCACGACGACCAGGTCTGCTTCAATCGAGCCGCCGCTCTTCAGATCTACCTTGCGCGCGTCGATAGACACCGCCATGTCTTCGAGGTGAAAGATCACGCCGTGCTCTTCGTGCAGACCGCGTACGAAATCACCCATCTGCGCGCCCAGCACGCGCTCCATCGGCCGTTTCTCTGGCGCAACCACGTGGACCTCGATGCCGCGCGCCCAGAGTGCCGCCGCCGCCTCGAGGCCGATGAAACTCGCGCCCATGACGACCGCTCGTTGCGCGGTGGCCGCGAGCGCGATGATGGCGCGGCAATCGGCAAGTGTGCGCAGGGTACGCACGTGAGGCAGTTCCGCACCGGACAGCGGCAAGCGAATCGGCTCTGCGCCGGTCGCGAGCAGGAGGCGGTCGTAGGGGAGCCTGCCGCCGTCGCCGAGCGCCACTTCGCGCGCCTTTTCGTCGATGCCTGCGACCGAAGTTTTCAGTCGCAAATCGATACGCTGTTCGGCGTAGAAGTCGTCTCCACGCAAGGGCACCCACTCTTCGGGTGCATTGCCGGCCAGGTAATCCTTCGAAAGATTCGGCCGGTCCACTGGCGGGGCGTCGTCATCGCTGAGCATGACGATGCTTCCTTGATACTTCTGGCGTCGCAGCATCTCGGCGGCAGCGAAGCCGGCGGCGCCACCGCCAACGATCACGATCTGCTGCGGTGAGTCCGGCCTCGGCGTAACGCGCAGATTCGGATGCGACGCCGTTTTCTCGCGCACGAACACCTTGCCCCCGCGCAGCTCAGTCTTCCAGCAGTCGATGGAACTCAGTGCCGGGGCATGCAGCGCTTCTCCGGTCCGCAGGCTGAAGCAGGCGTGGTGCCATGGACAGCGCACTGTGTCGCCGACGATCAGACCTTCGGCCAGCGGGCCGCCGTAGTGGGTGCAGGTCGCCCCAATCGCGAAGAATTCGTCTCCGCGTCGGGCGAGCACGACCGCGTCGTCGCCGACGTGTCCGGCCAGCAATCCGCCATCGGCGAGCGAGTCGATCGCGACTCCCTGTTGCAGGTCGGGACCAGTCACCTCGGATTGCGCAGTGCTCATGTCGTTCTCCTGATGCCGCACCCTGCCCCATGCTGCCGGCGATTTGCGCGCCGCCACCTGCGACAGACCGTCGAATTCGGTCGCCGTCGCGGTATCGCACGTGCTGGGAAAAGCGCGCTCAGTCTACGGCGCGCTTGCGCCGCATGGCGTCAATGATGCGTTCAAGCGGCAAGCCGGCGGTCGACGACCACGGCCGGCTCCGGACCATCAGGTGCTTGCGCCGACCCCCGTTGATCGTCGGTCAGTTGAATGCTTCGGCCCGCTTGAGCAATTCCTCGAGGCCAGGCTCGTTCGGATTGCGCGGCTTGCCCGGGTGGATGACCGCCACCTGGCAACTCTCGGCTGCTTCGACCAGCTGGCGGAAAGTGCCGGCATCGGGATCGACGATGCGCGCCTGCTGGTTGGCGTCGTAGGCGAACATCTTGCCGTTAAGCTGGATGCACTCGTTGCAACTAGAACAGCGCACCGTCTCGATGTACGGGTCGCCCGGCGCATGCGCGCCGTCCGCTTCGGTCGACGGCTCAACTGCCGGCGCGGCGGAAGGTCCCGCCGAAGCCGATGTGGAAGGTGCGGCGCCCGCGCTTGCCGCCTCCGGCGTTGCGGGTGATTCCGCGCTTGCCGACGTAGTCGCGGCGGCCGCTGTGCGCTGCCTTGCCGAGCCGGCCAAGCTCCTGCAGGCTGCGCCACGCTTCACGGCAGCGGCGCGTCTCTCGCATCAGGCTTTCATCGACGATCACCCGCTGCAGCGTGTTGTTGCGATCCACCATCCACAGGCCGGGAAATTCGGTCGGCAGGATCCGCGCTTCGTGATCAAGGCAATCCTCGACCGACGTCACCAGGTTCTTGTTCTGCTCCGGCGGCACGGCCGCGAAGTGCCGTGCGTAGCGTCGGTCAGAGGCGATGAAGTCGATCAGCGTGAATGCCACTTGCTCTTCCACACGCTGGTGCTCAGCGTCTTCGTAGACGAGTTCATGTACCGGCCAGTCGCGTGCGGGCTGCGGATTGTCGTCAAGCGTGAAGCGCGACCCCCAGTCGCGCCCCGCCGAGGGGTCGTAGCTGACAGCCGGAAAGGCCCGCGACTCCATCGCCGCGGCCGCGCTGAGGTATGGCGATTCGCCGCGTTCGCTCGCGGAACTTCCTGTTTCTGCGCCGCTGCCCACTCCCGAATACACGCTGATCAAGGCGGGCCCGAAAAAGTTCATCGCTTTCAGGATGCGATCGCGGCAGCGCGCCAGGTTCGAACTGGCCGACTGCAGGACAAAGACCTCGTTCAGCCCGATCGCCATGTTCGCCAGCTGCCGGCTGCGTGCGCCGATTGCCGGTGTTCCCGCGCCCTCGGGTGGCTCGGACAGCAGATCATCGGTCTGCACCAGCACCTTCATCGGCAGGCCGCGAGAGAGCAAATCAGTCAGCTCGTCGATCTCCGCCGCGTGAAGATCGCGTGCGTTGATGCAGACGAGGTAGTCCGGAAACCGCGCCAGCTCACGGGCGTCCAGGGAGTTGGCGCCGAGCTGACGCATCAGCACTTCATGACGTGGACCACCGAGTTCGCCTTCGATTTCGAGTTCGGCGGCGGTGATGGCGCGCATCAGTTCAGCCATCGCCGGCTGGCGCATCCGGAACGCGCCGGCCGCGCGCTTGCAGCTGTCGAACTGGAAGCGGAAATGCTCATCCCGACCGGGCGCGGCGAAAAAGAGCTGCGAACGCAGCACATCGATCGTCGACTCGATCCGCTGCCGGCGGGCATCGCTCAGTGAGGTATCGGCTGAGACCCGCTGCAGCAGGCGCGACATCTGGTCGAAATCGAACGCATCCGCAAAGCTTCCCTCGACCGAGGCCCTGAGACTCGACGGAGTACGGCCCGCGCCGGAACGGGCGAGATCGGCCGCCAGGATCTCATTGAGCTTCAGGATCAGGCGCTCGATGTTCCGGCGGAACGCGGCTGCCTTCTTCTTCTGCACCGATTGCCAAGCGTGTGTCATCAGCCGCACCGGCAATGCGCTGTCGCAGTCGACCAGTTCACCCGCGAGCTCAGGGACCCCCTTCAGTCGGCGCAGGCTGTCGGCGATCAGACCGGTGTCGGCACCGGAGCGTGACTTGCCGCGCAGCCTCGTCCAGCAGTGCGGGCAGTGAACCGCCGGCGCCGCGCGAAAGCATCGAGCGCAGTTCGCGTTCGAGCCTGAGCGCATGCATTCTCAGGCGTTCAGCGTCGTCGCCGGACAGTCCGGTGTTGTCGAGCGCACGGTCGATCAGCTCCGACAGTGGTTCGGCGAATCCTTCGCCCGAATCTTCGCGCAGCACGAGCGGAAAGTCGTATCGAAGAGCAGCTCAGGTCCCGGTAGGCTGCGAACAAGGCCGGGCGCAGGCCGAGCTTGCTCGGCCTGCGCCGGGCGCGCGCCTGTGCGTTTGCCTGCCAGGTAGAAGGCGGCGCGTTCTTTTAGTTCGGCATCCATGGTTCTGTTCGCAGCAGTCGCGGAAGAGCTCATTCGGGAAGAATCGTGAACTTGTCGAACTGTGCTTCGAGTCCAGCCTTGAGGTATTCAATCGACCGCGGCTCGGCGCTGTAGCGCAGTTCCTCGTAGCAGGGGACCTCGGTGTTGCGATACAGGATTCCGACCGGAATCTGCTCGGTGTTCCCGGCCAGCTTGCGTGCACGGTCCAGATTCGACGGGTCGTGTTGTTCCTGGTTTCTGTAAACCTTGGTGAGCGCCGGACTGAGTTGCACGCCGTTCTCGTGCGTCAGCATCAGGATGCGTGATGGATCATGCAGGAACGGATCCCACATCTTCGGCAGCCATTCGGGGCAGCGTTGGATGATGCGGACGAATGACATGCCGTGATGGTGATAGGCGGCCTTCACGATGTCGTACAGCGTCTCCGGAATCCAGTCGACCGCCTGCGCAACGAAGGAAACGTTCTGCACGCCGAGCGTGACCGACAACGGCTGCAGCGCTTCGAGATAGGAGCCGCGCGGAGTCGTATTGCTCTTGGTGCCCAGTGGAGAGGTCGGCGAGGCCTGCTTCTTCGTCAGGCCATAGATCTGGTTGTCATGCAGGAACACTGTCATGTTCATGTTGTAGCGCAACGCATGGATCCAGTGCGCCGCACCGATGCTGCAGCAATCGCCGTCGCCGGTATTCACGAACACCGTGAGATCCGGACGCGCCATGCGGATGCCTTCGGCGACCGGCAGCGCGCGGCCGTGGATGCCGTGGAATCCGTAGGTCCGCATGTAGTGCGGAAAGCGGCTCGAGCAGCCGATGCCCGACACGAACACGGTCTTCTCCGGCCGCAGTCCTTCGTCGCGGCACAGGCGTTGCACGGCGGCGAGGATCGCGTTGTCGCCGCAGCCGCTGCACCAGCGCGGCACGCCGCTCTGGTAATCCTCGAGTTGAAGGCGCTCTTCGCAGAGCTGCAATAGACACTCGGTGGCGATAGTCGTCATGGTTCAGAGCTTTCCTAGTGCCTCTTCCAGCACGCGGCGGATCGTGCCGGGTCTGATCGGCTGGCCCTTGACCTCGCTCCAGCAATCGACATCGATCAGGTAGCGCGCCCGCAGCAGCATCGCCAGCGCTGAATAGCGCCGGTTCGATTCGTCGATCAGTTGGTCTTCGATTCGATCGCACCAGTTGCCCTCGATCGTCATGACTCGCTTGAAGCGCTGCATGACGTCCTTGATCCCGCCGGGCAAGGGCTGCAGGAAGCGCAGGTGCATCGACGACACCTTGCGGCCTTCGGCGCGCAGCGCCTCCACCGCCTCCTCAATGGCGCCCTTGGTGCTGCCCCAGCCGATCACCAGCAGATCGCCGTCCGGCCCACCCAGGACCGGCGGTGTGGTTAGCGTGCGTTGCAGAGCTGCCAGCTTCAGGCTGCGGAAATGAAGGCTCTCCTCGTTGATCTCAGGGTCATAGGCGACATGGCTGTCGCGATCATGCGCGAGCCCGGTCAGCGTGTGCATTCCGCCGCGCTGGCCTGGAATGAAGCGCCGCGCCAGGCCGGTGGCGGCGTCCCAGTCGTACGGCTTCATGCCCTCGGGCACCGCACTCTGGTCCACCGGCGGCGCCAGCCATGACTCCTTGAACTGCGGCCGTGGAAACGGCTGCTGCGAGGTAGCGAGGCTCGCGTCGGACAGCACGACGACGACCATGTTGAAGCTCTCGGCAATCTTGCGCGCAGTGATGATCGAATAAAAACAGTCCTCGATCGTCGCCGGTGCCATGATCACCTTGGGTGCATCGCCATGGCTGCCGAACATGGCGGCGAGTAGATCGCCCTGCTCGACCTTGGTCGGCTGCCCGGTGCTCGGTCCACCGCGTTGCACGTTGACCACGACGAGTGGAATCTCGCCCATGACCGCAAGCCCGATCGCTTCCTGCTTCAACGAGTAGCCGGGTCCGGAGGTGATGGTGACCGTGCACTTGCCCGCGTAGGACGCGCCGATCGCGAACGCGCAGGCGGCGATTTCGTCCTCGGCCTGGTGCACGACGCCACCTACTTTTTCGAACACGTCGCTCAGGTAATGTGAAGCCGAGGTGGCCGGCGTGATCGGATACATCGCGCAAATCTCCATCCCGGAGGCGAGCACGCCCAGTGCAATCGCCGTATTGCCGTTGACGACGATCTGCGGTTCGGTCGCCCGTGTCGCGGGGATGGAGAACTTGAAGTCGAAGTGGCGTTCCGCCCAGGCGTAGCCGGCATTGAGCAGCTCGACGTTCTGGTCGATGACGCTGCGGTCCTTCTTGCCGAACGTCAATGCGATCTGGTCGCGCCCAAGCTGCAGGCCGAAGCTGTAGAGATTGCACAGCATGCCCAGCACGAACATGTTCTTGCCGCGCTTGGTGTCCGGGTTCACCGCGCGACACTCGCGTTCGAGCGGAACCTCCATCACGCGATAGCCGCGATGCGACCAGTTTGGCATGAGTCTCGACATAAGCCGATGCGATCCTCGGGTCGGCGTGATCGCGCCACATGTTTTCGAGCAGGATGATGCAGCCCGGCTTGAGCTCGCCAGCGCGCACGCGTCCGAGCAGCACCTGCTCGTTGAATGCAACGATCAGATCGGCTTCGTCGCCGCCGTTGTTGACCTGGGTCGAGCCGATGCGGATCCGATTGCCGCTGGCACCGGCCACGCTGCGTGCCGGCGGCCGGATCTCGGCCGGAATGATCTCGACGGTCCAGACGCCGTTGCCGGCACGAGCCGCGATCGAGCCGAGCGACTGCCCGCAGCGCTGCGCGCCTTCGCCCGAGTCGCTGACCACCTCGATGATGTGCTCCTTGAGCGTGGTGATCGTCTTGCCCAACTGCAGGGTGGCCGGACTCGTCATGCGTTGATCCTTCCCGTCGTTGCCGCCTCGGTGCTCCCAGCGAGCCTGAGTCGCGCGAAATTGCGCTCCCGCACGTCGATGCCGAAGCGGCGCTCGCTTGTGGCCGCCCGCTGCGGGTCGCGGATTCCGAGATAGGCCTTCATGCTGCGCGCGGCCTTGCGCCCCGCGCCCATGGCCTCGATCACCGTGGCGGCGCCGGTCACGATGTCGCCACCGGCGTACACGCCCGCCATCGAAGTGGCCAGGCTGTCATCGGTCTCGATGTATCCGCGCTTGTCGAGCTTGAGCTTCGAGGTCTGGCCGATGATCGGGTTGGCGTTGGTGCCGATCGCGTACACCACCATGTCGGTCTCGAAGTCGTACTCGCTGCCGGCGACCGGCACCGGTCGGCGGCGACCGGACGAGTCCGGCTCGCCGAGTTCCATGCGCACGCAGCGCATGCCGCGCACGCCCCCCTTGCCATCGTCGAGGACTTCAACCGGCGCGGTGAGCCAGTGAAACTCGACACCCTCCTGTTCGGCGTGATGCACTTCCTCGGCACGCGCCGGGCACTCCGCCCTCGACCGGCGGTAGATGCAGGTGACCTTCTCCGCGCCGAGCCGCAGGCAGACGCGCATCGCATCCATGGCGGTATTGCCGGCGCCGACCACGGCGACATGCCGTCCCAGTGGAATCGGCGTGTCGAAGTTCGGAAAATCCTTGGCGCGCATCAGATTGCAGCGCGTCAGCAATTCGTTGGCGGACAGCACGCCGTTCAGGGAGTCGCCGGGAATCCCGAGCATCGAGGGGTAGCCGGCGCCGGTGCCAATGAACACCGCGTCATGGCCCATGTCGTCGATCATCTGCTCGATCGTGAACAGGCGCCCGACCAGCGTGTTGCATACGAACTCGACGCCGAGCTGGCGCAGCTTGTCGATCTCGGCGTCGACCACGTCATTCGGCAGGCGGAAATCCGGAATCCCGTACTTCAAAACGCCGCCGGCCTGGTGAAAGGCTTCGTACACGGTGACCTCGCACCCGGCCTTGGCCATGTCGGCGGCGCACGCCATGCCGGCCGGTCCGGAACCGACGATGCCGACCGAAAATCCGGTGCGCTCGATGTAGGGGACGTTGCTCCATCCTTCGGCAATGGCCTGATCGCCGACAAAGCGCTCGAGCCGGCCGATCGCAACCGGCTTCCAGCGACTAAGCCTACCGTGCACACGCCTTCGCACTGGCTCTCCTGCGGGCAGACGCGACCGCAGACGGCCGCCAGCAGATTGGTTTGCGGTGATCACGTCGTAGGCGCCGCGCATGTCCTTGTCGCTGATCTTCTGGATGAAGCCCGGGATGTCGATGCCGACCGGGCAGCCGCGGACACAGGGCTGATCCGGACACATCAGGCAACGCTCGGCTTCGCGCAGCGCTTCATCCAGACGCGTAGCCGCAGTTGACCTCGGCGAAGTTCTTCGCGCGTACGAGCGGGTCCTGCTCGCGCATCGGTGTGCGCTCCTGCGGAATGGTCCGAATCGTCTTCTTGGCCATGGGTCCTGCGCTAGCCTCCCTGCACTTCGTCGAACGGGTCGCGCAGCTCGAGCAGGTCGAGCGACGGAGTCAGCAGGATCGGCCACGTCTTCATGCGGCAGTTCTCCGACCAGCGCTCCGTCGCTGCGCGCTCTTCTTTCGCGTAACGGCGCAGACGGGACATCAGGTCGTCGAAGTCGACCAGATGTCCGTCGAAGTCCGGGCCATCGACGCACGCGAATTTCACCTGGTCGCCGACCTTGATGCGGCAGCCGCCGCACATGCCGGTGCCATCGACCATGATCGGATTGACGCTCACCATGGTCTTGATCTTGTAGGGCCGCGTCGCCTTGGCGCACGCCTGCATCATCACCGGCGGACCGATGGCGACCACCTCGCCCAGATCGGCGTGTTTGCCGATCGCGAGCTTGATGCCGTCGGTGACGAAGCCCTTGATCCCGGCCGAACCGTCGTCGGTGCAGAGATCAATTCGTCGCAGCACGCCCTGAATTTGTCCTCCCAGAAGATCAGATCGCGGTTTCTGAATCCGAGGATGCCGATCACGTAGGCGCCGCTGTCCTTGAAGGCGCGGGCCTGCGGGAAAATCGGCGCCACGCCCGAGCCCGCCGCCGACGCAAGCGACCTTCTTCGCGCCGCTGACGTGGCTCGGAATGCCCATCGGTCCCACCAGCGCGTGCAGCGTCGTGCCCACTTTGCAGACCTGCTGCATCTCGCGCGTGGTCTTGCCGACCGCCTGGATGACCAGCGTGATCGTGCCCTTGCGCGGTCGAAGTCGGCGATCGTCAGCGGAATGCGCTCGCCGTGCTCGTGCAACATGACGATCACGAACTGTCCCGGCCGTGCGGCCTTCGCCATCATCGGATGGCGCACTTCAAGCAGTACGTGACGTCCGAGAAGTCTTCCCGGGCGACGATCTCGAACTGCGATAGATCGTGTGTTTTCATCGGCGCTCCCTGCGGCGCACTGTAGGAGGCAGAGGCCGAACTGGCCTTGATGCAGCGCAAACTAGACTGGAAGACGCGCTGCGTCCGGCCAATCCGGCGACGCGAACGGACTACCGGGAGAAGTCACGCGGACCCGGAGTTTGACCTTCAGCAATGTGGGGATAATGCACGCTTGTATCGTGGCTCCATCCTCATCTGACTGGACGTGCCTCCGATGAAACTCCGCGCCGCCGAACCACGCCGTTCCTCGCCGATCACGGCCTGGCACGCCGACCATGCCGCGTTTGAGCGACTGCTTGAGCTGCTCGACCAGGAAGTGATGGCCTTCCATGCCGGCGGTGAGCCGAACTATCCGCTGATGCTCGACATCCTCAGCTACCTGCGCGACTACCTCGATCTGTCCCACCATCCGCGCGAGGAAGTGGCCTTTGCGCTCATGGCGCAGCGCGATTCGCGACTGACCATCCAGATCAACCGGCGCCTGCAGGAGCATCGGGTCATCGGCGCGGCCGCGGACCGTCTGATCAAGTGCCTGAACGACGTCGTCGATGGCGACATGATTCCGCGCTCAGAGCTCGAACAGGCGGCGGCGACCTATCTCGTCTATTACCGCAACCACCTGGCGGCCGAGGAACAGTCAATCATTCCGCATGCCGAACAACTGCTGACCGCTGAAGACTGGGCCGCCGTGGCGGCAGCGGCTCAACCGGCAAAGGACCCGCTTTCGGGCGACGGCTTCGATTCGCGTTACCAGGAATTGCGCCGGGCCGTCGCTCGCCAGGCAGAATTGAAGACACCCGCCTGAGTAGCATCGATCGCGCGGGTTGTGGCCGCGCCGGGGAGGCCTAGGCCGGCCTGCTTCGCCTCTTGGCGCTAGCCCACTCGCAATCAGAACGGCTCCGTCGCCGTCGGCACGCGCTGATCACTCACGTCGATGTCGTTGCGCAATGCGACGTTGAAATCGTCAGCGGCCTGATTGACGTTTTCCGCTCGGGAGAGAGCATGCGAAGAATTCACCGCGAAATACACCGGACCGATCGCATCGGCTGGTTGCGTGCGGCCGTGCTGGGCGCCAACGACGGCATCGTATCCACTGCCAGCCTGGTCATCGGCGTGGCGGCCGCCAATGCGGCGCACAGCGACGTGCTGGTCGCCGGCGTCGCCGGACTGGTCGCGGGCGCGATGTCGATGGCCGCCGGCGAGTACGTATCGGTGCGTTCCCAGGCCGACACCGAAGACGCCGATGTTGCGCGCGAACGCCAGGAACTGGCCACTGATGTCGCCGCCGAGCACCGAGAACTGGCGTCGATCTACGTCCAGCGAGGTCTGGAGCCGGCGCTCGCCGAGCAGGTCGCCGACCAGCTGATGGCACACGACGCACTTGGGGCGCACGCCCGCGATGAACTGGGCATCTCACAGGCGTTCGCAGCGCGGCCGGTACAGGCGGCCCTGTCATCGGCCGCGAGCTTCACCGCTGGCGCCGCGCTGCCGCTGGCGGTCGCTGCCGTGGTATCCACCCCGCTGCTTGGTGCTGCGGTAGCGGTCTGTTCGCTGGTCTTTCTCGCGGGCCTCGGCGCCCTGGCTGCACGCACCGGCGGCGCACCGGTGCTCGCCGGCGCCTGGCGCGTGACGTTCTGGGGTGCGCTGGCGATGGCGCTGACCGCGGGCGTCGGCGCGCTGTTCGGCACTGCGGTCGGCTGAAGTTGGAAGAAGGTCCTGGCACTCCTTTGTCGGGCGCGCGTAGGATTCACGGCCGCCGCTGAACAGAAGGGAGGCCACGATGCCGCAATGGACCAGATCGATGCGTGTGTGCTTCACGGCCGCCGTACTTTCGCTCGCGCTCGGTGCCATGCCGGCAATCGCGCTGGCTGCCGATGTGCAGGTGTTCCATGCCGATTCCCTTGCCGGGCCGCTGCGGGAAGTGAAGAAAGCTTTCGAAGCGAAGCGACCGGGTGCAAACATCGTGCTGACCTCGGGTGTTTCGCGCCAGCTCGCCGAGCGCGTCTTGAAGGGCGAGACGGTCGACGTGTTCGCGCCCTCCTCACCGGCCGTCATCGACGAAGACCTGATGAACAAGCCGGTCGCTGGAACAGGAAAGCCGGCGGCGACCTGGTATGTCGTTTTCTCGGCCAACGAGATGGTGATCATTACCGCGAAGGGCAATCCGCTCGGCATCAAGCGAGTGAGTGATCTGGCGCGACCAGGCGTGCGCTTTGTACGTGTCAATGGCGAGAAGGACCTCGCGACCGGCCGCACGGTGAGCTTCCTGCAGCGCGCAACCGCAGCCGAGGGCGATGCAGCGCTGGCGCAGAAGATCATCGACGGGGCGCCTGGTTCTATCAACGAGCCCGGCAGGGCGGTCACGGTGCCGACAGCGGTCGACGCGGTGCGCCAGGGCAAGGCCGATGCGGCGATCGTTTACTACTCGGCCGCGGTGGCGGCGCGCAACGACGTGGAGATCGTGCGCTTCGGCGACAGCGTCAACATGAGCGAAGCGATCCGCAATGCGGCCACGGTGCCGGGCACGGCGAGCAACACGACGGATGCGACTGCCTTCGTTGCCTTCCTGCTGTCGCCCGAGGCGCAGGCGATCCTGAAGGACACCGGCCAGCCGCCGGTGGTGCCCGCGATTCGCAAGGGCGAAGTGCCGGCCGAGATCAAGTAGAGCGCAGGGCAGAATTGAAAGCGGCGGCCAGCCTCCTTTTCTCAGCGATGCTGGGGCTGCTGCTCGCCGCCTGCGGTGGCGGCGGCGAGACGAGCGTGCCGATGGCTGCCGCGCCGTCCGCACCGCCGGCAGCAATTCCGCCTCCCGTCACGGCCGACATCACCTTGCTGATGATGGGCAACAGTCACACCTCGACCAACGGGCTGCCGGACACACTGGCGGCGATGATCCATGCCGGCAAACCGGGCAAGACGGTGGCAACCGTGGTGGCACCCGGCTTCATGTTTCTCGACGAGCGGCTCGCGGATGCGCAATCGGTCGCATTGCTGCAAAGCAAGAGATGGACCTTCGTGGTCCTGCAGGCGCAGAAGTACAGCAGCACGGGCTTGAACGTCTACTCGACCACCGAGGCGGAGCAGCTGATCCGCATGGCGCGCAGCATGGGCGCGGTGCCGATCATGTTTCCGGAATGGCCACGCCTGCGGATCGACGAAACGCAGACGATCTACAACCCGCATGTGTCGATCGCAATGCGTCAAGCGGCCTGCGTGGCACCGATCGGGCAAGCGTGGGACCGCGCGCTCGCGCGCTATCCGGCGCTGACACTGCACGCCGGCGACGGCAATCACTCGGCTCCGGCCGGCGCCTTCCTGGCGGCTCTCGTGCTCTACGCGACGATCACCGGAGCCTCGCCGGGCGAGCTTCCGTCACTACCTGTGCCCGGCGTCGATGACGCGACACAGGGCCTGCTCCGCGCAATCGCGACCGAAACCGTGCAGGCCGTCTCGCCCCGCCGAATGTGCCCCAACGATCCGGTTTGAAGTTCGCTGTCCCGCGCGACGCGTAGCATCGGCAGACTCCGGAAGGGTCCAGAAATTGCGACAGTTTCACGAACCGATTCGATAGGTACAGGGAGCGCAATGAGCGACACCTTCAGAAGCTGGGCAGCACACAGGGCAGGCGGACCACTGGAGCGATTCGACTTTGACGCCGGGGCACTCGACCCGGAAGAAGTCGAGATCGCGGTTGAGCATTGCGGCATCTGCCATTCGGACCTGGCGATGATCGACAGCGAATGGGGGCCGACCACCTATCCGCTCGTCCCCGGCCACGAGGTGGTAGGACGGATCGTCGCGCTCGGCGTTCAGACCAAGGGGTTGAAGCTGGGACAGCGCGTCGGACTGGGCTGGCATGCACGCAGCTGCAATCACTGCCATCCCTGTATCTCGGGTGAGCAAAATCTGTGCGCCAAGCGACAGCCGACCATCGTCGGTCGTCCCGGCGGCTTTGCGGAGCACGTGCGTGCGCACTGGGCCTGGGCCATCGCCTTGCCGGACGCGCTCGACCCTGCTGCAGTCGGTCCGATGATGTGCGGCGGCATCACTGTGTTCAATCCCTTCGTGATTCACGCGATCAAGCCGCTCGATCGCGTCGGCGTGGTCGGCATCGGCGGACTCGGGCATCTGGCGGTCAAGTTCGCGCGCGCCTGGGGATGCGAGGTCACTGCCTTCACGTCGACAGCATCGAAGCGCGAGGAAGCGCTGGCACTCGGCGCGCACCGGACCGTATCGAGCACCGATGCGAAGGAAATGAAGTCGATCGCCGGCAGCCTCGACTTCGTTCTTGTGACCGTCGGCGCGACGCTCGACTGGAACGCACTGATGAACACCCTCGCACCCAAGGGTCGCCTGCACATCGTCGGCGTAGTGACCGAAGGAATGAAGGTCAACAGCGGCGCACTGCTGAGCTGGCAGCGCAGCCTCTCGGGCTCGCCCACTGGCTCACCGGGCGCGCTGGCCAGCATGCTGAACTTTGCAGCCCGGCATCGGATCGCCGCGCAGATCGAACGCTTTCCGATGAGCCGTGTCAACGACGCCATCGCGCGCCTGCGCTCGGGCGGTGCCCGTTACCGGGTCGTGCTTGACGCCGATTTTCGCTGAACAGCGGGAACTGACGAGGACGGCTGCGTCGCGGCCCGCTGCTATTCAGGTATGCCGCATCGAGGAAGCATTTGCGGCCGAGTCTTCGCGCCGGTCGAAGTCGCCCTGAGAGCCTACTTCTGCGGAACTTGCGCCGGGCCCTTGCTCCCGGCGCTCGCAGCCGGTGTACCAACCAGCATGACCTTCGTGATCGCCTCGTCGCTTCCCCAGATCATCGCTTCCTGGCAGGTACGCGCCGGCAGCGCATTGGTTGGCAGTGCTTTGCCCGCCCGATCGAGGAGCACGGCGGCGTTTGCGAGCGGGAAGGTCTTCTGCATGTAGCCGACCACCATTTCCCGCGAAGAGATGATGACGGACCCGTCCTTGAAGCCGAGCACATGCACCGGTTCGCCCGAGAAGGCCCGACGCATCGTGCCGCCGTCCAGTCCTTGCGCCTTCAGTTCAGCGGCGGTCAGTGCGACGGCCACGGGAACACAAGGGTCACCGGCCGGAGAGGTGGTCTGAGCCAGCGCGGGCTGCCAAGCCAATGCGGGCATCAACAGCAAGGCGGGCAAGGAGGGAGGAAGTCGAATGTGGCGCATGGGGCAGTCCTCCATTGTGGGAAGGGCCGGGGTGGACGCGGCGATGCGCATCCACTTCGATCAGCCGCGATCTCCGGCGATGTAGTGCTCCAGCTGTTCGATGATGAATTGCTGCTCTGAGATGATGGCCTTCACCAGATCACCGATCGAGACCAGGCCGATCAACTTGTCGTTCTTCATGACCGGCAGGTGGCGTACGCGATTCTCCGTCATCAGCGCCATGCATTCTTCGGTCGATTGATGTGGACCGACGAACAGCACCGGCGAAGTCATGATGTCCGCCACCGGCGTTTCCCTCGATGCCCGGCCGGCCAGGACAATCTTCCGCGCGTAGTCGCGCTCGGTGATCATCCCGACGATCCGCTCATCTTCCAGAACCAGCAGCGCGCCGATGCTCTTTTCCGCCATCAGCTTGACGGCGTCGTAAACCGTTGCCCTCGGGGCAATCGTGTGGATGGCCCGATCCGCCTTTGCCTTCAGAATTTGCGCGACATCTTTCATGAAACACCCTCCGTGCAGCAATCAGGAGCGTCAAGTCTGATGATGGAGCGAGTGCAGCCGGGCCAGCTGATTGCGCAACTGGTCGTTCGTTGCGGCAGGTAGTTGACAGGCTCCATGCTGGCACAAATAGGCGTGGCCGGCATCGCGCCCGACCGATAGCGGTACGGCACCGGGCGGCGCGGACACCCAAGTCACCAGCGGCGCAAACACGGAGCGCGCGCCAGCAAACTGGCCGTCGCCGACCGGCAACAGCAGCTCGCCACCGTGTGCGCTGAGCAGATGCGCAAGCAGCATCGCGGGCACTGCCGTCGGCGCGTCTTCGAGCAGCGTGGCCTGCCGCTCGATCGTTTGCTGCACGATGTCGGCCCACTCGCCGCGTTCATACACTCCTGCCAGACGTAATAGAAGCTCGCAGGCAGCTGCGGTGCCGGAGGGCACCGCACTGTCGAACTGGTCGCGCGCTCGCACGGGCAGATGACCCGCTTCGCCGTCGAAGAATCCGTCTCCGGCCACGTGAAAGAGCTCGACCATCTGTTGGGCCATCTGATCGGCGGCCTGCAGCCATTCGAGGTCTCCGGTGGCGGCGTGCAGTTCCAGCAGTCCCAGCCCGACCTGAGCATAGTCGGCAAGATAGCTCTCGGACCGCAATGCGCCTTCGCGCCAGGTGTGACGCAGCCGGCCTTCGCTTGTCATCGTGCCCAGAACAAAGCGCGCGAGCGATCGAGCCGCTTCGACCAGCTCGTCGCGTCCGAGCAGGCGTCCGGCCTCAGCCAGCGCGCGCATCGTCATGCCGTTCCAGTCGGCGAGCACCTTGTCGTCGGTGATCGGCCAGACACGTTGTGAACGAACGGCATAGAGCCGCTCGCGAATCGAGCGCTCCCAGCCTTGCCACGCTTCGACCGACAGACCGAGCGACGACCGCACGGCTTCGGGCGCGCGTCGTTCAAGCACGTTGAGTCCACGCTCCCCGCTGTGCTCCCAATTTCCCGCGTCGCTCACGCCATACAGCCGCGCGGCCGCGTCGGCATCCACGCCGAGAACGGCGTGAAACTCATCGGCCGTCCACACATAGAACTTGCCCTCGACGCCTTCCGAATCGGCGTCCTGCGCGGAACTGAAGGCAGATGGCGCGGCCGCCGGGTGCATTTCGCGCTGCAGCCAGACGAGCGTGTCTTCGGCAACCGCGCGCAGGCGCCCATCACCGGTCACGCTGTAGGCTCCGACATAGATGCGAATCAGTTGCGCGTTGTCGTAGAGCATCTTCTCGAAGTGCGGCACGTGCCAGCGCTGGTCAGTCGAGTACCGCGCGAAGCCGCCACCTACGTGATCGACGATGCCTCCGGCCGCCATATGCCCGAGGGTCGTGGTCAGCATCGTGCGGGCACGACCGTTGCCAAGCGCCGCCAGCGTCAGCAGGTATTGCAGCAGTGGCGCTTGCGGAAACTTCGGGGCCGTGCCGAAGCCGCCGTTCGTTTCATCGAAGCGGCGGGCCAGCTGTGTGACCGCCGCGTCATGCAGCCGCTCGGCCGGCTTGCGAGGTGTTGCGACCGAGCCCGCGCGCACATGCGCAAGCAGGGACTCAGCCTGCTGCTCGAGTTCAGATCGACGGGTCGTCCATGCGTCGCGCACCGCTGAAAGCGTTTCGGAAAAACTCGCCATGCCGTAGCGGCGGCCCGGCGGAAAGTACGATCCGCCAAAGAAAGGCCTGAGCTGCGGTGTCAGGAACATGTTCATCGGCCACCCGCCGCTCCCGGTCAGGGCCTGCAGCGCGCCCATGTAAACATGGTCGACATCCGGCAGTTCTTCACGATCGACCTTTATCGACACGAAGCCATCGCTCAGCTGGCGCGCGATCGCAACATCCTCGAAACTCTCGCGCTCCATGACGTGACACCAGTGACAGGTGGCATAGCCGACCGACAGGAAAATCGGCTTGTCCTCGGCGCGAGCCCGGGCAAACGCCTCCTCGCCCCACGCATACCAGTCGACCGGGTTGTGCGCGTGCTGGAGCAGGTACGGGCTGGTTTCGCGGGCGAGCCGGTTGGTCGGACGCGGCGCAGTCGCATTCATGGCGACGCTAGCCTACGCTGACCAGACTCGCCTCGCGGTGGGCTAGCGGCTCCCGCGGCGAATGGAATGCTGGCAGCAGCGAGTCCATCAAGGACGTTCATGACAATCTGGGTAGACGCCGACGCCTGTCCTAAAGTGATCAAGGAGATCCTCTACCGCGCGGCCGAGCGGTCGCGGGAGATGGTCACGCTGGTCGCGAATCGCGGGCTCATCACTCCAACCTCGCCGTGGATCCGCACGCTTCAGGTGGCACGCGGCTTCGATGTGGCCGACCAGGAGATAGTCGGGCGCGTCGCCGTGGGCGATCTGGTCGTGACAGAGGACATCCAGCTCGCTGCGGCCGTGCTGCAAACCGGCGCCCGGGCGGTCACGCCACGCGGCGAGCCATTTTCAACCGAAACAATCGGCGAGCGGCTGGCACTGCGGGAGCTGATGGAAGGTCTGCGGGACAGCGGCGTGAATACCGGCGGACCGACCGCGCTCGGTGCTTCCGAAAAACAGGCCTTTGCGCGGCAGCTCGACATTTACCTCGCGGGGCGGACGACACGCATCTGAGCCGCGCCGGGACCAGCAACCGGCTGGCCTCATTGCGTGATGACGACCAGCACGCTGCAGGGTGAGTGCTCGATCAGCGCAGGTGAAGCCGAGGCTCGCCACCAACGCGCTGCCCAGCCGTCGAGGTGCTTGTGGCCGACAACAATCAGGTCCGCCTTGATCTTGCGCGCGTATTCCGTGATCTGATCGACCTGGTCGCCAACCAGTACTTCACCCTTGACCGTGTGTCCTTGTTCGGTCAGTCGGCGCACGCCGTCGTCGAGAATGTTCTTGTAACGTTGTTGATCCTCTTCGTCACGGGTGCTGTCATAAAAGCCGCCCTCGACCCCGATATAGGCCGCCGGTGGCGACCGTACCGCAATCAGGGACAGCTCGGAATGACTCCATTGGGCAATGTCATGGCAATCGAGCAGGGCTTTCTGCCCGCACTCGGAGCCGTCGTAGGCCAGAAGAATGCGCTGATACATGGTGTCCGCCTCGAGCATTCAGTTAAGCGCATTGACCATAAACCCTATTGCCGACCTGTGTAAAGCCTTGTGTCAGCAGCCTCGCCGTGTCGTCGCAAAAATTTACAGTTGCGCGCGAGCTCGGAAGTAGTACCTTGATTTTTCGATTTGGCGTGAAGCTTGCTTGCATGCACTTACTTTCGTTCTGTGACATTCCGGTCCGAGAGATCGTGTCCCTACCTGCACCAGGAGGTCGATCATGACGCTGCGTCACACCGCCTTAGCCCTGTTCTCATCAGTGATGTTGCTGGGAGCCCCCGCCAGCAACGCGATGGAAATCACGTTCGAGGTCGACTTGTTGGGCTCGAACGAAAACCCGGCCAATTCCTCCCCGGGTGTCGGCAGCGCCGAGATCGTCGTCGATACGATCTTCAAGACGATGTCGCTGGACATCAGCTTCTCCGGGTTGCTGGGAAACACGACCGCCACGCACATTCACTGCTGCCAAATTCCACCGACCAATGCCCAGGTCGCGACCCAGACGCCGAGCTTCATTGGCTTCCCCTTGGGTGTGACCAGCGGAACCTACACCCATGAGTTCGACATGAGCTTGGCATCGTCATACAACTCGGCTTTCATCACGGCACATGGCGGAACGGTCGATACTGCGTTCGCCGATCTGCTGGCCGGGATGCTCGCGGGCATGAGCTACCTGAACATCCACAGCACAATGTTCCCGGGCGGCGAGATTCGCGGCGCCTTGATCCAGGTCCCGGAACCCGGATCGCTGGCATTGCTCGGGCTCGCGCTCGCGGGGCTGGCCGCTACGATTGGGCGCAAGAAAGTCCACTGAGAGTGCTTTAGTCAATCGAACCCGCCCGCGTGGCGGGTTTCTTTCAACGCCGCGCCACTAGAAGTCGACGGGCGGGCCGTGCCACGCGCTGTCCCGCGGGCTGGCGCGCGCCAGTGCCTGCCTCGCTTCGAGCCAGCCGTCGCAGGCGTTGCGGCCGGGGCGACGGCGCAGGATATTCAGCAGTCCCTTGCACCATGCGTAGAAACCAAAGAAGCGCAGTACCGCCTGACGCTCCGCCGGCTGCAGGGGGTGTGCACTGCAGATCAGCTTGTCATCGGTCATGCCTCGATCCATCAGGATCACCGCACCCCACGCCTTGACTCGAACCCGGGCGCCGAACTGCAGCCGAGGACCGAGCACCAGCGCATCGAGCAGATCGCCCTCGAGTCCGAGGTAATTGGGCACCGAGCCGTAGTTGTACGGACAGGGCAAGGGGGAGATGAAATCGAGATGGCCGGTGGACCCGCGCTTGAGGAACGAGCCCTTCGGAATTTCGATCACAACCTCGACTTCCGGCGGCTCGTGTGGAACTGCGCCAATCGCGGATTGCGCTTGAGTCTGGTCGCTCACGGGGCCAGCCTACCCCAGCGTGGCGAATCTCGCCCAAGGCGGTAAGCGAAGGCGTCCCGCCGGTTAGCCCTTGCCCTTGCCTTTGCCGTTGCCTTTCCCTTTGCCGTGGTTGCCCTTCATCACGTTGTCCTGGTACCAGCCGTTGTCGACGAAGTAGACCGGAACACCGCAGGCGCTGTATTCGGCGCAATGCTTGGACCACTTCTTGCGATGGCCCGGTGGCACCCACATGTAGATGGGCTGCACCGTCTGAACGACGACCGGCCGCTGGATGATCACCGGCTGCGGCAGGATCACGGTCGGCTGCGGAAAACTGCCGATGTCGATACGACCATAGACACCCGGCTGACTGATGGCGATCGAAACGCCGACGTCCGTGGCATGAGCGGCGGGAATCAAGCCGAGCGCGGCGACACCCGCCAGTACTGAAACGACCAATTTCATGAAAAGCCTCCAGTTGCTACACCCTGAAAATAGCGCGCAAGCGCATTCACGGTGGACGGTCCGGACGGGCTAGCTCAGATGGGGTTTCAGGCCGCCCTCACGGTGCGGGCAAACTGCGTGCCCGGCCTTCGCATCAGCCAGACAACGATCGAAAGGTTGATCAGGTTCCACGCGAGGCCGTTGATGAACGCGGCACGATACGAGCCGGTCAGGTCGAACACCGCACCGGATAACCAGCCGCCGAGCGCCATGCCGAACAACGTGGCCATGACGACCAGGCCGACCCGCGCTCCCGCTTCGCGGGGCGAGAAGAATTCGCGAATGATGATCGCGTAACTTGGAACGATGCCGCCCTGAAACAGACCGAACAGGGCGGAGATGACATAGAGCGAGCTCAGTCCGTCAAAAGGAATGTAGAGCAACAGCGCGGCACCCTGCATGACGGACCCTAGAAGCAAGGTACGCAATCCGCCGATATGGTCGGCGATCCAGCCAGACAGAAGCCGGCTGACTATTCCGAAGGCAAGCATCAGCGACAGCATGCGCGCGCCGACCGCCGGGCCGTACCCGAGATCTGCGCAGTAAGCCACGATGTGAACCTGGGGCATCGACATGGCGACACAGCAGGCCAGGCCGGCAATGACCAGCAGGGTTTGAAGAGTCGCCGGCGCAAGACCCAGCGGCGATGCCGCACGCGCCACGCTGGCTGCGTCGGGCGCGGCTGAGCGATGGGGCAGCCGACGGCGCAGTGCAAAGGTCAGCGGCAGCATCGTCACGAGGCAGATCACGCCGATGGTGATGTGCGCCGAGCGCCAGCCGACGGTTTCGATCAACTGCTGGACAATCGGTGGCCACACGGTACCGGCGAGGTAGTTGCCGGAAGCGCAGATCGCCACAGCCAGTCCGCGCTTGCGCTCGAACCAGTGCGAGATGTCGGCCATCAGCGGGCCGAACGTCGCGGAACTGCCCAGAAAGCCGATCAGTACGCCGTGCGCCAGGGCAAACAGAAACAGGCTTGGTGCCATGCCAGCCGCGATGTACCCGGCCGCGAGTGCAAGCGTTGCACCGAACAGAGGCGTGCTGACGCCGAAACGATCCGAGAGTCGGCCCATCAGGATGCCTCCGACCCCGAATCCGAGCATCGTCATCGTGTACGGAAGCGAGGCGACGCCGCGCGCCACGCCAAATTCCGCCTGAACCACGGGCAAGGCGACGACGACCGACCACATCCCGACGCCGCCGAGCGTGCTGATCGCGAGAGCAACCGCAAGTCGCAGCCAGGCCGTGCCTGAATCGATCAGATCGTCCGGCGAGGAGATGGCGGAGTTGTTCATTGAGTGGCCGTTTGCGCCGCGCGCCGCCAATGAGACTCAGGCCAGGCAATAGCCTAGCGTGAGGCCGACGGCGTGCGCGACAGGAACTGGTCGAGCCGCCCTTCGTCAATGTGCTGGCCCTGCAAACGCCGGAGTATCGCGTCGATTCGATCGGCGCCCCAGAATATTTCACCGTCGATGACAAAACTCGGCACGCCGAATATGCCAGCGGAAACAGCAGTATGGGTGGCGTCTGCCAGGCGCTGCTTGACCTGCGGCGCACTGCCCTGGTCGACCAGGAACGACCCGTCGAGGCCGCACCGATCTGCGACTGCAGCGACCACTTCGGCGTCGCTCAGGTCGAGGCCCTCTTCCCAGGCTGCGGACAACAGGGCGGGGCCGAAACGGCGTCGCGCGGCCGCGTCATCGAGCGCGCTGCAACAGCGCAGCGCGCGCAAGGGATTGAACGGGTGCGACGGCGGGCCCTTGAACTGCAGCCCGAGGGCCTGCGCACAGCGCATCACGTCACGCATCGTATAGGCGCGCTTGGCGGGGACTTCGGCCGGCCCCTTGGTGCCATGTGCACCCAACAGGCCGGCAAACAGCACCGGCTGCACATCGATCACGCTGCCCGCCGCTTCGAGGCGCTCGAGCTGTGTGCTGGCCAGCCAGGCATAGGGACTGACTGGATCAAAGTAGAAAGCGACATTCACGCTCATGGCTAGCCGGACTGATCAGGCAGATCAGGCGAAACCGATCGGACCGGAACGATAGCAACGGGCCGACGGGTTTCGACGCCTGGCGCAATTGCGTGAGCCTCCCAACCGTCACCGATGTACTGCGGCGTGGATGAGCCTGGGTTAAGCTCGCTCCCAGCGATGCGGTAATCTGGCCGCCGCCACCTCGGGAGGACATTTGGCCAAGACTAATTACTCGTTTGAAAAGCGCCAGCGCGAGATAGCGCGGAAGAAGAAGCAGGACGAAAAGCGTCAGCGCAAGCAGCACCAGCGCGCGCCCGACGGCACAGAAGGCTCAGCCCCGGCCAACCCGGGTGACGCGGCGCCCCCGGCCGATACCTCGACCACGGGCTAGTGCCTGAAAACATTGCAGTACAGAAAATTCCGATTGGACAAGGCGAGTCTTATCGAGTACCGTTTGCCTCGCTCACGTTTGAGTCTCGTCAGTCCTCCGGTATCTGCCAGCCCAAGCCAGTCACATCGGCCCCTGCACTTCCCCCCAGGTTCGAGTTACTTGATCGTCTGCACGCAACGGCATTAATCCGTAGCGTTTTATTCCAAACCAACTCGTTCAAGGAACGTCAATGGCTCAAGGTACTGTCAAGTGGTTCAACGATGCAAAAGGCTTCGGCTTCATCAAGCCTGACGATGGCGGCGCGGACCTGTTCGCGCATTTCTCGGAAATCCAGGCGGGCGGCTTCAAGTCCCTGCAGGAAAACCAGCGCGTCGAATATGTCGTCACGCAGGGCAAAAAAGGCCCGCAGGCATCGCAGATCAAGCCGCTGTAAAGAGGCTCGGCCTCATTGAGAAACCGCAGCCTCGGCTGCGGTTTTTTTGTCCCTGCCATCTTTGCCTCACCCGCTTGTTACTGCCTCGGCGGAACAAGTGAATAAGTCGCACCAGGAGTGCAGTACCCGCAGGCTCGACTTTTGACGAAACCACGTACTGTGCTCTCCATCATGTATCACGGCGAACGACTCAACAGCATCACGCACCTCGCGGGCACGGCCCTGGCGATTGCCGGCTCTGCGGTGCTGATTGCGCAAGCGGCTTCCCAGGGCGACCCTTGGAAGATCGTGGCGTTCAGTCTGTATGGCGTCGCCCTCGTCCTTCTCTACGCAATCTCCACCCTGTATCACTCGATACGCGGCCCGGCCAAGGCGCTGTTCCGCAAGATGGACCACGCGGCGATCTTCCTGCTGATTGCCGCCAGCTATGCACCGTTCACCCTGGTGAGCCTGCGCGGCGCTTTCGGCTGGACGCTGTTTGCGATCATCTGGCTGCTGGGCCTGCACGGCATATGGCGCGCCTGGACGCGTACCGATGGACGCGACCCTTCGCCGATACCGCATCTCATCATGGGCTGGGTCGGTGCCTCTGCAGTGGTGCCGCTGATCGACAAGCTTGGCATGGGTGGCATCGGCTGGCTGGCCGCCGGTGGAGCTCTCTATACGTTGGGGGTCCTGTTCTATGTGAACGACACCCGTTGGCGGCATGCGCACGGCATTTGGCACCTGTTCGTCATGGGCGGCAGCGCCAGCCACTTTGTCAGCGTCATGTTTTTCGTCAACTAGGCGCTCCGATCAATCGGCGACGCGCCGGCGCAGTGCCTTCACCTCGCCTCGTCGCACCTTGGTTTCCACCCGTTTGCGTCGCGCGCTTGCAGTCGGCTTGGTCGGGCGTCGCACGCGCGGAACAACGGCCGCCGCACCAACCAGGGCGCGCAGGCGTGACAAGCGCATCGTCGCGATTCTTCTCGAGGCTGCGAAAACTCTGTGCCTTGATGACGACGACGCCATCGTCGCTGATGCGCTGATCGCGCAGCGCAACCAGGCGCGCCTTGAGTTCGTCCGGCAAGGTTGAGGCATGGATGTCGAAGCGAAGATGCACCGCATTCGAGACCTTGTTGACGTTCTGACCGCCGGCGCCCTGGGCGCGGATCGGGGTGAGCTCGATCTCGCTTTCCTCGAGCAGGTATGGGATCAAGCGTGAATTCACGAAGCTTCGCCCACCGTTCCTGGTATGTAGATCACGATTCCCGGCCCACGCGATTGTGATCGCCGCACCGGACACCGCCAACACCGTGCACTCGGGGCATTGACCGGCAAGGCGCTTTGCGCGATGCTCGCGCCTCCGCTCGTCGAGCGCTGCTTTCTCAAGGAGGCGCGCATGTCCAAGAAAGATACCGCAGTCCAGTCGGCCGCCCAGCGCTGACTCGGTTCGTTCCGAATCCGCCGCACTCGCGGCCGACTCCCGTTCGCTTTGGTTCGCGTGCCTTCGCACGCGCGTTGCGTTTGCGGCTTCGTGCTGCCTTTGGGAAAGATTCGGGAACGACCATGAACGACTATGACCACGATCGGCTGCGGCCGATCGGCTTCAACAATTCTGTTGCACAGGCACTTGCTCAGCTCGAAGGAAATGGAACACCGATGCGCGTGCTCGAAGTGCATCGGGAGACTATCCGGCTGCACGATGGCCAGGCCGAACACAGTGCGCGCCTGCTGCCCTGGCTGCAGCGCGCGCTGGCGGGCGGCGAGGAACTGGCGGCCGGCGACTGGGTGCTGGCCGACGCCGACGACCATGGCGCTTGCTGGATCGGCGCGCGCGTTGCACCGACTAACCAGATCGCGCGCCGGACCTCGGTCGGTGCGCGCCAGGCCATCGTCAGCAACATCGACACCGCCTTGCTCGTGATGGGCCTGGATGGCGACTTCAACCTGCGCCGTCTCGAGCGCTATGTGGCGATGGTGCGCAGCGCCGAAGTCTGGCCGGTAATCGTCCTGACCAAGCTCGATCTCGCGCACGATGTCGAAGGCCGGCTCGATTCCCTGCGCGCCCGGCTGCCTTCCGAGCTGACGGTGCACGCGGTGGACGCGCGCGCGGCGACGACCGCAACCGAGCTGGCGCCCTACACCGGCGTGGGCCAGACCCTAGTGGTGCTTGGCTCCTCGGGCGCCGGCAAGTCGACCCTGACGAATACGCTGGTCGGCCACGAAGTCCAGGACACCGGTGGCATACGCGCCGACGACAGTCGCGGCCGCCACACCACGCGCAGCCGCAGTCTGCACATGCTGCCCGCGGGCGCATGCCTGATCGACACTCCGGGTCTGCGCGGACTGCGCCCCGACACCGATGAAGAAGGCCTCGGCGCGAGCTTTGCGGACATCCAGGCGCTGGCCGAGCAATGCCGCTTCCGCGACTGCGACCACATCGACGAGCCGGGCTGCGCAGTACGGGCCGGTGTGGCGCCGGATCGCCTGCTCAACTACCAGAAGATGCTGCGTGATCTTCGGCGCGACACGCTGACTCCGCTCGAACGCCGCCAACGGTTGGCACAGTGGAAGGCCCGTCACCGCGGCGCCGTCGAGCGCATGAAAATGAAGCGCGGCTAGTGGCCTGTAACAGTCGATTCGGGACTGAAAGGCGGGCCCGGGCGCGCCGAGTGCGCGAAGCGAGCCGCGTCGAATAGCTCTCGCATATTCGCAAGGCGAGCGACAAAGCAATCGGTCGCCCCGGCCTGCAAGGCAGTTCTGAATTGGCTGTTACAGGCCACTAGTTGCGCACGCCGTCAGGAATCGGCAGGCTGGCGCTAGGCGCGCGCAAGCGGCAGAATTGACGACAATTGGCGCGGCGATCCACCCGATGCTTCGTGGAGGATTCAGCCGGCTAGGACCGTGGAACCGATACGGGCACTACGCCGCCCGTTGCCGTAGTGCATGGCGTTGGGCAGCGATGTCCAAGATGGAGGACACCCGTGAGGCATGAGGGCGACCGGGGGCGCGGTGGCCGAGGCGCGATGAGCGTCGGCCGGACGCGCAGAATGGTGCCCTCACCAATCGCAGCATTGCGGGCAGCCGTCGTCGGGGTGCTTTGTGCCCTGCTGGCGGCCGACCCGGCGGTCGCCCAGCGCGCCGTCGCACCCATCGTCGCCTACTCCTCCGGCACGCTCAAGAGAATCGACGAAACGCGTGTCGTTCGACTGGGGCACCGCGAGAACTCGCCGCCGTTCGCGTTCCTGGATGCGAAGAAGAGGCCGATCGGATACTCGCTCGACCTCTGCGAACTCGTCGTTGACGAAATTGCACGCGAAGTCGGCAAGGAACTCAGCGTCGAATATCGGGCCGTGACGCCCGAGAACCGTTTCGAGCTCGTGACCTCAGGCGCGATCGACCTCGAGTGCGGTTCGACGACAAACAACGCCGAGCGGCGCAAGATCGTTGCCTTTTCGCCCACCACGTTCGTCACCGGCACCAAGCTCCTGGTCCGGCGCGGCAGCGGCATTCGCTCGCTGCGCGACCTCGAGGGCAAGACCATCGTGCTAACACGCGGCACGGTCCACGAGACGGCAGTTCCCAAGCTCGTCGGGCGCCAGAAGCTCACGGTCAAATTCGTCTTCGGCGCCGATCACAATGAATCGTTTCAGATGCTCGCGGCAGGCAAGGCGGACGCCTTCGCCAACGACGACGTGCAACTCTACGGCATGGTGGCGGAAACCCGATCAGGGAGCGAGTTCCGCGTGGTCGGCGATTTCCTGACCTACGCAGACTATGCGCTGATGTTGCGCAAGGACGATCCGGAGTTCGCCGAAGTCGTCGAGCGCGCGTTCCATACCCTGGCGGGAAGCCGCGAGATCGTCGCGATTTACGAGCGCTGGTTCCTGAAACCGTTGCCGTCCGGCGTGCGGCTCAATCTGCCGATGAGCCCACACCTGGAGGAGCTGTTCAGGGTGCAGGGCCTGCCCGGCGATTGAGCCGGGCTCGGGAATTTCACACCTGCCGCTGCGCCCAGCGGCATTGAAGACCGGAGAAATGCGCATGGCTAAGACAAGCAGGCCGCTCTACAGGTCGCTGTACTTCCAGGTCATCTGCGCCATCGTGGTCGGCGTCCTCCTCGGCCATTTCTATCCCGAGACCGGGACCGCGATGAAGCCGCTGGGCGACGGCTTCATCAAGCTGATCAAGATGATCATCGCGCCAATCATCTTCTGCACCGTCGTCGTCGGCATCGCCGGGATGGAGGACATGAAGAAAGTCGGGAAGACCGGCGGACTCGCGCTCCTGTACTTCGAAATCGTCAGCAGCATCGCGCTGGTGGTTGGTCTTCTGATCGTCAACTTCGTCCAGCCAGGCGCCGGGATGAACGTCGATCCCGCCTCGCTGGACACCAAGGGTGTGGCCGCCTACACCAAGCCGGGTCAGATGCAGAGCACGCAGGACTTCCTGCTCAACATCATCCCCAATACGATCGTGGACGCCTTCGCCAGGGGCGAGATCCTGCAGGTGCTGCTGATCGCCATCCTGTTCGGTTTCTGTCTTCACAAGTTCGGCGGCCGCGGCACTCTCGTGTTCGACATGATCGAAAAAACCTCGCACGTGCTGTTCGCGATCGTCGGCGTCATCATGAAGGTGGCGCCGATCGGTGCCTTCGGTGCAATGGCCTTCACCATCGGCAAGTACGGCCTCGTGTCGCTGGTGTCGCTTGGCAAGCTGATGGCGACGTTCTATCTCACCTGCCTCGTCTTCATCCTTGTCGTGCTCGGGCTCATTGCGCGATATCACGGCTTCAGCATTCTGAAGTTCATCCGCTACATCAAGGAGGAGCTGCTGATCGTGCTCGGCACCTCGTCGTCGGAATCCGTGCTGCCTCGCATGATGGCGAAAATGGAGAATCTCGGCGTCAGGAAATCGACCGTCGGCCTGGTCATTCCTACGGGCTATTCGTTCAATCTCGACGGCACTTCGATCTACCTCACGATGGCCGCGGTCTTCATCGCGCAGGCGACCAACACGCCGATGACTCTCACGCAGCAGTTGACGCTGCTTGCGGTGCTCCTGCTGACGTCGAAAGGCGCCGCGGGGGTCACGGGGAGCGGTTTCATCGTGCTTGCAGCGACGCTGTCCGCCGTGGGCAACGTGCCGGTCGCGGGACTCGCGCTGATCCTCGGCATCGACCGCTTCATGTCCGAAGCGCGGGCGCTGACCAACCTTATCGGCAACGGCGTGGCCACGGTTGTCGTGGGTAAGTGGTGCGGTGAGCTCGACGAGAAGCGAATGAAACAGGTGCTGAACAGAGAGACCGACGACGACGCCCAGGAACCCGAGAAGGTTATCGACGTGGTCAACGAGCACATGCCGGCCAAAGCGGGGTAGCGCATCGGACGCGACAGGAACAGACACGCGCGGCTGGCGGCGCGCTAATTGGCGACGATGCACTCCGGAAGGGTCTCGCCGCGTACCGTGAGAGTCGCGCGCTGCCCCTTGAACCAGACAAACGTCTTTGAATCGTTCACTGCCTCGTAGCGCGCGCCGGACGCCGTGACGGTCTCGAACAACTCGAAGCGCTCGCTGCCGACGGAGAGCTGCAGTATGTCTCGCTGACCTATCCGGGCGACGCCAACGCTCGCACTTCGGTTGCCGCACACCAGCGGCGAGCTGAACGCCGCGGGTTCGTAGGGCTTCAGCGCCAATTTGCCGACCTCGATGGTGCCGGGGCGTGCCCGCACTTCGACCGCGTCACTGATCCATTGGGTTCGACCATCCATGGCGATGGTGCCGCGCAGAAAATAGGTCGCTCCGTCCTCAATGGTTGAGCGATGCGCTTTCAGTTCGAACGGCACCGGAATCTGTCGGCCAGCGAGTGCCAGACGCTGTTCAGCCACGACACGGCCGTCCTGCGCGCGAGCGAGTTCGACGATGCCCACGCCTTTGGTCGGCAATTCGATGCGTTCCTGGGATGTGAGCTCCCCGCGGATCGTTAATGGGGTGTTCTGGCCATCTCCGCGAGCACATCCAGCCAGGACAAAAATGACGGCGTGGATGAACGCCCGACAGGCGACCGACTGCGGCGAATGTTGATTGCGTCGATTCATCGCCTCGCGTCATGTTGCCTTGTCATTACGCCGACGTTGCGCGGAACGACCAGGTCGCCGGTTACCTGGGCTCGGACCTCACTACCGGCGAACTCTCGGTAGCGGTCCCTCAATCCCAAGCTGATTCACCAGGAAGGCATACACGTCGGCTTCCTCCTCGATCCTCGTGGACAGTGCGGTGCCGATGCCGTGCCCGGAGTTCGCCTCGGTGCGCAGCAGGATCGGAAGCTTCGATGACGTTGCTGACTGCAGCCGTGCCGTCATCTTGCGCGATTCGTATGGCGCCACACGTCCGTCGTTGTCCCCTGTTGTAAACAGCACGGCCGGATAGGCGACACCATTGCGGACTCGCTGCAAGGGCGAGTAAGCGTAGAGCGCCTTGAATTGCCCCGGGTCCTTGACCGAACCGAACTCAGTCGCGTTGAACTCGCCGTTGGGTTGCGTCTCCCACCGCAACGAATCGTAGATTCCGACCTGGCCAACCACTGCCCGCATGGATTCCGGATGCTGCGTAAGTGCGGCACCCATCGTCAGGCCGCCGTTGCTGCCGCCGATTATCGCCAGGCGGCCCGGAGACGTGTACTTGCGTTCGACCAGAAAGCGCATGCAAGCATAAAAGTCATCAAACACATTCTGCTTTTTCGTGAGCTTGCCGGCTTCGTGCCACGGTTCGCCGTACTCGCCACCACCACGCACGTTGGCGACCGCGAAGATGCCACCATAGTCAAGCCAAAGCCGGTTCAACTCGTCGAACCATGGTTGCGAGCTGATGCCATAGCCGCCGTATGCATACAGCAACACCGGATTTCGGGTGTCCAGCACCAGGCCCTTCCGGTAAAGAATATTGATCGGAATCCTGGTCCCGTCGGCTGAAACCGCGAAATCTCGGACGACCGCTGCATCGGCAAAGTTGAACGCGGGCTTGCTGTTGAGTTGTGTGGGCAGCAGCCTGTCCTTCGCTGAGACGTAGCGAAACCAGCTCGGCGGCGACAGGTAGCTCGTCGTGCGCACCAGTATGTCGTCGCCAGTCAGGGCGACGCCAATGCGAATATCGGACACCGGCTCGGCTGGAAGGTCACCCAGACGATTGCCGCGAAGATCGAAAATGCGTGCTGCCGAGGGGCCGCCGTCGCGGTACTTCACGAAGAGTCGGGACTTGGTCGGAGTGACGGTCTCGGCGACGAGATTCGTTTCCGGAATCACAACGACGGCATTCTTGAGCGCCGGCTTGTCAACAGGAATTGCAATAATGTGGCCGAGTGGCGCATCCTTGACCGACATTCCATAGAGTCGACCGTCCTGCCCGAAGGTCAGCTGCTTCACACCATCAGCAAATCCGGCAAGCTGCGTCCATTGGCCGCCTGTGTCGCGGAGGTAAAAGGCGACTTCGCCGCCATCGCCGTTGCGGACGCTGGCGAGGAGGTACTTTCCATCGCGACTGCCTTCGAGTTCGATTTCGGCGATGCGTGGGAAATCGCGGCCGATCACATAGCGATCTTCGCTGACCGGTGTACCGAGTCGATGGAACCATACGGTTTGATAGAAGTGCCGGTCCTCTGCGGGGCGCTCGCCATCCAGCGGATATCGCGTGTAGTAGAAGCCGCCGTTATCTGGCGCCCACTCAACACTGCCCCCGGCAGTTGGGTAATTCACTCCCGGGATCGTCTCGGGCAATTGCTTGCCCGTTGCCACTTCAAAGACATGCGCCGTTCCCTCCTCGCTACCATTGGCAGAGAGGGACACCACGACATACTTGCCATCGTAGGACGCCTTGTAGAAGTCGATCGTCGTACGACCGGTCTTGTCGAGCGCATTCGGATCGACGACGACGGTTTCTTTTGCAACGCTGCCGTCCGGCGGCAGAACGACGAGGACGGGTTGATTCGCAGGCGGCGAGTACTTCTTGGCGAACAGACGCTGGCGGAACTCAAATTCGAAGCGGTAGGTTGTCTTGGCGGTGAGTAAGGCCCTGACGCGCCTGACGATTTCGGGGCGTTGCGCGATCCGGTCGAGATATTCGCGCGTAAGTTTGTTCTGTGCCACCACCCACGCCTTGACCTCCGGCGAATTGTCATCCTCCAGCCAGCGGTAATCATCCGTAACCGATGCACCGTGGTAGACGTCGACGACCGGTATTCGGGGACTGGACGGGTAATCCAGGTCGGCCGCGATGGCGCTCGAAGTACCCGCGATGAATATCCAGGCAGCAAGGCGCGCGTATTGGAAGCAAGGCAGGCAGGTCATGGTTCGGGACGACGGAGATTTCCGTCGCCGCATTCTGCCCCTGCCGCAAGACGCCATCAACGTACCTAGCGGACTCCGATCTAGCGCCACGGCGACCGCACTCGTCGAGCGTGCTCAACTAGTGGAAGGCCCCTCGCCACGGCGCCCGTAGAACGCATGAAGATGAAACGCGGATCGTTGCGCTTGCCGTCGGAATTGACCTCCTAGGCCGGCAACTGCTGACCGCCAGGCTGCGCAAGCTCCGACCGGCCGAGTTTCGCCGGTACGCGAAGTCCCATTGTTAGCGCGTCATCTGCGCGGCCGCAGCGGCATGTCCGGTATGGCGGGGTCGATGGGCAAAATCGGCTTTACGACCGGCGCGTTCGCTGGGCGTCGTTCAACCTCCGCCACCGCCGCCGCCGGCCGCGACGGGTAGCCATAGTACGGCGCATAGGTGCCGACGGAATTGGCGTCGCCCGCCGAGGCGGGTGCATTCGACGGCGAGACTTCGTTGCGCACGTTGCCAACCGGCCCGGCTGTGCGTGAGGCGCTGCGTGAGGCGTCCGGTGCGCGGGCAGGAGGCGCAACAAGCGCACGGTCGGCCACCGAGCTGAGTGTGCCGTGATTCACGGGCTGCAACTTGACGCCAGCCGGTGGCCAGTCGCCGTAGTTGACGACGCCGCCATCATCGACCCACTTATACAGCTGCGCAGAGGTGGTGGGCGCCGTCGCACACAGCGCGCACGTAATGATGAAAGAAATGGTCGGCCGCATGACCCTAAAACAATGCTACGCGCGGACCGGCGTGTCAATACATACCAACGATCGAGCGACCATTGAACGACCGCTCATGCGGCGCGGACAGACGTCCGCAATTGAGTCAAAACCCAGAGCTACCGGTCTGTCCGGTGTTAGCCGGCTTTTGGCCCAGCGACGGCGCAATCGCAAGTCGATACGCCTCTTCGACCGTGAGCGAGGCGCCCTCCCGCTTCCAGCGATTGATCTCGGCTTCAGTCGCGCTTGCCGCGAGACGCTGCGCGGTAAGGTCGCGCGCGCGAAGCTCTGCCGGGTCGTGGGCGTCAACCCCATGCGCATCGAAGGCTGCATCGCCGTAACCGAGCAGCTGGGCCGCAGCCGGCAGGCGGCCCTCTTGTGCCGCCAGCAAGGCCGCTGTCGCCGCGTAGCGGGCGCCTAGGTCATAGCGAACGATCAGCGGTGCAGCCATGATGAGCGCCTCGCGTGCCGCAGCGGCCTCCGACTTGAACAGCAGCGCGGTTGCCAAACTTGCGAGCGCGTACATATAGAAAAGCTTGTCGCGCAGCGGCGCCATCCGTTCGGCCAACTCGCGATAGATGGCGATCGCGCCGTCCACATCGTCCATGATCAACGCAACATCAGCGACGTTGCCCTGCATCGCGTTTTCCCACTGCGTGTCGCCCCGCTTCGCAGCCATCTCGCGCGACAGCGCGTAGTCGCGACGTGCCTCGACGTAGCGGCCAGCAGCGCGATTGACACGGGCGCTCGCATTGGGAAGTAGCATCTGCATCCGTGTCGGCGATTGCGGGCGGACCAGTCGACGGAGTTCTTCGAGCGCATCAAGTTGCGGCTGAGTCGGGATGCCCGTGGACCATTGCGCGAGATTCATCAGTGCTGCCGCCAACGTCCCGGGGTCAGCGGCATCGCGCAGCAGTTCCACTGCCCGCGCTGCCGCGTCGCGTGATTCGATTGGACGCGCGTTTCCCAACATCGCTCCCAGGGCGTGCCACAAGCGTCCCTTGGCACGGCGCGGGGTGGCGGCGCTGACCAGGGCGAGCGCCGCCTCGCAGTGAAGCAGCGCCTCTGGCTGCAACGCGAGATCGAGCCACAGCGGTCGCGAATCGCCGGCCAGCACAATGGCGAGTTCGGGATCGTTGCGCAGGCTCCAGGCCAGTGCCGCGCGCAGGTTGTCGAGTTCTGGTTCGGATCGAGCCATCCACACCTGATCGGACAGTGTCCAGTATTCCTCATACAGTGCGGAAAACAGGGTTGCGATCGCACGCGCGTGTCGACCGAGAACAACTGCGGTCTCGCCATCGTCAGCCAGCTTTTCAAGCGCGTAGGCACGGGTTGTTTCGAGCAACCGAAGACGCGGGATCGCACCGCCTTCGGCCACGACCATTGACTTGTCCACCAGGGCGCCAAGATGGTCGAGCACGGCCCACGAACCAATGGCCGCGTCCGCCGCGACCTCTTGCGCGGTTTCGAGCGCAAAGCTGCCTGCAAAGACACCGACGCGTCGGAATACCGTCTGTTCTTCGGCCGACAAGAGCCCGTGACTGAAGGCGAGCGCCGCGCGCAGCGTCTGGTGCCGCCGCAGCACAAACCGTGAGCCGCCGGTGAGGACCTGTAGTCGCTCGTCGAGGCGCGCCCGCAGCCCGTCGATGCCAAGCAGTGGAACGCGTGCTGCCGCGAGTTCAAGGGCAAGGGGAATGCCATCCAGCCGCGCGCAGATTTCCGCCACGGCTGCGACATTGCCCGCCGTTAACCCGAAGCCTGGATCGACCGCCCGCGCACGATCGACAAACAACTGCACAGCGCCGCTGGCCTGCGCGTCTTCGAGCGCGGCGCGCGTGGGTACCGATAGCGTGCCGAGGCGATAGACGTGTTCAGCCGCGATCTTCAGCGGCTCCTGGCTCGTCAAGAGTATTCGTACCTGCGGTGCCGTCTGGCTGATCGCCTCGACCAGCGGCTCCACCGCGTCCAGCAGATGCTCGCAGTTGTCCAGAAACAGCAGCAGCGATTGCGAGCGCAAGGCACCGGCAATCGCTTGGACAGCGGGCTCCCCGCGGGATTGGGGCAACTGCAGCACGCGGGCCGTTTCTGTCGCAACCAGATCACCGTCGGCGAGCGCGGCCAGTTCGACTGCCCACACGCCGTCTTCGTAGGCGCCATGCAATTCTCTCGCGACAGCCTGCGCGAGCCGTGTCTTGCCAATACCACCCGCACCGACGATCGACACCACGCGCTGCGCCTCGAGCAGCGCTTTCACCTGCACAAGATCGTTTGCCCGGCCGTACAGCGGCGGCAACAACTCCGGCAGGTTGGTCTGGGTGGGCGTCTGAGCTGGCGCGTACGGCGCGGTGGTGGGCGCGGCAGCGGATGGCGCGCCTGATTCCAGTGGATTGATCACAAGCGCAAATCGATAGCCGCGGCCCGGCACGGTGACGATCGCCTGCGGCCCGAGCAGCTTGCGCAGAGCGCTGATCTGCACCTGCAGGTTGTTCTCCTCGACCACCAGACCAGGCCAGACCAGGTCGAGCAATTCGTTCTTGGTGACGACACGGTCGCGCCGCTCGGACAGCGCCACCAGCACATCGAAGGCGCGGGCGCCGAGCCTGGCCGGCGCGCCGTCGATCAGCAGTTCGCGCGTGTCGCGGCGGATCTGGATCCGGCTGGCACGCTGGCCTGTCGGCCCCGTGTTCGTCAAACCGTCACTCCTCGCGCCGGGCCAGCCGGCACGCATGCTTCAGAACGATGCGGGCCGGCATCAGCACGCTGTCGTTGGTCGTGATGGTGCCACTGGTTTCGACCGGCGGGTTGGCGTGAACCTCGTTTCGAGCGCCCGTCGGCCTGCGACGGGCATGAAGAAGGAAATTTCGGCGCCAAATCCGAAGGTCCGTTTTGCCGCGAATGACTCGTGTGCGGCGACCGGCCGTTTCTGGCCGGATGCCGAAGTCGGCGGCGACGACCTAAGCAGACCTTGACCACCTCTAGCGCGACGGTCAACCACTGCCGGCGCAGTGATCGAACATCGCCAGCAGCTTTCGATGTTCGGCCGGCGCCGCCGGTTACGATCGCACGATGCCGGAAAGCCCACTGCCAAGCGCGCGTCCGCAGTCGACGACCGAACTGTTCACGACCTTCACCGCACTCGCGATGCAAGGCTTCGGCGGCGTGCTCGCGGTAACCCAGCGCGCGCTCTGCGACCAGCGGCGCTGGCTGACGAGCGACGAGTTCGTCGAGATCCTTTCGCTCGGCCAGCTGCTGCCCGGACCGAACGTCTGCAATGTCGCCCTGATGGTCGGTGACCGCTTCTTCGGCTGGCGCGGCGCTCTGGCTGCGCTTGCCGGCATGATGGTGGTGCCACTGGTGATCGTGCTCGCGCTGACCGCTCTCTATCTGCAGTTCGCGAGCAGACCCTGGTGGCCGGTGCGCTGCGCGGCATGAGTGCCGTGGCGGCCGGCATGGTGATTGGCACCGCGCTCAGGCTCGCACCGGCGCTGCGCGCCAATCCGATGGGCGTTCCGGCGTGCATCGCATTCGCCGCGCTAACGTTCGTCTGGCGTCGCCTTCTACGCGTGCCGCTGGTCTGGGTATCTGCTCGGGCTCGGTGCGCTCGGCTGCGTGCTCGCCTGGTTTCGGCTGGGCCAGGGAAAGGCGTCATGAGCACACTGGACTTCGATCACTTGAGCGCGGATCAGTGGCTGACACTGCTCGGTCACTTCCTCCTGCTGTCCCTGCTTTCGATCGGCGGCGCGATCGTCGTCGCGCCCGACATGCACCGCGTGATGGTCGACAGATGGCGCTGACTCAACGATGCCCAGTTCAACGCGTCGATCGCAATCGCGCAGGCCGCACCCGGGCCGAACGTGCTGTTCGTCGCCGTGCTGGGTTACCAGGCGGCCGGGCTGGCCGGTGCGCTGCTGGTCGCTTGTCGGCCATCATGCTGCCCTCAACCACGCTGACGCTTGCGGCCTCGCGCTGGAGTCACGCGCGCCGTGAGTGGCGCCGCGTGCAGGCGTTCAAGGCCGGGCTCGCGCCGATCACGATCGCGCTGCTGGCCGCCACCGGCTGGATCCTGAGCGCGCAGGCGCCGCGCTGGCCCAACATCGCTCATACGGTCGCGGCGGCCCTGCTGGTCTGGCGAACCCGCGTGCACCTCTGGTGTTGATCGCCGTCGGTGCGCTGGTCGGCGCCCTCGGCTGGGCCTGAAACCGCCTCGGGCGCGACGAATCGGCTTCGTCGCAACTTGCCGCTGACGAGCCCGGCTCGTCATCGACGGCCCGGCCTGATCCGAAACAGGCGCGATTTCTGCAGCCCGCACCGTGTTTCATGCAGCTTCGTCGCAAGCGCGTGGAATCGTCGCGATCCGACTCCCTACAGTGCACCCATCGACGAAGCAGTCGTCGGCAACACAGACAAAGGAGTGCACCATGTTCGAGAAAACCGCCACCGCGCTGTTCTTCGGCGCCACGTTCAGAGCGATCGCTCTCGCTGCTGGTCATGGGTGCCAAGGCCATGCAAGCCGGCAGCGACGCGCAGATCGCGCAGACGCCGGTGTTCAAGTTCGAAACCGTCGTGATCACCGGTCAGCGCGGCCACGAAGGTTTCCCTGAGTCCCAGCACACCCCCGAGCAGGTCGCGATCGTCCGCTGAACGCTTCGCGTCCCTGCAGCGGCCGGCGCTTTGCGCCGGCCGTTTTTTTTGCGTCAGCAAGCGCTACATCGAGTACTTGATCACCGACAGTGAGGCGCCCTGCGGATCCTGAATCACCGCCATGCGGCCAACGCCCGGCACCTCCATCGGCGGCATGCACACCTTGCCTCCAAGCTGCTCGACCTCGTTTCAGGGTCGCATCGACATCGGCCACCGTCACATAGATCCCCCACGATCGGCGGCATCCCCTCTGCCTGCGTCAGGAATCGACGTCAATGCCGGCAACCGACGTCTCGCCGACCTGGCAGGTCGTGTAGTTGCCGTTTGTCATCGCCATGTCGCGTCGTGCCCCAGCCAAACAACTTCGAATAGAAAGCTTCTGCGCGGCGCTCGGGTCCGTCGTCATCAGTTCAGCCCAGCTGACCGCACCAGGCGTCTTGTATGCATCCATCGTGTCCTCCCTGGGTTTCGGGCCGAGAGACCGATGCAGTATTGAGTTCCGATCGATCCTGCGTCCGCCGCATCGAGGCGACGAAGCGGCCTGCGCGGGACGCGAACCGGCCCTCCACCCGGCGAAATCCGGCGTCCGCTCTCGGGCTGACAGCCGCGCCGGCCGGCGTAACGTCGGTGCCGAGCAGACGAGAACAGTCGACCGGAGACACGATGGCCTACACAACGGAGAACATTCGGACCGTGGCCCTGTTGGGCCACGGCAGTGCAGGCAAGACGACGCTCGCCGAAGCCCTGCTCGTCAGAGCCGGGGCCATCGCGGTTGCGGGCAGCATCGAGAAGGGCACCACCGTCAGCGACTTCGACCCGCTCGAAAAGAGCTTCCTGCACTCGCTGCGCACCTCGGTCCTGCACCTCGACCTGCCGAGCGCCCGGGTCCACCTGCTGGACACGCCGGGCTTTCCGGACTTCATCGGTCAGGCGATCGGCGCGCTCGACGCGGTCGAAACCGCCGCGATCGTCGTCAACGCGTCGACCGGCATCGAGATGATCACGACGCGGATGATGGACTGGGCGGCGCGCCGCAAGCTGTGCCGGCTGATCGTCGTCAACAAGATCGACGCCGACAACGTCGACCTGCCGCGCCTGCTCGAGGACCTGCGCACGGTGTTCGGCAAGGAAGTCCTGCCGATCAACCTGCCCGCGAGCGGTGCACCAAGGTCGTCGACTGTTTCTTCAACCCGTCCGGCGAATCCGACTTCTCGTCGGTGGCGGCGGCGCATCAGGCGCTGATCGACCAGGTGATCGAGGTCGACGAAGAACTGATGGCGAAGTATCTCGAACAGGGCGAGGAAATCGATCGCCGACCGAACTGCACGCGCCGTTCGAGAAGGCGCTGCGCGAAGGCCACCTGATTCCGGTGTGCTTCGTCTCCGCGCAAGAACGGCGCCGGCACTCGAGCGAGTTGCTGAAGATCTTCGACAAGCTGCTGCCCAACCCGACCGAGGGCAACCCGCCGCTGTTCTATCAAGGGCGAGTTGGTCGACGGCAAGGCGGTCGACGAGTTCGCTCCGACGCCCGATCCGAAGAAGCACGTGCTGGCGCATGTGTTCAAGGTCGTCGTCGATCCCTACGTCGGCAAGCTCGGTGTGTTTCGCGTGCACCAGGGCACGATCACCAAGGACACGCAGCTTTTCATCGGCAGCAGCCGCAAGGCGTTCAAGGTCGGCCACCTGCTGATGCTGCAGGGCGCGAAGACGGTCGAGATCCCGCCGGCCGTGCCGGGCGACATCGCCGCCGTCGCCAAGATCGACGAGATCGAGTTCGACTGCGTGCTGCACGATTCGCACGACGAAGACCAGATCCACATGCGGCCGCTCGAATTTCCGACCCCGATGAGCGGGCTGGCGATCCAGCCGCGCCGACGCGGCGACGAGCAGCGCATCTCCGAGGTGCTGCACAAGATGACGGCCGAAGACCCGACGCTGGTCGTCGAGCACGACGCGACGCTCAACGAAACCGTGCTGCGCGGACTCGGCGAGCTGCACCTGCGCTCCGCGCTCGAACGCATGGCGCAGCAGTACAAGGTCGAGGTCGACACGCGGCCGCCGCGCGTGCCGTACCGCGAGACGATCGCCGCGCCGGCCGAGGGCCACGCGCGGCACAAGAAGCAGACCGGTGGCGCCGGCCAGTTCGGCGAGGTCTATCTGCGTGCCGAACCGCTGCCGCGCGGCACCGGCTTCGAGTTCGTCGACCAGGTCAAGGGCGGCGTCATTCCGTACAACTTCATCCCCGCCGTGCAGAAGGGCGTCGAGTCGGTGCTGACTGTCCGGCCCGGTCGCCGGCTACCCGATGCAGGACGTGCGCGTCACTGTCTACGACGGCAAGCATCACCCGGTCGACTCGAAGGAAGTCGCGTTCGTCGCCGCCGGGCGCAAGGCCTTTCTCGACGCACTGACCAAGGCGCGGCCGATCGTGCTCGAGCCGATCGTCAACGTCGAGGTCGAAGCGCCCGAATCGCACATGGGTGATATCACCGGCGACCTGTCATCGCGCCGCGGCCAGTCACCGGCACACGCGGCTACGCTCGGCGCGACTGATCGTCGAGGGCCAGGTGCCGCTCGCTGAACTCGAGCGGCTACTCCGCGCGACTGAAGTCGATGACGCAGGGGCGCGGCGCGTGGACGATGTCGCTGTCGCACTACGAACAGGCGCCGCCGACGCTGCAGCAGCAGCTGGCCACCGAGTACAAGGCGAAGCGCAAGCACGAGGAGGAGGAGTAGGCCAGGCCCTTGTGTGCAGGTTTGGCCAGCCACGAGCAACAAATGGCAATACGGGCCCGGGTCAAGACCCGCGAACAAAATCACCGTTTCGATGCGCACGAATCCAGGATCACATCGTGAGTCGATTCAGCAGGGCAGCGACTACATCGAGGGGATGGCCGGGCTGTGGCACGCGACGACACCCGTGAGCCATGCAACAGGTCGCCCCCTAACCCTGCAAGGTCTGCTAAAGGGCGAGCTATCGATAACTGCATCGTCTGCCCGCGGCCCGCTCGCCGTCCCTGCGAGCAAACTCTTTGAGAAGTCATTCTGTATCGCCGCAACCGGGTGACTCATTTACCGCCACCGTAGGGGCGCGTGATGATTTCAAGGAAATGGCCGTCCGGATCTTCGAAATACACCCCGCGCCCACCATCGTTGCGGTTGACTTCGCCGGGGCGTCGGCGAGCCGGGTCAGCCCAGTAGCTAAGCCTCTGCCGACTGAGGCGACCGAACGCCTCATCGAACTCCTCCTCTGAGACCAGGAAAGCGTAGTGTTGCTTTGAAATTTCACCCTCCTTGTCATGAAAGTCGAGCGACACTTCATTGTTGAGTTCAACAATCCAGAACGGTCCGAATGGCTTCGGTTGAGGCAGGCCGAGAATGTCAGCAAGGAATTGCGCCGATCTATGTTTGTCGCGGCACCAGACTATGGTGTGATTCAGTCGAACGCTCACCTTAAGCTCCTCACCTCGGTTCGAGCGGCTCGTCGTCCGCGATAGAGCCGTTGAGTGCGTCCACCATGCGTTGTTCCGTTCTAGATACCGAGCCGAAGACTGCGCTCGCGCCGGACCTGCCAGTCCTCAACGTCATCAGCTCGGTCGATCCGTACTTTTCACAAACGAACGCATGGCTCGGAAATGCTGCCGCCAAGGGAAATTGCGCCGAAGCGCCGAAGGACCACAAGCGCGCCAAGTCAGTCAGCGGACGATTGAGCAATCGTCCATCCAAACACTTGAGTATTCATACTTCCTTACCGTACATTTGGAGCGAAATCTTTGCCCTTGATTGATACCCTTCAACTGGTTGCGATCAGAGAACACAAGAATGAGGGCATTTGATCGGCTTCCATCCACGATGTGCACTGCCGCCTGCACACCGTCGGACATCAAGATCATCTCTCCGCGGAGGCCTTCCAGCGCCACTGTCTTTCCGACGTAGCGGTTGCTCGCATCAACTGGATTGTTCTGAAACTCGCGGTGCAACGCGTTGGCTGAAAGGACATTCGCGCTCGCCGAGATGCGTGCTGCTGAACTCGATTCCGCCTGGTCTCGCCCGGTCTGGACACCGTTCTGATACACCTCCTGCAGCAGCCGCGCTACAGCGGCGCGTTGTTCGAGAGTGAGCTTGTCTAACCCAAGTGCCCGCTGTCGCTCGATCGGCACAATTCGATCGAGCGAGACCGGCGCCTCTTGCGCGTGAGACGCTGGAGAGAAAAGGAGCGTAAAGGGCACAACGAGATTGCGGAAGACTCGAATCATCGCGGCAACCGGAGGCATAGGCATAACCGCCACCCTACTTCGAGAACGGTCTTGAGGCATTCTCATCGGGACCAAGGGCGTTCGCAAGTGGCCGAAAAGGGCCAGGCGCAGCTAGCACCCGGCCCCTTGCCCACCCTGCCTCCGCTCCTCATCAGCTGCGAAATTGCAACTAGTGGGAAAGTCTGCATCTATTTTGAGAACCTGCACCGCTCGGCCGTTCATGGACGGCGCTAGAGCGCATCAATGACTGAAGAACGCGCGCAGTTCGGCGTAGGTTTCGTCAGGCACCTGTTCGGCCGGGTAGTGTCCGCAGGCAAGCATTTTTCCGCTGACGTCGCTCGCGCCAGGCCTCGATCGGCTTGTAGCTACGGTTCACGTGGCTCTTCTCGCCCCAGAGGACGAGCATGGGGATCGCTAGCTTCGTTCCGAGGTCGGCTTCGTCGTGCACGAGGTCGATGCCGACCAGGCCGGCGGGCTGTCCGGAAATTCAGGCGAAGAGTTGGCGGTCCGAGCAGTGCAGGTCGTTCTTGTCGTAATACGGCGCCGCCCACTTGTCCGTCGTGCCCAGGAACCAGCCTGCGGCGACCGCCGCGTGCTGAGGCGAAGCGGCGGGCTTCTTCTTGCCCTTCGCGCCGCCAGCGTAGCGGTCGAGGAAGTTGAAGTGGTCCACCAGCCCGAGCGCCTCGATCGCGAACACGGTCGCGACGTCGCCGTCGTGGATCTCCAGCAGGTTGTCGCCGTTCTTTTCCTCGCCGCCATCGTTCAGGTTCGACGATCCGCAATAGACCACCGCGTCGTCGCGGTCGAAGCCGCAGATGACGAACTTGTGGTGCACCTGGTGCCCCAACCCGACCCCGGGAACCTGGTCGAACGGCGGCGGCAGGATAGTGCCTGCCGGCTTGCCGGTCACCAGGACGCCCGTCTTCTTGCCCGGCTGGTACAGGCGGATTCCTTTAGTGCTGTCTGAAATGCCGAAGCTGAAGATCGACTCGTCGGCGTGCAGCTTGGTCAGCGCCGTCAGGACGGGGCTCGTGCTGATGTCGAGCGCCATCACTGCGAACAGGACGTTGCCCTTGCTCTTCCCGCCTTCCAGCTTGATGCGCTTCGCGATGCCGCCGAGGATCGTGGCGACGGTGTCTGCCTCGTGCGGCGCGAAGGTGATAGACATCGACTGCGACTTGAAATCGAAGACCTGCGTGGACCACTTGGACTTCTGGAACTTGGTCTTGTTCGCGCCGTCGTTCCATGCCTCCTCGAACACCTGTGCGTAAGTGCCCGCGACCTTGGCGTCATCGAACACCAGGACGTGGTTCGAGTTGACATAGAGCCCAGTCACCGAGAAGTTGGTCGAGCCGGTCAGCACCTTGGCGGCGCCCGTCTTGTTCGACACGATCAGCACCTTGTCGTGCGCGAAGCTGCCGAACTTGCCGCGCAGGATCGCTGCGCCACCTTTTTTTGCCTTGGTGAACAGCTTTTCGAACTGGTCCTCGGGCTTGGGCGCTTTCGCGTCATGGTGCAGGCCGGCATTGTCCAGAATGACGCGCACGCGGCCCTGCTTGGCGAGCGCGAGCAAGGCGTCCATAAACGTCCGGCTCGTTGAGGTCGTAGGCGAATACGTCCAGGCGCAGCGTCTTGTCCTTCAGCACTTCATTGAGGACCGCGAAGATCCGCTCCCGGGCTGTGAAACCCAGCCACTCGTATTCGTCGGCGAAGGTGTACTTGTCACCGTTCGCGTTGGTGCCGGATTGCTGCGAGGTGTCAAATATCAGTTCTTTGCCCCGCGGGCGGATCAGTGCGTTCCTTCCGAAGTGGTGCACGAACGCCTGCGACTGTGTGAAACCACGCGTGAAGCCGAGCGCGAGTTTGCCCTTTTCGAAGGGGCTGACGTCAATCGTTACCGAGGCGCTCAAGTTCGGGTCGAGCGGAAGCATCGACTGGTTCCGGTCGAAGTAGCGCGGAGTCGCCGTGTACTTGTACTTGCCGAGAAACGGCTTCAACCCCTGGTGCACGGATCCCGGCACGTGCACCCAGCGGAACTTGTGGATCGGGGCGTTGACGCTCGAGTTCGGCGGCTCCTTCGGGTCCTGCGCATGGTCGCCCGGGTTCTCAAACTGGAGCTGGTTCTGGATATAGAACTGCTGGCCGTCGGCTTCGTATCGTATTGAAAAACCCGCTAAATTTTTTGTCTTGGCCTTCGGCAGATTGAAAGCAAGAAGTGTCTTGGCATCACCACGATGAGCCCTGAGTGAAAATGAGCCGTTGCTGCCGCTAACGCTTGCCATTGGCGTTCCTCCGCGATCCCTCCGACGTCACACTTGGTCATAGTACTTGCCCTTCAATGATCTCTTCCAAAAATCCCGGACCATTCAGAAGTAGTGGTTTCGGCGCGATGGACGATCGAGGAAGGGCCGAAGTGAACGCGGTTTACGGAGGAGCCGTAGCGTTTTCGCTGAAGCAGCAGTAACTCAGTGTCGCGGTGAGGAGATCTACTCCGCTTGGCCGTTCATGAACGGCGCTAGAGTGCATCAATCACTGAAGAACTCGCGCAGTTCGGTATAGGTTTCGTCGGGCACCTGTTCGGCCGGGTAGTGTCCGCAGGCAAGCATCTTTCCCCGGACGTCGACCGCGCGCTCGCGCCAGGCCTCGATCGGCTTGTAGCTGCGGTTCACGTGGCTCTTCTCGCCCCAGAGGACGAGCATGGGGATCGCGAGTTTCGTGGCGAGGTCGGCTTCGTCGTGCACGAGGTCGATGCCGACGGCCGCGCGGTAGTCCTCGCACACCGCATGAATGTTCTCGGGCGTGCAGCAGCGGATGTACTCGGCGAGCGCCTCGGGCGTGAAGCCGGCCGTCCCCACGCCCTTCTTGTCGAGCTTCTTGCGGATGTAGCGCTCGAAGCCGTACGCCTCGATCATCTTCTCGGGGTAGTCGTACGGCTGCGCCATGAAGAACCAGTGGTAGGAATCGACCGCCCACTGCCGCTTGATGTTGTTGAGCATGTGGTGGGTGGGGACGATGTCGAGGAAAGCCACCTTCTCGACGGCGTCCGGGTGGTCGAGCGCCATGCGGTGCGCGACGCGGCCGCCGCGGTCATGGCCGCAGACGTGAAGCGGGCGAACCCAAGGCTGCGCATCACCGCAAGCTGGTCTTCGGCCATCGCGCGGAACGAGTAACCGAAGTGGTCCTCGCCGCCGGGCGGTTTCGAGCTGTCGCCGTAGCCGCGAAGATCGGTGGCGACGACGGTGAATTCCTCGGCGAGCCGCGGCGCGATCTTGTGCCACGACACATGCGTGAGCGGATTGCCGTGCAACAGCAGCAGCGGCGGACCCGAGCCCCCGTGTCGCAGGTGGATGCGCACCCCGGCGACGTCGCTCGAGGTCTGCGTGAAGCCTTCAAACACGGCGCAGCAGCTGCGTCAGCTCGTTCACGTCCGGCAGATCTTCGAGACGCCAGACAAGATCGAGGACCGCCTTGGTCGTCTTGCCGTCGAGACCGCCCCAAGCCGCGCACTGGCTGAATTTCTCCGCGAGCTCGGCGTCGGTCATGGGATTGGCGGGGCTGCCCTTGCCGAAGTCGGCCCGCCCGCGAATGACCTTGCCGCCCTCGAGCTCGATCTCGATGATCGTGGTCATCTTGTCGAATCCTGCTGCCTCGGCCTCCGGATGCACGCCGAAGTTCACCTTCTGGATCATCGCCTGCACGTCGGGGCGATTGACGACTTCGTCGGTGAATTGCTCCAGCCCGCCCTGGCGTTCGATCAGCAGGATCGCCATGCAGAATTCCATGCTGAACTTCGCCTGCAACTCGTTTTTCGGCTGGTGGTGAATGAGCGCATTGGGCATGTTGTGGTTGGTGCCCACGGCCACATGCTTCACATTCGCAGGCTTGATGTCGTGTTCGCGAATCAGACCCAGCATCACCGCCATGCCCGGATGCGTGAGCGAGCCGCTCGGGTGCGGCTTGATCGAAACGCCCGGGGACGCGAAGGTCCAGGGGCTGCCGAGCTTGCCGTCGATCATCTCGGGGCTGTAGCCGCCGCCCGCGGCGCGGAAGAAGCCCCGGTCGGCCTCGAGCCCGTTGGGCGACGCGGTGAATCCGAGTGCGGCGATCTCGGCGGCCACGACGCCGTTTTCTGCCGCGCGGCCCGCGTGGAAGGGCTTGGTCATCGTGCCGAAGTTCTCGCGCAAGCCCCCGGCCTGGGTCGCGCCGATCGAAAGCGCGCGCCGCGTCGCTTCGCGGTCGAGCCCGAGGAGCTTCGCGGCGGCGGCTGCCGCGCCGATCGAGCCGCAGGTTGCCGTGCTGTGAAAGCCGTGCTGGTAGTGCCGCGGCAGGATCGCCTCGGCCACCTTGCACTCGACCTCGACCCCGACCTGGTAGGCGAGCATGAGGTCGGCGCCGCTGCGCCGCTCGCGCTCGGCGAGCGCCAGCGCGGGCGGGAGCGCCGGCGCGGTCGGGTGGGTGAGCAATCCGTAGACGCGATCCTTCGCCACCGCGAGCTGGGTGTCGTCGTAATCGTCGGCGTGGATCGCGAGCCCGTTGGCGAAACGCGGCGAAGCGGGCGGGCAGGCGCAGACCGGTACCGATCACCGTGCTGCCCTGGCTGGAGGCGATGCCCAGTCCCTCGAGATACTTCTTCGCGATGTGACCGCACTCCGAGGCCGCGCCGGCGAGCGCGAGGCCGATGCCGTCGAGCACCGAACGCTTGCCCAGGTGGGCGACGTCCCTGGGAATGTCTTGGGATCGGGTGTCGACGATGAAGCCGGCAGCGTAGTCGGTGGTGCTTTTCATAGCTTGTCTTTCTTCGGTAGTGTCACTTTGAGTGTCGGCTTTCGATTCGCAAAGCGGGAGGTTGCGCCGTCTCAACCAATCCGCTTGATCGGAGGCAAGTACTTGCCCAGCGTCGCGGGATTCCGGGCGACTTCGTGTGGAAGGTAAATGCGATAGTTGAGACGGAACAGGCCGCTCGGTGGAGAGGGAAGCCAATTGGTCTCCCTGCCGTTCGGCGCCTGGTTCTGGATGTAGATGTCGAGCGAGCCGTCCTTGTTGTAGACCACGCCCTTGGTCCGGTCGCCGATCGAGAAGCGATTGATCGCGTTCTTCACCAGCTGGAAGTCGGCACCGTACATGGTGATCGACCAGAAGCCGTTCTTCAGGGTCGGCGGGATCTGATCCTTGTTGAAGTGCAGAACGTAGCTGTACTTCCCGTCCAGCAACCGCGCTTCGCCGTCTTCGTAGGTGCTGAAGTACTCGGCTTCCTCACGGTCGTGCACGAACAGGCCCTCGAGCGCCCCGGCAGCGCGGTCGAAGTAGTTGAAGCCGTAATTACCGGGCTCGAGGTTGTTCCAGCGGGTCGGGTACGGTGTGCCGCGGAACTTCACCTTCCACTTCATGATTGCCGGGCCCGTCTGCGCCGCTCGCGCGAGCCCCGCGCGCGTCGGGTCGCTTAGCTTGGACATGTCAAAGGGTTGACCAACCACGATGCCCCCGCGGCCCAGCAAAACCACGGCCGCCTCGTGCTCCTTTGGCGGAGGGTTTTCCGCCAGCAGATCCGCTATCGTTTGGAAGAAGGCGAGGTCGCCGCTGTAATCAGGGCGTTTGGCGAGTTTGGGAATGCTGGCCTTGCCGAAGTTTTTCGGATCGTCCCAGTTGCTCAAGGACGTCAGGACGAACTTGTCCTGAAGCGCATTGACCACCTTAAGGTCGGCGGCGTCACCTGGCACCACGCCAATGCGCACGGCGAACATGATGCTATCGGTCGGAACGCGATGCTCGATGACGCCCTTGGGCAACGTGCCCTTCCAATTAGGGCCGACGAAGGCGTGGTCGCCTCCTTTTCCGGCGGTCGCCCGAGTGCCGATGTAGAAGAGGTTATTGGTATAGCAATCGGCGACCTCCACCGACCAATATCGGTCGAGGATTTCCGGAGTCGTCAGGATGATCGGCCCGTCGCCGAGTTCAACAATCGCGCCGCTGTAGACCGTATCGTTGTTCGGCGTATATGGCATTACATCGTCGGCCGTGGCCAGCCCCTTCATGTGACCGACCTGATTGACCGGGGCCGCGGGCGCGAATTTCTTGGCCTTCTCGAGCGCAACAGGATTCAAGCGCACCTTGCGCTCACGCTCGAAAATCACCAGTGGAAGGCCAAACACATAGTTCTGCACGCCTACGGAGTACGCCCACTCCTCTTCGGCTCGGGCGTCCCTCTGGCGGACTTCCGCGTCCTGGGCTGACTGAGCGGCCGTCGGCAACGGCAGGATCAGTACACCGATGGTAGAAGCGGCCAGGAACAACAGGCGTGTCGCGAGAGTCATGTCTACTTCCCTTCCCGGAGGAGATCGAGGTTGCGCCTTGTAGCAGCCTAGATCCCTTTCTTGCGGCTGGTTGCCAATCGTGCGCACAGGCGCACGGCCTGCTCGAGCGCTCCGGTGGTGGCGATGCCCTTGCCGACGATGTCGAAGGCGGTGCCGTGGGCGGGCGTGGTGAAGACGGTCGCGAGGCCCCCGGTCACGGTGACGCCGCGGTTGAAGCCCTTCAACTTGGTCGCGATCTGGCCCTGGTCGTGGTACATCGAGAGCACGCCGTCGAAGTCCGCCCGAAACCCTTGAGGAACACGGTGTCCGCCGGGAACGGTCCCTTGCAGGCGATGCCGCGCCCCGCAGCCTTCGCCACTGCCGGCGCGATGATCTCGATTTCCTCGCGGCCGAAGAGCCCGCCTTCGCCGCCGTGCGGATTGAGCGCGCCACCGCGATGCGTGGCTTCTCGAAGCCCGCGCCGCGCATGGTGGCGTCGGCGAGCGTGAGTGCCTCGTCGATGCGCTGCGGCGTGATCTGGTCGAGCGCGGTTCGCAGCGACACGTGGGAGGTCACGCGCGACATCCACTTGTCGTCGAGCACGTTCATCTCGCCGAAGAAGCCCTTGTGCCCGGTGAGATGGGCGAACATCTGGTGCTCGTCGTTGAACTTCCAGCCGCCGGCATGCAGCGCCGCCTTGTTGAGCGGCGCGAAGCAGATGCCGTCGAGGCGCCCCTCGAGCGCCAGGTCGATCATGAGCTTGAGCGTCTCGCCCGGTGATGCGTCCGGAATCGGCCGAAATCGCGCCGCGGCCGATCGCGCCCGGATCGAGATTGTGCAGGTCGACGATCGGCACCTCGGGGCTCGTCCAGTCAACGTCGCCGGGTGAACGTACGCGCGCCAGGCAAGCTCGACGCCGGCGTCGCGCGCGCCCAGTTCGAGCACGCGCGCATCGCCGAAGACCACCAGGCGCGCGGCGTCGGCCAGGCGCCGGTCGGCGAGCACGCGCGCGCATTGCTCGGGGCCGATGCCAGTGGCATCGCCGAGCATCAGGCCCAGCAATGGCAGTGCACTCATGGCGCCCCCTTCGCCCTGCGGGCTGTCCCCCCAAGGGGGAGCGCGCGCCTTCGGAACGGCCGTGCGGCGCTCACGCAATGCCCTCAAGCCAGCCTCCGGTCGGTGAAGTAGGTGATCGCGGCCACCATCGCGAAGGTGATGACGAGCATCGTGATGGAGAGCACCGCGATCGGCCCCCAGTCGTTGCTCTCGCGCAGGTCGAACATCGTGACCGAAATCGTCTTGGTCTTCGCCGTGAAGAGCAGGATCGTGGCCGAGAGCTCGCGGATCGAGCCGATGAAGATGAGGATCCAGGTCGCGATCACGCCGTTGCGGATCAGCGGCGCCGTGATGTCGGCGAGCGCGCGCAGGCGCGTGGCGCCGAAGATGCGGCTCGCGTCCTCGAGCTCCGGGTGAACGGACTTGAGCGAGGCCGCGACCTGCTGGTAGCCGACCGGAAGCTCCTTCGTGACGTAGGCGAGGAAGATGATCCACAAGCGTCCCGTAGAGCACGAGCGGCGGCGTGGTGTAGCTCAGGAACAGGCCGACGGCGAGCACGATCCCGGGAATGGCCACCGGGGCGGTGGCGAGGAATGCGAGCTGGCGGTGGCCCCAGACGAGCTTGCGCAGGCTCAGGTAGCCCACCAGCGTGACGAGGATCGTTCCGGCAGTCGCGGCGGAGACGCCGAGCACGAACGTGTTGAACAGTGCCACCTTCGTCTGGCTGAACTCGAAGAAGACGAAACGCCAGTGCTCGAGCGAGAAGTTGCCGGCGATCGGCGCGGACCAGTTCTTCACGAACGCGGTGCGCAGCAGCACTCCGTAGGGCAGCACGATCGAGCAGCCGAGCACGGCTGCGAACAGGCCCAGCGCCGGGATCTTCCACACGCCCAGTCTGATCGTGCGCGTGCCGCCGCTCTTGCCGCCGATCACGGAGTAGCCGCGCCGGCCCATGATCGCCGTCTGCGTGCGCAGCAGCACCACGGTGATCAGCAGCAGCGGCAGCGAGGCCGCGGCAGCGAGTCCGAGCTGCGGCGGAAACTGGAACAGGCTCCAGATCTTGGTGGTCATCGTGTCCACGCCCGCGGGCAGCGCCAGGATCGCGGGCGTGCCGAACAGCGTCATCGACTGCAGGAACGCGACCAGGAACCCCGCGAGCAGCGCCGGCATGACCAGCGGCAGCGTGATCAGCGAGGCGGTACGCCAGGCCGGGGCGCCGAGGATCGACGAGGCCTCCTCGAGCTCGCTCGGGATCATGTCGAGGCTGTTGGCGACGAAGGTGAACACGTAGGGAAACGTGTAGAGCGCCATCACGAACACCATGCCCCAGGCCGAGAAGATGTTGATCAGCGGTTCGGCCTCGAAGGGCTTCACGCCCGAACAGCGCGTAGTACCACTGGTTGATCAGTCCCGCGTTGGGCCCGCCCAGCAGCACCCAGGCGAAGGCGCCCAGGAACGGCGGCGTCACGAACGACGCGAGGATCAGCATGCGCAGCAAGCGCTTGCGCGGGCAGGTCGGTGCGCGCGACGAGCCACGCCATCGGCGCGGCCGTGGCCACGCAGATCGCGCCCACCGCGGCCGATGTCCACAGCGTGGTCACCAGCGGCTTCACGAACGCCGGGTCGACGAAGAGGTGGCGGTAGTGCTCGAGCGTGAATGCCTTCGCGGCGTCGCGCAGGCTCGTCACCAGCAGCCAGTACATCGGCAGCAGGACGAGCACCGCCAGCAGCACCACCATGGCGATCGAAAACGGGGCGGTCCAGTCGATCCACCGCGGCTGCGCGCTCGCGCGCCCGAGCGCTGCCTCCATGTTTCTCTAGTTACCGAAGATCGCCGTGTAGCGTTTCTTGATCTCGGCGATCTGCGGCAGCATCGCGGCCGCGTCATCGGGCAGCAGCTTGATGTCCTTCAGCGGCGTGCGGTCCGCGGGCTCCTTCACGTCCGGGTGCACCGAGCGCTGGCCGCCCTCGTTCACGAGCAGCTGCTGGATCTTCGCGGTGTAGAGGAAGTTCTGCAGCACCCGCGCGGCGTTCGGGTGCGGCGCGTCGGCGAAGATCGCGGTGGGCGAGGTGACGAACGGCGTGCCTTCCTTCGGGTAGATGATCTTCACCGGGCTCTTGCTGTCGATCTCGATGAACATGTTGTACTCGTTGCCGTCGACCATCACCGCGCGCTCGCCGCTGGCGATGCTCTTGGGCGTGGCGGTCGTCGACTGCAGCTGCTGCACGCCCTGCTTGGAGAGCTTCTCGAGGTAGTCCCAGCCCAGCACCTTGGTGATCGCGAAGGTGCCCGTGAGGCTGGTGCCGCTGTAGCTCGGGTGCGACTTGGTCAGCTTGCCCTTCCACTTCGGGTCGAGGAGGTCGGCGTAGCCCGTCGGCGCGTCCGCGGCCGTCACCAGGTTGGTGTTGTAGCCCATGACGCTGAGCGATGCGCGCCAGGTGGCGTAGATAGCCCTCCGGGTCCTTGTACTGGCGCCGCGTAGCGCTGGACGTCGGGCGGCGTGTGCGCGGCGAGCCACTTCTGCTGCTTCCAGAAGATGAAGTGCGAGGCGTCCGAGGAATTGACCACGTCGACGTTCTTGATGTTCGACTGGTATTCCTGGTTGATGCGCTGGAACACGCGCTCCGAGCCCGAGCGTTCGACGTCGAATGGCGATCTTCGGGTACGTGGCCCGGAAGACCTTGGCGACGGCCTCGGCGACCTTCACGTCGACCGCGGTGTACCAGACGACCTTGCCTTCCTTCTCCGCGGCGGCGACCATCGCGGGGGTCGTTTCCTGGCCGGCGGCCGGGATCGCGAACGCGCCGGCGAGCAGCAATGCGGCCGTGACGCTGGTGCGAATCATCTTCATGGCGAGTCTCCTCCTTGGGTTGTTGTTCAGCGGGCGAGGCCGCGGCAGCTCTCCGGCCGGAACCGCACCTGCACCTTCGATCCCGGCGCGATGTCGAGCGCGGCCGGCGCGGTGATCAGCAGGTCCTGGCCGACGTCGATCACGTAGTCGCGATGGCTGCCGAGGTACGCGTGGCTGCGCACGACGCCGGGCAACCGATTGTTGCCGCCGGCGGATTCGCCCCGTCAGCAGCTCGAGGTCGTGCATCTTCACGCAGATGCCCATCGTCTTGCCGGGCCCGGCGAACTCGCCCTTGCCCACGTCCAGCGTGTGGCCGGCGACGTTGCACCCGGTTGTCCGACACGTGCGTGGCGTCGATCACGTTGCTGCCGCCGATGAAGCGCGCCACGAACCTCGAGTTCGGGCGGTCGTAGACGTCCTGCGGCGTGCCGATCTGCTCGATGCGCCCGGCGTTCATCACCACGATGCGGTCGGCCATGGTCATCGCCTCGACCTGGTCGTGGGTGACGTAGATCGAGGTGTTGTGGAACTCGTCGTGCAGGCGCCGGATCTCGAGGCGCATGTCGCCGCGCAGGTTGGCGTCCAGGTTCGACAGCGGCTCGTCGAGCAGCAGGATGTCCGGGATTGGGCGCGAGCGCGCGTGCGAGCGCCACGCGCTGCTGCTGGCCGCCGGAGAGCTCGGACGGGTAGCGATCCGGCGAGCTCGTGGAGCTTGGTCGCCGCGAAGCATCGCGTCGGTGCGCGCGCGCCGCTCGGCCGGGGGCATGCCGCGCATCTTCAGGCCGTAGGCCACGTTCTCGCGCACCGTCATGTGCGGCCAGACCGCGTAGCTCTGGAAGATCATGCCCATGTTGCGCCGCTCCGGCGGGACGACCGAGCCCGGGGCGGAGAAGACGCTTGCCGTCCACGCGGATCTCGCCTGCGTCGGGCTCGAGGAAGCCCGCGATCATCCTGAGCGTCGTGGTCTTGCCGCAACCCGAGGGGCCGAGCAGGCAGATGAACTCGCCCGTGCTCGACCGCGAGGTCGATCGCGGTCGACCGAGGTGACGCCCGGATAGCGCTTGGTCAGGCCGATGAGTTCAAGGTGGGGCATGGCCGCGACTTTACTGCCAATATGCGAAATCCCTGCGCGTCCAGGCGAAACCACTACGATCCGATCGGCCCCGGCATCAAGCCGCCCTCCCGGTGATTGCCAATTGGGAACGTCGGCGACAACGGACCTCTGCAGTCGTCCGGCTTGCTTGAAAGCGACAGGTGGACACGATGCTCAATCAGGAACTGCTGGCTGCGGAACGACAACGCTTCTATGTCGAAACGAAGGGCGGGGTCTACTTTCCAATCACCGGCGCGTTCTTCTGGGTGGCACTTGGAATCGGCGGTCTTCTATCTATCGCCGCGGACCTGGTGTGTGCTGGTACTTTCGACGGGGGTCCTAGTAACGCCGGTTGCGATTCTCTTCTTCAGAAAGCTGGTGGCCCGGCTTGCCCTGAAGTCGCCACTCGCAACCGTGATACTTCCTGCGCTGCTGCCGGTCGCGCTGTCGCTCGGCATGGCGCTCGCGGTGTTCCAGTCCGACCTGTCCCTGGTGCCGCTTGCTTTGATCATCGGCATGGCCTCACATTGGCCGGTGGTGGGCTGGATGTATGGCACGGCGATCTACTCCGCCCACGCCATTGCCCGGGTCGTCCTGGCGGTCGCGATCTGGTTCCTGTGGCCGGAGGCAAGGTTCACCGCGCTGCCGATCGCGATTGGCGTACTTTACGCGATCACGTCGTTCTGGCTCCTGCACGAAGTTCGAACACTGAGAAGTGGTCAGCGTCCCGGGCCCTAGCTGCGGATGCTGCAGCAGGCGATCAGATCCTTGACGTCACTAAAGCCGGCAATCCGAGCCGCGACCTCCGCGGCTTGTGCGGCTCGCGCCGCGCCGAGCACAGGTGCAGCCTGCGCGACAAACTTTGCCCGCAACTGTTCATCACTCATCGGCCGCTCGAGACTGCCGATTGCGTGTTCGACGTAGATATACAGTTGCCGGCCGTCGTTTGTCTCGATGAGTACATCGGCGGCGTCCTCCGGGACATCGGCGTCGACGATGGCCTCGACCCGCGCGCGCAGCGCAACCACCTCGGGTGAATTGACCACTTCGTCCGAGTACTCGTACTCGGTCGCGCGGCCATGGATCACGCCCGCTGCGCACGAGTGGTAGACGCTGAACTTTCCTTCGAGGCCCTTGCTCGGCGTCTTCTTTCCGGTCAATTCGAGCACCAGCGGATGCACACGCAGCACGATCCGCCGGATCATCTCGCTCTTGAGACCGTGCGCATTGCGCAGCTTGATGCACCCATCGATGCTCGGGTGAATCACGATCCCGCACGCGAAGGGTTTGTAGGTGTTGAGCGCCACTTCCCAGGTCTCGCCAAGCCGCTCGGTGATCTCCGAAAAATCCGTCTTGTCCGACACCACGTGCATCAGGCCGCGCGGCGCTTCGAGCGCGCGCGGTGACGCGGTGAATCCATGCCGGGCCATCAGGGCCGCCATCAGTCCGGCCTTGGCAGCGCCTCCCGGATGAAACGGCTTGGTCATCGTTCCGAACTGTTCCCGCAAGCCAATCGGTTGCGAAGCGGCGATTCCAATCGCCATCGCTGTCCGCCCGGCATCGAGCTTCAGCAAGCGAGAACATGCCGCGGCGCTGCCGAGCATTCCGGTCGAACCCGTGATGTGCCAGCCACGCAGGTAGTGATCTGGATAGATCGCATTGCCGACGCGGCACGACACTTCAATGCCAATGACAAGCGCATCGATCAGTTCGCGCCCCGACGAACCGATGTGCTCGGCCAGCGCGAGGGCGGCCGGAGCCACCGGGCCGGCGGGATGGATGATGGTTTTAAGATGCGTGTCGTCGAAATCAAAGGTATGCGAGCTGATGCCGTTGATCAGCGCCGCATTGGAGATGTCGACCTTTTCCGCCCGCCCGAGAAGAGATGCCTGCGGCGCAGGCGCGAGTTCCATCACCGCCGCGAGCGCCGTCACGACCGAGTCGTGCTGCGACGGACCGATTGCGCAACCGACCCAGTTCATGAAGGTGCGATGCGCCTCGGCCTCGACGGCATCGCTCCAGTGCCGCGAACGATGATTGGCGACGAAGTCGGCCAGGATTGTTGTGACCGGCGGCGATCTGGTCGCGACCAGTTCTTCCTTGACCACTGCGCTCATCGTTGGGCTCCAGTTCGCTCGGCTTGTAGTTGAGTGGCCGCAGATCGCGAGACTTTCCGACTTATCGAGGCGACCGCACTTAGGGTGGAATTCTGTATTGTTCGCCGTTCAACAGGCCACATTACCTGATTGCACACCATGAAAACTCTTCATAGCGCGCTGCTCTGCGCGGCCCTCGCAGGTCTGCTGCCGCCTGCGATGGCGCAAGGCACACCCGAAGCACAGTCGGCAACCCTGCTCGCGAAGATCCAGTCTGACAAGAAAGGGCTCGTCGAGAAATCAATGAACCTGACGCCGGATGAAGCGAAAAAATTCTGGCCGCTCTACGACAAGTTCCAGCGCGAACTGGCCGTGCCCCAGAAGGAATACACGCGCGCCGTGCTCGACTACGTCGCCGCGGAAAAGTCCATGACGGACGCAAATGCCAAGCGACTGGCGCAGCAGTTACTGGGTGCAGAGGTCAGCGAGGCCAGGCTGCACGAGCGTCACTTCAAGGAAGTCGCGAAGGTATTGCCGGGCGTGAAGGCAGCACGCTACATTCAGATCGAGAACAAGATTCAGGCGGTGCAGCGCTTCGAGGCGGCGAAGACCATTCCGCTCGTCGAGTAGCGCCCGCGCGGGCCGCGCCACTGCAGCGCGGACGCGCGCTTCAGAAACGGCCGGCCTGGTAGTCCTGCACCGCCTGCAAGATCTCCTGCTGCGTGTTCATGACGAACGGCCCGTGCCAGGCCACCGGTTCGTTCAGCGGATGGCCCGCAATCACCAGTGCGCGCGCGCCCTTCGCGCCGGCGGTGAACTCGACCGCGTCACCTGCACCGAGCTGCGCCAGCCCAATGGCTTCGATTGTCTGATCGCCGAACTGCGCTGCGCCGTCGTAGACCACAACAAAGGCGGCGTGGTCGGCGGGAAGCGCCTCGACAAAGCTCGCTCCCGCCGGCAACTCGACGTCAAAGTAACGAGCCCGGGTCGACTCGGCGGTGACCGGGCCGCGGGTTGCGCGCGACGTTTCCCCGGCGATCACCTTGACGCGGACTCCGCCCTCGCGCTCTTCGATCGGCATCGAGGCTGCCGGGTGCTCCTGGTAGGCCGGCGCGCTCATCTTCTTCGCCGAAGGCAGATTGACCCAGAGCTGGAAGCCGCGCATCAGGCCTTCGCTCTGCTCGGGCATCTCCGAATGCACGATGCCTCGGCCCGCGGTCATCCACTGGATGCCGCCGGTCTCGATCACACCCTCGCCGCCGTGATTGTCCTTATGGCGCATACGGCCATTAAGCATGTAGGTCACGGTCTCGAAGCCGCGATGTGGATGTGGCGGGAAGCCGGCCATGTAGTCCTTCGCATTCGGACTGTCGAAGAAATCGAGCATCAGGAAGGGATCGATCGTCGGCAGCACGCCCGCGCCACCGCCCATCAGGCGGCGCAGCCGCACACCAGCGCCATCGCTGGTCTGGATGCCCTTCGTGGTACGTACGACCGGCCGAATTTTCATTGCGCACTCCTCGTCCAGGAAGCAGTCTAGGTGGGGCCAGCCGGTGCGCTTTTCAACCCGGCCAAGGTTCCCCGATCACGCCCGGGCCGCGTTCGTGAAATGTCGCATCGAAGAGAGAAGAAAGCGAGCGGGGTCGACCGCATCGGCGAGGTCCTGTTCGATCGGCCAGGGCTCGCCTTCGATCTGACTCGCGATCAGTTCGGCCAGCAGTGGTGCGAGCGTGATTCCGCGCGAACCCAATGCGAACAGGCCGTATACGCCAGGCATGCGAGGAAGATCTTCCAGCTGCGCGCCGCGCAATTCCCAGCGCGCTGCCTGGGCCAGGTTCTCATCGGCGATCGCTCCGGCCAGCGGCAGTCGATCGCGAGCCACGGCGCGGAGGCCCTCAAAGCCACCGATCACCTGGGCAACAGGCGGCTGTCGCAGCAGGCGTAGCAGGCGCGCGAGATTGCTGGCATCCGCGCGGGTGGCATTCAGTTGCGCCACCGCAGGCGTTGCAGCTTCCTCGTATGTAGAGCCGATCGTCACGCTGCCATCCGGCGCCCTCAACAGATGCCCGTCGCCGGCGATCGGAACGCGTAGCACAGCAAAGGACGAGGTCGTGAGCTGCGCGATGCGGCCGTGCACCGCGCGCAGCGGCGCAAACCTGAGCTGCAAAAGTTCGGGGGCTGCCAGCGCATTGGCGACGATGACGACCGGCGCCGCGGCCAGTTCACCGCCCTCAACATCCAGCACAACCCAGCCTCGGTCGTCAGGAGTCAGCCTCGCCGCCGTCGCGGTAACAATCCGCAGTCGAGGGCCTGTGGCCAGCATCGCGCGACACCAGCGTGCGGGAGAAACGATTGCGGCCTGCGACCACCAGAGGCCGGAACAACGAGGCGGCATGCCGATTCGCGCAGCCGCCGAATCCGGGTCCAGCATCTCGCACCAGGCCGAAGGCAATCCGAAGCGCGCGAGTGTCGCCTGCCAGCGCGCTGCCTCGTCATCGGTGCGTGCCAACTGGAACACCGCAGTCGCTTGCGCGATGAGGCCGGCTTCCGAGTCGTGACCTGCATCGAGTCGAGCCAGAGCCGCGAGCGAAGCTGCGCAACCGGCGCGCGTCAGGCGAGCCAGTCGATTGTCATCGGCGGACAGATGTGGATGCAGCAGGCCCCAGGGCAGCGCCGATGCTCCACTCGCCACCGCGGCGCGCTCGATCACCGTCACGTTCCAGCCGCGGCGCAGTAGCGCCTCGGCGCACGTGCAGCCCGCAAGGCCGGCGCCGATCACGAGCGCAGTTCGCGGCCCGCGATATGCGGCGGATGGCTCGTGTCGCCGCAACTTCCAGCGCGGCGCGAAGCGCGCGCACAGTCGCTGTCGCTTGTGGCCGAAACCCGGCGCACGCTCCATCTCGAAGCCACTGGCGGCGAGGGCGTCCTGCACGCGGCGCGCCGTGCACCAGGTGGCCAGCGTTGCGTCCGGCCGTGCCGTGCGTGCCAGCGACTTCAGCAGGCCCGGTTCCCACATCTCGGGATTGCGATCCGGCGCAAAGCCGTCGAGAAAAATTGCGTCGGCGCCAAGACGCAGCCGCGGCAGCAGCGTCGCGCGCATCGCCAAACGCCAGGGTCAGGACTACGCGGCCGCTTTCGAATTCGCATCGATGCAGTCCCGGCAGGGACAAGGGCCAGCGAGCGGCGACTTCGGCGGCCAGTGCAGGCAACTCCCCTCCCGCAGCGTGGCGCAACGCATCGGCCGGCAGGGGATGGCATTCGAGCGATACGAAGTGCAGGCGCTGCGGCCGCGCGGGGTCGTCGCGCCAGGCCTGCCAGGTCGCCATGAAGTTGGTGCCAAGACCGAAGCCGGTCTCGAGGATCACGAACTGGGACGCACCGCGCCAGCGATCGGGCAAGTCGGTTGCCGGCGAGAAATACTTCGCGCGCCTGCGCGAGAGCGCCGTCGCGACTCGAGTAAACATCGCCATAAAGCTGGTTCCAGGGTGCACCGCTCGCATCGAAATCGAGCTGGGCGGGGCGCAGGATCATGCGAGGCGGTGGTTCGGCAAGGCCGTGGTTCGGTGGCTGGCGAGTCTCGACGCTCCGGGCGTCCGCGCCATCGGCATTTCAGGGTCGATTATCAGCGTTTCGTCGCATCGGCCTCCTCGCGAGGCGACTGCCTAAATCGCGCCTTTTCCAGCTTCGGGGGACTTACCCGTGAAACGCATACTGTTCCTGATCGCGGCCGTGCTGTTCGGCGCCACGGCCTATGCCCAACTAAACAGCGCATTGAGAAGGCGGCCGACCTGCCGCGCTTCACCTATCCGGTCACCGGCAAAGTCGAGCAGATGGTCCGCGACGACAAACTGTTCAACGCCTTCGCGGCGGACCTGCGCCGGGACACCGCATCGGTGCTCAGCCAAGTACGACATCGCCGACAAGTCGATGCAGCGCCAGCTGCTCGGCACCCTGCTGCAGCTCGACGTCCTCGAAGGCAAGGACGCCGACGCGCTCAAGCGCATCGAGGAAATCCGTGTCCTGCAGGAAAAACCAGCCGACAAGCTGCTGACCGGGCGTGCAGGCCCGGGCCATCATCGACGCCCGCAAGTCGACCGGCAGCAGCACCTCGGACGCATACAAGGCGGCCGTTGGCGAAGAACATCGAGGACGCGCTGAAGCCGATGCCTTACGAGGTGATCGCCAACGACACCAAGGAAGCCAAGGCCAGCGCCGAGCTGATCGGCGAAGGACGTGTGTACGGATATCTGAACGAAGTCGCTGCAACCGGCGGCCGACAAAGCGGGCTCGCTGAGTTCCGAACTGGCGCCGGCGACTCGTCAATGCGCGCTATGCGCTCAAGGTCCGGGTGCCGCTGAAGCAGAGCCTGGTCAGTGCCTACACCACGTATCTGGCGGCGAACAAAGTCGAGAAGCCCGATATCTGGGCGGCGCGCGGCGTGAATTTGCCGCCCGGCAAGGACTATGCGCCGGTGACGATCGCAGTGTGGGACAGTGGAGTGGACTCGGCCATATTCGGCAAACAGGTGGTTCGCGACACTTCGCAGAAGCCCGTGGTAATCGGTTTCGACAAGTACAGCAACCCGATGAACACCGAGTTGCAGCCGCTGTCGCCGGAGATGCAGAAGAAGCTGCCGTCGATGAAGGCGCAGACCAAGGGATTTTCGGACCTGCAGTCGAACATCGACAGCAAGGAGGCCGACGAGGTCAAGAAGTTCATTTCAACGCTGACCAAGGAACAGTACAAGCCTGCGATCGAGGAGATCCAGCTGGCCGGTAACTACGAGCACGGCACCCACGTCGCCGGCATCGCGATGGAGGGCAACCCATACGCAAGACTGCTGATTGCGCGGATGGAGTTCGGCAACACGCTGATTCCCGATCCCTGTCCGTCGCGCGCTCAGACCGACAAGGACGTCAAGGCAGCCGAAGCCACGATCGAGTTCCTGAAGAAGAATCAGGTGCGTGTCGTCAACATGAGCTGGGGCGGCAGCGTCAAGTCGATCGAGAGCGACCTCGAGACCTGCGGGATCGGCAAGACGCCCGAAGAGCGCAAGGCAATGGCGCGCGAATACTTCGATTTGTACAAGACCGCGCTGACCAAGGGCTTTGCGAGCGCGCCGGAGATCCTGTGGATCACCTCGGCCGGCAACACCAATGAAGATGCGTCGTTCGCCGAGGACGCGCCAGCCGACATCGTGCTGCCCAACCTGCTGACCGTAGGCGCCGTCGACAGGGCCGGCGACGAGGCCTCGTTTACCAGCTATGGCCCGACCGTCAAGGTGCACGCCAACGGCTACCAGGTCGAAAGCTACCTGCCGGGCGGCGAGCGTGTCGCGCTGTCTGGAACCTCGATGTCGTCGCCGCAACTGACGAATCTGGCCGGCAAGATGCTCGCAGTGAATCCGAAGCTCAAGCCGACTGAAGTGATTGCCATCATCGTCTCGCACCGCAGACAAGACGCCCGACGGGCGTCGCGTGCTCGTGAACCCGAAGAAGGCGGTCGAGGCAGCTGCCAAGGCCAAGACCTGAGACGCGGGCGAGTTAGCCTTCAAGGCTTGATACGACCGGGTGCCCTCGTCTGAGGGCACCCGTTTCGCTTTCTAGGCCCGCGTCAGCGGCTTGAACCGCAGGCGATGCGGTGCGGCGCCCTCTTCCCCGAGCCGCACTTTCTTGTCCGCTTCGTAATCCTGGTAGTTGCCGTTGTAGAACTTCCATTGCGAATCGCCTTCGGCGGCGAGAATGTGAGTCGCAATGCGGTCGAGGAACCAGCGGTCGTGCGAGATCACGAGCACCGTGCCGGCGAACTCGAGCAGCGCCTCTTCGAGCGCGCGCAGAGTTTCCACGTCCAGATCGTTCGACGGTTCGTCGAGCAGCAGCACGTTGCCGCCCTTCAGCAGGGTCGCCGCGAGGTGCAGGCGTCCGCGTTCTCCGCCCGACAGATTGCCGACGATCTTCTGCTGATCCGACCCCTTGAAGTTGAAGCGACCCAGGTACGCGCGCGACGGCATCTCGAAGCGACCGACCTGCAGGATGTCGAGCCCGCCCGAAATCGCTTCCCACACGGTCTCGGCGTTCGGCAGCGAATCGCGAGTCTGCTCGACCGCCGCGATCTGCACTGTATGGCCGACGATGATTTCGCCGGCGTCGGGTTTTTCCTGCCCGGTGATCATGCGGAACAGCGTGGACTTGCCCGCACCGTTGGGCCCGATGATGCCGACGATCGCACCCGGCGGGATCGTGCAGCTGAGCTGATCGATCAGCAGGCGATCGCCATAGCCCTTGCTGACCTCCTTGAACTCGATCACCTGGTTGCCAAGGCGTTCGGCGACCGGGATGAAGATCTCCTGAGTCTCGTTGCGTTGCTGGTATTCGAACGAAGCCAGCTCATCGAAACGATTCAGGCGCGCCTTGCTCTTGGCCTGCCGTCCCTTGGCGTTCTGTCGCACCCAGGCCAACTCGTTCTTCATCGCCTTGATGCGCGCGGCTTCAGTCTTGGCCTCGCGCTCGAGCCGCTCTTCCTTCTGCTCGAGCCACGAGCTGTAATTGCCCTTCCAGGGAATGCCGTAGCCGCGATCGAGCTCGAGGATCCACTCGGCGGCGTTGTCGAGGAAGTAGCGATCGTGCGTCACCGCGACGACGGTGCCGGGAAACCGCTGCAGGAACTGCTCGAGCCAATCAACGCTTTCGGCATCGAGATGGTTGGTTGGCTCGTCCAGCAGCAGCATGTCCGGCTTGGACAGCAGGAGCTTGCACAGGGCCACACGACGCTTTTCGCCGCCTGAGAGCGTGGCGATCTGCGCCTCCCACGGCGGCAGGCGCAGCGCGTCGGAGGCGATTTCCATCTGGTGCTCGGTGTCCGTGCCGCTGGTCCCGAGAATCGCCTCGTACCTGGCCTGCTCGGCCGAAAGGGCGTCAAAGTCGGCATCGGGTTCGGCATAGGCCGCATAGATTTCTTCGAGCTTTGTCTTGGCGGTGGCAATTTCGCCGAGCGCCGACTCGACCTCATCCTTGACCGGTCATGGCGGGATCAAGCTGCGGCTCCTGCGGCAGGAAGCCGATCTTGATCCCCGGCATCGGAATCGCCTCGCCCTCGATCTCGAGATCGAGACCGGCCATGATCCTGAGCAGGGTCGACTTGCCCGAACCGTTGAGGCCGAGCACACCGATCTTGGCGCCCGGATGAAAGCTGAGCGAAATGTTCTTGAGGATCTGGCGCTTCGGCGGCACGAGCTTGCCGACGCGCCTCATCGTGTAGACAAACTGGGCCATCTTTATGCGGATGCGAGGACAGCGAAAGGGCGCGCAGTGTACCGAGCGGCCGCGACCCCTGCTGGGCCGGACCTAGGGAATCGGACTCACAGAATCGGATTTACGGAATCGGGCGCGGGATGAAAGTACCGGGCTGGCGCAGTGCCCCGCGCTTGAAGGCGTCGCTCGCGGCCTGGTAGTAGCCGATGGTCTCGTCCGCCTGGTGGCGGGTCTCCGTCGTCCAGGGCAGTTCGCGCCCGGTTGCCGGATCGATGACGCGCACCCTGCGCTGCGGCCGCAATTCGACCAGCATGCCGTCTTCGTAATGGCCGATCGTCTGGTAGTTGGCCATCATCGCCCGCTCGTGCAGCTTGCCCTCGGTCAGGATGTCCTGGCCGAAGAAGCGCGAGACATAGGAAAAATTCAGCAGGGCGAGGACGGTCGGCGGGACATCGATCTGCGAAGCAATCGTCTCGATCTTCGCCGGCTGCACATGCTTCGGTGCATAGATCAGCATTGGAATATGGAAGCGATCAAGCGGCAGGTCGGACTTGCCGCGCGAGGCCGCACAGTGGTCCGCGATGATCACGAACACCGTGTTGTCGAACCAGGGTTTGGCGCGGGCCTGCTCGATGAAGTCACCAATCGCCCAGTCGGTGTACTTGACCGCGCCGTCGGCGCTCTTGCCAGAGGCGATATCGATGCGCCCGGCCGGATAGGTAAAGGGGCGGTGATTGGAGGTCGTCATCACATGGGCAAAGAACGGCTTGCCACGTGCGTGTTCGCGGTCGAGCTCGCGCAGGGTCAGCGTGAACAGGTCCTCGTCTGCGACTCCCCAGATGTTCTCGTAGTGGATGTCCTTGGCGTCGATCGCAGTGCGGTCGACGACGCGATAGCCGTTGGAGCCGAAGAAATGCTGCATGTTGTCGAAGTAGCCGTAGCCTCCATAGAGAAAGAGCGACTGATAGCCCTTGTCATTGAAGATCTCGCCGATCGTCGTCAGGTTCTCGTTGTTGGGTCGCTTGACCACCGAGTGTCCGGGCGTTGGCGGAAACGACAGCGCAAGCGCTTCCAGGCCACGCACAGTGCGGGTGCCGGTCGCGTACATCTTCGTGAACAGCATTCCCTGATCGGCGAGACGATCGAGATTCGGAGTCAGTCCTCTTTGATTGCCGAAGTGCCCGAGATACTCCGCCGACAGCGATTCGACCGAGATCAGCACCACGTTCAGCTTCTTCTCCGGCCCGGGCGCGATGATGCGACGCTCGATCGGCATCGCAGGGTTGCCGGTGTACGGGGCCGTCCCGCCACCCTCGCGAAATTCTTCCTTCAGCTCGTCGTACGCCTGCTCGAGCGGCAAGAGTCGCGTAGAAGCGGTCGTAGTCGATCTCGTTGGAGTTGAAGGCGTGAAAGAACTCCCATGGGCCATTGCCGGCCAGCTGCTGGGCCTGCACGTTGGCGTGAAATTCCTTCCACTGGCCTGGCACGAACAGGAAGAACGCCACCGCAGCGGCCACGTACGCAGTGAAAATCAGGGTGCGTCGGCCGAAACCGATCCCGGCGGGCGCCGTCGCGCGCCACAGTGGCCGCGCAGCAATCGCCAGCATCAGTGCGGCGGTCACGCCAAGCGCCGAGAAAATCGGCGTCAGGCGGTACGACTCGCGGATATTGCCAATTACTTCACGCGTGTAGATCAGATAGTCGACCGCGATGAAGTTGAAGCGCGAGCTGAACTCATTCCAGAACACAAACTCGGACACCGCAGTAAAGACAAAAGCGATGAACGCGATCGCCGCCAGCACGATGGTCAGTACCCCCAGCGTTCGACGCGCGCGCCGGTCGGGCCAGAGCCAGGCTACTAGTGCCAATGGCAGCACGAAGAATGTGCCGGCCACCAGGTCATAGACGAAACCGATCGCCAGGATCGGCAACAGCACCCACGGCACAAACAGCGCTGCTTCACCATTGAAAACGGCGAGACCGATGCGGGTCAAGGTGCTGACGACCAGGAAAATCGCAAGCACGATGCCGGCACTACGGAAGCGGCCTGGAAAGAGCCGCGACAGCACAAACTTCATGTGGAGACCGCTTGAGGGAAGTGGACCGACGAGAATGGGTCAAGGGAGCGCCAAGGCTCAAACCCCATCGGCGCGACGCAAGGTTTGACGGCAATTTGCAAGAATAGTCGCACCGGCAAGTGCGACTTGAGTCGAGGGACCCCTCAATTCGAGTGAAGACCCCGGCCGGATCCTGTACACTGCGTCTCTGATTGCGGTGCTGCTCGTCCGGTTGCGCACCCGTCCCTCGCGGTTGTTCTCAAGCTCCCTCGAAGTTTTTTTCAGTCATCGCATTTGCCTGAACCGGTTCTGCGGCCTCGCGTCGCACAGGCCGTGCTCAGGAGATTCTTTTGAATTCGTCATTCGAAGCCCTCGGCTTGTCCGAGGCACTGGTGCGCGCGGTCGCCGACCTCGGCTACACCACGCCCACTCCAATTCAAGCGCAGGCCATTCCGGCCGTCATGAGCGGCGGCGACCTGCTGGCCGGCGCACAGACCGGCACCGGCAAGACCGCCGGCTTCGTATTGCCGATCCTGCATCGGCTGCTCAACACACCCGCCAAGTCTTCGCCACGCCGCGCGCCACGCGTGTTGATCCTGACGCCGACGCGTGAACTCGCCGCCCAGGTTGGCGAAAGCGTGCGCGACTATGGCAAGCACACCAAGGTCCGCGCGGCGATCATCTTCGGTGGTGTTTCGATCAATCCGCAGATCAGCGCACTGAAGCACGGCGTCGAAATCGTCGTCGCCACGCCCGGCCGCCTGCTCGACCACGTCGGCCAGCGAACCGTGGATCTGTCGCAGATCGAAGTGCTGGTCCTCGATGAAGCCGATCGCATGCTCGACATGGGCTTCTTGCCCGACATGAAGCGCGTGTTCGCCCTGTTGCCGAAGGAACGGCAGACCCTGCTGTTTTCGGCGACCTTCTCCGACGAGATCCGCACGCTCGCCAATACGCTGCTCAAGAGTCCGGCCATGGTGCAGGTGTCACCTCGCAATTCGACGGTCGACTCCGTCAACCAGAAGGTGCTGCTGGTCGATCGTGGTCGCAAGTCGGAACTTCTCGCCACCACGATCAAGGACCAGAACTGGTTCCAGGTGCTGATCTTCACGCGTACCAAGCACGGTGCCAATCGGCTGGCCGAATATCTGTGCAAGCACGGCGTGACCGCACTTGCGATCCACGGCAACAAGAGCCAGAACGCGCGCACGCGTGCACTCAGCGATTTCAAGAGCGGCGAGCTGCAGGCGCTGGTCGCGACTGACATCGCGGCGCGCGGACTCGATATCGAACAGTTGCCGCACGTCGTCAACTTCGATCTGCCGAACGTGCCCGAGGACTATATCCATCGCATCGGCCGCACCGGCCGCGCCGGCGCCACCGGCGAAGCCGTGTCGCTGGTCTGCGCCGATGACAAGCCGATGCTGGTCGAAATCGAACGACTGATTCGGCGCGAGATTTCGCGCGAGATCGTCGCCGGCTTCGAGCCCAATCCGCACGAGCGCGCCGAGCCGATCCAGCGCGGCGGCGCCGGACGTGGGCAGGCCCGTCCTGCGCGCGGCCAGAGCTCGCGCGGCGATCGACGCGACGCTCCGAACCGCAACGCGCGGCCTGCGCACCCGCGCAAACCGCAAAGCAAGGATCAGCACACCGAGCCACTGCCCCGGCAACATGCGGCAAAGCCCGCGCCGACCGATCGCAGCGCAATCGCCGCCAAGCCGGCACGTCCTGCCGCGCCGCCTGCGCGCGGGGCACAAGCTCCGCAGGAACACCGGCACCCCGCGCCACGCACCAGTGCAGCGAGCCCGGCGGCCGATTCAACCGTACGGACCAATATCCCGGGCCTGATGCATGTCGGGCAGCGACGCGGGCGCTAAGCTCTCGGCGGTGGGTGATGTGCGGAGGCCCGAATGCCTGACTTGCATGACGTGCGGCACAACGCTGAGGCCCAGCGCTTCGAGATCACGGTCGATGGATTGCTGTGCCGTGCAGACTATCGAATGCACGGTGACACGATGATGCTGGTGCACACCGAAGTGCCACCGCATCTCGAAGGCCAGGGCTACGCTTCGATCCTGGTCCGGGCCGCATTTGAGTATGCCAAGGAACACGAACTCGACGTGCTACCGGTCTGCTCTTACGTACGCGGCTGGGTGCAGCGCCATCCGGAAGTGGAAACGTTGCTGGCCGGAGCGCGCTGAACGCGCGCAGGCGCGCGATCAACTAGCGAGCAACACGTACCAGGCGTGCGTTCAGTCCGTCGCTGAAACTGAACTCGAACTCGCCTCCGGCTGGCAGCCCGGCGGTCGGTACTTTTAGCTGACCACCGCCTCGGTTAAGCACAAGAACCGTGCGCTCTCCGCCGTTGACGAACGTGACGGTCGCGAACGAGGCTGCAGCCGTGTTCCAGTTCAACTCGAGCTCGCCGCCACTCTCGCTCCATTGGGTATTGATTGCCGACTGCGGTGCAGCGGGTTGAAGCGACTGCGCACGCGCAAGACCGGCACCGCGCGCTGGCAGCGGAATTCCATTCTGCAGGACTTGCAATCGCGCCAGGGGCCCAGGGTCGCGCATGATCACGCTGAAGTGCGATTCGGGCGGATCGGCGTGGTCGACCAACTCGGCATCGAACGCCTGTTCGATCGTCTCGCCCGCACTTGTCAGTATGCGCAGCATGTAGGCGCCGCCGCTTATCCGCGCAAATCCACGGAGAGCCTGCACCGGTGCCAGCACCACACCGTTGACGCCGATCGTTCCCGAAATGAGGAGCAAGTCGGAAACTGCACCGGCTGAGGTTGCCACGGCCATCGCCTGCGGCTGCGACTCGAGGTGACGCTGCATCTCGCGATAGTTGTAGTCCGAGAACCAGACACCGCTGCAGTACCCCATGATGTCGCTCTGACCCGCGGGAGAAATCACGTCGAGCGCGGCCGGAATTGAATCGACCAGCGGCGTGGGTCCGAGCGCCCCGCCCGTGTAGGGATAATTCGGATCCGGACTCGCTGGACCGCCGCAGGGCGCATGCGGGCGGGTGAGGTTGTGGCCTAGCTCGTGCGACATGGTGCGGGCCCATTGCACGCCGTCATAGCCCAGGGCCGCGCGGCCGGGCAGATAACCAATGCCCGCAATGCTCCCTCCCGAACGCCGCACAAAGCCGAAGTAGTAGCGGTAGGGATTGTTCGGATTCTCCGCGGCACGCAACTGGTTCAACTCGGACAGTGCGTCCGACCATTCCGTCGAAGTATCGAGTCCGTCGGTCACGCTGGTCAGCACATGAGGAGCGCGCACTGAGACCGCGATGTTCGCGCGCGGAACCGGAAAGCGCCGCACGATCTCGTCGATCACGACCGCGGTCGCTGGCACGGTCGGCACAAACGTACCCGAGTGCACAGGTACCAACACGACTTCGAGTCGCGTCGAGGTACCGACCATGGGCACAACGTCAAGAGCACTCGGCGGTCCGAGGCGCATCTCGGGGTCAACCTCTACCCGCAAGGACAGACCAGTCGCCACCCAGGCCAGCGGCAGTTCGACATTGAAACTCTGCGTTTCGTTGGTGCGGACGGTGTCAGGCACCGTGGCACCGGCAGACACGGGCAAGGTCGCCGGACCGATGGCGGTCAGGGTGCCAAGCGCCGTGGCGCCGGAAAAACCAGTCACACGCACTGTGGGCGCTGGCACGCCAGACTGCGTCGAAAGGACAAACACGCGCGCCCAGGTTTCCTTGGCCGGTGCAATGCGCTGCCGCGCATCATTGGCGGGCTGCGACAGAACCTGCGCGAACTCCACTCCGGCCAGAGTCGCCACGCAGCCGCTGCCGACGATGACACTGCCGGCGGCCGCGGCTGGTTGGCTGGCCGAATTCAGCACGATGGCGGCGCAGACCACACCCGCCGGCACGGTGAATACCAATTGCGTGGCGGTGCGACTAACGACGGTCGCTGTGACTCCGCCAACCTCGACACCGCTGACCTCGGTCAGTCCCGTGCCGGTAATGGTCACATCGACTCCTACGGACGCGACCCGGTAAATCGCCGCCGGATTTACCCGGATTGCCGGCGTGACCGTTAACGGTGCGGCAGCAGCGACCTCGTCGCCGACATTGCCCCGCACCCGGAAAACTCCGGTCGCAGCAGTATCAGGAACCTGAACGACGATCTGCGTGGAAGCCGTACGCGAGGCAACTACTGCAGTTGCGCCGCCTGCGAAGAGCACCGAAACAGCGCGATCGAGGTTGGCTCCGTTGATCGTCAGCGATTGCCCGGTAAGTACCGTGGCAGGCGCGAACGAACTCACGCTCATCAATGCCGCGACGGTGATCTGCTGGGACTGTGCACGCGCAACGCCGCTGGTATCCACCAGGGTCAACACACCGCTGGTTGCGCCAGCCGGCACATCGGCAGCGATCGATGTCGCGCTGCGGGTGGCGATCGTCAACAGGGTGCCATTCAGTCGAACATCGCGCACGAGATCGAGCGAGGTTCCGGTGAGCGTCAGCCTCCCCCCGGTCATCACCGTGGTCGGTGTCACCGAGCTCAGTACCGGTATCCCGGTGACCGTGAAGTCGGAAGCCGACACCGAAACCTGTCCCGCCGCTGTGAATTCGATGCGACCACTCGCGGCCGTGATGGGCACGACTACCTGGGCCTGCGTGTCGGAACCGACCGTATAGGTTGCCGTGACACCGTCCAGCCGCGCGCCAGCCAGCCCGGAGAATCCAGTACCCGAAACTGTGACCGTGCTGCCGACTGGCCCGCTGGTCGGTGTAAAGCTCGTTATCGACAGAGGCGTTGCGGTTGCCGCCGCCGGTGCAGGCGCGCCGGCTTCCCCGCCACCGCCACAGGCGGCCAGAGCGAGCGCTGCAAACGCGGCCGCGCAGTGGCGCAGGAACTTCACCCCGCCAATCGCCTTGAGGTCTGGAAAATGTTTGCCCATGAGTGTCGATCCGCGGCACTGTGCGGTGCTGCAGCGATGATGCTGCCGAGCTACCCGGACGTATGCCATCCCACGTCCCGGCTCATCCGTCTACAGCAGGGCCCGATTCTTTCCTATATCGAAGCAAGCGGACGGCAATTTGAGGTCGCGGCCGGCCTGCAGCCCAACGCGGCAACGGGCCGGCAAGACACCATCTCGGTTACGGGGTGTGCTGGAGTCAGCGCAGGAGCAGCCAGGCCGCAACACCCGCCCAGACCAGAACCGTGCCGAACAGATTGCCGGTCGCGTTGTTCTGGCGGAAGAGCGTCCAGTTCCAATACGCAACCGGCTGGCCCTTTAGTGGCGCGCCCGGTACAAAGCGACGCACCTTGGCTCGATAGTCGTCGTAGCGCGCTCCGAAAATCGGTGCCAGATGGGCCTCCTCCCGCTCGACGCGAGTGTCCATGTAGAACCAGTAGGCGATTGTGTAAACGACGAGGATCCAGATCTGGCCAAGCAGCATCAGGAAGCCGAGCAGGATGAAATAGCGCCCGAGGTACATCGGGTTGCGGACCATTGCATACGGACCGCGGATCGCGAGATCGGAGTTCTTGTCGAGCGAAGCGAAGCTCCACAGCTGAATGAACTCACCAATCATCGATACGGCGAAACCAGCCAGCAGCCAGTCGCGTTGAACGAACGGAATCAACGCGATGATGGCGAGAATCGCCAACGGCACCCTCAGCCTGACATAGGTGCGCCGGACACCGGGATGGTTGAAGAACGAACGGATCGAGGTCAGCACGCTAAGGTCTAGGGACGCGCGGCATCTTTGGCTGGCTTCTTGCGGGCGCCAGCATAACCGCGCAACAACCACCAACGTCGCCAGCGATTCATGTGCTCGAGAACCGCCTGCCGCTGCGGGCCCATTGATGCGGCGTCACGCACCGCCCACTTCTTGTAAACCCCGGCCAGGTCGATGTCGCCGAACCAACGGCGCCACGACGCTGGCATCCAGCCGACATTGAGCGCTGCCTGGAAATCGATCAGGGCCGGCATGCCGTCGGGTCTCATCAGCATGTTGCCCGAGCCGCGCACGTCGAGATGCACAATTCCGCGGGCGTGCACGCTCATCATCAGCCGCTCGAACGCTTCGAAGAATCCCGGGGTCTGATCTGCCGCCGGGATCTTGCCCAGCGTCTGTCCCTCGATGTAGCGCGCGGCCATCGAATGCGCGTCGATCCGGAACGAGTCGGCCGGTACGCCGTCGATGCCGGCCAGGCGCGCGAGTGCGCTGAGTTCGCGCCCGATCAGCACGCGGCCGATGGTGTTGCGGACCCAGAGGGTGCGTGGAGCAAAGTCCTTGACAACCCAGGGCAGGCCGGCAATTTCCGCGCGCCAGACTCGCGCATTGGCCCAACGGCCATCGCGCAACAGCAACCGCGGCGCGCGCTCGAAGTCGGCGCGGGCGAACGGCCGCCTCGCGGAATCAAGTGTCAATGGCAGGGACTCGGCAGGACGCGCAAGGTAGGGATTATCCCATTCGCCTCAGAGCGGCGCCCGAGCGCTGGAAGCTGCCCGCCGACGGGCGGCAGCGGGCCGATTCGCATTCGGGTTGGCAGGCGGCACGGGCCCGGCCTAAGATCGAGCCGCATGAACATCCTCATCATCGGCGGGGGGGTCTTCCTCGGGCAGGCCTTGCTGGCGAACGCCCTCGAGGGCGGCCACGCGGTCACGGTGTTCAACCGTGGCATGTCGCGCCAATGGTGGCCGCCCGGCGTGAAGTGGATCGCCGGCGACCGTACCGAGGACCTGCACCTTCTGATGGGTCGGCGCTGGGATGCCGTCATCGACACCTGCGGCTATCGACCGCAGGATGTCGAAGCCAGTTGTGCGGCCCTGTTCGACAGCTGTGAGCGTTACGTCTACATCTCCAGCGTTTCGGCGTACGCCTCATTTGCCCAGCCGCCGGTGCGTGAGTCCGACCCACTGTCATCGGCGGTGAGAGTCGACCGCGAGACTGTCACCAGCGCCAACTACGGTCCCCTTAAGGCTGAGTGCGAACGCACGGTTGCCCGTGCGTTCGGGGCCCGCAGCATTCTCGTACGACCGGGCTTGATCGTCGGCCCGCAGGACCCGACCGGACGATTTTCGTATTGGCCATGGCGCCTCGCCGCCGGCGGTCGGGTGTTGGTTCCAGGATCTCCGGAAACCCCGATCCAGTTCATTGACGCGCGCGATTTGGCGGCCTGGATTCTCAAGCTGATCGGACAGCGGGCCAGCGGCGCATTCAACGGCACTGGGCCCAACGAAGGGGCGACGTTCGGCGAACTGATCGACACCTGCCGCTGGATTTCGGGCGAGGAAGTCGAGATTGAGTGGGTCGACGAACGTTTTCTTGAACGCGAGGGTGTTCAGCCCTGGGTTGAGTTGCCGCTCTGGATCCCGACCCATGATCCGCAAACACGAGCGTTTCATTCGGTGGACACCGGACGTGCCCAGGCCAGCGGCCTGAGGACGCGCCCAATGGCCGTGACCTTGAACGACATACTCGATGCCGGTATCCCGCCCAGTGGCGACAAGCGCCGCGTCGGCAAGCTCGCGCGCACGCGCGAGCGCGACCTGTTGGCGGTCTGGAAATCCTATCGAATGGGGCTCGCCGTCGCCTGATTGCGGGCCTGCAGGAAAACCGCGTTTCGGCGATAATTGCGCTGCAGCATTGATTCAGGTTTCCATGCAGATTACGCGCTCAGATACTCGCCACGACCTCTCGCTTCGCATGCTCGCCGTTTTCGTCGCGGGCGCCCTGGTTATCAGCCTCGTCTATTTCCTGTTCGGCATCCTGCGGCCGCCGACGTTCGATACGAGGGAACGGACGCGTCCCGGCATCCGGCTGCCGCTGAGCATCGAGGAACCCTCCGAACCGGCTTCGCGCGAAGCGCTTGGCCTCGTCATCTATCGATGCGACCAGTCGGGTCGAGTCACCTATACAGACCGCCCATGCGGTAGTGGTGCCTCGCGGGTGCTGCGCCTGCCACCAACCTGAGCGGGCGGGGGCAAGCCAGGGTTAGAAACCCCGGTTACACCTTGAAACCAAGTCCTGGTCGTCGACCGGGCGTCTCCTGGCGTTAGTCCTGATGCCACCCGTTGCGGGTGTCAACTAGAAAAGGACCGCCATGAAACGAATTTTCATTGTTGCCGCTGCCTTGGCCACCCTGGCTCCGCTGTCGCAGGCCCATGCCCAGGTCGCGGTCAGCGTCAACACGCCCCAGTTCGGATTCACGATCGGCGCGCCAATGTTCGGACCACCGGTCTTCGTGGCGCCCGTCTACGCACCGCCCGTGTTTGCGCCGGTCCCCGTCTATGCGCCAGTTCCGGTCTACGCACCGGCCCGCGTTTATGCGCCGGCCTTCGTTCCGATTCCGGTTTACCGCCCTGCGCCCAGGGTGATCTATGTGCCGCGTCCTGTTCCATACACGCGTTACTACGGCAGGCCGCGCCCAACTCCCGACTACGCACCCTATCCGGCACAGAGTGCAGGCTGGCTGCCGCCGGGACACGCCAAACACTATTCGGTGGCGTACGGCAATGCCGGGTACGGCAACGGCCGCTGATTGCAAGCCTGCGTGTCAAGTCTATGCTGGCTTCTTTGAACTTCGGGCGGGGCCAGCATGCGGACAGACGGGCCACTCAGTGACAACGTAGAGGATCGACGGGGAGCAGGCGGAGGGCGTCGAGGTCTGCTCGGCGGTGGGATCGGCATGGTGATCCTGGTCATTGCCGGCCTGATTTTCGGCATTGATCCACGCGTATTGCTCGGCATTGCCAGCACTGTCGATTCGGTGCAGACGAGCTTGCCGAGTTCCGCCCCACCCGCATCGGGACCAGCCAAGGCTCCAGCGGACGAACTCGGGCGTTTCGTTGCCGTCGTCCTGGCTGACACCGAAAAGACCTGGAACACACTGTTCTCCCAGATGGGACGCAACTACGCGGAGCCACGTCTGGTGATTTTCGATGGCGCCACGCGTACCGCATGTGGCACTGGCCAGACCGCGATGGGGCCGTTTTATTGTCCGCTCGATCAACAGCTGTACATCGACCTTGCCTTCTATCGCGAACTGCAGAGCCGCTTTCGCGCTCCGGGCGATTTCGCACAGGCCTATGTGATCGCCCATGAGGTCGGACACCATGTGCAAAACCAGCTCGGCATCATGCAGAAGATGGACGAGTACCGGCGCCGCTTGAGCCCGGCGCAGTACAACGCACTGTCAGTACGCCTGGAACTGCAGGCCGATTGCCTGGCCGGTGTATGGGCACATCACGCGGGCAACCGCAAGCTGCTCGAAGCCGGCGACGTGGACGAAGCGATGGGCGCCGCCGCCGCCATTGGCGACGACACGATCCAGCGCCGGACGCAGGGAACGATCGTCCCCGAAAGCTTCACGCACGGCAGCTCGCAACAACGGCAGCAGTGGTTCATGACCGGAATGAAGACCGGTCAGATCGCAGCCTGCAACACCTTCGAAGGCCAGATCTGAAGCTTGGGACGGAGAGTCAAGATCAAGCCGTGAGTGCCTGTTGCGTTCGCCAGCAGTGCTGAACGCAAGAAGCACCACCAATAAGACGGCCCGTATCAAGCGATCGCTCATGCGGCCCTTGCCGGCGCACACGCGTGCGGGCTTGAACGCTTGATCCACCGCAACCAGGTACTGATCGCGGCGGGCTAAGGTGTCAGACGAGGTCGCCGCCTGTGCGGCGCACTCTGGCGTGGTCACCATGAACGCGAATTCCCCAGTCGCAGATCGAATCGTCGCGTGGCATGCGTTGTCAGTCGCCGATGTACTGGCTCGGCTGCATTCAACGCTGCAGGGGCTCAATGTTCACGAAGCTCGTTCCCGCCTGCATCGCGACGGGCCGAATGCCCTGCCCGCCGCGCGGAGGCGCGGGCCGTTCACGATGCTGTTGAGCCAGTTCAGCGACTTCATGATCGGCGTGCTGCTGGTAGCCGCGGGTGTTTCGGCGGCGATGGGAGAAGCGCTCGAGTCCTCAGCCATTGTGGCCATTGTCGTTCTGAATGCTGTGCTGGGATTCTTGCAGGAATGGCGCGCTGAGCGGGCGATGGCGGCGCTGCGCGCGATGTCATCGCCGCGCGCGCAGGTGATTCGCGGCGGTCACCGGCATGAAATTCCGGCCGCGCACCTGGTCTCCGGCGACCTTGTTTGGCTCGAGGCCGGCACTCGCGTACCCGCGGACCTCCGCCTGGTGGAGGCGATTGCATTGCGGGTCGACGAATCGGCGCTGACTGGCGAATCCGTGCCATCGGACAAGCAGGCGAACGTGCTGTTGCAGGGCGAAACCGGTCTCGGCGATCGCCGCAACCTCGTATACCTCGGAACCATGGTGACGGCCGGCCGTGGTACCGGAGTCGTGACCTGTACCGGCACCCGTACTCGAGCTGGGAAATATCGCGCGCCTGGTGGAAGATGCCGGCGAGCAGAGCACGCCGCTGCAGGTCCGACTTGCCGCTTTCGGGCGCCGCCTTGCTCTCGCGGTACTGGCGATCTGCACCATCATCTTTCTGTTCGGCCTGGCCCGCGGCGAGCCGGTCATGCTGATGTTCCTGACTGCGGTCAGCCTCGCCGTCGCCGCGATTCCCGAGGCGCTGCCCGCAGTCGTTTCGATCGGGCTCGCCTTTGGCGCACGCCGCATGTCCCGGTCCAATGCACTCGTCCGCCGCCTGCCCTGCGTCGAGTCACTCGGATCGGTGACCGTGATTTGCAGCGACAAAACCGGGACCTTGACCGAGAACCGTCTGCGCGTCGTGCGGATCGATCCGGTGAACGACGAGGCTCGCGAACGCGCATTGACTGTTCTGGCGTTGAACAGCGACGCCACGCACGCCGCTGACGGCCGCTGGGTCGGCGATCCGACCGAGGTCGCGCTGGTCGAAGCTGCGGCCGCTGCAGGATGCGACGTCGATACGCTGCGGACCGAGTTGCCACGCATAGCCGAATTGCCGTTCGACTCGAAAAGCAAGCGGATGAGCACGCTGCATGCGGCGAATGGTGCCGCACTGCTGACGATCAAAGGTGCGCCGGAGTCGGTGCTTGGACGTTGCACCAACATTGAAACAGATGCATGGCACGCGCGCGCCGAATCGATGGCAGCCGATGGGCTCCGCGTGCTCGCACTGGCAGCGCGCGGCGCGAGCGTCCACGAAGCTATCGACGAGCTCGATTCCGACTGGGAACTGCTGGCACTGGTCGGCATGTTGGACGCCGCGCGCACCGAAGCTCGCAGCTCGGTTCGCGAGTGCCTGGCAGCCGGCATCACGCCGATCATGATCACGGGCGATCATCCGGCAACGGCGCTGGCGGTCGGCCGATCACTCGAGCTGGTGACTCATGGCGCAGTTGCAGTAACCGGCGCCGAACTGGCCCGAACCAGCGACGCTGAGTTGCGGGAGCTTGTCCATCGGGTCCGGATCTTCGCCCGCGCTGACCCGACACAGAAGATCCGGATCGTCGAGGCGCTGCAGGCGCGTGGCGAATGCGTGGCGATGACCGGCGATGGCGTCAACGATGCGCCGGCGCTCAAGAAGGCCGATGTTGGCGTTTCGATGGGCCTCACGGGAACCGATGTTGCACGCGAGGCATCCGACTTCGTGCTGCTTGACGACAATTTCGCCACCATCGTGGGCGCCGTGCGCGAGGGGCGCCGGATCTACGACAACATCCGCAAGTTTGTGCGCTTCGTCATGGCCGGCAATGCGGGGGAGATCTGGACCATCTTCCTGGCCCCGCTGCTCGGCCTTCCCATGCCGCTGACACCGATCCAGATTCTCTGGGTCAATTTCGTTACCGACGGCTTGCCGGGACTTGCGCTCGCAGGAGAACCGGCCGAACGCAAGGTAATGCGCCGTCCGCCACGCCCGCGCACGGAAGGAATATTTGCGCAGGGCGTCTGGCAACACATCCTCTGGGCCGGCCTGCTGATCGGCGCCGTGAGTCTGTTCGCGTGTGCCTGGGCCATCGCCAACGGTGCGCATGCCCAGACGATGACTTTTACGACGCTGACGTTTGCACAGCTCGTGCATGTGATCGCGGTTCGATCGGAGACCGAAAGCATCGCCACGATCGGACTCGCCAGCAATCGCCCTCTGCTGCTTGCTGTCGTGGGCAGTGTCGCGTTGCACCTGGCACTGATCTACCTTCCGGCCTTGCAGCTCGTGTTCGGAACCGAGGCGCTGGACGCACGGTCACTGGGCACTGCACTTGCGCTCGCACTCGTCGTATTTGTCGGCGTCGAAATCGAGAAATGGGCGATGCGGAAGGGCTGGCTGTATGGACTCCGACCGGCGCCACGCCATCGGTCACATGCGCGCGTATGATCCGGCGCCGCTGGTTCGTCCCAGCCTGTGTACGTTCAGGCACCGACGATGAACTCACCTGACTCGATCTCGCGCCGATCCAATCTGGATGCAGCCATGCAGGCGCGTTCCACGCCGCTGGCGATTGCGAGCTACTTCGATCGCAGCTGGTTCGAGCGCGAGTCAATGCTGCTGTTCGGCAAGGGGCCGAATTACGTTGGCAGCCGGATGATGGTGCCCGAGTTGGGTGACACGATGACCCTGCCCTGGACCGAGCACGGCAAGGCGCTGGTGCACGGCCCCAATGGCGTCAATCTCTTGTCCAATACCTGCCGTCACCGACAAGGATTGATCCTCGAAGGCCGTGGGCATCATCAGAATCTCGTATGCCCGCTGCACCGCTGGACCTACGATCTTGACGGCCGGCTGCTTGGAGCGCCGGACTTCGATGTAACACCGGACTGTGCGCTGCCGAAGACGGCGCTCATGGAGTGGCAGGGGCTGCTGTTCGCTGGCCCGCACAACGCGGCAGCCGATCTTGCCGACTTTCCACTCGCGGCGGATTACGACTACTCGCGCCTGGTATTCGACAAGGCGATCGTCGAGGAATGTCCATTTAACTGGAAGACTTTCCTTGAAATCTTTCTCGAGCTGTATCACGTCGAGGCGATGCATCCCGGCCTGCAGAAATGGGTCGATGCCGGCAACTACGAGTGGCGCTTTGGCGAGCACTGGAGCTATCAGATTCTCGGCATAAAAGATGGTTTGGCGGCACAGGTGTCGCCCAACTACCAGAGATACCGTGACGTCATCCTCGCGTACTCGGGCGGCGCGCTGCCGAAGTACGGCACGGTGTGGTCGATCCTGTATCCGAACGTCATGCTTGAGTGGTACCCGCAGGCGCTGGTGGTCAGCACACTGATACCGCGTTCGCCTGATCACACGACCAACATCGTCGAGTTCTACTATCCCGAGGAAGTGCATGCCTTCGAGCGCCAGATTGTTGACGCCCATCAGGCCGCCTATGCCGAGTCGGCAGTCGAGGATGCGCAGGCCTGTATACGGCTGCATCGGGGACGCCGCGCGCTCTGGCTTGCGGGCGAAGACGACGAAGGTCCGTACCACTCGCCGCACGAAGACGGCATGATTCATCTGCACGACTGGATACGGCGCGAAATGGGACATCGTCGAACGCCGTAAGAAAATCCAGCCCACAAAAAGGCCCGGCGCAGCAAGCTGGGCCGGGCCTCGCGGCGACGGATCGCCGTGTAACGCAGCGGAATCCCGCTGCAGTCCTAACGATAGACCATTACCGGGATCTTGGAATGGGTCAAAACCTTCTGAGTTTCACTGCCCAGCAGGAGTGCATCCAGGCCGCGCCGTCCGTGCGACGACATGAAGATCAGGTCGCAACCACTTTCGGTCGCGGCCTTGATGATCGCCTCATAGGGCGAAAACGAGTGGACGGTCTTGGTTTCGGCCTTGACCCCGCGCTTGGCCGCCACAGCGGCGATCTTGGCCAGGCGCGCGGCGGCGACCTTGGCATGGCGGGCCTCGTAGTCTTCTGGTGACTCCGGCTGATACTCGGACAGGTTGGCATACGAATATGGCTCCACCGCCGTCATGCCGACGATGCTGGCGCCAAGTGTCTTTGCAAAATCGACCGCCCCGGCAATCGCCTTGTCAGACTGGTCCGAACCGTCGGTCGGCAGCAGTATTTTCTTGAACATCGACTTCCTCCCTAGGCCAGTACAAGCTTACGCCGCGATCCCGGATTTCGCTTGACTGTCGTCAATCGATCTTGGCCGTGTCCTGGGCCAGGCTGGCCATGGCTTTGCCTGCGGCCATCATTCCCATCGCCGCAGTGACGACAACGCTGGAGCCATAGCCACTGCACGCCAGGTTGCCCTCAATCCGCCCGGCCTTGTCTTCAGTTCCTTCCATGGCAGCGGGCGGGCGACGAACCGGCTCCGGCGAATAGATTGCCGTTACTCCAAAGACGGCCGAGCGCTTGCCGGTTGCGCCCGCTGCCGGAAAACCATACTTCCGACGAAGTCGATGACGCACGCTGGCGAGTAGCGGATCACCGCTCGCCAGCGCCAGGTCCGCGCAGGCGATTTGAGTCGGATCGATGCGACCACCGGCTGCCCCACAGGTGTAGACGCGGATTGACAGCAGGCGACCGCGCGCTATCAACGCCGCCTTCCCGTGCACCTGGTCTATGCAGTCGAGCACCGCATCAAATCCAATGATCAGACGATCCGCGTTGTCCGGCGTCACAAACTCATCGACGCATTGCACCTTGCACACCGGATTGATGGCGGCGATCCGCTCAGCCATGGCCTCGATCTTGCTTCGGCCATAGGCACCGTCGATCGCCTGGATCTGCCGATTCGTATTCGACTCTGCGATGTGGTCATAGTCGATCAGTGTCAACTGTCCGATTGCTGAACGCGCCAGCGCTTCGGCCGCCCACGAGCCCACGCCGCCCAGACCAACGACCGCCACATGGGCACCGCGCAATCGCGCCGCTCCGGACTCGCCATATAGCCGGGCGATACCGCTAAAACGGCGCTCGAGGTCCGTGCCGGAATAGGCGTGGTCGTCCGGGGACATGTGCATCAGGCAGGGTCTACTGCAAGCTTAACCGTGCAGCCTGTTTGCCGGACTTGCCTTGCGTCATGGCGCCCGCCCTCACCTGCCTTAGACTCTTCAACATCCTGGAGAGTCACCAATGAGAATCCTGCTACCGGTCGATGGCAGCAAGCACTGCCGGGCCGCTATTGACTTTGTCGCCTCGCGCTCCACCCTGATCGGCAAAGACCCGACCGTGGAGATCGTGAATGTCCAGGTCCCGGTTCCGGCGCGAGCGGCGCGTGTCGTCGGCGCCGAACTGGTCCACAACTATCACGCTGAAGAGGCCGACAAGTTGCTCAAGCCGGCCATCGAGAAGCTGGCGCGCTCCGGACTTACGGTGAGCGCGCACTACCTGCTTGGGGACCCGGGCGAGAAGATCAGCGAGGCGGCGGGAAAATCCAAGTGCGACCTGATCGTCATGGGCTCGCACGGACACTCGTCCCTGCGAGGGCTGCTGTTCGGATCGATCACCCACGAGGTGATGGCGCGCAGCAAAGCACCGATGCTGCTGATCCGGGATCGCACCAGTGTTCCCGCCGACTCCCTGCACGTCGGAATTGCGGTCGATGGCAGCAAGTATGGACGGGAAGCGATCAAGTACGTGCTGCGTCATTCAGATCTGTTCGGCGCCAAACCCCAATTCGTGCTGCTGCACGTGGTCCCGGATTTCGCCGGTACGGTGATGCCTGACATGGCAGGCATGGCGCTGCCGGCCTTCTCGGAGGAGGAAGTGTTGGCGCTGCGGAAGAAAGCCTTCGAGACGGCGGTCGGACCGGTGCGCAAGCTGCTCGCGAAGGCCAAGGTGCATGCTGACGAAGTCTGCTTGATCGGCAACCCCGGCGATGAACTAGCTGCGTATGCGAAGAAGAAGAAACTCGACCTCCTGGTCATGGGATCGCACGGGCACGGCGCATTTCATGCGGCCGTCATGGGTTCGGTGGCCACGCGCGTAACGGCGCACACCGATTTGCCGCTGCTGCTGATCCGCAAAGCCTGACACGGCCGGCAGCGATCGCAGTTTCGTCCGCCGGACCGCCGCGCACGCGTGTTAACCTGCCGCGGGAACCGGGGCGGCCCGGTGTGCTCGCATCAATTTTCGGAGGATTCACCGATGCTGGCTTTGCTCGTGCGCGCACTTGCTGCCGCGCTGCTGATATCTGCTTTGGCGCAAGGCGCCGCGTTCGCGCAGCAGTACCCGACCAAACCGATCCGCTGGATCATCCCGTTCCCGCCCGGGGGCACCACCGACATCGTTGCGCGCATTGTCGCCGAAGACCTCGGCAAGAACCTTGGGGTTGCCGTGGTCGTGGAAAATCGCGGCGGTGGTGGCGGCGCCATTGGCGCGCTCGAAATTTCGCGCGCCGCACCGGACGGCTACACGATCGGCATGGCCACCGTATCGACGATGGCGGTCAATCCCGCGTGCAATCCGAAGCTGCCCTACAAGTCGCCCGACGACTTCGCGATGATCACCAACCTGGTCGGTGTACCCAACGTCATCACGGTCAATCCAGGCAAGGTCAAGGCGCAGAACATGGGCGAATTCGTCGCATTGCTGAAGGCGAATCCGGGCAAGTACTCTTTCGCTTCATCGGGCACCTGCAGTATCAATCACATGATGGGCGAACTGTTCAAGGTCGCCAGCGACACATACATCCTGCACATTCCCTACCGTGGTTCGGGTCCGGCGCTCAACGATGTGATCGCTGGCCAGGTCGAAATTCTGATGGACAACCTGCCGTCCTCACTGCCGCACATCCAGAACGGGGCGCTGCGCCCGCTTGCAGTTGCTGCACCCAAACGGGTGGACGTATTGCCCAACGTGCCCACCCTGGCCGAACTGAAGATGCCGGCGGTCAACGATCAGGTCTGGTACGGGTTGCTTGCGCCTGCGAAAACGCCGGACGACATCATCAAGAGACTGTATGACGCTGCGGTCAAGACGCTGCAGAACCCGGCCGTGCGCGAGAAGCTGCGGGCGCAGGGCATGCAGCCGATCGGCAATACGCCGGCCGAGTTTCGCGCTCAGATCATTTCCGAGCGCGACAAGATGATCGATCTGGTCAAGCGCCAGGGAATCAAGCTCGAGCAGTAGAGAGCTGCGCTTGCGTCGGCCGGCGGCCGACGCGATGCACAAGTGGGGAATCAACGGCGCCGGCGGCCGGTGTCTGCAACAATTGCCCCGTGAGCGACTTGCAGCGCTTTTCCGCCAGTTCGTGGCTGGCCTGGTACTTCGTGATCGTCTGGGGATCGGGCTACCTCGCCACCAAGGCCGGGCTGCAATTCGCTGCCCCGTTCACATTCCTGTCCTTGCGCTTTGCATTCGGCCTGCTGCTGGTGATACCTCTCGCGCTGCTCGCGCGGCCGGCCTGGCCGCGGTCGCGCCGCGAATGGATTCATGTCGGAGTCGCCGGCCTGCTGATGCATGCGATCAATCTCGGCGGCAGCCACTACGCGCAGTATCTCGGCATGTCGGCCGGGATCACGGCCCTGGTGCTTGCCCTGCAACCGCTCGCCACCGCAACCGTCGCGGCACCGCTGACTGGCGAGCGGCTGCGGGCGCCGCAGTGGACCGGCGTCTTGCTTGGCCTGGCCGGAGTCGCGCTGGTGGTCTGGCACAAGATCGACATTGACGCGATGAGCGCCAGTGCACTGATTGCGGTCACGATTGCGCTGGCGTCGATCACCGCTGGAACGCTGTATCAGCGTGTGTTCTGTCCGGCGGTAGATCTGCGTGCAGCCACCGTCGTTCAGTTTGCTGCCAGTCTCGCCCTGTTGGCGCCGCTCGCCCTCCTGGTCGAAGGCTTCCGCGTCGATTGGTCATGGACCCTGGTCGGCTCAATCGTCTTTCTGGTTGTATTCGCTTCGATTTTCGCGGTCAATGCGCTCCACACCTTGATGCGTCGAGGGGAGGCCACGCGCGTGACCAGTCTGCTCTACCTGACGCCGATCATCGCTGTCGCACTTGAGTGGCTGCTGTTCGGCGTGCAGCCGGGGATCCTGACGGCGCTGGGAATCGCCATCACCTGCGCAGGAGTCGCCCTGGTTGCATGGCGCAGCAGGCTTGCGAACACGACATGAAGATTTCGCTGGCGCGCATCGTCCTGTTCGTCGTACTGACCCATACCGCCTTCGGCGCGGCACGATTGACCGGCTCGCTTTACGCGCTGTCCAACAAGGCGTCGACCTTCACCGTGGGCGTGATCATGGCCTTGTTCGCACTGGTGCCCGCACTGCTTGCCGTGCGCGCCGGTCGCTGGCTCGACGAAGTCGGCCCTTACCGGCCACTGATGCTGGGAACCGCGCTGATGACCACCGGCGCGGCGCTGCCGGCTGTCTTTCCCTATGCCGTTGCCGATGTCGCGCCCTTGCTGGTAGCGGCGGCCTTACTGGGCACCGGATTCATGTACTTGCAGATGACGACACAGAATATGGTTGGCGAACTCGCCGACCCCGGACGGCGGCCGGCAGCGTTTTCCATACTTGCACTCGGATTCTCGACCTCCGGACTGATCGCGCCGGTCGCCAGCGGTTTTCTCATCGATCACATCGGCCATCGCCTGACCTTCGTCCTGATACTGCTGATCATGCTCCTGAGTCTGGCGATTCTCTTCGTCCATCGCGCGCGGCTGCCGGCCGCACAACGACGCGAGAAGGCCGCGCAGTCCTCGAGCCCCTTCGATCTGTTTCGCTATCCTTCAGTGCGCCATGTGTTGATTGCCTCGGGACTGATCTCGATGGCCTGGGATCTGCAGACGTTTCTGGTCCCGGTCTACGGCACCAGCGTCGGGCTCACGGCATCGCAGATCGGCCTGGTGCTTGGCAGCTTCGCCGCGGCGACCTTCGTCATCCGGCTCGCGATGCCGGCGCTGTCGCGCCGGTTCAGCGAATGGCAGGTACTCGTATTCACGTTGCTGACCGCGGCCACGGCCTTTGGACTGATGCCGCTGTTCTCGTCCATGGAGCCGATGCTGGCGATCGCTTTCCTGCTCGGTCTGGGCCTGGGCGCCGCCCAGCCGAATGTAATGTCGCTGCTGCACGAGCGCTCGCCGGCCGGCAGGATCGGCGAGGCACTCGGCGTGCGCACCACCTTGATGAACAGCAGCCATGTTGTACTGCCCCTCGTATTTGGTGCATTCGGATCGGTGCTGGGCGCGGGATCGAGTTTCTGGGTGATCGCCGCCGCACTTGCCGCCGGCGGCCTCACCGCACGACAACGCTGGTCCAACCGAAAAGCTCGATGAAGAAAGTGTCCAATCAGCCGCGCCGACTCGGCCGTGCTGAACTCTCGGCCTCTCTCGACGCCTGTCTGGCCGATTGGAATGGGCGCGCACCCTTGTGGGTGTTCGGCTATGGCTCCCTGATCTGGCGGCCGGAACTCAGCTACGACCGGCGTGCGCCGGCGCGCGTGCACGGCTACCACCGGCGTCTTTGTTTGTGGAGCCGGGTCAACCGAGGCACTCCGGACTGTCCGGGGCTGGTGGCTGGACTCGACCGTGGTGGTTCATGCGCGGGCGTGGTGTTCAGGATACCGGCGCGCCACATTGCAGCGCAGTTTCGCCGGCTATGGCAGCGCGAAATGTTCATGGGCTCATATCAGCCGCGCTGGCTGGCCTGCCGAACCGGGCCCGACGCGCTGGTCCAGGGTATCGCCTTTGTCGTGCGGCGCGATGCTCCCAATTACACCGGACGGCTCGAAGAGCGTCAGATACTCGAGGTCTTTGCGCGCGGCAGCTGTGGTCGCTTTGGAACCAGTCTTGACTACCTCATCAATACCGTGCGCGCGCTGCACGAGCACGGCATCGCCGATCCGCACCTGGAGCGGCTCGCGCGGCGGGCAGCAGCCCGCAGTTCAATCGCATCAACCTAAACTTGGGCCATGAGGAATCTTGCGGATCTGCGCGTTGAGTATTCAAAGGCGGCGCTGGATGATGACCACAGCGACGCCGATCCCTTGCGCCAGTTCACGCGCTGGTGGGACGAAGCGATGGCGGCCGAGGTGCGGGAAGCCAATGCAATGGCGCTCGCCACGGCGGACGCCGATGGTCGTCCCAGTGCGCGCATGGTCCTGCTCAAGGGCTATGACGATGCCGGGTTCGTGTTCTTTACCAACTACGACAGCCGCAAAGGAGTCGAACTCGACGCCAATCCGCGTGCCAGCCTTCTGATGTTCTGGCCCGAACTCGAACGCCAGGTTCGCATCGAGGGCAGCGTCGCGCGACTGGATGCGCCAGAGTCTGACGAGTATTTCCGCAGTCGGCCCTGGACGAGCCGGATCGGTGCCTGGGCGTCGCCCCAGAGTCAGCCGATCCAGGGCAAAGCCTGGCTGCTCGCACGCGTGGCCGAGATGGGGCTCCGCCATGGACCTAATCCATCTCGACCGCCGCACTGGGGCGGCTACCGCGTTCGTCCGGATTCGATCGAATTCTGGCAGGGCCGCCCCTCCCGCATGCACGACCGCCTGCTCTATACACGTGATGCTGCAGGCTGGCAGCGGACGCGCCTCGCGCCTTGACGTTTTCGTCCAAAAGTCTGCCCGTAGTGCGGGACGCAGCGGACAGTCCCACCAGTTATGATCGCGCCATTGCATGATCAGCACGATCAGCACGATCAGGGGGCTCGATGAGCGAACAGCCGATAGCGGTCATCATCGTCGAAGACGAACCGGAGTTTCGGCGTCGCTTCGTGCAGATTGTCGAAGGCGAACCCAGCATGAAGCTGGTGGGAGCTGCGGCCAACAAGCGCGAGGCGCAGGCCCTGGTCGATCGCGAAAGTTTCGAGGTGATGCTGATCGACCTCGGACTGCCGGACGGCAGCGGGATCGATCTGATCCGCCAGGTCAGCCAGAAGAAGCCCGACGTCGACATCATGGTCGTCACTGTCTTTGGTGATGAGCAACATGTCGTGTCTTCGATCGAAGCCGGCGCCACCGGCTACATCCTCAAGGACTCCGCTCCCGCCGACGTGATCTCCTGCATCCGCTTGCTGCGTGCGGGCGGCTCACCGGTCAGCCCGGTCGTGGCGCGCAGTGTCCTGCGCGCGATCCGCAACCGCATGGGCACCAGCGCACCGGCGCGGGCCCCAGGCGCCGAGCAGAATCCCTTGTCGGCGCGCGAGACCGAGATCCTGCAATTGCTTGCCAAAGGCATGAGCTTCAACGAGATCGGCGAGATCCTCGGCATTTCGCCGCATACGGTAACGGCGCATATCAAGAAGATCTATCGCAAACTAGCCGTGCACTCGCGCGGCGAAGCGGTCTACGAGGCCACGCAGATGGGACTGCTGCGGACCTGAGGGCCACTTGACGCTGTTCGCCCGCATTCGCGCTCATCTCGCCGTCCTGTTTTGCCGGGGCGGTGCATGCATCGTCGCTCTCGTGGCGCTTTTCTCCGCCACACTTTCTTCGCCTGCGCTAGCTCAAACCGAGCCGGCTGCCCATTCGATCGCCCGCATCGATTGGGTCGCGGGCACACGCGATACCTTCCCCAAGGCCGATTCAATCTGGCAGTCACACGCACTTCCCATGCGCTGGGCATACTCAAGTGGCTCCCGCCAGGGCGTATGGCTGCGGCTGTCGTTCGAAGTGCCGGCGGTAACCGCGGCTGGCTGGAGTCTGCTGCTGGCGCCCCTGCCCACTGGCGGCGCCGTCTTCGTCAACGGCCGGCTGGTGGCCGACCTGCCGCTCGATTCGGATGAGCGATACGTGCGCGCACGCCGCCCTCATCTGGTCAATCTTCCGCCGGAGTTCCTGGTCGCTGGCCGCAACGAGGCACTGATCTACACATCCTATGGCAGCGGAGTGCACGGCATCGGCGAAATCTTTGTCGGCCCAACGGTCAGCCTTCAGGCCATCTACGGCGGAGAGTTCTTTGTCAACCACACCCTGCGCTGGATTTCCCTGTTGTTGAGCGGGCTGCTGGCGGTCGGATTCGCCGCGCTGTGGTTCCGCCGCCGGTCCGAAACCCTGTTCGGCATGCTCGCTCTGATGGCCGTCTTCTGGTCCATGCGCCAACTCGACGTCTCCTTTGAATCGCTACCGATTGCGGCGCGCGCCTGGATCCGCTTCGCTTTCTATCTGGGCACAGCCGCCTTTTCCGCGCTCGCGACGATCACCATGTGGCGCTACAGCGAGCGGCGGCAAGCGCGCACCGAGGCCGGACTCATGGTGCTGGCGGCGCTGGGGCCGGTGCTTTACCTGCTATTCGGCGACACCTTCGATATCACCGTGGGGCCGCTATGGCAGGCCATGATGCTGATCGCCCTCGGCGTGGGCCTGCTGTCGCTCGGCCGACGCGCGTTTGCCGAGCCGGCACTGATGCCCAAGGGAATCGTGTTCGCGCTTGCCATCGCACTTGCGGCGGCGGTTCATGACTATCTTGTCTATATCGGCGTGCTGCCCTTTGGCAGCCTCGCAATGCTCAATGTCGCCACGCCCTTGCTGCTGATTGCCCTCGGTGCTGCGCTGATCGACCGCTTCGTTCGTTCCCTGGCCGAAGTCGAGAAGACCAACGCCGAGCTCGAGTCCCGCATCCATGAGCGCGAACAGCTACTCAAGCGCAATTTTGATCGCCTGCGCGAGAGCGAGCGCCTGAAAGCCAGTGCCCATGAACGTCAGCGCATCATGCAGGACATGCACGACGGCCTCGGATCGCAGCTGCTGTCCTCGCTGATGCTGGTCGAGCGCGGCGCGGTTTCCAACGAGCAAGTGGCGCAGATTCTGCGCGAGTCGATCGATGACATGCGGCTGGCGATCGACGCGCTCGCGGCCGAAGACTCCGATCTGCTTGCCGCGCTCGGGAATCTGCGCTTCCGCATGGAGCCGCGGCTCAAGCTGGCAGGAATGGATCTGCAGTGGGATGGGCGCAATCTGCCGGAGGAAGTCGACCTCGATCCGAATTCGGTGCTGCCGGTACTGCGCATCGTGCAGGAAGCGCTAACCAATGCGATCAAGCACAGCCGCGCCCGCACCGTGCGCGTGACCCTCGGCGTCGATCACGACGGCGATGCGCAGTGGCTGTCGATTCGCGTGACCGACAACGGGCGGGGACTGGCAGCGAACCCGAGCGGCGGCGGCCGCGGCATGCTCAACATGAAGAATCGTGCGGCTCGTGTCGGCGCATTCCTGAAGTTCGAGTCGGTGCCCGGTGCCGGCACCATGATCCTGCTACGCCTGCCGCTTGATCCCTCACCAGGACCGACCACCCGTGCAATGCAGTTGTCACTGGATACGGAAGCGGTGATCGAGCAGATCCGCCAGGCCACTCCCAACTCGCGTCCCACCCCTTCGTAGAAGCTATATCAAAACGTAGCGAGCGGGCCCGAGTTTGCGGCGAGGAGCCGACGTGTACGGGCTGTACATAGAGCACCGCAGTCGCAAAATCGGGACGCGCAGTAGTTTTGAGATAGCTTCTAGACTCCTGGCATGCGCGAGCGTGCCCACCCCTCCGCCTCGCTGTTCGACGACACCGACTTCGAACCGCCGGCTGCCGTTCAGTCGTCGAGCCCGGTGCAAGCCGCGCCGGTCGATGAAGACCTGGCGCGCCTCGGCCGCCGCTTGTCCACCAGCATCATGCTGGGAACCTCCTCCTGGAGTTTCCCCGGCTGGCAGGGCATCGTCTTCGACGGCAACTACAGCGAGACGCAGCTCGCACGCAGCGGCCTCGCCGCCTATGCGCAGCACCCGTTGCTGCGCACGGTGAGCATCGATCGCAGTTTCTATCAGCCTCTTGCCGCCGCTGATTTCGCCGGCTATGCGCAACAGGTGCCGGCTGCTTTCCGCTTCGTGATCAAGGCGCCGGCTCAGGTGACGGACGCCGTGGTCCGGACCGAACGTGGCGCTCCGACCACACCGAACCCGCACTTTCTGGATGCCCGCGCCGCCGATGAGTGCTTCGTTCGACCTGCTTTCGAAGGACTGGGCGAACACACCGGACCTCTGATATTCCAGTTGCCACCCTTGCCGCGCGAGATGCTCGCCGGGGCTGCGGCCCAGGAGCTGATCGAGCGACTCGGCGATTTCCTGGGCAAATTGCCGCGCACGGTCGGCGATACGACACCCATCTACGCGCTCGAGCTGCGCAATGCGGAGTTGCTGACACCGCGTCTCGTGCGCGCGCTGGGTGCCGCCGGTGCGCGACTGGTAGTCGGCATTCACCCGCGCATGCCGGTCGCGGCGCGACAGGCGGCCGCTCTGCGCGCGCTCGATGCCGCCGACGATGAAGGGGACGCGTGGACTCTCAAGGGACCTTTGATCGTGCGCTGGAACCTGGCGGCTGGCCAGAGCTATGAGGATGCGAAACATCGCCTGGCGCCGTTCAATCGACTGGTCGAGCCGGACCTTGTCACGCGCGGCGCACTCGCCCACCTCGCCCACGTGGCACTGCGCAGCGGCCAGCCCGCTTTCATCATTGCCAATAACAAGGCTGAGGGTTGTGCACCACTGAGTCTGATCGAACTGGCAAAGGCGATCGTCAGCTAGAGAATCGAGGCCAACTGTCACGCAGCGTGCTGTCCACCCGCTGCATCAATCGCGAAGAAGCGCATTGCCTGGCCGCGCAGGAATTCGAGCGCCGGCGCGACCGGCATCAGCATGGCGAGCGTGGCACAGGCCCCCGCCGCAGCAGCCAGCGGCGCGACCACCGACACCGACCGCCAATGATCAACGGGCCAGCCGGTTGTCGGGTCGAGAAGGTGGCAGTAACGACGGCCGTCCACCTCGAAGTAACGCTCATAGTCACCCGAAGTGGTGAGTGCGCCATTGGCGACATCGAGGTGGGCGATCGTGCGTCCGGGTTCACCGCGCGGGTCCTGAATGCCGATGCGCCAGGCGGTTCCATCCGGCGCAGGACCCAGCACACGCACATCGCCACCGAGATTCACCATTCCATGCTGTGCGCCCAGGGCCAGCATCGCGCTGGCTGCTCGATCAGCCGCGTACTCCTTGCCGATGCCGCCAAAATCAATCTCCATTCCGCGGCGCGGCAACAGGATCCGGCCGTCGCTCCGTTGAACCTCGCTCCAGCCGATCAATAGCAGTAGCGCCTCGATCTCGCTCGTCGATGGCAGCTTTCCGGACTTGAAATTCCAGGCGCGCCGCAGCACGCCGCTGGTCAGATCGAAGCGGCCCTCGCTCTGTGCGTGCAAGTTCGCGCCGAAGTCGAGCAAGGCCGAGGTCTCTGCATCGACCTGGACCGGATGCAGTCCGGCCGCGCGGTTGATGGTGCTGACGACGCTGTCGTCACGGTAACGCGAATACTTGGCTTCGATGCGCCAGACTTCGGCGATAGCGGCATCGGCCCAGCTTTGCGCTGCGACGAATTCCGGCGCATAGATCCGCACCTCGCAGCGCGAAGCCATCGCTGAAAACTCGAATGAAAAAAGGGTCGACACGCGCGACGCTCCGCAAGGCGCGCCATCGTACCTGCGGACTGTCTGTCGCCTGCCTTCGGGCGGCCGTGCGGCGCCTGTGGTCGCTCCCTCGCGCTGCGCGCGGTCCCTCCGCGAGGGACGTCGCCCGCCTTCGGGCTGAGGCCGGACACAGACAGTCCCTGCGGACTGTCTGTCGCCTGCCGAAGGCCAGCGGACTCCGGCCGCTGGCCGTGCGGCGGGCTAGAACTTGCGCGTCACCCCGACCTGATACATCTGCGCCTTGAACGCCTCGAGGCCGGGACTGCCCTCTCCGCCGACGCGCCAGTCGGCACGTTGCTCGTAGTACTCGGCCTTGGCATCCACGATCCAGCCCAGACCGATGGTCTTGCTGAGCTTCACGCCGCCGGTGATTCCGCCGAAGGCTGACAGCCGCGTATCCGCCGAGTAGAAGCCAAACGGGTTCGTCAGGTAGCCCGGCGGAAACGGCGCGCCGAGAATGGGGTCGTAAATCGGGTCGTAATAGAAGCTGGCCGCACTTTGCGTCGTATAGCGCAGCCCTGGTGTCAACACCCAGCCCTGGGGCAAGGTCTGCGCCCACTCGATGGAGACGGTATTGGCGGACACTTCCCAGTCGTCGCCGTAGTAGCGATACGACGTGCGCAAGGTGGCGTCGGCCGATTCGAAGTAGTGGTTCCAGCGCGCCGCAAACGCCCACATGTCGCGGCTCTCCGGACGGTTGTCGACGCCCCAGAAAGCCTTGTACGGATCGGTCAGGTAGCCGCTCTGCTGCGCGTAGTAGAGATTGGCCTGCACCACATCGTTGGGCGACAGCACCTGATTAATGCCGACCAGAAAGTCGGTGGTCTTCTTGCGCGCTTCGAACTTCGGCCCGTCTTCCGGAAACACCTCATCGGATGAATAGCCGACGGCAAGCGTGAAGGTGGTGTTCTGGTCTGGCGTCGCATGCCGGATAGTGATGGCGCCGGCGCTGGAGCGATAGTCGTCTTCGGTCGAATACGCGTAACGCAACGCCACCGAGGTCCGGTTGGCGAAGTACTTTGTGATCGAGACATCCGCCGCGGTTCGCCCGTCCTTGATGCCCTGGCCGGAGGCGCCGGACAAGACGTTGTGGTAGTAGGGTGACGCGCCCGAGATCGAGTCATAGACGGCGCCGATTTCGAACACCCAGTCTTCGGTGATCGGCGTCAGCATGTAGAAGGCCGGCGAACTGACCTTCATGCGATCACCGGACTCCTGATAGTCCTTGTAGTAGAGGTACTTGAACTGGACCAGGGTGGTATTCGGGGCGGTCACCTGCGCCTGGGCGACGGCGGGGACCAGTCCCGGCAGGGCGAGCGCAGCGGCAAGGATCGAACGGGATGAGGGCGAAGTTTGCTTCACAGGCATCTCAGTTGCAGCCGCAGCCGCCGCCGCCCGCGCTGTAGCCGCCCGATGCGGCCTCCTTGCTGAAGTAGGTGTGATCGGCAAAACGCTGCTCCAGCGGATCCGGATCGAAGGCCATTTCAGGCTTCGCCAGATTGGCCTTCTGCCAGGGCTTCACAATCGACGTCGATGAGCAGGCGCACAGAGCAAGCGCACAAACCAGCAACAGACAGCGTTTCATGGCTTCACTCCTCACTTGCGGGCTGCGGTCAACGCGCCGCTGATTTCGCGTTCCAGTTCTTCGCGGTCGGATTCGCGGAAGCCGACATGCATCGCACGCACGACGCCATCGGCGCCAATCAGGAACGAAGTTGGCATGCCCTTGGGCTGGTACTTCTCGGCAACCTTGCCGGTCGGATCAAACAGGATGCCGAATTTCGCCGGCGTTGCAGCGAGAAACTTGTTGGCATCCTCGCGCTTTTGATCAAGATTGATGCCGATGACGCTCAGGCCACGGGCACCATACTTGGCCTGCATCTCGTTCATCCACGGAAATGACTGCTTGCAGGGCCCGCACCAGGAAGCCCAGAAATCGACATAGACGACGCGGCCCTTCAGATCGGCCAGGCGCACTGCCTGCGGCGTGCCCGGCAGCTCAAAGGAAGGCGCAGGTTTGCCGACGTCTTGCGCCGCCGCAAGTGGCGCGAGGACGGAGAAACACAGGGGCAGGACAAGTCGTTGCAGGCGCATGGTTCGAGTAGTCCGAGTGGATCCAGCGCCCGATGGTAACGGGCGATGGTGCGCGCTGCATCGCGGAAAGCGGCTAATCCCGGGCGGATTTCCGCCGTTTCGACGCGAAAGTCTTATGAAATTTTGCGACCTTCGGCGCCACGACGAACATGCAGTAGCCCTGTTCCGGGTGATGGCGGAAGTACTCCTGATGTTCGGTTTCCGCGCGCCAGTAGCTGCCGGACTTGTCGTCTGCCGCCACCCGCTGGGTAACGATGGGTCGGTCGTAGTGCGCTTGCGCCTCGCGTATCACGTCCTCAGCCGTCTGGCGTTGCGCATCCGAGTGAGTAAAGATCACCGAGCGATACTGCGACCCGACATCGTTGCCCTGCCGGTCCTTCGTCGTGGGATCGTGGATCGCGAAGAAGACCTCGAGCACTTCGCGATACGAAAGGATGGCCGGATCAAACTCGAGGCGCACGACCTCGGCATGCCCGGTGTCGCCGCCGCACACCGCGCGGTAGCTCGGTTGCCTGAGTTGTCCACCTGCATAGCCTGACTCGACATCGATCACGCCTTCAAGTTCTTCATAAACCGCCTCGAGGCACCAGAAACAGCCGCCACCGAGCGTGGCAAACTCGTTGCCGGCGCGAGGTGCACTTCCAAGTGGATGTTTGATCGACATGACAATGGCTCCGTGGACAATCGCTCGGGCTTGGTCGCGCCAGACCCTCCTGAGCTTACTGGCTGTCGCTGCGTTCAGCACCCGCGCCGAGCCGCCGGTCGCAACCGAGACTGCACTGCTGGCCGGAGGATGCTTCTGGACGCTGCAGGCGTCGTTTGATCGCCTTCCCGGTGTGCTCGCCACTTCGGTCGGATTCGCCGGCGGCCGCACCGAGAATCCAACCTACGTCGCAGGTCGTCGCCGGCGGCACTGGCCACCTGGAAACCGTGCGGGTTGAATTTGATCCGCGTGTCCTCAGTTTTTCCGGCTTGCTGGAAGCTTACTGGCGCAGCATCGATCCGACGCGCTCCGATGAGCAGTTCTGCGACATCGGACGTCAATACAACCCGACGATCTTCTACGAGAACGAGGCACAGCGCGAAGTTGCGGTGCGCTCACGGTCCGAACTTGAACGCAGCAAGCCCTTCCGCGCAACGGTCATAACACCCATCGCGCCGGCGCCGAGATTCTGGCCGGCCGAGGCGGAGCAGCAGCAGTACTACCTGAAGCAGCCTGAGCTTTACGCGCGTTATCTCCGCGGCTGCGGCCGCGCGGAAAGGCTGGCCCAGCTTTGGGGGCGCTGAACCCGACGGCGATGAAGCTGGACTGTCCTTCGGCCTTTTCGCAGATCAGAACGGCAGGCTGGCCGACAGCAGAAAAAGCAACGCGCTCGATGCAATCAGCATGGCAGCGACATAGTCGGCTGATTCGCCAGGCGGCACGCCGAGAAGCTGTTGGCTGCCGCTCGACCACCACATGCAGCTGATCAGAAAGGCAACACAAACAAGCAGAATCCCGGGCAACAGCACCAGGCTCAAGCCTGCGACATACAACGGAATCGTGCCAACGATTGAAACGGCAAGCGCACCTCGCCATTGGTGAGGACGTCGATAGAAGCGCAGCAGCCAGGCGCCCGTCAGGCCCTGGAACACCGGCGCCAGCGCATACACCGCCCACAAAGCAAAGAATGACGTCCAGCTTCGATTTGGCTGGGTTGAATAGCCTGCGATCCGATGCCAGTCGGTGTTGAAGACGCGCACGCCGATCTCGCTGGCAAGTGCGATGCCGCCACTGCCCACCACCGCAAGCAATATCAGATGCAGCAGCGCATCCGGCCGCTCCAGCCTTCGCGCGACCGCATCCCACAGCTCGACCGGCTCGAACATCTCCGGCCTACAGGACGGTAGGCGCGTCCGGCAGCTCGTCGGGATTGCGATCCCCCGCGCGCAACGGAAAGTGACGCGCCAGCACCTCACCTACCGCGCCGACGCCGGCCAGGGCGCCGGCCTCGAACTCACCCGCACGAAAACGCACCAACATGTCATCGACGATCGACTGCCATTCGGTTCGTGGCACCTGATTGAGCGCCCGATCAGAGACGATCTCGATGCCGTGATCGGCCAGCAGGACATAGATCAGCACACCATTGTTGTGTTCGGTATCCCACACCCGCAACTTGGAGTAGATCATCTCGGCGCGCTCGCGCGCGGGTGCATTGCGCCACAGATAGCTCCAGGGCAGCCGAGCCTCGATCGCGAAGCGAACTTCGCCGGAGTGCGCGGCTTCACTCGCAGTGATTGCATTGCGGATGCGATCGAGTGCAGCGTCCGGAAATGCGCGGCGCAATGATTGCGGCGTCGCAAAGGAGTGTCGGAGCCAGCGCCGGATCTCCATCACCAGCCTCCGCTCGCGCCGCCGCCGGCCGCATCGCCGCCACCACCCGAACTCCAGCCGCCGCCGCCACCTCCGCCCCACCCACCGCCACCGCTCCAGCCGCCCGGCAGTATCACCGGACCTCCTCGTCGTCCGCCGAGCACCCGCCCGCCGCGCCCGCCGCCGAATGAGAAGAGCATCACCGCAATACCAGCGACAAGGCCGAAATCAGCGACGAAAGCATGAATCCCGCCACGGCCCCCGCGCCTACACCGGTGATCGCTGCGCCCGGAAATCCGAAGATCCTGCGCATCACGCTTGCGACGACTGCTCCGATGATCACGAAGGGCACGATTGCCGCCATCAAGCCGGCTCCTGCGTCGACCCGTTCGTGCGGAATGCCGGACGGAGTTGGAAGTCGCTCCGCCTCGATGCGCTTGAAGATCGCATCAAGGCCGGCGCTGATTCCTCCCGCGAAGTCTCCCGCGGCGAAACGCGGCGCCATCTGCTCGCGGATGATCTGCCGCGCCGCCACGTCGGGGATCGCCCCCTCCAGTGCGCGAAACACTTCGATGCGTGCGCGTCGATCCTGGGTGGCGACCACCATCAGCAGGCCGTCGCCGATGCCTGCACGGCCAATTTTCCAGGTGTTGCCGATCCGATTTGCGAAGTCCTCGATCGGTTCCGGCTGTGTGCTGGGCACGAGCAGGACAGCGATCTGCGAGCCGCGCGCCTGCTCAAACGCAGCGAGCTTTGACTCGATCGAGGCGTGCTCGCCGGGCTTCAAGGCGCCCGCCAGGTCGGTCACGCGCGCCAGGGGCGGCACCTCGATTCGACCCAGGGAATCGCGCGCGATGCCGGCCGGGACCTCGACGTGCGCCGACTTGCCGCTGGCCGGCTCTTGCGCAGCGGGAACAGGCGGCGCTCCGCCGGGGAACAGCCCCTTCGGCAGTTCAGGGGGCGTGCCCTGCGCCAACGCGCCAAGCGCCAGGGCGCACCCCATCGTCAGCGCGACGAGGGTACGGGCGGCCGGCGCGCACAAGCGATGCACTGTGCCTACTTCTTGGGCGCAGTAAAGTCGACCGTCGGCGGCTTGCTGATGGCCGCTTCACTTTCAACCGTGAATTGCGCTTTTGGCTTGTATCCGAACACCATCGCGGTCAGGTTCTGCGGCAGCTGGCGGATGAAGCTGTTGTAATCCGCGACCGACTTGATATAGCGGTTGCGTGCGATCCCGATCCGGTTTTCCGTGCCTTCCAGTTGTGTGCGCAGGTCCTGGAAGGCGGCGTTGGCCTTCAGGTTCGGATAATTCTCGACCGTGACCAGGAGTCGGGACAGTGCGGACGACACTTCGCCCTGCGCCTGCGTGAACTTGGCGAATGCTTCGGGATTGTTGACCAGTTCAGGGGTGGCCTGGATCGCCGTGGCGCGCGCCCGCGCCTCGATCACGTTCTGCAGAGTCTGCTGCTCGAAGTTGGCTTCGCCCTTCACGGTATTGACGATGTTCGGAATCAGGTCGGCGCGTCGTTGATACTGGTTGAGGACCTCGGCCCAGGCCGCTTTCACATCCTCGTCTTTCTGCTGGATCGCGTTGTATCCGCAGCCCGACAACAGGCTGGCCAACGTGATCCCGATGAAAATGCGCACTGCGTTCATGTTTCCTCCCCAAGGATTCCGGACCAATGTCGGCTTTTGCATGACAGGACATGCAAAGGCCCGCTAACAGCATCATAAGTCGCGTCCGAAATTCGCCACGTAGAATCCCCCGATGGCGAAAGCCCAGGTTCCCGACTACCGGCGCGCGCTCGCGCAGTTCGCAACGGGCGTCACGATAGTCACTGCCCGCACCCCTGACGGCGTGCCGATCGGCTTGACCGTCAATTCCTTCAGTTCGGTTTCACTCGATCCGCCGCTGATTCTCTGGAGTCTTGCGCGCAAGGCAAGTTCCCTGGCGATCTTTCGCAGCTGTACCCATTACGCGATCAATGTGCTGGCGACGAATCAGCTTGCCGTCGCGAAGCGATTCGCCACGCGCAGCTCCAACCGGTTCGCATCCATCGCCTGGCACGTCGGCCCCTGCGACGCACCACTGATCGATGGATGCGTGTCCTGGCTGATCGCCGAGAGTCGGAATCTGCACGAGGCCGGTGATCACCTGATACTGGTCGGCGAAGTGGTGCAGTTCGAGGCCCCGGGCGGCGTGCCCCTGATCTTTCACGATGGCCGCTATATCGCGCAGGCAACCGAGGAAATCCTGCCGCGCGAATTGCGCACACCCTGGCGTTGAATTCGATGCACATGGGCTAGCGCGCCAGAGCAAGAAACGGGTGGGTGCGGGCATTCAGCGTGGCCACAATGGCGGCATGAAGCAACGCGACATCCTTGACCTGGTCATGCTCGCCGCCCTATGGGGGGCCAGCTTCCTCTTCACCCGGATCGCCGCTCCGGCGTTCGGAGCGTTTGCGCTGGCCGAAGTACGCATCGCGGTGGCCGCACTGATGCTGCTGCCCCTGCTCTGCCTGGCGTGATGGCCTGGGAGAACTGCGCGCGCGGCCTGCACATTTCCTGTTGCTGGGCGCGACCGAACACTGCCATTCCGTTCACGCTCTTTGCCTGGGCCGCTTTGTCGATCACCGCCGGCATGGCCTCGATCCTCAACGCGACCGCACCGCTGTTCGTCGCGCTGATTGCCTGGATCTGGATCGGGGACCGCCTGATTGCCTGGCAATGGTTCGGCATGGCTCTGGGATTCGCAGGCGTGACATGGCTGGCCGGCGGTCAGGCCTCGCTGCGCGACGGCGGCACCTTGTGGGCGCTCGCAGCCGGCCTGGTGGCAACGCTGTTCTACGGTTTCGCCGCCAACATCACCAAGCGCCTTTTTACCGGAGTGCCGTCGCGCGCGGTAGCAGCGGGCACCCAGACCGCGGCTGCACTGATGCTGGCGCCGCTGGCATGGATGTACTGGCCCGCCAGCCCGCCCAGCGCTCTTGATTGGGCAGCGGCCGGCGCTCTCGGTGTGTTCTGCACCGGACTCGCATACTTGCTGTATTTCCGCCTGCTGGCGCGGGTCGGTGCCGCGAAGGCAATCACGGTGACGTTTCTGATTCCCGCCTTCGCAATACTTTGGGGTGGACTCTTTCTCGGTGAGCAGATCAGCGTCTCGATGTTGGGGGGCTGCGCCGTGATTCTCGCCGGCACCGCATTCGCTACCGGCCTTGTGCCGCGCAGCTGATCGATGCGTTCCGCGCTCTCTGGAGCGCAGTCCCTGTGGAATGTCGCCGCCGCTCTAGAATCGCGTGATGCGCCGACTGCCGGACCGAGATCGCAGAGTGTGGGACATTTCGCCGATGATCGGTCCCGGCTTTCCGGTTTTTCCGGGCGACACGCCGTTTGCGCTGCGCTGGACCTGGATGCTGAACGACAACTGTCCGGTCAATGTCTCCGAGATCGTGATGTCGCCGCACACCGGCAGCCACACCGATGCACCATTGCACTACGACGCCACCGGCGCGGCGATGGCCGACGCGCCACTTCTCACCTATCTTGGCCCGTGCCGGGTGGTGCACGCGCTCGATGCCGGAAAAACCGGTCGAGCCGGACCACCTCCGCATGTCCCTTGATGCGATACCACCCCGCGTTCTGTTGCGCACCTGCAGTACCAGTGTGCTTGACCGCTGGAATCCCGATTTCACGGCGATCGCGCCGGCCGCCATCGATCTATTGCATGAGATGGGAGTCCGTCTGATCGGCATCGACACGCCGTCACTCGATCCGGCCGACAGCAAACTACTGCCCAGCCACCAGCGCGTGCGCGTTCACCGCATGGCAATCCTCGAAGGCATCGTGCTCGACGAAGTGCCCGCCGGCGACTACGAGCTGATTGCACTGCCGCTCAAGATCGCCGGCGGCGACGCCAGCCCGGTGCGCGCAGTGTTGCGCGAGCTATTGGTCTGAGGTGCATCCGATGAGCCGCGAGGAGCTGCCTGCTGCGGACCTCGAGGATCCGCTGGCTGCGCATCGGCGCGGCTTCGACCTACCGGAAGGCGTGATCTACCTCGACGGCAATTCCCTCGGCGCGCTGCCACGCGCTACAGCAGCGTGTTTGCGCGAAGTCATCGAACGCGAATGGGGTGCCGGCCTGATTCGCTCCTGGAATGACGCCGGCTGGGTCGATGCGCCGCGCCGGGTCGGCGCCAAGATCGCGCGGCTGGTCGGCGCCGAGCCACATGAAGTGATCTGCGCGGACTCCACCTCGGTGAACCTGTTCAAGGTCCTGGCCGCGGCGCTGACACTTCAGTCCGAACGGCCTCAGGTCTCGGTCACTCAACGCCGCGTCATCCTGTCAGAGCGCGGCAATTTTCCAACCGATCTTTACATCGCACAGGGACTGGCGCACCTGCTCGGCGGTGACTACGAGCTGCGATTAGTCGAGCCCGATGAGCTTGTGACAGCGGTCGACGAGCGTGTCGCCGTGGTCATGCTGACCCACGTCAATTACCGCACCGGCGCCATGCACGAGATGGCTGGTGTCACGCAGCAGGCTCACGCGGTGGGCGCCTTGACCGTGTGGGACCTGTCGCATTCAGCCGGTGCGGTGATTGTCGAGTTGAACCGGGCGGAAGCGGACTTCGCAATTGGCTGCGGCTACAAGTACCTGAACGGCGGTCCGGGCGCGCCTGCCTTTGTATTCGCCGCGACGCGCCACCTGCTGGCGCTCGCCAATGATGCATTTGCGCAGCCGCTGACCGGCTGGTTCGGGCACAGCGAGCCGTTCGAGTTTGTGACCGAATTCCGCCCCGCGACCTCGATTGATCGCTTCGCGGTCGGCACGCCGCCTGTGATCGGAATGGCAGCCCTGGACATCGGTGTCGATTCGGTGCTGGCCGCGGGAATGACGACGCTGCGCGCCAAGTCCATCGCCCTGACCGAGTCCTTCATTGGTTGCGTCGAGCAGCACTGTGCCGGCTTCGGACTGAAGCTGATTTCGCCGCGTGAAGCGGCGCGCCGTGGCAGCCAGGTCTGCTATTCGCATGTCGAAGCCTTTGCCGTCGTGCAGGCCCTGATCGCGCGTGGCGTAATCGGAGACTTCCGTGCACCCGACGTCCTGCGCTTCGGCTTCGCCCCCTTGTATCTGCGGCATGTCGACGCCTGGGATGCGGCTGTCGCCTTGCGCGAGGTCCTCGAGACCGAGGCCTGGCGTGCACCTGAATTCAGGATCAAGGCCGTGGTGACATGAGCGGCGGTGACATGAGCGGCGCAGACATCAGCTATGGGGACTATCTCGCGCTGGATGCCGTCCTTGGCGCCCAGCATCCGCGTTCGACCGATCCCAACGAGCTGCTCTTCATCATTCAGCACCAGACCAGCGAGCTGTGGATGAAGCTCGCCCTGCACGAGCTGCGCGCGGCACGCGGTGCGATCGCGGCCTCGGATCTGCCGCCGGCATTCAAGATGCTGGCGCGAGTTTCACGGATCATGGAGCAATTGGTCCATGCGTGGAGCGTGCTGGCGACGATGACGCCAAGCGAGTACAGCGCAATCCGCCCCTACCTTGGCACCAGTTCCGGCTTTCAGTCGTGGCAGTACCGCGCGATCGAATTCGTGCTCGGCAACCGGAACAGCGCAATGCTGAAGATGCATGAAGCAAACATCGAGGTCCACGCCCAGCTCGAGCGCGCTTTGTCCGAACCTTCGTTGTATGACGAGACGGTTCGGCTGCTGGCGCGTCGCGGCCTGGTCATCGGGCCGGCGGTCCTTGCGCGCGACCTCGCCCTGCCCTGGTCAACGGATGCCTCGGTAGAAGCCGCATGGTCGATCGTCTACCGCGCGCCGCGCGAACACTGGGAGCTGTACGAACTGGCCGAGGAACTGGTTGATCTCGAGGACGCCTTCCGGCTCTGGCGCTTTCGCCACGTGACGACGGTCGAGCGCATCATTGGTTTCAAGACCGGCACCGGCGGCACCAGCGGAGTTGCATACTTGCGCAAGATGCTCGATGTGGTGCTGTTTCCGGAGCTGTGGAAAGTGCGCACGGATCTATAGGGCAATGCGGTCCGAAAACCGAATCTGAATGTGAGGATGGCGAGGAGCAACGATGAACGCACCCGAATCCGGTTCGACGAAATCCAGGGCCTCTTTTCAGTGGGACGATCCTCTGCTGCTCGAAAACCAGCTGAGCAGTGATGAACGCATGGTGCGCGATGCGGCACGCGCATATGCGCAGGACAAGCTCGCGCCGCGCGTGCTCGAAGCCTTCCGCCATGAAAAGACCGATGCTGCGATCTTCCGGGAAATGGGCGAACTCGGACTGCTGGGAGCGACCTTGCCGGCGGACTATGGTGGCGCCGGGCTCAACTATGTCTGCTACGGGCTGATCGCTCGCGAGATCGAGCGCGTCGATGCCGGTTATCGATCGATGATGAGTGTGCAAAGTTCGCTCGTCATGCTGCCGATCTACCAGTTTGGCTCCGAGGCGCAGCGTCGCAAGTACCTGCCGAAACTGGCCACCGGCGAGTGGATCGGCTGCTTCGGCCTGACCGAGCCGAACCATGGCTCTGATCCCGGCAGCATGCAAACTCGCGCGAAGAAGGTTGACAAGGGTTTCGCCTTGACCGGTTCCAAGATGTGGATCAGCAATTCTCCTATTGCCGACGTCTTCGTGGTCTGGGCCAAGAACGAGGCCGGCAAGATTCGCGGCTTCATTCTCGAAAAGGGCATGAAAGGCCTGAGCGCGCCGGCGATCCACGGCAAGATGGGACTGCGCGCGTCGATCACCGGCGAGATCGTCATGGACGAAGTGTTCCTGCCGGCGGAAAACGAGCTGCCCAACGTCGAAGGGCTCAAGGGGCCGTTCACCTGCCTCGATTCGGCCCGGTACGGCATTTCGTGGGGCGCACTGGGCAGTGCCGAGTTCTGCTGGCACGCGGCGCGTCAGTACGTCCTCGACCGCCAGCAGTTCGGCCGCCCGCTGGCTGCCAATCAACTGATCCAGAAGAAGCTAGCCGACATGCAGACCGAGATCACGCTGGGCCTGCAGGCCTGTCTGCGGCTCGGCCGCATGAAAGACGACGGCAGCGCCGCCGTGGAAGCGACCTCAATCGTCAAGCGCAACTCCTGCGGCAAGTCACTCGACATCGCACGCAGCGCGCGCGACATGCTCGGCGGCAACGGTATTTCCGACGAGTTCGGCGTGATCCGACACATGCTGAATCTCGAGGTGGTCAACACCTACGAGGGCACGCACGATGTTCACGCGCTGATTCTCGGCCGGGCACAAACGGGAATTCAGGCGTTCTTCTAGAGCGCCTATGCGCCGCTGCAGGTCGGCCTGGCTGCTCTTCGCTGCAGAGGAATCATGACGCGTTTGGATGAGCGCGCTTTGTCACAGCGCGCGTAAAGTACCGATCGTCATCTGAATCGCCGCGGATTCAGGCAGCGCCGCGCTCGCGAGACACAGTCGGGAAGATGCAAGATGGCCGGCATTTTCATCAGCTATCGCCGCGACGACAGCGCCGCCACCGCGGGGCGCCTGTATGACCGCCTCGTAAGAGAATTCCCCAAGGACAAGATCTTCATGGACATCGACGCCATCGACTATGGCGACGACTTCCTGGTGGTCATCAATCAGAGACTGGACTCGTCCAGTGTCGTGCTCGCACTGATCGGCAAGGCCTGGACGAGCTGCGCGGACGCGTCGGGCACCCGACGGCTGGACAACCCGGACGACTTTGTCCGGATGGAACTTTCGGCGGCGCTCTCCCGCAAGGTGCGCGTCATTCCCGTTCTGGTCGGCGGTGTGGGCATGCCTCAGTCAACCCAGATGCCGGACGAGCTCAAGCCGCTTGCGCGTCGACACGCACTCGATCTGAGCGACGACATCCGGTTTCACTCGGACGTGGATCGACTGATCGAAACGCTGCGCAAGGAACTCGGATTCGACCAGTCGCCTCAACCGGACTCGTCCACGCGAAAGCCATCGGAGATCGCTGCGACACCGATCGAAACCACCGAAGGTGCGCAACGGCCGAAGGCCGCAGTTGCGGAATCCGGGCGAAGACCTTCGATGCGGTTGATGGCGGCGCTCGCGGCGGCCGTGATCGCAGTCATCGGGGGTGTCTTGTACGTGACGATGTGGCCGACCGGCGTCGAGGTTCCGAACCTCGTCGGCAAGTCATCCTTGGAAGCACACCAAGCGATCACATCAATCGGTCTTGCCGTAGCGAGCCAAATCGAAAGTGAATCGGACAGTGCATCGCCGGGCACTGTCATCGGCCAGAAGCCACCCGCCGGCACCGCGCTTGAATCGGGTTCCGGTATTGACCTGACCGTGGCCAAGGCAGTCCGCATCGAAGTACCGAACCTCATTGGCCAATCTCTTGAAAACGCAAAGAGTGTGCTGTTGGCGCGCAACCTCATACTGGGACAGGCAGAAACCAGGAAGACCTTTGATGTGCCGTCCGGGACGATCCTCACGCAGAATCCGGCGGCGGGCGAACGAGTCGCTAAGGGTGGCAGCATCCAGGTTGCAGTCGCCGAGAACACCGCGATTTCGCTTCCGGACCTGCGCGGCCGAACGCTGACGCAGGCAAAGAATGATCTTGCCGGTTTGGGACTCGAACTCAGCGGAGTCGAATATCGGAACAGTCAACAATCAGCCGGCGGGCGTAGTACTGGATCAGCAACCGGCTGCAGCCGGAAAGCTCGAGGCCGGTGGCAAGGTAAAGCTGGTGGTGGCGGTGAAGCCCGATCCCGTAGTTCCGTCGCTGGACAAACTGCCATTGAGCGAAGCGAAACTGGCGCTGGAGAAAGCGGGCTTCGTGCTCGGCGAGGTCAAGACCGTCGGTTACGTCACAGGCAATGTTGCTGAGCCGATGGTGCGAAGCCAGTCGGTCGCCGCCGGCACACGCATGAAATCGGGTGGACGAGTGGATGTCGTCGTTGCCGGATTGGGTGCGCAGGTGCCGGAGCTGATAGGCATGTCCGCTCGAGAAGGCGAAGATCCAGCTGGAACGGAATGGTTTGAGCCTGGGCAGCGTCAAGGAGCAGCCGGATTCGACTACCAAAGCTGGAGCCGTCATCAGTCAATCCGTGGGAGGAGGAAAATGGGTCTCCAAGGGCAAGAGCATCGACCTTGTCGTTGCTTCCAAACCGACGGCCGGCTCAAGCATTGCGATGCCGTCCGTGCTCGGCATGCCACTACGCGACGCTGTAGCGCGCTTGCGCGCGCTGGGCTTCAGCAACATCAAGACAAGTCCGGTCTACGACCTGCCCAAGAAGGCAGGTGAAGTTGCTGATTCAGACACCGGACGCCGGAGACCAGGTCAGCTCCGGTGCGCAGGTAACTTTGAAGTATTTCGTTCTCGTGAGGATGATCACTGCGCCGGCGCAAGCTTCTTCCTACGCACGGAGCGATCCGCAACAGCAGGCAAGCCAGCAGTGCCCGTCGGTCTGCGCCTCTGCGGGAGGCAAGTGGGGTGGCAAGGCAAACCCGAGAGGCGATACGGTCAGCTGCGCGTGTGAGATTTTTTGACTCCTGCACTCATCGCCGTTGGTGACGAACGGCTCGAAGTTCTGCGCATCGCGCCGGAGCGGGCCGGCCCGACGATTGTGTTCCTGCACGAGGGTCTCGGTTCAGTCACCGGCTGGCGCGACTTTCCGCGCACCCTGACCGACCGTCTAGGCGCTCCGGCGCTGGTGTACTCGCGTCGCGGCTACGGCCGCTCGGAACGGCTCCCCGTCGGACAGGGTAGGCTGCGCGCGATCGACTATCTGCACCGTGAATCCTGGATCGTGCTGCCGGCGCTGCTGGACGCCCTGGCGATCACCGCGCCATTCCTGGTCGGCCACAGCGATGGCGGCTCGATCGCCCTGCTGTATGCAGCCCGGTATCAGCCGCGCGCGATCGCGATCATGGCGCCGCATGTCTTTGTCGAGGATATTTCGATCGAAGGAATACTTGAAGCGCGTCGTGCCTGGTACGAGGGTCGGCTCAGTGCACCGTTGGCTCGTTTCCATGATGATCCCGAGGGTGCCTTTCGGGGCTGGAATGACACGTGGCTGGATCCTGAATTCCGCAGCTGGAACATCGAGGCGGAATTGCCGCGCATTCGCTGCCCGGTACTGGCGATCCAGGGATATCAGGATCGAGTACGCAACGATGGAACAACTCGACCGTATCGCACGCGGCTGAGTTCGCCCTGCCGCCAGCTTCGTCTCGACAACTGCGGGCACACGCCGCAGCGCGATCAGCCGGCCGCCGTCATCGATGCGATTGCGACCGTGTACCGCGAGCTTGAGTTCTCCACGCCGTAACGCAAGCGGGTGCGCGCGGCCCGGACCGCGGCCGCGCCTCCTTCTATTGGACGTTGAACGACTTGGTGGCCGCAGGCTTGCCGTCCACGGTGATGTCCACCTGATAGGTCCCCACCGGCCACCCATCCGGCTTGCTGATGTGGAACTCACTGGTCGCCGGACCGGTGGCGCTGATCGTTGCGGTGTCTTCCTTGACCGGCACGGTCTTTCCGTCCTTCGTGTAGGTCCACTTGGCCGCCAGGGTGGCAGAACCGGTCCCGGTCGTATCAACCGACGCGTAGATCGTGTCGCCCTTCGCGAAGGTGTCGGATGCCGCCGTGACCTTCTTGTCCGCACCGACCGCCTTGCCGAGTGAGACGGAAGAAACCGTGACACCCGCAGGAACGGGGGCAGGGGCAGGAGCAGGCATCGGCGCGGGTGCCGGCGCGGGCGGCGGTGCGGGCGGTTCCTTCTTGCCGCAGGCGACGAGCGCGACGACCGAAGCCGCCGCGATGGCGATGAGACGAAGCTTGGACAACATGGCAAATCCTCCGAAGCAATTGTTGTTGTGAGTGAACGAGACGTGCGCCCGCCGCAGCGGGTCGACTACCGCCAGCGTCAGGCCAGTGGCGGAATCTTCAGCTTCTGGCCGGGGAAGATCTTGTTGGGGTCCTTCAGGATGTCCTTGTTGGCCTCGAAGATCAGTTGCCACTTGTTGGCGTCGCCGTACTCCTGCTTGGCGATTTTGGACAGGCTGTCGCCCGACTTGACCTCGTGGATCTTGGTTGCGGTCGAACTGGAGCCGCTGTTGACGTTCGAGAAATCCGGCATGTCGCTCATTGATCTTCCTCTCCAAGTTTGTCGGACATCCGACCAAAGGTGTAAAGGCCCGCGCCGTGACGACTGTGTCCGCAAGTCACCCGAAGCGCGGGCCTAAATCAGCTAGGCCATTGCGGCTTCAATCTTCGCGATCGCGGCCTTTTCGTCGTCGCTGACCAGCGTGCCGCCGATCCCGAAGAAGCCGCCTTCCTTGGCGGCTTCCGCCGTTGCCTTGCCGATCGAACGGATCGTCGCCTTGAACGCTTCGAGTTCGCCCGGCGAGCGCTGCTTCACCGCCGCCGTGGCGTCAGCGATCACGCGCGTCAGCGCGTCGCGATCCTTCGCCATCGCGCGCACCGACTTCAGTGCGCTCTCCGTCAGGCCGCCACCGAAGGCGGCCGCCAGCACCGAAGCCGGCCGGCGCGGCCTTGGTTGCCTCGAGCAGCGCCGCCTGGGCGGCCTTGACCTCCTTCATCGTGTCGAACGGACCGTCGAGATCGGAACTCGACACGGCCAGCAAGGCGGCGACGGGTGCGGCGGCGACCTTGTTCCAGTCGGCGCCGTAGGAACTGATCACCGTTGCGGCCTTGTCGCCGGCGGCCATCGCCTCGTTGACCAGCTTCATGGTCGCCGCGTTGGCCGGGTTGCCGGTGAACTGCGTGGTCTCGCGCTTCAGCAAGTCGGCCAGATCCATTGGAGTCGAGCTTCTCGGTCTGCACCGCCTTGCTGATCAGGCCCATCAGTGCCGGGGCGGCCATGCCGAGCAGCGGCATCACGTTGAAGCCGAGTGCCTTGGTAAGCGACCCGCCGATCGCGTTGAGCCCTGGACCCATCAGGGACGACAGCATGCTGTTGCCGGTGTGGGCCGCCGCTGAACAGATTGCTGATCAGGCTGGTGAGGCTGCCGAAGCCGCCCAGCAGACCGCTTGTGTCCTGCGGCAGCATCTTCTGCAGCGACTCGGCGCCCGACGGCGTGCTCGCCATCTTGGTCATGCTGCCCATCAGCAGCGGGGCGGCGGCGGAAAGGCCTTGGTTGATCGCCGTGGGATCGGTACCGAGCGCCTTGCCGAGAGCGGAAACGATTTCGGGATTGATCGCCGAGGACAGCGATTCGAACAGGTTTGCCATGATGTATCTCCGCTGCTAATGGTGTGTTGCTGAAATGCGTGACGCCCCAAGAGTTAGGGGTGAAGAGCTTCGGGCGATGAAGATCGGCTCTACGGGCGCAGCGCCCCGCGCCCGTGGCTACGAATCCGCGCGACCTAGCGAGCTTTGCCGCGCCGGAACAGGTTGACGATCGCCAGCAAGATGATGGCGCCGATCAGCGAGACGATCAGCCCGCCAATACTGAAGTCACCCTGGTTGACAGTTCCCGCGCCGATGATTGGTGAGATCAACCAACCGCCGAGCATTGAACCCACGATCCCGACGATGATGTTGAGAAGCACACCTTGCTGTGCGTCGGTCTTCATGATCATGCTGGCGATCCAACCGATGATGCCGCCGACGACAAGCCAAATGATGAAGTTCATGAGATCCCTCCGTGACGACCCGTACTTCCAGCATTGACTTTTGTCGGCCAGGCGCCGACGTCCATTTCGGTCCCTACCAAACTAGGCAAGTCCCTTCTTCGCAGCCTCGACGGTTTCCGTCGTAGCAGTCTTGGTGGCTTCAACCGCATCGCTCGCGACCGCGGCCGTCTTGTCCGCCGCGTCGCTTGTGGCCTTGGTGGCGCTGTCGGCCAGCTTCGCCGCTCCATCCGCCGCTGCGCTGGCCGCTTCCTTGGTCGATTCCCAAGCTGCACTGGCCGCAGCGGCGGCTTTGTCCGTGACCTCAGCCGTCGAATCGGCCGCAGCCTTTCCAGCATCAGACAATACGACGCTGGCATCCTTTGCCATCTGTTTGGCCTTCTCCCATAGCTCTGACATGGTGACTCTCCAAGAGTGATTGGAACAAAGTAGTGGCCGCGCGGCGCGCGGCCACCCGCGCCATCAATACGGTGGGTTGATATTGTCCACCTTGCCTAGACTTGCGCCAGGTTGCCTCGTTTGGCTAAACCGGTGATGACACCGATTAGTCATTTCACTTCGACGAGCGTCGGGATCGCCGATCGAGTAGCGATTGGTCGGATTCGCGACGAGTAGGCGGACTCGGTACTTCCCGATAGCAAACGATCAGGCGACAAGCATGATCCACGCCGACCCAATAGTAAGAAAGACGAACATGAAGAACAGCGTGACCGCCAGACCGAGAAGATACAGCTCCCGCTGTGTAAGATACCCCGCGCCGACGAAGATCACGTTCTGACTGCCGCCCTGCGGCGTGATCACCGAGAAATAGCTGCTTGCGAAGAGCAGTGCGAACGCCATAAGAGGCGCGGGCACGCCGCCGCGGATTCCGACGTCAAGAAACACGCCGAGGAGTGCAAGCACCTGCGACGACTGGCTGACAAACATGTAGTGGATGGCGACGTAGATGACGACGAGTAGGACGTACGTCATCGGCCACGACATCCCTCCGAGCTGCTCGGCGAGCCGCTGCCCCGCGTAGCCCATGAAGCCGAGTTCATTCAGTTGTCCGCTTAGGGCGAAGAGCGCGGCGAGCCAGAGAAACGTCGAGAGGGTGTCCCCCTGCGTTGCGATGTCCGCCATCGTGAGCACGCGCGCGGCGAGCAGCACGCCGAGTCCGGCGAAGGCGATGCTCGTCACGTTGAGCTGCAGCGCGTCCGCGAAGACCCAGCCGGCCACCATCACGAGAAACACAACGGCGGTGATCCACTCGTCACGCGTGAGACGGCCCAATTCGCCGAGCGCCTTGCGCGCCGCCACCGGGGCTTCCGGCGTGCGGCCGACGCGCGGCGGATAAAGCTTTGCAATCACGAGCGGCAGCGCCACGATCGACACCAGCGCCGGCACGCAGGCTACCAGCAGCCACTTCCCGAACCCGATCTGCAGCCCGAATTCCTTGACCACCTGAATGCCGATCGGATTGGCGGACGTCGCTGTCATCCACAAGGCCGACGACACTGCGAGGCTTGCCATCGCACAGAACATCAGGTAGCCGCCGAGCCTGCGTCCCTCCGGATCGTCCGGCGTCGAGCCGGACCCCTGCGCGACCGACAGCACGATCGGAAACAGTACGCCGCCGCGCGCGGTGTTGCTCGGGAAGGCCGGCGCAATCGCCGCGTCGGTCAGAACGATGCTGTATGCAAGCCCGAGTGACGAGCCGCCAAAGCGGCTCACCATGAACAGGCTGATGCGACGCCCAAGCCCCGACTTCACGACCGCCTGTGCAACGAGGAATGCGATGACGACGAGCAGCACGCTGGGGTTCGCAAAGCCGCCAAAGGCCTTGGCCGCCGAGATGGTGCCTGTCAGCACAACCGCGGCAACTGCGATCATCGTAGACGTCAGCAGCGGGAACGCGCCCACGAGCACCGCGGCGATAGAGGCGACGAAGATTGCGAAGAGATGCCATGCGGGCGCCGTCAGGCCGGCAGGCACCGGGACCAGCCAGATGCCGATCGCGATCGCAAACGGCAGGATGCGCCGCGGAAGCATCCGCGCTTCGAAAATCATTGGCGGCCTCCCGCGGTCTGTCCACCCTTCACCCGGCCCTTCAGGCCGAGTGACTGGCCCTGCACGGTACCGTCCTCCGTCTCGAGCACGAATCGCCACGCGAACGCGTAGTCACCCGTGATGCCCGTGAAGCGCCCCGTGCCGCCGATGAATGTGCCGGCGATTCGGTTGCCGGTCGCCGTGCCCTGGCCGCGCAGTTCGCTCCACGCCTGATCGCCGCGATCGTCGGTCCACACCGCGCGCCCGATCATCCCGGTTGCGCTGTCGTTGAAGACCACCGCTTCGGCACCCACGCCGAGGGCTGGACGCTCCGGCCCGGAAAGCAGCAGCGATCCGCGGAGGATCGCGACCGAGACTCTTCTCTCGCTTCCCAGCGCAATCACCTGGCGATTGCCGGCGGCGGTCCAGGTGCCCTCGAACTCGCGCCATTCGGACCCGACTTCAGCCGCCGGTGAAACCTGGGGCGCGGGGCTGCACCCCGCGATCGTGACGACGAGCGATGCAACGAGGCCGTACGCCGCTCGAATTCGTAGTGACGGTTCTGAGTTGGCGTTGCCGTTGTTCGGATACATGGACTGCTCCCTGACGTAGTGGCCAAGCGCGCGATCCGCTAGCCGCGCAGGTGACACGCCACCCAGTGCCCGTCGCTGCTGCGTTTCAGGGCCGGCACCTCGCTCGCGCACAGTGGCAACTGGCGAATCGGGACAGCGGGTGTGGAACGGACAGCCAGATGGCGGGTGGATCGGGCTGGGCACGTCGCCCTGCAGCATGATGCGCTTGCGCTTGACCTTCGGGTCCGGAATCGGCACCGCCGACAGCAGCGCCTCGGTGTACGGGTGCAGCGGACTGGTGTAGAGGTCGCGCGCCAGCGCGATCTCGACGATGCGGCCGAGGTACATCACCGCCACGCGGTCGCTGATGTGCTCGACCACAGAAAGGTCGTGCGCGATGAAGATGTAGGTCAGGCTGAACTTGGCCTGCAGGTCTTCGAGCAGATTGATGACCTGCGCCTGGATCGACACGTCGAGCGCCGACACCGCTTCGTCGCAGACCACGAGCCTGGGGCTCACCGCCAGCGCACGCGCGATGCCGATCCGTTGGCGCTGGCCCCCGGAAAACTCGTGCGGGTACCGCCGCATGTGATCGGCGGACAGTCCGACGGTCTCGAGCAGTTGCACGATGCGGTCTTCGTATTCGCGCGCGGTTCTGGTCAGCTTGTGAATGGTCAGCGCCTCTCCGACGATGGCACCCACCGTCATCCGCGGGTTGAGGCTGGCGTACGGGTCCTGAAAGATGATCTGCATGTCGCGCGCCAGCGCGCGCAGTTCTTCCTTGCCTGCGGCGATGACGTTCCTGCTCTCGAACCACACTTCGCCCGCGGTGGGCTCGATCAGCCGCAGGATGCAGCGGCCGGTGGTGCTCTTGCCGCAGCCCGACTCGCCCACCACGCCGAGCGTCTCGCCCGCAGCAAGTTCGAAGCTCACGCCGTCGACCGCGTGCACGCGGTCGATCTCGCGACCGAACAGCCCGCCCTTGAGCGGGAAATGCTTGACCAGGTTCTTGACCCTCAGCAGCGGTTCCGTCATGACGGCTGCGCTTCGGAAGAATGCACGCCACCTTGTGCCCCGGTGCCACTTCGCGCAGTCGCGGCGTCGCGGTCGTGCAGTCCCGCATCACGAACCTGCAGCGCGCCGCGAAACGGCAACCTTCGGGCGGCGCGATGAGTTTGGGTACCGTGCCGGCAGATCGCCTCCAGCCGTACCTTGTGCGTGGCGGCGATGTCGATGCGCGGGATGCTGCGGATCAGCCCCTGCGTGTAGGGGTGTCGAGGGTCGCGCGAACAAGCTCTTCCACCGACGCCTCTTCGACGACCTTGCCGGCGTACATCACGACCACGCGTTGCGCCGTCTCGGCCACCACGCCCATGGCGTGGGTGATCAGCATCACGGCCATGCCCAGGCGCGACTTGAGCTCAAGCATCAGGTCGAGGATCTGCGCCTGAATGGTCACGTCCAGCGCAGTCGTCGGTTCGTCGGCGATCAGCAACTTGGGGTTGCAGGCCAGCGCGATGGCGATCATCACGCGCTGGCGCATGCCGCCGGAGAACTGGTGCGGGTAGTCGCGCACACGGCGCTCGGGCGTCGGGATGCGCACCAGGCGCAGCATCTCCACGGCGCGGTCCATCGCGTCCTTCCTGGACAGGCCTTCGTGCAGGCGCAGGCTCTCGGCGATCTGCTCGCCCACGGTGTAGACCGGGTTGAGCGAGGTCATCGGCTCCTGGAAGATGATGGCGATTTCCTTGGCGCGGATCTTGCGCATCTCGTCGGCCGACAGCGGCACCAGGTCGCGTCCCTGCCACAGGACCTGACCGGCGACGATCCTGCCCGGCGGCATCTGGATCAGCTTGAGCACCGTCATCGCGGTGACGGTCTTGCCGCAGCCCGATTCGCCCACCACGCCCACGGTTTCGCCGGCGTTGATCGCGATGTCGACGCCATCCACCGCGTGCAGCCAGCCGTCGTCGGTCTTGAAGTGGGTCTTCAGCCCCTTGATCTCGAGCAAGGGCATCACATCACCTTGCGCGGATCGAGTGCGTCGCGCAGACCGTCGCCGACGAAGTTGATCGTCAGCACGGTGAGGAAGATCGCCGAGACCCGGGAACAGCGCCCAGTGCGGCGCGATGTCGAGGTAGTCCTTGCTGTCGAACAGGATGCGGCCCCAGGTGGGGATGTCGGGCGGGAAGCCCAGGCCCAGAAACGAAAGCGTGCTCTCGGCGATGATCGCCGCCGCCACGTCGATGGTGCCGGCCACGATCACCGGCCCCAGCGAGTTGGGCAGGATGTGGCGCACGACCTGGCGCGGCACGCTGGCGCCGAGTGCGCGCGCGGCCTCGACGAATTCCTTCTCGCGCAGGCTGAAGAACTGCGCCCGCACCAGCCGCGCGACCGGCATCCAGCGGAAGCCGCCGATCACCAGCACGATGAGCATGAACACGCCCACCTCGGTGCCGAACGCGGCCTTCAGCGCGTCGCGGAACAGGTAGATCAGCAGCAGCAGCAGCGGCAGCTGCGGCAGCGACAGGAACAGATCGGTGAGCCACATCAGCGCGGTGTCGACCCAGCCGCGCGAGATGCCGGCGATGGCGCCGATCAGCACGCCGACGAAGATCGCCATCGTCATCGCCGCCAGGCCCACGGCGATCGAGATGCGGCCGCCGTACAGCATGCGCGCGAGTATGTCCTGGCCGAGATCGTCGGTGCCCATCGGGTGCTTGAACGACGGCCTGGTCAGGCGCGCGCTGAAGTCGATGTCGTTGATCGCCACGTTCCACAGCAGCGGCCCGAACACCACCGCGCGTCACCATCAGTGCCAGCACGACGAGGCTGGCCACCGCCATCTTGTGGCGGCGGAAGCGCCGCCAGGCCTCGTGCCAGGGCGAGGTGGCGGAGCGCGGCCGCATGACAGCGGCGCTATCGATAGCTGATGCGGGGGTCGAGCCAGCCATAGAGCAGGTCTGCGATCAGGTTGAAGAGGATCACGAGGCAGCTGAAGACGAAGGTCACCGCCATGATCACCGGCGTGTCGTTGCGCAGGATGGCGTCGATCAGCAGAGAGCCGATGCCGGGGATGCGGAAGATCTGCTCGGTGACGATGGCGCCGCCGAACACCGCCGGCATCTGCAGCGCCACCAGCGTCACCACCGGGATCAGCGCGTTGCGCACCACGTGCTTCATGATCACCACGCGCTCGGGCAGGCCCTTGCTGCGCGCGGTGGTGACGTAGTCGAGTCGTATCACGTCGAGCGCGGCCGAGCGCACGTAGCGCGTCCAGCTCGCGCCCTGGAACAGGCCCAGCACCGTCACCGGCATGATCGCCTGCAGGATGTGCGCCTTCCACCATGGCCAGCCGCTGCCGACGATGTCGGCGCGATAGACGAAGGGCAGCCAGTCGAGCGTGATCGAGAACAGCAGGATCAGCAGCAGGCCGGTGAAGAAGGTCGGCAACGAGAAGCCGATGAAGGCCAGCGTGCTGGCAATGCGGTCGAACCAGGAATACGGCCGCACGGCGGACATGATGCCCACCGGCAGCGCGATCAGTCAGCGCCAGCAGCTGCGACGCGCCGATCACGGCCAGCGTCACCGGCACGCGCTGCAGGATCAGGGCGTCGACGTCGACGCGGCTGATGAACGAGAAGCCCCAGTCGCCCTGCAGCATCGCCGCCAGCCAGCGGAAGTAGCGCTGCCAGACCGGGTCGTCGAGACCGAAGCTCTGCGCGCAGCTGCTCAGCGCACCTCGGCCGGCACATTCGGGTTCAGCGCCAGCTCGCCGAACGGATCGCCCGGCGCCAGCGCCAGGACGGTGAACAGCACGACGCTGATGCCCAGCAGGCTGGGCATCGCGATCAGCAGGCGGCGCAGGAGGTAGGGGCCCAAGCGTCAGCTCTCGCGGTACCAGTCGTGCAGGCCGGCGAGCGGGTTGTCCCAGGCAGACAGCGGTGCCGCAAGACTGCGGGTCAGGCCGTCGACCACAGGTCGGCACACCACCGGGATCATCGCCCGGTCGTTGCAGACGAGGTCGTTCATGCGGATCAGCAGCGCCGCGCGCTTCACCGGGTCGAGCTCGACCTGCTGCGCCTTGAACAGGGTGTCGTACTCGGCGTTCGCCCAGCGCCCGGTGTTCAGTCCAAGCCACTTGTTGGCTTTCCTCGAAACCTCCCATGAGACCCACAGCTGCATGAAGCGGTCCGGATCCGGCAGTCGGGTGAACGTGTACATCTGCAGGTCTGCCCAGAACTTGCCGGCGGTGTCGGGATTGCCGACGTCGGATGAGAAGTAAACGGCTGGCGTGACGGCCTTCATTTCGATCTCGACGCCGGCCTTGCCGCAGGCCTGCTTGTAGACGGCCTGCACCTTCTGGCGCACCGCGTTGGTCGAGCTCTGGAACAGGAAGCTGAGCTTGCGCCCGCCCTTTTCGCGAACACCATTGTCGCCACGCTTCCAGCCCGCGCCATCGAGCAGCGCGTTGGCCTTGTCCAGGCTGGATTCGTTCTTCGTGTTCGGACTGTTGAACTGCCGTGGGTTGTTGAGCACGTTCGCCGTAGCCAGACCGGTGCGTCCGTAGACGAATTCCTGTACGGCCTTGCGGTCCAGCAGGAGCGCCAGCGCCTCGCGAACGGCGGGGTCCGAGAGAATCGGGTGGCGGGACTTCGGGCTGGCGCGCTCGCCATCCACTTCGACGGACGGGTCGGTCATGTTCAGCCAGATCATCTCGGTGTCGCCGCCCCAGCTGATCACGACACGGCCCTTGCCGTTGCCCTCCATGCGTTTCAGCACCTCGTCGTCGATCTGCAGGTTCCACGCATAGTCGAATTCGCCGGTCTGCAGGACGGCCCGCGCCGCGGATGCCGCGTCGCCCCCGCCCTTGATCTCGATGGCGTCGAAATGCGGCCGGTTCGGCCCGTGGTAGTTCGGGTTGAGCTGACCCTTGACGATGTCGCCCGGTTTGAACTCAGTGAAAAGATAGGGGCCGGTGCCGACGGGCTTCAGGTTGTTCGGTGACTCGCGCGATTTGGCGCCGAGGTAGGGTGCGAACAGATGCTGCGGGATCAGCTGCTGGTTTGAGGTGCGCGTCCAGACGGGTGTGGGCTTCTCGAAGACGATTCGCACTGTGTGCGCGTCGATCTTCTCGATGGCCTTGACGTTTTCGTAGACGCCGCCGGTGAACGCCGCGGTGGCCGGATCGGTCGCAAAGCGCCAGTTGAAGATCACGTCGTCGGCGGTGAACGGCTTGCCGTCGTGCCAGGTCACGCCCCGTTTCAGCTTCCAGGTGGTCGATCGCCCGTCCGCGGCGATCCCGCCGTTGCGGGCACTCGGAATCTCTGCCGCAAGAATCGGTGCCACCTGGCCGTCGGCATCGAATCGCGCCGAGCGACTCATAGAAGGGCCGCGATCCCGCCTGATCCTTGATGCTGTTGGCGAAATGCGGGTTCAGCAGCGTCGGCCCCTGCCAGAACAGCAGCTTCAGCGTGCCGCCGCCACCGCGCCGCGTCGGCTTGTAGGTGGATGTCGGCTGCGCGATACCGGCCTCCGCCAGCAGCAGGCTCGCGACCGGCGCGGCCACGCCGAGCGCGGCCAGGCGGACCAGGAAATCGCGTCGCGCGAGCGAACCGGCCCGCACGCAGGCTATCCAGCGTCGAAGCTCGTTCTCGTCTGTCATACGGCGGCCAACTTTCCGACGCGCGCCCTGTTGCCTGCGGCGGATCGGCAAAGTCAGCCGGCGCTGCTCTCCCGGAACCAGTTCTGCAATTGCGAAAAGTCGAGGTCCCAGCCCGTCAGCGGCGTCACCAGTTTCAAGTTCGACCCGCGCACGCGCGGGCGACTGATCAGCGGAATGATCACGTTGTCCTTGACCGGCAGGTCGTTCAGCCGAATGAACAGGACAGCGCGCTTGACCGGGTCGAGCTCGGATTCCGCGGCCTGGTAGGTCCTGTCGTACTCCTCGTTGACCCAGCGCGTGATATTGCGGCCCTGCCACTTGTTGGCCTTCGACGAGACCTCGCGCGACAGGTACTGGTCCATGAAGCGCTCGGGATCCGGCTGCGTCATCGTCGTCGTGTACATCTGCATGTCGCACCAGAACTTGCCGTAGGTGTCGGGATTGGCCACGTCGGACGAGAAGAACACACTGGCGGTGACCGACTTCAGTTCGAGGTCGATTCCCGCCTTCTGGCAGCTCTGCTTGACGACCGCCTGCTCCTTCTGGCGCAGCGAATTGACGGAAGTCTGGTAGACGAACTTCAGCTTCTTGCCGTCCTTCTCGCGGATGCCGTCTGCGCCTTTCTTCCAGCCGGCGGCGTCGAGGATCTGGTTGGCCTTGTCGACGTTGAACTCGAGCTTCGTGTTCGGTGAGCGGAAGCGCGGCGGGTTGTTCAGGAAGTTGCTGGTGGCAATCCCGGTGCGTCCGTAGATGAAGTCCTGGATGCTCTTGCGGTCGGCCAGCAGCGACATTGCTTCGCGCACCGCCGGGTCGCTGAATGCGAAGTGCTTCGACTTGACGTTGGCCCGTTCACCGTCGACCTCGTTCCACGGATCCTTGGTATTGAGCTGGATGAACTCGACGTCGCCGCTGTCGACGATCAGCGCCCGGCCCTTGCCGCCGGCCTCCAGGCGTTTCAGCACTTCGTCCTCGACCTGCAGGTTCCAGGCGTAGTCGAATTCGCCGGTCTGCAGCACGGCGCGCGCAGCCGAAGTCGCATCGCCTCCGCCCTTCATCTCGATCGCATCGAAGAACGGCCGGTTGGCCATGTGGTAGTTGGTGTTGATCTCGCCGCGCACCATGTCGCCCGGCTTGAAGTCAACGAACTTGTAGGGTCCGGTTCCCACCGGCTTCAGATTGGCGGGCGCCTCGCGCGACTTGGCGCCGATGTACGGCGCGAAGACGTGCTTCGGGATGATCATCCCCTCGGCGGCGACGAAGGCCGTCGCCCAGAATGGAGTCGGCTTCGGGAACGTGACCCGGATCGTGTGCGAATCGACTTTCGTGACCGTCACGTCCTTGTACACGCCAGTGGTCACGGCAGCCGTTGCCGGGTCTTTTGCATATTCCCAGGTGAAGACGCAGTCGTCTGCGGTGAACGGCTGGCCGTCGTGCCAGGTCACGCCCTTCTTCAGCTTCCAGGTCACGCTCTTGCCGTCGGCCGACAGACCACCGTTCTCGCGTGTCGGGACCTCGGCCGCGAGGATCGGCACCAGATTGCCTTCGTCGTCCCAGACTCCGAGCGACTCATAGAAGATGCGCGAGCCTTCCTGGTCCTTCGTGCCGTTGGCGAAGTGCGGCTGCAGCAGGGTCGCTCCCTGCCACCACAGGACCTTGAGCACACCGCCGCCGCCGCGCTTGGTGGGCTTGTAGGTTTGAGCCGTCTGCGCCTGCGCGATGCCGGCGTGCATCAGCAGCATCGACGCCATCGGCGCCGAAAGGCCGAGTCCAACCATCTGCTGGATGAAGCTGCGGCGCGGTAGCCGGCCAGCGCGGACGTCTTCGATCAGATTGCGCAGATCACTTTCTTGCATGGAAATTTTCCTTGGTCCAGGGTGAGCGAAGGATGGCCCCGATCCGCCCGCCGCGCAAGAGTAGGGCGGGTCGACCAATTGGGCCATTAATTTCAAGCTTAACTCTCGGCAGGACTGAATTCGAGCGGGTGCGCCAGGGAACGGCCGCTCGCAAACAGGAAAGTTGCTACCCGTGTTGGCAGACAGACCGGCGCGACACGAAGTCCGCGATCCGCCGCTCGTCGCTCGTCAGATCTTCGCCTCGCATTCAAGGTCGGTCCGACGGATTGGCACGCGGATATCCCTGCGATAGCGCCTTCGCAAGTACCGCCTCGACGAACTCGGACTTCGAATTTGAATAGCGCTCGCGCGATTCCTGAGTGTCACCATCATGGGCGGCGGCCAGACCGCGTTTGAGTTCGACATACTCGGCTGCCGTCGTCGGATTGCCGCGCAGGTAGTCACGGAAGGCAAGGTGTCGACGCTCTTGTTCGCCATGGAGAACGCACAAATGAACGTGGTGCGTGCTTGGCCATGCGGCCGGCTTCTGGAAGAAGGGGTAGACCAGGTCGAACGTCCCGACCGGAACGTGGCAGTAGCCGAGACGCGTCAGCAGCTCCGAGTAGGCACCCAGCATCTCCAGTGACGCGACCGAGATCTGGATGTCGATGACCGGTTTTGCAGCCACTCCAGGCACGGCGGTCGAACCAACGTGCTCGATTCGCAGGGCTCGGTCGCCAAGCACCTCCCGCAGGCTGGCCGCCTCCGCTTCGAAGAGCTCAGGCCAGGCGGGATCGTATTCAACAATATTGATCATCGCAGGGAGTCAACACATCGCCATCGACAAGTTCATCGTCCGGCACCGCCACAGCGATCCTGCACACGCTTCGAGAGTCCAAAAAATAACGGCGCCCGTGGGCGCCGTCATCGAGTTCGGCTTCCTAGCGCGGAATCCGTCCGGCAATCTGTTGGATCACGAACTGCCCGAACATGGCGTGAGCCTGGGTCGTCGGATGTACGGAATCTGCGTACAGGTAGTTGTTCGGCACGCTGGCGTTGAGGAAGAAGGGCGGGATGCAGAACAGCGAACTTCCCGCGGCGGCCGGCGGCATGGCCGCGGCGTTGCAGCCCGGCGTCGTTGTGTTGATGAAGCCGTAAGCGCCCGGGTTGTTGCTGACCAGGAGCTGGAAAGTCGGGGCGGCGACCAGTTCAACTCCCGGTGTGGCGCTCAGCGTGACAAGGACATTGTTAAAGGTCAGCAGCATGCCGCTCAACAAGGCCGCTGCAGGTCCGACCGAAGCGCCGAACGGTGTGGGCACCAGGTCGAACGGAGACACGACAACGATCTTGTTCCCACCGGCCCCGAGCAGGCGTCGAACCTGGCCCACCAGGGCCGTTGCAGCAGCCTGAACACCCGCCAGCGCTGTTGCCTGCGCAGTCGCCACCGGAACCCCGGCGCCGACCGAAGCCGAGAACACACCCAGCTGGAAGAGCATGTCATTGTTGCCCGCGAGAATCAGAATCAGGTCGCCCCCGGGGACGCCACCTCCCGTCGCTAACAGATACGCTGTGATCTGATCCGTGACCGGCACTGTGGATGCAGCCGTGCAGGCCGGTGGTACACCCGCCGGGGCGCAATTGATACCCGGCTGCAGGGCGACGCGCGAGCCGCCTTGCGCATATCCGGTCCCACCCAGCAACACGGTCGGCATGCCGAATCCCTGGGTGCGGTTCTTGCTGATGGCAGTCCCGTAGTAGGTCGCGACCGAGTTCACCCAGAGACTTGCCGGCGTGGCCGTGCCGGTATTGGTCGTGAACTGGCCCGCGCCAGGAACACCGGACGCCGTCGTGAAGGCGCTGTAGGTACCGAGATCGCTCAGGCTGTCGCCGAATGAAACGACCCGCGTTACGTTGGGGCCGTGGTTGTTGTTGGGGACGTCCGCGTTTTCGTCGCTGCCGCACGACGCCAGTACCAGTGTTGCAGCTACCGCGAGCAGCCGAAGCGCTGTCTTGCCTTGAAACTCAACCATTGTCTCCCTCCTGAGGAATCTCTTCTTGTTTCCCGACCACACCTTGGCCCCGCGCATGCCGTCTCACGCCCCGACGCTTTGACGATTGCTGCTTGGTCTGAGCAGCGTTGATCTCAGCTGCTTTGACCCCAGTCGGCCGGCGATCATACGCCCGGACTAGCGCCGGATCACGCTGCAGTGCGCGCCTTGTTGAGGCGATCGTGCACTGCTTCCCAGGCGGCGGTCTGAGGCGGAGTCACGACCAGCAGCCGCCGGGCGGCAACGCTGTCGAGCCGGCGCAAATCGGCGTACAGGCGGCTGGCGTACTCCTCGGGCGTTGCGGCGGCGGCGATGGCAAACATCACCGAGCTGGACGGATCAAGCGTCGCGGCCGGCGCAAGCACGGCAACCTCACCCCCGAGAGCCACGATTCTTGCCGGCAATTCCGCGGCCGACACCAATTCGAGCGGTGTGCGCGGCGCATAGTGCAGCTCGAGTCGGCCGGAGGCCCGCGGTGCGCCCCCGCCCGCATCCGGCACCGGACGACCGAGTGCCGCCTCCAACTGGGCCCGACTGATCGCACCCGGCCGCAGCAAGCGCGGCTCGCGCGCAGACAAATCGATGATGGTCGATTCGATGCCAATCGGGCATGGACCGGCGTCGAGAATCAAGTCGACCAAGCCCGTTGGCTTTTCGCCGAGATCGTCGCGCACGTGGGCCGCAGTCGTCGGGCTGATGCGACCAAAACGGTTGGCGCTTGGCGCCGCCAAGGCTCCGCCGAATTCGCGCAGCAAGGACTGCGCCCAGGGATGCGCCGGCGCGCGCAGGCCGACGGTGTCGTGTCCGCCGGTCAGGGCATCGTGGGCGCGACCACTGCGTGCCAGCACCAGGGTCAGCGGCCCAGGCCAGAACGCGGATGCCAGGCACTCGGCCTCGGCCGGGACATCGCGGGACCATGAATGAAGCGCAGTCGCATCGGCCACGTGAACAATGACCGGATGGTCGGCCGGCCGTCCCTTTGCAGCGAAAACCGCACGCACGGCAGCCGGATTGTCAGCGTCGGCGGCCAGGCCGTAGACGGTCTCGGTCGGCAGCGCGACCAGGCCACCGCGGCGCAGCACTTCGACCGCACGTGTGATCTCCCGCTGATCGGGCGCTGGAGAGTCAGACACTGCGCAACTCGTCAGGGCCTTCGATACCGAGCAACGCGGCCACCTGCCCGGCGCGTGCGATCGCTTCAACCAGCGTCGGTGCCACGCAGCTGACGTGGCCCATCTTGCGGCCGCGTCGCGCATCCTTCTTACCGTACAGATGCAGCTTGGCTCCGGCCACGGCGAGCACCCCCGGCCAGTCGGGCTCACGCATCGCCTCACCTTCGTACCAGGCGTCGCCCAGTACATTGAGCATGACAGCTGCCAGTACCTGACCGGTATCGCCCAGTGGCAGACCGGCCATGATGCGCGCCTGCTGCTCGAACTGGCTGGTAATGCAGGCGTCGATCGTGTAGTGGCCCGAGTTGTGAGGGCGCGGCGCGATCTCGTTGACCAGCAGACGGCCGTTCGTCAACACGAAGAACTCGACACACAGGACACCGACGTAGTTCATCCGCTCTGCAATCCGCAGCGCGGCCGCGCGCGCCGCCTGTTCAAGTGCAGGATCAATGCGAGCCGGCACCAGAGAAACTGCGAGAATGCCGCCGCGATGGACGTTCTCGGCCACTGGAAACGTGGTTGATGCTCCGTCGCGGCCCCGACAGACGATGACCGAAAGTTCGAATTCCAGCGACAGTCGCTGCTCGAGCACGGCTGCCGCGCCCATTGCCTGCCAGGCAGCCTTCAACTCGTCGCGTGTCGCCACGCGCGCCTGCCCCTTGCCGTCGTAGCCCATGCGCGCCGTCTTGAGAATGCCGGGCAGAAGTGTCCGATCGATCGCTTGCAGGTCGCTTTCGCGTTCGATCACCGCATGCGGAGCGGCGTCCAGGCCACAGTCGACGATGAAACGCTTCTCGGCAATGCGATCCTGAGCGATGGCCACGGCGTCGGCATCCGGGCTGACCGCGCCGTGGCGAGCGAGAAATTCAAGTGCCTGCGCAGGTACGTTCTCGAACTCGGTAGTCGTCGCCCCGCAGCGCCGCGCCAGCTCGGCCAGCGCGGCATCGTCCAGGTAATCGGCGCGAATGTGGTCGTCGGCGACCGCGCCGGCCGGACTGTCAGCGCCCGGATCGAGTACGCACACGCGGAAGCCGAGGGACTGCGCCGCCATGCAGAACATGCGGCCGAGTTGGCCACCTCCCAGCAGGCCGAGCCAGGAGCCGGGGGCAAGTACCTTGTTCACTTCGCTTGAAGATGAAGGTCGGATCAAGGACGGAGCGGCAGCGGCGCGAGTACGGGTGCAAGCACCATTCACCACCGCCCGCGCGACGGGCATTGCTCCAGAAGCCTGCGCATGCCCTAAAGGGGCAACGTCATGTTGCGCGCCTTTTCGGACTGAGTGGCGCGGTACTGCGCCAGCTTCATCGCCAGATCGGCGTCGGCGGTCGCGAGCATGGCAATCGCGAACAAGGCGGCGTTGGCCGCGCCGGCTTCGCCAATCGCAAGAGTGGCCACCGGCACCCCCTTGGGCATCTGCACGATCGACAGCAGCGAATCCTCGCCGCGCAGGTACTTGGACGGAATCGGCACGCCGAGCACCGGAATCACGGTCTTGGCCGCCAGCATCCCGGGCAGGTGAGCGGCACCCCCGGCGCCGGCGATGATTGCCTTCAGGCCGCGTTCGCGCGCCTCCTCGGCGTAGGCGAACATCTCGTCCGGCGTGCGATGCGCTGAAACGACGCGCGCCTCGAAGCGCACGCCGAATTCGCGCAGCACCTCGCAGGCATGCTGCATCACATCCCAGTCGGTGCTCGATCCCATGACCACACCGACCAGCGGCGCAGACTGCGCTTCCTTCTTCATTCGGGCCGCAGCGTAGGAAAAGCCGGGATTGTACGGATTGGAACCTGTCTCATAGTCAGGCACGGGTGCGACGGGATTCCCGGGCTCGCAGTTCTAGGCGCGAGGAGCGCCGTTTGGCCGGCCCAAATCAGCGACGAGCAACGCCGAAATGCTGGCCTGGGAGTCCCGTCCCTCCGGGTTGCCGCCAGAACGCCCGGCCGCGTTGTTGCTCGTCGTTGCGTAGGCATCGCTACGCTGCCTCCTCGCGCCTAGCCGCCGGGCGTTCTGGCGGCAACGCATCCCGCGGCTAACTATGAGACAGGTTCTAACGCGCGGCCGGTCAACCGTTGCAAGGCTTCAAGGTACTTGGCCGCGGTCTTCGCCACGACCTCGGGCGGCAGATCTGGCGCCGGCGCGGTCTTCTTCCATGGCTGCGTTTCCAGCCAGTCACGCACGAACTGTTTGTCAAATGACGGCGGTGAAATTCCGACGCGATACTGCTCGACCGGCCAGAAACGCGAGGAATCTGCGGTCAGCACTTCGTCCATCAGGCGCAGGGTGCCTCTCGAATCAAGTCCGAATTCGAACTTGGTGTCGGCAATGATGATGCCGCGTGTTGCCGCAAACTCGGCGGCGGCCGAGTACAGCGCGAGCGCAGCAGTACGCACCTGGTCTGCAAGCTCGGCCCCGACGATCTCCTGCATTCGCTCGAAACTGATGTTCTCGTCATGGACGCCCAGCGCAGCCTTGGTCGCCGGCGTGAAAATCGGCGCAGGCAGCTTGCCCGCCATCGGCAAGCCCGCAGGCAGCTTGACTCCGCATACTTCGCCGCTGCGTTGATAGTCCTTCCAGCCCGAACCAATCAGATAGCCGCGGACCACCGCTTCGATCGGAAGCGGCGTCAGCTTCATCGCTACCACTGCGCGACCGGCGACCTGCTCGACATCCCGACCCGCCACTACGCTTTCAGGTGCGATGCCGGTCAGATGGTTTGGTACCAAGTGGGCGAGCTTGTCGAACCAGAAATTCGACATCGCGTTCAGCACCCGACCCTTGCCGGGGATCGGCTGGTTCATGACGACGTCGAACGCCGATAGGCGGTCGGTGGTGACGATCAAGAGCTTGTCCTCGCCGACCGCATAACTGTCGCGCACCTTGCCCCGATACACCAGGGGCAGCGAGGCGATGTCGGTGGTCAGTAGTCCGGCTTCCATGACGAGCCTTTCTCCGAGCGAGCGGCGGATTCTACGGAAGCGACCTTCGCGTCAAGCAGGGTTCAGGCACAAGCGAGATTCGCGCTCAGACAAAGTTCTGGACCAGTATCGCCAGCCAGGTACCACCGGCAAGCAGCATTGAAAGAAACACCGAGGCGCTGCCGAGGTCCTTGGCGCGCTTGCCAAGCGAATTGATCTCGAAGCTGTCGCGGTCGACCGCGGCCTCCAATCCAGTGTTCATCAGCTCGGTGATCAGCACCAGCATCACGACTCCGATCAACAGGATCTTTTCAACCAGGCTGATCGGCAGCAGCGCGGCAAGCGGAATCATGATGCAGGCGAGCAGCACTTCGAGCCGGAACGCATCTTCATTGACCCAGGCTGCATGCAGCCCGTGGATCGAATACCGCAGCGCATTGGCAAGCCGCGTCAAGCCGCGCTTGCCCTTGAGGGCGCGACCATCCAATGGTTCAGAGTCGGACATCGGATCGCTCGACATGCGCGCTGGATCATAAAGGCGACCGATTGCCCGGGGACTGCCGCGTATGATCCCGCGGCTTTGATTCTTCGCGCCCACGGTCCCCATGCCTTCGATCGACTACTCGCGCTTTTACCGCTACGAAGAACTGATGGCGCTTCTGCGCGCATTGGCTTCTGAGCATCCGCAGTATGTGACCCTTGAATCGCTGGGGACGAGCTTCGAGGGGCGCTCGATTCCGGTGCTGACGATCACCAATACTGCAACCGGGGCGGCGGGCGACAAGCCGGCCTACTGGGTCGATGGCAACATCCATTCAATCGAGCTGTCCGCGTCGAGCGCCTGCCTGTACTTCATCGACTGGCTGATGAAGGGACGCGACAGCAATGCCGACATCCGTCGTTGCCTCGACACCCGGGCCTTCTATATCTGCCCGCGCATCAATCCGGACGGTGCTGAATGGGCCATGGCCGACCGGCCCAAGTACGTGCGCTCTTCGACACGGCGCTATCCGTTCGACGAAGAACCGGTCGAAGGTCTGATCACCGAAGACATGGATGGCGATGGCCGCATCCTGCAGATGCGAATTGCCGACACGAACGGACAATGGAAAAAACACGCGACCGAGCCGCGCTTGCTGGTTCGGCGCGATCCGACCGATGCACCAGGCGGCGACTACTACCGCGTGATGCCGGAAGGTCGGCTCGAGGGCTACGACGGGGCCTCGGTCGCGATCGCGGGTGTGACCGGCAACGCGCAGGGGCTGGACCTGAATCGAAATTTCCCGTCGGGTTGGCGGCAGGAGTTCGAGCAACTCGGAGCCGGCCCCTATCCGACCTCGGAGCCCGAGGTGCGGGCAGTCGTCGAATTCTTCCTCGCGCATCCGAATATCTGCGGCGGCACCAGCATTCACACATATTCGGGCGTGTTGTTGCGCCCCCTCGGTCATCAGCCCGACGACAAGCTGCCGGCCGAGGATCTCTGGACCTACCAGACGGTCGGCCGCAAGGGCGAAGAACTGACCGGCTATCCGGCCATCTCGATCTGGCACGAGTTCCAGTATTACCCCGGCGAATTCATCAGCGGCGCCTTCGACTGGATCTACGAGCACCTCGGCATGTTCGTGTGGACGATCGAGATCTGGAATCCGAAGAAGGAGGCTGGGATCGAGAACCAGGAATGGATTCACTGGTACCGCGATCACCCGCCGGAGGACGATCTGAAAGTGTTCGAATGGGCGCAGCGCATCGCCCCCGATGACGGACCAAACCCCGGCCATGTCGAATGGAAGCCCTTCGATCATCCGCAGCTCGGTCCAGTGGAGATCGGCGGCTGGAACCGGATGGCGGTGTTCGTCAACCCGCCGCCTGCAATGCGCGAGAAGGAGATCGCTCGTTTTCCACAATGGCTGCTCTGGACCAACCTGGTGTCGCCCAAACTTGAAGTGCGAGCGGTTGAAGTCACCGCGGCCGGCACCGAAACGTGGCGAGTGCGACTGATTGTGCAGAACTCGGGCTGGCTGCCGACTTACGTGACGAAAATGGCAGTGCGCCGCCAGCTTCTGCGCGGTGTCCTGGCCGAAGTCAGCCTGCCGGCAGGGGCTGAGATCGTGAGCGGCAAGTCGCGCGAGCAGCTGGGCGAGCTCGAGGGCTGGGCTTACCTGCACACCGGAGTCAGCTTCTGGCCCAACAAGAAGGTGACTGGCGACCGCGCCCACGTCGACTGGGTGATCAAGGCACCCGCCGGCACGGTCGTTGAATTGACGGCAAGCCATGAGCGTGCCGGTCGTGCGACCGCAACGGTGACTCTCGGCTGATCGGTCGTCGGCGCCGGTTGCCAGACGTGGTACGAAGGCGCCTAAACTCCTCCGAATCGGCCTGCCGAACTAGGCCCGGAGGAGACATCACCTCATGAAACACCTCAGCGGCCTCGACGCGAGTTTCCTGCACCTCGAAACCCCGGAAATGCCGATGCATGTCGGCGGCCTGGCGCTGCTTGAGCTTCCAGCCGGCTACCAGGGGGAGTTCTACGAGGACTTCAAGAACCACATCATCAGCCGCATGCACTTGAACGAGGTGTTTACGCGCAAGCTGGCTCTGATGCCGTTCGAACTGTCGAACCCGGTCTGGGTCGAGGACGAGTACATCGACATCGACTATCACGTGCGTCGCATTACCCTGCCGCGGCCCGGCACATTCAAGCAACTCGAAGCCTACGTAGCGCGCCTGCATTCGAGTCTGCTCGATCGCAGTCGCCCCCTGTGGGAAATGTATGTGATCGACGGCTTGCAATCGGGGCAGCTTGCGCTCTATACGAAGCTGCACCATGCCGGTGTCGATGGCCAGGCCGGTGCCGCCCTGGCGCAGGCCATTTTCGACCTCACCGCCGAGCCCCGCAAAGTACGCCCGCCCAAGCCCAAGCCTCGAACCAACCAGTATCAACTTGGCGTGGCCGAGCTGGCGACGGGGGCGGTCGGCAATGCGGTAACCCAGGTCTACCGGTTGGTCCGGACCCTGCCCGGCATGGCACGCGCAATCGTGAACGTGCTCAGGCCCGAATCCGAGGAAGACGGCAAGAGACACTGGGCCCTCCCAAAACTGTCCGGCCTGATCGGCCCACGAACTCCATTTAACGTGGCGATCACCAACCAGCGCTCGTATGTCGCCCGATCGATTCCACTGGCCGAGACCAAGGCAATCGCCAAGAGCCTCGGGGTGTCGATCAACGATGTAGTGCTCGCGACCTGTGCCGGTGCCCTGCGCCGATATCTGCGTGAGCTGCATGCCCTGCCGAAAGACAAGTCACTGATTGCCGCCGTGCCGGTGTCCCTGCGCGAAGCGGGCAACACGGAGTCGAACAATCAGGTATCGATGTCGTTCATGACGCTCGCGACCGACATCGATGATCCGATCGAACGAGTACGAGCCATCCAGGCGTCCTCGGCGAGCGCCAAGTCGGTCATGGGCGACCTGAAGTCGGTATTGCCGACCGACTTTCCGGGGCTCGGCGCGCCCTGGCTGATGACCGGACTGGTCGCACTGTTCGGCCGATCGGGAATCGCCAACCACCTGCCGCCGGTTGCCAACGTGGTCGTGTCGAATGTGCCCGGACCGCAGGCGCCCCTGTATGTCGCTGGCGCTCGCCTCTGCACCAACTATCCAGTCTCCATACCGGCACATTCCATGGCCCTGAACATGACCGTGCAGAGCTACAACGGGTCGATGGACTACGGTCTGATCGCCTGCCGCCGCGCGGTTCCGGACATCGGCGATCTCGGCGACTTCCTGGTCGACGAGCACCGCAAGCTCCTTGGACTGTCGGGCGCGCTGCAGGCAGCCGAGTCAGCTTCCGCGAGCGTGCATGCGCCCGCCGGGACCCGCTCCACACATGGCGCCACGAGTCGATCGACGAAGCACGCAGCCAGGTCACACAACGGCGCCGGGAGAAATGGAGCTGCCGCCCCGACACTGGTGCGCACGAAAGCGCTGCGCCGACGGACGACTTCAGCAGGCATGTAGATAGCCGGAATCGCAATTCCGCGCACGAGATTCAACAAGGGATTCAACGAACCCCAGGAGAAGGTATGGAACGGCGCACCCTATTGATTGCCGCAGGAGCAGCCGTGACCCTGCCACACGGCATTGCTTGCGCGCAGACCTTTCCATCGAAGGCGGTCACGCTTTTCTGCGCGTTTCCGGCGGGCGGCCCGACGGATCAGGTATTTCGCGCCTTCGCCGAAGCGGCATCGCGCGAATTGAAGCAGGCGGTTGTAGTCGAGAACAAGCCCGGTGCCGGCGGAACGCTTGCGCCGCTTGCGCTCAAGTCAGCCAAGCCCGATGGCTACACTCTTTCGCAGATGCCGCTCGGTGTGTTTCGCATCCCGCACATGCAGAAGGTTCCGCAACTCGATCCGATCAAGGACTACACCTACATCATCAATCTCACCGGCTACACCTTCGGTCTGGTGGTGCCGGCCAGCTCGCCGTGGAAAACCCTGAAGGACTACGTCGACGACGCGAAGAAAGACCCGGGCAAGATCGACTACGGTTCGACTGGCACCGGCACCACTCCGCATCTTGCGATGGAGGAATTCGCGCAAAGAGCTGGCATCAAGCTGACACACGTGCCGTACAAGGGCAGCGCGGATCTGATGGTGGCCGTGCTCGGCGGACACATCATGTCGGCCAGCGATTCAACCGGCTGGGCGCCGCACGTCGAGTCCGGCAAGCTGCGCCTGCTGGCGACCTTCGGCTCAAAGCGCACCAAGAAATGGCCCGATGTGCCGACGCTGGCCGAGCTTGGTTACGCGACGATTTCTGACTCGCCGTTCGGGCTCGCCGGTCCCGGCCGGCATGGATCCCTCGACCGTGCGAATACTGCACGATGCCTTTCGCAAGGCGCTCGACGATCCCAAGGTCATCTCGATGCTCGAACGATTCGATCAGCCGGTGATCTACATGAATCCGGAGGATTACTCGAAGTTCGCACGCCAAAGCTGGGAGGACGAACGCGGCACGGTCGAGCGGCTCGGTTTAAAGGGAAGCATGTAAGGAGCGCCGCGGTCCGAGTGCACGTGCGATTGCGCAGCAATCGCGTACGCGAGGACCGCGACGCCTAATGCACGTGCTGCGACAGCTCGCCCGTCGTGTATCGGTGCGCGACGGTTTCCAGGGGCAGCGGCTTGATCCGGCCCGCCTGGCCCTCGCAGCCGAACTCGAGGTAGCGCTGCTTGCAGATCGCCCTGGCCGCCGCGCGTGCGGGCTTGAGGTAGTCGCGCGGGTCGAAGTGCGAGGGATTTTCGAACAGGAATTTGCGGATCGCTGCGGTCATCGCCAGCCGGATGTCGGTGTCGATATTGACCTTGCGCACTCCGTGCTTGATCGCTTCCTGGATTTCCTCGACCGGCACACCGTAGGTTTCCTTCATCTGCCCGCCATAGGAACGGATCTGCTCGAGCAGGTCCTGCGGCACGCTCGACGAGCCGTGCATAACCAGATGGGTGTTCGGAATGCGGCGGTGGATCTCCTTGATCCGCTCGATCGCCAGGATGTCGCCGGTGGGCTTGCGCGTGAACTTGTAGGCGCCGTGGCTGGTGCCGATCGCGATCGCGAGCGCATCGAGCTGGGTGCGGCGGACAAAATCAGCCGCCTGGTCGGGGTCAGTCAGCAGCATTTCGCGCGTCATCGTGACCTCGGCACCATGGCCGTCTTCCTTGTCGCCGCGCATGGTTTCAAGTGATCCCAGGCAGCCCAGTTCGCCCTCGACGCTGACGCCCTGCGCATGCGCCAGGTCGACCACCTTGCGCGTGACCTGCCAGTTGTAGTCGTAGTCGGCCACTGTCTTGCCGTCCTCGCGCAGCGAGCCGTCCATCATCACCGACGAGAATCCCAAGCGCATCGCGCTTTCGCACACCGCGGGCGAAGCGCCGTGATCCTGGTGCATCGCCACCGGAATTTCAGGATGGCTTTCAATCGCCGCTTCGATCAGGTGCTTGAGGAATTTCTCGCCGGCGTATTTCCGCGCACCAGCCGAGGCCTGCATGATGACCGGCGCATACACTTCGGCAGCGGCCTCCATGATGGCCTGCACCTGCTCGAGATTGTTGACGTTGAAGGCCGGCACGCCGTAGCCACTCTCGGCCGCGTGGTCCAGCAACTGACGCATTGAAACCAGCGCCATCGTTTCCTCCGTTCAGCTTTCGTTTTTCAAAGTTATCGCGCGCCAGCGCTGCCTTCGGCGTTTTCCCCGACCCGCACAATCTTCAGGGCGTTGGTGCCGCCCGCCTGGCCCATCGGCTCGCCGACTGTCAGCACGATCAGATCGCCGCGCTGCACCAGGCCTTTTTCAAGCAACAGCTTTTCTGCCCCCGCCAAGGCCACGTCGCGATCGGCACCGGATGCGAAATGCAAGGGCTGCACATTGCGGTACAGGGCCAGCCGCCGCGCGGTCGCCGCGCTTGGCGTCAGCGCGTAAATCGGGATGTCGACATCGTGCCGGCTCATCCACAGCGTGGTCGAGCCCGACTCGGTGAGCGCGCAGATTGCCTTGCAGCGCAGGTGAAAGGCGGTGAACAGCGCCCCATAAGCGATCGACTGGTCGACACGGGTGAAGGTCTGGTTCAGGAACTGCAGATCGAGCTCGACCTGCTCCGACCGGTCGGCCGCCTCGACGATCGCGGCCATGGTTTCAACCACCTCAACCGGATACTTCCCCGAGGCGGTCTCCGCCGAGAGCATGACGGCATCGGTGCCATCAAGGACAGCGTTGGCCACATCGCTGACCTCGGCGCGGGTCGGTACCGCGTTGACGATCATCGACTCCATCATCTGGGTCGCGGTGATCACAAGCTTGTTCGCCTCGCGCCCCAGTTTGATCATGCGCTTCTGCAGAGCGGGTACCGCGGCGTTGCCGACCTCCACCGCCAGATCGCCGCGCGCCACCATGATGCCGTCGGCCGCGTCCAGAATCTCCCTCAGCACCGGAATCGCCTCGGCGCGTTCGATCTTGGCAATGATCTGCGGCTTGATGCCGTGCTTTTCGCCCGCGATCGAGGTCAGATGCCGCGCCATCTCCACATCCGTACGGTTTTTCACGAACGAGATGGCGACATAGTCGGCTCCGCATTGCATTGCGGTCTCGATGTCGCGCACGTCCTTGCCGGTCAGGGCCGGCGCCGATAGCCCGCCGCCGAGCTTGTTGATGCCCTTGTTGTTTGAAAGCTCGCCACCGATGCGAACCATGGTGTGGATTTCGTCGCCGACCACCCGTTCGATATCCAGCACGATCAGGCCATCGTTCAGCAGCAGAGAGTCGCCCGCCTTGACGTCCTTCGGCAGGTCCTTGTAGTCGAGGCTGCAGCGCTCGTTGGTGCCAAGCTTGGCGTTGGCGTCGAGGACAAATCGTGTGCCGGCCTTCAGCGTCGCTTTGCCTCCTTCGAAGCGACCGACGCGGATCTTCGGGCCCTGAAGATCGGCCATGATTGCGACATCATGTCCGATGCGGGCGGCCGCTTCTCGCACTCGCTGCGCACGCTGCAGGTGATCGTCGGCGGTACCGTGCGAAAAGTTAAATCGCACGACGTCGACTCCCGCAGTGAGCATGCGCTCGAGCACCAGCGGATCACTCGAGGCCGGTCCCAGCGTGGCGACGATCTTCGTGCTGCGTCGCATCTCAGTCGGCGCCGGGCCGCCATCGGCCAGAGGCCGATGGCCTTCGGCAGGCACAGACAGTCCGCAGGGACTGTCCGTGTCCGGCCTCAGCTCTCCAAGCCGACTGAGCGCCCCCTTGGGGGGCAGCGAACGAAGTGAGCGTGGGGGTCGTCATCTCAGTCTCTGCTGAGGCGCAGCCGCGCCAGTTCGTGGTCGTAGGTTGTGACCTCGATCGGATTGCCGTCGGGATCATTGAAGTACAAGGACAGAGAAAGCTGATGATCCTGCAGTCGCGGCGCGGCCGGCTGGCGCCGTTTGTCGTAGAGCGGCGTCTTCGAATTGCGGCGCGCGAAAGCGAGAAAGGACTTGCCGTCGACGCGCAACGCAACGGCCGTGCCGCGGCCGGCGCGCTTGTCGTCCTCGAACAGAGCGACATGCGTCGAGTCCGTCAGCTGCGGTCAGGGTCAAGGGGCCGCCGGCTTCGCGTGACCACGCGGCGAAACGCGCATCGCGTCTGAGCCCAAGCACCGTGCCATACCAGCGCGCCGCCGCGGCGCGATCGCGCACGTAAATGTGTACATGATCGAGTCCCAGAACACGAAAGCCGCTCATTGAGTGGCCGCCATAGTGGACGGTGCTTCGGCCCGTGATTCCAGCACCGCAATGGCGGGCAGGGTCTTGCCTTCCAGAAACTCCAGAAAGGCGCCGCCCCCGGTCGAGATATAGCTGATGCGATCGGCGAGCTTGTACTTCGCGATCGCGGCCAGGGTGTCCCCACCGCCGGCAACCGAAAATGCGCCCCGTGCAGTGGCCTCGGCGATCGCCAATGCCATGGTATGTGTGCCGTCGGCAAACGCGTCGAACTCGAACACGCCGATCGGTCCGTTCCAGATGATCGTGCCTGCGTCGTGCAGAATGTTTGCGAGTGCGAGCGAGGTCTGTGGCCCGATGTCGAGAATCATCTCTCCATCGCGCACGTCGTCGGCACGTCTTACGGTAGCGGCCGCAAGCGGAGAGAACTCTCGCGCCACGGCGACATCGATCGGCAGTGGCAGGGTCGCGCCCTTGGACGCCAGGGTTGCCAGAACCCTGCGGCACTCGAACACCAGATTGGGCTCCGCCAGTGAAGCGCCGATCGGGAAGCCCTGCGCCAGCAGGAAGGTATTGGCAATGCCGCCGCCGACGATCAGTCGGTCCACTCGTTGTGCCAGATTGTCGAGCAGAGTGAGCTTGGTCGACACTTTGGAACCGGCGACGATCGCCACCAGCGGACGTCGGGGATTTTCGAACGCACGACCAAGCGCATCGATCTCCGCTGCCATCAGTGGTCCGGCGCAAGCGACCGGCGCGTATTTCGCCATGCCATGCGTCGTTGCTTCGGCCCGATGCGCTGCGCCAAAGGCGTCGTTGACATAGACATCGGCGAGCTGCGCCAGTTTGCGGGCCAGTGCGTCGCTGTCCTTTTTCTCGCCTGGATTGCCGCGGCAGTTTTCCAGCAGGACCAACTCGCCCGGCGCGAGCTTCACGCCATCGACCCAGTTCGTGAGCAGCGGTACGGGTCGCCCCAGCAACTCACTGAGACGCGGTGCGACACGTGCCAGCGAGTCCTCGGGGCGCAGATTGCCCTCGGTCGGTCGGCCCAGGTGCGAGGTGACCATGACCGCAGCACCGGCATCCAGTGCCATCTTGATGCCCCGGACCGACCCGCGGATCCGTGTGTCTTCACTGATACGGCCGGCCTCATCGAACGGCACGTTGAGATCAGCCCGGATGAAAACGCGCAGGCCGGACAAACGACCGGTCGACGCGAGTTGCTCAAGAGTGATGACGTGCATCGCGGGATTTGATAAGGCTTAGCGGGGGTTCTCCTGAAGTGCGCTGTGGGTCTGAATGAATCACGCGCCGCGACAGGAGTTGGGCATTATACGAGCCGAGATGCTTCGCGGCCCTGATTCTGCGCATTGGTACTCGCTGTCTGTCGCCGAGCGCGTGGCGCTGGCGGGCGCGGCACTGATCCTGCTGCTGCAGGCATTGCCGCTTGGCGGCGCACTGGAGTACCGCCACTCAATGGGGGCAACGCAGCCGTGGCGCTGGATTTCCGGCCACGTGATTCACATCAGTTGGCCGCATGCCTTGATCAATGGTGCGGCCTGGGTCGTGGTGGCTCGCCTGTTCGCACCGGATCTTTCAAATTCAAGACAGTTGATTGCTCTGCTGGTCACCGCGCTGGCGATCAGCGCCGGGCTGGCCATGGCTTGGCCTGCAATCGAGTGGTATCGGGGACTGTCAGGTGCCCTGCACGGACTTTTCTTTGCCGGTGCGACCGTGTGGCTCATCGGAGCGCGCCCGCGTACCCTGCGTGCACTGTGGCTGCCGGCCGCTCTGTTAGTTGGCGGCTGGATCAAGATCGCCCTGGAGTGGCCGGGCGCCGATTTGCCCTACGCCGACTGGCTCGGAGCTTCGGTAGTGCCGCAGGCGCACCTGCTTGGTGCCGCCTGCGGGACCTTACTGGGTCTAGCTTGGGCGGCGCTGGATGCGCGCGACCGCAAGCAGAACGAGCATCAGTAGCCACTGCACCAATGGCAGAGCGCCACCACCACCCGATGACGGCGGATTCGCAGCCGTCGGCGGCGCCGTCAGCGTGATCGTCACCGTCTGCGTTGCGCTCGGATTGAATGTGTCCGTTGCGAAGTAGGTCAGCTGGTAGGTTCCGGCCGGAGCGCCGAGTGTGTTCCAGCTGAACTGGCCGGTCGGCGACAGCGCGGACAGCGGAACCGTGGAAGCGGTGGTGGCGACGAAGGTCAGCGGGTCGCCGTCGGCATCCGTGGCTGTGACGGAAAAAGTAACGACACTGCCCGAGACGGCGCTCACATTGCCAGCCGCTGCCAGCACCGGCGCGTTATTCGAGCGCACCACGACGAAATCGTCGCCGAATTTCATATTGCTGTCGGTAACCCGCAGGCGGAACGTCAAGGTGCCGGTCGTCGGTGCGGTGAATGTCGTTGTCACTGCGTTTGGCGTCGCCAACGTAACCGTCGGCGTGCCGGCGGTCTGGGTCCACTGATACGACGCGATCGTCTTGCCGGCGAACGCGGTGCTGGCACTGCCGTTGAGATTGACCGTCGATCCCGGAGGCGCGCCCTGATCGGCCCCGGCCGCCGCGGTCGGTGCGACCTCGGGTCCCGCCGCGAGCAGGGCGAGGTTGGCGTCGAGCAATCCCGAGCCGCACATACCTACGAACGCACCGCCCGCGGCGCAGGCGCTACCGGCCGGATAGGGTCGAACGTTGGTGACCAGGTAGGAACGAATCTGCGCCGGTGTCGCGGCGGGTAGCACCGATTTCAGCAGCGCCGCCACGCCCGCAACCTGAGGAGTCGCGGGACTGGTGCCGGTGAAACCAGCATAGGCCGGGCCGGTGCCGTTGCCGCCGGTCCCTGCGCTGGTTGGCGTGGTGACGCCAAACAGGATTGTCGAGTGTATGTAGTAGCCGTCCCAGTTCACATCATCGGTCGGACCACCGTTGCCCAACAGGGATGGCGTGCCACCGCCCGGCGCACTGATGGCGGTTCCAGCGCCGACATTGGCGTAATCCGCGTTTTCTCCATTGATCGTATGTGCAGTGACGCCGATCGCGTCCGTGCAGTTCGCCGGCGAGATAATGCTTGTGTCACCTTCGTTGCCGGTGGCCGCCACTACAAGTGCACCTGCGGCAGTGGCGGCGGTCACCGCTGCCTGCATCGTGGGACCACAGGTAGTGCCACCTCCCAGGCTCAAGCTGATCACCTGCGCCGGATTGGGATTGTTCGGCACACCTGCAACAGGAAGGCCAGCGGCCCATCGAATCGCTTCTTCGATGTCGGACAAATTGCCGCCGCATTTGCCGAGAGCGCGGATTGGCAGCACGCGGATATTCCAGCCAACGCCGGCGATTCCGGTGGCATTGTTCGCGGTCGCGGCAACGGAACCAGCCATGTGCGTGCCATGCCAGGTTGAGTCCGACTGTCCAGCCACGCCGTCGGCGCACAGACTGTTCGGGTAGTTGATCTTGTCAGCGGCTGTGATCCAGTCGCCCGGATCCGAGGGATCGGCATCGCGGCCGTTGCCGTCATTGGCGACGAAATTTGACGGCAGCATGTCGGCAGCGCCGACATCGCTCGACACAAAGTCGTAGCCCGGCAGAAAGCGACCAGCAGGAACGTAGGTGTCCGCGTTGGCAACACCGTTGAGGTCGGTGTGATTCGTGATGCCGGAATCGATGACCGCGACCACGACAGCAGAGGATCCGGTCGTCAGGTCCCATGCCGGCGGCATGTTGGCACCGCCGGCTGCCGACGCGCTCTTTCCGCCAGCGCTGAAGGTCGTGGCCGGAGCGAAGAGATTCCACTGCCACTGTGTGAACCGGGTCTCGTTCGGAACTGCGAGACGCTTCACCATGATGTCCGGCTCGGCATATTCGATCGCCGGATCGCTTGCCAAGCGTGCCGCCACCACCCGCGCCTCGGCCAGCGACATCGGCGCATCAAGTTTCATCAAATGCGAGCCGCCGGCGAGCGCGCGCACCGATTTCATGTTCATGCCGGCGGCGCTCGACAGTGCCTGGGCGCGCGTTGCGCTCATCGGTCGAGCCATATCGTCGACGGCCGGTGCGCGCAGCTTCACAATCAGGCGGTCTATCCGTTGCTCTGGCTGCTTGCGCGTCGTCGTCATGCCGGCCTGACGCGCCTGCTTCGCTGTCATCGGGGACGTCGAATAGGCGACTGACAGCGGCCACCCGGCTGCGACGGCGGCCACCAGCGACACGCCGAACAGGGCCAAGGCTGGACGTTTCAATTCGACTCCCAGATCGAGCTTGCAAGAACAGCGCGCGCCAAGGGGGCGCAGAAGACCGCTCGACAGCAATTCAAGCTTACGTGAAGGGCCTGCGACCAACCGTCACCCGAACGGCGTACCGCTCGCTCAGATTGGGCCGTTTTCCAGTCACATATCAAGACGAGAAAACGGACAGCGCGGTCGTTCGGGCTGCCCGTGATCACGGTATTCGATGCATTACTCAGTGCGCAGGTCCAGTGTCCGGCGCCGGAATCCAGCTCCGGATTTGAGCGCCGGACCTCAACGCGCGTTCATCAGCGCGACCGCGACGTCGAGCATCCGGTTCGAAAATCCCCATTCGTTGTCGTACCAGCTCGAGACCTTGACCAGGCGCCCCGCTACCTTGGTCAGGGTGGCGTCGAATATCGACGAGCGAGGGTCGTGATTGAAGTCGCTTGAAACCAGTGGATCGGTGTTGACCCCGAGCACGCCCTTCAACTCTCCATCGGCTGCGGCCTTCATGATCGAGTTGACTTCGTCGACGCTGGTGTCACGCGCCGCGATGAAGGAAAGATCGACGATCGACACATTGATCGTCGGCACGCGGATCGCGAAGCCGTCGAGCTTGCCGTTCAGTTCCGGCAGCACCAGTCCGACCGCAGCGGCAGCCCCGGTCTTGGTCGGGATCATGTTGTGCGCAGCCGCGCGCGCGCGGCGCAGATCCTCGTGATAGACGTCGGTCAGGACCTGGTCGTTGGTGTAGGCATGAATCGTCGTCATCAGGCCGCTGACTACTCCGATCTTGTCGTGCAAGGGCTTGACCATCGGCGCCAGGCAATTCGTCGTGCACGAGGCGTTTGAGATCACGGTGTGTGCGGCCTTCAAGGTCCCGTGATTGACGCCATAGACGATCGTCGCGTCGACGTCCTTGCCGCCCGGTGCCGAGATGATGACCTTATTGGCGCCGGCCTTCAGATGTGCCGACGCCTTTTCCTTGGTCGTGAAGAGGCCGGTGCACTCCAGCACCACATCCACGCCCAGCGCGCCCCAGGGCAGTTCGGCCGGATTGCGCGTGGCGAGCACCTTGATCCGGTCGCCCGCGGTTCGGCCGTCGGAAATCACCATCGCATCGCCGTCAACGGTGACGAGGCCTGGAAACCTGCCGTGCGCCGTGTCGTACTGCGTCAGGTGCGCATTGGTCTTCGGATCGCCGAGGTCATTGATCGCAACGATCTGGATGTCGTGCTTCTTCCCACCCTCATAGTGCGCACGCAGGACGTTGCGACCGATGCGGCCGTAGCCATTGATGGCAAGCTTGATCGTCATTTCTTCTTCTTTCCCCCCACAACAGATTTCACGGTGGCCGCGAGATTGTCGGCCGTCAGGTCGAAATGCCGGTACACGGCGGCGGCCGGGGCCGACTCGCCGAAACGATCCACTCCAATCACCGCACCATCGGCACGCACATACTTCCACCAGAAGTCGGTGACGCCGGCCTCGATCGCTACACGCGGCAGCCCTTCGGGCAGCACCGTCGTTTTGTAAGCTGCGTCCTGGCGATCGAATACAGTGGTTGAAGGCATCGACACCACGCGCACAGCCAGGCCCTGCCCTGCCAGCTGTTTCTGCGCTTCAATTGCCAATGAAACTTCGGAACCGGTGGCGATCAGCACTGCGCATGCACTGCGTACGCCGCCCCCGGCTTCGCTGATGACATAGGCGCCGCGGCGGATCGCGCCTGCGTCAACGGTGCGTGCGATGAACGGAACCGCCTGGCGCGACAGCAGCAGGCTGCTCGGTCCATCCTTGCGCTCCACTGCCGCCGCCCAGGCAATCAGCGTCTCGGCCGTATCGGCCGGTCGCCAGACATCCATGTTCGGAATCAGCCGCAGACTGGCAGCATGCTCGACCGCCTGATGGGTCGGTCCGTCTTCCCCCAGTCCGATCGAGTCGTGGGTGAACACGAACACGACGCGCTGCCTCATCAAGGCGGCCATCCGCAATGCGTTGCGCGCGTAGTCGGAGAACACCAGGAAGGTGCCGGCGAACGGCAGGAATCCACCGTGCAACGCAATGCCGTTGGCGATCGCGCACATGCCAAATTCGCGCACACCGTAGTTGATGTGCCGACCGTTCAAGGCCTGCAGTCGCAGTGCCTGCGCCTTGCTCCACTTGGTGAGGTTGCTGCCGGTCAGATCCGCCGATCCGCCGATCAGTTCGGGCAATTCAGGCGCCAGGGCTTCGAGCGCCAACTGGGACGCCTTGCGTGTGGCGACCGCTTCGCGTTTCTCGGCGGCAGCTGGCGAGCGCGGTCGCCAACGCAGAATTCCAGTCTGCAGGCAGTTCACCCTGCATGCGGCGCTTGAACTCCGCTGCCTCGAGCGGGAATCGCGTCGCGTAGGTGTCGAAGCGTTGCTGCCAGTCGGCCTCGCGCGCCTGACCCGCGGCGCGGGCATTCCAGGCAGCGGAGATCTCGTCGGGAACGCTGAACGGTTCGTGTGGCCAGTCGATCGCGGCGCGCGTAGCGGCAACTTCGGCTTCTCCAAGCGCTTCACCATGCGCCTTCTCGGATCCAGCGCGTCCCGGCGAACCTTTCCCGATGACCGTTCTGGCGATGATGAAATTCGGCCGTGCCGCCGATGCGCGGGCCTTCGTGATCGCGGCGTCGACTGCCGCAACATCGTGGCCGTCGATCGGCCCGATCACATTCCAACCGTAGGCCTCGAAGCGTTTGGCCGTGTTGTCCGTGAACCAGGGTTCGACCTCGCCGTCGATCGAAATGCCGTTGTCGTCATAGATCGCGATCAGCTTTCCAAGCTGCCAGGTGCCGGCCAGCGACGCCGCCTCATGCGAGATTCCTTCCATCAGGCAACCGTCGCCGAGGAAGACATAGGTATGGTGATCGACGATCGGCAAGCCCGGCCGGTTGAACTCGGCCGCCAGCAGTTTTTCCGCCAGCGCCATGCCGACCGCATTGGCAAATCCCTGGCCGAGCGGGCCTGTGGTTGTTTCGACGCCCGGCGTCAGGCCGTGTTCAGGGTGACCCGGGGTCTTGCTGTGCAGTTGCCGGAAGCGTGCGAGCTCTTCAATCGGCAAATCGTAGCCGGTCAGATGCAACAAGGCGTACTGCAGCATCGAACCGTGGCCATTCGAAAGCACGAATCGATCGCGATTGAGCCAGCGCGGATTGCCCGGGTTATGCGACAGGTGCCCGCTCCAGAGAGCAAGCGCGATTTCTGCCATGCCCATCGGCATGCCCGGGTGGCCCGAGTTCGCCTTTTGAACCGCATCCATGGCCAGCGCGCGAATCGCATTCGCCATGGCCGCTTGCAACCTGGGATCGGCGACCACCGTCGCACGCATTGCAATGGCGTCATTCATGGCGTTGGGGAAGGAGTCCTGTGCGTGCTCGCCGTCGCGCGACCTGCAAGCGAGACACCGAATGGGGGAAAACATTCGAATTTTAGCAAAGCAGACGCGCCACCCTCTTCGCACTTGACCGCGAACTGCCCAGCATTGCCGGTGGCACGGCCTCGCACTCGCGACACGCGTTTTCGCCGCTGATTACATCTCAATTCCTCGAAAGCATCGTCGAGGAAGACCTCCAATGACCCTGGCTTCCAGTCCAGGCGGTTTTAATCCCGGCTGGTTTCCGATACTATGCGCGGCTCTTGGAAATCAGATCCGGACACAGCAAAAAAGGAAGCAACGGGCGCCAGAGTCGCTAGGCGGAATAATCACCGCGAGCGAGACGGCAACGTGCCGCTAGGCAGCATCTTCCCGCCATAGCCAGCAGAGGCAGCGCAAGCTGCAGCGACTCGCGTGCCGCGCCACAGCGTGCGAGTCCCGGATCTTGGGGTTGCGACAATTGTCGCGATTCAGGTCGATTAGGGCGGACCTGCTGGGGGACGAAGATGCAAGGCCTTCACCTGACTGGCGATCTGTTCGAATGCGGTTGCAGCGCAGCCTTACTGACGGATCTTGATGCGCTGTCCTCGCTGTGCCGCAAGGCCACGCTGGACGCCAAGCTCACCATCGTCGACGAAAAGTGGCATGCCTTTCCTGACTGGAACGGCGAGCCCGGCGGTATTACCGGCACCATCCTGCTCGCCGAGTCACATATGGCGATCCACAGCTGGCCCGAGCGCCGCGGCGTAACGCTCGACGTCTACGTCTGCAACTTCACGGACGACAATACCGGCAAGGCCGAACAGCTGTTCCAGACCTTGATGCTGGCGTTCCGCCCTCAGAACCAGGTCGTGAACCGAATTGCACGCGGGGACCTGGCGACCGGACCACACACCGCGACACCGCAAAGCGCGGCCGGAAGCCAGCAACTGGTGTTCGACTGGCTGAACCCGCACGCCGGCTACGGCTATACGGCGACCGAGCGCCTGGCGGAAATCCAGTCACCCTACCAGCGCGTCGAGGTGTATGACACGCCGCAGTTCGGGCGTGCGTTCCGGCTTGACGGCCGACTAATGACATCGGAAGGCGACGAGTTCTTCTATCACGAATGCATGACGCATCCCGCCATGCTTTCGCATCCGAGCCCCGAATCGGTGCTGGTGATTGGCGGCGGTGACGGCGGTTCGTCCGAAGAACTCGCCAAACATCCGAGCGTCCAGCGCATAGTGATGGCCGAACTCGACCCGGTCGTGATCGAAATTTCCAAGCGCTGGCTGGGATCGATTCATCGCGGTGTTTTCGATGATCCGCGCCTCGAGGTGAAGATCGGCGATGGATTCGAATTCGTGCAGTCGACTTCAGAGCGCTTTGACCTGATCGTGCTCGACCTGACGGATCCCGATACGCCGGCGTTCAGGCTGTACTCGGAAGAATTCTTCCGCATGTGCCAGCGCATTCTCAAGCCAGGCGGCATGCTGACCCTGCATCTAGGCTCGCCGGTGTACCAGGCCGACAGCGTGCGCCGGAATGCCGGCCATCTGCACCGGGTGTTCAAGCACGTGGCGCCGATGTCCCTGTTCATTCCGCTCTACGGTTCGCTCTGGTGCCTGGCGGTGGCAAGCGACAGTGTCGACTGCCGCGCGCTCACCACCGAGACGATCGCGCAGCGGATGAGTGATCGGCGCATCTCCGGGCTGCGCTACTACCACCCTGCAGTCCATGGAGCGCTGTTCACCCTGCCCGTGTTCGTGCAGGAATTGACTCAAGCCGATCCCCCGAGCGATTCGAAGCGCGTCAAGCATCTGCGCGTCGCCTAGGGTCCACCCAACAGGCAATTCGGCGATCAGACGGCGGCAACAGGCCCAGACCATTCTGAGCCAATCGGCCGTCATTGATCGAGAACCTGGACGGCGGCTGCACCCTGGACCGCTTGACGCGATGCAAGCGAACTGGGGCAAACTGCGCGTCCGGTGACTTCAGCTCGATTCTTTCTGGACCGCTCGCTCGCAGAAGGCGACGAGGTCGAATTGCCGACCGCTGTTGCACATCATGCTGCCCGAGTTCTGCGTCTGCGCGCCGGCGCCAGCGTCGTCCTGTTCAACAATCGCGGGGGTGAGTACGAGGCAAGTCTGGTCGGAAGCGGCACGAACCTGCGCGCCAAGGTGGCAGGCCACGCCGCCATCGAGCGCGAGTCCCCGCTTGCCGTCACGCTGGTCCAAGCCTGGATCGCGACCGACAAGCTCGACTGGACCATCGAGAAAGCGGTTGAACTGGGCGTGCGCAACATTGTTCTCGCCCCTACGCAGCGCGCTGTCGTGAGCCTGACCGACGCCCGGCGCGAACGCCGGGTCGAGCGGCTAAGGGAAATTGCGATTGCCGCCTGCTCACAATGCGGCCGCAACCGCGTTCCCTCAGTCGAAGCCGCCGACACGCTGGAACTGGCACTGCAAGAACCCTTGACGTCAGGCGCGCTTGGCCTGGTCCTGGACGCGCAGGCAGACAGCTCCTTGATCGCGCTGGTGCCTGGCAACCCAACCTACGTGCTCGCAGTCGGACCCGAAGGCGGCTTTGAAGCACGCGAGATCGCTCTGGCAACACGCCTCGGCTATCGTTGTGTCCGGCTCGGCCCGCGTATCTTGCGGACTGAAACCGCAGGGCTCGCCGCGCTTGCCGCGTTGCAGGCAACTGCCGGGGATTTTCGCGCGGCGTAGATGTTCGGTGTGGAAGCGCACCGGATCCGAGTTTTCGAGAGGAACAAAGATGGGACTGCTGGACTCTTTGCTGTCAGGAATGACGGGCCAGCCACAGAGTGGTCAGCCGGCCGCCAATCCCCTGCTCGAGATCATGATGCAACTTCTGTCTGCGCAAGGGTCTGCGCAGCGGCGCTGGCGCACAGGGCGGCGGCTTGGCTGCTCTGATCGAGCAGTTTCAGCGGGCCGGACTCGGCCAGCAAGTGAACTCCTGGATCGGCACTGGACAGAACCTGCCGATTTCGCCCGATCAGCTGATGCAGGCACTGGGCCAGGGCCGCATGCAGGAGATGGCGTCCAGCAGCGGCATGGATCTTGGCCAGCTTTCAGGCGGGCTGTCCGACCTTCTGCCAAAGATGATCGACGGACTGACGCCGTCCGGTCAGGTTCCTGCCAGCGGAATTGACGACGCGCTGGCAGAACTCAGCAAGATGATGCCGCGCTAGGAATACAGGACCCGAAACGGCATCTTGCCGGCACTGGAGTGGTATTCAGCGGCATCGCGAAACACAGCCAGTAGTGCGGACCTGCTGCTGCGATCGAAGCGGGGTGAGACCTTCGGCAGTTCGATAACGATGACCCAGCATGGGCCGTCGAGATCGGTCAGCGCGTCGTACAGCGCATCGAGATTGGCGCCGAACCAGCTGCGGCAAAGTCAAGCGCGCGCCCGAACTCGCGCAAGGCCGATTCGCGATCCACACAGGAGCGCAGATCGACGGCGACGAAGCGTCCTCCTTCACGCTCGCATTGCGCCCGCAGCAAGGGCAGGTCGGCGCCCCGCAGGGGGCGCACCGTCTGGCTCGATGCGCTGCCTTTGCGCTTCGCGGTGCCGTCCTTCATTCGCGCACCCTCTGAAATGAGCGATAGTGATCTGCCGTATACCAGTACTCGCCGCCCGTGGCCGGGTCCCCGGTCGAGCCCTTGCCGGCGACAAACCGGCGTGGGCCGCGATCGCGCTCCGATGGCGTCGACACCGTGTATTCGGTGTAGTAGCCACGCGGCCGAGCGGGCAGACGGCGCTCGCGGTTCTGGAACACCGCACCGTCCTTGCGATATGGAAACGGGCCGCCACGCTTGATCAGTGCCAGGGTTGCACGCGCTTCCGCGGGCAGCTCTGCCGCGCTGATCTCCTGGGCGGACCCAAGCTGAGCGCCAGTGTCGCGGCTGCACGCCGGCAGCACGACGAGTATTGCGATCACCGCAGCCGCCAGGACTCCGGCGACACGGCGGCGAGATCGCTCAGGACACCACGACCCTGGGCGCATTGGGCGGTGGCACGGTGCCGCTGTAGGTCAGAAAGGCGAGCACTTCGTCGCGACGGGCCAGCGTGTCGGCCACGCCGAGATCAATCAGCTCACTCGTAAACGGACGCTCGAACAGCAGATAGCTGGCCAGCGCCGCGCCGCCCGGCGTATTGGCACCAACCACTTCAAACAGGGCGCGCACCGGCCGCGGCAAGGTGTCGAGAAAGCGAGCCGCGATCCCGTCGATGCGCTGGCTCGGCGCAATCACGAGCGACTGGATTTCGCGCAGCCTGAGCGAGCGGCGCTGCGCCGGTGTCAGCTGCGCAGAGATGCGATTCATCTTGTCGAGCTGCTCGATATCGCTTGCCAGCGAATCGAGGAAGATCGACGCCATCGCGTGACCCGCAATCTGCGCCAGCGAAGGATGCACGGCCGGATCGACGTCGCCCAGCATGCCTGGGCGACCGAGCTGCCCGGCACCGATGACCAGCACGCGCTCGGCCCCCATCGTCAGAGCCGGGCTGATCGGAGCAATCTGTCGCATCGAGCCATCGCCGAAGTACTCGCTCGCGGCCCCTTGTGACAGGCTCAATGCAACGGGTGGAAAGATGAACGGTATCGCGCTGGACGCCAGTAGATGCTCAATAGTGATTGGGGCCCGGACCGTCACACGCTGCAGCTTGGCCGGAATCTCGTAGTCATTGAGTGCCTGGTAAAAAGTGACATTCCGTCCCGAGGCATAGCTCGATGCGGTCACGGCCAGCGCTCGCAGGTGTCCATGCTCGAGCGCCCGTGCGATGCGCGGCAGCTCGATCATGCTGGTCAGCAGCGAGCGCAGCGGCGAGTTGTCGAACAGTGATTTGGGCCGTGCGCGAATCGAGCGCCGCACCGTCCAGCCGAGTGAGAGCCAGGTCATCCAGCGCGCGCCGGTGCGGATCACGCCCAGCGCATCCGAACGGTAGACCTGGCTGGTCGAAAAGTTTTCCCAGACCGAAACGAGCTGAGCGACCGCCTCGTAGAAGTCATCAGCGCGGGACGCCAGTGCTGCCGCGTTGATGGCGCCGGACGATGTGCCGAGCAAGATCGGAAATGGATTGTGGGCGCGTGCCAGCTTGGGATCGACACCACGGCGCACATCGCGCAACAGGGAAGCAATTGCCTTGAGCACACCGACCTGATAGGCGGCGCGCGCGCCGCCACCCATCAGGACCAGCGCCGCAGGCGAAGTACGCAGGGCGAATCGATCGCTCACGCGGCGCCGGCGTTTACAGCAGTTCGCGCTGCCGCATCGCGTTGGCGTCGAGCACGGTTAGCGCAGCCATGTTGACGATGCGACGCACCGTGGATGAAGCCGTCAGGATGTTCACAGGTTTGGCTACACCGAGCAGGATAGGTCCGATGGCGATGTTGTTTCCCGCCGTGGCCTTCAGCAGGTTATAGGCAATATTCGCCGATTCGATGTTCGGGCAAACCAGCAGATTCGCATCGCCCGTGAGGGTCGAAAACGGCATGATCGAGCGCCGCACAGCGTCGTCCACGGCGCAATCGGCATGCATCTCGCCGTCGACTTCAAGTTCGGGCGCCTGACGACGGACCAGTTCGAGCGCGGTGCGCATCTTGACCGCCGACGATGAGTCGTTCGACCCGAAGTTTGAGTGAGACAGCAGGGCCGCCCGCGGCGAGATGCCGAGCCGCCTGAGTTCCTCGGCCGCGAGCACGGTGATTTCGGCGACCTCTTCGGCGCTCGGGTCGAGATTGACGTGTGTGTCTACCAGCGCGAGCTGCCGGCCAGGCACCATCAGGATATTCATCGCCGCGTAAACGCGGACTCCGGGCCGCCGACCGATCACCTGATCGACATAGTCCAGATGCAGGCCGTGTGTGCCGAAGGTGCCGCAGATCATGCCGTCGGCGTCGCCCTTGTGGATCGCCATCGCGCCGATCAGCGTCAGGCGCCGCCGCATTTCTATCTTGGCGTACTGCTGAGTCACGCCCCGGCGCGCGGCGAGGCGATGGTAGGTCTCCCAGTAGTCCCGATAGCGGCGATCAGATTCGGGGTTGACCAGTTCGAAATCGACGCCCGCTTTCATGCGCAAGCCGAATCGCTCGAGCAGTTTTTCGATCACGCCCGGCCGGCCGATCAGGATCGGCTTCGCGACCTGCTCATCGACGATAACCTGCGCCGCGCGCAAGACTCGTTCCTCTTCTCCTTCCGCCAGCACGATCCGCGACTTGGCGCCCGACGTCACCGCGTTCCTGGCGATCGTGAAGATCGGCTTCATGAAGGTGCCGGAGTGATAGACAAACTGCTGCAGCTGGCCGCGATAGGAGTCGAGGTCCGCGATCGGGCGCGTGGCAACGCCGCTGTCCATCGCTGCCTTCGCGACTGCCGGGGCGATGCGGGTGATCAGTCGCGGATCGAACGGTTTGGGAATCAGGTACTCGGGCCCGAATGACAGGTTGGCGATTCCATAGGCCGACGCCACGATGTCGCTCTGCTCTTCCTGGGCCAATTCAGCGATCGCGTGAACCGTCGCAATTTCCATCGCCGTCGTGATCGTCGTGGCGCCGACATCGAGTGCGCCGCTGAAAATGAACGGAAAGCACAGGACGTTGTTGACCTGGTTTGCATAGTCGGATCGGCCGGTCGCCATGACCGCGTCGTCGCGCACTGCCTTGACCAGCTCGGGCATGATCTCCGGTGTCGGATTGGCGAGCGCGAGAATCAGCGGACGCGCCGCCATCGTCTTCACCATGTCCTGCTTCAGGACACCGCCGGCCGACAGGCCGAGAAATACATCGGCGCCCTTTGATCACTTCGGACAGCGTGCGAAGGGTAGTGCGCTGCACGAACTGCAGCTTGTCTTCGTCCATCAGGACGGTGCGACCCTCGTACACCACTCCCTCGATGTCGGTCACCCAGATGTTTGCCCGTGGCAGACCGAGTTCCATCAAGAGCTTCGAGGCACGCCAACGCAGCTGCTCCGGCCCCGCTGGCGACAAGCTTGACCTGCTGAATGTCCTTGCCGACCACCTTCAAGCCGTTGATCACCGCCGCCGCGACACAGATTGCGGTGCCGTGCTGATCGTCGTGAAACACCGGAATCTTCATGCGCTCGCGCAGCTTGCGCTCGACATAAAAGCACTCCGGGGCCTTGATGTCCTCGAGGTTGATGCCGCCAAACGTCGGTTCAAGCGCGGCCACGGCCTCGATCAACTTGTCCGGATCGAGCTGGTTGACTTCAATATCAAATACATCGATGCCGGCAAATTTCTTGAACAGCACTGCCTTGCCTTCCATGACCGGCTTGGCCGCCAGCGGGCCGATGGCCCCAAGTCCGAGGACGGCGGTGCCGTTGGTGATCACGCCGACCAGATTGCCGCGTGCGGTGTACTTGAATGCGGTCGCGGGATCCGCATGGATCTCCTCGCAGGCGGCGGCCACTCCCGGCGAATAAGCAAGCGCCAGATCACGCTGATTGGTGAGCTGCTTCGTCGGCGTGACCGAAATCTTTCCTGGCTTGGGGAACTCGTGATAGTCGAGCGCTGCGCGGCGCAGATCGTCGGGATTGGCGGTGTGCATGGCCCAGGATCCAGGTGGCGGAACACGATTATCGGTGCAGGGCAGGCGACTGGGAAATAAGTCTTCCCAGCCATGACCGATCTCCCGGCCGACGTATCCATCCTCGAAGGGGCAACGGGCCACCGACCTGTTCCGGCGCTGAAAGGTAGTGCTGGTGCCGGTGAGACAGCGCTGGCCTCCTAGAATGCGTCTCCCGAAAGTCGCCGCGATGCTGTCTCCAGCCTCCCGCACTCTTCAAATCGATCCCTTTTACGTGATGGAAATCGCGAAAGAGGCAGCGGCCCTGCAGTCAGCGGGGCGTTCGGTTATTCACCTGAGCATCGGGGAACCGGATTTCACCGCGCCGGAACGAGTGCGTCGAGCCGCGGCTGCCGCCATCGAAGCGGGCAGTACCCAATACACGCCGGCGGCTGGCCTGACGGCCCTGCGCGACCGGATCGCAGCCTGGTATGGCCTGCAGTACGGACTCGAGGTGGATCCCCACTCCGTACTGGTGACTGCGGGAGCCTCGTCTGCGCTGCTGCTGGCCTGTGCCGCGCTGGTGAATGAGGGCGACGAAGTCCTGCTTCCAGACCCGAGCTACCCATGCGATCGCCACTTTGTCACCGCGTTTGGTGGCGTGGCGCGCTTGCTGGACTGCGGTCCGGAGGATCGATTCCAGCTCAGCGCCGCGGCGATCGGCGCGGCCTGGGGCGCCGCCACGCGCGGTGTGCTGATCGCCTCGCCGTCGAATCCCACCGGCACCTCTATCCAGGAGGCCACGCTGACGCCACTGATTTCCGGCGTCGAAGCGCGTGGCGGCTTCGTGATCAGTGACGAGATCTATCAGGCTCTTTCATACGACGGTATCGCCACCACGGCGCGCAAGCTCAGCGAAAACGCGATCGTCATCAACAGTTTTTCGAAGTACTTCAATATGACAGGCTGGCGGCTTGGATGGATGCTGGTGCCTCCGGGCTTGATGCCAACGGTCGAGAAGCTCGCGCAGAATCTTTATATCTGTCCCTCGACGATCGCCCAACGTGCGGCGCTGGCGTGCTTTGATCCCGAGTCGATCGCGGTCTACGAGGAGCGGCGCGCTGAGTTTCGACGCCGGCGCGACTTCCTGGTGCCGGCGCTGCGCGCGATTGGCTTCGGCGTGCCGGTTGTGCCGGATGGCGCGTTTTACGTATATGCCGATGTCTCTGAGTTCAGCGAGGACAGCGAGGGCTTTGTACGTGACCTGCTGCATGCGACCGGCGTTTGCCTGGTACCAGGCAAGGATTTCGGTGTGGCGGCGCCCAAGCGTTACGTCAGGATTTCCTACGCCACGAGCTACGAAAAGTTGCAGCAGGCGGTCGAGCGACTGCGCGTCTACCTCTCCGGCGGAAGATAGCCGGGTAGTTGTCGCCGCTCGATCAGGTAGTCTGTTCGGCCGCCGGTTTGATCGGAGTTTCGATCCGCGCTGTCGCCGGTTTGGGTTCGGGCGCAGGTGCCCGCCCGGCGCCGATCGCCGCTTCGACTTTGCCGGCGGCGGCCATGGCGAGACGCGAACGCTCCGCCAGGACACGCACGCCGTAGCCTCCATCGTCCGGCATGTTGCCGGCCCCGACATACAGCTGCAATCCGCGCTCCACCGAACCGCCGCGCGAAATGACGTCCCGCAGGATCTCGGAGCCGACCTTCATGTTGGCAATCGGGTCGAGAGCGGCATGTGCCCCGCCATGTGCTTCGAACCTGTCGGCATGAACGCGCGTCATGACCTGCATAAGTCCCTGCGCACCCATGGCACTTTCGGCAAACGGGTTCAGGCCCGATTCAATCGCAACGACCGAAAGGATCAGCAGCGGGTCAAGCTTCTTTTCCCGGCCAATCTCGAATGCGGTGGAGACCAGCAGGCGCGTGGCACCTTCCGCAACACGGTAGCGACGCGACAGGTACTGGACCACATGAGTCTGCCGTGGATCGACCACCGCTTTGGGTGTCGGCGCCGCCGGCGCTTCCGCCTCGACCGCGGCTATTTCTTCGGCCGCCGCAAGAATCGGCAGGACCACCGGCAAGGCGCGCGCCAGTGATGAGCGCGCCTCGGGGTGCGCGAAGACAGCCGCACCCACAACCAGGCTGGCGCAGCCGACAAAGGCAACGATCACTCGTGCGGCGCTAAACGCGCCATTGCAAGCGTCCGAAACTGCCTCTGACCAGGCAAACCTACGCAATGAAGCATTTGCTAACTGACTCGTGGCTGCTGACATCCGTACCTCCTTATGCGGAGCGGCCCGGGTTACGAGACCCCTGGTCGTCACTCACAGGTTGGAACGCGTGACCAGCGGGCCACGAGCCGCGCTGGTCGCTCACTGCACCCGCGCCGAAAAACCGGCCGGGCCAAGACACTGGATGGGATAATTCCCCATCGGACACAACTGGGACGCAAGATCCCGACCCTCGGAACGGCTCCTTCAGGAGCGACGGTAACGGTACGAGGTCAGCCAGATGGCCGACGTGAATTGTAGGGGGCAAGGGTGGCCGGTCAACCGAGGAAGCGCTCTGAACTGACCAGCGGACGCGTCATTTCTTCCACAGTTCTGGATTTCAACCAACCCTAGTTCCAGTTTTTTTCATTTATAAATCATAGCGATAGGTCGCGACGATCAGTAAGTAAATACTAACTAATGCGAATTGCTTGCCTTTTGTCGCATTGCAACATTTGGACATGAAATACCGCGATCTCAGGGACTTTCTGGACCAATTGGCCCGCTCGGGAGACCTCAGGAAGGTCTCCGCGCCGGTGTCGCCGAAGCTGGAAATGACCGAGATCTGCGACCGGGTTCTGAAAGCAGGCGGGCCAGCCCTGCTGTTCGAACGCCCGGTCGGACACACCATTCCGGTACTTGGCAACCTGTTTGGCACGGCGCAGCGGGTGGCATGGGGCATGGGGGCCGAGCAGGTTTCCGCGTTAGGCGAAGTCGGCGAACTGCTGGCCAGCTTGAAAGAACCCGAAGCTCCCAAGGGCTTGCGCGATGCCCTTGGCAAGGTCGCAGCGCTGAAGTCGGCCTTGTGGGACATGGCACCGAAGGAGGTTCGCGGCGCTCCCTGTCAACAGCAGGTCTGGGAGGGCTCGGACGTCGACCTCGGGAAGCTGCCGATCCAGACCTGCTGGCCGGGCGACGCGGGACCGCTGATAACCTGGGGTCTGGTGGTAACCCGCGGCCCCAACAAAAAGCGTCAGAACCTGGGCATCTACCGCCAGCAGGTTATCGGCCGCAACCGCGTGATCATGCGCTGGCTGCCCCATCGCGGCGGGGCGCTGGACTTTCGCGACCATGCACTGGCAAGGCCGGGCACGCCGTTTCCGATCGCTGTCGCCCTGGGTGCTGATCCAGCCACCACACTGGGTGCGGTCACGCCGGTGCCGGACTCACTGTCCGAATACCAGTTCGCCGGGCTGCTGCGGGGTGGCCGCACGGAGATCACGCGCTGCCTTGGTTCCGAGTTGTCGGTGCCGGCAACCGCCGAAATTGTTCTTGAGGGCAACATTCAGCCTGCCCCAGCCAACGCTGGGGGCGAACTCAGCGCAGTCAATCGGGGCTATGAAACCGCGATCGAGGGTCCGTTCGGCGACCACACCGGCTATTACAACGAGACAGAGCGTTTCCCTGTATTCACGATCGACCGGATCACCTTGCGACAGGATCCGATTTATCACTCGACCTACACCGGCAAGCCGCCGGACGAACCGGCCGTTCTCGGTGTCGCACTCAATGAAGTGTTCGTGCCGCTATTGCGTCGCACGTTTCCGGAAATTGTCGATTTCTATCTGCCGGCGGAAGCCTGCAGCTACCGGATGGCGGTTGTCACAATGCGCAAGCAGTACCCGGGCCATGCCAAGCGGGTGATGTTCGGGGTATGGAGCGTGTTGCGCCAGTTCATGTACACCAAGTTCATCATCGTGCTTGACGATGATGTCAACGCGCGCGACTGGAAGGACGTGATCTGGGCCGTCAGTACCCGTGTCGATCCAAGCCGGGACACGGTGCTGATCGACAACACGCCGATTGACTACCTCGACTTCGCTTCGCCGGTCGCCGGCCTCGGCAGCAAGATGGGACTCGATGCTACCCACAAGATGGCCGGGGAAACACAGCGTGAGTGGGGACGGCCGATCTCGATGGACCCCGCCATCAAGACACGGGTCGATGCGATGTGGAATGAACTGGGCCTCTAGGGGAGTGCCAATGGCGATAGAACGCAAACCGATCCGACGCGGCGGCATCAAGTCGGCCGGCTATGACCGCGGAAACCGGGTGCTCGAGATCGAATTCGATAACGGGCAGATCATCCAGCACACCGCCGTCGGCGAAGAAATCGCGCGGCGATTTCTCGGCGCATCAGCGCCCGCCAGCGTCTACAAGGACACGATCCAGGAAGAGTTCACGGTCAGGCGGATCAAGTAGGCCGCGCGGGAGACAACGACTGGTCACAAGAAGAACAGTGTCGCCAGGCCAAGGAAAATGAAGAATCCGCCGGAGTCGGTTGTGAATGTCAGCAAGACCGAGCCACCGAGCGCAGGATCGCGGCCAATTCTTCGTAGAAATAGGGGTACCGCAAGTCCGACGCCAGCCGCAACCAGCATGTTCAGGATCATGGCGGAGAACATCAGGAGCCCGAGCATCACACCATTGTTGGTATCCCGATAAAGCAGGTAAGCCAGCAAGCCGGCAATACCGCCCCATACCGCGCCGTTGAGCAGCGCAATCGCGACCTCCTTCATGATCAGTCGGCGCGAGTTGCCGCCCGTCACTTGACCCAGCGCCAGCGAACGTACCAGCAAAGTCAGGGTCTGGTTGCCGGAATTGCCGGCGATGCCCGCAACGATCGGCATCAGGGCCGCGAGCGCGACCACGCGTTCGATCGTGCCTTCGAAGGCATTGATGACCCGGCTGGCAAAGAATGCCGTGCCCATATTGATAGCCAGCCACAGCCAGCGGTTCTTCGCCGAATTCCATACGCTCGCGAAAAGGTCCTCCTCTTCGCGCAGTCCGGCCTGTGCCAGGACCTGTTCTTCGCCCTCCTCGCGGATCACGTCGACGACCTCGTCGACAGTGAGTCGTCCGATCAGCCGACCGGCCGAGTCGACCACGGGCGCTGAAACCAGGTCATAGCGTTCGAATGCCTGTGCCGCCTCGCCGATGTCCTCCATCGGTGCCAGCGTCAACACATCGGCGCGCATGACACTGGCCACTGCGACTTCCGGTTCGTTGATCAGCAGGCGATCGAGCGGCAGTGCTCCCTTGAGTACTTCATGACGGTCGAGGACGAAGACCTGATCGGTGTGGTTAGGCAGGCGTTCGAACCGTCGCAGGTAACGCAGCACCACTTCGAGCGTCACGTTGTCGCGAATCGTCACCAGCTCGAAATCCATGCGCGCGCCGACGCTGCCGTCCGGGTAGGACATCGCTGCACGCAGGTGCGCGCGTTCTTCGGTGCTCAACGCCTGGGTGACTTCCTCCACCACGTCGGCCGGCAGCTCGTCTGCAATGCCTGCGATCTCGTCGGCCTCGAGCGTTCGGGTAGCCGCAACCAGTTCGGCGCGGCCCATCGCTTCGACCAGGGTTTGGCGCACGGCACCGGAAACTTCAACCAGGACCCGGCCGTCGACATCAGCCTTCACGCAGTCCCAGACGATCATTCGGTCGTCCAGCGGCAAAGCTTCAAGGATGTACGCGACGTCGGCCGGGTGCAGCCGGTCAACAATGACGCGCAGTTCATTCAGGTGCTGGCGATGCACCAGTTGTTCGACCAGAGCCTTCTTCTGATCGGCGGGTGTCTGCTCCCGATGCACGAGCGCTTCGACTCGGCGCTGTTTGGCGAGTAGCTGCTGCACGCGAACGAGCGCGCGCTGCGCGGCTTCGGGGTCGCGCGCGGGAGGATTTTCCTGCGCATTGCGGCTCAGCAGTTCTTGCTCGCTCATCGCGCGCCCTTGGCAGCGACTGGTTTAGGAAGCGGTCGGATTGTATGCGGCCACTTGCGTCGGCCCGACGGTCTTGATCAGGGAATAACCGCGTCCGGCATATAACGAAGGATCGCCGCGGTGCGCCCGTCTAGGTAGGGGCCCGAGCGCAGACGACCATAGCGCTTGGGACTGGGCAGATACGTAGCGAGTCGCGCGGCCTGCTCGGCACCGAGCTGCGACGCCGATACGCCGTAGTAATGACGGGCGGCGGCCTCCGCACCGAACACGCCGTCGCCCCACTCGATCACATTCAAGTAGACCTCGAGAATGCGACGCTTGTCCCACAGCGCCTCGATCATGTAGGTAATCAGCAATTCCTGTCCCTTGCGCAGATAGCTTCTCTCGGGCGACAAGAACAGATTCTTGGCGAGTTGCTGCGTAATCGTCGATCCGCCCTTGGCAGTGCGGCCGCGTTTCAGGTTCTCGCTGTACGCCTTTTCAATCGCGTCCCAGTCCACGCCCTCGTGCTCAGCAAAGCGCGCATCTTCGGCGGTGATGACCGCGCGCTTGAGATGGTTCGAGATGCGGTCATAGGAAACCCAGCGATGGCGCAGCTCCGCCCTGGGATTGCGCGTCCGCATCTGCGCAATCTCGCGATGCATGAAGGCGGTTTCCCCGGGATCGTTCCATTTCCACCACGCGATCCAGCCGATGAACCAGAGCTGGATCAGCAGCACCGCTATCGCGGCCGCCACAGAGGCCCAAGCGAGCCACCGTAACGCGAGCTTCTTCGTCACCGGCCGAGGACCGCCGAGTCGCCGACAGCAGCACCTAGCCAGCGCCGATGCAGCGCAGCCGGACAGGACGCAGTCAACGCGCGACAGCCGCCTGCTCTTCGCGCGCGCGCAGCAGCTCGCGCAGGGCGCGATACACCGGCGGTGTTTCCGGCCGTACGCCGCGCCAGAGCAGGAAGGATTCGGCCGCCTGTTCGATCAGCATGCCGAGGCCATCGCACACGGTCTTGGCGCCACCGCTGCGCGCCAGTTCCATGAAAGGCGTCGGATCCGCGGCGTAGACAAGGTCATACGCAAGCGTGCAATCGTCAAAAGTATCCGGGTCGATCGGCGGCGCTTCGTTCCTAAGACCGGTCGATGTACCGTTGATGATCAGATCGAAATGCTCGGCCGGTATCTCGTCAAAGTGAATCGCCTCGACGCCGAATTCCTCGGCCAGTTCTTCTGCGCGCTGATGCGAGCGGTTGGCCACGGCCAGCCAACGCGGACTGGCATCCAGCAGCGACCCGAGCAGGCCGCGCACTGCGCCACCGGCACCCAGCACCAAGACTGAGCCGTTGGTGAGGTCGAACTTCAGACGCTCGCAGACATCGCGCACGAAGCCGACGCCGTCAGTGTTGTCGCCAACAATTGTTTCGCCGTCAAATTTCAAGGTGTTGACGGCTCCGGCCAGGCGCGCGCGCGGAGTCAGGTCGTCTGCCAACTTGGCCGCGTCGAGCTTGAACGGCACCGTCACATTCAGGCCGCGGTAGCCGGCGTCACGCAGCGCGAGCGCGCGCTCTTCGAAGCCGTCAATCTCGATCTCGATCCGCTCGTAAGTCAGAACCTGATGAGTCTGCTGGGCAAAGCGGGCATGGATCTCCGGCGAGCAGCTATGCCCGATCGGATTGCCAACCACTGCGTACTTGTCCGCGGCGCTCATGTGACCAGCTTCTCGCTGCGCGCGAAGGATTCGTGCTTGGGACTGAGGCCGGACACGGACAGTCCCTGCGGACTGTCCGTCGCCTGCCGAAGGCCAGCGGTCTCCGACCGATGGCGGCCCGGCACAGTCATAGAACTACCTTCTCGCTGAGCGCGAAGGATTCGTGCTTGGGGCGGCCCGGCACAGTCATGGGAGGCTCGTGCTTCGCGTAGCCAGTTGGTCGTTTGTGAAGATCCAGGTACGGGTTATCTCAAGAATATCCGTATCGCGCGCGATTTCAGGCGGAAATGGCGGAAACGGCGCTGCCATGTTAACGATCCTTCGGGCTGCGCGGTCAAGTACCGGTGAGCCGGAAGACTGGTCAATTACCGCTTCAACCAGCGATCCGTCCCGCCGTACCGCCACTGTCATGCGCAGCGCGCCATATACCCGTCCGCGCGCATCGTCCGGATAGTGCTCGTTGCCGATCTTTTCGACACGGGTCCGCCAGTCCTCGACATAGCGCGCGTAGCGGTACTCCGAGGCGCTTGGCATGTAATGATGCTTGCGCGGACGCTTCTGGTAATCGGAAATCTGCTGGGCAATCTCGGCCTGCGCGCGGGCCAGCTTGCGGCTCGTCTCTTCCGTTTCGGAGCCTGACTGCGGGGCCTCCGGCTTCGTTTCCTTCACCGGCATGGCCTGCATTTTCAGCGAATCCTGCAGCGAGGCGAGCAGCTTTCGCTGTTCTTCCTCCAGTTGCTGGACAGCGCGCCTGGCAGTATCCAGAGCATCGCCGTCTTTCACTTCAAATGAGTTGGGCAGAGGCGATGTGCGTCGCCCATGCTCATGTGTGCCACCACCGTCGAGATTGGTCTGCGCGAGCGCTTCGGCGCGGCCGGGCCTGGTCTCACTCTTTGCGTTCACCAGGATGATCTCTAGAGTCGGATCGCTTGATTGAACGCGAAAGGCCGTCGGGTCGACGAAGCGGATCGCCAGTACCGTCAGATGCAATCCGATCGACACCGTCAACGCCATCACCAACACCTTGTCGGCGAGCACGGCACCAAAGCCGGTCGGCGTGGCGTCGGTAAAGGTCATGGGGCGTCGATTCGTCGCAGATTCGGAAGTTCGAGGACGAATCGATTGTAGCGATCAGGTTCGCGCGCCAGTCACACGATCGCGCGACTGTCGCATGGATGAATCATGGCGGCGCCGTACCCGCCCCGGCTGGTGCGACGATCTCACTCTTCGCCAGCCCCGTCTCGCCGCTACCGGCACTATCAACCAGCTCGAGTTCATCGGCTGAAACCGGCTCCTGTGCTGCCAGCACTTGCTGCAAGCGCGCTTCGAGCGTCAGCTCGAGCGTGTCTCCACCGACAATTCCGAGCTCGATGCGCTGGCCGCGCGGCAGTTCCGGCAGTCCCGGCAAGCGGGTGACGAACGGTAATCCTGCCAGACGCAGTACATCACCCCGCAATACGGTAGCTTCGATCCGGTGCACCGATTCCTGAGCCAGCCAGCGCAGACCCCAGTAGCGTTCCATCCTTTCCTGGAACTCGGCGTAGGCGCCGTAGGCGGCATCGAAACCCGACACGATGGCAAACAACTCGGCATCGTTGGCCGAATACGGCGCAGCAGTACCGCGGGTGCAGGCGATGATCTGGCGTTGATTTACCAGATCGACGTAGCGCCGCAGCGGCGAAGTACTCCATGCATAGTGCGCGACACCGATGCCTTCGTGTGGCGCGGGAGAGGTCGACATCCGCACTCGACCCAGTGCCTGTGAGCGATAGATGCCGGCAATGCGCTGCTCCGCCAGTGCCCGGCCCCAGGTGCTGTTGGCCAGGATCATCAGCTCAGCGACAATCAGATCGAGCGGAGACCCTCGAGTGCGCTGCTTGATCGCAACCCGGGCTTGCTCGCCTTCACCCTCCAGCTCGAAGGAGTAATCGACGCGGCCAATTGGCTCCGGCCGACCTCGGACGGCCTCGCGCTGCGCGAGCAAGGTGCGCGCGAATCGCCAGAGGAGGCTGAGTTCGGTGGCAAAGGGCGCTTCAAAGTCGGCACTGGCGATCGCCTGTTCGGTGATAACGCTGTCTAGCCGGTCATGTCGAAGATTGGCAGCGATCCTGATTCGTTCGACCCTGGTTTCCGTCTGAAGCAGAGCGAGCGTCCCATGATCGATCACGGCATACAGCGAAAGGACGGGGACGCTGCGGCCTTCGCCCAGGGAGTACGCGTCGATCCAGGCGGCAGGCAGCATCGTGACTTTGAGTCCCGGCGCATACACCGTCGACATGCGCGCGCGCGCCATCGCGTCGATTGGGTCACCGCGCGCGATTGATATCGCCGGCGCGGCGATGTGGATGCCGATGCGAGATCGCTGGGCGTCGAGCGCAGCAACCGAGAAAGCATCGTCGATCTCGGTGGTCGTGCTGTCATCGATGGAAAATGCTGCCACGTCTGCCAGCGGCAATTCAGCACCAGCGGCTGGCATGGGCAGCCCTGGACCAAATCCGGTTCCGCGCGGAAAGTGCTGCAGGTAGAAGCTGTCGACATGCCACCGGTAAGGAGAAGCAATCGCGCCCACCTCAAGCAGCAGTCGCAGGGGCGAAGTGTGCTTTGCGGCCGCCGCCTGCTCCAGCGCTTTGTATTCGAGGCCGTTGCGATCAGGCCGCACGATCAGTTCGATCGCCTTTGTCCCAATCGCGGCCGGCACCCGGCCTGCGCTCAGATCGTCCGCGTACTGCTGCCGCAACTCGTCCTGCCGGCGTCGACGTTCGACCGCGGCCAGTGCAGCTCTCAGTGTTTCCGGCGGTGCCGGTCGATAACGTCCGCGGCCCTTGCGATAGAAGTACACGGGCGCCGCGTGCAAGCGCAGCAGCAGTGCCGCCGCTTCGACGCTTGCGGGCTCGCGACCGAAGTAATCGCGCGCAAGGTCAAGGTAATTGAACTCGTCCTGCGGCGCCGCCTCCCACAGGAACTCAAGATCGATGGTGTCAGCCTCGGCTTGCGCGCGTTCGATGAACTGCGCTGCCGACGGCTCCCGAAACTGCAACAGCACATGCGAGGTCTTGATCTTGGTGCGTTTCCCGCTCGCCAGCTCGACCTGGTGCGAGCTTTCGGTCGAACTCAATACGGTCGCCGCCTTGAACGCTCCGTCCTCCTCGAACAGCACGTTCATCACAGCGACCGGATGAATTCGCGCATGCCCTGCAGCAGCAGCTCGACGGCGATCGCGGCCAGGACCAGACCCATCAGTTTCTCGAATGCAGCGGTCACCTTTTCGCCCAGCCACCGCTGAATTCGTTCCGCAAACACCAGAACTACCGCCGACACGCCCATGACGACGGCGATCGCGCTGATCCATTCCAGCCAGCGCGACGGGTCGCGCGAGACGAGCAGCATGACGGTCGCCAGAGCGGACGGGCCGGCCAGGGCGGGTATGGCCAGCGGCACGATGAACGGTTCTCCGCCGGGCGAAAGTCCATAGACACCCTCCGGACTCGAGAAAACCATGCGCAAGGCGACCAGCATCAGCACCACGGCGCCGCCGATCTGCAAGGACAGTTCCGACAGACCGAGCGTCTCGAGAAACGGCCGCCCGATGAACACAAACACCGAAAGCACGCCGAAAGCGATCAAGCACTCGCGCAGAACGATCTTCAGGCGCCGTTCCGGCGGGACCTCGCGCAGCGCGGTAATGAAGATAGGAATATTTCCGAGCGGGTCAGTGACGAGCAACAGCAGGACCAGCGCCGAAAGAAAGGATTCGTTCATGTCGCCATTCTTGCTGCTGCAAGATTCACGCAGCAACTCTCAAGTCGTGATCCTTGCTTCCGAGCCACCGCTGATTCGAATCAGGTCCGACGGGCAGATCGGAAACACGCAATGCGGCGTGCCCCCGGCGGCCCACACCGTATCGAAGCGACGCAGTGATTCGTCAACGAAGGTCACAAGCGAAGTCGCATGCGCGATCGGCGCGACGCCGCCGATCGCAAAACCGGCATGCAGGCGAACGAACTCCGGTGTCGCGCGTTCTACGGGCTCCCCCAGGAGTTCACCTAGCCGCATCTCATCGACGCGTCGGTCACCGGCCGCGATGGCAAGTACGGCACGGCCACTGACGGTCGCGCGGAAGATCAGGGACTTGGCAATTTGACCGACCACGACCCCCAATGCATCGGCTGCCTGTTGCGAGGTGCGAGCGGCGACCGCGAGTTCGACGATCCGGGATTCGACTCCGGCCGCCGTGAGCGCGTCGTGTACACGCTGGGCTGATGCTGGCAGGCTGATCGCGACGCCGGATTCGTGCGGTGCGGATTGATCAGCGCCGGCCGTAGCGCGCATCATACCGTCAGCCCTCCCGCCACCTCGATCACCGCACCGTTGATGTAGGCGGCATCATCCGAAGCAAGGAAGGCATAGACATTGGCAACGTCCTGGGGCGTGCCGAGCCGGCGCAGCGGCACACGCTCCTTCAGCTGCGTCAGTACTTTGTCCGGAATCGTGGCGAGGATCGGCGTTTCGATGAAACCGGGCGCGACCGCATTGCAGCGAATGCCCTTGGGACCGAGCTCGCGCGACCAGGTCTTGACGAAACCGATCACGCCAAACTTGCTGGCGGCATAACTTGTTTGGCCGAAGTTTCCGTAAATGCCGACGACACTCGATGCGTTGAGTATCACGCCACGGCCATTTTCGATCATCGATCCGACCACGGCCTGCGCACAGTTGTAGGTTCCCTTGAGATTGACGTCAATCACGCGATCGAACTGCTCGTCGTTCATGTTCTGCAGGCGGGCATCCAGAGTGATGCCGGCGTTATTGACGAGCACGTCGATCACACCAAAGGTGCGCAGAACCTCAGCGACCATCGTATCGACCTGATCGCGGCGAGTTACGTTCACCTCGAGGCCCATCAGCTTGTCGGCGCCCTCTCCATTGAGGGCCTTGCAGGCCGCATCGACGGCCTCCTGCCTGAGATCACAGAGCACCACTGAGGCGCCGTCCGCAAGCAACCTGCGCACCGTGGCCAAGCCGATGCCCTGGGCCGCTCCGGTCACGATGCATACCCTGCCTTCCAATCGCCTGCTCACACTGGACTCCTCTCATACTTGCGCGGCGCGATCACGCCGCAGAACTCCAGCACCTCATCGATATAGCGGGCAAAGTCGCTCAACTCATGGTCGCTGCCCTCAATCACGCGCTGCCGGGCGCCGACATATCGCGCCACCATCGTCCGATAGTCAATCAGCGCGTCACCGGTGGCGGCGATAAGGAAATAGCGCTCCGGCCGCGAGATCACCGGTGTGTCGATGCGGCGCAACTCATCGAGATGTTCAGCGCGAAATTCGATTTGTTCGTCGGAGTGGTAAACCGCCTGCGTACCGAGGTGGGCTTGCAAGTCGCGGTAGGGGGCAATGGCGGGATTCAGCAGCACCGCGCGACAGCCGATCCTCTCGGCGAGCCAGGTCGCGTAATACCCGCCGAGTGATGAACCGATCAGTGTCAACTCCGCCACCGGCACTGACTTGGCCGCACCGAGCACGAGGTCGATCGATTCCTTGGGAGACGGCGGCAGCTGGGGGCAGTGGTACTCGGCCGAACGTCCAAGGGCCGCCATGCGCGCCTGCAGCATTGAAGTCTTGCGCGATGCGGGCGAGGACCGGAACCCGTGCAGGTAAATGATCATCACGTCACCCGCCTTTCCGTCAACCGCGCAAGCAAGCGAGCATGGATGCCTTGAAAACTGCCATTGCTCATTACCAGGAGCCGATCTCCGGGCCGCGCCTCGAGTGCGATCTGCTCGGTCATGGCTTCGAAATCGCGATAGACGGACGCAAGGTCGCCGAGCGGTGCCAAGGCCGCATCGACATCCCAGTTGATTCCTCCACCGGCAAAGCAGAACACACGGTCGGCACCGGCAAGGCTCGCCGGCAACTGCGCCGAAACCGCACCGAGCTTCATCGTGTTCGAACGCGGCTCAAGGATGGCAACCAGGCGCGCCCCAGGATCGCGCGACCGCAAGGCAGCGATGGTGGCCGCGATGGCAGTTGGATGATGGGCGAAATCGTCGATGAGAGTCACGCCGTTCACCTGGCCTCGAACTTCGAGCCGGCGCTTGACGCCACGAAATCGCAGCAAAGCATCCAGTGATTTCCCCGGCGTAATTCCCACATGATGCGCGGCAGCGATTGCCGCCACGGCGTTCATGCGGTTGTGCGCGCCGGGCAGATCCAATCCGAGCTCTCCGATTCGCCGGCCCCGCTGTGAGACCACCCAGGGCGCGGTGCTGCTGATGGTCCACTCGCCTTTTGACCCGAATCGTTCCAGTTCACTGTAGCAGCCGCGCGTCAGCACTCGATCGAGCGCGGCTTCATCAGCGTTGGCGAGGATGCGTGCCGATGCCGGCAAGGTGCGCACCAGGTGATGAAACTGGGTCTCGATGGCCGCCAGGTCGGGGAAGATGTCCGCGTGGTCAAACTCCAGATTGTTGAGTATCGCGGTGCGCGGTCGATAGTGGATGAACTTCGACCGCTTGTCGAAATAAGCCGTGTCGTACTCGTCGGCCTCGATCACGAAATGCGTCCCTCCCGTCAAGCGGGCCGAGCAGTCGAAGTCCTGCGGCACGCCACCGACGAGAAAGCTTGGGGACAGGCCCGCGGACTCGAGGATGAAGCTGAGCATGGCGGTGGTCGTGGTCTTGCCGTGGGTGCCGGCCACGCCCAGCACATGTCGCCCCGGCAACAGGTGTTCTGCCAGCCATTGCGGCCCCGAGGTAAAGCGCAGATCCCGATCCAGGATCGCCTCAAGCAAGGCCTTGCCGCGCGTAACCACATTGCCAATGACCCAGACATCGGGAGTCAACGCCAGTTGGTCAGCCTCAAACCCTTCGATGAAATCGATGCCGGCGGCCGCGAGCTGATCGCTCATCGGCGGGTAGACCTTGCTGTCACAGCCAGACACACGGTGTCCTGCGGCCTGCGCCAGTTGCGCAAGCCCGCCCATGAACGTACCGCCGATTCCGAGGATGTGAAGATGCACGAGGGACAGCCGCCAAGCGCCGCAGTGCCGACGCGAACCGGAGACGAAGCGGCCAAAGGGCCGGGATTGTAATGTGACGCAGCTTCGCGTTCATCTCATTAGACTCATGGGTCGGCGGTAACGGCCAAGCCGCAGCTGCGTCCGGGACTCATCGCCGCCTTCAGCCAGCAAGCATCCTTCGCCGCATGCCCGTCGACCCCACCTCGTTGCGTTCCGAACTTGCTGTCGCGGCGGCGCGGCTGATCGTGGAGGAAGGCTGTGACTATGGAACCGCCAAGCGGCGTGCGGCGCAAGAGTTGATTGGCGAGCGGACCAACGCGCGCGGAGCAATGCCCGACAACCGGGCCATCGAGCAGGAATTGCGCCGCCACCTGCGCCTTTATGCCGCCGACACCCATCCGCCCTTACTGGCGGCCCTGCGCCGAATTGCAGCGTCGCTGATGGATCGACTGTCACGTTTCGAGCCGCACCTGATTGGCGCCGTACTGAACGGCACGGCGACTGAACACTCGGACATCCATTTACAGATGTTCGTCGATAGCGCCAAGGACGTTGAACTTGCCTTGCTTGAAGCACGCATCGACTTTGACGCACATGCGCCCGACGAGAACGAGCGCCCTGCGCCGCTGGAGCGCCTCAGTTTCACCCTGCCGGCCTGCGAACCTGGCCTGCCGGCTTCGATGCACCGCGTTGGAATCGAACTGCACCTGTATTCCCGCGACGGGCTGCGAATTGCACCGCGCGGGCGATCAGACGACTGCCCTGAGGATCCGCTGCACCCGGTCGAGCTCGCCGGGCGCGCCGACCGCGAAGGCCTGCGGCGTTTGCTGCAGGAGCGTCCTGGATGAGCCGCCGGTCCTGGATACTCGTTGCGGCAGCGTTCGCCGCGGTCTCGCTCGGACTGGCACTGGCGGCACGCCACCACCCGAGTTCGGGCGATGCAAGCGCGGCAAGCTCGGTCCTGTTTGACGCCAACTTCGCGAATCTCGAGGGGCGCCCCCAAGCATTGGCTCAGTTCAAGGGTCGCCCGCTGATCGTCAATTTCTGGGCCACCTGGTGCGCGCCCTGCGTGGAAGAAATGCCTGAACTGCAGCGGCTCCACGCGGAGTATTCCGGTCGCGGCATCGCCGTTGTGGGCATTGGCATCGACAACCCTGCCGCCATGCGCAAGTTCCGCGACGAGCTTCGGATCGAATTTGCATTGCTGGCTGCAGCAGCCGGCGGCTCGGAGCTCGCCAGACAACTCGGCAACGCGAGTGGAGCGCTGCCCTTCACGGTACTGGTGGATGCAGAAGGACAGATCGTGTCGCGCCAGCTCGGCCGAATACGGGCCGAAGAATTGAAACTTTGGATCAACGGGCAGTTAGATAAATCAAAGACTTAGGCAACTGTCCGACGACTTTACAGGTAGTACGATTCCAGTCAGACTCCGCGCTCTTCTTTTTGCCGAAACGTCTGCCATTTCTGGTTGAACAGCGGCCAACGTTCTCCAATCACCATGGGAAACACTGTGTCGGTCGGCGTGCTGGTCATTAATGGTCCGAACCTGAATCTGCTTGGAACGCGAGAGCCTGGCATCTACGGGAGCAAGTCCCTTCCTGAAATTCAGGCGGAGTTGTCAGAAATTGCGCGACATTCGAATGAAGTAGTCGACTTTTTTCACAGTAACCATGAGGGCGCGTTGGTCGACCGGATACAGAAAGCGCGCACCGACGGTACTCGCTTCATCATCATCAATGCCGGCGCGCTGACGCACACGAGCATCGCATTGAGAGACGCCCTGGCCGCGGTGGCCCTGCCCTTCATTGAAGTCCATCTGTCCAATGTTCATGCTCGAGAAGAGTTTCGACACCACTCCTACCTGGCTCCGCTGGCGGTCGGCACCATAACTGGGCTGGGCTCAGCAGGCTATCGCTACGCGCTCGAGTACGCCATCGCCAAGCACCTGTCCTGATCGTCCGATCAAGGAGTTTCCATGGATCTGCGCAAGCTCAAGACCTTGATTGACCTGGTCGCCGACTCCGGCATTGCCGAGCTTGAAGTGACCGAGGGCGAAGACAAGGTCCGGATTGCCAAGTTCAGTCCGGCGCCGACGGCCGCGCCGGCCGGCCCCGCCGCCGCTGTACAACTCGCGGCGCCGTCGTCGCCCTCGGCAGCCCCCGCAGCGGCGGAGGAAGTGCCCGCCGGGCACGTCGTGAAGTCACCGATGGTGGGCACTTTCTATCGCTCACCCAGCCCCGGGTCGCCGTCGTTCGTCGAACTGGGCACGACGGTCAAACCAGGGGACACGCTGTGCATCATCGAAGCGATGAAGCTCTTGAACGAGATCGAGGCGGAAGTCGGCGGCATCATCAAACAGGTCCTGGTCGAGAACGGTCAGCCCGTCGAATACGGGCAGGCACTGTTTGTGATCGAGTAGGCGCCTGCGGCTGCGTCTGCGAATTTCCATGTTCAAGAAGATCCTGATTGCCAACCGGGGCGAGATCGCGCTGCGCGTCCAGCGGGCCTGCCGCGAGATGGGAATCAAGACCGTGGTGGTCCACTCCGAGGCCGACACCGGTGCCAAATATGTGAAGCTGGCGGACGAGTCGGTCTGCATCGGGCCGCCGGCGTCACGCGAGAGCTACCTGAACATTCCTGCCATCATCAGCGCAGCCGAGGTGACTGACTCCGAGGCAATTCACCCCGGCTATGGCTTCCTGTCGGAGAACGCGGATTTTGCCGAGCGGGTCGAAAAGAGCGGCTTCTCGTTTATCGGTCCGCGCCCGGAGTCGATCCGGCTGATGGGAGACAAGGTGTCTGCCAAGCAGGCCATGGTGACCGCCAACGTGCCGACCGTTCCAGGCGTGGCCGGCGCGCTCGGGGAGGACGCGCGCGAGACCGTTCGGGCTGCGCGCTCGATCGGCTACCCCGTCATTATCAAAGCCGCGGGCGGGGGCGGTGGACGCGGCATGCGTGTCGTGCACACCGAGGCCGCCCTGATCAATGCCGTCAACATGACACGGCAGGAAGCGCAGACCGCCTTCGGCAATCCTGCCGTCTACCTTGAGAAGTTTCTCGAAAACCCGCGTCACATCGAGATTCAGGTGTTGGCCGACCAGCACCGCAATGCGGTCTGGCTGGGCGATCGCGATTGCTCGATGCAACGGCGTCACCAGAAAATCATCGAGGAAGCACCGGCTCCCGGTGTCAATCGCCGTCTGGTCGAGAAGATCGGCGACCGCTGCGCGGAAGCATGTCGCAAGATCAACTATCGCGGCGCCGGAACCTTCGAGTTCCTGTACGAGAACGGCGAGTTCTATTTCATAGAGATGAATACTCGCGTGCAGGTCGAGCATCCGGTGACCGAGATGGTGACCGGTATCGACATCGTGCAGGCACAGATCCGGGTTGCGGCCGGGGAAAAGCTGCGTTTTCGACAGCGCGACGTGCATACGCGCGGGCACGCGATTGAATGCCGCATCAACGCCGAGGATCCGTTCAAGTTCACGCCTTCGCCTGGCCGCATTCTGTCCTGGCATGCTCCGGGCGGACCTGGCGTGCGCGTCGATTCGCACTCCTACGCCGGTTACGTGGTCCCGCCCCACTACGACTCATTGATCGGCAAGGTGATCTGCTACGGCGACACCCGCGAGCAGGCGCTGGCGCGCATGCGCATTGCGCTGTCCGAGATGGTGGTGGAAGGTATTCAGACCAATATTCCCCTGCATCGTGAACTGTTGGTGGATGAGAAGTTCATCCTCGGTGGCACCAACATCCACTACCTTGAACAGCGGATCGCAGCGCGCCAGTAGGGATGGCACGGCGGTGCTGCTCGAACTGACGCTGTCGATCGAAGAAGCACGCGCCGAAGCGCTGGCCGACGCACTGCTGGAAGCCGGCGCCATGTCGGTCGCGATCGAGGACGCACAGGCAGAGACCATCGCCGAGCAAGCACTTTACGGCGAGCCCGGCCTCAAACCAGCGAACCACGCGTGGAACCTGAACCGACTGCGGGTGCTGGTCGAGGCAGTCGATGCAGAGGCCGTGATGGCAGCTGCCCGCGAATCGTTCACTGGTTCCCTGCCGGCGATCGAAACGCAGACCGAGGTACCCGAGACGGACTGGGTGCGTGCCACGCAAAGCCAGTTTCCGCCGATAGCCATCGACGATCGGATTTGGATCGTGCCGACCTGGCACGAAGTACCGGTGCCTGAGGCGATCGTGATCAGGATGGACCCCGGCGTGGCCTTTGGCACCGGCACGCATCCGACCACCCGACTTTGTCTGCGCTGGCTCGCGCAGCAGCCGATGGCGGGCGCGCGCGTGCTCGACTACGGTTGCGGTTCAGGAATTCTGGCGATCACCGCGGCCAAGCTCGGTGCCGCCGACGTGACCGGAACGGATATCGATGCGCAGGCCCTTGCCGCCGCACGGGCGAACTCCGCAGCGAATCAGGTGGCTGCGAGATACACTGAACCCTCGGCTCTGTCTGCAAGCACTTATGACCTCGTGCTGGCCAATATTCTTTCCAACCCGCTAAAGCTGCTCGCACCCACCCTGCTCGCGCTTGTCGCACCACGCGGCGCACTGGTGCTTTCGGGCATCCTCGAACGTCAGTCCGAGGATCTCATCTCGACCTTCGCTGCTCATGACCCGACACTCCGGTTAGAAGTCTGGGCGACTGACGAAGGATGGGTCTGCCTGGCAGGGCAGCGCGGCGAATGAGCTCGATCCGGCGCCGCGATCGCGCCTCAGGAAGGCGCTGACCATGGCCTTGGCGACCAAGTGTCCTCACTGCGGCGCACTGTTTCGAGTGGTTGCAGACCAGTTGAAGCTGCGTGGCGGTCTGGTTCGTTGCGGCCAGTGCCGAACTGTCTTCGACGCGATCGGCAGTCTGACCTATGTTGACGATGGGACGATGACGCAGACGCGCCCTATGCAACCGCCTAGAGCGGCGAGCCCCACGCCAGTGGCCAGCGCCCCGTCAACGGCAGTATCTGCAGACACTCAGACAGGAGTGCGCCGGACGCGGGCCCGACCGACCCGTGCGGCGGCTAGTCGACCACTTGGCCCGGCGACCACTTTGCGGATTACGCCTGGCGTCGCACCCATTGCAGCTGCAAAGACTCCGCGTTCAGTGGCGGCGCCGCCCATCACCGGTCTTCCGAGTGCCGCCGAATCCGTGGCCGGCGTACCGACCCTGATTTCGCCCGAACTCTTGCGCGATCGGATCGACGAGCCGGACGAAATGGCGGCCAACGGCATCGAGGTCATCGAGCTTGCCGCGCCGCCCGACGCCGAAGCACCGACGACGGAAGAACCTGCATTTATTCGCGCTGCCAAGCGCACACCACGTCGTGGCTTCTCGGTCTTTTATGGCGGCGGCTCGGCGCTGCTCGCCTTGCTGGCTGCCACTCAGCTGGCGATCGTATTTCGCACCGAACTCATGACGCGCTGGCCGGACTTGCGCCCGGCCCTGGTCCAGTTGTGTGCATCGTTCGGCTGTTCGATCGGATGGCCCGCTCAGCCTGATCAGCTCGCAGTCATGGGCAGTGAGCTGCAGGCGATTGCCGGCACCGATGTGCTGGAACTCACCGCCGTTGTGCGCAATCGCGCCTCCTTCACTCAGGCCCTGCCGGCACTTGAAGTGACGCTCACCGATTCGCGCAATCGTGCAGTGGCGCGCAAGGTATTCACCGCAGCCGACTATCTCGGCGCGGCCGGCGAGCCGCGCGCGCGAATCGATGACGGACTGACGGCAGGCACGGATCTGACGATCCGTGTCTACTTCGAGGCGCGCGGGGTTCAAGCTGCCGGTTTTCTGGTCTACCCATTCCATCTGTAAGGCGTCGTCGGGCCGACGGCGTTGACGCACGGCCTTCCTTTGACCTCCAACGGCCCGAGCCGCCCAATCCCATGAACACCCTTATCTGCGGATCCATTGCGTACGACTCGATCATGGTGTTCAAGGGCCGGTTTGCCGACCAAATCCTGCCGCAGCAAGTACATATTTTGAATGTCGCATTTCTGGTGCCTGAACTGCGGCGCGAGTTCGGCGGCTGTGCGGGAAACATTGCCTACAACCTGAGGCTGCTTGGTGGCCGGCCCCTGCCGATGGCCACGGTCGGTACCGACGCACAGCCCTACCTCGACCGTCTGGATGCACTGGGCATTTCACGCCGCTTTGTACTGCCGGTCGAAAACAGTTTCACCGCGCAGGCCTTCATCACGACCGACATCGACAACAATCAGATCACCGCCTTTCATCCGGGCGCAATGTCCCAGTCGCATCTGAACGCGATCCCTGCCGACGGATCACTTTCACTGGCCATCGTCGCTCCGGACGGGCGTGATGGCATGCTCCAGCACGCTCAGCAACTTGCCGACCACGGCATTCCCTTTGTCTTCGATCCGGGCCAGGGCCTGCCGATGTTCTCGGCCGAAGAACTGCTGTGGTTCATTCAGCGCGCACACTATGTCGCGGTCAATGACTACGAAGCCCAGTTGTTGGTCGAGAAAACCGGCCTCTCACTCGCCGAACTGGCGCTCAAGGTGCGCGCGCTGGTTGCCACGCACGGTGCGCACGGGTCGGACATCCACGTGCAGGGACGCTTGATCCAAGTGCCGGTGGCGCCACCAAGGGAAGTGGTTGACCCGACCGGTTGTGGCGATGCCTACCGCGCCGGATTGCTGTACGGCATCGCTCAAGGCATGGACTGGGAGGTGACCGGACGTCTGGCCGCGGTGATGGCCACACTGAAGATCGAGCGCAGCGGAGGCCAGAACCACACCGCGGACCGCACGACAATCGCCGAGCGGTTTTTCGATGCCTTCGGCCATCGGCCGTGGTGACGTACCGTGCCTGAATTCGAGTTTGCCGGCGGACAACTGAGCCTGGGCTAGAGCAGGCCTGGAAACAGTCCGCTGCGGCCGATCACCATCTGCAGGATATAGACAAGAATCAGTAGCACCATGGGTGAGAGATCGATTCCGCCCAGTGCCGGCAGAACGCGCTGAATCGGTCCAAGCAGCGGTCTCAGCAGCATCGCCAGCGCCGGGGCAACCGGTGCATGCGGGTTGATCCAGCTCACCAGCACGTGAATCAACGTGACCCAGATCACAAGGGACAGCGCCCAGTAAAGCAACTGGGCGAACGCAGCTATCAGTACCCAGTCCCAATGGATCGGCACCGATCTCAACGCGATTTTCAATGCCAGCACCAGCGCAGCGACCAGCAGCGCTGCCACCAGAGCCGACCATTCGATCCGTCCACCGCTTGGCACCAGGCGGGAAATCGGACCGACCAGCCATTCGGTCAGGGACCGCGCGAAGTGGGCAAGCGGATTGCGCGGCGGCATCCGGATTGCGGTCATCCAGGCGCGCAGCAGCAGCAGGCCGACCAGCAGCGATCCAAGAATGTCTAGCAGCAAGCGGGCAATGTCGGCCAGCAACATGGAAGGTCCGTCGGAACACAGAAAGCCGCGGGATTGTAGCGGCGCACCCTGATGCAGCCGAGTTGCCTCATGTCAGCGGAAATGAAAAAGGGCGCTACGCGCCCTTTTGAAACGCAGCTCCTGCGAGCTACGGACGGCTTCCCGTCGGGAACGGCCACGCCGCCGCCGGATTCAGCGCCGTCTTCATTCCCGGCGCCGCAGCAGTTGACGGAGCAGCCGCAGCCGGCGCTGCAGCGGCAGGTTTCGCCGCTGCAGGCTTCTTCGGCGCCGCCATTTTCTTCACGGCCGGTTTCTTCTTGGCCGCTTTCTTTGGCGCCGCCTTCTTCTTGGCCGGCTTCTTGGCCTTTTTCTTAGCTACTTTTTTTTTGCAGCCTTCTTGGCTGCTTTTTTAGCTGGCTTTTTTGCAGCCTTTTTCTTGGCAGGAGCTTTTTTCTTGGCAGCCTTTTTCTTGGCGGCCTTTTTCTTAGCCGGCTTCTTGGCGGCTTTTTTCGCGGATTTCTTGGCAGCTTTCTTCTTCGTAGCCATTTGATACTCCTTCGATGGATGGATCATCAGGTTGAGAACGAAACCCGCGAGACGAAGCCTCTCGGGCTATTCATCGGCGCACGCAGATGCTCTGTCGCCGCGGCACCCCCAGAAATGCGTTTGATCCGCATATCCGAGTTGAGCGCGGAACGGGCAGCGCACTGACCGCTGACGCTGATGAATTCGGCATGGCGTGCCCGCAAGACCGCTCGCGGCGCGCCAAATGAAAACGCCGGCGAACTGCCGGCGCTGGAAACTGGCTTATCAAAGCCCGAAAAACGCTTCGACGATGGTCCCGATTCTTCAGAGGGAGCAAGACCGCAAGACCGTGGCGTCTTGAGCTGCTTTGGAGCGTGGTCCTCTGCGTGTACCTGTCGACTGTGACTGTCAGTGGCCAATTCGGTGTTAGATCGTTGCCTGCCTGAATCACAACAAAGCAAATCGATCGAGCAACAGAATAACGATTTGCGTTTTACTCGCAATCGAAATTGATCGCAAGAAATTTCTGCGATGTCGATCGTGTTTTGTGCGATTTGTCCCACGGCTAATTCAATCGATCGCCGAATGTTCGACTGTTCGTGCATCGAAAGTGATCAGTCCCACGACAAAGCGCCGCCCGACTGGTATTCGATCACGCGCGTTTCGAAGAAGTTGCGTTCCTTTTTCAGATCGATCATCTCGCTCATCCACGGGAACGGGTTGTCCTCCTGCGGGAACAGGGCCTCGATGCCGATCTGCTGCGCGCGACGATTCGCGATGTAGCGCAGATAGCCCTTGAACATCGGCGCGTTCAGGCCGAGCACGCCGCGCGGCATGGTGTCCTCGGCGTAGGCGTATTCGAGGTCGACTGCCTTCTTGAACAGGCCTCGCACCTCCTCGCGGAACTGCGGCGTCCAGAGCTGGGGGTTCTCGAGCTTGATCTGGTTGATGAGATCGATGCCGAAATTGCAGTGCATCGATTCGTCGCGCAGGATGTACTGGTACTGCTCGGCAGCGCCCGTCATCTTGTTCTGGCGGCCCAACGCCAGGATCTGCGTGAAGCCGACGTAGAAGAACAGGCCTTCCATCAGGCAGGCAAACACAATCAGACTCTTCAACAGCGCCTGGTCGCTGTCCAGCGTTCCGGTCTTGAAGTGCGGATCGGTCAGGGTGTCGATAAACGGGATCAGGAACTCGTCCTTGGCGCGGATCGAGCCGACCTCGTGGTAGGCGTTGAAGATTTCGCCTTCGTCCAGCCCGAGCGATTCGACGATGTACTGATAGGCGTGCGTATGGATCGCTTCCTCAAAGGCCTGGCGCAACAGGAACTGGCGGCACTCCGGCGCCGTGATGTGCCGGTAGGTGCCAAGCACGATGTTGTTGGCTGCCAGCGAATCCGCAGTGACGAAGAAACCCAGGTTGCGTTTGACCAGGCGGCGCTCGTCTTCGGTCAGCCCGTTCGGATCCTTCCACAGGCCGATGTCGCGCGACATGTTCACTTCCTGCGGCATCCAGTGGTTGGCGCAGGTGGCCAGATACTTCTCCCAGGCCCACTTGTACTTGAAGGGCACCAGCTGGTTGACGTCCGTTGCGCCATTGATGATGCGCTTGTCGGCCACATTGACACGACGAAAATCGGCCGGCGGCTCGACCGCGGCGCCCGGTACCCGCTGATCAAGCGGAGCGCGCTGAACGGCGCGCGCCGCTGCCGCCGCCGAGTCCGTCGAGTTCTCTTCCCACGCCAGCATGTTGAAGTCTTCCTTGTGTGTTCGGTTGGAGTGATGGGCTACTGGCAGGCTTCGCAGTCCGCGAACCCCGGCTCGCCCGGTTTGAGCATGCAGACCTTGCCATCGGCCTCCAGCGCGGCAACGCCACCGTCAGTCGGCACTGAATTCAGCTGGCCGGTGCGGGTTGTGGTCGACTTCTCCGCGTGGGTTGCCCCGACCGTGCGCAGGTAATAGGTGGTCTTGAGTCCGCGCAGCCAGGCCAGGCGGTAGGTCTCGTCCAGCTTCTTGCCGGAAGCGCCCGACATATAGATATTGAGTGACTGTGCCTGGTCGATCCATTTCTGACGGCGCGCCGCACATTCGATCAGCCACTTTGGTTCGACTTCGAACGCGGTCGCATAGAGATTGCGGATCTCGGCCGGCACGCGGTCGATCTTGGCGAGCGAGCCGTCGAAATACTTCAGGTCGGCAACCATGACCTCGTCCCAGAGGCCGATCGACTTCAGGTCGCGCACCAGATGCTCGTTGACGACCGTGAATTCGCCTGACAGATTGGACTTGACGAACACATTCTGGAAGGTCGGCTCGATGCAGGCATCGACTCCGATGATGTTCGAGATCGTGGCGGTCGGTGCTATCGCCACGCAGTTCGAGTTGCGCATGCCGAACTGGCGGATGCGATCGCGCAGCGCGGTCCAGTCGAGCGAAGAGCTCATGTCAACTTCGACATGGCCACCGCGCTGTTCCCGCAACAGCTCTAGTGAGTCCTGGGGAAGGATGCCGCGATCCCAAAGTGAACCGGCAAATGAGGAGTAGCGGCCGCGCTCCTCGGCCAGTTCGGTCGAAGCCCAGTACGCCTGGTAGCAGACCGCTTCCATGCTGCGGTCCGCAAAATCGACCGCTGCCTCGGAGGCATAGGGCGTACGCATGACGTGCAGGCAATCCTGGAAGCCCATGATGCCGAGGCCGACCGGCCGATGTCGCAGGTTCGAATTGCGCGCCTTCGGCACCGCGTAGTAATTGATGTCGATCACGTTGTCGAGCATCCGCATCGCGGTGCGAATGGTCTTCTTCAGCTTGGTGTGATCAAGCTCGAATCCGCCCTTGGCATCTGGCCGCATGTGTGCGGGCAGGTTGACCGAGCCGAGATTGCACACCGCGATCTCGGAGTCCGAGGTATTGAGGGTGATCTCGGTGCACAGGTTCGAGCTGTGGATCGTGCCGACGTGCTGCTGAGGCGAGCGCAGGTTGCAGGCGTCCTTGAAGGTGATCCAGGGATGCCCGGTCTCGAACAGCATCGAGATGATCTTGCGCCATAGTCCGAGCGCCGGGACTTTCTTGAACAGCCTGAGTTCGCCGCGCGCCGCCTTCTCTTCGTAGCGCGTATAGGCCGCCTCAAACTCTCGGCCCGTCCTGTCGTGCAGATCGGCGCAGTCGCTTGGCGAGAACAGGGTCCAGTCCGAGCCCTCCAGAACGCGCTTCATGAACAGGTCGGGGATCCAGTTCGCCGTATTCATGTCGTGCGTGCGGCGGCGATCATCGCCCGTGTTCTTGCGCAGCTCGAGAAACTCCTCGATGTCGAGATGCCAGGTCTCGAGGTAGCAGCAGACCGCGCCCTTGCGCTTGCCGCCCTGGTTGACTGCCACCGCGGTGTCGTTGACCACTTTCAGGAAAGGCACGACACCCTGGCTCTTGCCGTTGGTGCCTTTGATATGCGAGCCGAGCGCGCGCACCGGCGTCCAGTCGTTGCCCAGGCCGCCGGCATACTTGGCAAGCAGGGCGTTTTCCTTGATCGCCTCGTAGATGCCATCGAGATCATCCGACACGGTGGTCAGATAGCAGGACGAAAGCTGAGAGTGCCGCGTGCCGCTGTTGAACAGGGTCGGCGTGGAGCTCATGAAATCAAAGCTCGAGAGAACCTCATAGAACTCGATGGCGCGCGCTTCCCGGTCGATCTCACCCAGCGCCAGCCCCATGGCAACGCGCATGAAGAATGCCTGCGGCAACTCGAAGCGTTTGCCTTCGTGATGCAGAAAATAGCGGTCGTACAGCGTCTGCAGACCCAGGTAGTTGAACTGCAGGTCGCGCTCCGGACGCAATGCCTCGGCGAGCTTCTTCAGGTCAAAGAGGGCCAGACGCTCATCCAGAAGTTCGGCCTTGATGCCGTACTTGATAAGGCGCGGAAAGTACTCGCGATAGCGGTCCGCCATGTCCGCCGGCATGACTTCCTCGCCCAGCACTTCCCGCCGAATCGTGTGCAGCAGAAGGCGGGCCGTCACGTAGGAATACGCCGGGTCGATCTCGATCAGCGCCCGCGCCGCCAGAATCGCCGACCTGTAGACCTCGTCGAGCGGTACGCCGTCGTAAAGATTCTTGACCGTCTCCGACACGATCGCTTCGGGCGTCACGAACTCTGCCAGGCCCTCGCAGGCCGACGTCACGAGTGCCCGCAGCCGCGGCAGGTCGAGCGCCACGCGATGGCCGTTTTCCATCATCGTCAGCGGCGCGGCCGCCGGCGCTTCCGACCCTTTCTTCGCCGCCCGTTCCTGCGAGCGGCGTTCGCGATACAGGACATAGGAGCGCGCTACGTCGTGCGCGCCGTCTCGCATCAGCGAAAGTTCAACCTGGTCCTGGATGTCTTCTATATGGAAGGTGCCGCCGGCCGGCTGGCGCCGGATCAGCGCCGAGACAACATTGGCGGCAAGCTTTTCGACCTGTTCGCGGATGGCGGCAGAAGCGGCGCCCTGCCCGCCACGCACCGCGATGAACGCCTTGGTCATCGCCACCGCGATCTTGGACGGTTCGAACAGCACGACGGCGCCATTGCGCCGAATGATCTTGTACTCCCCAAATGAAGTGGCCTGCGGACCACCCACACTTCCGACCGAGCGCTCACCACCGCCAGCCACGTGCGCCGCAAATTCCGACGCCGCTGCCGGCGAAACCTCCTGGTACTGCATTCCCACCTCCGATTCGTTCTGCAGAGCGCATCCGCGCGACGCGGCACTTCGTGCGCGCCCGACCACAAGCTGTAGTTGCCCCCGCGTGACTTCCCGACATTCCCCGCCGTCGGCACACTGCCTACGCGCAGAGGACTCGCATTGCACCGCAAACCTGCCCCTTGCTGGCCGGCGGCGCGTTCGCCGCCTTGCAGGCTTGACCACAAGATATTGTGGCCCTCTGCCCAACAGGCACTAGTTTTTGTGTCGGCGCATCTTAGGAGAAGTCTTTCGATAGTTCAACCAGCACGCATGATGCGGCGCGGCGAACTCGGATTCGTCCGGATGTACTAACGCACCTAAACCGGGGGGTGGTGCGCGATCAGGCGGCGGTCAAGCCCGCCTGGATTCGATGTTCAATCGAGACCAGTCGAAAAATGGTCCTGGATCGGTCTTGCGGCCCGGTGCGATATCGCAGTGGCCGACGATGTCGGCGATTGGATAGGCTGCGGCAAGCGCCTTCAGAATGCAGTTCAGGGTTTCGTACTGCGCCGGCTCGAAGGGCTCGAAGTCCGTGCCTTCGAGTTCAATGCCGACCGAAAAATCATTGCAGTGGGTCCGGCCAGAGTACTCCGATGCTCCTGCGTGCCAGGCGCGATCAAGGCAGGAAACAAACTGGGTAGCGTGGCCAGTGCGCTCGATCAGGAAGTGGGCCGAGACACGTAGATCACAAATTTCTTCGAAGTACGGATCAGCCGCCGGGTCAAGTGCGTTGGTGAACAGCCTCTGAACCTCGCCGGTGCCGAATCGCCCTGGCGGCAGGCTGATGTTGTGAATGACCACCAGCCGCATCGACTCGCCTTCCGGCCGCGCATCGAAGTTGGGGGAGGGACACCGTTCGACGCCGCCCAGCCAGCCACCCGCATCAAGCAGTCGCGCGCCTGTCCGCACCGTCAGTTCCGTCTGGCATTGAGGCAAGCAATCCGCGCGCGACCGCCCACGCTCTGTGCCCGCTGGCTACTTGATTCCAAGCCGCTGCATTCGATACCGCAGCTGGCGGAACGTGACGCCGAGCAACTGCGCGGCGGCGGTACGGTTGTAGCGGGTCTTGCCCAACGCCGCCCGAATCGCGTTACGCTCCTGTTCATCCAGGAAAGCCGGCAGGGAACTGGGAATACCATCTGTGACCAGGTAGGCGGCATTGCCCGGCGAAGCATTGACTGTTTCGCCAGGCAACGAGTCATCGGACGGGATCGGCTCCGGTTCAATTGGCAGATCCACTTCGCCCGGTAGCAGCAGATCGTCGGCCATCAGCACATCATCGCCGGCCAGCGCGACCGCGCGTTCGAGAATGTTCTCGAGTTCACGCACATTGCCCGGGAAACGGTGCCGGCGCAGCGCGTCGATCGCGGCCGGTGACAAACGGGCCGCGGCGGTGCCGGTCCGCTCGGCAATCTTGCGCAGGATCGACTCGGTCAGCATGCCGATATCGTCGAGGCGTTCGCGCAGTGCCGGTACCCGCAACTCGATCACATTGAGCCGGTAATAGAGGTCCTGGCGGAAGCGTCCCGACGCCACCAGCGCGGCGAGGTCCTGGTGGGTCGCGCTGACAATGCGCACATCAACCGCTTCCTCCGCGGTTGCCCCGACTTTGCGCACGCGCCGCTCCTGGATCGCACGCAGCAACTTGACCTGCATGGCCAGGGGCAATTCGGCCATCTCGTCCAGGAACAGGGTGCCGCCCGACGCCGCCTGGAAGAATCCGTCACGGTCACGATCCGCGCCGGTGAAGGCGCCTTTGCGGTAGCCGAAGAACTCGGCTTCCATCAGGGTCTCGGGAATGGCCCCGCAGTTGACCGCAACGAAGGCCCCTACGCGGCGCGACGAAGACTCGTGGATCGCTCGTGCAGCGAGCTCCTTGCCGCTGCCCGATTCGCCGTAAATCGCCACCGGCGCCATGCTGTGCGCAAGGCGCTCAATCATCGCGCGCAACTGGTGCATCGCCGCCGTGCTTCCGACCAGCCGTGTGAGCGCAGTGTCCGGCGTTTCGACCGCAGCGCCTTCGTCGCCGCCGCCAAGTTCGCGCACTGCCGAGCGCACGAGCATACGCAGCTGATCGAGGTCGACCGGCTTGGTCAAATAGTCAAACGCACCGGCCTTCAACGCGGCGACCGCGTTTTCGGGACTGCCGAAGGCCGTAATGACAGCAATCGGCGGTCCGGCCGACTGGGAGATCTCACGCACGAGGTCGAGCCCGGTGCCGTCGGGCAGCCGCATGTCGGTCAGGCAGAGGGAGTATTTGTTGCCTGCAAGGAGGGAACGTGCGGCCGCAAGCGATTCAGCAGTGTCGACGTCCAGTCCCAGGCGCACCAATGTCAGCGACAGCAATTCGCGCAGATCCGCCTCGTCATCGACCACCAGCACGGAAGGCAGGCGGCGCACCGCTGGTGGGCGGGCGGGCTCAAAAAGGGGTTGTGTCATCGCGCGGGAATGGTATCCAAGAATCCCTGGCCGCCGAGTCCGGCGCCGGACGTGCGGCCGAAACGCAGCACGAATCCGTCGCGCGAGATGCCATCGAGTTCACGGCGCGGTACGTAAGCCAGCTCGGCACGATTGGTCACGCAGAACTCACGCGCCAGGTACAGGCCCAGTCCGGTGCCCTGCGTCCGTGTTGTGAAGAATGGCTCGAACAGGGCCCCGCGTGCCTCGCCGACAATTCCCGGGCCGTCGTCCAGCACCCAGAGCTGAGGTCGATCGGCCTCCGCCGCAGGCTCAACGATCACGCGCACCGATCCCACGCCGCCCGATGAATAGCGCAGCGCATTGTCGACCAGGTTGTACAGGACCTGGCGCAGGTGTGATTGTTCGAACTTGACACGTTGGCCGCTGCCGGCCTGGACGACGATGGTCGAGGCAGCCAGCGCTCGATCGCGCGAGAACTCTTCCACGAACTGGGTGACGAATTCGCCGAGGTCGATCTCATCGCCGAGTGGCGCTTCGCGCCGCGCAACACGCAGGACATCTTCAACCAGGCGCGCCAGCCGCTGTGTGTTTTCGCGCACGATCGCCGCCAGTCGCTTAAGGGTCGGGTCCGACGTATCTTCGCCGAGGAGCTGCCCGGCATTGCTGATCGCGGCGAGTGGGTTACGGATCTCGTGCGCGATCGATGCGGTCAGCCGGCCCATCGCGGCCAGCTTGAGCTGCTGCGCCCGGTCTTCGACATCGCGCACATCCTCGATGAAGATCACGAATTCGTCCGCGGACGAAGACGAGGGTCGCGCAAAGCGCGCGCGCAGGCGCGCCTCCGGTGTTTCCGGCGTGGGTCCGGGCGTCGGCGCCAGGCTGGGCACGATCGTGTTGGACCAGACGCCCTCACTGCGTCCGGCACCGACCCAGGATTCGAACGCGGCTGAAAGGTCTCGTGCCGTCGGCACCGAGGCGATCGGCTCGCCTGTCAGTTGCGCCGCAGGATCCAGACCGAGCAGTCGTCGTGCCGCGCGGTTGTTCGCGCGCACTCGGCCGACGCGATCGACAACGATGACCCCTTCGTCCATCTGTGCAATCACGAGGCGATTGATCGCAAGCTGGTTTTGCAGGTCGCGGCCACGGCTGCGCGCGAGCCGCTCCTGGCCCGCAAGCCGGACACTCAGGGCGCGCAGCAGCGCGGTCACGGCGAACAGGGCGGCGCCATAGACGCCGGCCTGGACCAGCAGAGACTCGACTGCATCCGGCGCCAGCGCACGCAGGCCGGCGTCGATCAGGATGGCCAGTGCCGCTATCGCGCATACAAAGAACAGGGGCACCGAGGGCAGCAACAACGAGGCGCCGGCCAGTGGCAGCAAGTAGAGAATCACCCAGCCTGAGGCAACCCCGCCGCCGGTCACCACCAGAATTGTGATGACGCCAAGGTCGAGCGCCAGCTGAGCGACAAGCTGGGACATGAAGCGTCGACGCACGTACAGCGCCAGTACGGCAAAGGTGGCTGCACCGATGAAGTAGATGAAGGTCGTCGTGAGGGCGGTCTGCGCCGCGCCGGCCGCCGAAGTGCGGACACCGAAGGCAGCCGCTGCAAGCACCAATGCACTGGCAACGATGACGCGCGTGGTGGCGAAGTACTCGAGTGTCCGCCACGGCGGATCGTCGGAATCGGCAGCAGAGTGATCGTCGCGCAGGGGATCGCGCTGTGGGTCAATTTGGTCGCGGACCATGCCAACCATCTCCGGCGCTCAGGGCTTGGCGGAAGGCCCGCGCGCGCGATGCTCCTCGCAGCAGTAGTAATGCTCGCCCAGCATCAGGGCGTCCGGCTTGGGCAAATGCAGGCCGCAGCTGGCGCAGCTGACCATCACCTGCTTGTCGCGGGTTGCGGCACGAGGTGGTTCGGGCGGACTGGCGCGGCCGCGCGCCGTGACCCAGCGCCAGAGCAGATAGATTGCCAGCGCCAACAGGGCCAGAAACACGAAGCGACCCATCATGTTCTCCCGAGCAGGACCTCAAGCACGAAGCGCGAACCTACATAGGCAAGCATCAGCATTGCAAACCCGGTCAAGGTCCAGCGCAGCGCGGTGCGTCCGCGCCAGCCAAACGCAAGGCGTCCCGTCAGAAGCCCGCCGAACACGACCCAGGCAGCGATCGTGAATACCGTCTTGTGGTCGAAGCGTAATGGCCGCCCAAACAGCTGTTCGGAGAAAAAGATGCCGCTTGCCAGGGTTGCCGTCAGCAGCGCAAAGCCCACGGCGATCAGGCGGAACAGCACCGTCTCCATCGCAAGCAGAGGTGGCAGCCGATCGACAAAGCGGGCAATCGGACCGCGCGTTCCTTCCGATTCGCCGTGCAGACGGCGGTCCATGCTGGCCATCAACAGCGCATGCATCGCGGCAATCGTCAGCAGGCTGTAGGAGAGGATGGCGAGGATGAGGTGCAGACGAAACGCGGTCGATGTACTTGAGCTGCCAAGCACCGCGCCCGGAAACACCAGCGGTAGGGCCGCAGCGATTGCAGCCAGAGGCAGAATCAGAAGAAACAGGCCGCGCGAAGCAGAAAAGAAGCTGTCGATCCAGATGATCAGAGCGGTCAGCCAGAACGTTGCTGACAGGGCCTGCGCAAAGCCGAACCGCAAATGGCCGTCTTCGAAGATTGAGCCCGCCAGAAGAACCCCGTGCAGGACCAGAGCCAATCCGAGGGCAGCTTCGGGCCACAGGGCCGAGCGCGCATTTTCGCTCTGCAGCGAGCGCCACTCACGCCACACAACCAGGACGTAAAGCGCAGCCGCAGCACCGTACAATGCAAGCGACTCGAAGTGCGGCGGCATGAATCTTTATACCACGCACGCCCGCAATAACTCCTGAGCGTCCCCATGCTGGACCAACTGACTTCACGGCTGGCGCGCGTCGTCAAGACGATGCGCGGCCAGGCACGGCTGACCGACGAGAATATGCAGGAGATGCTGCGCGAGGTCCGCGTGGCGCTCCTGGAAGCCGACGTTGCGCTGCCGATCGTCCGCGACTTCATTGAAAGTGTGCGGGAACAGGCGCGCGGCGCGGAGGTAGTCGGCAGCCTGAGCCCCGGCCAGGCGCTGGTCGGTGTCGTTCAAAAGGAACTCGGCCTGCTGCTCGGCGGCGACCTCACTGACGCCCAACGCGAACTCAGCCTCGCCACCCAGCCGCCGGCCGTGATCCTGCTGGCCGGCCTGCAGGGCGCGGGCAAGACGACCAGCGCCGGAAAACTCGCGCGCTGGCTGAGAGAAGAACGCAGGAAAAAGGTCCTCGCCGTCTCTACCGACGTTTATCGGCCAGCCGCAATCGAGCAGTTGAAAACAGTTGCGCTGCAGGCCGGCGTCGAGAGCTTTCCGTCCGCTGCGGGCGATCAGCCACTTGCAATTGCCGCGCGCGCTCTGGACCATGCCAAGCGCCATTACTTCGACGTTCTGATCGTCGATACCGCCGGCCGCTTGGCGATTGATGAGGCGATGATGCAGGAGATCGCGGCGCTGCGCGAGAGTCTCGTTCCGATCGAGACCCTGTTTGTCGTCGACTCGATGCAGGGCCAGGACGCGGTCAACACCGCCCGAGCATTTTCCGAGCGCCTGCCGTTGACCGGCGTCATACTGACCAAGCTCGACGGCGATGCGCGCGGCGGGGCAGCGCTGTCGGTGCGTCGAGTCACCGGGAAACCGATCAAGTTTGTCGGTACCGGCGAGAAACTGGAGGGATTCGAGCGGTTCAATCCGGACAGCATGGCCGGACGCATCCTCGGCATGGGCGACATCGTTGCCCTGGTCGAGGATGTGCGCAAAGCGGTCGATGTGCAAAGCGCCGAGAAGTTCGCGCGCCGCATGCAGGCTGGTGAGCGCTTCGATCTGAACGACTTCAAGGAACAGGTCGGGCAAATGCGGAAGATGGGCGGATTGTCGGCGCTGGTCGACAAGCTGCCGGCACATCTCGCACAGGCCGCCGGTCAGGTCAACGCGGCCGACAGCGACAAGCAGGTCCGCCGGCTGGAAGGCATCATCAACGCAATGACGCCGGCAGAGCGCACCAAGCCGGACCTGATCAAGGCATCGCGCAAGCGCCGCATCGCGAGCGGCGCCGGCGTGCCGGTGCAGGAGGTCAATCGACTGCTCAATCAGTTCGAGCAGATGCAGGCGATGATGAAACAGATAAAAAAGGGCGGGCTCGCCAAGATGATGCGCGGGCTCGGCAACCTGCGCGGACTGCCACGACGCTGAAAGCCTGGCTCTAGGCGCGGGCGGGCGTGGCAGGCGACGGCGGGCCCGCAGGGCGCGCCGAGGCATCGTAATTCCAGCGCTTCTTCCAGGCGGCAAGCACGGCGTCGGGGTACTGTGGCCGGCCACGGCTGCCGTTGTAGCGCCCGAGGGCCATGAACAAGTCGCCCTGCTCAAGATCGATGTAATGACGCAGGATCACAGTGCCATAGCGCAGATTCGTGCGCATTTCGAACAGTCGGCGCTGATCCCCATTGCCGATGACCTGGGTCCAAAAGGGCATCACCTGCATGTAACCGCGTGCACCGGCCGATGAAATGGCGTACTTGCGGAAGTTGCTCTCGATCTGAATCAGACCAAGCACCAACTGGCGGTCAAGCCCGGCGCGCAGCGCTTCGTAATCGAGGGTCTTGAGGAACTCAACGCGCGCGGCATAGTCGCCCACGCGGGGCTGCAGTCGCTCCGACATCTCTCCCAGCCAGGCCAGGTATTCAATCCGGTCTTGCACAGAGCTGAATGTGCGCTCGGGCGGGCTGGTATCGGCGATCTGAGCGGCAAGTCCCGCTTGTACAGCGGCGGCAAGTGGCTCGTATCTGCTGCGCGCCGGCCTGGGCTCGCGAGCATGCAGCAAGCAAGGCCGCCAGCAGGCATGCCCGGCGCCGGTGGTCGACTTCCATGTCAGTGCGGCGCCAACAAGCGGCGCAGATGCGAATGGATTTCCGTCAGGGCGATGTTCGTGGTCTGCATCGTGCGGCGATCGACATACTCAACTTCGCCGGTCTTCAGGCCGCGCTCACCAATCGTCACCCGGTGCGGGATACCAATCAGTTCCATTTCGGCAAACATCACGCCGGGACGGCCATCGCGGTCATCGAGCAGAACATCCACTCCGCCTGACTTCAACTCGGCGTAGAGCTGCTCAGTGACCTGGCGCACGGATTCGGACTTGCCGTAACCGATCGGCGTCAGCACCACCGCGAAGGGCGCGATTGCGGTTGGCCAGATGATTCCCTTGTCGTCATGATTCTGCTCAATGGCGGCACCGAGCAGGCGCGTGACGCCGATGCCATAACAGCCCATCACCATGCGCCGAGACTTGCCGCTTTCATCGATGTAGTCGAGATTCATCTTTTCCGGATATGGCAGTCCGGAAAAGACGTGGCCGACCTCGATTCCGCGCTGGATCGCCAGCACGCCCTGTCCATCGGGCGAAGGATCACCGGCCACCACGTTTCGCAGATCCGCGACCTGAGGTTCGGCGACATCCCGGCCCCAGTTCACCCCTGTCAGGTGAAAACCCTCGGCATTGGCGCCGCTGACAAAGTCGCTCATCGCCGCCACCGTGCGGTCGGCCACGATCTTTACCGGGCGCAGGGTTCCGATCGGTCCGAGATAGCCCGGTCGGCAGCCAAAGTTCGCAAGGATTTCGGCTTCAGTGGCGAAACGGAATCCGTTCTTCAAGCCGTCGACCTTGCCGGCCTTGACTTCATTGAGTTCGTGATCGCCGCGCAGCAACAAGAGCCAGAGGTCAGCGTCTCCAGCATCCCGGTCAACCGCCAGCACAATCGACTTCACCGTGCGTTCAAGCGGCAGGCCGAGCAATGCCGCGACGTCTTCGCATTTCTCCCTGCCTGGCGTCGGCGTCTTCTGCATCGCCTGGGCGGGTGCAGCACGCCGGGCAATCAGCGGCAATGCCTCGGCCATCTCGACATTGGCGGCATAGTCCGAAGTCGGGCAGTACGCGATTGCATCCTCGCCAGTGTCGGCAATGACCTGGAACTCGTGGCTCGCCGTGCCGCCGATGTTGCCGGTGTCGGCCGCGACCGCACGAAAGTGCAGTCCCATGCGAGAGAAGATTCGGGCGTAGGCGTCGTACATCGCGCGGTAACTTTGCATTGCGCCTTCGCTTCGTCACGATCGAACGAGTAGGCATCCTTCATCGTGAACTCGCGCCCGCGCATCACGCCGAAGCGCGGCCGCCGCTCGTCGCGGAATTTGGTCTGGATGTGATACAGATTGAGCGGCAACTGCTTGTAGCTTTTCAGTTCCTCGCGCGCGATGTCGACCACCACTTCTTCGCTGGTCGGCTGCACGATGAAGTCGCGCTCGTGGCGGTCCTTGAGCCGCAGCAGCTCCGGGCCCATTTTCTGCCAGCGGCCCGATTCCATCCAGAGCTCCGCCGGCTGCACCACCGGCATCAGCAGTTCGACCGCGCCGGCACGGTTCATCTCCTCGCGGATGATGTTCTCGATCTTGCGGATCGAGCGCAGGCCGATCGGCATGTAGGTGTAGATGCCCGCGGCGAGCCGCTTGATCATGCCTGCGCGCAGCATCAGCGAGTGACTGACGACCTCGGCGTCGGCTGGCAGCTTCCTTGAGCGTCGAAATGAAGAACTGGGTGGCTCGCATTGCAAAGGCCGTGCTTTTCTCCGCGCTTTTCTTCGTTGTGCGAAGAAAATTCCGGCTTCTATAATCGGCCGCAGATTCTAAAGGCTCAGAGGGTTGGCATGCTGGACAAGGACGGGTACCGCCCGAACGTCGGCATCATCCTGCTCAACGGTCGCAACGAGGTCTTCTGGGGCAAGCGCGTCAAGACAGCACTCGTGGCAGTTCCCGCAAGGGGGCATCAAGCACGGCGAATCGCCGGAGCAGGCGATGTTTCGCGAGCTCTGGGAGGAAGTCGGCCTGAAGTCCGATCACGTCCGAATCGTGGGTCGTACGCGGGAGTGGCTGCGCTACGACGTTCCTGACCAGTGGATTCGGCGCGATCTGCGGGGCAACTACCGTGGGCAGAAGCAGATCTGGTTTCTGCTGCGCCTGGTCGGCCGCGACTGCGACGTCTCGCCTGCGCGCGACCTCGCACCCCGAGTTCGATGCCTGGCGCTGGCACGACTACTGGGTGCCGCTCGATACCGTCATCGAATTCAAGCGCGACGTCTACCAGCAGGCGCTGCTGGAACTGTCGCGCTATGTCTTCAAGAGCGGGCGACAACTCGTGAAGACCCTGCGCGAAAGTGCAGCTGCATCGACGGAGTCGGTCTCGAAGGCAGGCTGAGTACTGCGGCTGCGACGCCCCGGCTGCGTGCCTACAACAGGACGAGGTTGTCCCGATGGATGAGCTCGGGCTCCTCGATGAAACCCAGCACGGACTCAATCTCGGACGTCGGTCGTCGGGCGATCATGCGCGCCTGGGCGCTTGAATAGTTAGTAAGCCCGCGCGCAATTTCGCGGCCGGCTGCGGTCTCGCAGCCAATCACGTCGCCACGCTGGAATTCGCCGACCACCGCCGTCACGCCAACCGGCAGCAGACTTCGCCCGCCCGCCGCCAGCGCATGCGCCGCACCCTCGTCGACGATGACCCGCCCCTTCAGCTGAAGATGATCCGCCATCCATTGCTTGCGAGCGGTCAGCACGGCGGTCGAGGCGACGAGTTGCGAGCCGATTGACTCGCCGCGCGCCAGGCGGACGAGCACATCCGGCTTCGCGCCCTGAGGCGATGACAGTGTGTGCACCGCTGCGTGCTGCGCGCCGTGCCGCCAGCACCTTGGTCAGCATTCCGCCGCGCGCTATTGACGATCCGGCGCCGCCGGCCATCACTTCGAGCGCCGCATCGCCCGCGGCCGCGTCGCGAACCAGACTTGCGGATGAATCAGTGCGCGGATCGGCCGAGAACAGTCCTTGCTGATCAGTCAGAATCACCAGCACATCAGCTTCGACCAGGTTGGTTACGAGCGCAGCAAGCGTGTCGTTGTCGCCGAACTTGATTTCGTCGGTGACCACCGTGTCATTTTCGTTGATGACGGGCACGACCCCGAGTTCCAGCAGCGTGAACAGCGTCGAGCGCGCGTTAAGGTAACGCGGACGATCTGCGAGGTCAGCGTGCGTCAATAGAATCTGCGCGGTTCGCAGTCCGTGTGCTCGAAAACTCGATTCATAGGCCTGGACCAGACCCATCTGACCGACCGCAGCTGCCGCCTGCAACTCGTGGATCTGATGCGGCCGACTCATCCAGCCCAGTCGCTGCATACCCTCGGCGATCGCTCCGCTCGACACCAGCAGGACCTGCTTGCCCATCGCGTGCATGGCCGCGACTTCCGCCGCCCAGCGGGAGATCGCCGTGAGATCGAGTCCCCGCCCCTCATTGGTGACGAGACTTGAACCGACCTTGATCACGACGCGTCGCGCGGAGGCGACCGCTGCGATCACGGCATGACCTCATCGGCGCTCGCGCAGCTTCCGGTCTTGCGCCATGCTCGAGAAACTGCTGAACAGCGTTTACGAGTTCGCGACAGCCTTCGCCGGTGATGGCTGAGATCCCGAACACCGGCATCTTGGTCCGCAGTCGCCGCCGAAACTCGCTGATCAGCTGCGCACGCTCGCCTGGTTCCAGCAGATCGATCTTGTTGAGCACTATCCAACGCGGCTTGCGTGCCAGCACGGCGTCGTACTTGCGCAACTCCCTCGCAATGATTCGCGCGTCCTCCACCGGGTCCGCATCTCCAAGCTGCGGCTGGCAATCGATAAGATGCAAAAGCAGCCCGGTTCGACTCAGGTGTCGAAGAAACTGATGGCCAAGCCCGGCTCCTTCGGCTGCGCCCTCGATCAGACCTGGGACATCGGCGATGACGAAACTGCGCTCCGCTCCCACGCGCACGACTCCAAGGTGCGGCTGCAGGGTCGTAAAAGGATAGTCCGCCACCTTCGGACGCGCATTGGAGACCGCGCGGATGAATGTCGACTTGCCTGCGTTCGGCATTCCAAGCAGGCCGACGTCCGCCAGCACACGCAGTTCCATCCGCAGTACCCGCTTCTGTCCCGGCTCGCCTTTGGTGAACTGCCGAGGCGCACGATTGACGCTCGACTTGAAGTGCAGATTCCCGAAACCGCCGCGACCGCCTGCGGCAAGCTGAACTCGTTGCCCATGGGTAGTGAGATCAGCGACCGTTTCTTCACTATCGTCGTCGATCATGATGGTGCCGACCGGAACCCGCAGTTCGATATCGGCGCCCGCAGCTCCATAGCAGTCCGCGCCGCGGCCAGGCTCCCCATTTCTCGCCTGGTGTCGGCGTGCGTATCGGTAGTCGATCAGCGTATTGAGATTGCGATCCGCAACGGCCCAGACACTGCCGCCGCGACCACCGTCGCCGCCATCGGGTCCGCCCTTGGGAATGAACTTCTCGCGACGGAACGACGCGCAGCCGTCACCGCCCTTGCCGGCGGCGACCTCGATCTTCGCTTCGTCGATGAACTTCATGGGAGTACCAATGAAAAAGCCCTGCCGTCCGCGGGCAGGGCTTTACGCTGGAGAGCGAATTCGACCGCGCCTAGGCGCTGGTCGGTTCGACGTTCACGATCCGGCGGTTATGCGCGCCTTTGATCTCAAAGCGGACTTTGCCATTGACCCGTGAAAAAAGGGTGTGGTCGCGCCCCATCCCGACGTTGTCTCCCGCGTGAAACTGGGTGCCGCGCTGGCGAACAATGATCGCACCGGCGCCGATGTCCTGCCCGCCGAAGACCTTGACTCCAAGTCGCTTGGCCTGTGAGTCGCGCCCATTGCGCGATGATCCGCCTGCTTTCTTGTGTGCCATTTCTGCCTCTTTCTGACTCGTCCAATCAATCGCGTACTGCGTTCATCAGGAGATCGAATCAATTCGCAATTCCGTGAAATCCTGGCGATGACCGGCATGCTTCTGAAAGTGCTTGCGCCGGCGCATCTTGAAAATCGTCAGCTTGTCGTGGCGACCATGCGCAAGAACCGTGGCGACCACTGCCGCGCCCGCAACAAACGGCGTGCCAAGCTTTACATCAGAGCCCTCAGCGACAGCGAGGACCTCGGAAATCGTGACCTGTTCCCCAACTTCCGCCGGCAGGGTTTCCACCTTCAGCTTGTCGCCGGCGGCAACCCGGTACTGCTTGCCGCCGGTCTTGATTACCGCATACATTGAGAACTCCTTGCCGGCCAGCCGCAGAGCGCGACGCCGCAGAAAACTCGAACGCCCATCGAAACCCGCCGGATTACACACGTCAGCCTTGAGGAGCCGAACTGCCACACGCATGGCTCCGAAAAGCTGCGGATTATCACATTTTGGGGTCGGGAGCGTCAAACCGAGCCGGTTTCGGACCAAATGTCGCCCCGCGCGACTCAGGTTGCAGACAGTTGGGGCTGCCTGGAGGCCTCCTACCTATAATCGACCAATGGATCAGGATCAATCTCCTCCGGCGTTAGCAACGGTTGCCGTTTCGGCGGGTCGCCCAAGAATCGCTGAGCCGCCCGCCGTGATGGCGGCGTGCGAACTTCGAGACCTGCTGGCGCCGATCGCGGAGGACATGCTGGCCGTCGATGCCGTGATCCGCGACCGCCTGAGTTCCGATGTCGTGCTGATCAACACGATCGCCGACTACATCATCGGCGCGGGCGGCAAGCGCCTGCGTCCGGCGGTACTGCTGTTAGTGGCGCGGGCGCTTGGCTACCGCGGCACGGCTCACGTGTTGCTGGCGGCAGTCATCGAGTTCATCCACACGGCGACGCTGCTGCATGACGATGTCGTCGATGAGTCCGACCTGCGGCGGGGACGTTCCACTGCCAACGCGATGTTCGGCAACGCCGCCAGCGTCCTGGTCGGCGATTTCCTCTACTCGCGATCGTTCCAGATGATGGTGGATGCCGGAAGCATGCGGGTCATGCGGATCCTGGCCGATGCCACCAATCGGATCGCCGAGGGCGAGGTCCTGCAACTGCTGAACATCCACGATCCATCGGTCAACGAAGAGCGCTACTTCAGCGTGGTCGAACGCAAGACCGCAACGCTTGTTCGAGGCGGGAGCCCGTATTGCCGCGGTGCTGGCCGAGTGCCGATGCCTGCGAACGAGGAGCGCTGCGCACATTACGGCGCATGTCTCGGCCGCGCGTTCCAGATCGCCGACGACATGCTGGACTACTCCGGCCACACCGAAGACATCGGCAAGCGCCTGGGTGACGATCTGCGCGAAGGCAAGGTGACGCTTGCCGCTCATTCATGCCTTGCGCAATGCCGCGCCATCGCAACGCGAACTCGTCACTGCATGCGGTACGCGAGGGAGATGGCGACTTCGACGCGATCGCACGCATCGTCACCGACAACGGCTCGATTGCCTATTCCGCGACGCTGCGGCCGCCGCGAAGTCAGCGCTAGGGCGCGAGGCGATCCGCGAGCTTCCGGCCTCGGTGCTACCGGGATTCTTTGCTAAACTTGCTCGCTTTCGCGGTGGGCCGCGATCGCTAGATCGTTCGCAGCGCTGAGTTGGTGGCCCGCACGATCGGGGTGTAGCTCAGCCTGGTAGAGTACTGCGTTCGGGACGCAGGAGTCGGAGGTTCAAATCCTCTCACCCCGACCACTTCCACTCCTCTCTTTCCTTGATCCGGTAACCCGGCCGCGACCAGCTCGTGGACGAGTTACCCCTCTGGATCCAGCTGGCTTGTGCTCGCGATCCTGCTGCTGATCTCGGCGTTCTTCTCGATCTCCGAGACATCGCTGATGGCGCTGAGTCGACTTCGGCTGCGGCATCTGGCGCGCGAGGGACATCGCTCGGCGCGCCGCGTGCAGTACCTGCTCGAGCAAACCGACAGACTGCTCGGCACGATCCTGCTCGGCAACAACCTCGTCAACGCCGCAGCCACGGCTCTGGTCACGGCGATGGCGATCCGGTTCGTCGGCGACAACGAGTGGGCGCTGCTGGTCGCCACCGGAGCCATCACCTTCCTGATCCTGGTGTTTGCCGAGATCACGCCCAAGATCATCGGCGCAACCTATCCGGAGAGGATTGCGCTGCCGGCCAGCTACCCGCTGCAGACTCCTGCTGCGGCTGTTTCGGCCGGTCGTCTGGTTCGTCAACCTGTTCGTCAAGTCGATGTTGTGGCTGCTGCGCGTGCCGTCCACGCGACGAGCGAAGCGAGCCACGACTGACAGCCGAAGAACTGCGGACCCTGGTCCTTGAAGGCGGAAACTTCATTCCGCAGCAAGCATCGCAGCATCCTGCTGAACCTGTTCGAACTCGAGGAGCTGTCGGTCGACGACGTGATGACTCCGCGTGCGCGCATCGAAGCGCTCGACCTCGATCAGCCGCGCGACGCCGTGCTCGAACAGCTTCGAACCTGCTATCACAACAAGCTGCCGGTCCACGAGGGCGACAGTCAACCGCACGATCGGCATGTTGCTCGTGAGCGAAGCTGATGCCGATGCTGGCCGGTGACGAGTTTTCGATCGAAGCTGTGCGTGCAGCCCTCGTGCCGCCCTACTTCATCCCCAGCGGCACGCCGCTGTTCCAGCAATTACAGCTGTTCCAGGACAACCAGCAGCGACTCGGACTGGTGGTCGACGAGTACGGCGAGGTGCAGGGCCTGGTGACACTCGAAGACATCATCGAGGAAATCGTGGGCGAGTTCACGACGCAGGTGCCTGGGGCACGCACCCGACGGCTCGGCTGGAATGCCGACGGGACGTGCCATCGTCGAGGGTGCGACCACGCTGCGCGAACTGAATCGACGGCTGTCACTGGGGCTTCCGCTCGACGGGCCGAAGACCCTCAATGGCCTGCTGGTCGAGCGTCTGCAGGAGATTCCGGACGCTCCGTGCTGCGTGCGCTTCGGTGAGGTCTTCGTCGAGGTCGTCCAGGTCGACGAGCACGCCATCCGGAGCGCGCGCTTGGTCCGCCTGGCCGTCGCGCGAAGGCAAATGCGCGCAACGTCAGCGCTGAAGCATCTTGCGGTCTTGCCTTGTTTGCGGGAGTTAAGCCTTTCAAATCCGGGGCTTATCGGGAGTATCTTTTGGCTTCGTCGGGAGTGCCGCCCCGCTATAACTGGGGTCCTTGCATCGACCCTCCACGGACCGCACCACCCAATGTCTGCCGTTACTCAAGGTCCTGCGTCGCCGCAGGAGCCCTCACCGGTCTTGCGCGTGCGCTCGTCCAGCAGGGCAAGCTGCGCCCGGATCGCGCCGAGAACTTCGCGCGCAAGGCTGCGCAGTCGAATACTCAGTTCATCGACGAACTGATCGGCGCGGCCGATGTGACGGGACTGAGCCGCGGGACGGTGCGCCCAGTTCGCGGCCGAGACCTTCGGCCATCCGCTGCTGGACCTGTCGCGGTCGACCTCGAGCAGCTGCCGCGCGACATCATCGACAAGAAGCTGGTCGGCAGCCTGCGCGTGCTGGCGCTGCGCAAGCGCGGCAACCGGCTTGCGATCGCCGTCTCGGACCCGACCAACTTCGCGGCCCTCGACCAGGTCAAGTTCCAGACCCAGTTGGCGCTCGACGTCATCGTGGTCGAGCACGACAAGCTGATGCGTCTGGTCGAGGCCCAGGGCCAGTCGGTCGCGCAGAAGCTCGACGACATGGTCGGCAGGGCGACGACGTCAATTTCGACGACCTGCTGGGCGAGTCGCCCGGATGGCCCGCCCGTTGACGATGCGGCCCAGTCCGAGGTCGATGACGCGCCAGTCGTCCGCTTCCTGCAGAAGCTGCTGCTGGATGCGATCGGCGAAGGCGCATCGGATCTGCACTTCGAGCCCTACGAGAAGTTCTACCGCGTGCGCTTTCGCGTCGATGGTGTACTGCGCGAAATCGCTCAGCCGCCGCTGGCGATCCGCGAGCGCCTGTCGGCGCGTGTCAAGGTCGCTTCGCGGCTTGATATCTCGGAGAAGCGTGTCCCGCAGGACGGGCGCATGAAGCTCGCGCTCTCGGGCCAGCGCGCGATCGATTTCCGCGTCAGCACGCTTGCCGACGATGTTCGGCGAGAAGATCGTGATGCGGATTCTCGATCCCTCGCAGGCCAAGCTCGGGATCGAGGCGCTCGGTTACGAGCCGGACCAGAAGCAGACCCTGCTCGACGCCGTGCAGCGACCCTACGGCATGGTGCTGGTGACCGGGCCGACCGGCTCCGGCAAGACCGTGTCGCTCTACACCTGCCTGAACATCCTGAACCAGCCGGGCGTCAACATCTCGACCGCCGAGGATCCGGCCGAGATCCAGCTTGCCGGCATCAACCAGGTCAACGTCAACGAAAAGGCCGGACTGACCTTCGCCAACGCGCTGCGCGCCTTCCTGCGGCAGGACCCGGACGTCATCATGGTGGGCGAGATCCGCGACCTCGAAACCGCCGACATCGCGATCAAGGCCGCGCAGACCGGCCACATGGTGCTGTCGACCCTGCACACCAACGATGCGCCGTCCACCCTGGTCCGCCTGCAGAACATGGGCGTGGCGCCCTTCAACGTCGCTTCCAGCGTGATCCTGATCACCGCGCAGCGCCTCGCCCGCAAGCTGTGCGCCTGCAAGCAACCGGCGGAACTGGGAAGGACGCCCTGCTGAACGCGGGTTTCGCCGAGGCGGACCTCGATGGCAACTGGACACCGTACAAGCCGGTCGGCTGCGAGAACTGCAAGGGCAGCGGTTACAAGGGTCGACTCGGAATCTACCAGGTCATGCCGATCACCGAAACGATGCAGGACATGATCCTGCAAGAGCGCCTCGTCGCTCGAGATCAGCCGCGAGGCGGTGCAACAACGGCGTGCGCGACCTGCGCCAGTCCGGCCTGCTGAAGGTCAAGGCCGGCATCACGTCGATCGACGAAGTGCTGGGTTGCACCAACGAATAGAGATTGAGGCGGAAACGACGAATGGCCACGCAAGCAATTGCCAAGTCCAAACCCCGCATGGAAGTGCGCGAGTCGGTCTTCCACTGGGAAGGGCGCGACAAGAACGGCCGCGTCGTCAAGGGCGAAATGCGCGCCGGCGGCGAGTCCGTGGTCGCGGCATCGCTGCGGCGGCGCGGCGTCATGGTCAGAAGATCAAGAAACAGTCGTTCTCGCGTGGCCGCAAGATCACGGAAAAGGATCTGGCGCTGTTCACCCGGCAGCTGTCGACGATGCTGAAGGCCGGCGTGCCGCTGATGCAGTCGTTCGACATCGTCGGCCGTGGTCATGCCAACCCCTCGATGGCGCGCCTGATGAACGACATCCGGATGGACGTCGAGACCGGTACCAGCCTGAACCAGGCGTTCCGCAAGTACCCGCTCTACTTCGATCCGCTGTTCTGCAACCTGGTCGCCGCAGGCGAGCAGGCCGGTATTCTGGAAACGCTGCTCGATCGCCTGGCGATGTACCAGGAAAAGACGATCGCGCTGAAGGGCAAGATCAAGAAGGCACTGTTCTATCCGATCGACGATCATCCTGGTCGCGATCCTGGTGACCGCGGTCATCATGATTTTCGTGATCCCGTCGTTCAAGAGCGTCTTCACGAGCTTCGGCGCCGATCTGCCGGCGCCGACACTGATCGTGATCGCGATGTCCGACTTCTTCGTCAAGTACTGGTACATCGTGTTCGGCATGCGTTCGGTGGCATCTACTTCCTGGTTCAGGCGTGGCGGCGATCGCCCAAGGTGCAGGCGACGATCGATCGACTGCTGCTCAAGCTGCCGGTGCTCGGCGAAATGCTGCAGAAGGCCTCGATCGCGCGCTGGAGCCGCACGCTGGCGACGACCTTTGCGGCCGGTGTGCCGCTGGTCGAGGCGCTGGACTCGGTCGGCCCGCGGCTGGCAACTACGGTCTACAAGGAAGCGACCAAGAGCGTACAGACCGAGGTCAACGTCGGCACCAGCCTGGCGCAGTCGATGCAGAACACCGGCGTGTTTCCGAACATGGCGGTGCAGATGACTCAGATCGGCGAGGAGTCCGGCTCGCTCGACTCGATGCTGTCCAAGGTCGCCGACTACTACGAGCGCGAAGTCGACGAAACCGTCGATGCGCTGTCGAGCCTGCTCGAGCCGATGATCATGGTGATCCTCGGCGTCATCATCGGCGGCATCGTCATCGCCATCTACATGCCGATCTTCAAGCTCGGCCAGGTCGTCTGACCAACCGGGAGACGCCGGGCTCGCCACGCGACGCCGGCCGCTGACACCTTGTCCGAGCCCGTGCTCGTCGTCGCGGTGGCCGTATTCGGCCTCGCGATCGGCTCCTTTCTGAACGTCGTCATCCATCGTCTGCCGAAGATGATGGACGCCGACTGGCGCGCACAGTGCGCCGAACTCGAAGGACGGGAGTCGCCCGAGATCGGGCGCTACAACCTGCTGACTCCCAATTCGCATTGCCCGTCGTGTCGCGCTCCACTGCGCATCACCGACAACATTCCGCTCGTTTCATGGCTCCTTCTGCGCGGCAAATGCGCGCACTGCGGAGCTGCCATTTCGGCGCGTTATCCGATCGTCGAGGCCCTGACGGCGGCGCTCTCGGCCCTCGTGGCGTGGAAATTCGGCTTCGGTCAGTCGCTGGCGTTCGCACTCGTTTTCACCTGGACCCTGATCGCGCTGACCTTCATCGACGCCGACACGACACTGCTGCCGGATGACCTGACCTTGCCGCTGCTGTGGCTGGGACTGCTTGCCAACCTGTTCGGCCTGTTTCCAGGCATTTCTCTGCGCGACGCCGTCCTCGGCGCCATCGCCGGCTATCTCACCCTATGGTCGATCTACTGGCTGTTCAAGCTGGCGACCGGCAAGGAAGGCATGGGCTACGGCGACTTCAAGCTGCTCGCTGCTCTCGGCGCATGGATGGGCTGGAAGGCCCTGTTGCCGATCGTCCTGCTGTCGTCCGCTGTAGGCGCTGTCATCGGCATTGTCCTGATCATTCTTGCGCGTCGGGGACGTGAGATACCGATTCCCTTCGGGCCGTATCTGGCTACCGCCGGATTCATCGTATTTGTCGTCGGCGACCGGTTGACAGCGTGGCTGGTTCCCATGCCGTGAGCGTTGCTGTGAGCGTGTTTCGCGTCGGCCTGACCGGAGGTGTCGGCAGCGGAAAGAGCACTGTCGCCAGCATTTTTGCCAGTCTGGGCGCGGGCGTTGTCGACGCCGATGCAATTTCACATGAGCTGACTGCTCCGGGCGGAGCTGCGATCGATGCTCTGCGCCGGTCGTTCGGCGATGCCGCGATCGATGCACGCGGCGCGCTGGATCGATTGGCGATGCGCAAGCTCGCGTTCGCGGATCCCGAACTCCGGACCCGACTCGAGGCCGTGCTGCACCCGCTCATTCGCGCCGAAGCAGCTCGTCGCGCCGCTTTGCTCAGCGAGCAGGGCGCGCCCTACCTCATCTTCGTGATTCCCTTGCTGGTCGAGTCGGGCGACTGGCATGGCCGTGTCGACCGCGTGCTGGTGATCGATTGCAGCCAGGCCGCCCAATTGGCGCGCGTCAGCCTGCGCCCGGGTCTCGATGCCGCAGGCGCGCAGCGCATCGTCGGCGCACAGGCCTCGCGTGAGCAGCGTCTGGCAGCAGCTGACGACGTGTTGTTCAACGAAGCGCCGCTTACAGAACTCAAGCCCAGGGTGCGGCAGCTGCATGAAACGTACCTGGCGTGCGCTCGTGCACGCAAGTCTGTGTGATATCTTCGACCGACTCCCCTGGGCGTACGCTTTCAATGGCGATCGACCGCGAGGTCCTCTACGAGTACCCGTTCAGTGAGCGGATCCGAACGCTGCTGCGGCTCGAAGACCTGTTCGACAAGTTGCTTTACTTCTGCGGCCAAGAGCACGCCTACTGTCACCACACGGCGCTGCTGACGCTGTTCGAGATCCTCGAAGTCACTTCGCGCGCCGACCTGAAGTCGGACCTGTTGCAGGAACTCGAGCGCCACAAGCAGACGCTGCAGGCGCTGCGCAACAATCCGCAGGTGTCCGAAAGCGCGCTGGCCGGCGTGCTGGGCGAGATCGATCGCGCCCAGCAGGGACTGAATGCGACGACCGGCAAGGCCGGCCAGCACCTGCGCGACAACGAGTGGCTGATGAGCATACGCAGCCGCTCGATCATCCCGGGCGGCACCTGCGAGTTTGATCTTCCCTCCTATCACGCCTGGCTGACGCGCGATGTCGAAGCTCGCAATCGCGATCTGCAGGTCTGGTTGCTGCCGATGATGCAGTTTCATTCGGCCCTGGCGATCGTGCTCAAACTGTTGCGCGAGACCGCGCACCGCAGCCGACAGGTGGCGACCCAGGGAGCGTTCCAGCAGATGCTGCAGGGACGAACCTATGCGCTGCTGCAGGTGCGGGTTGACGGCGCACTGGCGGCGATTCCCGAGATCAGCGCCAACAAGTACATGCTGTGGATCCGCTTCACCAGCCAGGACCGCGATCTGAAGCCGCGATCATTCGAAGGGGACGTCGCCTTCGAACTCGCGCTCTGCGCGTTCTGAGCTCAAGCCGCAGGCGCGCACCTATGCCGGCCATGGTTCGTTGTCCAAGTTGCGGCGCTACCGTGGCCTGGTCAGCGGCGGAAAAGTTCAGGCCGTTCTGCTCCGAACGCTGCAGGTTGATCGACCTGGGTGACTGGGCTTCCGATCGCTACGTGCTGGGCGGGTCCGCTCCGGGTACCGATGACAAGGCCGAGCCATCCTCGCCCGCACCGGGCAAGGACGCTTACGGCGGCTACGTCAGTCGCTCCAGGCCGCACGCCGCAAGGCCAGGCCGTGCGCGCCAGCCTGTAGCGCGCTACCAAGATCCTCTGCGGCTAGCCCGCCGATCGCATAGACCGGGATCGCGCTCCCCGCTACGACGGCCGCGAAACCGTTCCAGCCAAGCAGCTGAGCGTCCGGATGAGTCGGAGTCGGCAGTACCGTGCCCGCCACCGCGAAGTCCAGGTCCAGTTCGGCCGCACGGGCAAGTTCGTCGCGCGTATGCACCGAGGCCACCGCCAACAATCCAGCCGGCCGCTGCGTGGCGCGCGCGAGGTCGGCGGCGGTCAGATGTACGCCATCGGCGCGTTCAGACCAGGCCCTCGGGTGACGACTGCTGACGAGGAGCCTTGCGCCGGCCGCGCGGACCCGCGCCAAGGTCTGCACGAACAAGGACTCGCCGGTGCTTTCAGGCAGATCCGGCTCACGCCACGAGACCAGGCTCACGCCGCCTGCAAGCTGCGCTTCAAGTTTCTTCAGAAACGCGCTGCTCCCCAGCCGAGCGGCATCGCTGATCGCATAAATTGGCGGCAAGCTCAGCCAGCGCAGCACGGGAACGGTGGCCGGCAACAGGGGCGCCGGCAGGGCGCCTGTTGTATAGAAGCCAAAGTCCTGGCCTTCATGGGCGTGAAGCACGCCAGACCAGGTGAAGACACGACAGAAGTGCAGTCGCACACGTGCGTGAGGGTAGTCAAACTCGCGCACGACCCAGGGCGCGACCGGCCCTATCTCGATTCCGAGTTCCTCGCGCAGTTCGCGCGCGAGCGCGCTTGCTATGGACTCGCCACGCTCAAGCTTGCCACCGGGAAACTCCCAGTAGCCCGCATAGGGTTTGCCGGCAGGACGGCTGGCGAGCAGAAAACTCTGGTCCGGTCGGATCAGCACTCCGACCGCCACATCGACCCGCGCACGGTCCTCCGCCATCAAGCCGATCAGTGGCCGAGGCGATGCCGGCCAGCGTAGTCGCGGGCAAACTGCAGCGCGACCCGACCCGAGCGAGAGCCGCGTTGCAATGCGAACTGCAGCGCCTCGGCCCGCGCGCCGGCAGCTTTCTCCGCGTCAAGCCCAAACCGATTCAACCAGTGGGCGACGATATCGAGGAAATCGTCCTGGCGGAATGGATAGAAAGACAGCCACAGGCCGAAGCGTTCCGACAGTGAAATGCGCTCCTCCACCGCCTCCGAGGGGTGAACTTCGCCGTCATCCTGGTGCTGAGCGGCGAGGTTGTCGCGCATGTACTCGGGCATCAGATGGCGGCGATTCGAGGAGGCGTAGATCAGCACGTTGTCGGCCGCGCCGGCGATCGATCCGTCAAGCGCTGCCTTCAATTCCTTGTAGCCGGGTTCGTCCGCATCAAACGACAGGTCGTCGCAGAACAGGATGAATCGTTCCGGCCGGCCATCGAGCAAGGCGACGATATCAGCGAGGTCGACCAGATCGCGCTTGTCGACTTCGATCAACCGCAATCCCCGATTCGAGCAGGCATGCAGGCAGGCCCGGATCAGCGAGGATTTGCCGGTGCCGCGCGCGCCGGTCAGCAGTACATTGTTGGCCGGCATACCGCGCACGAACTGCTCGGTGTTGCGCGCAATCGCTTCCTTCTGGGCATCCACATGCCGCAGGTCGTCGAAGGCGATCAGAGCCGGATGCGCGACCGGTTCGAGCGCACCGCGTTCCACGCCCAGATAGCGACGCTTGCGCCATCGAAATGCGATCGATCCGGCCAGGTCCGGCGCCGCGGCAGGAGGAAGCAAGGATTCGATCCGCTCCAGCGCTGCGGCCACGCGAAGCACTGCGTCACCCCTGTCGTCGCGGGAGGCTTTCATCTGCGCCTATGAGCGATAGTCGGCATTGATCGAAACGTAGTCGTGCGAGAAGTCAGTGGTCCAGACTCGCGTGCCCGACTCGCCCCGGCCGAGCTTCAGATGCACAAGAATTTCGGCCCCCTTCATGACGCGCTGGCCGTCCTCCTCACGATAGTCAGGATGCCTGCCACCATCGCGAACTACCCAAACATCGTCGAGCAGAAGCTGAACGCGCCGAGGATCGAACGGCACGCCAGCGTTACCGGCAGCGGCGAGGATGCGGCCGAGATTCGGATCCGAGGCGAAGAAAGCAGTCTTCACGAGCGGCGAATGGGCAACCGCGTAGGCAACGCGCGCCGCCTCATCCTCGTCCGCAGCCTCGTCGACCCGCACCTCGATGAACTTGGTCGCGCCTTCGCCGTCCCGCACGATTGCCTGTGCCAGTTCGGTCGCCACTGCGGTGATTGCGGCCGAAAACGGCGCCAGGGCCGAATCGTCATCGCGATCGATGCGCAGTGCACCACGTCCAGTCGCAATCACGACAAACGAATCATTGGTCGAGGTGTCGCCGTCGATCGTGATACGGTTGAATGAAGCATCCGCCGCGGTCCGGGTGAGATGTTCCAGCAGTGCGGCGCCGATGCCGGCATCGGTGGCGACGAAGCCGAGCATGGTCGCCATGTTCGGCCTGATCATCCCGGCACCCTTGGCAATGCCGGTGATCGTTGCCGCCTTGCCGCCGATCACGACGCGCTTCGACACTGCCTTGGGCAGGGTGTCGGTCGTCATGATCGCCTCAGCGGCCTCGAGCCAGTGATCCGGCGCAAGTCGCGCGACCGCGGCCGGCAGACCGGCGATCAGGCGGTCGACTGGCAGCGGCTCCATGATGACGCCGGTTGAAAACGGCAGCACCTGGCTCGCTGCGCAGCCCAGCAGATCCGCCGTCGCAGTACAGGTGGAACGTGCAGCGGCAAGTCCGGATTCACCGGTGCCGGCATTCGCGTTGCCGGTATTGACGACCAGCGCACGAATGCCCGGTGCGGCCTCAAGGTGCAGGCGGCACACCGTCACCGGGGCAGCGCAGAAACGGTTCTGGGTGAACACGGCTGCAACCTGCGTGCCTTCGGCAAGACGTACTACCAGCAGGTCCTTGCGTCCTGCCTTGCGAATTCCTGCCTCGGTCCAACCGAGCTCGACGCCGTCGATCGGCAGCAGGTCCTCGCGGCGCGGGGGCGGGAGGTTGACAGGCATGGCGTAGGAGCGGATTGGAAAGCGCGAACCTTACCGCACGCCCGCGGAAGAATGGGGGGAGGTCCAGGAGGGGGCACAGCCCCTTCTTGCATCTTCATAGATCGCTCGCTCAGCGAGCAGCAGGAGGTCCAGGAGGGGGCGCGTCCCCCTCTTGCAACTTCAAGTGCCGTGGCGCGCAGGGCGCACGGCAAGCTGGCCTCTCAGGCGAGCTTGCCGTGGCATTGCTTGTACTTCTTCCCCGACCCGCATGGACAGGGATCGTTGCGGCCGATCTTGTCGCCGAAGCGCCGCAGCGGCTCTGCGCGCGGAGCCGCCCTGGATTCGTCTCGATCGGGTAGAGTCAAAGCCTCGACATCGACCGCCTCTCCGGCCGCGCCCTCGAACGCCGCGTGCTGAGCCCGCGCCAGCTCGACCCGTCGTTCACTTGCTTCTTCGATCTGATGCTCCGCAGCCTGCGCCTCTTCCTGGGTCTGGATGCGAACGTTCATCAGCACCTTGACGATGTCCGCGCGCACACGGTCGAGCAAGGCGCCAAACAATTCGAACGCCTCGCGCTTGTACTCCTGCTTGGGCTGCTTCTGCGCATAGCCGCGCAGGTGAATGCCCTGGCGCAATGCATCGAGCGCAGTCAGGTGCTCGCGCCAGGATTGGTCCAGCGTCTGCAGCATGATCGAGCGCTCGAAGCCCGAGAAGGAATCGCGGCCGACGATCGCGACCTTGGCCTCGTAGGCATTGCTCGCTTCCTTCAGCACTTCATCTAGGAGTTGCTCGTCGCTGATTGAGTCAGACGCATCCAGCTTCTGCCGAAGCTGGGTATTCAGCTGCCAGTCGCTGGCAAGCGCAGACTCCAGGCCGGCGATGTCCCACTGCTCTTCGACCGAATCGGCCGGCACGTAGGCGCGGAACATGTCGGTGAAGAAGCCGCCGCGCAGATTGTTGATCATCTCGGCCGTGTTGTCCGTCTCGAGGATCTCGTTGCGCAGGCGGTAGATCTCGCGCCGCTGGTCGTTGGCGACGTCGTCGTATTCGAGCAGCTGCTTGCGGATGTCGAAGTTGCGGGCCTCGACCTTGCGCTGCGCGGTTTCGATCGACCGCGTGACCATGCCGGCCTCGATCGCCTCGCCTTCCGGCAATTTCAGCCGGTCCATGATCGCTTTCATACGGTCACCGGCGAAGATTCGCAGCAGCGAGTCCTCCATCGACAGGTAGAAACGCGACGCCCCGGGGTCACCTTGCCGACCGGAACGTCCACGCAGCTGATTGTCGATGCGCCGCGATTCGTGCCGCTCGGAGCCGACGATCTTGAGTCCACCGGCCCCGACCACATGGTCGTGCAGCGACTGCCATTCGCTGCGCAGCTTCTCGATGCGCACTTGCTTTTCGGGATCCGTCACTGCCGCGTCGGCCTCGACGAACTGCACCTGTTTTTCGACATTGCCGCCGAGCACGATGTCCGTGCCACGGCCAGCCATGTTGGTGGCGATTGTGATCACTGCCGGTCGCCCCGCCTGGGCCACGATCTCCGCTTCGCGCGCATGTTGCTTGGCGTTGAGCACCTGGTGCGGCAGACCCTCCTTTCTTAGCAGCCCCGACAGCAGCTCGGACGTTTCGATCGACGTGGTGCCGACCAGCACCGGCTGGCCGCGCTTGTGGCAATCGCGGATGTCTTCGAGGATCGCGGCGTACTTTTCCTTCAGCGTCCGATACACCTTGTCCTGCGAGTCGATGCGGATCATCTGCCGATGGGTCGGGATGACCACCGTCTCGAGCCGGTAGATCTCCTGGAACTCGTAGGCCTCGGTATCGGCCGTGCCGGTCATGCCGGCGAGCTTGCCGTACATGCGGAAGTAGTTCTGGAAAGTGATCGAGGCGTACGTCTGGTTCTCGGACTGAATCGCCACCCCTTCCTTGGCCTCGACCGCCTGGTGCAGGCCGTCGGACCAGCGACGGCCGACCATCAGGCGGCCGGTGAATTCATCCACGATCACGACCTCGCCGTTCTGCACGACATACTGCTGGTCCTTGAAGAACAGGGTATGAGCGCGCAGGGCCGCGGTCAGGTGGTGCATGAGAATGATGTTGGCCGGCGCATACAGGCTCTCGCCTTCGCCGAGCAGGCCCATCCGTGCGAGGATGCCCTCCAGCTTCTCGTGGCCGGCTTCCGAGATATGGACCTGGTGCGCCTTCTCGTCCACCCAGAAGTCGCCATCCGCCTTCTCGTCCGTCTGGCGTGCCAGGAGCGGCGGGACTTCGTTGATGCGGCGATACATCTCTGTGTGATCCTCGGCAGGGCCCGAGATGATCAATGGCGTGCGCGCCTCGTCGATCAGGATCGAGTCGACCTCGTCGACGATGGCGTAGTGCAGACCGCGCTGGCGGCGGTCGGCGACTGCATATTCCATGTTGTCGCGCAGATAATCGAAGCCGAACTCGTTGTTGGTGCCATACGTGATGTCCGCGGCATAGGCAGCGCGTTTGTCCTCGGTTGACTGCTGGCTGATGACCCTGCCGACGGTCATGCCCAGGAAGCGATAGACGCGCCCCATCCAGTCGGCGTCGCGGGTCACCAGGTAGTCGTTGACGGTGACGACATGCGCGCCTTTGCCGGCCAGCGCGTTCAGATACACCGCGAGCGTCGCCGTCAGCGTCTTGCCCTCGCCGGTGCGCATCTCGGCGATCTTGCCGTCGTGCAGCACCATGCCGCCGATCAGTTGCACGTCGAAGTGCCGCTGGCCGAGAGTGCGCTTGGCGGTCTCGCGCACCACTGCAAAGGCTTCGGGCAGGAGCTGATCCAGCGTTTCTCCGGCCGCGATGCGCTGTCGAAACTCATCGGTCTTTGCGCGCAACTGTTCGTCGCCCAGTGCCGAGACCGCGGGTTCAAGCGCGTTGATGCGCCCAATATTGCGCTGGTAATGCTTCAGCAGACGCTCGTTGCGACTGCCGAATATCTTCGTAAGAATGCCGGAAATCATCAGGGGAAACGGGCAGCGCCTGCGCGCCGGCTCCGGAAAATTGGGATGCGCCTGACTCTGAAGCGAGCCAGCGTTGCGCAAAGCAAAAATTATCTCACAGGGGGTGAATTCCCCCGGACTCCCATAACGCTGCTGGGTTAGTTGCGGGCGCCTTGGGTGATTGCAAGCCCTGCGGAAGCTGGCGCTTCGGATGCGGGACTTGAGGAGGGAAGCCCCGTGGACGTGGGACCCTTGGCGTCAACCCGCGCCAGGGCCGATGCCTTCTGACGCAGCGGGCCGTCGCCAGCGAACAGGAACTTGGCCGGATTCTGCGCCACGCCTTTCAGATGCACTTCAAAATGCAGATGGGGCCCGGTCGAGCGTCCCGTTGTTCCGACGTCGGCGATTCTCTGCCCGCGCTTGACCAGATCGCCTGCCTTGACCGAAAAACGCGCCAGGTGCGCATAGCGCGTCTGCAGCTGATTGCCGTGGTTGATCTCGACCAGGTTGCCCAGGACCGGATGAAGCTCAGCAGTGACCACGACTCCTCCGGCGGCCGCGTGAACCGGGGTGCCGGCCGAAGCCGCGAAATCGATCCCTTCGTGCCGCGTCATTTCTCCGGTAAACGGATCGGTGCGCCAGCCGAATCCGGATCCGACAAAACCGTCGGCGATCGGCTTGCTGCCTGGCAGGAGGGCGTTGCGCACCTTCTGAGCCTGAAGCTCGGCCTCGACCACTGCCATGTAGTCGGCACGCTGTTCGACCCCGCGGACAAACTGCTGCAGTTCGAAATCAAGCTCGTCGACATTCATAGCGGCGCTGCCTGCAGCGCCACCGCGTCCCGGCAGGTCCTTGATGCGGAACTCTTCAGGCCGGATGCCCGCAGCGCGCGCCACGCGCTCCGATATGGCGTCCAGACGCAATACCTGTGCCTGAACTTCGCCGAGCTTGCGCGCCATGGCCGTCACGTTGTCGCGCATGTACTGGTCCTTGCGTTCCATCTGGTCGCGCGCGAGGAAGGCGATAACATCGGATACGACCGGTATCCGGAACTCGGACGCGGCCTTGACCGTGGCCCATGACATCAAGCTCGACAGCACCAGAAGCGAAAGTGCGAGCAGGACCGAGGCAGCCAATGCCTGGCGCGCCGAGATTGAGATCGTGCGCGCCTGTGAAAACCGCTTGCCGACAAAGATGATCTGCACTGTCTGCCCTCACCCCTACTGCGTCGTCGCCCTACCGGCAACGTCCCATGTCTGACCCGATCCGATCCATCGGTGCGGCCCTCGCGGACACGCCGGAAACTGCTGCGCTGCTTGACCGCGTCGACTCGGCTCGCCGCGCCGCCAATCTCATTTCTCCCCTCGCCCTCGCACTGGCCTGCGGTTTCGACCCGCGGCAAGGGCAGTGCGAACTGCGCGATGGGGTGCTGCTGCTGACCGTCGAAACTTCTGCCCAGGCCGCCAAGCTTCGACAAGCCGTTCCGCGCTTTCACGCTGCACTGAGCGCCAATGGGATTCGAGTCTACGAGATACGCTTGCGCGTACAAGCCGGCGGCATGCCTTACCCTGGACAGGGTAGGGAGATACCCTCAAGTTCCGTGCTGCCGTTTCCGCCGGTGTCGACCGCGACCGCCGAGCGCCTGGCCGAAGATGCCACTCAAATCGGCGGAAGCCTCGGTGCAGCTCTAAAACGGCTGGCCTTGACCCTGGTCGGTCATAGCCGACGCCGTTGACGCGATCGAATCCAGGCTCAGGCTGCCTGCGCCGCCATTCGGTAAGCCGCGGGCAACTGCTCGTCAGAGCTGAAACTCAGCAGCTCATAGGCCTGCGGGTCATCGACAAGCGCCCGCAAGAGCTGGCTGTTGATCGCGTGACCGGATTTGTGCGCAACGTAGGCCGCCAGCAGCGGTCGACCGAGCACGGCCAGGTCGCCAATGGCGTCGAGCATCTTGTGTTTGACGAATTCGTCACCGGCCCGCAGCCCGTCGGCATTCAGGACCCGCGATTCATCCATGACGATGGCGTTCTCGAGATTGCCGCCTTGCGCCAGCCCCATCGAGCGCAGTGCTTCCGCTTCGTTGACCGACACGAAGGTTCGCGCGCGCGCCACGTCCTTGACATACGAATCGTGGGCAAAGTCCACCTCGACCACCTGTTCGGTGGCGTCGATCGCCGGGTGATTGAAGTCGATCGAAAACTTGATCTTGAATCCGAAATGCGGCTCAAGTCGGGCCCATTTGTCACCGTCCCGAATTTCAACCGGCTTGAGCACGCGCATGTAGGTGCGCGCTGCATCTTGCTCTTCAATGCCGGCCGCCTCGATCAGGTACACGAAACTTGCGGCGCTGCCGTCCATGATCGGGATTTCGGGAGCGTCGACTTCAACCATGCAATTGTCGATGCCAAGGCCGGACATGGCGCTCATCAGGTGCTCGATGGTGGCCACCGTAACGTCGCCGCGCCCGATCGTCGTCGCCATGCGCGTGTCGACCACGGTCTCGGGCGAGAGCCGGATTTCCACCGGCGGATTGAGGTCGACGCGCCGGAACGTGATTCCTGCATTGGCCGCGGCAGGTCGCAGCACCAACTCAACCCGGGTGCCGCTATGCAGGCCGATGCCGCGCGCGCGCGTGGTGCTTCTGAGAGTGCGTTGCTGGTACATGCCCGTATCTTACGCGCCGTCTTGTGCGCTGCCGCAAGCGCCTTTGACGGTGCTCGGTGAAAATCGGGATCCCTCGGACGCGGCGCTTTCATGAACGATCCGGAACCACGCTCGCAATCGCACTCGCCCTTCCCGGCAATTCGCACGATTGGCCTGCGAGCGCCGTTTATGTGGGTGGCGCGCGGTTGGCGCGACCTGATGCAGGCCCCGGTCGCAAGCCTCTTCTACGGCGTCTGCTTCGCCGCGATGGGCTGGCTGATCGGCTTTGTCTTTCGGCACCTCTATGAGTTGACGTCGGCCCTGACCGCGGGATTTCTCCTGGTCGGACCGTTTCTGGCCACCGGCCTGTACGACATCAGCCGTCGGCTTGAACAGGGGGGCGAGGTCAGGCTTGCGTCGACGCTGAACGCCTGGCGTGCCAACGTTGGTGCCTTTGCCCTGTTTGCCCTGATTCTGACCATCATCATGCTGATCTGGGCGCGCGCCTCGCTTGTCACTTTTGCCCTGTTCTTCTCGACCGGGATGCCAACCCTGCAGGGATTTCTCGGACAGGTCCTCAGTCTCGAGCACCTTGATTTCCTGTTGACCTATTTCGCGGTTGGGGCGCTGTTCGCCGGCATCGTGTTCGCCGTCAGCGTGGTGTCGGTGCCGATGATGCTGGATCGCGGCACCGACACCGTGGTGGCTGCGCTGACCAGCGTGCGCGCGCTGTTCACAAATCCGGGCCCACTGCTGGTCTGGGCGCTGCTGATAGCGGCAATCATCGGCGTCGGTTTCGCGACCTTCTTTGTCGGCCTGATCGTGGCTGTGCCGGTGGTCGGACATGCGACCTGGCATGCCTATCGGGACCTGGTCGACGAAGACGCGCGCGACCGCTGAACCGGTCGCGCGCGCAATCGACGTCACAGGATTCACTGCCACTCTCGGTGCAAATTGGCGCTAGTCCGCCTGCTTGCGCAGGAAGGCCGGAATATCAAGGCGGTCGGCGCCGCTTTCTTCCATTGCGGCCACGCGGGCCTGCGCGGACTCCCGCGAGCGCCAGATTGCGGGAGTGTCGAGCTGCGCGTAGTCGGTCGATCCGGATGCAGTCCCGGACGTCACACCCACCGCCACGTTGTCAGTGCCGGTGCGTACCAGGGTGAACGGCGTCGACTGCTTTTTCGACCCGGCGCGGCCCAGTCCGGTCGCCACCACGGTCACTCGCAGGTTGTCTTCCATTTCCTCGTCGCAAACCGTTCCGAACATGACCGTCGCGTCCTCGGCCGCGAAGGCCCGAATAGTGTTCATCACTTCGCGCGTTTCCTTCATCTTCAACGACGAGGACGCCGTGATGTTGACCAGCACGCCACGCGCGCCGGACAGGTCCACCCCTTCCAGCAACGGGCTCGCGACGGCCTGTTCGGCGGCGATGCGAGCGCGGTCGATGCCGTTCGCGGTCGAAGTACCCATCATCGCCTTGCCGTGTTCGCTCATAACGGTCTTGACGTCTTCGAAGTCGACGTTGACCAGTCCCGGCACATTGATGATCTCGGCGATTCCGGCGCAGGCGTTGTGCAGAACGTCATCTGCGGAACGGAAGCAATCGGCCATTTCCGCGTCCTCGCCCATGACCTCCTCGAGCTTGTTGTTGAGGATCACGATCAGCGAATGCACCGAGGCCTCGAGTTCGCCGAGCCCGGCTTCGGCCACCTTCATCCGTTTCGGTCCCTCGAATTCGAACGGCTTGGACACCACTGCCACGGTCAGGATGTCGAGTTCCTTGGCGACTTCGGCCACTACGGGCGCGGCGCCCGTGCCGGTGCCGCCGCCCATGCCGGCCGTGATGAACACCATGTGCGCACCGCGCAGGGCATCGGCGATCCGGTCGCGCGCTTCTTCCGCGGCTGCGCGTCCCGCCTCCGGTCGGGCACCGGCGCCGAGACCGGTCTTGCCCAGCTGCAGGATGTTCTGCGCCGACGAACGTGCAAGCGCCTGATGATCCGTATTGGCGCAGATGAACTCGACGCCCTGTACGCCGCGCCGGATCATGTGCTCGACCGCATTGCCGCCGGCACCGCCGACCCCGACCACCTTGATGACCGTCCCCAGCGTTTCTGTCTCCAGTATCTCGAAACTCATGCTGTCTCCTTCGGAATGGAGTGAAATGTGAAACGTGAAAGGTGAAGTTGGCCTTCACGCTTCGCGTTTCCCACCTCACAGAAAAAATCGCTTTTCACCGTCCTGCCCTTGTTCAGGTTCCCTGGTACGGAACTCAGCCCTCAAACCCCACACTTCGGTACTTGCGCTACGGGAATTTCATCGCACCGTGCTCCTAGAAATTGCCGACGACCCATTCCTTCATCCGCTTCAACGTCTGCTTGAACGAACCGGTCTGCTGCGCAATCTTTCTTCCGCGCAGGCGCTGCGAATGTGCCTCGACCAGCAATCCGATCGCAGTCGCGAAGCGGGGGTTCTTCACCACGTCCGACAGCGAACCGTCGTACTGGGGCCAGCCGATGCGCGCCGGCTTGAGGAACACGTCTTCGGCGAGTTCCGTCATGCCCGGGCAGCAGGCTGGTGCCGCCGGTCAGCACGATGCCGCTCGACAGCAGCTCCTCGTACCCGGATTCGCGAATCACCTGCTGCGTCAGCGTGAACAGCTCGTCAACACGCGGCTCGATCACCGCGGCCAGCGACTGTCGCGACAGCAGCCGTGGCGCGCGGTCGCCGAGGCCAGGGATCTCGATCTTCTCGTTCGAATCGGCCAGCACCTCCTTGGCCACGCCCCAGCGCACCTTGATTTCCTCGGCATCCGGAATCGGCGTGCGCAGGGCCATCGCGATGTCATTGGTGATCTGGTCGCCGGCGATCGGAATGATCGCGGTATGACGGATCGCGCCGCCGGTGAAAATGGCGATATCGGTGGTGCCGCCGCCGATATCGACCAGCGCGACGCCGAGTTCCTTTTCGTCCGGCGTCAGCACCGACAGGCTCGATGCCAGCGGCTGCAGGATCAGGTCCTGCACTTCGAGCCCGCAGCGGCGCACGCACTTGATGATGTTCTGCGCCGCGCTGACCGCGCCGGTCACGATGTGCACCCGCACCTCGAGCCGCACGCCGCTCATGCCGATCGGCTCGCGGATGTCTTCCTGGCCGTCGACGATGAATTCCTGCGTCAGCACGTGCAGCACCTGCTGATCGGTCGGAATGTTGACCGCCTTGGCGGTCTCGATCACGCGCGCGACGTCGCTGGCCGACACTTCGCGATCCTTGATCGCCACCATGCCGCTCGAGTTGAAACTCTTGATGTGGCTGCCGGCGATGCCGGTAAAGACATCGCCAATCTGGCAGGCGGCCATCAACTCGGCTTCTTCGAGCGCACGGCGGATCGACTGCACCGTGGCCTCGATGTTGACGACCACGCCGCGGCGCAGGCCCTGTGACTGTGCCTGTCCGAGGCCGATCACCTGGAAGCGGCCGTCGGAGCAGCACCTCGGCGACCGCAACGACGACCTTCGACGTGCCGATATCGAGGCCGACGATCAGGTCCTTGGTTTCCGTTCTCATGGGGCCTTGTGAGGGGTTTGCGGTAGCAGCGGCAAAGCCGTTGGAATAGCGGGCGTCGATTCGCGCAGGCGGACCGCCGAGGCGCGCCACCACCATCGGATATGCAGTCACCACCTCGGCCAGGCGCTGTTGCAGCGGTCGGGAAGGATCGTCACGCCCGAGCTCCAGTGTGGTCGGCGACTCCGACGCCTGAGACCTGCAGCGTCCAGGAGCTCCGCTCCGACACACTTATGGCGTCGACTCCAAGTGCCGCGCCGGCCAGCAATGCGGCGAATTCGTAGTAGCGACGCGCGACTTCCTCGGCGAAAGCGGGTGGGCCGCTGAACGTGGGCAGCGGCCCGAAAATCTCGGCCTCGGCGGCATTGGCGACAAACAGAACGCCGGCATCCGACAGCAGGCGGCCGTCACTCCATGCACCCAGCGCGCGGTGTTCAGTCAGCTCTGACCTGCAGACGGTCAGGCCAGACCCGACGCACCGAGGCCCGGGCGACCCAGGGCACCGTCTCGAACACGCGCCGGGTGTCGTCAAGCCGCATCGTGAAGTAGTTGCCCCGCAGCCGGCCCGACAATCGTCGCCCGCACCGAGGCGCCGGTCACATGCTGCAGATCGCCGCGCACGTCAATGCGCCGAAAGTCGAAGACGGGGCGCTGCGCCAGCCACAGCGCTGCTCCCGCCGCTGCAATGGCGGCCGCACCCAGTGCACACAAGGCCGCCAGGAGATTCATCAGGCGCGCGCTCATTTGACCGTTGCTCCATCGAGGCTTGCGGAGTCAAGAATGCGCAGCACGAGATCCTCATAGCTCATGCCCAGTGCGCGCGCTGCCATCGGCACCAGTGAATGGCCGGTCATGCCCGGCGAAGTATTGAGCTCGAGCAGGGACGGCTCGTCGTGGGAGTCGAGCATGATGTCGATCCGGCCCCAGCCGCGCGCACCGAGCGCGCGGTATGCGCGCAGGCACAGTTCGCTGACACGCGCCGTCAGCGCGGGATCGATCGGCGCCGGGCACAGGTACTGCGTGTCGTCGCTGAAGTACTTGTGGTGATAGTCGTAATTGGCGGCAGGAGCGCGGATCTCGATCAGGGGCAGCGCTTCGGCGGTCGTTCCCGCGCCAAGAATTGCGCAGGTCAGCTCCCGTCCTTCAATCAGCTGCTCGATCAGCACCGAGGTGTCGTGGCGCACGGCGTCGTCATACGCGTTTGCAAGCTCTCCGCCGTCGTGGCGAGTAACCTTGGTGATGCCGATCGTCGAACCTTCGGAGGCCGGCTTGACGATCAGCGAATCGCCAAGCTCGGCGACGATGCGCATCCAGTCGCTGTCGGCACGGCCGATGCGATAGCCCGGCGTCGGGATGCCTTCCTGCAACCAGATCCGCTTGGTGGTCAGCTTGTCGATTGCGATGGCCGAGGCCTGCACACCGCTGCCGGTGTACGGAATCCGCAGGGTTTCGAGCACGCCCTGGATCGTGCCGTCCTCGCCGCCGCGGCCATGCAGGGCGATGAACACGCGGTCGAACCGCGCCGCCTCGAGCTCGGCCAGCGTCTGCGTGCCGGGATCAAACGCGTGCGCATCGACGCCCCGGCTCTGCATCGCCTTGAGCACGCCGGTGCCTGACATGATCGAGACTTCGCGTTCGGACGAGCGGCCGCCGAAGAACACGCCGACCTTGCCGAACTTCGCCGCGTTCACTTGACCCTGTTGACTCATTCGGCGCCTCCTCCGGCAAGTCGCGCCGGAACCTGGCCGATCGAACCGGCGCCCATCGTGATCACCACATCGCCGTCGCGCACCATGTCGCGGATTACCGCCGGCAGCTCATCGATCGACTCGACGAAGATCGGCTCGACCTTGCCGGCCACCCGCAGCGCGCGCGCCAGCGCGCGACCGTCAGCGGCAACAATCGGCGCTTCGCCGGCGGCGTAGACCTCGGCGAGCACGACCACATCGGCGGTCGACAACACCCGCACGAAATCCTCGAAGCAGTCGCGCGTGCGGGTGTAACGATGCGGCTGAAACACCAGCACCAGGCGACGGCCGGGAAAGGCGCCGCGCGCTGCCGCCAGCGTGGCCGCCATTTCCACCGGGTGATGGCCGTAATCGTCAATCAGCGTGTATTGCCCTCCCGCCGCCGCCGGCAGTTCGCCATGGCGCGCGAAGCGCCGTCCGACGCCGGTGAACTCGGCGAGCGCTTCGACCATCGCGCCATCAGGGACGCCGAGTTCCATGCCGACCGCAATCGCCGCGAGTGCGTTCGCGACGTTGTGCATGCCGGGCAGATTCAGTCGAACTGCGAGAGGGGCCATGTCCGCGCGCCTGACCTCGAACCTCATCGAGGTGCCATCGGCCTGCGCGTTGACGGCGCGCACCTTGGCCTCGGCTGCGAAGCCGTAGCTGACGATCGGCTTCGACACGAACGGCAGAATGTCCCGCACATGGCGGTCATCGATGCAGACGACCGCGCTGCCATAAAACGGCAGCTGTGACAGAAACTCGACGAACGCCTGTTTGAGCCGGGCGAAGTCGTGGCCGTAGGTCTCCATGTGATCGGCATCGATGTTGGTCACCACCGCCAGCACGGGCGCGAGATTCAGGAACGAGGCATCTGACTCATCGGCCTCGACCACGATGTAATCCCCGCTGCCGAGGCGCGCATTGGCGCCAGCCGAATTCAGACGACCACCGATCACGAAGGTCGGATCCAGGCCGCCGGCCGCGAGCACGCTCGCGACCAGGCTGGTGGTCGTGGTCTTGCCGTGCGTGCCGGCGATTGCGATGCCTTGCTTGAGCCGCATCAGTTCGGCCAGCATGACGGCACGCGGTACCACCGGAACCTGCTTTGAACGCGCCGCCAGCACTTCTGGATTGCTCGCGGCGACCGCCGTCGAAACGACGACGGCATCGGCGCCGCGGATGTGTTCCGCCGAATGCCCGTGTGCAATCGTTGCGCCAAGCTGTGCCAGGCGCCGCGTGACCGCGTTGCTCGCGGTGTCGGAGCCACTGACGCGATAGCCGAGCGTCAGCAGTACTTCGGCTATCCCGCTCATCCCGCTGCCGCCGATACCGACGAAGTGAATGTGCTTGACGGCATGCTTCATCGCACGAACCGCGCTTTCCTCGACGGCCGCGGCCAGGCCGCACTTAAGAACGCCGGGGTCCCTGCCCCGGCGTGGCCACCAATTCCGACAAAGTGGACGTGTTTGACCGCGTGCCTCATGCCGCGACTCTTTCGATGACCGCAGCGACGGTCGTCGCAGCATCGGGCTTGCCGAGCGTGCGCGCAGCAGTGGCGAGTGCCTGCAGACGCTCGCGGTTCAGTCCGCGCAGCACCTCGGCCAGACGCGCCGGCGTCAGCTCCTGCTGTGGCAGGTGAATCGCGGCACCGCGCGCCGCCATGAACTCGGCGTTGGTGCGCTGGTGGTGAGTGGTCGACACCACCAGCGGAACCAGCACGCTCGCGACGCCGCCGACTGCAAGTTCAGCTACGGTGATCGCTCCCGCGCGGCAGACCACGACATCGGCCTGCGCATAGCGTCGGGCGATGTCGTCGATGAAGGCGACGATCTCCGCCTCGACGCCGGCCCCTGCGTAGGCAGTGCGTACTGCGTCGAGATGACTCGCTCCGCACTGATGAACCGTGCGCGGCCGTTCGGCCGGGCTCAGCAGCGCGAGCGCCCGCGGCACCGTTTCGTTGAGCACCTGCGCTCCGAGGCTGCCGCCGATCACCAGCAATTCGAGCGGCCCCGCTCGGCCAGCAAAGCGCTGCGCGGGCACGGGCAAGGCTGCGACTTCGGCCCGCACCGGATTGCCGGTGACAACACCTTTGGCACCGGCACGCTGCGCAGCTTCACCGTCGAAGCCGCACAGCACGCCGGAGGCGAGCGGAGTCAACAGTCGTGTTGAAAGCAGGGTCGCCGCATCGGGATTGAGCAGGATGAGCGGCACGCCGAGCGTGCTCGCTGCCATTCCAGCCGGTACGGCGACGTAGCCGCCGGTCGAAAACAACGCGTCCGGGCGGCGCGCGGCGATCCGCTTGCGGCTCTGCCACAGCGCGCGCAACAGCAGGAAGCCGCCCAGCAAAATCGTCTTGAGTCCCTTGCCGCGCAGCCCGGAAAAATCGATCGCATCAAAGTCAATGTCGCGCGCCTCGACCAGGCCGCGCTCCATCCCGGTCCGGGTGCCGAGCCAGGACACCGACCAGCCACGCGTACGCAGGGTTTCGGCAACGGCAATCCCGGGCATCACGTGCCCGCCGGTTCCGGCCGCGACGATCACCAAGTGCTTCATGCACGGCCTCCGCGCATGAGAATTCGATTCTCCTTGTCTACCCGCAACACAATCGCAAGCGCGACCAGGGTCGACAGCAGCGCCGAACCGCCGTAGCTCATCAGCGGCAGGGTCAAGCCCTTGGTCGGCAGCAGTCCGGTCGCCACTCCAATATTGATGAAGGCCTGGACACCGATCCACAGCCCGGCTCCCTGCGCGACCAGGCCGGCGAAGGTGCGCTCCAGCGCAATCGCCTGACGGCCGATCTCGAAGGCGCGCTTGACGAGCCAGTAGTACAGGACGATGACCGTCAGTACTGCAATCAGGCCAAGCTCCTCGCCAAGCACCGCAAGAATGAAGTCGGTATGGGCCTCGGGCAGGTAGTGAAGCTTTTCGACACTGCCGCCGAGGCCGACCCCGAACCACTCACCTCGCCCGAAGGCGATCAGCGAATGCGACAGCTGATAGGCCTTGCCCAGCGCATTTCCTTCGGACCATGGATCCAGGTAGGCGAAGATGCGCTCGCGCCGCCAGGGTGATAGCCAGATCACCAGCATGAAGACCGACGCGAGCGCCGCCGATATCGCTGCGAACAGCCGGCCGTTGACGCCACCGAGAAACAGGATCCCCATGCTGATCGCAACGACCACGCCAAAGGCGCCGAGATCGGGCTGCAGCAAAAGCAGCACTCCGATCGCCCCCATCACGACCGCCATCGGCAGGAAGCCCTTCGAAAAGCGCTGCATGTACTCCTGCTTGCGCACGGTGAAATTGGCCGCGTACAGCACGCATGCCACTTTCATCAGTTCGGAGGGCTGAAGGTTCAGCATGCCGAGCTGGATCCATCGGCGCGCACCGTTCACGCCCTTGCCGATACCGGGGATCAGGACCAGCACCAGCAGCGACAGCGCACCGACAAAGAGCCATGGCGCGAGACGCTGCCAGCTCGACATCGGCAGTTGAAACGCCAGCACCGCTGCGGTGAATGCGATCGCGAGCGCCAACAGATGGCGCAGCAGGAAGTACGACGGTGCGACGTTGTAGCGCGGCGAATCGGCCAGTGAGATCGACGCCGAGTAGACCATCACGGTGCCGATCAAAACGAGCGCGAGCACCACGACGGCGAGCGTGCGATCCAGCACCGGGAGACTCGTACGCTGGGAAGCCAACGGCGCGCCTCCCAATCCGGCCAGGGCCATGACCGAGCCCGCGGCGTCGAGCGGGGCGCGGGCCGCATGCAGCTTGAAGCCCACGCGTTTCAGCATGGCTGCCCCGCTTCGGCGGCCAGTTCCCGCACGGCATCGACATAAACGGCGGCGCGATGCTTGTAATCGCGAAACATGTCGAGGCTGGCGCAGGCCGGTGAAAGAAGCACCGCATCGCCGGCGCGCGCCTGCTCTGCGCTGATCTGGACTGCCTGTTCAAGTGAATCCGCGGCGATCACTGCCGTTGAAGTCTCCATCAGGGCCGTGCGTATCAACCCGGCGTCGCGCCCGATCAGCACCGCGGCACGCGCGTGCCGCGCGACGGCGGAGGCAAGCGGAGCAAAGTCCTGACCCTTGCCCTCGCCCCCGAGAATGACAACCAGTTTGCGGCCTTCGCCACCGAGACCGTCAAGGGCGGCGACTGTGGCGCCGACATTGGTGCCCTTGCTGTCGTCGTAGTACTCGACTCCCCCGATTGAGGCGACGAGGGCGACGCGATGGGGCTCGCCGGCGTACTCGCGCAAGGCATGCAGGCAGGGCGCCATCGGGCAGCCGATCTGCGCGTGCCAGGGCGAGCGCCGCAAGTGCATTCATTGCGTTGTGCCGACCGCGAATGCGCAGTGCCTCGACCGGCATCAGGCGCTGGAGGAAGAGTTCCGGCTCGGGCGCAGGCAGTGCATCGACTGTCCTGCGCCGGCGGCCCGGCGGCGTTGTGTCCTCACACCACGCAAGCCAGGTCACGCCGTGATCGACAACCAGGCCGAAGCTGTCTGCATTGTCCGGAATTCCCGCGCCGAAGCTGACGAGTCTGGAACCGCGTCGCGCCATGGCCATGACGCGCTCGTCGTCACGATTCAGGATCTGCACAGTCCCGGCAGTGAAAATGCGTGCCTTGGCAGCGACGTATTGCTCCATCGTGCCGTGCCAGTCGAGGTGGTCCTGGCTCAGGTTCAGCACCGTGGCCGCATCGCAGGCGAGCGAGCGGGTCGTTGCCAGCTGGAAGCTCGACAGCTCGAGCACCCAGACTGCCGGTAGGGTGTCGGCAGCAACGCGCGCTCGTAGCTCGTCAAGGGCCGGCGGGTCGATGTTGCCGGCCACTGCCACCTGCAAACCGCAGCGCTCGATCAGCAGGCCGGTGAGCCGGGTCGTCGTGGTCTTGCCGTTGGTTCCGGTGATGCCGATCACCCGAGGTGCATAGGCACGCTCGGCCCGCAGTTGCGCCAGCGCGCGCGCAAACAGTTCGATTTCACCCAGCACCTCAATCTTGCAGGATTTCGCTTCCTTGAGGAGTCGCGCGGCGGGTGAATGCGTCGGCGATAGACCTGGACTCAGCGCCACCAGTTCAACATCGTCTAGCAGCGCGGGAGCGAAGTCCCCGCCAAAGAATTCGACGTCCAGCTCGCGTCTGAGGTTTTCAAGTTGCGGCGGCGCCATGCGGGTATCGGCGACGCGCACGGTGAAACCGCGGCCAGCCAGCCAGCGCACCATGGCCAGGCCGCTGGCGCCGAGACCGAGAACCAGCGCGCGTGCCATCAGCGCAGCTTCAGGGTGGACAAACCCACCAGCACCAGCATCATGCTGATGATCCAGAAACGCACGACGACCTGCGTCTCCTTCCAGCCCGACAGTTCGAAGTGGTGGTGCAAGGGCGCCATGCGAAAGATGCGACGCCCTCCGGTCCACCGGAAGTAGGCGACCTGCAGCATGACCGACACCGTCTCGACGACGAATACGCCACCCATGATGAAGAGCACGATTTCCTGGCGCGTGATGACGGCGATCGTTCCGAGCGCTCCGCCCAGGGCGAGCGCGCCCGACATCGCCCATGAAGACTTCCGCCGGATAGGCGTTGAACCAGAGGAAGGCGAGCCCCGCGCCCGCGATCGCGCCGCAGATGATGACGAGCTCGCCCGCACCCGGTATGTAGGGGAAAAGGAGGTACTTGGCGAAGTCCGCGCGGCCGATCACGTAGGCGAACACGCCCAGCGCCGAACCGATCATCACCGTCGGCATGATCGCGAGGCCGTCGAGTCCGTCGGTCAGGTTCACCGCATTGCTGGTGCCGACGATCACCAGGTATGAGAGCAGCACGAAGCCGAACACGCCGAGCGGATACGCGACATTCTTGAAAAACGGCACCATCAGGTCGGATCGCGGCGGCAGGTCGATCGCAAAACCGTTGGTCATCCACTGGACCATCAGGGACAGGACTTTGTCGGTCGACGGTGCCGCGATCGCGAACGCGAGGTAGAACGCCGCGGCCAGGCCGATCAGCGACTGCCAGAGATACTTCTCCCGCGCGCTCATGCCCTTCGGATTGCCGTGCACGACCTTGCGGTAGTCGTCGACCCAGCCGATCCAGCCGAACCCGATCGTCACGATCAGGACCACCCAGACGAAGCGGTTGCTGAGGTCGGCCCACAGCAGGGTCGTCACCGCGATCGAGATCAGGATCAGCGCGCCGCCCATGGTCGGAGTTCCGGTCTTGGCCAGATGGGTCTGCGGGCCGTCGCTGCGCACGGCCTGCCCGATCTTCAATTCCGTAAGTCGGCGGATCACGCGCGGACCCGCCGCCAGACCGATCAGCAGAGCAGTGGCCGCCGCCAGCACCGCGCGCAGCGTCAGGTAGGAGAAGACGTTGAACGCGCGGATATCGCGCGCCAGCCATTCAGTCAGCTCAAGCAGCACTAATGGACTCCCGCAGGCTGCCGGGCAGCCAGTTCATCCACGACACGCTCCATGCGCATGAAGCGCGAACCCTTGACCAGCACCGTGAGCGAAGTCGACAGGCGCGGGCGCAGGGCCGCCAGCAGCGTTTCAACGCTTTCAAAATGTGCAGCCCCGGCGCCGAAGGCGGTCACCGCATCGGATGTCTGCGCACCCAGCGCGTACAGAACATCGATTCCACACGTGCGCGCATAGGCACCAACTTCGCGATGAAAGGCCGGGCCCTGCGAACCGACCTCGCCCATGTCTCCCAGCACGAGCACTCGCGGTGCAGGCTGGGCAGCCAGCAGCTCGATCGCAGCACGCACTGAGTCCGGGTTGGCGTTGTACGAGTCGTCGATCAGGGATGCGCCTTCCGGCGTTGTGAGCCTGACACCGCGACCGGAAACGGGGACGAATGCGGCCAGTCCCTGGGCGATCGCCGATGCGTCGCAGCCGGCTGCGATTGCACATGCACTGGCTGCCATGGCATTGCGTACGTTGTGCAGCCCTGCCACTGCAAGCTGAGCTTCGATCACTCCGAGCGGCGTGATCATCGCTAGCCGCGCGCCTGCCGCCGCAGGCTCCCAGGTGGCACTGACCACGGCGTCACCGACGAGCGAGAAGTCGATGACGCGGCGGGTACCGGCGATCCGCCGCCACACCGGCGCACAGGCATCGTCGGCAGGAAACACCGCGACCCCCTCGCCCGACTGCGGCAGGGCGGCAATCACCTCGCCGTTCTCGACGGCAGTCGCCTCGACCGACTGCATGAACTCCTGATGTTCACGCTGCGCGTTGTTGACCAGCGCGACGGTCGGCCGCACCCACCGGGCCAGATAGCAATCTCACCTCGATGATTCATGCCGAGTTCGAACACGGCGGCGCGATGCTGCCGTTCGACCTGCCAGAGCATCAACGGCACGCCGATGTCGTTGTTCAGATTGCCGCGCGTGGCCAGTCGAGTCTTCTCGCCGAACTGCCGGGCAAGAATCGAGGCGATCATCTGCGTCACCGTGGTCTTGCCGTTGCTGCCGGTCACCGCGATAACCGGCAGAACGAAACGCGAACGCCAATGTGCCGCACCGGCGCCAAGTGCTCGCTGGCTGTCGGCCACGATGACCTGCGGCAGCTCGATCGCAAGCGGGCGCTCCACCAGCGCCAGCGCACCTTGTCGCGTGCGCGTTCGGCGAAGTCATGACCGTCGAAGTGTTCGCCGCGCAGCGCCACGAACAAGCGCACCGGACGACAGCGTGCGCGAGTCGGTCGACACGCTCGAGAATTGCGCGCGAGCGTCGCCGTGCACCTCGGCTGCGCCGACAGCGAGCGAGTCAGTTCGCCGATGCTCATGCGGCATGCCGGTTGCTCCCGCACGCCGGACCGGACGCGCCGCGCGTGTTTCCGACGTCCGAGAACGGCACGCCTTTCGGCGCCGATGATCTGATAGTCCTCGTGGCCCTTGCCGGCGATCAATACAACATCGGACGGCTCGGCTTCACGCAGCGCGCGGCCAATCGCTTCAGCACGATCGACAATCGTCAGCAAGCGCGCGGCGCCCGCGGCGCCGGCCGCCACCTGGGCCACGATGCTGGCCGGATCTTCGCTGCGCGGATTGTCGCTGGTGACGATGACTACGTCGGCCCCGGTCGCGGCGGCCGCTCCCATCGGTGCTCGCTTGCCCGGATCGCGATCGCCGCCGGCGCCGAATACCGCCCAAAGCCGCCCTCCGCGCGCCGAAACCAGAGGACGCAATGCAGCCAGTGCCTTGGTCAGCGCGTCCGGCGTGTGCGCATAGTCGATGATCGCCAGCGGTCCGGCGCCCTCCGCAACGCTCTGCATACGTCCGGCCGGCGGAACCAGGCGTGGCAGATCCAGCACCGCGCGCGCAAACGAATGCCGCAGGCCAAGGCAACGCCGACGACGCCCAGCAGATTTTCGACGTTGTAGTGCCCGACCAGGGGAACCTCGACTTCGAATCGACTCCTTGCCATAGACCGCCACGAACGCAAGGCCCTTGTCGGTGGCTCGAATCGAGCGCGCGCCCAGTCGCTGGTCCGAAACTCGCGCACCGGCATTCGCGCCAGAGGCAGAGAAGCCGATCGTCGGCACGCCTCGATCCAGCAGGCGCGCGGCGAGCCGGCGGCCCGCCGCGTCGTCCACATTGACGACGGCGTAGCCGAGCGGCCGCTCGAACAGCAGTGCCTTGGCCGCCTCGTAGCGTTCCATCGTGTCGTGGATAATCGAGATGATCGCGCGTCAGGTTTGTGAACAGTGCGACGTCGAATTTCATGCCGCTGATGCGGCCTTGCACCAGCCCGATCGAAGAGACTTCCATCGCGAGCGCCTGTGCGCCGGCATCGAGCAGCTCGCGCACCTCGCGTTGCAGTGACACCGGGTCGGGTGTCGTCAGTGCACTCGTTTCGAGCGGGCCGCTGGCGAATCCGACTGCCGACCGTCCCGATGACCGCACAGCGGCGCCCGTCATTCGTGAGCAGCTGCGCAATCCATTGACTGCACGAGGTCTTGCCATTGGTTCCGGTCACACCGATCGACAGCAGACTGCTCGCTGGGCCGGCCGTAGAACTCGGCCGCGAGTTCGCCCAGCTCGTCGCGCAGGCCTGTGACCGCGCGCGCAGCGGCACGTCGCAGGAGGCATCGACCCGATTCCAGCCGTCGAGCTCGACCAGGACGGCCGCTGCTGCCGCGCGTCACCGCCGCGTCGATGAACACGCGGCCGTCAGTGCGCTCGCCCGTTCGACTGCGACAAACACATCGCCGCGGTGCGAATGCGCGCGGCTATCCAGGCTGCAGGTCGTCGGACCGCTGCGACAGGATCGCTGCCGGCACTCGTCGTGCGCAGCCAGCCCAGCGCCTCGCCGGTCGAGAGCAGCGGCTGTCATCGGCGGCTGCCCGCAGCGCGACCAGCGCTCTGGACGGGTCGAGCGGACCGTCGGGTGCAACCTGCAGTGTGCGCAGGGTGGCGGCCGTGATCTGCGCGAACACTGGCGCCGCAACCTGTCCGCCGTAATGACGTGCCGGCGCTTGGTTCATCGATCATGACCGCCACCACGATGCGCGGCGTCCGACACCGGCGCAAAGCCAACGAAGGAGGCGACGTAGTCCCTCACGTACTGGCCGTTCTTGATCTTGTACGCAGTGCCGGTCTTGCCGGCCACGCGATAGCCGGCAATGCGCGCAGCCGGCGCAGTGCCCTCGTCGCTGACCGCCATCTCGAGCATCCTGCGCATCGCCGCGCGCTGTCTCCGGCGACAGCGCGCGAACGCGGCATCGGCGCTCGTCTCGGTCTTGACAAGCGTCACCGGCACGAGCGCGCCATCGTTGCGCGAACACCGAGTAGGCGCGCGCCAGCTGCACCAGCGTGACCGAGATGCCGTGACCGTACGAAATCGTGGCCTGCTCGATTGGTCGCCAGGTCTTGGCCGGACGCAATCGACCTGCGACCGCGCCGGGAAATTCGAGGCGCGGCGCCTGGCCGAAGCCGACGCCGGTGTAGCTGTCCCACAGCGTCTGTGCCGGCAATTCGAGCGCGATCTTTGCGGTGCCGACGTTGCTCGATTTCGCGACCACTTCCTCGACGGTCAGCAGCCCGTGCGGATGCGCATCGCCGATCGTCCGATCGCCGATCGTCAGGCGTGCCCGGTGCGGTCTGGATGCGCGTATCCGGGTTGCACGCTTGCCGGCCTCGAGCGCAGCCGCAATCGAAAACGGCTTCATCGTCGAGCCGGGCTCGAAGGTATCGGTGATAGCACGCGGTTGCGAATGGCGTCGCCCGCCGAGTCGCGCCGCGCAGATTCGGATCGAAGCTCGGCCAGTTGGCGAGCGCGAGGATCTCGCCGCGTCTCACATCGAGCACGATCGCGGCGCCGGCTTTCGCGCCTTGCTTGGCGATCGATCGCGCTTCGCAGCGCCGCGTGCGCGATGTACTGGACGCGGCTGTCGATCGACAGCGCGAGATCGTTGCCATCGACGCGGCTCGCGCAGCCAGTCGTCCTCGACAATGCGCCCGAGTCGATCCTTGATCACGCGCCGGCTGCCCGCGTCGGCCGGCGAGCGTGCGTTCGAGCGCCAGCTCGACACCTTCCTGGCCGCGGTCCTCGACGCTGGTGAATCCGATCACATGGGCACTGGTCGGCCCCTCCGGATAGTGACGCTTGAACTCGCGTGCTCGAATGAATTCCCGCCAGCTTCATCGCGGCGATCCGCTCGGCGACGCTCGGTGTCGACCTGGCGTCGCAGATAGACGAAACTGCGATCGTCGTCGGCCGAGCCGGCGCTTGAGTTCGGCCGGCACCGCGTCAAGCAGGCGCGCCAGCTCGTTCAGTTGAGCCGCACTGGCGTCGACGTCCTCGGGAATCGCCCAGATCGCACGCGCCGGCACCGACGCTGCCAGCACGACACCGTTGCGATCCGTGATCCGGCCGCGCGTGGCCGGCACTTCCAGCGTGCGGGCGTAGCGCGCCTCGCCCTGGCGCTGCAGGAACGCCAGTCGACACGCCGCCCATCAGGAAGAACGCGCGTGCGGCGAGGGCGACGAAGCAGCCGAACAGCACGAACAGCAGCAGCTTCGAGCGCCACGCCGGCAAGGCGACGCTGAGCAGCGGATTGGCACTGAACGCCAGGCGTGCGCCTCCGCGTGAAGTTCGAGAGCGGCTCGATGCGGGCTTCACTTCTTGCCTGGCACCAGGGGCGCCGTCGCACTGGCCTGCGGCAGGTTCAGAAACACCGTGCGGCTGCCGTCGACGGCCTGATACCGAGGCGCTGCGCTGCGCGCTCGACCAGTGCCGGTTGCGACAGCCGTGCCTGCTCGATCTTCAATCGATCGTGGTCCACCTCGAGTTGCCGTGCCTGCAGCTGCGCGCGCTCGACATCGATGAACAGCGATCGCGCGCGGTGCTGGGCCGTTACGAGCGCAAGCGCCGATGCAAACAGCAGCATGACCGCGACAACGAGCAACAGGCGCCGGATCATGGGCGCTGGCCCGGCCAGGGCTCCTGCGTACGCTCGGCAACGCGCAGCACCGCGGAACGGGCACGTGGGTTGGCTGCGATTTCCTCGTCGGAGGCCCGCAGCTTGGCGAGCACCGCCAGCCTGGGCGACGGCAACTGGGCCGCGGTCAGCGGCGCCCGCCGCAGCTGCGACTCAGCGCGCTCCGGATGCGCATGCGCGGCGACGAACTGCTTGGCGATGCGGTCTTCGAGCGAATGAAAGCTGATCACCACGAGTCGTCCGCCTGGCCGCAGTCGTCGGGCCGCCTGTTCGAGTGCTAGCGCCAATTCCTCAAGCTCTTGATTGATGTGAATCCGTACAGCCTGAAAGGTCCGCGTGGCCGGATGTTGTGCCCCGTCCTTGCGACTGCGGGTCGGGATCGCGGCCGCCACGAGCGCGGCAAGGTCGGCGGTGCCTGCCAGCGGCTGCCCAGACGCGCGGCGAGCCACAATCGCCTTTGCAATCGATGCAGCAAACCGTTCTTCCCCATAGTCGCGTATCACCCGTGTCAATTCTTCAAGACTTGCCTGTGCCAGCCACTGGCCGGCGGTCTCACCGCGCGTGGTATCCATTCGCATGTCGAGCGGACCGTCGACGCGCCAGGTGAATCCACGCGCCGCCTCGTCGAGCTGCGGCGACGAGACGCCGATATCCATCAGTACGCCTGCGAGCGAACCGATCCCGAGTGCATCGAGCGTCGCATCCAGGTGTGAAAAGGCGGTGTGCTCGACGTGAAAACGAGAATCCGAAATCAGGCGCGCCGCGTCGACCGCCGCAGGATCCCGATCGAAGGCAATCACGCGGCCGGCCGGTGCCAATCGCGTCGAGCAGCTGGCGTGAATGTCCACCCCGTCCGAAGGTCGCGTCGAGATAGATGCCGGTTGGGTCGGTCAGCAACTGGTCGATCGCCTCGCGTTCGAGCACGGGTCGATGCCCGCTGCCGCGCGCGGATGGAGGCCCGCCGGCAATCGATTCGAACTTCGGAGGCATCCACCGTCAGAACGTGAAGTCGGCCGCCGCCGCGGGCAGTCCATCGGCCAGTGCGACGCGCTCGTGTTCGGCGAGTCGCGCCGTGTCCCACAATTCGAAGTGCGCGCCCATGCCAAGCAACATGACCTCGCGCTCGAGCTGTGCCGCGGTGCGTAGTTCGGTCGGCACCAGCACGCGGCCCGCGCTGTCGAGTTCCAGATCGGTGGCACTGCCGAGCAGAAGACGTTGCAGCGCGCGCGCAGAAAAGGGCAGTGCGGCGATCTGCTGGCGACGCGCATCCCAGATCGGTCGCGGATAAATCAGCACACAACCATCCGGATGCCGAGTCAGGGTCAGGCGACCCTCGCTGCTCGAGGCCAGGGCATCGCGATGCCGGCTCGGCATGGACAGGCGGCCCTTGCCGTCCAAGGTCAGTTGCGATGCGCCCTGAAACATGACCCGCCGTCCTCAGCCCCAATGAAAAGGGATCAACGGGAATTGCGCGGCTCGGATTCCCTCCGAAAGCCAACGCGTCTCCCACTGTTTCCCACTTTTTCACACGAAGCGCGACTGTACGGCACGCTGTCGTGGACGGTCAAGGCGAAATAGGGGGTTTTTTCAATGCAGACAAGGACTTAGCGCCGACTTCTAAGAAACTCTTGCGATTGAATTGATAATTCGATGAAGAGCTTACAGCGTGAACTGAAAGTGAAGTCTCAGGAGGGTGCGCTCGTTGTGGCGCGAGTGGAACAGGCTTGTGCCGAACGAAAGTGAAGCGCAGAGAGAAAAATGCAAAGTCCGCCTGTACGCCGGATTCTGTTCACTGTCCTTGCGGGCAATGTGACGACCATTCCTCTAGGCCAGCGATCGCCCGCTGGCTCCAGCCACCTACCCGCGGCCTCACCGAGCAGGATCATCGGCCGCCTATTTGGTGTTGCTCCGCGTAGAGATTGCCCGTTTCACCCCCGGCAAGTCGGCTTCGCCGACCTGCCGCGACGCTTGCGCGTCGCGCCCTGGCGGTTGACCGAACCTCCCCGCTCCTCTCGAAGCGGGACGTTGCGAGCCGCGCTTGCGCGCGTCTCGCCTGCCGGGACTCGTCTCTGTTGCTCTGATCCTCACCTCACGGTGGACAGGTGTTACCTGCTACGCCGCTCTGCGGAGTCCGGACGTTCCTCGGCTTCCTGCGAAGACGCGGCCGCCCGGCGGACTTTGCGGAGTGAATTGTAGTTGCCGGAAAACATCGCGTCCGCTTCGGGCTGCAAAAATCCGCGAGAATGCCGCCAGTGAACACTGCAGATCGAACTCCCCTGTCGCTGATTGTCGTCGAGGACTCCGAGCTCGACTTCGACCTGTTGCTCGCCATCCTGCACCGCGAGGGACTCAATCCGCGCGCCGTACGGGTCGAAGATGAAGCGGGCATGCGCGCCGCGCTTGCCAGTGGGCCGGTCGATGCAGTCATCACCGACCACAATCTGCCGCGCTTCGATTCTTTCGCCTCGCTGAACGTCGCCCGAAGTGTCGACAGCGACCTGCCGGTGATCGTGCTGTCGGGCGAAATGTCGGAGGAACTTGCGGTTGCGACGCTGCACGCGGGAGCGGACGATTTCGTCCTCAAGACGCGCATGTTCCGCATCGCTGCCGCGCTTGAAGCACAGCCTCGCCGCGGCGCAGGCACGGCGCTCGGCGCGCAATGCCGCGGCTGCGCTGGCCGACAGCGAGGCCCGCCTGCATGCGCTGACCCAGCATCTTGAAAGCGCCAAGGAAGATGAACGTCGTGCAATTGCGCAGGAAATCCACGACGACATTGGTGGCGCGCTCACGGCACTCAAGTTCGAGCTGGTCCGCCACGCGCGCGAGCTGGGACCTCAATCCACGCACGCGGTGCGCCTCGAAACCATCCAGCAGCTGCTCGAATCCGCAGTCGTCGCCAGCCACCGCATCCAGCATGCGCTGCGGCCTGCTGTCCTGGACGCCGGCCTGGTCGCTGCACTCGAATGGCTCGCGCGAGGATTTCGGGAGCGCACCGGGATCGCACTTGATTTTCACGCCAATCGCGATGACTTCGAAATCGCGCCCGATCGCGCCGCGGCGCTTTACCGCGTTGCGCAGGAGGCGCTCACGAATATCCACAAGCATGCAAAAGCGCGCCGCGTGCACGTGCAGCTGTTTGCCTTGTCCGACGAGATCGTGCTTGAAGTCGCCGATGACGGCATCGGCTTCGAGCCCTCGAGCCTTGCCGTCACGCCGGGATTCGGCGTGCGCGGCCTGATCGAACGGGCGCGCGGCCTCGGCGGCTGGGCCGAGGTCTCGTCATCACCCGGGCGCGGCGCGACCGTGATGATCTCGATTGCGCCCACTGCTGCACCAGCCGTCAAGACCGCCGGATCGCTTGGCGCGGTCAAGGAGCGCACGGGTGGCGACTAGGCTGATCGTGGTCGACGATCATGCCATCGTTCGGCGCGGAATCGTCGAGGTGCTGTTGGAGTTTCCCGGCGCAGAGATCGTGGCAGAAGCCGGTGACTACGCCCAGTTGCGCGCCGAGTTGAAGAAGCACGGCGAGCCGGATGTGCTCGTGATGGATGTCGGCCTGCCCGGGAAGAACGGTATCGATGTCCTCAAGGCATTGCGCGAGGAGTACCCGAAGCTCAAGGTGCTGATCGTCAGCATGTACCCGGAGGACCAGTACGCCGTGCGTGCATTTCGCGCCGGCGCGTTCGGCTACCTGAACAAGGCGAGTGCGCCCGACAAGCTGCTCGAGGCGCTGTCACACGTGGTCGGTGGGCGCAAATACGTATCACCTGAAATCGCGCAGGCGCTGATCGAGAATCTCAACGCGCCGGACGAGGACGTCGCGCTGCACGAAAAGCTGTCGGACCGCGAATTCCAGACCCTGAAGCTGATCGCCTCGGGCAAGCGCCTGGCCGACATCGCGGAAGAACTGGCGTTGAGCCCAAAGACCGTCAGCGTCTATCGGGCGCGCATCCTCGAGAAAATGGGGATGGGCAGCAACGCTGAACTTACCCACTACGCGATCAAGACACGGCCTGGTCGAATAGGCCAGATTCGAAATGGCCGGTTCGAAGGAGTCGAATCGAACCAGCCGAAGCCTGATCGCTAGACGCTGGCCTTCTCGCTGCTGTACTGGCGAATGAAACTCAGCAGTTCCTCATCCTGGTAGGGCTTGCCGAGGTACTGGTTTACCCCGAGCTCGAACGCCATGCTCCGGTGCTTCTCTGCCGTGCGCGAAGTGATCATGATGATCGGAATCTTCGCAGTCTCGGCATTGCCTCGAACATTGCGGGTCAGATCGTAGCCATCCATGCGCGGCATTTCGATGTCGACCAGCATGACGTCGGGCCTCAGATCCTGCAGCTGGCGCAGTGCATCGACACCGTCCTTCGCCAGCATGACTTCGTAACCATTGCGCTCGAGCAGGCGCTGGGTCACCCGCCGCACGGTCAGTGAATCGTCGACCACCATGACACGCGTGGTGACCGGCGCGCCGATTTCCGTCACCGGCTGGGAGCGCCCGGGCGCAGCCTTCACTTCCGCGCGCAGTTCCTGCTCGAAGATCGGCGGCGGCTCGGGCGCGCGCGCGATCAGCTGCACCGGATTGATGATCAACACGATTTCGCCGCTGCCGAGAATCGTGGCGCCGAGTATCCCCGCGAGGCGCGCAACCTGCACGCCGACGTTTTTGACCACCACCTCCTGGTTGCTCGATACGTCTTCGACGGTGATCGCCAGACGGTCGTCGCCCGAGCGCAGGAGCACCACCGGCGTCTGCTTGGCGAGGTGACCCGTGGTCTCTTCGCCGATCAATTGGGCGAGCGGCCGCAGCACCACGGTGCCGATCGGAGGAATTTCGATCATCCCGTCTGCCAGCGAAGGCAGCAGCACGGTCGGTCGGTAGCGGCGCACCTGCTCGACCATTCCAGCCGGCAACGCATAGCGGCGGCCTCCAACCCGCGCCAGCACGACCTGGGCGACCGCCAGTGTCATCGGCAGGTACAGCGTGAAGCGCGTTCCGCGGCCGGTTTCACTCGACGCCGCAATGCGGCCGCCGAACTGCGAGAGTTCGGCGCGCACTACGTCCATGCCGACGCCCCGGCCCGCCAGTTCGGTGACTTCGGTCGCCGTCGAGAAGCCCGGCAGGAAGATCAGATCCATCAGCTCACGGTCCGACAGTTCCTGCTGCGGTGAGATCAGCTCGCGCTCGACGGCGCGCGCGTGGATGCGTTCGAGATTGAGGCCGGCGCCGTCATCGCTGATGACGACGATGATCTCGTTGGCCTCCTGCCGCACGTCAAGCGTCAGCTCGCCGGTCTCCGACTTGCCGCTGGCCACGCGTTCCTGGGGCGACTTCCAGCCCATGCACGATCGCGTTGCGGATCAGGTGCTCGAAAGGTGCCACCATGCGCTCGAGCACGCCGCGATCGATTTCGGTCGCCGCGCCCCGGATGTCGAGGCTGACGCGCTTGTCCAGTTCCTTGGCCGATTGCCGGGCAACTCGGTAGAGGCGCTCCGAGACGGTGGAAAAGGGCACCAGCCGCACCCGCATCAACTGCTGCTGCAGATCACGTGTCAGGCGCGACTGCGAGGTCAGGTCGGTGTCGGCCATCTGCAGTCCCTTGAGCATGTTGCTCTGGACCATGGCTACATCTTCGACCGACTCGGCAAGCAGGCGCGTCAGTTCCTGCAGGCGCGTATAGCGGTCGAACTCGAGCGGATCGAAATCGGCCGACTCACGCGACAGGCGGTCGCTGCGGGCCTGGATCTGGGCTTCGGCCTGGATTTCAACCTCGCGTAACTGGCCGCGGAGGCGCTGGATGTTTTCCGTCAGATCGGTCAGCGAACCCTTGATCGTGCCGACTTCGTTCTCAAGCTTCGAGCGTGCAATCGACACCTCGCCCGCCTGATCGACCAGCTTGTCGAGTATGTCGGAGCGCACGCGAATGAACGCCGCCGTCGGCGTGGCAGCCGCAGCGACTGGCATCGATGCTTCCATACCGGCCGGCAAAGCGGGCGTCCGCTCAGCCCGGCCCTCGGGTTTGGCTTCGGCGCGCGCAGCAGCGAGGTCGATGACGGGCGCCAGGGTTGGCGCTGCCTCGGTCTCGGCGGTGGGCGCAAGCGCACCGGGATGCTGCAGCTCGTCGTACAGGGCCATGGCCTGGTCGTACTGCTGCTGCAGTTCGTCGACGACAACTGATGGAACATCGCTCAACTGCATCGCGGCTTCCATCCGCGTTTCCATCTCGTGTACCAGCTCGCCCAGTCGCATCGCACCGGCCATCCGTGCGCTGCCCTTGACGGTGTGCAGCCGGCGCATCAGATCGCGCGCCAGCTCGCGGTCATTGGGGTCGGCTGCCAGGCCGCGCAAGGACGGCGCGAGCGAGGGCATCAGGTCAGCCGCTTCGGTCAGGAACACCGGCAGCAGATCCGCATCGAGTTCGTCGCGCACCCGCGCACCGCTGCGGCTCTCAGCTTCAGACTGCTCGCCCTCGTCGACATCGGCGGTTTCTGTCGCGGCATCGGTCCCGGCGGCTTCGGCAACACGTCGCGCGAACTCCGCATGGATGAGTGGCTTCGCTTCGGCCTTGATCGGCTGATCAAGCACCAGTGCTTCAGGTTCGTAGTTGGGTGCCAACACGGGCACCACTGGGCCCGACATCAGCGCCGGAAGCTCGTCGAAGGACGGCACCGCGGGAGGCGAGATTTCCTCATGCAGCGCGCTCGCCGCACGCACGACCGACACCAGGTCCGCCACTGCGCCGGCGTCGAGCGGTGCGTCGTCCGGATACACGCTCGCGGCGAATTGACCCAGCATGTTGCGGGCGTGTTCGATCACCCGTTCCAGAGTGTCGAACTGCGCGGCGCTGAGCTCGAAGTGTCGCGCCGGATTGAGGCCAGAAAGCGCATGCATCAGATCGTCGAGCGGATCGGCGATCGCAACGAGCGGCATCAGCCCCACCGTCTTCGAAATTCCGGACAGTGAGTGCGCGCGCCGCACCAAAGTCGGCGTGACCGGCCTGGCGGGCTCATAGCGCCACTCGGCGATATCCTGCGCGAGGACGCGCACACATTCGTCAGCTTCAGTCAGAAACACTGAATACAGGCCGTGACTGATCTCGAGCGGGCCGATCCGTTTGATTTCTTCGGAATCGGTCAAATCGACCGAAATTTGCTCGGACTCCGGCTCGACCTCGAATGACTCCGGCAGCTCGAACGGCAGGGTGACGCCCTGCGCAGCATCGCCGTCGACCGGTTCGACCAAAGGCGGCAACTGCTCAGCGGAAAAGGCGGTCAGGCTGCTGTCAACCGACTGGCCCGCATGCTCGTCGGCGACGTCGGCTACGACCGCAGTGGGGATCGTTGCCGCTTCCGGCAGCGCGGCCAGCACTGCTATCGGCGCGCTGCCCTCAGGCTTTGGGAGCGTTTCTCCGGGCGGCACACCCTCCATTTCGAACATGCCGCCTTCGCGTACACGCTGCGAGGCCAGCACCAGGGGCGTGGGATCAATTGTTGCGAACGGGTCGTGGTCGATCGTGTCGATCCAGGCGCGGACTACTTTTTGCGCGCCGTCCGCCAGGTCGAGCAGATCATCGGAGGCAGGCCGCTCCTGCGCGAGCCAGAGATTGAAGCATTGCTCCACGCCCCAGGCACCTTCGCCGATGTGCTTGAAGCCGACCATGCGGCTTGATCCCTTCAGCGTATGGAACGCGCGCCGAACGGTAGTCAGGTTCGCCTTGTCATCGCGCTGCGCGCGCAGCTGGGCAAGGTGGTCGATGATGCTGTCAAGGACCTCGCGCGCTTCTTCAACAAAGATATCGCGCAGTTCGCTGTCGGCGGCGGCTTGTGACGACGGCAATGGCGCGGTTGGCGGCGGAGTTTCGACTGCCTTCGGCGGCGCCAGCAAGGCTTCGAGTTCAATTGCATCCTCGTGCCGATGGGTCTCCTTGAGCTGCGACAGCAGTTGCAGCGCACGCGCTGCATTGGTCTTCAGCAACTCGTTGTCGAGCAGGTCGGCTTCGTTCGCCAGTGTCGGCAACAGGCGATCCAGTTCACCGATTGCACGCGCATCGCCGGCGACCTGAACCAGGCGCGCGGCCTGCAGGTGTGCCGCGTGCAGGGTCTTGCGCGCGGCGGTCTCGACGTTATCGGTGCGCTTGGGCTCCGGCACCCGAATGTCGATCGTGCGCGGTGCCGCGTGGTACTCCTCGTCGGCCGGTGCAGCGACCGTGTCATCGCTTGTCAGTTGGCCCAGCTCGGCGCTGAATATCCCGGCATCGGGGTCATAGTGGAACATCCCGCGTGGCCGTTCGCTGTCCTGGCCCAGGCTTTCGACGAAAAAGCCGACCGCACCAAGGTTCTGCGCAATGCGGCTGAACTCGGCCGGTTCTGGCGGAACGGTGGCGTCCGCAAATCGACCAATCGACTCCTGGACATTGCGCAGGGCGGCGACCGGGTCCTCGTATCCGAGCAGCGACAACACACCGCAGACCTGGTCGAACATACCGGTGGTCGTCGGCAGGTCGGCGCGATCCGCCGGATTGCGGAAGAAGCGGTCGAGGCGCTGCTCGATATCGCGCAAGGTGGCCTGCGTTTCGCCGACCACGGTGCCCATCGTCAGTCGATCCTGGGCCCGACGCGCCAGCTCCGACATCCACGGTCCTGCATCCGGCAATGGCTGGCCGGCGTGCGCCTTCATCAAACGCTGAATAACCAGTTGGGCGCGACCTTCGTATTCGGAGTCGGTCTGCGGCAGTTCATCGACGCCCAGATCGGCAAACAGCAGCGCCGAGGCCACTTCGATGCCGAGCGGTTCGCGTTGTGCCGGTGCCAGCTTGCTGAAGTCGCGCGTTGCCTTGCCTATGGCATCGATCGTGGCGACCAGAGCGCGTGCAGCCAGCTTGGCGGCCGAGCCGCGCGCGAGCGAGATTTCCTGCTGGAACTTTGATGCGTCAGGAGCGCCGGCGACGATCTGGCCCCAGAGCTGCTTGGCCTGAGCCAGCGCTTCCTTCAGTGATCGCAGTGCGTCAGCATCCAGCGCCGTCAGTGAGGCTCGCTCGAAGTCATCCGGAATCAGCGCTTCCAGTCCGTACAGGCGCTTGATCTCTGCGACCCGCGGCGTGGAGCTGTCGGCGCGGCCGACGTAAAACAGCGCATCGATCATCAGGCGTTCGGCCACCGCACCGCCACCTTCGATCAGCCGACGCAGCTGCAGATTCAGACGCGCAAGCACGCGTTTCAAATCCACGTCGATCGGCAAACTGCCCACCTCGATCGATTCGAGCAGACCGCGCACGATCCACCAGAAACTGCGCGCCAGCCCACGCTGCGGCAGATGCTCGACTTCGGCCAGTGCTTCGCGCATGCGCCGGCGGGCAGCGGTATCACCGACATTGCGCAGGAATCCCAGCAGGCCGAGTTCAAAGCGGGCACGCCGCTCCTTCAGCTGCTCTGGCGTGAAGTGGCGCACTTCGATGTGGTGGAACGCCGGCCGCCGCGACAGATCAGGAAAGATCAGGTCGGCCGGATGCACCCGGTTGGCCCGGTTCAACTGCAGAACATCGCGGTAATAGGGGAAGAGCCGGATTGGCTGGTTCGGGCGTCCCGAGAGCAGCCCTTCAAGGTAGGCCACCACGGCGGCAAGCGCGGTCTCTACCGTGCGCACGCCCGCCGGCAGGCATTCCTTCGGCTCGGCCTCGAAGCGTCGGGTCAGCTGTTCGACCGCATCGGTCACCAATGCCACACCGCGCAGATCTAAAAGTTGCAGTGCGCCATTGGCCTGGTGCACCAAATTGCGCGCATTGCGCACGCTGTCAACATCCTGCTTGTTAGCAAGAAATGCCTTGAGTCCGTTGATCGCTTCAGCCAGCGAGGCACGGATCTCATCGATGACCCAGGCCAGGGGCGCTATGTCCGGCGCCGTGCCGACCAGCTGATTGGGATCGTGTTTCTCGGGCATCTCTTTTCCTTAGCGCAAATCGTCCCTGGCGCAGATCGTGCCTAGCTCAATTCGTAACTGGCCTGGATCAGCCGACGCGGAAACGCGCAACCGAGGCTTTCAGCTCGCGCGCCAGCGTGGCCAGCTGGCCGATCGACTGCGCGGCCTGGCGCGTTCCCTGCGAGGTCTGCTCGGTCACCGTCAGGATGCGTTCGATTGACTGCGCCACGCCGCCGGCCGACTGCGCCTGGTCATTGGTCGAGCTGGCGATGCGCTCGATCAGTTCGGTCAGCTGGCGCGAGACCCGACCGATGTCGCCGAGCGCGTTGCCCGCGGCGTCGGAAAGCTTGGTTCCCTCGACCACCCCCTGCGTGCTTTTCTCCATCGCCGCGACCGCGTCCTGCGTATCGGTCTGAATCGTGCGCACCAGCGCGCCGATCTGTTTCGCCGCTTCGGCCGAGCGATCCGCGAGGCGCTGCACCTCTTCGGCGACGACCGAGAAGCCACGCCCGGCCTCACCGGCGGACGCCGCCTGGATCGCCGCATTCAGGGCCAGGACGTTGGTCTGCTCGGTGATGTCGGTAATCAGTTCAACGATCTCGCCGATCTCCTGCGACGATTCGCCGAGCCGCTTGATGCGCTTGGACGTTTCCTGAATCTGCTCGCGGATCTCGTTCATGCCGGCGATCTGGTTGAACACCGCGCGCTGGCCGCGCTCGGCGGCATCCAGCGACGCGCGGGCCACCTTGGCCGACTCGCCGGCGCTCTTGGACACATCGTTGATCTGCGATGCCATTTTCAGCACCTTGTCGCCGGTGTCCTTGATCTCCTTCGACTGTGCCTCGGAAGCGGTCAAGAGACGCGTTGCGATGTCGCGCGCCGCGGTCGACGCCGTGTTCACCTGCTCGGCGGTGTTGTTGATGCGGCCGACCAGCCCGCGCAACTCCTCGACCGTGTAGTTGACCGAATCGGCGATGGCGCCGGTGATGTCCTCCGACACCGTGGCCTGAACCGTCAGATTGCCGTCGGCGACTTCCTGCAGCTCATTCATCAGCCGCAGAATCGCCGCCTGGTTCTGTTCGTTGGTGCGCTTGGCATCCTGCTCAAGCCGCTCAGCCTGCATCCTCTGAATCTCGGACTCGGCGGCGCGCTGCCGCGTGTCCTCGAGCAGCACCTTGACGATGGCGAACGCACACAACAGCAGGCCGGCGCCGAAGACCGCCATGACAAAGAAGTTGACGCGCCGCGCGACCTGCTCCTCGGCCAGCTGTGCACCCATCTTGCCAATGTCCTGTCGCAGGCCTTCCGAGTCGCGCAGGATCGTGATCTCGGCTTCCTTGGACTGCACGATCATGCTGAGGCTGCCGATAGTGCCGGTGATCGAACTTTGAAACTCGGCATAGACCTTGGTGAGTTCCTGCAGACGCGCACGTGTCTCACTGTCAGTGGTCGGCGCCAGGCGCAGGGCATCCGAACCCGAAAGCAGGGCCTGGGTCAGGTCGCGAAACTGGGTGATGTCGCGACCGAGAGTCAAGGCCACCTCCGCATTGGCGGCGCTGCCCGCTACCAGCGAGTTGGCACTCTTGCCGAGACGCTGCGTCAAAGTGACAAGCTGGGCCGCCGTGGCGATTTCACGTGCGGGTGCGGCGGCCTGCAGCTTGAACGCAGTGATCTCCTCGGTCAGTTGCTGCAGCCGCGGACTGGCTTCGTTGATCTTCTTGATAACGTCGCCAAAGGCGATCAGCGCGGCCTGGTTGCGGATGATGACCGAGGCTGCCTCCTGGCTGGGACGCCAGCGCTCAATCAGCTTGGCGAGGCCCGGCTGATTGTCAGGGTCGGCGCGCGAAACGCCGCGCAGCGGATCGCCATTGGCCAGGGCCTCCAGGTTGAGCTGGATCGCGTCCTGACTCTCGCGCAGCTCTGCAAAAGCATCGCGATTGCCTTCCACCGCATTCGGAGCCGCCTTGGCCAGTCGCTGCGAGTGCATCAGCGTGTCGCCGATGATCTGCGTCTGCAGTGCGCCGTTGCTGCCGACCCGGTTGTCGTACAGCAGAACCATGACCACCACGAAGAAGCAAAAACCAAGCAGGGTCAGCAGCACCTGCACCTGCGTATTGACCGGCTTGGTGCCGATCACGGGCAATTCGAACGCGAGCAGGCGGTCGAGCATCCGCATGGTCGCGCCCTCCGATCCCGGCCGGTCGATCATCACGGTCCTCGGTGCAGGCTTCAGCGGCGGTTTGACATCGCCCGTCGTCACACTGCGGAGCAGATCCGAACTCCCGCGGTTGCGCGGCACGTCGCTCTTCGCCTTGCGCTTGAACAGCGCCCCCATGTCCAGTTTCATCTGACCCTCCGCCCCTGCTTCCTTGCCGGTCCGCTTGCCGCAACTGACTCGATGCGGCGACCGGCATGCGTTCGCGCGGCGCGACCTGCGTCACCATCGTGTGCGCAGTTCTTCATGCGCCAATGGCCGTGAAAATCGGCGCTGCCGCTAGTTCGCGCAGATTGAGCTCGGTGAATGTCATTCCTTCGAGGTCGCGATAGCGCAGATGCTCCCAGGCTTCGCGACCGTTCAGCCGCTCGACCTCATCCAGGTCCTTCAGATTGCGGATACCGAATGCACGGGTCACCAGAATGCCGGCATGGATTCCAAGCGATTCGTTCAGCACGAGAATCTGTTGCGCCTGTTCGATCGGCAAAGGTTCGCGTCCGGCCAACTGGAGCAGGTCGACCACGCCGATCAGTCGACCGCGCACATTCGCGAGACCGCGATACCAGGGCTTGGTCCATGGCACGCTCGCGATTTCAGGCAAGGCGACGATTTCCCCGGCCAGACCCATTTCAACCAGGTAATTTTCGGTGCCGATACGTATGGCCAGCCGGGTCGGCTCGGTCGGCCGGTTGGGCGCATCCTTGAGGCGCTGCGCCAGCTGGGTCGAAAACTCGCGCAGCTTGACCAGCTGACGAGCATTGGCTTCAGATTTGAGGGCCATGGAGCTGTCAGCCGATCGCCGCAATTTTCTCGAACAGCTCGTCGGGCTTGACCGGCTTCGTGATGTAGTCGCGCGCGCCCTGGCGCAGACCCCAGATACGATCGGTCTGCTGGTTCTTGCTGGTGCACATGATCACGGGGATCTCCTGGGTCGCCGGATCCTTCGACAAGGTGCGCGTCAGCTGAAAGCCGTTCTGTCCCGGCATCACCACGTCCATCAGGATCAGGTCCGGCGCTACCGCCTTGACCTTGGACAGTGCGTCTTCTGCGCTTTCGGCGGTCGTGACGACAAAGCCCTGACGAGTCAGCAGCTCCGTCAGAAACAGCCGTTCTGTCGGCGAATCATCGACGATCAGTACTTTCTTTATAGGCATCGGCCCTCCCCGCAAGGCCCTTGCAACACAATCAACTCATCGAGTGCTGACGCACAGCGGTCAGCAAACTGTCCTTGGTGAATGGTTTGGTCAGGTATTCGCTCGAGCCGACCATGCGACCGCGCGCGCGGTCGAACAGGCCGTCCTTCGACGACAGCATCACTACCGGTGTCTTGTGGAAGCGTGGACTGCGCTTGATCAGCGCACAGGTCTGGTAGCCGTCGAGACGAGGCATCAGAATGTCGCAAAAAATGATGCTCGGTTGATGGTCGTTGATCTTCGACAGGGCTTCGAACCCGTCCTGCGCAAGGATCACCTCGCAGCCGGCCTGCGATAGAAAAATCTCCGCGCTGCGGCGTATGGTGTTCGAATCATCGATCACCATGACTCTCTTGCCGCGAATTTCCGTGAAGTCCTGTGCAGGCATGTCGTGTCCACTCCTCAACCGGCCTGCCGCAAGCTTGCCCCCAACCGACGTCTGGTCGTTTGGCAGGCATGGTGCGGGCCCAAGTTTTGACCGATCCCGGCTTTGTAACCGATGACGCCTTGGTGAGCCGCTCTGAAAACCGCTACTCCGAGGTCAGATTTCGACCATTTCGAAGTCTTCCTTGCGCGCTCCGCATTCCGGACAAGTCCAGTTGGGCGGCAGGTCTTCCCAGCGTGTCCCGGGAGCTACGCCCTCGTCGGGCAGTCCTGCAGCTTCGTCGTATATCCAGCCGCAGATCAGGCACATCCAGGTTTTTGTCCCCACTGTTGTCGTCATCAAGCCCGGAAAACTTAAGCGTGCCGCCGGCAAACGTTCAAACGGTGAGCGGCTAAAATCAGATACTTAGCGAGGCATCATAACGTGGCCTAATAAGTCACCGCTAGCGCCTTCGCGCTAGCGCGTTGCGCGCGCGTAGCATCTTTCGAACAGCACCGCCCTCCCCGTGTCCGTCCTCCCGATCGTGCTTGGTTTTGGTGTGTCCGATGCGACCGGTGCGGCCGGCATTCAGGCCGACCAGCTGGCGATCGCCAGCATGGGCTGCCATCCCGCCAGCGTGATCACGGGCCTCACTACCCTGGGCGCGAAATCCGACAACGAGTGGCTCGCCGTAGACGCGGAATGGGTTGAAGCACAGGCGCGTGCTGTCCTGCAGAACCTGCCGGTGGCAGCGATCAAGGTCGGTGCGTTGGCGTCCGCCGAGCAGGTGCAGCCGATCGCAGAAATTCTGGCTGAGTGCGATCCTGTCCCGGTCGTGCTGGATCCGCTCATAGCGCGCGCTGAGGAGGAATGGGCGATCGATGAACTGCTTTACGCAGTTCGGGAACTGCTGATGCCCCAAGCGACGGTAGTGACCTTGAATCTGGTGCAGGCGCGGCGCCTGATTGCCCGCTGCAACGACGACGACCGCGCCGAATCGTTCAACGCTGCCGACTGTGCCGGAATTCTCAGCGGCTGGGGCGCGGAGTTTGTTCTGATCAGCGACGCCGAGCCCGGGGCGGAGCCGATTGTCAATGCCCTGTACGACGAAAGCGGACTGGTGCGCAGCGACAGTCTGCCACGGTTTGCTTCGGCAACAGCGCGCTTCCACGGCGCCGGCGACACGCTGTCCGCCGCGCTCGCCGGGATGCTCGCGCACGGTACCGACATGCCTGAGGCCGTTCAGGAAGCGAGCCAGTACACGGCGGCGGCGTTAATGCACGCATACGATGCCGGCCTCGGAATAACGGTTCCCAATCGGCTCTTTTGGGCGGACAAGGACAGGGATGGCAGGGATGCCGGCTGAAATGGAAGCCCGCGCCGCACGGCTCGCGCGTGTCCGAGGCGTCTATCTCGTCACGCCGGATGTCGACGAAAGTGAGTTCCCCAGCGTGCTGAAGACCGTCGGTCTGGCTTTGGCCGCGGGCGTCTCCGTTGTGCAATATCGCAACAAACGTGCGGAACCTCAGACGCGGCACCGGCAGGCAGGGCGACTGCTCGCACTCGCGCACTCCATGGGCTCGCTATGCATCATCAATGACGATGTCGGGCTTGCAGTCGATATCGGCGCGGACGGAGCTCATATCGGTAGCGCCGATGGCGAACCGGGCGCGGCACTAGCAATCCTTGGGGACCGGCTGCTTGGCGTGTCCTGCTATGACAGCGGCGTGCGCGCCCGGGAGGCCGTTAAGGCTGGCGCCGACATGATTGCTTTCGGCTCCCTGTTCAGGTCTTCGACCAAGCCAGGCGCCGTGTACGCTCCCCTGGCTCGGCTGACTGAAGCGCGGGCGGTGCATCCCGCGTGCTGCGTCATCGGCATTGGAGGTATCACGGTCGAAAATATCGCCGCCGCTGCGGCCGCGGGCGCGCAGGCCGCGGCGGTCATTCAGGCGGTTTTTGGGGCGGTGGATCCGGCTGCCTCCGTACGCCTTCTTCAGGAACAGTTCGCGCTCGGACTCGCAATTCATGACTCGCAACGAACAACTGTTTGAACGGGCGCAGCAGGTGATTCCGGGCGGGGTCAACTCGCCGGTGCGAGCTTTCCGATCGGTCGGCGGCACCCCGCGTTTCGTCACGCGCGCCGAGGGGCCATATTTCTGGGACGCTGACGGCAAACGCTATATCGACTACATCGGTTCCTGGGGGCCGATGATCCTGGGCCACGCGCATCCGGACGTGGTACGTGCAGTCCAGGATGCGGCGGCGCGCGGACTGTCGTTCGGTGCGCCGACCGAAGCCGAAGTTGAAATGGCCGAGGAACTGATCAAGCTGGTGCCTTCGATCGAGCAGGTGCGGCTCGTGTCCTCAGGGACCGAAGCCGCAATGAGCGCGATCCGCCTCGCACGCGGCGCCACCGGCAATGGCCAGGGACGGCGCAAGATCATCAAGTTCGAGGGCTGCTATCACGGGCACGCGGACAGTTTGCTGGTCAAAGCCGGATCGGGCCTGCTGACCTTCGGCATGCCAAGTTCAAGCGGTGTGCCGGCCGAGATCACCCAGCACACCCTGGTGCTTGACTACAACTCGCCGCAGCAACTGGAAGACGCATTCAGGACGCACGGCGACGACATCGCCTGCGTCATTGTCGAACCGATCGCCGGCAACATGAATCTGGTGCGCGGCTCAGCGGAATTCCTGCACACGATGCGGACGCTGTGTACGAAATACGGCGCCCTGCTGGTCTTTGACGAGGTGATGTCGGGCTTCCGCGTCGCCCTCGGCGGCGCGCAGTCAATCTATGACATTGACCCGGACCTGACCGTGCTCGGCAAGGTCATCGGCGGCGGCATGCCGGTGGCTGCGTTCGGCGGCAAGCGGTCGGTGATGAAGTACCTCGCGCCTCTGGGCGGCGTCTACCAGGCCGGCACCCTGTCCGGGAACCCCGTGGCCGTTGCCTGCGGCATGGCGACGTTGCGCGCCATCCAGCAGCCTGACTTCTACGAATCCCTGGCGAAAAACACACATCGGCTTGTCAGCGGCCTGTCCGAGGCGGCGCGGTCTGTATCTCCCGGCTTAGCGTTTTCCAGCGATAGCGTGGGCGGCATGTTCGGCATTTACTTCGCGGCCGGCGTGCCGTCCAGTCATGCCGAAGTCATGGCTGGCGACAAGGCCCGTTTCAATCGTTTTTTTCACGCCATGCTCGAGCGCGGCGTTTACCTGGCGCCATCGGCTTTCGAAGCCGGGTTTGTTTCGCTGGCGCACGGGGAGGCGGTCATTCAGTCCACGCTCGCCGCTGCGCGCGAATCATTCCTCACCATCAACTGAGAGCGGGAACCAAGCTCCGTTTACGCAGACCAATACTCAATGCGCACAATGCGATCCAAATTCCTCTCGAAGTCAATCGCGCTCCTGATCGGACTGCTTGGCACGATCGGCGCGATCGGTGTTGCTGCCCAGTCCCTGCCCCGCTTCGGTGCCCCGGACCCGCACGTGAAGGCGGAGCTGCTCGCTGCCACGGATGCGATTGTCCCCGGCCAGCCGATCCAGGTCGGACTGCGCCTTCAGCACGATCCCCACTGGCACACTTACTGGCAGGTGCCGGGTGATTCGGGCTTGCCAACCCGGATCGAGTGGAATCTCCCGGCTGGTTTTGTCGCGGCCGCGATCGAATGGCCGCACCCGCACCGACTTCCGGTCGGCCCCCTGATGAACTTCGGCTATGAGGGCGAAACACTACTGCTCGTGACCGTGCGGGCCCCGGCCGAGCTGAAGGCCGGAACCACGTCTACCTTGCGCGGCAAGGCGGAGTGGCTCGAATGCAGTGACGTCTGTATCCCCGGCAGCGCCGATATCAGCCTTAGCTTGCCGGTCAAGGCTGCCGCCTCGCCATCGCGCCATGCTGCACTGTTCAAGTCATCGCGTGCCTTGGTACCTGAGGCGAAGGCTGGTCTCGTTGCCGATGCCACCCTCGATGCACAGCGCATACGGCTGGGACTGGCGACGCCAGACAGCTCGCTGAAGACACTCGAATTCTTCCCGATGGAAGAAGCGCGCATCGAAGCGGCGGCAGCGCAGACGATTGGGCGCGACGCGTCCGGCATGGCGCTGACGCTGATCGCCGCTCCGCCGGTAAAGGCTGACTTCACGCGACTGAAGGGCGTGCTGGTTGCAAACGGCGGTCCCGCACAATCTGGAGGATGGACTGCACTGGTCGACGCGCCATTGAAAGTCGGATCGATCTCGGCCGCCGCGACTGCTGGAAGCGCGACCGGCAACGCGGGCGGTAAAGCCGCGCCGATGTCGCTGCTCGCCGCATTGGGCGCTGCCATTCTCGGCGGGCTGATCCTGAACCTGATGCCGTGTGTCTTTCCGGTGCTCTCGCTCAAGTTGATCGGTCTGGCTCAGCACCGCACGCATTCGGGTCCGCTTGCCGCGCATGGTTTCGCGTTTGCGGCCGGTGTCGTGCTTTCATTCGTGCTGCTGGCCGCCCTGCTGATCGGGCTGCAACAGGCGGGCAACGCGCTTGGCTGGGGATTCCAGCTGCAAACGCCCTGGGTCGTTACGGCCCTGACCGTGTTGTTCTTCGCGATCGGGCTCAACCTCCTCGGCACCTTCGAGTTCACCTTCGGCAGCGGCCTCGGCAATACCCGCGCGGCCGATGCCCTGACCGCCAAGTCCGACTGGCGGGGCAGCTTCGGCACTGGCGTGCTGGCCGTCATCGTTGCCTCGCCGTGCACCGCGCCCTTCATGAGTGCAGCGCTCGGCTACGCGATCACGCAGCCGGCCGCTGTGGCGTTATCGGTGTTTGCTGCGCTTGGGGTCGGCATGGCCTTGCCGTATCTGCTTCTGACGCTGTTCCCGCGCTGGCTTTCCAAGCTGCCCCGTCCCGGCCGCTGGATGGAACTGTTCAAGCAGTTCATGGCATTCCCGATGTTTGCGACCTGCATCTGGCTGCTGTGGGTGCTGGCGCAACAGATTGACGCAGGTGGTGTTGCACTTGTGCTCGGTGTCCTGCTGGCAGTGGCGTTTGCACTGTGGTCGCTCGGATTGGCACAACGCGGCGCACGCGCTTTCCGTTGGGTCGCGCTGGCGGGAGCCGCGGTGGCGGTTGCGAGTTTCGCGCCGATTGCAACCACTGAGCAGGCCGTAGCCGCCACCAAGTCCGCGTCAGTTGACTGGGTCGACTACTCGCCGGAGCGACTCGCGCAATTGCGCGCCGAGGGCAAGGCGGTGTTTGTCGACTTCACCGCGGCTTGGTGTGTCACCTGTCAGGTCAACAAGCGCGTCGCTTTGTCGACCGATCGCGTGCGCGAACGATTCAAGGCGGACGGCATCATCAGAATGCGCGGCGACTGGACCAACCGCAACGAGCGGATTACGCATGCGCTGGCCGAGTTCGGACGCAATGGTGTTCCGCTGTACGTCCTGTACGATCGTACCGGTCAACCCACAGTGCTGCCGGAACTGCTGACCGAAGGCATCGTGATTGCAGCGCTGGACAAGCTTAGATAGGAGGTCGTCGATGAAAATCGTTGATGGACTCTTGTTTGGGATCGGCTGCCTGGCGTCCGCCGCAGCACTCGCTGGCGCCATTCCGGGTGACCCTGCTCCGAACTTCACCGTGGCCGACACGGCCGGCAAGCCGGTTTCGCTGGCGGGTTTCAAGGGCAAGTACGTTGTCCTCGAATGGAACAACCCGAACTGCCCCTTCGTTCAGAAGCACTACGTCAGCGGCAACATGCAGGCTCTGCAGAAGCGCGGCGGGGCCGACGAGGTCGTGTGGCTTGCGATCAATTCGACCGCAAGTTCGCACTCCGACTACATGAGCCCGCAGGATCTCTCGACCTGGTTCGCCAAGAGCAATGCCAGACCGAATGCCATCCTGATGGACACCACGGGCGACGTCGCCCGCACCTACGGCGCACGGGTCACGCCGCACATGTTCGTGATCGATCCGGCTGGAAAACTCGTATACGACGGTGCAATCGACGACAAACGCAGTTCCAATCCGGCTGACGTCAAGACTTCGTTCAATTATGTGAACGCGGCACTGGTCGGCAGCGCGCGCCGGCAAGCCGGTCGATCCGGCGTCGACTTCGGCCTACGGCTGCTCGATCAAGTACCCAGTAACTCCGCTCGCTGCCTGAGATGAAACGGCCCGCCGAAGCGGGCCGTTTTGCTTGGATGGCGGAGCTGCCAAGTCCGGATGGATCGGGCGCCATGGCGCCCGAGACGCCGTCCGAGTTACATGTCCATGCCGCCCATGCCGCCCATTCCGCCCATGCCGCCACCCGGCATGCCGCCGCCGGCAGGTTTGTCTTCGACAAGCTCGGCGACCATCGCATCGGTCGTCAGCATCAGGCCAGCGATCGACGCCGCGTTCTGCAGCGCCATGCGCGTGACCTTGGTCGGATCGAGCACGCCCATCGCGACCAGGTCGCCGTACTCGTGCGTCGCGGCGTTGAAGCCGTAGTTGCCCTTGCCTTCAGCGACCTTGTTGACGACGACGCTCGGCTCTTCGCCCGAGTTCTCGACGATCATGCGCAGCGGCTCTTCCATCGCGCGCAGCACGATCTTGATGCCGGCTTCCTGATCGACATTGTCGCCCTTGAGCTTGGCGATCGCCTGCTTGGCGCGAATCAGCGCAACGCCACCACCAGCGACAACACCTTCTTCAACGGCAGCACGGGTCGCGTGCAATGCGTCTTCGACGCGGGCTTTCTTCTCTTTCATCTCGACTTCGGTGCGCAGCGCCGACCTTGATCAGCGCCACGCCGCCGGCGAGCTTCGCCACGCGCTCCTGCAGCTTTTCCTTGTCGTAGTCGCTGGTCGCTTCTTCGATCTGGGCGCGGATCGCCTTGACGCGTCCCTCGATCGTCTTGGTGTCGCCTGCGCCGTCGATGAGGGTCGTGTTTTCTTTCGCGACTTCGACCTTCTTCGCCTGGCCAAGGTCGTTGAGCGTGGCTTTCTCGAGCGTCAGGCCGACTTCCTCGGCGATAACGGTGCCGCCGGTCAGGATCGCGATGTCTTCGAGCATGGCCTTGCGACGGTCACCGAATCCCGGCGCCTTGACGGCCACGGTCTTCAGAATGCCGCGAATGCTGTTGACGACCAGGGTCGCGAGCGCTTCGCCTTCGACATCTTCGGCAACGATCAGCAGCGGGCGTCCAGCCTTGGCGACCTGCTCAAGGATCGGGAGCAGTTCGCGGATGTTGCTGATCTTCTTGTCGTGCAGCAGCACGTACGGATTCTCGAGAATCGCGATCTGCTTATCGGGCTGGTTGATGAAGTAGGGCGACAGATAGCCGCGATCGAACTGCATGCCTTCGACGACTTCAAGTTCATTGTTGAGCGACTTGCCGTCCTCGACGGTGATGACGCCTTCCTTGCCGACCTTGTCCATCGCGTCGGCAATGATCTTGCCGATCTCTTCGTCGCGTTGGCGGAGATCGCGCCGACCTGCGCGATTTCCTTGCTGGTCGTCGTGGGCTTCGACAGCTTCTTGAGCTCGTCGATCGCCGCAATCGACCGCCTTGTCGATGCCGCGCTTCAGATCCATCGGGTTCATGCCGGCGGCGACGTACTTCATGCCTTCGACCACGATCGACTGCGCCAGCACGGTGGCGGTAGTGGTGCCGTCACCGGCATTGTCCGAGGTCTTGGAAGCGACTTCCTTGACCATCTGCGCGCCCATGTTCTCGAACTTGTCCTTCAGTTCGATTTCCTTGGCGACCGACACGCCGTCCTTGGTGACCGTCGGCGCGCCGAAGCTGCGCTCGAGCACGACGTTGCGGCCCTTGGGGCCGAGGGTGATTTTGACCGCGTTGGCGAGGATGTTCACGCCACGCACCATGCGATGACGCGCGTCATCGCCGAAGAAAACTTGTTTCGATGCCATTGCAGATTACTCCGAATTGATTAGATTCAGTGGCCGGGCCGCAGGGCGTACCGGCAGTCGATGGTCTAGGCGTTAGGCGACAACGCCCATCAGATCCTCTTCGCGCATGACCAGCAGCTCGTCGCCCTCGACCTTGACGGTCTGACCCGAGTACTTGCCGAACAGCACCTTGTCGCCGACTTTGACGTCGAGCGCGATGACCTTGCCGTTGTCATCGCGCTTGCCCGGACCGACGGCGACGATCTCGCCCTGATCGGGCTTTTCTGCCACGTTATCGGGGATCACGATGCCCGAAGCGGTTTTGCGCTCGTTGTCGAGACGCTTGACGATCACGCGATCGTGCAAAGGACGAATCTTCATTGGTTCTCCTGGCGTTGATGTTGAATCTCTCGAGATTCGAGAATGGGAAATAATTGGGGTACAGCCCCGAACCGGACCGAGTTGTTAGCACTCCATCCTGGACGAGTGCTAATCATAAGGGCCCGAGGCGGCCGATCTTCAAGCCGGGCGCCTGCTTTAATTGGTCACGGCAATGGAACGGGTCCCGTCCATCCGGCTGCATGACTGGCCTTGCAGCGATGAGTGGGTGCTAACATTTGAGCAATCGGCATTCGGCGTAATCCGTTCACGCGATACGGTACACCGCAAACTGTCGATAGACCAATCAGTTAACCCAAAATAAGAGGTTGCATCGCTCGATGGATCTCGCGCTCCGTCTACCGTCGCACTGGTTGAGTTCGTCCCGGCCCAAAGGAAGAGGTCCCAGCACCGTGACGCATTTCGTCGACTCGGTGATGAGCTACACCAAAATGGATGTGCCGACGGTCGAGTTGTACGAGACCGCGGTCACCTTCGGGCCGCAACACGCCGATCCACTGTCCGCCCATCTCTCCCTGACCCGAACACTTCGGCAAGAAAGCCGGCGTCAGCTTTGTGTTCCGTGCCGACACGACCTCGCGAGGGCCGCTATTGGGTCTACTCGCGGCGATCCCTGGCTGGAACCGCCGCCGAGGCCATCAGCGCCCTGGCACCGAAGCGAATCCTTCTACAGCTGCGCCGAAGGCCTGCCGTACCGCTTTGCCATCGAAGCCTGTGTCGGTCGCGAGCGCACGGTCGACGGCGACCAAGGAAATCGATCCGTTTCGGACACCTGCAGGAAGTTGAGGCCTGGCTTGAAGCCGTTGCGCCGAAGTTCGGTTTCAAGCCGGACTTTTTCAACGTCGCGATCAAGGAACTGCAGTTTCCCTATGGTGGGCGCACGATGAAAGTGTCCTATGCCTCCATCGAAGGCGTGCTGCAAGTCACTGACGCGGAATTGTTGAAGAAACCCTTGCTGCGCGGGATCGGTTCATACCGCCGGGTTGGCCTCGGCATGCTGCAATTGTCGAACTAGGGCCTGTTCACACTTACAACGGGAGATGCGTTGGGCCGCAATGCGGTGGCCTGCGCGAAGGGCGGCGCCGCTAAGGGTGGCCCCCTTCGCAAGCCGTCCCGACAAAGCAGACGCCGCATTTCGGCCCAACCCGCCGGGAAAGACGGATGGCGGGCGCATTGCTGCCGAATGTTCCCAATGAGCGCTCGCTGATTGGCATCAGCCAACGGCGCTCGCGCCGCCTTGCACTGCCTCCCGCCATCCATCTTTCGCACTCCCGTTGTTAGTGTCAACAGGCCCTAACTCGAGTCAAGTCGAGCTCTATCTCTCATGAGAAACGGCGCCCGAGAGCGCCGTTTTCCTTTTGGTCTTTCCGTTCAGGCCAGCAGCGCCAAATCCAGCGATGGCCAGTTGCCCGCGTCCGGGACGATGTCGCGAATGTTGCCGGCAGGAACACCGAACCAGTTGGCGAAGGTGCCAACCAGTTGATCGACTGACGTCGTCGGCAACAGGTTGCCGCGACCGACATCATTCGGTCCACGCAACACCGTGTCTGGCCAGATGCCGTATCATGTCCCCTCCGCGGACCGCGCCTCCGACCACCACATGATGCGCACCCCAGCCGTGGTCGGATCCGTCACCGTTGGAATCGAGCGTGCGCCCGAAGTCGGACGCGGTGAACGCCGTCGACACCGTTCTGCAACTCCCAGTTCGACGGTCGCTGCGTAAAACGCCTGCATCGCGGCCGAGATCGCGCCCACAGCGGGTCCATGGCCTTGCACCAGTCCGGAGTGCTGGTCGAATCCACCGATGCTGACGTGGAACACCTGGCGTCGCGCGCCCAGTGATTGCGTGCCGCGATCATGCGCGCGACGTTGCGCATCTGGCCGCCGAGTCCGGTGTTCGGAAACTGGTCGTCAGATTAACCGCTGCGAGTGAGGTGTTGATCGCGGCAGCCGCATCGGTCGAGCGCTTGAGAATCTTGTTGTAGTCCTTCTCGAGAACGTGGTGCGGTCCGCATCGGCCGTCATCATCGTCTTGAGCGGGCTCACGGCCGCAGTGGAGCCGAAGATGTTGGCGTTGGTCTGCGAGCGCCGGAATTCCCTGCGCGCCGTTATTTCCGAGCTGCAGTTGCGCCACCGACGACCGGACACGAAGACGGCTGCGCCCTGGTCGAAATTGCCGTCACGTTCTGGAACGTGTTCGCGCGAGGCGAACAGGTCCCCAAGGCGGCCGCCCCAACCGACCCGGGTGCCTTCCGCACCGAACGACTGCCAGGTCGACTGCTGATCGTTGTGCGAGAAGAGTCCCATCGGCATCGGTACCGCGCGCATTCGGTACGGCGCCATGGATGGTCGGTGCACCATCAAGGGACCGATGTTGCGCGATAACGGCCGCCTGCCCTGGTCGTAGAGCGCCTTGAGCCTGCGCCATTTCCGGACGCATGCCGATCTGACGCCCGATCATCGACGCATTGTTCGGGCGTCACCATCGGCAGCAGCGTGTTCTGCGCCAGCGCCAGGTTGGTGCGCGACTGCGCGTACAGCTGATAGTTGGCATTGTCGAACGGCACGATCATGTTCGAGTGATCATTGCCGCCGTACAGGAAAACGCAGACCAGCGCCCTGTAGTTGGTCGGCATCGTCTGCGCCGACGCGGCATTCATTGCGGCGCAGGTTGAGCAGCCAGGGCGTAGCTGAGCCGGCTACCGACAGGTGCAGACGTGGTCCGAAGGAACTCGCGGCGCGAAGCGTTGCGTAGTCATCGTATTTCTCCTCGCTGTCCGACTACTTCTGAACCAGGAACTCAGGCGTCATCATCGTCATGAAGGCCGCCAGCCGGACGCGGTTGAGCTTGGCGGTGTCGATCGCCGCCTGATTGGTCGGCGGCTCCGTGCTCGGCGCCGCCGTGGCGGTACCGGACCGACAAGCACGACTTCGCAACGCCGACTGCCGGGTCGCCGAACTCGGTGTTGTTGCAGTCCACCGTCGCGGTCGCCATCTTGGTCGCGTACATGTCGTTGGCGCCGTAGAGAACCGTCTGCGCCCCAGTGAAGGTGCAGGCCGACCCTCGTTCGGCACAGACCGGTACTGCTTGCCCTGGTAGGTGACGACGTGGAACTGTCGTCGATGCCGCTGAACCGGAGCCGGAATCGCGATCGTGTTGACGGCGTCTCGATCGTCTGCGTTGGTCGCCGCCGCATCGTGTTGTAGGTCAGCGCAGGTTCAGGTGCATCGACGAGAGCGGTCGGTGGCTCGGCCATGACTCCGATGTCCTTGGTAGTCACTCCGCACATCCGGCCGATTCATGGTGTTGAAACCGAGACCGCCGTTGACCACCGTCTGCATGTAGTTCGTGTAGTTGGCGACCGAGACTTCGTGGGTGATCTGAAACTCCGGTGCCACCAGGTTCTGCGCCGCGATGTCGGTGTTCGGCGGCACGAAACCCGGCCGGTAAAAGTTGAACACTGTCGGTGCGCGCAGTGGGTCTGGAACAATTGGCATCGAGGATACCGACCGGTAGAAGCCGCTCGCCGAGGTGGCGCCGACCGCACGCGCCCAGCCGTGAACGCAGCACCGGTTCGCGCAGCTTGCCCGACGTCGTCGAGGCGAGCGCAGCGTTGTCGCGCGCCTCCGGATCGAACAGGATCGCGCGGACTGTCGCCTTGAGGTCGCCACGAACGCCGCTGCCATTATTGTTGAACACGGTTGCAACGCGATCGACATACGCCGGACTCGGATTCGAGGTGACCATGCGCTGGATCAGGCGCTGGCGCGAGGAACGGTCCGACATTCGGGTGATTGAAGATCGTATCGAGTCGCGGTCTTATCGCCTGTGGGCCGGGCGTGCCGGCCGCGATCGTCACGCCGAGGAAAGTCTTGCATCCGGGCGAGTGGAACTTCGGATAGTGCTGCATCGGGATGACTTCCCGCACGATCCACTTCGTTGCCGAAGAATCGGTCATCGGTCAGATTCGGCGTGCCGGTGTTGCCCCAGCTCCAGCCGGTGAACACCTTGGCCAGGCCGCGGATGTCGTCCATCGTGTAGGTGTCGACCGGCGCGTTGTTGACCAGCTTCGGTGTGCCGTTGTTGTTCAACTGCACGATGCCGATCGAGAACAGCTGCATGATTTCGCGCGCGTAGTTCTCATCGGGCACGCGACCACCGTCAGCGCGATTGCCCAGCGCGGTCAGATAGCGACCCATGGTCGGATGCATCGACACTTCGTCGAGCAGATCCCGGTAGTTGCCGAACGCGTGCTTGGAGAGGACGTCGAGATAGCTGGCCATCGCGGCCGGGCGATTGGTCGAAGCTGGCGCGTCGGCGGCGGAAGTGACGACGATCTGCGACAGCGCAAAGATCACCCGCTGCCGCAACTGATCGTTGCCGGTCAACGCCTGCTTCCACCACGAGCGATAGATCGGATCCATCGTGATCTGGGCACCGACTGCGCCGTCGAGCCCGATCTCGCTGATCACGAAGTCCTGGTGCGAGGTTCGCGGAGCGGCGAACTGTTCCTCGATCCAATTGTTGTAGCCAAGCTGCTTCAGGCGCGCCAGATCGGCGGCCGTTAGGACCCATCGTGGCCTGCGACAGAAAGCGAATCGCATCGACGTCGGTGGGTGGAGTGATCGGAGCCGCGGTCGGACCGACGGAGCCGCGTCGGAGGAGCGCTCGTCTTCGCCTCATCGCCGCCTCCGCCACAACCTGCGAGCAGCGCGGCGGTCACTGCAACCGCGATCAACGTACGATTTTTCGTCATTGCATTCTTGTTCATCGGATCCCTCGATCGGCCAGCCAAATCTCGTGCAACGGATTGCGTCTGGACATGCTTGCTGCGAACGCTCTCATCAGCGTCGACGAACTTTAGAAACCGCCTGCCCGAGACGTCCATCGGGCGAAAGGGCTGAGATCATCGAGGAAGTTGTTGCCGCGAATCACTCATCTCGTGCTCATCCGTTCGGCCGGTCATCCGACTGAGTTCTTCAGCCGGCGAACAAACGAAAACGGCGCCCGCGGGCGCCGTTTCTGCGGCACGGTTCGCGCTCAGACCATGAAACCGAGATTCAGCTGCGGGAAATTGACGGCGTTGGGCAAAACCGTCGGCATCTGCGCCGCGCTGACGCCGAACCACGTGGCCAGCGTTCCCGCGTACTCGACGACCGATGTCGTCGGCAGCAGATTGCCGCGACCCACATCGTTCGGCCCACGCAAGACCGTGTCGGGCCAGACACCGTAGAGCTCGCCGCCGCGTACTGCGCCGCCAACAGCGAAATGGTGCGCACCCCAGCCGTGATCCGAGCCGTCGCCATTCGAATCGAGCGTGCGTCCAAAGTCGGATGCGGTGAACGCCGTCACGCTGTCAGCAATGCCGAGTGTCACCGTAGCCTGATAGAACGCCGCCATCGCGTTGGCGAGTTCGGCCATGCGTCCACCGTGCCCACCGACCAGTCCGGAGTGCTGGTCGAAGCCACCGATGCTGACGTGGAACACCTGACGCCGCGCTCCCAGCGCGGTGCGCGCCGCGATCATGCGTGCGACATTGCGCAACTGGTTGCCGAGGCCCGTGGCGGGCAGGTTGCTGAAGGGCGCGACGTTGGCGGGAAAGGCGGCCAGTGCCGTGTTGAGCGTCTGCGCAGCATCGCTGAGCGCTTGACGATCGCGTTGTAGTCCTTCTCATACAGATTGCCGCGATCCTCGGTCATCAGGCGTCGCGCCGTGGTCGGGCCACTGGTCGAGCCGAACAGCGTCGTGCCATTGACACCGTTGATGGCGACGCCGCCGTTGTTGCCGACCTGCATCTGAACCGTCGTCTGGCCCGACAGCAGCACCGCTGAGCCGGAAGCAGAGACGCAAGTGAAATTCTGAAACTGATTGGCCGCGGCGAACAGGTCGCCCATCTTGCCGCCCCAGCCGATGCGCGCGCCTTCGCGCCGGCCGTCGTAGGTCTGCCAGACCGACTGTTGGTCATTGTGTGAAAACAGGCTCGGTGGCAAGCGGCACGCTGCGCGCACGGTATTGAACCATCGTGGTCGGAACCACAAGAGTGCCGACGTTGGCCAGCACCGCCGCTTGGCCGGCGTCATAGACGGTCTTGATCGGTGCGAGTTCAGCGCGCAGCGAGATCTGGCGGCCGACCATCGAGGGATTGGTCGGCGTTGCGAGCGGCAGCAGCGTGGCCTGCGCGAGCTGGAGATTGGTGCGCGACTGCGCGTACAAGGCATATCCCGCGTTGTCGTATGGCACCACGGTATTGGAGTGATCGTTGCCGCCGTACATGAACACGCACACCAGGGCCTTGTAGTCGGTCGGCAGGGTCTGGGCTGCTGCGGTACCGATCGCCGCCAGATTGACGGCCCAGGGCGTGGCAGCGCCAGCGATGGAAAGCCTGGAAGCAGTGGTGAGGAAGCGGCGGCGCGAAGCATTCGTAGTCATGATCGTGTCTCCGTCGCCCTACTTTTGCACCAGATACTCGGGCGAGGTCATCGCCAGGTAGATCGCGAGATAGGTCCGGTTCTGGCGCGCGTTGGTCGCCGTGATCGGGATTGCGTTCACCGCATCTCGAATCGAGGTGACGGTGGCGGCCGACAGGCTGTCGTTGGCCAGCAGCAGGTTGACGCGTGCGACCAGCCCGTCGGCGTTGTCGGCGATCGCGTTGACCGCCGTGTAATCGGCTTTTACGTCGTTGCTGTTGCCGACACCGTTGGCGATTGCGCCCTGCATATAGTTGGCGTAAGTCGCAACCGAGATCTCGTGTGTGATCTGGAATTCCGGCGCAAGCAGGTCCGCCGCCGCGAGGCTGGTATTGGGCGGCACGAATCCCGGCCGGAAAAAATTGAACACGCTGGGGGCGCGCATCGGCGTCTGATAGAGCTGGTTATCGAGCACGCCGAGCCGGAAATTGCCGCTGGCCGAAGTTGCATTGAAGGCGCGCATCCAGGCGGCGAGCCGCAATAGGGGTTCACGCAACTTGCCGGCACTCGTCGCACTGGATGGCGCGCTGGCCTCGGCGTCGAACAGGACAGCGCGCACCACTGCTTTCAGGTCACCTCGCACACCGCGACCGTTGTCGTTGAAGACGCGCGCGACTCGGCCGACATAGGCCGGGCTCGGATTGCTGGTCACCATGTGCTGGATCAGGCGGGTGGCCAGGAACGGACCGACGTTTGGATGGTTGAACAGGCCGTTCAGCGCCGTCGTCATCGCCTGCGTGCCAGGTGTGCCGGCTGCAATCGTCACATTGAGGAATGTCTTTTCGAGCGGCGAGTGGTACTGCGGATAGAACTGCATCGGGATCACGCGCCGCATTGGATCTGCCGGATTGCTGCCGGTGAAGCGGCCGTTGACCGGATCCGGCGTGCCGGTATTGCCCCAGCCCCAGCCGGTAAACACCTTGGCCAGACCCTGGATGTCGGCCATGTCGTAGGTATCCACGGTCTGGCCGTTCACCATCACCGGCGTGCCGTCGACGTTGAGTTCGACGAGGCCGATCGAGAACAGCTGCATGACTTCGCGCGCATAGTTTTCGTCAGGAATGCGCGTGCCGTCACCACGATTGCCCAGCGAAGTCAGGTATTGGCCCATTGCTGGATGTTTGGACACGGCCTCGAGCAGATCCCGGTAATTGCCGAAGGCGTGCTGCGACAGCGTGTCGAGGTACGAAGCCAGCGTATGCGGTGAGTCCTGCAAGGCTGCGTCGGCGGCTGAGGTCACGAGGACCTGCGACAGTGCGAAGCTGACGCGCTGGCGCAACTGGTCAGGCCCGGTGATCGCCTGCTTCCAGAACGACTGATACAGCGGGTCGATCGTTACGGTGACGCCGGTCGGGGTTGGGATTGGATAAGCGGCCAGCACAAAATCCAGGTGCGGTGTACGTGTGACCTGGAACTGCTGCTCAAGCCAGTCGTTGTAGCCGAGGGTCTTGATGCGGTCGATTTCGGCCGGAGTCGCACCGAAGCTTGCCTGGGCGAGGAATCGCACCGCCTGCACATCGCTGGCGGGTCCGCCCGGCGCAGGGGTTGGGCCCGAAGGAGCGAAGCCTCCGGGCGGCACCGGTGGAATCGGACCAACCGGCGCCGCGGGCACGGCGCTGGTGCTGCCACCGCCCCCGCCGCCGCATGCCGTCAGCCAAAGTGCCGCGGCCACGGTCACCAGTAAGCCCTTAAGCTTCATTGCGTGTGCCGAACTCATCGCAGGACCTCAGAAATCACAACGCTCTGTGCGCGAGCGCGGAACGCGACCTCTCTTGAAGCAGGAAACGAGGCCGCTCGACAACTGTGCAGGCTATCGCGCAGGCAAAAATACGGCTATCGAACATTTGCCCTAGCGCATTCGGCACGCCGACCGCATGTCATTGATCATTAAACGAATAATTTCGCTGCTGCTTGCATTGACTGCGCTCCAGCATGGGATGGCGGGCGCTTACGAGCGCGTCGCTCAAGCGGAGGTATCGCAGGCATCCGGGGGCGAGCGATTGCCCGAGGGCATGGCCGGCGCGCTCAAGGCCGGAAACATTCCGTTCAGCGCCGTCGGCGCCACGGTGGTTCCTCTTTCCGGTAAGGGGCTTTCACTGACGTTCAACGACACCCAGCCGATGAATCCCGCGTCGACGATGAAGCTGGTTACGACGCTTGCCGCGCTCGAAATGCTCGGACCGCAGTACACGTGGCGCACCTCCGCACTGGCCACTGCGCCGGTGCGGGACGGTGTGCTGGAAGGCGATCTTTATTTGCGCGGCAGCGGCGATCCTCAGTTTGTAATCGAGAACCTGTGGATTCTGTTGCAGCGGCTGCGGGGCATTGGTGTGCGCGACATTGCGGGTGACCTTGTGATCGATCGCTCTGTGTTCGAAGCTGCCGCCCATGATCCGGCGGCCTTCGACGGGGAAGCGCTCCGCCCCTACAACGCTGGCCCGGACGGGCTGCTGCTCAACTTCAAGAGCATCAGCTTCCACTTCGTGCCCTTGCCGGACATCAAGCAGGTGCGTGTCTATGCGATTCCGGCCGTTGCGGGAATGACCGTGCCGACCACGGTGCGGGCGGCCGAGGGCGCCTGTAATGACTGGCGTGCCCGGATCGGCGGTGATTTCAGCGATTCGCTGCGACCACAGTTTCGCGGCGCCTTTCCGCTTTCGTGTGGCGAGCAGGTCTGGCATGTCAGCCTGTTCGCTCATCCCCAGTACGTCGGGGCCGTCTTTCGCGCCTTGTGGGAGGCCGGAGGCGGAGCCTGGCAGGGCCGCGTACGTGAAGCAGCGACGCCGCCAGAGGCACGGCACCTGGTGCATCACGACTCCCGCTCCCTGGCCGAGGTGATTCGCGACATCAACAAGTTCAGCAACAACGTAATGGCGCGGCAGCTTTTCCTGACGCTCGGAGCCGAAGGCACACGTCAGCCGGCGAACGCCGAGCGAGCGCAACGGGTCGTCGGCGAGTGGCTGGTCGGCAAGGGGCTCGACCGGCGCGAGTTCGTACTTGAAAACGGCGCCGGCCTGTCGCGTGTCGAACGGCTGACGCCAGCCGGCCTCGCACGCCTTCTGGTCAGCGCCTGGGCTTCGCCATTGATGCCGGAGTTCGTGTCCTCTCTGCCACTGGTCGGGGTCGACGGCACCATGCGCAAGCGGGTCGGCGCGGCGGGTGCGGCCCACATCAAGACCGGCCTGCTTGCCGATACCCGCGGGATTGCAGGCTATGTGCTCGCGGCCAGCGGCCGCCGCTATGCAGTCGTGGCCTTCGTCAACCACGCCAATGCCGGCGCCGGACAGGCAGCGCTCGACGCCTTGTTGAACTGGGTTTACGTGAACGGCTGAACGATTCGACGTAAACCGTGCGCCCCGCTTCGCCACGGATCGATTTGAAGGCGCCGGTTGACTCCTGCATCGGGCCCTAGAATCCGCCCTGGAGGCTGAATGCGATTCACCGACATGCTCGCCGCACGCTGGTCGCGTGACAACACACTGCTTTGCGTAGGACTCGATCCCGACCCGGCCCGGATTCCCGCCCATCTTCAAGGCGCCGACGATGCCATTTTCCAGTTCTGCAGGACGATCGTCGATGCCACCGCAGACCTGGTGTGCGCGTTCAAACCACAGATCGCCTACTTCGCTTCGCAGGAGGCCGAAGATCAGCTTACGCGCCTGATCGAGCACATTCGTAACGCCTATCCAGCAGTTCCAGTCATCCTGGATGCGAAGCGCGGCGACATTGGCGCCACTGCGGAACACTATGCACGCGAGGCTTTCGAGCGCTACCGCGCCCATGCAGTAACGGTATCGCCCTACATGGGATTCGATTCGATCCAACCGTATCTGGCGTATCCGAACTGTGGTGTCTTTCTTCTTTGCCGCACCAGCAACCCCGGCGGCAGCGACCTGCAGATGCTGAACGTGCAGTCAGAGCATCAGAACGAGCACCTGTACGAACATCTCGCCCGACTGGCCGCCAGGCAATGGAATACCAATGGCCAGTTGGGCCTGGTTGTCGGAGCCACCTATCCGAGTGAACTCGCTCGGGTTCGAGCGTTGGTAGGCGACATGGCGCTCCTTGTCCCGGGTATCGGCGCGCAGGGCGGGGACATCGATGCCAGTGTCCGCGCCGGCAAGACAGCAGCCGGCGGCATGGTCATCAATTCCTCGCGCGCAATTCTCTATGCGAGCAAGGCAGAGAACTTTGCGGAACAGGCTCGCGTGGCCGCCGAGCGGACGCGAGACGAGATCAATCGCGCGCGTGTCTGAGCGAGCGGTTGCAATTCACGGGCGAGCGCCGAGAAACTCCAGCAGATCCTGCGCCAGCAAGGCGGGCGCCTCCTCCGGAATGTAGTGACCGGTGGGCGTCGAGCGGCCGCTCACTTCGACCGCCTTCGCCTGCCAGTCCGCGATCGGCGTGAACAGGCGGTGCACGACGCCGCGTTCGCCCCAAAGTACGTGCATGGGACAACGTACGCGTGCCTGCGCATCGAATCGATCGTGCTCGAGGTCGATCGTCGCAGACGCCCGGTAATCTTCACACATTGCATGGATCGCCGCGGCGGAAAAGCAGCGTTCGTACTCGGCCACCGCGCGCGGGTCAAGAAGCTCGTTCCGCCCGATCCCCAGCCGCCGATCTTCTTGTGCAGGTAGAACTTCGGGTCAGCCTGGATCAGGGTTTCCGGCAACGGCGCAGCTTGGATCAGAAAGAACCAGTGGTAGTAGTCGCGCGCGAATTCCATGGTCGTGCGCTCGTACATTGTCAGCGTAGGCGCGATGTCAAGCACCATCAGCTTCTGCACCGCGGCGGGATGATCGAGTGCAAGCCGGTGCGCAACACGTCCGCCCCGGTCATGGCCACAAACGAAAAAACGCATGTGGCCCAGGCTGCGCATCAACTCAAGGACATCGAGCGCCATGACGCGCTTGCTGTATGGGGCGTGGTCAGCACCGCTATCCGGCTTGTCGCTGTCGCCATAGCCACGCAGATCCGGCATGACCAGCGTGTAATGGGGCGCAGGTTCGGTGCGATTCGGTGCCATATCGCGTGCGTCTGCGGGAAACCGTGCAACAGCAGCAGCGGCGGACCGCGGCCGCCATGGCGGACTTGATCAGGATGCCATTGGCGCTGCGTTGCTCCAGCGAGAAGCCGGGAAACAGGTCGGTCATCGAGGGCGTCGCACGTACAGTGTGTGCAGGCAGCGTATGTCGCACCGCCCGCGCGCCGCGTCGCTAGACATCCTGGCGCTGCTCAGTAGTCCACTGAGGGTCTCGAGCGCCACGAGGATGGCCGACGAACGAACCGCGCGCGCGATCGCCATCGAAGCGCTGGGTCGCGGTCTTGACCCAGGGCGCCTGGTTTGCATCCCGCCGGATCGCCCAGGCGAAACAGACTGTGCCCACCGGCTTGGCCTCGGTGCCGCCGTCCGGTCCCGCGATGCCGGTCACCGCAAGCGCAACCTGCGCGGCGCTGTGCGAGATTGCTCCAAGTGCCATTGCGCGCGCCACGGGTTCACTGACCGCGCCAAAATCTCGAAGATAGGCCGGTGCGACACCCAGCACCTGGATCTTGGCCTCATTCGAATACGTAATGAAACCGCGCTCGAACCATTCGCTTGAACCCGGTACGAGCGTCACTGCATAGGAAACGCCTCCCGCTGTGCAGGACTCTGCCGTGGCCAGCACCAGCCTCTGTGCGCTCAGGGCGTGCCCAAGACGGGCCGCGGCCCATTCAACCCGCTGCGAGAATTCGACTATCCCCATAGTCGCGTTCCGACGGCAAACACCAGCAGCGTGTAAAAGGCTGCGATCAGGTCGTCGGCCATGACTCCGACGCCTTGTTTGAAGCGACGATCGACGGCGCCAATCGGTGGTGGTTTGCCGATGTCGAAGGCGCGGAACAGGAGGAACGCCAGGCCTTGCGCCACCAGGCCCGCGGGAACCAGCAGCAAAACAATCCAGAACGCGACAATTTCATCGATGACGATCGCGCCATGATCGGCCCGGCCCAGGGCGGCGCCCGTACGCTCTGCCGCCCACGCGCCGACTGCAAGAGCAACGATGATCACAGCGATCCAGACCTTGGTACTCAGCCAGGCGTTCAGCACAACAAACGCAAACCATGCGCCCAGGGTGCCCCCGGTGCCGGGACCTGGTCGGAGCAGACCCGTGCCAAAACCCAGCGCAATGAGGTGTGCCGGATGCTGCAACATGAAGCGCAGGGTCGGCTCGTCCTTCGTGACTAAGGATTCGAAGCGATCGGGCTCCACGGTAAGTGGCGGCCTGCTCATTGTTGCTTCCTTGCGCTGCGCGCGGTCCCTACGCGAGGGACGTCGCCGCCTTCGGGCGGCCGTGCGGCGGGCTCACGGACGGAAATGATCGAACGCCTGCGCCTCAATGTCCATCGCCCGGCCGTCGCGATCAACGACCGTCAGTCCGCTGCCGGCTTCGATCCGGCCAATTCTTGACACGGTGACCCCGGCATGGCCCCCGATCGACTCGACCTTGGCGATGCTGTCCGGGCGGTACGGAAAACAGCAATTCGTAGTCGTCGCCACCCGCAAGCGCAAGCCGCTGCTGGTCCGACTCGCCCAGCGCCCGCAATGTGGCCGACCTCGGAACCTTGTCCCACTCTACCCTGGCGGCGACGCCAGAGCGCCGGAGCACGTGTCCGAGATCGCCGATCAGCCCGTCGGAAAGGTCGATCGCGCTGCGCGCCAGCCCGATCAGGCGGCGCCCCAGTTCGATCCGCGGCGTCGGCCGCTGCAGCCGTTCGATCATCGCCCGGCGTGGCTCCGCCGCCAGTGTGAATTCACCGCGTTGACAACCCAGTCCGAGCGCGGCATCGCCCAAGCGATCCCGAAACCCAGAGCTCGTCGCCCGGCCGCGCTCCCGACCGCAGCAAGGCGCGGCCGGTTTCCACTCGACCAAACGCAGTAATCGTGATCGCGACGCCGCCGACCGAGCGGGTGGTGTCGCCACCCGCCAGTTCACAACCATGCTGGCGTGCGAGCTCAAACAGGCCATCCGCGAAGCCGGCAAGCCAGTTCTCATCGACGCACGGCAGGGCCAGCGCGAGCAGAAAGCAGCGTGGTTCCGCGCCGCAGGCGGCCAAGTCGGAAAGATTAACCGCAAGAGCCTTGTGGCCGAGCGCCGCAGGGTCGACGCCGGCCAGAAAGTGAACCCCTTCGATCAGCGGTGTCGGTGCTGACCGCCCAGTCGCGTGCACCACCGGACAGCAGCGCACAGTCATCGCCGATGCCGAGAATCACGTCGGGACAATTGGTCGCGCGACGCGCGAAAAAGCGCTCGATCAGTTCGAACTCGCCCACCTTCGCTCCACGACCGAGCCGCAGGCGCTCAGGCGCGCGGCGCAATCTCCGCTGCACGCACCTGCGCCGCCACCTTGTCGAGCACCCCGTTGACGTACTTGAAGCCATCGGTGCCGCCGAAACTCTTGGCCAGTTCGACCGCTTCGTTGATGACGACGCGATAGGGAATTTCGAGGCGCTCTGTGAGCTCGTAAGTGCCGATCAGCAGGATCGCATGTTCGATCGGCGACAGCGCCTCGACGGCGCGGTCCAGATGCGCCAGCAGAAATTCGCGCGCAGGCCGACGGCGCCGTCGATCGCGCCATGCAACAGCTCGCGGTAATGCGCCAGGTCGGCCCGTTGAGCGAGATCGATCGCGCCCTTTTCGTGGCCTTCGATCACCTGTTCCTCGATGGCCGCCGGGTCCTGGCCCGCGACCAGCCATTGATACAGGCCCTGCAATGCCAGTTCGCGGGCGCGCCGGCGGGAACTTCGGCCGCCCGCACGACCGCGCCGGTGCGCTGCCCGGCGCTATTCACCGCGGCGCTCTCCGTCCTCTTCCAGTGACCACAGCAGATTGGCCATCTCGATTGCGACGCGCGCTGCGTCGCGCCCCTTTTCGGCGACGCGTGCACGCGCCTGTTCGTCACTGTTGGTCGTCAGAATCGCATTGGCAATCGGGATGCCGCGATCGAGCGAAACGCGCGCCACACCGCGGGCAGATTCCTCGGCGACCACCTCGAAGTGATAGGTCTCGCCGCGAATCACACAGCCGATCGCAATCAATGCATCGAAGTCCCCGGCCCCGGCGAGCGCAGACAGCGCGAGCGGCACTTCGAGTGCGCCGGGCACCATGACGTGCGTGATGTCGCCCTCATCGACTCCGAGCGTTATGAGTTCACCGATACAGGCGTCGAAGAGAGCCTGACCGGCCCATTCGTTGAAGCGCGCCTGAACGATGCCAATACGCAGTTCGTCGCCGTCGAGATCAGGCGCGATGACGTCGATACCCATGTCTTTCTCCTCGCGAAGCAGTGTACGCGAGGGCGCTCAGCCGACCCGAGCCGCAGCGAACCAAGGCCCGTACCTGGCGCGATCAGACCTTAGTCTTCGAGATAGCCGGTGATATGCAGCCCGAAGCCCGCCATCGACGGCATCTTGCGCGGCCGCGCCAGTAGCTTCATGGTGCGCACGCCGATGTCCCGCAAGATCTGCGCGCCGATGCCATAGGTGCGCAGATCCATGCGCGACGCCCGCGCCTCGGCGGCCAGATCGACAGCCACCGGCGCATCGAACTTTTCGAGCAATTCGTCCGACGCTTCCGAGCAATTGAGCAAGACCAGAACCCCCGCGTCGGCCTGCGCAATCGTCGCGATCGCCTTCGCCATCGGCCACGAATGGGCGCCCTCGTCAGGATCGAGAAAATCGAGCACCGACACCGGCGCATGCACCCGCACCAAGGTTTCCTCATCGGCGCGGATGACGCCACGGACCAGCGCCAGATGTGCAGAGCCACTGGGCGTATCGCGGTAGGCAATTAATTGAAACTCGCCTGCGGCGAGCACGACTTTCCGCTCGCCGATGCGTTCGACAATCGATTCATTGGCAGCACGATAGTGAATCAGGTCGGCAATCGTGCCGACTTTCAATTCGTGCTTCGCGGCGAATGGCAGAAGGTCGGGCAGCCGCGCCATGGTGCCGTCGTCGTTCATCACCTCGCATAGCACTGCCGTCGGAGAAAGGCCTGCCAGCCGCGCGAGATCGCAGCATGCTTCGGTGTGGCCGGCCCGCATCAGCACACCTCCCGGTGCGGCGACCAGCGGAAACACATGCCCCGGCTGCACAATGTCGGCAGGCTTGGCATCCGGCCGAGAGGCCACGCGGATCGTGTGCGCACGATCTGCTGCCGAGATGCCGGTTGACACGCCTTCGGCCGCTTCGATCGCGACCGTGAAGTTGGTACCGTGCACGGTCCGGTTGTTGTGGGTCATCGGCTTGAGTTCGAGCCGCGCCGCATGCTCGGCGGTCACCGGCATGCAGATCAGCCCGCGTCCATGCTTGGCCAGGAAGTTGATCTTTTCCGGTGTGACGAAGTCGGCGGCGAAGATCAGATCGCCTTCGTTCTCGCGGTCCTCATCATCGACCAGGATGACGATATTCCCGCGCCGTATCTCCTCGATGATCTCGGGCACGCTGGCGATTGCAACGGACCCCGGGGCTCGCTCTGTTGCGTTCGCGACCAGCGATAGCTTTTTCATGGCGCTCTCAATCGAATGAAGGATACTAACCTTGGCCCGTCGCACCCGACGTCTCCAGCAAGCGCTGCAGGTGGCGTGCCATTAGGTCAACCTCGAGATTGACCGCGTCCCCGCACCCAGCAAGCGCAGGGTCGTTCCCGCGTAGGTGTGAGGAATGATGTTGATCGAGAACTCGCATCCGTCCGGAGTATCCAGTACCCGGTTCACGGTGAGGCTCACGCCATTGACAGTCACGGATCCCTTGGTTGCGATCAACGGGCCGAGTTCAACCGAAGCACGCACGACCAGTTCCCACGACTCGGCGTGCGGTGTCATGCGCACCACTTCGGCTACGCCGTCGACATGGCCGGCCACGAAGTGCCCGCCGAGGGTATCTCCAAGCCGAAGCGCCGATTCGAGATTTACCTCGCCCGGCCGGTCCAGACCGACCGTGCACGCCAGACTTTCCCGCGAGACATCACACGAAAATTGCGTCCCTTCGACCTGTGTCGCGGTCATGCAGGCGCCGTTGATCGCAATGCTGTCGCCCGCAACAGATCGAAAACCCGGCACGCCGTCGGCATTCACGGTGAGCCGAACGCCACCCCCGGCCGCAATCGGCCTGACGTCGACAATTCGCGCGACACCCTGGACCAGGCCCGTGAACATCAGTGCAATCGCGCGATGATGCGCACGTCCTCGCCGACCTGCGTGACTTCACGAAACACCAGGCGCTTCGCAGCAGCGAGATCCGCCAGCGCCGGCAAGTGCACCATGCCCTGCGCTTCGCCGATCAGCATCGGCGCGAGATACACGAGCAGCTCGTCGACGACGCCCGCCTTGACCAGGGACCCGTTCAGCTTGAATCCAGCTTCAACATGTACCTCATTGAGCCCGCGCGATGCCAGTGCAGTCATGAGTGCAGCAAGATCGACCTTCCGGTTCGAGTCAGGCAGGCACAGTACTTCTGCCCCAAGCTGCCTGAGCGCCGCTTCGCGCTCTGCGTCGCGAATTGCGCAGGCGACCAGCACCTTGCCCTCCCCTTCGAAGATGCGTGCCGCTGTATTCACTTCAAGCCGGCTGTCGACCAGAACGCGCAAGGGCTGACGCGGTGTCTCGACCAGGCGAACATTCATCTGCGGATTGTCGGCCAGCACGGTGCCGATGCCGGTCAGCACGACACAGGCGCGTGCACGCCAACTGTGGCCGTCGCGGCGGGCGTCTTCCGACGTTATCCATTGCGATACGCCGTTGTCCAGCGCGGTCTTGCCGTCCAGGCTGGCCGCGATTTTTACTCGCACCCATGGACGGCCTCGCTGCATGCGTGAAAAGAATCCGGCATTCAGTTCGGCCGCCTCCTGTTCGAGCAGACCACAACGCACGTCGATACCGGCTGATCGCAGCATTTCCAGGCCACGCCCGGAAACGGCCGGGTTCGGGTCCTCGACTGCCGCGATCACGCGCCCAACATGCGATTCGATCAGGGCGGTTGAACAAGGCGGGGTGCGGCCGAAGTGGCTGCAGGGTTCCAGCGTTACGTAGACTGTTGCGCCACGCACGTCGTGACCGTTGCGCCGCACGTCGACCAGGGCTTCGGCTTCCGCGTGGTTCGAGCCCGGCACCTGGGTCGATCCTTCACCAAGCACCCGGCCGTCGCGCACGATCACGCATCCGACGCGCGGATTCGGACTGGCCCTGAAGGCGGCCTGCTGCGCCAGCTGCAGCGCGCGCCGCATGAACTCGTGGTCGGACTCGCTGTACATCGACTGGCCGCGTGCGAAAAATAGACCCGGTTGATCCCGAGGTGCGGACCGATCGCGGCGATTCTACGCGGCGGCGCCGCATTGACGCTGCTTGGAGATCAACCAAAGAAAAGGGCCGCTGCAATTGCAGCGGCCCGCGGCAATACCAATCCCTGGTGTGAACTCGCCCTAGTGGATTGCCAGGCGACGGCTCACCACCGGCGTGCGCTTGGGCAGTGTCAGTGTCAACACGCCGTCTTCGTAGTGGGCGTCCGCATTGGTGTCCGACACCGGAGTCGGCAAGTCAAAACTGCGCGCATAACTGGTCGTGAAGCGCTCGGTGTGCAACACCTTGCCACCGTCCTTCACTTCTTTTTCTTCCTTTGTTTCGGCGTTGACTGTCACGCGCTCGCCGTCAATCGAAACATTGATGTCTTCCTTGCGCACGCCGGGCATGTCCATCTTGACTTCGAAGACCTCGCCCTTGTCGACGACGTCCATCAAGGCACGCCCCAGGGCAGGTGTCTCCATGGCGCGCGGCATGCCGACGCGGTTCCAGAAGTCACCGAAAAAATCGTCGGCCATTGGCACCCAAGGCTCCGTGCGGCGACGAACCAAGAAGTTGCTCATTCTGATCTCCTTTGCTCTGATTCACGGCCGGGAATCTCCCCCCGAGCCGCACTCTAAAGATAGGCCTCGCGACAGCGAAAACAAGAGACGTGCAGGGTTGCGCTTGATCATGATCAAGCCTTGCCCTTATGCGTCGCGCCGGGTTCGCGGCAGCACTTCGCGCCGACTACTTGACGGTCAGCCGCCGACTCGAGACCGCGGCCCGCTTCGGCAGCGCCAGTTGCAGGACCCCATTCTCGAAGCGCGCGTCGGCGCCGTCCTCGGTCACTTCTACCGGCAGTTCGAAGCTGCGTGCATAGCTGGTCACGGAACGCTCGCTGTGAATGACGCGTTCGCCGTTCTTGGCTTCCTGCTCGCGCTTGGATTCGGCCTGGATGGCTACCCTCGGTCCCTCGACCGTTACCTGGATGTCGTCCTTCTTCACTCCGGGCAAGTCGACGTGGATCTCGTAGCGGTCGCCCTTGTCGATGACATCCATGCGTGCCCGGTTGACTGGCGACGGCGTAGATCCGCGCTGGGCCGGAACGCCTGCGCGCACAAAAAGATCCTTGAAAACTTCATCGAACAGCGCGCCGAACGGATCGCTGCGCGTTACTGAAAGTTGGTTCATGGCACCTCCCAAGGTCTGGACGTGCAGGCAAAGCCCTTGCACAGACTCCAACATCAGGGTCAAGCGGCCGGATTTCAAGCCCCTGATCGGCCGGGACGGCGCCGGCCGCGTCGGGTCGGCCGCACTTCCTTGACGACCTCGGCGAACTCGTCGACGTCCTCGAAGCTGCGATACACCGAGGCAAAGCGGATGTAGGCGACCTTGTCGAGCCGCCTGAGCTCCCGCATCACGAGTTCGCCCACCTTCTCGCTCTTGATCTCGCGCTGCGCCGACGACAGCAGCTTGTCTTCGATGCGCGCGATCGCCTCGTCGACCGCCTCGCGCGAAACCGGCCGCTTGCGCAGCGACAATTGCATCGACGCGCGCAGCTTGGCGCGGTCGTAGTCGGCCCGCCCCCCGCCCCGCTTGATGACGGTCGGCAGGGCGAGCTCGACCCGCTCATAGGTCGTGAACCGCTTTTCGCAATCAAGGCATTTGCGCCGCCGCCGGATCGATACGCCCTCGTCCGAAGCACGTGAGTCGATGACCTGTGTATCGGCGTGCTGGCAGAACGGGCACCTCATGCCTCAGCCATACACCGGAAATCTTCGCGTCAGCACAGCGACCTCAGACTTCACCCGCGCCAATGTCGCCGCGTTACCGGGATCATCGAGCAGGTCAGCGATCAGCCCGGCAGTTTGTTCTGCTTCGGCTTCCTTGAATCCGCGTGTCGTCATCGCCGGCGAGCCGAGACGGATACCACTGGTCACCATCGGTTTTTCGGGGTCCTTCGGAATCGCATTCTTGTTGATCGTGATATGGGCCTGGCCCAGCAAGGTTTCGGCATCCCGGCCGGTAATGCCCTTGGCGCGCAGGTCGACCAGCATCAGATGGCTTTCGGTGCGGCCGGACACGATGCGCAAGCCGCGCTTGACCAGGGTGCCGGCCATTGCGCGCGCATTAACGATCACCTGCTGCTGGTAGGTCTTGAACTCCGGGGCCAGCGCTTCCTTGAAGGCCACTGCCTTGGCTGCGATCACATGCATCAACGGTCCCCCCTGCAGGCCGGGAAACACTGCCGAGTTGATCGCCTTCTCGAGGTGCGGCTTCATCAGGATCAGGCCGCCGCGCGGACCGCGCAGGGTCTTGTGCGTCGTGGATGTGATCACATCGGCATGTGGCACCGGGTTCGGATACACGCCTGCCGCGATCAGGCCAGCGTAATGCGCCATGTCCACCATGAACACGGCACCGATGTCGCGCGCCACCTGGGCAAAGCGCGCAAAGTCGATCTTCAGCGAATAGGCGGAAGCGCCGGCAATGATCAGCTTGGGTTTGTGCACGAGCGCCGCGTACGCCATCGCGTCGTAGTCGATTTCCTCGCGTGCGTTCAGGCCATAGCTGACCACCTTGAACCATTTGCCGCTAATGTTGAGCGGCATGCCATGGGTCAGGTGCCCGCCTTCGGCCAGGCTCATCCCCATGATGGTGTCGCCGGGATTCAGCACCGCAAGAAAGACGGCCTCGTTGGCCTGCGCCCCCGAATGTGGCTGCACATTGGCAGCAATCTCAACGGTCGGCATGGCGAACAGCGCCTTGAGTCGAGCGATTGCCAGCGTCTCGACCACATCGACGAATTCGCAGCCGCCGTAGTAGCGCTTGCCGGGGTAGCCCTCGGCGTACTTATTGGTGAGCTGCGTGCCCTGCGCTGCCAGCACCGCCGGGCTTGCGTAGTTCTCGGAGGCGATCAGCTCGATGTGTTCTTCCTGGCGGCGATGCTCGTTCTGGACGGCGGTCCAGATCTCGCGGTCGACCGCCTCAATGGTGCTCTCGGATCGTTTGAACATGAGAGTTTGTCCGTCAATGATTCGTGGGATGCGTTGTCGCCAGAGAGCCTACCTGCAAGGCGCGCAGCGCAGGACAGTAGTCCATCTACGGCCAAGCTGCGCAACGCCGCAGGCGGGCTCTCTGGCGACAACCCGGAGGGACGCACGAATCATTGACGGACAAACTCTGACCTCGCGGCCGCGTGCAAGTGGATACTGATCACTTGCCATCTGCCCAGCGAGCAGTCGCAGCATCGACAGGCTGATCGCATCGATGTCAGTCAGCCCGGAAACGGAGCGCGAACCCTCAAGCGAGACGGGGATTGAGCGTGTATGTGCCCGTAATCACCGCCTGTGCAAGCACATGGCCCTTGATCGCCTTGAGTGCATCCGGTCCAGTGAAGCGGTGTCCGACGTCCAGTTCGGCGACGTCAAGCGCGTAGAGCGTGAAGCGGTAGTGATGCAGGATCGAGTCGTTCCACGGCGGGCAGGGTCCGTCGTAGCCGAAATAATCGCCACTCATATCGTGGTCAGACGCGAACCAGCCCGTATAGTCATTGATACCCTGCTGCGGACCTTGCGCCGTTGCCGGACCGCTCTTGCCGCGCGGCGTGACTTCCTTCGAATAGGAACCCGCTTCAATTGCGCGCTCATTGGCGGCAATACCGACCAGCACCCAGTGGAAGAAGTCGACCCGTGGCAGGCTGGCAGGAATTTCGCGGTCAGTCTTGAACAGGTCGTCAGGCTTGCTTGGCACGTCCACGTCGTGGCAGATCAATGCCAGTGACTGCGTGCCCGCGGGCGGATCACCCCACGCCATATGCGGGTTGCGATTGGACGACAACTTCACATGATTGCCTGGATCGATCACGCAAAACGCGTACTCGCCGGGGATCGGCTTGCCGTCCGCAAACGATTCGCTCCATAGTTTCATTGCCGACTCCCTCTCTGCCCGGACCCGGTCTGAAGCCAGAAGGTCACCGGGCCGTCGTTGACCAACTCTACCTGCATCATCGCGCCGAATTCGCCACTTGCCGTTCTTGGATGACGCGTTCGCGCAAGCGCGACGAAATGCTTGAACAGGCGCGCAGCGAGCTCGGGGGCCGCCGCACTGCTGAAGCCCGGTCGCGTGCCCGATCTGGTATCCGCGGCGAGCGTGAACTGCGGTACGAGAAGCAACCCACCTTCAACCTCGCTCACGTTGCGATTCATCTTGCCGTCGGCGTCGGCGAAAACGCGGAAAGCAAGCAGCTTGCTCAGCAGCGTCTCGGCCTGCGCCTCCCCGTCATTGCGCTCGGCGCACAGAAACACTACCAGTCCAGGGCCGATTTCGCCGGCCAGCTTGCCGTCGATTCGTACTGAGCCGCGCGTGGCGCGCTGGAGCAGCGCGATCATCCCTTGGAGTTCAGTTCACCACAAGCGCTCAACTCACGGTGACGCGTGCCCACTTGCGCTTGCCGACCTGCACCACGTAGGTTCCCTTGCCAAGCGTAAGAGCCCGATCACTGATCTTTTCGCTGTCAATCCTCACCCCGCCCTGCTCGATATTGCGGACGGCTTCGCTGGTCGATGGCGCGAGGCCGGCCTGTTTCAGCAGGCTTGTCACGCTGATCATGCCGTCGGCAGCATGGAGTATCACTTCGGGCATGTCGTCGGGAATGGCGCCGGCCTTGAATCGCGCCATGAACTCGAAGTCCGCGAGGTTCGCATCGCGCTCCGAATGGAAGCGCGCGACGATTTCCTTGGCGAGCAGTGCCTTAGCATCGCGCGGATTGCGTCCTTCGCGCACCTGTCGTTGCAGGGCTGCACGTTCATCAGGGCTACGCCGGGAAAGAAGCTCATACCAGCGCCACATGAGTTCATCGGAGATAGACATGGTCTTGCCGTACATCTCGAACGGCGACTCGGTGATGCCGATGTAGTTGCCCTTGCTCTTGGACATCTTCTCGGTGCCGTCGATCCCCTCGAGCAACGGCATGGTCAGAATGCACTGCGGCTCCTGCCCCCAATGCCGCTGAAGTTCTCGACCCACCAGCAGATTGAATTTCTGGTCAGTGCCACCGAGCTCGAGATCGGACTCCAGCGCCACTGAGTCATAGCCCTGCATCAGGGGATACAGCAGTTCGTGCATGGCAATCGGCGAGTTTTCGCGGTAGCGCTTGGCAAAGTCGTCACGCTCGAGCAGGCGTGCCAGTGTGTACCTGGCCGCCAGCCTGATCATGCCGGCCGCGCCGAGCGGCTCGGACCACTCCGAGTTGTAGCGAATTTCGGTCTTGGCACGATCGAGCACCAGCGCGGCCTGGGCGAAGTACGTTTTCGCGTTAGCGTCGATTTCCTCGCGCGTCAGGGGTGGCCGCAGCGCATTGCGTCCGGACGGGTCACCGATCATGCCGGTGAAGTCTCCGATCAGAAAAATCACCGTGTGCCCGAGGTCCTGCAGCTGGCGCAACTTGTCCAACACCACGGTGTGGCCAAGATGAATGTCGGGTGCGGTCGGGTCGAGGCCCAGCTTGCAGCGCAGCGGCCGTCCCGTCGCCGCCGAGCGTGCCAGCTTGCCTTCGAACTCGGACTCGATCAGCAGTTCATGGCTGCCACCCTTGATCAGGGAAAGCGCACTGTGAACGTCGGCGGTGACCGGGTAGGTTCTGGCGTCGGAGGGCATTAGGGCCTGCTCACACCAAAACGGGAGATGCGTTGGGCCGCAAGGCGGAGGGATGCGCGAAGGCGGAGGTTGCCCATGATGGTTCCATGGGCAACCTCCGGCGACACAGCAGACGCCGCATTTCGGCCCAACCCTTCGGGAAAGCCAATGGCGGGCGCATTGCTGCGCGCAGTTGCCAATGAGGCTCGCTCATTGGGCTTGCCCAACCGCGCTCCCGACGCCTTGCACTGCATCCCGTCATTGGCTTTCGAACTCCCGCGTTTAGTATGAACAGGTCCTAGATTTCCGGATGAGTCGGAGCGTCTGCTCCCGGGGCGGACGGGTCGGCCGGCTATAATCGCCACCTTCCCAATGCAGCGTTCCGCGCGCCGCAAGACGCGCCGCTTTCCATCAGCCGTGGCGATTCGGATTCTATCCAAACGATCTACCGCGAAGTTCGCGTCAGTGCTGGCCCTGCCACGCGCTGACCTGCGGCTTGGCCTTCGGCTCGCTGCCCGGCGTTGGCGGCAGTTCCACTCGCAAACGGGAAGCCGGATCGAGCTGGCTGCCGTGGCTTCGCTGCTGCCGCTATCGGCGGCGGTCGCAGCGCTGGCGGCGGCGCCATCGGTGCTCGATCTGGATTCGCTGCAGCCCCGGCCGGTAGTGCAGACCATCGCAACGCCACCGATCACCGATCAGTTGCTGCTGGTACCGCTCTCGGACGAGCAGTTCGTCCGGGAGGCGCATGTCGAGCGCGGCGACACCACGCTGTCCCTCTTCTCCCGGCTCGGAATCGCGGACGACGCGGCGGCACGATTCATCGCGAAAAGTCCCGCGGCGCAGGCGCTTTCGCGGCTGATCCCCGGTCAGTTCGTACGGGCAAGCTTGAACGCCGACGGTGAACTCCGCTGGCTGCGCGTGTTTGCCGGCGGCGAGCAGCTCAACGCAGGCGCGACGTCGAAAATATTCAGCCTGGACCGCGCGGGCACCGATGGCAGCTTCCAGGTCAGCGAGCGTCAAATCGCACTGGAACGACGCGTCGAAATGAGGAGCGGCGAGGTCCGTGGATCGCTGTTCGGTGCCGCCGATTCGGCCGGGGTACCGGACTCCATCGCACAACAGATCGTGGATGCACTCGAGGGCCAGATCGACTTCCATCGGGACTTGCAGCCTGGAGATTCGTTCCGGGTGGTTTACGAGACTTTCCATGCAGGTGCTGAGTTTCTGCGGCCAGGGCGATTGCTGGCGGTCGAGGTCGTCATCCAACGCCGACGCGTCGACGCCTATTGGTTCGCCGATGGCAGCAAGAATGGCGGCTACTACTCGATTGACGGGCGCGCGATGCAGCGCGGGTTTCTGCGCTCGCCCTTGCCCTACACACGGGTCAATTCAGGCTTCACCGCCAATCGCGCTCATCCCTTGTTCGGATATGGCACGGCGCATCGCGGTATCGACTACGCGGCCGAATTGGGCACCCGGGTCCGAACCGTTGCAGGCGGCATGGTGGAGTTCGCCGGGTGGCAAAGCGGCTATGGAAATGTGGTCGAAGTACGCCACGATGCGAAACACTCCACCTTGTATGCGCACCTCAAGTCAATTGCGCCTGGAACCGTCAAGGGCGCTCGGCTTTCCCAGGGAGATCTGATCGGTCTCGTTGGCGCGACCGGCTGGGCCACCGGCCCTCATCTTCACTTTGAACTCAAGCAAAATGGCCGGCACGTCAATCCGATGACTGCCACTCTGCCCTCAGTGGCCCCATTGCCGGGGCAGATGCGGCCCGCATTCATGGCCAACGCCGAACCGCTGCGGGAACAACTCGCGCTGCTCGAGCGCGTTCGGCTTGCCGTGACCGAGCGCTGACCAGCGCATGCTGGCTGGCGCAGTTTCCCCGCCCGCTGTCGCGGACGGACCGTCACCGCTATGGTTCGTCGGGCTGATGTCCGGCACCAGCCTGGATGGGGTCGATGCGGCGCTGGTCGACTTTGCAGGCCTGATGCCGCGCCTGGAGGCACACGTCCATCGACCGTACTCGACTGAGTTGCGGGCAACACTCGGAGCTCTTTGCGTCTCCGCCGGCGACGAAATTGAAGTCAGCAGCCGCGCGGCACTCTCGCTGGCCAGCGTTTACACCGACGCCGTGATGTCCGTGCTGCAGCTTGCCGGCGTCGACGCCTCGAGCGTGGTTGCCATCGGCGCCCATGGACAGACCGTCCGACACCGGCCAGACCATGGTTACTCGGTTCAACTGAACGCTCCTGCTCGCCTGGCGGAACTCACGGGCATCGACGTCATCGCCGACTTCCGGAGCCGGGACCTAGCCGCCGGTGGTCATGGCGCGCCGCTGGTACCTGCATTTCATGCGCAGGTGTTCTTGAGCAATGCGCCGCGCGCGATCATCAATGTCGGGGGCATCAGCAACATCACCAGCCTAATGAACGAGGCCGAGGTGATCGGATTTGACTGTGGGCCGGGTAACGTGCTGCTTGACGCCTGGACGCAGAAGTACTGGGGCACCGCCTTTGATCAGGATGGCCTCTTCGCAGCGCGCGGCCAGGTGGATCCCCCGTTGCTGGCCCGCATGCTGCAAGAACCTTTCTTCATGAAGCGACCGCCCAAGAGCACCGGGCGCGAGTTGTTTTCGGCGGCCTGGCTCGACAATCTGACTGACGACCATCGCGGTCGGGCCGCCGATGTGCTGGCTACTCTAACCGAGCTGACGGCACGCTCGATTGCCGATGCGATCGAGCGCTGGTGCCCCGCCGTCCGCGACCTTATCGTCTGCGGCGGCGGTGCACGCAACGTCACGCTGATGAATGCACTCAGCCGCCTTGCTGCCCCAAGACCGGTACAAACCTCGGCAGCACTGGGCATTGCACCCGAGCACGTGGAGGCGATGGCCTTTGCCTGGCTCGCCCGAGCATTCACTGAACGCCGCTTCGGCAATTTGCCGAGTGTTACCGGCGCGCGCGGCCTGCGCGTGCTGGGTGCGCTCTACCCTGCCTGAATCGCGAGACACCGCGTCACCAAAGAAAAAGGCGCCCGCGGGCGCCTTTTCAGGTATGACCAGAAACTAGGCGGAGAACGATGAACCGCAACCGCAGGTGGTCGTCGCATTCGGATTCTTGATGACGAACTGCGCGCCTTCCAGATCTTCTTTGTAGTCAATCTCGGCGCCGACAAGATACTGATAGCTCATCGAATCGATCAACAAGGTGACGCCATTCTTTTCCATCGTGGCATCGTCCTCGTTGACAACTTCGTCAAAGGTGAATCCGTACTGAAAGCCGGAGCAGCCGCCCCCCTGGACGAATACCCGCAGCTTCAACTCGGGGTTGCCCTCTTCGTCGATCAGGGTCTTGACTTTCTGCGCCGCGGCATCGGTAAAGACCAGTGGTGCGGGCATTTCCACAACTGCGTTCATGAAGTGCTCCAGGCTGCGACGGCAGCTCGCTTGCGTGTTGCCATTATAGACGCCACCCTACTCCAGACTTGATTCGTCTCAAGTGTCCAAGGTGGCGCCGCCTGCGGCCAGTTTCAAGGCCGGCCTTTGGTCAGAAACATCCGCGGACTCGTGGATAAGTCGTCCCTCGACCACGGCGCCATTATGAATTTCGAGCGCCCGATAGTGCACATCTCCTGACACGCGGGCGGTGGGCTGCAGCTCGAGCAGGTCAGTGACATGAACCGGTCCGACGATGCAACCCGAAACCACGAGATGGGCAGCGTGAACCTCGCCCGTAACTTTGCCGTGCTCGCTGATGATGACCATCCCCGCCTTGCCTTGAGCGCAGCGCAGATCGCCACTAACCGCGCCATCCACTCTCAGGCCTCCCGCGTAGGAGACCGTCCCTTCGATAACTGTGCCCGTCCCTATCAGCGTGCCGATGGTGGTTGGCGTCGTCGCCTTGCTTCCGAACATGGTCATCCTCCTCTATGGCGTCGCGAACGTCTGTTGCGCCTGCGTCTGGCCGTTCGCCTCAATCGCTACTTGCACTGAGCGGATCACTGCGCCAGCTGGCAGCGTAAACGTCCCTTCGACCCTCTGATAGTGGCGAAAAGACAGTGCTATAGCCGATTCGGGTGAGCGGGGGTCCGGAACCTCAAGAACCCAGGGACGGCCACCCTGCTGCAAACTGACCTTCAGGTTCACCGTACCAACAAAGTCGCGTTCCGGCTTGCCGCTTTGCTGAACCAGCAGGCGATATCGCATCGTGTTCGGCTCCGCCTCGGAGTCCGGCTGTATCCGGAAGCTGCGGATCACGACTCCTTTGGCCACCGCCGGCATCGGCAACAGGCTTTCGAAGAACGCCAGGTCCTCGCGCAATTTGGCGTTGTCGTTCTCCATCAACTTCAGCTGCGCCGCAAGCTGTTCCTGCGCCGCGCGCTCTACCTTGAGCTGGTTTTCCGCCTGTGCGGCCGCACTCGCATTGCGGATCCGGTCGGATTGCGCCTCTCGCAGGAGACTTTGCGATTTTTCAAGCTCGGCGGCAAGCTGAGCTCGGTCCGGCGCGCCGAGAGTCCGGCCGTGCTCGTAAAGAGCAAGTCCGCCGACGCCTGCAAGCGCCAGCAAGACAATTGCCGCAACAATGCGCAGCGGCCAGGGCAGATGTGCTCTGACGGCGACCCGAGGCCCTTTGACGGACAGTTTCTGAAACCAGAGTTTTCGCTTCATCTCGCCAGAGGTTTGAGCTGCTCGAGATCGAGATGCCCGCGTCCAAGCAATAAAAAAGCCGCCTGCCAGCGGTCTGGAGCGGCTTTGTTCTTCTCTCGATGAGTATAGGCGGCCATGCAGAGGGAAGCGGTAAATCTGCGGGCGAATGCATCCCGCGAACCGGGCCCCACGGACAGCCGACACGCGATCGCGCGATGCGCGATCGCGGCTGCTTTGCTTGCTCCCTCGTGCTGCGCGCCTTGCTTCCGCGAGGAACGTCGCCCGCTGCCTTCGGGCTGAGGCGGTATACAGGGCAGTCTCCGCGGACCGCCTGTGTCCTGCGAAAGGCCAGCAGGTTCTGGCCGTTGACCGTGCGGCTGGCTGCCTCGCGCTGCGCGCAGTCCATCCGTGAGGGACGTCGCCCGCCTTCGGGCGGCCGTGCGGCGAGTCTGGTCGCTCCCTCGCGCTGCGCGCGGTCCCTCCGCGAGGGACATCGCCCGCCTTCGGGCGGCCGTGCGGCGGGCTAGCGCTTCGAGAACTGCTTGCGGCGACGCGCTTTGCGCAATCCAACCTTCTTGCGCTCGACCTCACGCGCATCGCGCGTCACCAGGCCGGCACTCGAAAGCGCCGGCTTCAGCGTCGCGTCATAGTCGATCAAGGCGCGAGTGATGCCGTGCCGCACCGCGCCGGCCTGACCGGATTCGCCACCACCGGCGACGTTTACATGGATGTCGAAAGTGTCAAGATGATTTGCCACCTGCAGGGGCTGGCGCACGATCATGCGACCGGTTTCCCGGAAAAAATACTGCTCGATCGGGCGGCCGTTGATGACGATTTCGCCCTTGCCGCGCCTCATGAACACGCGTGCGACCGAACTCTTGCGGCGGCCGGTTCCGTAGTTGTACTTGCCGATCATGATGACCTCAGATGTCGAGCGACTTGGGCTGCTGCGCAGTGTGGGGGTGATCGCCGTTGGCGTAGATCTTGAGCTTCTTGATCATGGCGTAGCCGAGCGGCCCCTTGGGCAGCATGCCACGCACCGCTAGCTGCAGGGCGCGACCGGGAAATCGCTCCTGCATCTTGCGGAAGTTGGTTTCGTAGACGCCGCCGGGATATCCGCTATGGCGGTAGTACTTCTTGTCCTCGGCCTTGGCGCCCGTCACTTGCAGCTTCGCAGCATTGACGACGACGATGAAATCACCGGTATCGACATGCGGTGTGTACTCAGGCTTGTGCTTGCCACGCAAGCGCAAAGCAATTTGACTTGCCAGCCGCCCCAGTACCTTTTCACTTGCATCAACCACGAGCCAATCACGCTTGACTTCAAGTGGTTTCGCGGTAAAAGTTTTCATGATTCAGTCATCCACTCTTGCTTGGTGATGTCGGGAATTGCGCCGGGCCTCGAGGCCGGACGCAGTTGCGGCGCCTGTGCCCCATCGCTGCCCAAATTGCCACGGAACCGGATTTCATGCTGTCGCCTGACAACCTTGCACCGCTCGGTCGCCACGAGCGACCATGGGCCCCAAATGGAAGCCCCCCAGATCACTCACTCCTGCCGGCCTAAGCGCTCCCCGACCCAAGCGCTGCACCAGCGACCCCAGCGCCAACGTCCGCGGAGCACCCCTCAAACTTGGTCAAGCGTGCCGCGGAAAGCCTTTGATTTTATTCGTTCGGGGCGTTGCGACGCAAGTGCACAAAAAAGGGCCCGGGGAGACCCGGGCCAAAGCCACCTTGGGAGGTGGAGGAGACATGGTGCGGGTGGCATTGCCTACCCTTCACGACTAGTATCGCCGTTGTCATGTTGCGTTGCAAGTCAAGGGCCTTCACTCGTGTCATACGGGAATCATGAATTCTTTATAAAACAATCAGTTGAGCAGATTTCTTGGAACTTGAATCACTGTCCTAGGCTCGTGCGCCGCAACAATAGTTAGCAATCACTGACGGAACTCCAGGAGGAGATTTTCATGGAATGTACGGTTCGCTGGAGCGGTGAGGGCATGAGTTTCATCGCCGAGACAGGAAGTGGCCACCTTGTGACGATGGACGGATCGCCCGCAGGCGGTGGCCGCAATCTGGCTCCACGGCCCATGGAGATGGTGCTTCTAGGGACCGGAGGGTGCTCCGCATACGATGTCGTGCTGATCCTGAAGCGCGGTCGGCATGCAGTCCACGGATGCGAAGTCGTCCTGCTGGCCGAGCGGGCCGACGAGGATCCCAAGGTGTTCACTCGTATCGAGATGAAGTTCAAGGTCAGCGGCAAAGCCCTGCCACGAGCCGCCGTGGAGCGCGCAGTGGAGTTGTCTCACGAAAAGTATTGCTCGGCCACCATCATGCTGGGAAAGACGGCGGTCATCACTCGCTCGGTAGAGATACTTGAAGTCTGAGTGGGCAAGGCGGGCGCAGTGCCCCGGAGACCGTTAGCTCTGGAGGACTGGGGCAAGAGACGATGTTCGAGCGTCGTGCATGTGATCAGACGTAGTGCGCGGTCGTCGTCATGAGCTTGGCCGCCGCGCGCATTGCCCAGCGCACAGGTAGCGGGAGCGAAGCTGCGCCGAGCTGTGCAGCCAGATCTGCGTGTTTGCGTTCATCGTCCCGCATTTGAGCGACGATTGCGCGCGACTCGGCGTCGGCGGCAGGCAGGCGCTCAAGGTGGCTCTCCAGGTGCTGCTCCACCTGCCGTTCCGTTTCCTCCATGAACCCCAGACTGATTCGGTCCCCGGCGCGGGCCGCCGCCAGTCCGATCAGGAACGAGCCACCGAACCAGAGCGGATTCAGCAGGCTGGGCCGGCCGCCGAGTTGTTCAATTCGCTTCTGCGTCCACGCCAAGTGGTCTGACTCCTCCTGGGCAGAGCGCTCGAAGCTCGCGCGCAATTCAGGACTGCGGGCCGCAAAGGCCTGCGCCTCGTACAGTGCCTGGGCACAGATTTCACCGACGTGGTTCACCCGCATCAGGGCCGCTGCCGTCCTGCGTTCCTCGTCGGACAGTGGCGAGCCGCGGCCGTCGCTGCCGGACTCGAACGCCCGGCGACCGGCTGCGCCGCCATCGTTCGCAGCGCTCGGTCGGCGATCGCGATCAATTGTTCCAAAGGGCTGAGGGTGGGCATTGGGACGAATTGTCGCACCCGGTCAAGGCTTGCCGACCCCAACTGCACAGAGCCGCCGCTTCATTGCAAACTCGTGACGGATTGCGCGATACGGAAAGTCACGCCCGAGGGCCCCGGGTGGCTGTTGCCGCCCTGCAACAATTGCCGTCAGTTGTGGCGTGTTTTCGCCTAAGGCTTTGCCATGTGCTTGGTCGTCTGGAAGAATGACGTCAACTTCCTGCGGGGAAGTCATTCGACGGCCGGCGTGAGAGCGCATCAAGCTTTAGGTAAGAAGAAACTTCCGGCCAGCATTGAATCCTTAGTCAAACGAAAGCTAGGAGAGCTCCACATGAAAAAATCATTGATCGCGCTTGCGGTACTGGGCGCTTTTTCGGCCGGTGCGGCGGCCCAGTCGAGCGTCACGGTCTACGGGGTTGTCGACCTCAGCTTGCAGTACACGACGGCTGGTCTGGCTCGCAGCCCAGTTACCGGGCAACCGACGAGCTACGAGCAGGAAAGCGTCTGGGGTATCAACAGCGGTTACACGTGGGGCAGCCGGCTCGGTTTCCGCGGCAGCGAAGCTCTCGGCGGTGGCCTGAACGTGATCTTCCAGCTGGAAGCCGGGTTCAACGCTGATACCGGCTCGCAAGGGACAGCTGGCATCTTGTTCAACCGTGTGTCTCAGCTTGGCCTGCAGGGCAACTTCGGAACGGTCGCCTTGGGACGCTTCGGTACGCCGTCGTCGGGCACCGGCCCGTACGACATGTTCGGCCCGATCGATCCGTTTGGTACTGCCTGGGGTGTCAACGGCATGCAGAGCACGTTCGTCCCGTTGCAGTCGCTGCGTGAAGACAATGCGGTCATTTACATGAGCCCGAAATTTGCCGGGTTCCAGGGTGCGGCGATGTACTCGTTCAATATCAGCGGCAACGAGACCTCGCCGCAGGGATCGAACCTGAGCGCCTTTAACCTGGGCGCGTCGTGGGGCGCGGGCCCGTTCTATGTGGCAGCCACCTATGACGTGCTTCAGTTCCCGGATCCGGTTGGTGCCGTTCCCTCACGGCCGGACCAGAAGATGTTCCAGATCGGTGGAACCTTTGACTTCAAAATTGTCAAGTTCGCACTCGCCTACGGTGACTTCAAGGAAACCAGTCTCGTGCTCACCACCGGCGGCACCCAGAACCCGATTGGTGTCGGAACGTTTCTTCCCGTGGGCGCTGGCAACCTCAACTATCAGGCCTACATGGCAGGCATCACCGTGAACCTCGGCAAGGCGAAGCTCATAGCTTCATACCAAAAGGCGGACGGGGACAACATCGTGACGGGCGGCTCTTTTGTTCAATTCGAGCCTGATTGGTATGCGTGGGGACTCGGCGTCGAATATGGAATGTCGCGCCGGACCTTCCTGTATGCCGGCTACGGCCAGCGTTCGTGGGATGGATCGATAGCGGCGGCTCCGGGCGGCGTGGTGCCGCAGGTGGCAAATGCCCTTGATAAAGACCAGTTCGCGATGGGTATCCGGCACCATTTCTAGAAAGCACTGCCCGGCTCAAAGGCCGCTCTTCGGAGCGGCCTTTTTTATTGGCGCAGCGCCGCCTCGACCGCAGGGCGCAGCGTCTCGGCCGCTTTCAGGTCAATCAGGCCGATGCGCATCCGGCGCGCCAGCACATCGTCCGTCGTACGCGCCTGCTCATGTCGCTTGGCCAGGCGCGTGTAGGTCTCGACTGCCCGGATCGAGGGGGGCAACCGTTCGGCATCATCGCAGGCGGTCTCCAGGGCTTCATCGACTTCAAGTCGCAAGCTGGTCGAATTCGACCGCGATTCCGGCAGCAGACCGTGGCTGATCGCCTGGCCCAGCGCGTCCTCAGCCATCCTGCGATAGGTGGTCCATTTGCCGCCAGTGATCGTGAGCATGGCCTTGTGCTCGATCACGATCGAATGTTCGCGGGAAATCGTCTTCGTCGCACCGGCCGCGTGTGGTGCAAACAAGGGACGCAGTCCCGCGAACGATCCGATCACATCGTTGCGTTGGGGCGGCCGCGACAGATAGGCGCGCGCGGTCCCAAGAATGAATTCAATCTCGGGCTCGGTCGCGCGCGGCTCGAACTGCGGATCGGCCGTTGACAAGACGGTTGGCACATCGGTCGTCCCCAGCATCAAGCGCTCGCGCCATGGAATCGCGAACAGCACCCGGCCGTCGGCGGTGCGCGGAATCGTCATGGCATGTCGGCCCGGCAGGAACTGACGATCGACGATCACATGCGAGCCACGGCTCACCGTTACCAGCGGACGCGCTGCAGGATCAGCAAGCCGGCGCACCGCATCGACCCACACTCCGGTCGCATTGAAGATCACGCGCGAGCGCAAGGCGAATCGCTCACCGGACTCCTGGTCGACCGCGATGACCTCAACGGCCCGGCCGGAGTCCTGCACGATCGACTCGGCTCGCACATAGTTGATCGGCACGGCGCCGAGACGATGCGCAGTGCGCATCAGCGCGATCGCGAGGCGCGCGTCGTCAAATTGCGCATCCCAGTAAGCGACCCCACCGTGCAGGCCGCGTTCACGCACTCCCGGCAACAGGGCAAGGGTTTCGGCGCGCCCCAGCCAGCGCGTGGCACCGACACTGCGGCTGCCAGCCAGCGCGTCATACAACCCGAGGCCGACACGCATGAACTCGCGCTCGCCAATCCGGTAGCAAGGCACGACAAACTCCAGCGGCTTCACGAGGCTGGGTGCATTGGCCAGCAACAAGGCCCGCTCGACGAGCGCTTCTCGCACCAGTTTGACGTTGCCCTGCGCGAGGTAGCGCACACCGCCATGGATCAGCTTGGTGCTGCGACTCGAGGTGCCGGAGCTGAAGTCACGCGCTTCGATCAGCGCAGTTCGCAGTCCGCGTGCGGCAGCGTCAACTGCCAACCCCAAGCCGGTGGCGCCGCCGCCGATGATGACCACATCCCAGGGGTGGGGATCGCGCAGGGCGGACAGCAGCGCTGCGCGTTCGATCTGAACGCTCAAGGCCGGCTCACCCGAAGTACGTTGGACGAGAGAAAAACTAGCACTCGCTCAACCCGCCCAGGCGCGCGAACGCTCGACTGCCTTGCTCCATCTCGCGCGCAATTCTTCGCGCCGCCCGGAGTCCATCAGGGGTTCGAATCGACGATCGACGCGCCACAGCTGCGACAATTGTTCCAATGACCAGACTCCCGTGGCCAATCCGGCCAGGTAGGCGGCACCGAGCGCCGTCGTCTCGGTGACCACAGGCCGGACCACTGGCACTCCCATGAGGTCGGCCTGAAACTGCATCAATAGATCATTGCGCGCGGCTCCGCCATCAACCCGCAATTCGGTCAGTGGCTGAGAGGCATCGCGCTGCATGGCAGCAAGCACATCGGCAGATTGGAACGCAATCGATTCCAGTGCGGCACGCGCGACATGGGCACGCGTGGTTCCGCGCGTAATGCCGATCATCAGGCCGCGCGCGTCGGCGTCCCAGTGTGGAGCGCCGAGACCGACGAAAGCCGGAACGAACAATAGTCCGCCGCTGTCATTCACTTGTCGCGCAAGGGCCTCGACCTCGCGCGCGTCAGCAATCAGTCCAAGTCCATCGCGCAGCCATTGGACCACCGCACCGGCGACAAACACGCTGCCTTCGAGCATGTAGGTCGCTTCAGGGCTGAGACCATCGGCGCCACGCGCACCCAGCCTCCAGCCGCAGGTAGCCAGCAGACGATTGGCCGATGCTTGCGGCGTGGTCCCGACATTCATCAGCATGAAGGCGCCGGTGCCGTAGGTGTTCTTGGCCATTCCCGGTGCGAAGCATGCCTGTCCGAAAGTCGCTGCCTGCTGATCGCCAGCGATGCCGGCGATCGGAATTGGGCCGCCGAGCCAGTGCGCTTGCACCTGCCCCACTATTTCGCTCGATGACGTCATGCGTGGCAGCACAGATCGCGGCACGCGAAACAGCGCCAGCAGTTCGTCGTCCCAATCGAGCGTCGCCAGATTCACCAGCAAGGTGCGCGAGGCATTGCTGACGTCGGTTACGTGCGCGCCACCCGTGAGATTCCAGACCAGCCAGGAATCGATCGTGCCAAATGCCAGTTCGCCGCGTTCGGCCCGCGCACGCGCACCGGCGACATGATCGAGCAGCCAGGCAATCTTGGTGGCGGAAAAGTAGGGATCGAGTACGAGGCCGGTCCTGGCACGAACGAACTCTTCCTCTTCCTGCGCGCGCAACTGCGCACAAAGCTCCTCGGTGCGGCGGTCCTGCCAGACGATGGCCGGGGCAATCGGGGCGCCGGTTGCGCGGTCCCACAGGACCGTGGTCTCGCGCTGATTGGTGATGCCGATGGCGGTTAAGGCGCTGGCCCGCAAGCCGGCTTCGCGCAGTACAGCCTGCGCACAGGCAAGCTGGGACGACCAGATCTCGTTGGCATCGTGCTCGACCCAGCCCGGCTGCGGAAAGTGCTGGCGAAATTCGCGCTGAGTGGCAGCAACCGGCTGGCCACTACGATCAAAGACTATGGCGCGCGAACTGGTGGTGCCCTGGTCGAGCGCAAGCACATGACTCATGATGTGCAGCCGATCGAAGTCATCACTCGGCCCTGCCACCAGGGGGTCGACGCGAGCGATTCTTACCTGGTGTGCGGTGCAATCTCATCAAGGCAAGGGAATGAGGGTCGAGTGCTGAGGTCGCGTGCCGCAGCCAGCATAGACGAAGGCCGTTGCACACGGCAGACTTGGGCTGAATCGCACTCGCCGGGAGTTTGCATGATCCGCAGCTGGCTCGCCATCGTACTCATCGCCTTCGGCACGGGCGCTGTTCATGCGCAGAGTTGGCCCAGCAAGCCGGTCAGGATAATCGTGCCCTTCCCACCGGGTGGCACCACGGACATCGTGGCTCGCTCGCTCGGCGTCGAGCTGCAACGCATGTGGCAGCAGCCGGTCATCATAGAAAATCGCGGCGGAGCCGGCGGCAACATCGGTGCCGAGCAGGTCGCCAAGAGTGCTCCCGACGGCTATACCTTGCTGATGGGAACGGTCGGCACCCACGCGATCAACCAGGCGCTGTTTGCGCAAACCGCAGCCCGCATGCCTTTCGACCCGGTCAAGGACTTCGTCCCGATCACACTCGTGGCCAGCGTTCCCAACGTCATGGTGGTCAATCCGAAAGTGCCGGTGACCAACGTCAACGAATTCATCGCGTATGCAAAGGCGCGGCCGGGCCAGCTCAACATGGCGTCCAGCGGCAACGGCACCTCGATTCACCTCACCGGAGAGCTGTTCAAGACATCGACCGGGACCTTCATGGTCCACTTTCCCTACCGCGGCTCGGCGCCGGCGCTGACCGACCTGCTCGCCGGCAACATGAACGTGATGTTCGACAACCTGCCGTCCGCGTTGCCGCATATAAAAGCCGGCAAGCTCACTGCTCTGGCCGTGACCTCGCGCAAGCGCTCACCCGCCCTGCCGAATACGCCGACCATGGAAGAGGCCACCGGCATCAAGGGCTTTGACGCCGGTTCCTGGTTCGGTCTGTTTGCGCCTGCCGGCACGCGGCGCGCAATCGTCGACAAGATACAAGTTGATGTTGCGAAGTCCCTGGCGACGCCGGAAGTGCGCGAACGATTTCTCGCGCAAGGGGCAGACCCGGGCGGCATGAATTCGGAGCAATTTGCCGCGTTTATCCGGATCGAGACCGAGAAGTGGGCGCAGGTAGTGAAGTTTTCGAACGCGCGCGTCGACTGAGTGTCGCCGTTGCCAGGCACAGGATTCGGCATGCCCAAAGCCAACCCCGATTTCGAAGCCGTTTTTGCCGCCTTGCGTCCGCTGCTGGCACGTCACGCGGCACGTCTCGTGGTGGTCCATGACAGGCCCGGCGACTACTACCTCAATACCGCCCGATTGGGGCCGACCAAGAAGCCGATGTTTTTCGGCGCGGTAAAGATCAGCAAGTCCTGCGTTTCCTATCATCTGATGCCGGTGTACGCCTATCCCGAATTGCTCGCCGACGTCCCTGCTTCCCTGCTCGGCTGCATGCAGGGAAAATCCTGTTTCAACTTCACCTCGCCCGGGGCTGTCGATCTGTCCGCGCTTGGCAAGCTGACCGACGCCGGCCTGGCACGATTCCGCAAGGACGGCCTGGCGTGACCGATCCTCTGGAGTTCCGGCGACGCGTCACCTCTGTTGTCGTTGCCGGAATTGCCGAACTCAAGGACGTAACCGCCTGTTTCGAGGGCGGATCGGCGGCGACCGGACGACTGGATGCCTATTCGGACATCGATCTCGTGGTGGTCGCGCCGCTGGCTGTGGCAGATCAGATCTTCGAGGCGATCGAACGATCGGTGCTCAAGGTCGCGGCAATCGAGCATGAATGGCGGGCCGATCCGCCGCCCTTCCGCGAGGTGACGCAGCGCCTGTATCTGCTTGCCGGGTCCCCGCAGTTCTTCATGCTTGACTGCGTCGTTGCCAACATCGATGGGGTCGCGCCCTTTCTGGAGCGTGACCGCCACGGCGAGCCGCTCGTTTACTTCGATCGTGGAACCGAACGCATAGCGGCCCGTCCGCTTGACCAGCGCGCTCACCGGGCACGTCGAGGGCAGCGGCTCGCTCAATTGCACGGTGCCGTGCCAATCTATGAACGCCTGGTGGCAAAGGAACTGGCCCGGGGTCGCCCTCTCGAGGCGTTCGGCTTCTATCAGGCGCTCATACGCGCGCTGATCGAGTTGCTTGGCATGCGCGAGCGACCGGATCGTTTCGACTTCGGGTGGCGCTATATCGAGTCGGAGCTGAGCGTCGCGTCACAGAAGTGCATCGCCGAGTTCGCCTTTGTGGCCGAGCCGCGCGACCTGGAAAATCGCAACCTCGCTTTGGGTCGTGAGCTGCGCGCCTTGCTCGCCGCAAGCAGCTGAGCGGGATTTCGATCCTCATGCCGGCCGCCTTCGGCAAGTCTTCCCTGCCGGCCGTCTTGCTGGCGATGACGGTGCTGGCCCTGATTGCATCGGGATGGAGACCCTTCGATCGCGCAACCTGGCTGCTGGAGGTCGCGCCGGTACTGATTGCACTGCCGCTGTTGCTGGCGACTCGCGCAAGGTATCCATTGACGACCCTGCTCTATGTCCTCCTGTTCCTGCATGCGTTGGTACTGATCATTGGTGGTGCCTACACCTATGCGAGGGTTCCAGCCGGACACTGGGTGCAGGAGCTGATGGGGCTCGCACGCAATCCCTACGACAAGCTCGGTCACTTCATGCAGGGTTTCGTCCCGGCCATCATTGCGCGCGAGATCCTGATTCGCGGCCACCATGTGCGCGGCCCGCGCATGCTGGCCTTCCTGTGCATCTGCGTGCCGATGGCGATCAGCGCGGTGTACGAACTCCTCGAGTGGTGGACCGCGCTGGCCCTCGGACAGGGCGCGGATGATTTTCTCGGCACCCAGGGCGACCCCTGGGACACGCAGTCCGACATGTTTCTCGCGCTGATAGGCGCCTGCACCGCGCTGCTGACGCTGCCTCGCCTCCACGATCGTCAACTGCGCAGCTTGCCGCCGCGTTAGCTAGGGCCTGTTCACACTAACAACGGGAGATGCGTTGGGCCGCAATGCGGTGGCCTGCGCGAAGGGCGGCGCAGCCAAGGGTGGCCCCCTTCGCAAGCCGTCCCGACAAAGCAGACGCCGCATTTCGGCCCAACCCAAAGGGAAAGACGGATGGCGGGCGCATTGCCGCGTTGCCGCTCGCTGATTGGCATCAGCCAACGGCGCTCGCGCCGCCTTGCACTGCCTCCCGCCATCCATCTTTCGCACTCCCGTTGTTAGTGTGAACAGGCCCTAGGGAAGTCGGCCGTTTCAGCCGGCGAGTTCAAGCGCTTGGCGAAACCTCAGCAGTCGATTGTGGCCGCTTGTCGACGTTTTTGCGGTCGATTTCTACCGCTTGTCGAATAGTCGGCACGCTGCCCGCGTGTTCCGCCATATGGCGGATTGCCCTTCCGGCACAACAATGAAAATGTCACGAAAGCTGATGACAATCGCAGACGGAAAATATCGACGACGAGACTAACGAACGAAGCCGCCGGAGACGCAAAATGCAGATGCGCGTAAGGGAACGAGACAACGAGGTCCAGATCCAGCTAACGAGGCTCGGCGGCCGTCAGCAGACTGTTCTGGAAGTACTCGGTCGCGAAGACGCAGCTGCGGCGGTCGATCGTTCGAAACTTGAATCGATGTCCGTTCGAGCTCGCGCCGACGCGATGGATGTACGGCTGCGCGCCAAGGCGGGTCAACGGCTCGACCCCTCGGCCATTTACCTGTGCCTGCGACGCGCCTTGTGTGTCTCGCGCGTCGAGTTCGTGCCCCCGCTGGCAGACCGCGCGCCGATCTGAAACCCGGGCCGGACCCAAACGGTCAAGAACGATTAGAAGCGCAGCCCCACGCCAAGAGTAAGCACGGGCGCCAGGCGCGTGTCGCTCTGGCGCTGTTCTTCGTCCAGCCGCACGTCGTTCTGCAATTGCGCACACAGTGTCGGCGGCAAGGCGGTCGAACACGCGCCACCGCCGGACCGCTGATACATGACGCCAACATCGGCACTGAAGTACATGCCGCTGCGCGGCGTTGGAGCGATACCCCAACCCAAGCCCAAATAGGGATTTGAACGTGCCGTCAGGCTGCGTACGCTGCTGGTCCCCGCGGTCGGCGTGTCGTAAATGCCGGCGCCAGCCCGTGCCGCACTATTGAAGGCATCAAGTTGCGGGTTGTTGTAGGCAAAGCCCCCAGTGACTCGAAATCCGCTCGCAAGCGGGTGCCAGTCGGCCAGTACCAGACCCGACGAAGCCAGGCCCAGGCTGGTCCCGTCGGTCGAAGGCTTCGCCAGTGAACGTGTGTCGAGTCCGCTGCGTAGGCCGAACGCTGATGGCTCGTCACGCAAGCCGGTTCCACCCTGAGCCGAGGCGTTGCCAACGCAGCCCGCCAGGCACAGCACCACCGAGAGATTTCGCAGCGTAGTCATCGAAGCACTCCCGCAAAGCAGGCCTCAACTGGCCCGCTGACGCTTCCGACCTTAGGTCAATCGAAACCCGACCATGAGGAGAGTTTGCGCGGGATTCCGGGACAATTCCATGACGCTTTCGGATGTCGCGGCGGCGACGTTGCGAAACCGCCGCATTGACTCGCCGACTTCCTCCCCGGCTAGCTTTCTTCCGTAAAGCGGGGCGGGCGCGCGGCTGGACTACTCCGATCGTCCCGGCTGTAGCGCGGCGGACCGCCTGCCGGCGCCCGATCCCGCGGACCGGTTGGTCGACCCGCCGGCCGCGGCGCGCCGCCGGCAACTTTGGCCAGCCGCATCACCAGTCGCAACGCTTCGTTGACCGATTCCGCAGTGCGAAAGACGCGTGCGACATCCGGATCGAGCCGGATGCCGTCACCTCCGGGCGCGCGCAGGCGCGCCGGGCGCGGACCTGAATCCGGGCGCGGACCCAACGGTCGACCTGGCCGATCAGCACGCTGGTAGGGGTCGCCGAAGAAACGGTCCTGCGCTGCCCGCGCGCGCGGTCCGGTACGGGTGCCGCTTTGCGGTCCGCGAGGTTTGTTGTCAGGGCGCTTCATTGCCGATCTCCGTCATGAGGGAATCGCACTGCTCGCGCCCCCGGTGCACTCAGGTGCACCCTCAGCTTCAGGCAGCCTTCTTGTCGTCGCGCAGTTCGCGCCGCAGGATCTTGCCGACGTTTGACTTCGGCAGGTCGGTTCGAAACTCGATGTACTTGGGCTTCTTGTAGCCCGTCAACTGTTCCTTGCAATAGTCCTGCAAGGCTTTCTCGGTCAGAGCGGGGTCCTTCTTCACGACAAAGAGTTTCACCGCTTCTCCCGAGTTGGTGTCGGGCACGCCGATGGCCGCACACTCGAGCACCCCCGGATGCATTGCGACCACACCTTCAATCTCGTTTGGGTAGACATTGAAACCGGACACCAGGATCATGTCCTTCTTCCGATCGACAATCTTGCTGTAGCCCGATTCGTCCATCACGCCGATATCGCCGGTGCGAAAGAATCCGTCGGCGGTCATGACCTTCGCTGTTTCGTCCGGGCGTTGCCAGTAACCCGCCATGACCTGCGGGCCGCGGATCGCGATTTCGCCGACCTTACCGACCGGCAACTGGCGGCCGTCATCGTCGAGGATTGCAATCTCGGTCGACGACACCGGCAGGCCGATGTTGCCCGTGAAGCCCGTCGTATCGCCCCGGCTCGCAGTTGCGATCGGCGATGTTTCCGACAATCCGTAGCCTTCCGCGATCGGGCAGCCGGTCAGTTTCATCCAGCGATCGGCGACGGCCTGCTGCACCGCCATTCCGCCGCCCGGGGCGGAAATCAGGCGCGAGAAGTCCAGCTTGCGAAACTCCTCGTTGTTCAGCAGGCCATTGAACAGCGTGTTGACGCCCGGGAAAACATGAAACGGCCCCCGCTGCAATTCCTTGACGAAGCCGGGCAGGTCGCGCGGGTTTGCGATCAGCAGGCAACTGCCTCCGATCCGCAAGGACATCATCGCGCAGACCGTCAACGCAAAGATGTGATACAGCGGCAGCGCCGTGACCGTGACCGGATCTTCGCCCGGCTTCAGCTTGACGAGCGAAGGCTGGTACCAGGCCTCGGCCTGCAGCATGTTGGCAATGATGTTGCGGTGAGTCAGCGTGGCCCCCTTGCTGACGCCGGTCGTGCCGCCGGTGTACTGGAGAAAGGCGACGTCATCGTGGCCGACGTCGGCCGGCTTCAGGCCGAGCTTGCTGCCGGCACTGACTACCTCGTCCCAGCGAACCGCATTCGGCAGCGAAAACTCGGGCACCATCTTCTTGACATGGCGCACGACGAAGTTGACCAGGAGCTTGCGCGGGAAACCGAGCGTGTCACCCATTGCGCAGACCACCACGGTCCGGGTCGGCACCTTGCCGACCACCTGCTGCAGCGTTGATGCGAAATTCTCGAGGATAAAAATCGCTTCGGCCCCGGAATCCTTCAACTGGTGCTCGAGCTCGCGCGGCGTGTACAGCGGATTGACATTGACGACGGTGCAGCCGGCGCGCAAGGCGCCCGCCAGTGCGATCGGGTACTGCATGACGTTCGGCATCATGATGGCGACCCGCTTGCCCTTGCCCAGGCCCCGGCTCTGCAGCCAGGCGCCGACCGCGGCCGACACCTCGTCGAACTGCCGGTAGCTCATGACCTCGCCCATGAAACTGTATGCGGGCTTCGCGCTGTGCTTGCGCATGGATTCGTCGATCAGCTGGACCAGCGACTTGTACTGGTTGACGTCGATATCCGCCGGCACGCCCGCAGGGTAGCTTTTCAACCAGAATCGATCCATGTGCTGTCTCCTTGCTTGCGCTGCGCTGTTGATACGTCGTCGTGCGCGACGTTCAATCCATCATAGCCCCTGCTCCACTCCTGCCGCTCGTGCCGAAGCTGCCTTGCCCTTGAGCATCTGTTCCCGCTCACCTTTCGGCAGAGCCGCGATCCGTCGAACCTCGTCGTAGAACACGGCCATCTGCCCACCCGATTGAGCGATCAGCACATCGAAAGCCGGGACCAGGTCGTTATAGGCGCCGACTGCGGCGAGCTGGGCATTCCCCAGATCCTGCGCGAAGTAGCGGTCATAGCCGGCGAATCCGCCCCACTGCACCTTGAGTTGAAGGTAATCGGCCTTGAGCGCGGCCAGCAGTTCGCGCTTGCGCGTGCGCTTGGTGTCCACCGACTCGCTGCTCGCGTAATTTGCAGCGAGCAGTCGACGGTACCTGAGCAAGAGGTCGAGAAACTCGCTCCGTCGCTGCGCGAACTCGGCATAGCCGCGCCGCGTGCTGTCGTCGCCGTGGGCAGCCAGCCAGCGCCGCACGCCTTCGCGTTCGACTGCGGTTGCGAATGATTCGTTGAAAGTCGTGTCGCCGCCAACGAACACGACCTGGTGTGACAGTTCATGAAAGACCAGGCCCGCGACCTGGCCCTCCGTTCCGCCGATGAAGGTATTGAGCAGCGGATCGGCGAACCAGCCCAAGGTGGAATAGGCAGGAACGCCGCTGACGCTGACGTCCAGGCCTTGAGCGCGCAATTCCTCGGCTGCGGCATCCGCATCGGCCCGATTGAAGTAACCGCGATAGCCGGCACAACCAACGATCGGATAACACCATTGCTTCAGCTGAAGCGACAGTTCCGGCGTCGCGAACACATTCCATAGCACATACGGCCGTCCGAGGTCGGCGTAAGTCGTGTAGCTCGCGTTTTCCGGCAGCGCCAGTTCGTTCGATGCAAAGCTCCGGATTTTCTGGGCCCGCTCGAGTCTTTGCTTCAACACCGCCGAGGTGGCGGGATCGGCGACCACCTCGGGAATCGGGCGCGCCGCCTCGAGTACCGCCCATTGTCCCTGCACCGACTGCGCGTAATAACCCAGAGTTGAGCAACCGGCCGCCAGCGCCGCCGCCACGGCGGCTGCGGCGGCGAGCATCCAGTGGCGGCGCTTCGTCTTTGCCCGTGGAGTCAGATTGCGCATCGGCACTATTGTGCCCAAGCGCCGGTGTTCCCGCTTCAACGCGGGCGCGGCGTTGCGGGCACACGGCAAATGACGCGGCGCAGCTTGCCACTGCGCGCATCACGCCGCGGTGCCCCCGGCGGAAACTCGACTCTCAGATCAGCAACACCGAGCGTCTGGAAGTACGCGGCCAGGCTGCGCCGTACCGACCTGGCCGGGGCATGCTCCGCCGGGCCAAGCCGGATCGACAGAACGCCAGGCGCACGTTGCACGACCTGGAAGTCGTGCACCTGCGCCCCCTCTTCCAGTGCGGTAGCAAGGGCTAGTGGAACCACGGTGGCGCAACCGCCGCGCTGCAGCGGAAGCACCAGCGCGTCATCGTGGCGGCCTTCGACGAAGATCACCGGAAACTCGCTGCCACATGTGCAGCGTTCGTCCGAGATGGTCACCGAGTCGCCGAGGTCGTAGCGCAGCAGCGGCTGGACCCGGTTTGCCAGATTGGTCAGCAGGACCGAATGCGAGCGCACGCCCGGACCAAGCGGCCGGTCGTACCGATCGATCGGCTCCAGCAGGACCCAGTCGCTGTTCAAGTGCAGTTGCTGGTGTGGACACTCCCAGGCCATCGCCATGAATTCGGAGGCACCATAGGCGCTGCGCACCGGGCAACCGAACACGCGTTGCAGTCGCCTACGCGTGGCCTCGGACAGATATTCCCCGCCGGTCCAGATCTCGCGTAGTCGAAGCCGCAGGCGGCCTGACTGCTGTTCATCCGCCAGCATGTCCGCGGCGGTCGGATAGGTTGCGAGCAACGTGGGCCGGTATTCCTGTAACTGTGCGACCAGCTGCTCGATCGGTTGCAGCAGCGAGAAGCTGCGCAACACGGAACCCAGCCAGGGCAGCGCGCGACGCATCCGTTCGACCGTGGCGACCCCGGCAAAATGGCCGCCAGTGGCCGCGACCAGCGCGTAACGGTCACCCTCGATCAACTGGCGCGCCAGATCCGCCGATGAACGCAGTCCGCGAAATCGTTGCGCCTCGAGAGCGTCATAAACTGCGAGCGCGCCGGCATCCTGGACGAAGACTCCGGGCTCGCCCGTCGTGCCCGAGCTGGTCCATACCGAATAGCGTCCAAACAGCAGCGAGCCCAGTCGCTCGCCATCAGAAACGAAATCATCGACAACGCGGTGCGTCAGCTCCGGCCGTGTTGCGACCCGGTCGAACTGGTTCATCAGTTCGCGCTTTCTGACCGGTGGCAGGTCAGTCAGTCGCGGCGCGACCGGCAGCTTTCGATACAGGTGGGCGTAGAACGGCGAGGCCTCGCGTACGTATTCAATCAAGGCCGCGAGTCGGCGCCTGGCCAGCGCCTCGATCTCGGCGCGATCCAGCTGCGAGCCCTGCCAGACGTCGAACGCAGCTTCGGCCCAGCGGACCGAATCAAAAGGTGCCGACAGCGGGAAATTGAACAGAGAAGCCGAACTTCGAAACATGGCCGATGCGGCAGAGTTGCAAGCGCAACTCAAGTGGGACCATTGTCATCCCGCCCGCCGGCGTCATCGTGACAATTCGCAAGCCAATACCGAGTTTCCGTCACCCGGCGGGTGTCACTTCGACCAGGCAGTCGTAGAAGGTCGGCGCGCGGCCGATGTCGGTCAAGGCCTGGCTGGTTACCTCATTGGCGTTCTTGCCGTCGCGCGCGAGTTTCTTCCACCAGATCGAGAGCGCAACAACGCAGCCGTGGCGCGCCCGATCTGTCACTCGTGCCACGAGCTCGAAAGCTCCCCGGTCGTTGAACACGCGTACCCGGCTCCCGTCAACAATCCCGCGCTTAGCCGCATCGGCAGGATGGATCTCGAGCGCAGGCTCGCCGTCGTGCGAGCGCAGGCTCGTCACATTGACAAAGGTCGAGTTCAGGAAGTTTCTTGCCGGCGGCGAAATGATCGCCAGCGGATAACGTGCTGCAAGTGCGGAATCCGCTCCTTCGTTCGGCGGAACATAGGCAGGCAGGGGATCGATGCCCAGGTCGGCGAGGCGCGGATTGAGAAACTCGCACTTGCCGGACGGGGTCGGGAAATTTCCCTCTGCGAACGGCGCATAGACGTCCGGCAGATCGAGGCGCTCCCAGCCGGACTTTTTCAGACGCTCCCAGTCGAAGCGCGCGGTCGGCCCGGTCGGGGCAAACGCCTGGGAGGCGAGCACCTCATCGCTGTCCGCAAAACAGGGCTCGGAGTAGCCCATGCGGGCGGCCAGCCGGCGAAAGATCTCGGCATTCGACGCTGCCTCGCCAACCGGCTCGATCGCTGCGTTGTTCGCCAGCATGTACAGGTGGCCGTAGGACTTGTGAACGTCGACATGCTCGAGCTGGGTCGTGGCCGGCAGCACGATGTCCGCGTAATCGGCGGTGTCGGTCAGGAAGTGTTCGAGCACGACCGTGAACAGATCTTCGCGGGCGAAACCGCGCGCCACGTCCACCGATTGCGGTGCCACTGCCACCGGGTTGCTGTTGTAGACGATCAGCGCCTCAATCGGGACGCCATCGGGCGGGTCGGCCAGCGCAAGATCGCGCCCGATCGTCGACATGTTGATCGTGCGCGGAGTCCGCCCGGCCAGCAGATCGGGTCGATACAGGCGCGCGGCGTCGATTGGGTACATGCCGCTGGTGGACAAGAGCAGGCCGCCGGCCGCATCACGCCAGTGGCCGGCGAGCGCCGGCAGGCAGGCAATCGCACGCACCGCATTGCCGCCACCGGCCGCACGCTGCATGCCATAGTTGAGCCGGATCACGGCGGGCCGGGTCTGCCAGTAGTCGCGCGCCAACTCCTCGATCTCGCGCGCCGAGATACCGCAGATCTTCGCTACCCGCTCCGGATCGAACTCGCGTGCGCGTGCCGACAGCGGTTCGAACCCGAGCGTGTAACGCGCGATGTAATCGCGGTCGAACCAGCCCTCGCGCATCAGAACATGCATGAGACCAAGCGCGAGAGCACCGTCGGTACCCGGCATCAGGGCGATGTGCTGATGACACTTCTCCGCAGTCAGAGAGCGGTACGGGTCGATCGCGATCAGCCTGGCGCCGCGGCGCTTGGCTTCCTGCGCCCGGCTCCACAGGTGCAGATTCGAGGCAATCGCGTTGGTGCCCCAGAAAACGATCAGTCGGGCGTTGTCGAACTGCTCGATGTCGGTGCCGGTGCGCGTACCGAGCGTCGCATTGAGCGCTTCAGCGCCCGCGGTCGCGCAGATCGTGCGGTCGAGAAAGCTCGCGCCGAGCTTGTGGAAAAAGCGGCTCGCCATCGCCTCGCCCTGCACTAGTCCCATGGTTCCGGCGTAGCTGTAGGGAACGATCCGCTGCGGGTCGATCGCTGCGATTGCCTTCAACCGGTGCGCAATGGTGTCGAGTGCTTCGTCCCAGCTGATGCGCTTGAACTCGCCGCGTCCCTTGGGGCCGACGCGCTTGAGCGGATGAAGCAGCCGATCGGCGTGGTAGGTGCGCTCGAGGTAGCGGCTGACCTTCGTGCACAGCGTGCCGGCGGTCGTTGGATGGCTGGGGTCGCCGGCGACCTTGACCGCGATCCGCTTGCCATTGTCCTCGTGCACCGAGACCAGCATCGCGCAGGTGTCTGGACAGTCATGCGGGCAAGCAGCGCGAACGACGGTTTCTTTCATCCGAGAAAGCGTAACGGCAGTTCGACAGCTTCGCCACCAAACTCGATCTTGAGCGCGCGCGGCGCGGAGCTCAGCGGCACCACAAACTGGACTTTTTCGAGCGCCGAGTCGCTGCGACCATCGACCAGCACGTTGAGTCCTCCGCTGGCCGGAATCGTCGCGTTGTGCGTGATCAGGCGAAAACTCGAATCCCAGAAATTGACGCCGTAGGCCGACCGGTTGTTGAGTCGCATGAGCAGCACCAACCGGACCGATTCCGGATTGCGCGGCTCGATCGACGCTCCCTGGATGACGAACGACACTTCGTCCGACTTGCCAACGGCCACTGTTTGCGGCACCGCGAACTCGAGCTTCGGAATGCGATCACCGCCATTCGGCGCTGCCTGGCCGAATCCGGCGCCCGACGCAAGACCCTTGAACGGCACCGCCGGAGGGGGTGCAGGCTCCGCACGAGCAGCGCGCGACTCGGTCGAGGCGGGCGGCTGCGAAGGCATCTTTTCGGGCGCGTTCTGTTTGCAGCCCGCTACCAGAAACGCGGCCACAACCAACATCACGCATTGAACCGCCGTGCCGGCCCGCCGTGCCGTTTCGACCGACGCCTTCATCACCGAATTGTCCATGGCTCCGCGATCAGGCGTTCAAAGAACTGCTCGCAGGCCGCAACCTGCTCATAACTGATGTATTCATCCGGCTTGTGCGCCTGCTCGATCGAGCCGGGCCCGATGACCACGGTCGGAATGCCGGCCTGCATGAAGACACTGGCTTCCGTAGCAAAGCTCACGGCCCCGGCACCAAGCTGGGTGGTGCGCGCGAGCTGCTGCGCCCATTTGACCAGCGGTGCATCGGCGGCGATGCCGAAGGCCGGGACCTGCATGCCCAGCTCGACTTCGATGCCGGTTTCGGCGGCCACCGCGCGCATTTCTGGCACCAGGGTGCTGCGCGCAAATTCGGCGATTTCGCGTGACAGCGCATCCTGCGACATCGAGGGCAGATTGCGCATCTCGAATCGAAACTCGCAGTCGCGCGGCACGACGTTGACTGCAATTCCGCCGCTGACCAGGCCGGTCTGCAGAGTCGAGTAGGGGACCGCAAACCGCGCATCGCGCGGCTCCTCGCGTGCCAGCCGGTCGGCAACCCCGCGAATATAGGCAATCAGTCGCGCTGCGAATTCGATCGCATTCACTCCCTGCGGTGTCAACGCGGAGTGCGATTCGCGCCCGCGCACGCGACACACGTGATCGCGCTTGCCCTTGTGGGCGACGATCGCCTGCATGTCGGTCGGCTCGCCAATGATGCAGCCGGCCGGCCGGATCCCGCGCTCGGCGAGGTCAGCGACCAGTCCGCGCACGCCAAGGAAGCTGGTCTCCTCGTCGTAGGTCAAAGCAAGGTGAAGCGGCGGTGCCGTATTCGCGGCAAGGAACTTCGGCGCAAAGGCCAGTGCAATCGCGATGAAGCCTTTCATGTCAGCCGTGCCGCGGCCATGAATACGGCCATCGCGATGCGAAGCCGCAAAGGGATCGCTCGACCAGTCCTGGCCATCGACCGGCACGGTGTCGGTATGGCCCGAGAGGACCAAACCGCCTTGCTTCATCGCGGCCTCGTCGCCCAGCGAGCAGAAGAGGTTCGCCTTGATGCCTGTCGAGTCGTAGATAAAGTGCGGCCTGAGGCCGAGTCGCGCCAGTTCGTCTCGCGCGAACTCAATCAGCCCGAGGTTGGAGTCGCGGCTGACCGTGGGGAAGGCGATCAGGCGATCGATCATTGCGAGCGCGGCCGCTGAGGGTGCGGTCGAATGGAGATCATCCCTCGGCTTGTTCATGGTTTCGTCCGCTAGTGCGTGCGGCTGATCGGCGATTCGAGTCTGATTCTAGTGCGAGGTGCGCACGCCGGCAGTCTTCAGTAGCATTGCTCTCCGCCTTGGGTACCCGCCATGCAGCTCATCGACCGCGTCGTCCAGTTTCGCGCCGAGATCCAGCAGATCCGGCGAGATATCCATGCCCATCCCGAACTGCGGTTCGAGGAGAGCCGCACCAGCGATCTGGTTGCGGCCCGCCTCGCGGAGTGGGGCATAGAAGTCACTCGCGGCCTGGGCAAGACTGGCGTCGTCGGCACGCTCCGCAACGGCGCGTCGAAGCGGGCGATCGGATTGCGCGCCGACATGGATGCGCTGCCGATCCAGGAAGGCAACACGTTCGAACACCGCTCGCGGCATGACGGCAAGATGCACGCCTGCGGCCATGACGGGCACACCGCCATGCTGCTGGCGGCGGCCAAGTACCTGGCCGAGACGCGTCCGTTCGACGGCACGGTGCATCTGATCTTCCAGCCCGCCGAAGAAGGCGGCGCCGGTGCCCAGCGCATGATCGATGACGGACTGTTCGAGCGCTTCCCGTGCGATGCGGTCTATGGCATGCACAACTGGCCCGGCTTTGCGGTCGGCCAGTTCGGCGTCGCGTCCGGACCGGCGATGGCGTCAGCCAACGAGTTCGGGATCACGGTCAAGGGCAAGGGCTCGCACGCGGCGATGCCGCACCTCGGACTCGATCCGGTGTTCGTCGCGGTGCAGATCGTCAATGGCCTGCAAGCGATCATCACCCGCGTCAAGAAACCGATCGATCCGGCCGTGCTCTCGGTCACGATCATCAAGGCCGGCGAGGCCACCAATGTGGTGCCGGAGACCGCGTTCATTTCCGGCACCGTGCGCACGTTCAGCGACGCCGTGACCGGACAGATCGAAACCGAGATGCGCCGCATCGCGCAGATGACCGCGGCCGCGCACGGCAGCGAGGCCCATGTCGATTTTCTTTGGAACTATCCGCCTACCGTCAATCATGCAGCCGAGGCCGAGTTCGCGGCGACGGTGATGGATGACATCGTCGGCGCCGGCAACGTAGTTCGGGATCTCGAGCCGACCATGGGATCCGAGGACTTCGCCTTCATGCTCAAGGTGAGGCCAGGAGCATATGTGTTCATCGGCAATGGCACCGGCGATCACCGCGCCGCCGGTCATGGACTTGGCCCCTGCATGTTGCACAACCCGAGCTATGACTTCAACGACGACCTGATCCCGCTGGGCGCGACCTTCTGGATCCGCCTGGTGGAAAAGTTCCTTTCCCGTTAAGACAGACTTGGGTCCGAAAGGGGCCTGAGTCCTCCGACTCGCTCAAATCGGCTTGTCGGAAACTAAACAGCTCCCAGGGACTGGTTCTCCGGGTCGGTCAAGCACGCCAGGCCCGCCAAATCGGCCGTTTTTCACGGCAAATCAGGCCTTTAGCCGGTGGTGCGCTAGTCCGTTCGCCGGACTATCGCGAGGGGCTGGGAAGGCTACTCTGGGCCGCACTGTCCCCGCGTTTTCGACGCATTCGAGTCTCAATGCTCCTGTCTCTCCGCCTCGTTCTTGCTGCAGTAGTGGTGACTGCCTTGTCCGGCTGCGCCACGCTGACGGGAGAGGCCACGCAGAAACTCACTATCCAGACTGTCGACGCGGAAGACCGGGTCGTCGACGGCATGAGTTGCCTGGTGACGAACTCGTTCGCCGAATATGTTGGCGTCACACCGATGTTCGATATGCAGGTACGTCGCTCGTCGAGCCCGTTGATCGTCGAATGCCGCCGCGACGGCAAGCCCCTTGCGCGCGCGGTCGTAGTGTCACGTGCGGTCAACATTGCGCCGCTGCAGTTGCTGCTTCCCGGCGGCACCTCGATGATGGCGCTCGATCACTTTTCCGGCTTCATGTACGCGTATCCGCGCTGGATCCGGGTCCAGGTCGGCGCCGACATGGTGTTCGACCGGCGTGATGAACGCGCGCGCAACCCGACACCGGGCCTGGTGACCCGCCAGTTCGACGATTACGTGCGCTTCGCCTCGGGACACTCACCGCCCTGACCAGGCGATCAAATTCCGCGCGCGCAGCCTCATCGGCCGGGCGCGTCATCGCTTCACCTCCGCTCCACCGTCCGTTGTTCGCGATCAGCGCGACACTGGTCACTCGTCCCGCCTGCTGCCGTCAGTTTTCAATCGTAACGATGTGCGCCTGGATCTTGCCGTCAACTGCCCCTCGCCCGAACCGCTTCGCGATGGCTTCCGCGCAAACCTCGGTCGCTTCACCGAGCCGCGCGGAGTCGCGCGCCTCAATTTCGTTTCGCAACGGCGTTCCCTGGCAATACGCGACCGCCGGAATTCGTGAAGAACCAGCCCGACTGCGCTCCGTCACCGTGCTGATCCGAGGTGACGCAGTGAAGCCTCCGCTCACAAGGTCGCGTTTAATCATCGATCGGTCGTGGTAACCGTGGGGCGTGCGCGCCATGAAGCGCGGCGGATCCTTCGGGAACAGGGATTCGAGCGCCATCGTCACGGTGTCCGCGAATTCGTTCTCTACGATCCGGTCCCACACATTGAACATCAAAAATCCTCCCGCCCTTAGCACTCGACGTGCTTCCGAAAACGCCTTCGCCTTGTCGGGGAAGAACATGACTCCGAACTGGCAAACGACGGCGTCAAATGTTCCGTCCGCGAAGGGCAGTTGCATCGCATCGGCCTGACGCCACTCCACCGGACGCTGGGTCCCGATGGCGGCAGGCCAGGTCCAGCATTGGCTGATTCAGGTCGGTGGCAGTGATCGAGGCGCTTGGGGGCAGGACGGATGCCAGTTTGCGAGTCACGACGCCCGTGCCGGCGGCAATCTCGAGCACGCGAGCAAGCGACACCGCGCTCAGCCGCTGCGCCAGGTCGACCGCGTAGGGCTCGAAGATCAATGGAACCAGGTAGGTTTCGTACAGCTTCGGAACCGAGCCGGCAAAGACCTTGTCGCTTTCGGGGCTGCCCATCATGTTTATCGTCGTTTCAATGCATTAGCACACCAACGCGATCGAAGCGTGGCCGATGCCGAACGATAGACCGAGAGGTGTCGGACCGGTGCAGACGGCTTACCCGCCGCTTCGTTCAATCCAATCGGCACTCCCATTATCGAAGCGAGCGAGAAGGATTCAGGCCTTGACGTCGCTCAAGTCGTCGCCCGGCCGGGCAAGCAACCTTGTCTCATTCGGCGCAACATAGATATCCGTCCGTCATTCGAAGGAACGGGCAATGCACTTGCTGTCAGGATCGCCGTTGCGCTGGGGCAGGTCGTTGCTCGCAGCAACGTCGATCGGGCTTTGGGCCGCACTGATCGGTGCTCAGCCGGCGCCGACGAGACCGGTCGTGGTGCTGAAAATCGAAGGAATCATCGGACCGGCCACTGCCGACTTCGTCATCGCGGACTCGCCCGCGCCCAGTAGCCGCGGGGCTCGGCTGGTGGTTCTTGCAGATCGACACACCGGGCGGGCTCGACGAGTCGATGCGCCACATCATCAAGGACATCCTCGCCTCGTCGATCCCGATCGCAACGTTCGTCGCCCCGAAGGCGCGCGAGCTGCCAGCGCCGGCACCTACATCCTGTATGCGAGCCACATCGCAGCGATGGCGCCGGCGACCAACCTCGGCGCCGCAACGCCGGTGGCAATCGGCGGATGCCCGGCAGCGGTGACGAGCCCGAGCAGCGCCCGGCCGCGATCCCAAGACCAGGACGAGAAAAAGGCGACTCCACCAAGGCAGCCGAACGGCGGCCTGCCCGCAGTTCTCCCGATTCGATGCGCGAAAAGGCGGTCAACGATGCCGCAGCCTACATCCGCAGCCTGGCGCAGCTGCGCGGCCGCAATGCCGAATTCGCCGAGCAGGCGGTGCTGCAGGCCAGCAGCCTGTCGGCCGACGAAGCGCTGCGCGGCGGTGTGATCGAAGTCATCGCGACCGATGTGGACGACCTGCTCAAGCAGATCGACGGCCGCACGGTGGACCTTGCCGGCCGGCAAGCTGACGCTGGCGCTGGCCGGCGCGCCGGTGGAGACGATCGAGCCCGACTGGCGCACGCGCGTGCTCGGCGTGCTGTCGAATCCGATGCTCGCGATGGTGCTGATGATGATCGGCATCTACGGGCTGTTCGTCGAGTTCACCAGTCCGGGCTTCGGTGCTCCCGGCATCGCGGGAGCGATCTGCGCTGCTGCTCGCGCTGTACGCATTTCATATGCTGCCGGTGAACTGGGCCGGAGTCGCGCTGCTTGTGCTCGGTGCCGCGCTGATGATTGCCGAAGTGTTCGTGCCGCAGCTTCGGCGCACTCGGCGTCGGCGGCATCATCGCCTTCATTGTCGGCGGCCTGATGCTGTTCGACGCCGACGAGCCCGATTTCGGCGTCGGCTGGCCGTTTGTCGTCGGTCTCGCGCTGACCAGCGCGGCCGCGATCGCGGCGTTCGGCGCCTTCGCGCTGAAGGCGCGCCGCCGTCCAGTCGTCAGCGGTCGCGAAGAAATGCTCGGGCCCGCCGGGCATCGTGACTCCGATCGACGACGGACTCAGCCTGGGCCGAAGTCCATGGCGAACGCTGGCGTGTGCGCAGCAGCACGCACGCTGGTCACCGGCGACCGCGTGCGCGTGACCGGCATCGATGGTCTGACGCTGGATGTCGCCAAGGACTCATGCTCAAGGGAGTCTGATCATGTTGTTCGACCTGCCGATCGGATACGGCGCCGCTGGTGGCGCTGGTTCTGTTCTTCCTGTTCTCCGCGCTGCGCATCCTGCGCGAGTACGAGCGCGGCGTCGTGTTCCTGCTCGGCCGCTTCTGGAAGGTCAAGGGGCCGGGCCTGGTGCTCATCATTCCGGGCGTGCAGCAGATGGTGCGCGTCGACCTGCGCGTGGTGACGATGGACGTGCCGCCGCAGGACGTGATCTCGCGCGACAACGTGTCGGTCAAGGTCAACGCGGTCGTGTTCTTCCGCGTCGTCGATCCGCAGAAAGCCATCATCCAGGTCGAGAAGTTCCTGGTCGCGACCAGCCAGCTCGCGCAGACCACGCTGCGCGTCGTGCTCGGCAAGCACCAGCTGGACGAAATGCTGGCCGAGCGCGAGCGGCTGAACCTCGACATCCAGCGCATCCTCGATTCGCAGACCGACGCCTGGGGCATCAAGGTCACCAACGTCGAGATCAAGCAGGTCGACCTGAACGAAACGATGGTGCGCGCGATCGCCCGTCAGGCCGAAGCCGAACGCGAGCGACGCGCCAAGGTGATCCATGCCGAGGGCGAGAAGCAGGCAGCGGTCGCGCTGCTCGAGGCCGCGCAGATGCTCGCCCAGCAGCCCGAGGCGATGCAGTTGCGCTATCTGCAGACGATGACGCAGGTCGCCGGCGACCGCGCTTCGACCGTCATCTTTCCGTTGCCGATGGACCTGATCCAGCCGCTGCTCGCGCGCGCGGCTGGCCGGTCGTCCACTTAGTAGCCCGCAGCGGCCAGGCACCGGGGCCCTTGTGGTTCCGGACGGCTGATGCAGCCGGGGTTCACTCGCCTGAAAGGCAAGCCGTCGTCAGGTTCGACGCTCGAATGCCAGCCTCACACCCAAGGCGACCAGGATCGCCCCTGAGAAACGAAACACCCACGTGAGCACACTGGGCCGTGAGCGCAGCCAGGCCGAGAGCGTTCCGGCGAAGATGCCAACCGGCGCTTTGACCAGAAACGTCAGCCCCGCAAATGCGAGTCCGAGGACAAACACCGTGAGCGTCGGATACTCCGCCGACGGTGAGACGAATTGCGGCAGGAAGGCAAAGTAGAAGATTGCGATCTTCGGATTGGACAGATTGGACACCGCACCGTCGACAAAAAGCCTGCCCAGAGTACGTGTCGCTTGCGCCCCGATCGGTAAATGACTTTGCCTGGTGCGCAACAAGGCAATTCCAAGATAGATCAGGTAGGCCGCGCCAACGAGCTTCAGTGCAATGAACAACCACTCGGACGTCCGCAGGATCGCGCCCAGTCCGAGCGTGGCAAGGACAGTATGGCCGACGAGGCCGACGCTGACACCGCCGGCAGTCATCACTCCGGCCGCGGCGCCTTGCGCAACCGATCGCGACATGACAAGGATCATGTCCTGGCCCGGCGTGGCGATCAACACCAGCGATGCAACGACGAATACGAGCCAGGACGCGTCAATCATGGGCGGATTCTATGTCGGCGCAGCAAGCTTTCTAAACCGCCGCCGCGCGGCACGGGCCTGCACGCGGGACTTCCGCGCTGAACGTCGAATCAGGTGTCATTCCCGCACCTTCGCCGCCAGCGCCGCCTCCAGATCTTTCTTCAAACCGTCAAACCATCCTCCGGTGATCGTTTCCTGACCGACAACAATCTTCCTGATTGTTCCGTTTCGATCAATCAAATACCACGTGGGTGTTCCATGCAGTTTTGGATAGTCACTGCGATACTCGTCATTGATGGCGCCGACGGGAAAATCAATCGGTGCCATTTGGCGTAGAAGTGCCTTGGCGTTCTCTTCCTTGTCACGAAAATTGATCCCCACGACCATAAAGCCCTGATCACGGTACGTCACGAAATGCTTTTGGACGACAGGCATCTCATTTCGACAGATAGGACACCAGCTTGCCCAGAAGTACAGGAGAGTGACCTTGCCCGCGACCGACTGAGGATCAAATTTGGACCCGTCGAACAGAACGATGTTGTTGAGCTTGGCTTTGTCGCCAACGCCTTGAGCCTCGACGGAGGTGGACATCATCGACACCAAGAAGACGAAAGAGGCTGTGAAAACGTTGACCGAGAAACGTGAACTCGTCATTGCGAATCTCCTACTCGGTAAGGCCTAGGAACCAAATTAAGAGGCCGAATGCCGAGTTGGGCATCGTCGCCGATGAAGCGCGGCGAGCCACGCGAACTCTCTCGTCGTGAAGGCATCCGTGTGGGGTCGTCGTCGAAGTTAGGATGGTGCGCGTAAACGGGCCCGAGGAGATTGGCGATGATCTTGGCGACGACCTCCGAAACGCTGGTGCGAAAGGCCTCAAACGCTAGGACTCGAAGCTCGTTCATGGATATGAGATGAGCCTGCCCGATGTCGCCTCCTCGCCGCGTCACAAAACATCCACCTGTTCAAACGTGCGAGTTCTTCGACGGATTTAACGCCCTTGCCTCGACGCTGGCAAGGTCGCCGGGATCGGAACTGCCTACCGATGTCGCCCTGCGGCTCGCGCATCTTGCGCTTGCAGCGGGAGCCGCCGCGTGCCGGTCCCGATTGGGGGCACTACCGCCGCAGCTTCTTCAGCGCGTCGTGAGCGGACGCTCTGACGATCGAGCTCCCGTCCTGGGTGAGCTCGTTCAAGACGCCGGCTCCCGCTGTAACCCTCAGTTCGCCGAGATAGAAGGCGGCGAGGCGACGCGTCGACGGGGATGGGTCCTTTGCCAGCCCGATCAGGTGCGGCACGATCTTCCCATAGCCGAGCGCGAAAAGCGCCATCAAAGCCGCCCGTCGATCGTGACGCTCCTCGCTCCCGAGCTTCCCGACGAGCCACTGCAGATACGCCGGTCTGTTCTGGTCCGGGGCGTTGAGCAGGGCCGACTGGATGCGCGTGGGCTCCTCGCTCATGAGGGCGGCGCAGAGCGTGGGGTCGATGCGAGGCGCAACGCTGCCGACGAGCGCCGCCAATCCTTCCTCGAAGGAGTGCCTGAAGTCTGCGTAGAGCTTGTCCTTGAGGAATAGCGGCATGTCGCAGTCGTCGGCGAGCACCGGAAGCACGAAGACCTGTTTCGACTCGAGCTCCCGGACCATCGCGGCGTTGAGCTCGCGCTCGACCCATGGGGAGCAGACAGAGTTTCGAGAGAGTACGACGGCGAGCCAGCCCGCCTGAGCGATGCCGTCCTGGATCTTCCTGCTCAGCGAGTCGCCGACCTTCATCTCCCACTTGTCCCACCACACGCTGATGCCCAGCGCGCGAAGATCGCTCGCGAGCCGCGAGACGAACTCGCGATCCTTGCTTGAGTAGCTGATGAAGAGTTGCTTCGACACCGGATGCCTTGCCAGTCCCGTCGGCTAGATCTACCGCTCCCGCCCTGCCCAACGTTCGAGTTGAGCCGCGCTCGTAGAGCGTCGGGACTCGAACGACGAGTTGGGCATGGAATGCGGATTTACCATCGATGCGCGCAATTAGTGTTGAATTCCCGCTCGGTCAAACACTGCCATCAAAGTGCCGGTCATCGATGCCACCAGTTTCGAATCGTTCTCACGACAGGCGAAAGCCTCTGCCTGGCAGACCGTAATCGTCCGTCCCGGCTTCACCACTCGGCCCACGACTCGGAAGAAGTCACCTTGGGCGGGAGCGAGCAAGTTCGTCTTGAACTCAATGGTCAGGACGGCGGCCTGCGGTGGCATTAAGGAAAATGCGGCGTACCCGCAGGCACTATCCAGGGCAGTCGCAAGAATGCCCGCATGCATGAAGCCGTGTTGTTGAGTAAGTTCCTCTTGGTAAGGGAGTCTGAGTTCGACTTCGCCCGGATCGAGTCGAGCCAATGTGATCTTGAGTGTGGTCATCGCTCTTTGACGGGCAAAGCTATTTTCGACTCGGACGCGATAATTCGGGTCCTGCGGCTGGAACAATGCTTGCTGATCAACATTGGACGACACTAAAACTCCCGACCTAGTTGTTGCCTAACGCCCTGCATCACCGGCAGCCACTCGGGTGCACACCACCTCAATCAGCTCCCTTGGCCGAAGCTAACTCGGCGAGGCGTTCCACTCTCTCGTAAATGCTGCTTTCAACTCCCTCCCGGGCCGTCAACGACGTGACTCGCCTCAGATCCTGAATGAGCTGGAAGCACTCGGCTCCCCTTTCGAGAGAGAGGCTATGCCGCTCGTTTAATGGCTCAGGCACATCTTCGAACCTGGCACCTCGTAGTAGAAGCGGAAACGTCGCCACACCAACCCCCCAAGCGGCCCCTAGTTCGGCAAGCACATACTTCGACTCGGAAGTGTCTGGCGACAGAAGGCCTAGTACGACTTCTGCGCCTGCGATTTCTGCCCGCAGTCGCTCGGACGTCTTATCGCCTGCGTCGAGTTTGTATGGCGGAACCGATGTACATCGAATGTCTTCCTTCTTGATTTCAAAGGCCGCTTGCAACAGTTCCAGGAGTGCGCGGGCCTGCGGTTCGTCCTTGTGCCGGTGGCTGACAAAGATCTTGGGACCTCCAGGGGTGGCAACTGAATGCTGCTCAATCGCCTTGCAGAGCTCGCCGACAAGCGCGTCAAGTGACACCTTTTCCTTTGACGCGAGCCTGAAGCAGGCATAGTCCGACACGAATAGTGGAATATCGCCAGAATCGCGAAACAAGATGGGGAGTACCAGCATGCCCCTGGCGCGATCGACTACACCGGCAGCACCGATCTCGCTCGCAACATACGGTGAACCGAGACCATTCTCGGAAAGAAGCGCCACGAGCACATCGGAACTTTCGAGAGCCCGCCAGAGTTTGTCTCGCCACTTGCCGGCGGGCAGAGTGCCAACCGGTATTGAGACCTCGTGGCCCTCATCGCGTAGGCGCCTCTCTATTTCACGCGCCAATTCCTGGTCAGCATAAGCGTGAGATAAGAAGAGTCTTGCCATCCGAGTTCCTCCTTGGCTATTCGCCATTTGTGAAGGGTGTCTAACGCCCGCGGTCACCGGCCGGAGCGAGCAACGCGAGCCCAGATCCGGTGCTCTGGGAAGTTGGACCGCCGATAGAAATCTGCGCCGAACCGTCCTTGCCTGACCCGCGGGCCATCAGAAGCGAAGGGTTGCTTTGCAGCTGTTCGGCTCAAGCAGGAGGTCCAAGGCTTGCTCAGAGCCATGGACAAGGATATTGGCGTTGAGAATCGCGTCGAGGGCGCAACCTTCGCCGTTGTCGACCGCCACGGCGAGACCCCCCGCGTCGCGCACAGTTTTCAGCAGCAGCCGATCTATAGTCCCATTGCCGAACGCCGCCACACGCTTCGGCTCATGTCTCAGGACGAACCGTTGCTTCTCCTTGTCGTTACGTCTGTCGTCGGTCAGAAAGTGCAGCTCGACGGGTAGTCGCGCGAGTTCGCGGCTTGCGGTACCGAAGGTGTCCACAGTCAGAACGTGGACCTCGACCAGCTTGGCGAGTCGCGCGAGGCGGGTTCTGACACTTGTCCTCACGACCCCTTTGAAGGAGTGTGTACCGGTGTAGTCAGTCACGACCCGATTTATCTCCAGCGGCCCAAAACCAGGGATCATGAGCCTAATCATCTCGCCCTCCGCCGCGAAGGGGTCACGGTGCGCAGCCAGACGACCCCGACGATAGGTCGCTCGCCGTTATCAACGGCGTTGACGGTCCAACGAGTGAGGTATCCGGCGCGCCTGATCGACGTTCGCCAAGTAGAAACCATGAATCGGCGCGTCCGGTTGACCAGCGGGTTAGGCCTCACGAGCAAGTTGCTCATTGCAGTTTGATTTCACCGTCAAAATTGACGTTCAGCTTCAGTCCAGCGACTTCGAGAGTCACCTTTGCGGGGAAGGATTCCGTCCCTGAGATGGTGCGCGCCGCAATCGCCTTTGCCACCGCCTGTTCAATTTCACGCTGCGAATTCACGCCAACGATCTTTAGGAACTTACGAATGCTCAGATTGAAAATTTCCTCGTTCATTGATCTCTCCAGTTGTTCGGTGACAGGGCGCTAAAGGTTCCATCGGAGGCATAACGAAACAAGCTAACCGGCGGCCCGCTGCGCGGGCGCTGCGCATGCGGGACGTCCGCGTTGAGCGACAGGTTAGGTCTCTCCTTTCCGTGCACCATTGTTCCCTTGCTTCATACGAGTACCAATCTGAACAGCCAACCAAGCCGTTGGCAGGTAAGCGACCAACAGGTCAAGCGCGATGAACCAAGTTGGAGCGGGAATCATGAAACTTGCCGCCACCCCGCCGCAAAGAAAGACCGCGCCAATCACGTAGGCCATTTGCGCCTTGTAGCTCGCTGCGATCAGGTAAGCAGCGAGCGCGCCGGCGAAAGTACCAACTGCGTGCGCCAAGAACGGCATTATGAAATGCCGCGGTTCAAAAAGGTGCATGGCCTTGCTCAGGCTTTCGGCGCTATTTACATCCACACCAGCAGGCGGAGGAATGAGCGACGGGCTGAGAGCGATAAGTGCCGTGTTGACGCCTCCGCCTATGGCGATTCCCGCGAGCACGGCAAGCACATTTCGCAGTAGGTTGGACATGGGCGATTCTCTTAAGAGGCCTAACGAATAGTGTTTATCCGCCGCCGAGGCGAGGCCGAGCGCAGGCACGAGAGGAGCATGGCGGCAGATAAACCTCGTTGGACTGAATAATGTAGGTCGCACATTCTGCGGCCTAACCTAGTTACCTGCGCCCTAACCTCGCACAGCCGATTGCCGAAAACCAGCGCAGTTCCTTGCTTTCCGGCCGATTACTGTATATAAATACAGTGGAAAATTCGACATGAAACCCGACTCCCGCCGGCCCCGCGTTCCCCGCACCTGCTGGGTCGGCTGCGGGAGCGCATTCGCTGATGCTGCTACAGCATAGGAACCAAAGTGACGCACGTCCACCGGGTGCGCGGTTTGATTCGTTTCGACGGTCTGTACGAGTCCTGCCTCGACGAACAGGTAACATGACGGTGTAGCGGCGCAATCCCTTCCGCGCCCGCAATCCCCGATGCCCGACGACTCCAAGCACGTGTCCGCCGACACGGCGCGCGCGATCCGCATTCGCGGCGCGCGCCAGAACAATCTGCGCCAGCTCGACCTCGACATCCCGACCGGCGAACTGGTGGTCGTGACCGGCGTGTCGGGTTCGGGCAAGAGTTCGCTGGTGTTCGACACCCTGTATGCCGAGGGACAGCGCCGCTATGTCGAGACCTTCTCGCCGTACGCGCGCCAGTTTCTCGACCGCATGGATCGCCCGGCGGTCGATTCGATCTCCGGCGTTCCGCCCGCGATTGCGATCGACCAGACCAATCCGGTACGCACCTCGCGCAGCACGGTCGGCACGATGACTGAACTGAACGACCATCTGAAGCTGCTTTATGCGCGCACCGGCACGCTGTTCTGCCGTGGCTGCGCCCGGCCGGTCGCGCGCGACACGCCGGACACGATCTGGGCCAGCATTGCCGAGCGCTCTGCCGGCGCCGGCGACCCACGCCTGGTCGTGAGCTTTCCGGTCAAGGTGCCGGAAAACTTCAGCGCCGAAGAAGTTCGCACGCATCTCGAGGCGCAGGGCTACACCAAGGTACATGCCGAGCGTGTGCAGGGCGGCGCCAGGGTCATCGATGTCGTAGCCGACCGCTTCCGGATCGGCTCGATCGAGCGTGCCCGGGTGATCGATGCGCTCGAGCGCGCGCTGCGCCTCGGCGGCGGGCGCGTTGATGTTCATGCCGAAGGCAGCGCGGAATCCCTGCGCTTCAGCAATGACCTGCACTGCGCGCAGTGCGACATCCACTACTCGACGCCGCACCCAAGCACATTCTCGTTCAATTCGCCGCTCGGCGCCTGCGAGACCTGCCGCGGCTTCGGACGCGTGATCGGCGTCGACTACGGCCTCGTGATTCCCGACGAACGCAAGACCTTGCGCGAAGGCGCGATCAAGCCGTTCCAGTCAAAGTCCTTCATCGAAAGCCAGCGCGATCTGGAGAAATCCGCACTCAAGGACGGCATTCCGCTCGATGTGCCGTTTCGCTCGCTGACGGACCAGCAGAGGCGATGGGTCATCGAGGGCGGCGCCGGCTGGAAAAGCTGGAAGAAGAGCTGGCCCGGAACCTGGTACGGCGCCAAACGCTTTTTCGAGTGGCTCGAAAGCAAGGCCTACAAGATGCACATCAGGGTGCTGCTGTCGCGCTACCGCGCCTACACGCCGTGCCTGGTGTGCGCAGGTGCTCGCCTCAAGCCAGATGCTCTCCTGTGGCGCGTGGGTGGCCATGACGAAGCGGCGTCTGCGTTCAGTGGCCGTTATCAGCGCAGCCGGCCGACTCGGGCAAACTGGACCGATGAGCAGCTCGCCGCGCTGCCCGGCGCATCGATCCACGACCTGATGCTGCTGCCGCTCGAGCGCGTCAGGCAGTACTTCAACCAGCTGAAGCTGCCGGCACCGCTCGACGAGGCGAGCGAGATGCTGCTCGAGGAGCTGTGCGCGCGGCTCGCCTTCCTGGTCGATGTCGGGCTCGGCTACCTGACGCTGGACCGCCAGAGCCGCACTCTGTCCGGCGGTGAGGTGCAGCGGATCAACCTGACCACGGCGCTTGGCACCTCGCTCGTCAATACGCTGTTCGTGCTTGATGAGCCGTCCATCGGCCTGCATCCGCGTGACATGCATCGGGTGATCGAAGTCATGCACCGGCTGCGCGATGCCGGAAATTCGCTGGTCGTGGTCGAACACGATCCGCAGGTGATGCTGGCGGCCGATCGCGTGCTCGACATGGGACCGGGCCCGGGCGAGCGCGGCGGCAGCATCGTTTTCAACGGCACACCCCAAGAGTTGCGCGCAGCGCCGTCGCTGACCGGCAAGTATCTGGGCGGGCGGCTGAGCGTGGACGCCGCGCGCCCGCTCGCGGTCGACGCCGGCGCGCCGAAGCTGCTCCTGCACGGCGCGCGCGAGCACAACCTGAAATCGATCGATGTCGAGATTCCCCTGCAACGCCTGGTGGTGGTCACCGGCGTGTCCGGCAGCGGCAAGTCGACCCTGGTGCAGGACGTGTTGTTTCCGGCGCTGGCGAAGATCAAGGGAAAATCAGTCGAGACTCCTGGTGCTTTCGACCGACTGCTCGGAGACGACTGGCTGGCGGATGTTGCGTTCGTCGACCAGTCACCGATCGGCAAGACCACCCGCTCCAACCCGGCGAGCTATGTCGGTGCGTTCGACTGCATACGGACGATATTCGCTCGATCGCGCATGGCGCGGGAGCGCAACTACAACGCGGGGACCTTCTCCTTCAACTCGGGCAACGGTCGCTGTCCGGCCTGCGGTGGCAACGGCTTCGAGCATGTCGAGATGCAGTTCCTGTCCGACGTCTACCTGCGCTGCGCCGACTGCAGCGGCACACGGTATCGCGCCGAGACACTGGAAGTTACGGTCGAACGTGAAGTCATGACGCCCCCGGTTGCTTCGCGCCCGCCCCCCGAGGGGGCGCGCAATGAGCTTGGGGCGGCCCGGCGCTCATCGCTGCGCCGCGCCGTGAACATCGCCGAAGTCCTCGACATGACGGTCAGCGAAGCCCGCGCCTTCTTCAGCGAGGACGCCGAACTGGCGCGCGTGCTGGCCCCCCTGGCGGACGTCGGCCTCGAGTACCTGAAGCTCGGCCAGCCGGTGCCGACCCTGTCGGGCGGCGAGGCGCAACGCCTGAAGCTCGCCGGCTTCCTGGCTGAAGCCACGCGTGTCCGGCCGACCCGCGCCGGGGATGTGGCGGGTATCCCGCGGCGCGGGACACTGTTTCTGTTCGACGAGCCGACGACCGGCCTGCACTTCGACGATGTGGCCAAGCTGATGCGATCGTTGCGCAAGCTGATCGCGGCCGGGCACTCCGTGCTTGTCATCGAACACAACCTCGATGTGATCTCCGCCGCCGACTGGCTGATTGATCTCGGACCCGAGGGAGGCGATGCGGGTGGCAGCGTGGTGGGGGCCGGCACGCCTGACGCCCTGATCGATCTTGCGCACTCGCATACCGGCCGCGCGCTTAGAGCCTACCGTTCCTCGCTCGCTGGTGGCGTGTCTGCCGTTGCTGCACCTGGCGTCAATGAAGCGGCGGCTGCTTATGACATCGGCGTGCCGTTGCAGGACCAGCTGCGTCGTCAACGCATTGCGATTCGCGGCAGCCATGCGATCGAGATCGTCAAGGCACGCGAGCACAACCTGAAGGCAATTGACGTCAGCATCCCGCGTGACACCTTCACGGTCATCACCGGGGTGTCCGGTTCGGGCAAGTCCACGCTCGCCTTCGACATCGTGTTCAGCGAAGGTCAGCGGCGCTATCTGGAATCGCTGAACGCCTACGCGCGCTCGATTTTGCAGCCGGCCGGCCGGCCCGAGGTCGACGCGATCTACGGCATTCCGCCGACTGTGGCGATCGAGCAGCGCACATCGCGCGGCGGGCGCAAGTCGACGGTCGCCACGTTGACCGAGATCTATCACTTCGTGCGCCTGCTGTACGTCAAGCTGGGAGTCCAGCATTGCCCGACCTGCCGCATTCCAGTCACACCGCAATCTTTCGATGCGATCGTGGCGCAGGTCATGCATGAGCACCGCGGCCAGCATGTCGGCGTGCTCGCGCCGTTGGTGGTGAACCGCAAGGGCGTGTACACCGATCTCGCCAAGTGGGCTGCGGGCCGTGGCCACTCGCATCTGCGGATCGATGGCATCTTCCTGCCGACTGCGCGCTTCCCGCGCATTGAGCGCTTCAAGGAACACACGGTCGAGCTGCCGGTCGCCGACCTGCTTGTGCAGGCGGAGAACGAAGACCGCTTGCGTGGAGCGCTGGCCACCGCGCTCGAGCACGGCCATGGCGTGGTGACGATCGTGGCGCCCTTGCAGCGCCTGCACGAGGCCATTGCAGCAGGAGATTGGGGGCCAGCACTCGAACAGAAAAGCTTCTCGACCAAGCGCGCCTGCTCTTCGTGTGGAACCTCGTTCCCCGATCCCGACCCGCGCCTGTTTTCCTACAACTCCCGGCATGGCTGGTGCAGCGCCTGTTTTGGCACCGGCCTCAGGTTGGCGGGCTTCGACGCCGAACAGTCCGGCGAAGAAATCGGCTGGAACGCCTGGTACGACGGCGAAGCCGCACCCTGCGAGAGCTGCCACGGCCAGCGCCTGAATCCGGTCGCACTCGCCGTGCGCTTCCACGATCGCTCGATCGCTGAACTCACGGCGCTCGCAGTCGCCGATGCGCGCACGTTCTTTCAGTCGCTGGCGCTCACCGGCCGCGCGGCCGAGATCGCGCGCGATGCGCTGGCCGAGATTCGCTCGCGCCTGTCGTTCCTCGAAGAGGTCGGCCTCGGCTACCTTGCGCTCGACCGTGCAGCGCCGACCTTGTCGGGCGGCGAGGCGCAACGCATCCGCCTTGCCGCGCAACTCGGCTCCAATCTGCAGGGCGTGGCCTATGTGCTCGATGAGCCAACAATCGGCCTGCACCCGCGCGATAACCGCATCCTGCTCGACGCGTTGCAGAAGCTCGAAGCGAAGGGCAACACACTGATCGTGGTCGAGCATGACGAAGACACGATCCGCCGCGCGGCGCACCTGATCGACATCGGTCCGGCCGCCGGCGTGCGCGGCGGCCGCGTCGTCGCCGAGGGATCGGTCGACGACCTGATCGAAGCGGCGGAGTCGGCGACCGGGCGCTGGCTGCAAGCTCCGCTGCAGCATCCGCGCCAGGCGCGCCGAGCGGTGGCGCGGGACACGCCACGGCTGCGCATCACTGATGCGCGCATGAACAATCTGCGCCGCATCGATGCCGATTTCCCTCTCGCTCGCCTGACCGTGGTCACCGGCGTCTCGGGCAGCGGCAAGTCAACTCTGGCGCGTGAAGTGCTGCTAGCCAACCTGCAGGGCGCGGTCGGACAGCGCAAACCGAAGACCGATTGGATCGGCTGTGCCGGCATCGAGGGCTGGGATGCGCTGGATCGCGTGCTCGAAGTCGACCAGACCCCGATCGGCAAGACGCCGCGTTCCTGCCCGGCCACCTATGTCGGCTTCTGGGACGCAATCCGCCGGCTCTATGCCGAGACGCTCGAAGCACGCACGCGCGGCTATGGCGCCAGCCGTTTTTCTTTCAACACCGCCGGCGGGCGCTGCGATGCCTGCGACGGCCAGGGCGTCAAGACCATCGAGATGAGCTTCCTGCCCGATGTCAAGGTGCTGTGCGACGTCTGCGGTGGCGCTCGATTCAATGAGGAAACGCTCGCGATCAAGTGGAAGGAAAAGTCAATCGGCGAGGTACTTCGGATGGACATCGACGATGCGGCGGGCTTTTTCGCCGCGCATCGTTCGATCGCCCATCCGCTCGCGTTGCTGCAGGATGTTGGTCTCGGTTACCTGACGCTCGGACAGCCCTCGCCGACCCTGTCCGGCGGCGAAGCACAGCGAATCAAGCTCGTCACCGAACTCGCCAAGGTCCGCGACGACATCACCCGGCGCGGTCAAGTCGCACCTCGAACGCTCTATGTGCTTGACGAACCGACCGTCGGCCTGCACATGGCCGACGTCGACAAGCTGATTCGCGTGCTGCACCGGCTGGTCGACAGTGGCAATACGGTGATCGTAATCGAGCACAACCTCGATGTAATCGCCGAAGCGGACTGGGTCATTGATCTCGGCCCCGAAGGGGGCGCCGGCGGCGGCCGTGTGATTGCGCAATGCGCGCCAGGGTCGCTCGAACAGAAGTTAACCCCGACCGGACGTGCGCTGAACGAGTTCTTTTCTACAAGAACTCGCCACTAGTAATGAGCCTGGGAAGTGATCGGCGCAGCAACTAACTGATCTGAAGCATTGCTTGCATCAAGCGCGGTCGGACGAACTAACCAGTGACAAAGCGCCAGAGGTCCAGGCCCAGCCAGTTGCGCAATGCAGCTTGTCCGGGCGGCGGAATCTCGAGCGCTCGCGAGCGAGACGTTTGAGTAACCCAGCCGCGCGAAAGGCACTGCGCGCAGACGATCGCTCCAAGCTGGCCAGCGACGTGGAAGCGCCGTTCGCTCCAGTCCATGCAGGGCCGGCACAGCGGGCGACTCGACTTCGGCCCAGTGCTGTCAGCGTCCGGGAGGGCGAGGCCGAGCTTTCTCAGCGAGGTCTCGGCCTTGTCCGTCAGCCAGCCCGTCTCGGACTCGAGGACGATAGCCTGATCATCAGCCAGTCGTCGCGCGATTGCGACGCCCAATCGGCCGGCCAGGTGGTCATAGCAGGTGCGGGCCCTGCGCAAGGATTCGTCCTTCGGCCCAGTCACGAGCGTGCGGCCCGCAGAGCGATCCCTGGAGGCGATCTGCATGATGCTTTCGAGCAGCGTCGCAACCTGACCTGACGCGATGCGGTGATAGCGATGCCGGCCCATCGAGGTGACCTGAAGAAGATCGGCTTCCACCAGCAATGCGAGGTGCCTGCTTGCCGTAGCCGCAGTGATACCTGCGGCGCGCGCGAGTTCGGTGGCCGTCATCGAGCGGCCATCCATCAGCTGAAGCAGCATCGAAGTGCGGGCAGGCTCGCCAATCAGCGAGGCAATACGTGCGATCTGGTTGACGTTCATGGTCTGACCCCTCGACGACGAGGATAGTCCGACTGCCTGCCGGATACTTCGTTCGCGAGCGAAGTATCGCTGATCCGATGTGCGCGACGATTGCGGGACCAGCCAGTGACGGCGGATTCGTCGCCGTCGGCGCAACCGGAAGCGACCATGACAAACAACAGCACACCCACCGCAGGCTCATTCTTTGGAGTCAGCGTCGTACGCGCTGCCTTCGTTCTGGCTGTATTCGGCTGGGGCGTTGGTTTCTATGGGCCCCCCGTCTTCCTTCACGCAGTAGTTCAACGGACCGGATGGTCACTCGCCATCGTCTCCACGGCAGTGACGCTGCACTTCCTGTGCGGCACGATCGTCATCGTCAACCTGCCGCGCCTGTACCGGCGAGTGGGAGTACCGGCAACGATCATCGTCGGCTCGGTGGTGACAGCCATGGGCGTGTGTGGCTGGGCATTCGCTTCGGAGCCCTGGCAATTGTTTGCCTCGGCATTGGTCAGCGGCGCCGGCTGGGTCACGCTGGGTGCGGTCGCCGTCAATGCAGTCATCTCTCCGTGGTTTGTGCGGACACGACCCATGGCATTGGCCAAGGCCTACAACGGCGCCAGCATTGGTGGCGTCATCTTTTCACCGCTCTGGGTAGCGTTGATCTCGTGGACCGGATTTGCGGGCGCCGCGGCGATCGTCGGAGTCGCGATGGTCCTCGTCCTGGGGTTCGTCGCGCACCGCGTCTTTGCTGCGACTCCGGAAAGCATGGGACAAGGTCCGGACGGCGACACAGCGATAACTCATGTCCAACATTCTGCTGTCGTCGAGGTCAGGCCACTGCCTGGCGCTTTGCTATGGCGAGACCGTGCATTTTGGACTCTTGCTGCCGGCATGGCTCTCGGTCTGTTCGCACAGATCGGGCTCCTCGCACATCTGTTCTCGCTGCTCGCTCCCGTACTGGGAGCGCAAACGGCCGGACTTGCAATGGGCGGCGCGACGGCGTGCGCGATCCTCGGCCGCACCATTGCCGCGCGAGCATTGACGCACACCGGCGACCGAAGACTTGTCGCCGCGGTCGGTTACAGCATCCAGATTGTCGGTTCGCTGGCTTTGCTCATGGCTGACCAGGACCGAACCAGCCCGATCCTGATCGGCGTGTTGCTGTTTGGATCGGGCATCGGGAACGCGACCTCACTCCCACCGTTGATCGCCCAGGTCGACTTTGCCAAGCAGGACGTGCCCCGAGTGATTGCACTCATCGTGGCGATCGGACAAGGCACCTACGCTTTTGCGCCGGCCTTGTTCGGCGTGTTGCTCGTCGCGATCGGTGCTGGCGATGGTGCGGGATTGGGCAAGAACTCCATCTGGTTCTTCGGCGCTGCAGCCGCTATTCAGTCCGCCGCTGCCCTTTGCTTCCTGGCGGGTCGACGCCAAGTTGGTCTGCGGCCTCATCCGGTCCAATGACCTCACGTTGCAGTATCGATGACGAGGCGCAGTTCTCAGTCGCAAAACTTGCTGCCCTTGTCGAAGATGATCTTCCACGCGCCATCCTCGAGGCGCCAGATCGAAGTGAAGACAGCGATGCTCTTGCCGTCGGGTCCGCGCACCGGGCCCGAACTCAACGCGAGCGTGCCGGCGTCGAGCACTTCTACCTCCCGTGGCTCCCACGAGAACGGCGCATCGGGTTTCTCGTAATACTTCTTCCAGTCCGCCGCGACCGCCGCCTTGCCGCGCAACGGGGTCGATCCGGAGAAGAACACGGTGTCGGTCGACAGGTAGCTCTGAAACGCGGCGAAGTCGCGCTTCGCCATCGTTTGGGCAAAGCCGCGCTCCGCATCCATCACCTGCTGCCGCAGAACGGCCGGCGACACAGCGGCGGAAGGTGCGACGGCCGGCGGAGTTGCGCAGGCACCGAGCAGCGCAATCGCGGCCAGCGCCAGCGATGGGAACGGTAGGGACGGGCTCGTCATCGGTCTTTCCATCGTTCGCAGGTTTGGAGGCGCCCTTGTCACATGATCAGGACCGCTTCGTCAACCGGGAGCGCGGGCCCGGGCAATCGCTATGATCGGCGCTGCCTTCCAATCGCAGGAAACGATGTCGTCGAAACTGGCCGCTCTTGTACTATCCGCCGCCGCGGGTGCCGCATTCGCGCAGACCGCGCCCGCACCCGCCCCAACCGCACCTGCGGGCCCGCCACGGATCGATGAACGCGTGCTGCAGATCCCGCAGTCCACGCCGGGCACACAGTGGTCATTCATCGGCTACTCGGTCAAGACACCCGCTGAAGCGCAATGGTTCGTCGCCAGCGGCAATCCACGCGGCGGTGTCATGGGGCGGCAGGTGGTGCAGGTTCAGGAGGGCACCGCCGTGCTGGTGTTCTCCAGCGAAGCGCTGAGCCAGCCGGTCGAAACCGATGACCTTCTGCTGGCACTCGCGCGCGAGCGCCACGGGCGGATTGGCGAGCGCTGGACAGTCAATCACCACGATGAAACCCTGGTCCGTCACGCCGGGACACGCTGCTCACGCCACACCATCGAGGCGCGCGAGCCGGAAGACAAGTCGCCACGCAAGAACGCAGCGGAAGCCAACGCCGAGCGAACCTGGCTGCACGTGCTCGGCATGACCTGCATCCACCCGACCGACCCGAATTTGCTGGTTGAAGTCGGAGCCTCTGAGCGTTCGATCAATTCAAAAATGAACACCATCGTTGCGCGCGAAGCCGAGGCGACCATCAAAGGTCTCGCCTTCCAGCGCTTCAGCGAAAAGGCCATGCAAAAGTCGGCCGAGGCGGCCAGAACTGGAGCGCTTGCCGACGCCGAGGCGGCGCTCAAGCCCTATGTCGAGGCCGATGCGGCCTGGGCTCGGTTTTTTCTCGCGCAGATCATCGGACGGGCTACGCCGCTACCCGACAACGCCGGACCGCGCATCAAGGATCTGCTGGAACCGGCCGCGACGCGCGGCCTCGCAGATGCCCAGTGGATGCTGGGTTCCCTGTTGTTGCGCGGGATGCCGGGCGTGGCACGCAATCCCAAGGCCGCCGAACCGTGGTTGCGCCAGGCCGCCGAACGCGGCAATGCCGGGGCGGAGTTCCAGCTCGGAATATCACTGCTGTCCGACAAGGACGGACTGAGCGCCCGCCCGCAGGAGGGCGCCCTGTGGATACAGCGGGCCGCCGCGCGCGGCCTGAAGGAAGCGCAGGAGCTTCTGAAGTCCGGTCCGAACCAGGCTTCGCCTCCAGCTGGTCCAGCGGTGCCCGGCAGCCAAGCCGTTCCCTCCCCTGCCCCGAACAGGAAATAGCGGCAGTCGATCAGCCGGTTCTGCACTCCAGCCAGTCCGATCTGCACCCTGTCGCCCGGCGCGTGATTTGCCGCCCGGAGACAGGCACGCTGGCAGCCTGGATGAATTCGAGCGCTGCAATGAAACCTCAGACCCTTTTCCTGCTGGTCCTGGCCGCCGCGACTGGCGTGTTCTCGGCCGGACCGGCATACGCCCAGACGACGACGCACGTGGCCGGCACGGTCATCGTCGGGTCCGGTGACCGCATTTCCGGGTCCGGCCATGTGATTGAAGTGTCCCGAACCCCTGGATCGTTTTCCGCGCTGCGGATCAATGGCCCGATCGATGTCCAACTGAAAGCGTCCGACCGGGAACTCGTTACCGTCAGCTTTGATGACAACCTGATCAACCTGGTCGAAACGCAGATCATTCCGGGCAGCCCCGCGGTACTCGACATCGGCATCGCCAAGGGTGCTGCTTTTCGCAGCTCAGCCGGACCCAAGGTCGTGATCGAGTTCAAGACCCTCAGCGAACTGTCCCTGCGCGGCTCGGGTGATCTGCGCGCCGACCGCGTGCGAGGCCCGATGCTTGCGGTGTCAATCTCCGGCTCAAGCGACATCCGCATCAATGAACTGGACGTGGATGTGCTCGGGGTTGCCATCGCGGGCAGCGGCGACTTCCGAGCGGCAGGTCGGGCGGCCGAACAGGGCTACAGCATTGCCGGTAGCGGCGACATCCTGGTGCCGGAGCTGGCCGGGAAAGTCGTCAAGGTTCGGATCGCCGGCAGTGGTGATGCGCGCGTAAATGCCGAGGAATCGCTCGAAGTCACGATCGCCGGATCCGGCGATGTCTTCTATCGCGGCAAGCCGGCGATCATCAAGAAAATCGCCGGTTCGGGCAATCTGAAACACGTTCCTTAGTTCGACTCGAGAGCACAAGTCCGCAGGGCGGTCCGCCCGCGCTACTGTGGAGGCGTGACGCTTGATCCCATCCTCGCGGCTACCCTCGCTCGGGTGGCACTTGCCAACGTCTCGACCGCGTATCCGTGCAAGCTCGACCAGGTCCTGACGGGCGACGCCGACCTGCTGCTGCCTCGGATGCTGCATCCTGCTTTCTGGGGCAGCTATGACTGGCATTCGTGCGTCCATATGCACTGGTCCCTGGTGCGACTGGTACGCCGCTTTCCGGACCGGGACTTTGCTGCTCCCCTGCGAGAGCACCTCGGGACTCGCCTGACCCCCGAGGCCATCGAGGGCGAACTCGCATCACTGTCCCGCCCGCACCGGGCTTCGTTCGAGCGGCCCTACGGTTGGGCCTGGCTGCTCGCACTCGCAGCAGAACTTCAAATGCTGGCGCGAGAACAGGCCGGGGCCCGAGACTGGAGCGATGCGCTGGGGCCGTTGGCCCATGCCTTCGCCGCCCGTTTCGTCGATTTCCTGCCGCGCGCGGACTACCCAACTCGCGCCGGCGCACACAGCAACAGTGCGTTTGCCTTGCTGCTCGCGCTTCGATGGTGCGAGGTCGCGCAGCAGATCGAATCGAAGCGATTGATCGTGGCACGTGCGCAGGCCTGGTACGGCGCCGACTGTAGCTACCCAGCTGCCTTCGAACCAAGCGGCGATGACTTTCTTGCGGCGGGCCTGGTGGAGGCCGCGCTGATGCGGCGTGTGCTCGACGACGACTCGTTTGCAAACTGGTGGGGGCGGTTCGTTCCTGACGAGCACTCGATTGAGCATTGGCTAAGGCCGGTCGCAATCAGCGACGCGCGCGACCCGAAGATCGTGCACCTGCATGGCGTCAATCTGACGCGTGCCTGGTGCTGGAGGCAATTGTTGCCGGAGCTGGGCACGCCGTTGCGAACTGCCGCGGAATCGGCAATCGCAACTCATCTGGCGGCGTCACTACCTGCGGCGAGCAGCGGGGACTACGTAGGTACCCACTGGCTGGCGTCGTTCGCGCTGCTGGCACTCGACGGCCTCTGAGTGAACGGATCCGGACCCGACCCGGATCGGGATCAGCAATTTCCAACTCGGGCGGAGAGCGAGCGCCCGAGTCGACCGCACGGACCCTAGTGGATAAGTGCAGCACTGATGTCCGCACTGACTTTTCCTGCGGGCGTGCATCTGAAACGCGCACCCTACAGCCTAAACTGTCCGCGCCCATCCCTGCATCAAACCCGGGATCGAGTACGCAGTCGAGTGCCTCACCTTTGCCATTAAACAAGGAGAACCGTCATGTCGGGAACGCCTGTTCGCGTGACGCTGATTGCACTGGCCATGGCCGTGGCGCAGGCAGCCCAGGCGCAGCCGAGTTTGGCATCCAAGGACGCCGAACCAATGACCTTGGCCGCCCAGGAGAAAGCGCTGCGCGAGTTGCCGTTTGCCGACCGCCAGGATTTCGAGGATGCGCGCCGCGGCTTCATCGGCACAATCCCGAATGCCGAGATCAAAACGGCCGACGGCCGCGTGGTCTGGAACATGGGAGCGTATGGCTTTCTGGATCGCGAAACCGCTCCTGCCACCGTGAACCCGAGCCTGTGGCGGCAGGCCCGCATCAACCAGATCCATGGCCTGTTCAAGGTCACTGATCGTGTCTATCAGGTGCGTGGGTTCGATATCTCCAACATGACCATTGTCGAGGGCGATTCGGGCCTGATCCTGATCGACCCACTGACCACAGTGGAAACCTCCAAGGCAGCGCTGGGACTGTACTTCCAGCACCGTCCGCACCGAACGATCGTCGCGGTGATCTACACGCACAGTCACGGCGACCATTTTGGTGGCGTACGCGGCGTGATTGACGAGGTCGACGTGAAGTCCGGCAAGGTCAGGATCATTGCCCCGGCCGGCTTCATGGAACACGCGGTGACGGAGAACGTGATTGCCGGCAATGCGATGAGCCGGCGAGCGCAGTACCAGTTCGGCTCCCTGCTGCCGCCGGGCGAGAAGTCACAAGTCGACACCGGCCTTGGTCGCACCATCCCGCGCGGAACGATCTCGCTGATTGCACCGACCGACCTGGTCGACAGGCAGATCGACAAACGGATCGTCGACGGCGTGGAAATGGTGTTTCAGCTGACCCCGGGCACCGAGGCACCTTCCGAGTTCAACATCTATTTTCCGCAGCTGAAGATGTTCAATGCCGCGGAAAACGTCACCCACAACATGCACAACCTGTACACGATCCGTGGTGCCGAGATTCGCGATGCACTCGCGTGGTCGGCCTATATCGAGCAGGCGCGTGACCTGTTTGGGCCAGGCATCGAGGTAATGATTGCGCAGCATCACTGGCCCAAGTGGGGTCAGGCCAACATCGATGCGATGTTGCGCAAGCATCGCGATCTGTACAAGTACATTCACGACCAGACCGTGCGCCTGATGAACCACGGGTATACGCCGCGCGAGATCGCCGAGCAGTTGAAGCTTCCGGCCAGCCTCTTGGGCGACTGGTCCGCCCGCGGCTACTACGGCACTGTCGTGCACAACGTCAAGGGCGTGTACCAGAAGTACCTCGGCTGGTATGACGCCAATCCGGCCAGTTTGCACGCCCTGCCGCCGTCGGAGTCCGCCAAGCGGTATGTGGAGTACATGGGCGGCGCCGGTGCGGTGGTTGAACGTGCGCGCGCCGACTTTCGCAAGGGTGAGTACCGCTGGGTGGCCGAAGTCATGAATCAGGTGGTCTTCGCTGACCCGGACAACATGGAAGCGCGCGCGCTCGCAGCCGATGCACTCGAGCAGATGGGCTACCAGAGCGAGGCCGGCACCTGGCGCAATGCCTACCTGGTCGCCGCGATGGAACTGCGCCATGGCAAGCCCAAGGTGCCGGGCATCACCACTGCCAGTGTCGACGTGGTACGTGCCATCCCACTCGGACTGTTCTTCGACGTCATGGCGGTACGACTCGACGCCTCGAAAGCCGAGGGCAAGCGCAGCGTGATCAACTGGATTCTGCCGGACACGAACCAGCGTGCCCGCATGACTCTCGAAAACTCGGTGCTGAGCCACGCCATGGACAAACAGGCTCCCGACGCCGACACGACCGTTACGCTCAATCGCCGCACGCTTGATCAGATCACGCTGCGGCAAAAGACGTTCAAGGAGGCCGCGCAGGACGGCGACGTCAAGATCGAGGGCAGCGTGAGCAAATTGCAGGAAATCTTCGGCATGCTCGATGTCTTTCCGGCGATGTTCGATGTCGTGACACCGAACGCAATGCGACCCTGACACCCGGACATTCGAGACGGGGTGCGCCTAGCGTTCTGATCCGGTCAGTGCTTGAAGCTTGGCGGCATACGCCTGTGACGACTCCATGTTGCCGCGATCGCGCTCAATGGCCGCCAGCGCCTCCAGCACCGCGCGATCGCCAGGCGCACGCAGGTGAGCTGCCTCAAGCACAGCAAGCGCACGGCTGGTATCGCCACTGGAGTTGAGCGCCACCGCGTACACGTAGGCGTAGCGCGGATTGTCGGGTGCCAGTTTCGCGCTTGCGGCCAGCACTGGCAGCGCCTCCTTCATCCGCTTCTCGCGCACCAGAAGCAGTCCATACGCGTGCTGTACATCCGCTGATTGCGGAGCGAGCTTGATCGCTTCGCGCAACACAGGCTCGGCTTCCTTGTCGCGCGCCGTTGCGCGATAGAGATCGGCGAGATTCACGCGTATGAAAGCGGACTGCGGATCAATCGCCAGCGCCTCCTTCAGAGCCGATTCTGCCTCGGTGGTGCGGCCCATCCGCTGATACAGCGTGGCGAGATTCATCAGCGCTTCGGGTCGTTCAGCCTGCGCCAGCTCGGCGTCAATCGCTTCCTGCAGGGCCTTGGTCAGGGACGCCTGAGTTCCCGGGGGCAGTTGTGCCTGCGGCGCATCGGCCAGTGCCCGCGCCGCGGCAATGCGAACCAGACGTGACGGGTCGTTGAGCCGTTGCGCGGCCAGAGCAATGCGCTGCGCCGGGGGCAGGACGTCGAGCCGTTCGAGTGCGGCCGCGCGCACGACCGGATCGGCATCCTCAACCCCACGCGCAATCGCGGCTGCGCTGCGCTGCATCTGCGCGGGCAGCAAGGAAATCGCGGTCGCACGTTGCACCGGTGCAGTCATCGGCGCATCGATAAGGGCGTTCAGTGCGGCCTCGGCTCCCGCTTCGCGGCGCGCGGCGGCGTCAAACGCGGCCGCCATCAATGCATCCTGTCGACGCCCCGGACCGAACCAAGCGGCAATCGACTGCGCAGCCCACTGCGCATCCTTGTCGCGATGACAGCTAGAGCAGGCATTCGGAGTGCCGAACTGGATCGACAGATCGGGACAAGGCACGGAAAAGCTGTGGTCACGACGCGCATCGACCACCATGTAGTTGGTCACCGGCATATGGCAATTGACGCATTGCGCTCCTGTCGTGCCGTCGGCATGGTGGGTATGTTTGGGAACATCGAATGCCGCAGGCTGGTGGCACTGCAGGCACAGTGCATTGCCGGCAGCCTTGAGCCGCCCGCTGTGCGCGTCATGACAGTTGCTGCACGTGACTCCGGCGCGGTACATCCGGCTTTGCGCGAACGAGCCCCAGGTGTAAACCTCGTCGCGCTGCTGGCCATCGACGTAATACAGCCGGGATTCGAGCAGCGCCGGCCGATGTGCATCGAGGAAGGGTCCGCCGTGGCCAAGTGGCTCCGCGGTTTGGCTGCGTCGCGCATGACAGGACCAGCAGGCCTCCATCGGCGCGCGCTGCGGAGTTGGCCCGGCAAAGCGCGCGATCGGGTGATCGCCCTCGAAGCGCCACTGTCCATTGCCGGTCAAGCGCGCCACAAAGCCCTTGTTGGCTGCGAGCGCTGGATCATCGACGGTTTTCTTTTGACTCCAGGCCAGGTGTGCCGACGCCGGACCGTGGCAGGCCTCGCAACCGACATTGATCTCCGACCACGTGGTAGCAAAGCGGCGCGTGGCGCGGTCGTAGTTTTTCTCGAGATGGGTTGAATGGCACGCCGCGCACTGGAAGTTCCAGTTTTGATCGCGGCCGGTCCAGTGCAACGGATCACCCGCTGCGATCGCCTGGCCCGGATACTGGTGGAACCATCGTTGGCCGCCCTCCTCCTTGGCGCGCGCATCCCACGAGATCGACAATGCCTGGAGCCTGCCCCCGGGCAACTCGATCAGGTATTGCTGCAGCGGCGCATAGCCGAAGGTGTACTTGATCGGAAAGTCCGCGAGCTTGCCGTCCGGCCCATCGGTGCGCACCCAGTAGCGTCCGTCCTTCCGAAAAAATGTCGATGTGACCTTGTTGTAAGTGAATCGCGCGTCATTGAAGTCGCCGCGCACCGTGCTTTCGCTCGGCTCTGCCATCGCGTGGAAGTGATCCGAGGTCTTCCAGGCCGCGAACTGAGTGGCGTGACACTCGGCGCAGGCGGAGCTACCAACGTAGGTCAGCGACGCCAGCGCCTTCGCATCGGGCGCGGTTGCGGCAGAAAGCGCGGCCGGACCCGCTCCGGCGATCGGCGCCGGTCGTGACGATGCGAAGTACAGGGCGGCTCCGCCTGTCGCGGCCACCAGCAGTCCAGCGACAAGAATCAGCCAGCCAACCCGGTTAGTCCGGCCGGACTCGGCGGTCTTGAGCTGAGAACCGGGAGTCGGTTTGGGTCGAACGATGATGAGTCCCCTGCGCGATTCGTCCCGGCGGCTCCAGCAGGCCCATGATCGCGGCACCGGTCAGGGACTTGCCGGCACCAGATTCTCCAACCACGCCGAGCACCTCGCCCGGAGCGATTGAAAATGAAACATCATCGACCGCCAGCAGCGTGCCGCGCCGTGTAGGGAACTCGATCCGGAGGTGACTGACCTCGAGCAGCGGCGCCGCCACCCCGCGACTATCCCTTTTTGCTCTTCGGGTCGCAGCCGCCAAGCGGCTCGGCGTAGTCAACCCGGGGCTCGAACGAGGCGGTGATCCGGTTGTCCCGGACCGCGACGATGTAGTAGGTGAAACAGGGCTTAACGTCTACCTTCAGCTCGGCAGTTTCGTTGGGAGCTCCCGGCGCAGGCATGGCCTGAACGCGCACGACGCGCATTCCGGGCTCGACCAGCACGCGCCGCTGAGTCGTATCCCAGTTGTCGACACCCAGGATGATCACGGGCTGCGTATCCATGTTTGCCTTGAACCAGCGTTCGCCGACAAGGTAGGACGGATCCCGATCGATGCTGGCACAGCTTGCAGCCAGCGTGCCAAAAACAGCAAGCGCGGCAAAAGAAATGGAACGTCTGTTCATTGAAGCTCTCCTTGGGTCCAGAATCCAACGCTCGAGTATCCGGCCTCAGCGCAGTTTGGGGTTGAGCGCGTCGCGCAGCCAGCCTCCCAGCAAATTGACCGACAGCTCAAGCAGTACCAGCGCCAGCCCCGGGAATATCGTAATCCTTCTCCGGAAAACAGGAATTCCTGTCCGATCCGGATCAGGGTCCCGAGGGAGGGCGTAGTCGGCGGAACCCCCTCACCATGGAAGGACAATGTCGCTTCGTTCGATCAGCACGAAGGCCACCAGCGCCCCACCAATCGCCACCTACCAGAGCTTAGGCGCTCGGCTGTGACGACGCCAGGCGACGCTCCGCCAGCGCAGCAAAGAATGCCGCCCCGAGCGGGATCACGGCATCGTTGAAATCATATCGAGTGTTGTGCAAGAAACAGCCGGAGTCGCCACCGCCTTGCCCCAGCCGCAGATAGCAACCCGGTTTCTTGCGCAACATGAAAGCAAAGTCCTCCGAGCCCATCGAGGGTTCGAGGTCGCGTACAACGTTGCCGTTCCCGACCAGTTCGGCTGCGACATCGCCAGCGAACTTCGCCTGCGGTGCGGAGTTGATCGTCGCCGGATAGATCCGCTCATAGATGACCCTGGCCTCGGCGCCGAAGGCGCGCGCGACCGACTCGGCAATGTCGGTCAGCCGCTGTTCAATCAGGTCCTGGGTGTCGGCGCTGAACGTACGCACGGTGCCGACCAGCTTCGCTTCGCGCGGAATGACCGAGAAAGCGCCCGGATGTCCCGCCTGCAGCGAACCGAGGCTGACCACGGCGGTGTCGAGCGGCGAGACATTGCGCGAGACAATCGACTGCACCGCCGTGATGATGTGCGCCGCGACCACGACCGGATCGATGATGCGATGCGGATGGGCAGCATGCCCGCCCTTGCCGCTGATCGTGATTTCGACCCGGTCCGCCGCCGACATCATCGGCCCGGGGTTGAGTCCGAACTGCCCCGGCTCGAGGGCCGGCCAGTTGTGCAGGGCATACACCTCGTCGGCGGCGAACCGGTCGAACAGGCCGTCGTCGACCATCGCCTGCGCGCCGGCAAAGCCCTCTTCGCCCGGCTGGAAGATCAGGGTAACTGTTCCATCGAAGCGTCGGGTTCGCGCCATGTACTCGGCAGCACCCAGAAGCATTGTCGTGTGGCCGTCGTGGCCGCAGGCGTGCATCAGGCCGGGCCGGGTCGAGCGATGCGCGAACTCGCTTTCCTCGTTCATCGGCAAGGCATCCATGTCGGCCCGCAGCCCGATCGAGCGATCGCTGTTGCCGCTGCCGCGGATCACGCCGACCACACCGGTCTTGCCGATGCCCGTATGTACCTCGATGCCGAAACCTCGCAGGCGCTCGGCCACGAGCGCCGCTGTCCGATGCTCCTCGAACCCCAGCTCCGGGTTGGCGTGCAGATCGCGTCGCAACGCGGTCAGACCCTCGTGATGCGGCAGGATGCCGGCCAAGGGGCCGCGCAGCGCCGCTCCCAGATAGGTGCTCATCGGTGTGCCGCCATCATTCAGCAGACATCAAGCGCCGGAGCGCCGTGTAGACCCCGGTGGCGAACTGGTGGTAAGACGGCTGGTCCAAACCAAGGACCAAGCATCTGCGCAACCGGATCGCCGCCATACTGGAACAGCAGGAAGGCGATAAGGCTACCGCCAGCATCACCAGGATGGCCTGTAACAGCCGGCGAGCTATGAATTGCGAGCATCAAGGAAGGCGACGAGCCCGGAGTGGCGCCGGGCCAACGAACCGCGCCGACTATACCCGCAAAGGCAAGCTGATCTGTCGTCTGTACGCGACCCGCATCGCATGGAAACGGCCCCTGCAAGGTGTGGTCTGGATATGCGGTTGAAAGAAATTGCAGTTCAGTCCGACCAAGCGAAGTGAACTTCACCAGGAACGAGCCCATGACCCGCCGACAACTTCTATCCGCCCTGGCTGCCTTCGGATTCGGGACACGCGCGCAGGCCGCCGCGACGCCTACCCGCGCCGACCGGGTTGAACTGACCGACGAACAGTGGCGCAAGCGCCTGTCGGCGAGCCAATACCGGGTGCTGCGCCAGGAAGATACCGAGACCGCGTTTTCCAGCAGCCTGAATGATGAGAAGCGCAAGGGCGTGTATCGCTGCGCCGGCTGCGACCTGGAGCTTTTCACCTCGGTCATGAAGTACGACAGCGGCACCGGCTGGCCGAGTTTCTTCACCACGCTGCCGGACGCAGTCGGACTCAAGACCGATTACAAGCTCCTGTTCCCGCGGACCGAGTATCACTGCGCCCGCTGCGGCGGCCACCAGGGCCACGTGTTCAGCGACGGGCCGCGGCCGACTGGCCAGCGCTACTGCAACAACGGCGTGGCCCTGAAGTTCGAGGTGGTGGCATGAAGATGCAACTCAGCTCGGCCATGAATTCGGCGCTGCTGCGCGTCACTCACACCTTGGCTGCGCTGATGCTGGCCGGAGCGGCCCTCGCACAGCAGCCGACTCCGCCACCCAGGGCGCCGCTGCAAACCCAGTACGCAACGGCGACGTTTGCCGGCGGCTGCTTCTGGTGCATGGAGCCACCGTTTGACAAGATCGACGGCGTGATCTCGACCACCTCAGGCTATACCGGAGGCAGCGTCGTCAACCCGACCTATGAGCAGGTCTCAGCCGGAGGCACCGGTCACGCCGAGGCGGTGCAGATCGTCTATGACCCGGCGCGGGTCAGCTACACGAAACTGCTAGAAGTGTTCTGGCGCAACATCGACCCCACGGTCAAAGACCGGCAATTCTGCGACCGCGGCAACCAGTACCGCAGTGGCATCTTTGTGCACGACGCAGAACAGCACCGGCTTGCCGAGGCCTCGAAGGCCCAGCTTGAAAAGACCAAGCCGTTCAAGGAGCCTATCGTCACCGAGATCACCCTGGCGCGGACTTTCTACCCGGCCGAGACCTATCACCAGGACTACTACCAGAAGAATCCAATCCGCTACGCCTACTACCGCAACGGCTGCGGTCGGGATGCGCGATTGAAGGAATTGTGGGGCGCGCAGGCCGGCGGTCACTGAGCAGTCTGCGTGAGTTCAGATTCGTCGCTATTAGGTGCTCACCGCCTCGGACGCACACTTCAGCGAGCAGGTCGAAGAACAATGTCACCGTAGAACGCCTCGATGTCCTCTCCCGTGTTGTCGGTGTCGGTCATGATGCCGACGCCAACCAGTCGTCCGGGAGCTTCACCAAAGGCTTGCCGATAGTCACGCACATAGTTGCGTTTCATCGCATGCCAGCGCCCGAGTCCATCCGCGCCGCTGCTGGCAACCACCATCTTGATCTGACCGGAGAAACTGTTGGCGATGACGGTATCGACTGGCAGGCGGTTCTCCCAGATATACACCAGGGTGGCAAACGGCACCTGCTGGCCGCTTACCAGCTCGGCCGTCTCCATCAGCAACTGTTCGCGAAATGGCAGCGCGGCCCGATCGCCGTCGAAGAACAGCATCAACCGAACCGGCGAATCTTCTGAGTACCGGTCCTGATTGTCGGCACCGATGATCAGCTCAGTGACCCACCAGCGCCAGGTCACGATCGGCCGCGTGTTCGGGTCGACGTCGAGCCGTTGCATGAGACCGCTGGCAGAGCTGCTTGAAATCGCATGCAGCACGACCTTGCCGGTGCCGGATTCGCGCACTAGGTCGTACACGGTTTCCTTCTTTGCGCGATTGATGACCCAGGTCTGCCAGCCGGCCGGCAATGCCGCGTCGGGAGAATTGCTGGAGAACAGTGCGATGGCGGGGGCCGGTACTCCGCCCGTGGGGACCGACACCGCGCTGCACGCTGCGACGAGAATCGCGCAGATCGAAACAAGGCGGTGCGGGCGAAGCGACATGGGCTCACACACATGCTACGAGCGAGACTTGCCTTACGGCAAGCCTACTCGCCGGATGGACGGAGTGTGGTTAACGGCGATCGGAAGACTCGGCGATAGCAGCTGGTCCAGCCCGGGCCCAGGCTGACGGCGGCCGTGGCAGCCAGTGGGTTTCGTGGGCGCTACGATGATGGCTCGTCAGCAGTGGATTGCCCTTAATCCGGCGACCCGGCAGATTCCTGTGGTCCTGGTCAACACTTTGCGCCGCATCTCCGACTGGCCAGATCAACGGACAGTTGGCGGCCCACGCCCGTCTTCACCGGCAATCAAGCGCGCGGATGGGGGCATGGTTGGGACCTGCGCGACCGGCTGTCGAGGATTCGAGTGACTGGCGCCCTTGCGGCTCTGGTCCTGCTACTGGTCACAGCCGGAATTGTCTGGCTGTTTTTCAAGATGCGTGCACAGAAGAACCAGGCGGACTTCGAGCGCAAGGTGCGGGCGCGCAAGCTCGGCTGGAGCTACTACAACACGCGCGACGGCGCCATCGACTACCGTTTCACCGGCCAGGCACATGGCGCAGCGTGGTCCATGTGGTACGACAGTGACCGCGGCGACGACTCGCCGACACCGAAAGCCTATTGGCACAGCGCCAATCTGCGAACGCCGCAGCTGGCGCTGGTCATCATCAGCCGCAAGCGTTTCCTGCTGGAAAGTGGCATGTTCGGCCAGGTCTTGATGGGGGTGGTGAGCGGAATCGCAAGCGCGGTCAGCGGTTCTGCAGGCCGCGCCGACAAGGCGGAGTTCTACGAGAGCGCAGTTGAGCTGCCGGTCGGCAGCGCTTCATTCTCGGAGCACTTCAGCGTCGCGGTGTCACCTGACATGCCGCGGGACTGGCTCGATGAAGAGGTGCAACATCTCCTTATGCACTGGCCGGCGGGCGAAAGCGGCCGCGAGTATCGAAGCGCCGAGCTGATTGAAGTGAACTTGCGCAAGGATGGTCTGCGCATCGTCGCCCAGCGCATGCCTGAACAGTTCGTCTACTGGCGGCATCTCGCGCGACTGGGCGAGGCGCTGACGCGACAGTTGAGCCAGCGGGCTGGCTAGGGCCCGTTCAGCGCGTTCGACAACGCTACTGAGCACTTTCAGGACCCAATGAGTATTCGGAACACATGCGCCAGGTGAAGAAACGAGCAAGCGTGGCCGTGGTTGCCGGTGCTACCGGCCTCGTCGGGTCGGCCCTGGTAGAACGTTTGCTCGCCGGCGCCGACTACGTCCGGGTAGTCGCATTGGCACGACGACCACTGGCCATCAATGCGAGCCAATTGAAGACGGTTGCAGCCGACTTCGATGTCTTGGATGAAACTCTGCGGCCTGCGCTCGTCGAGCGTCCCGAGCTCGATGTTTTTTGCTGCCTTGGCACAACGATCAAGCAGGCAGGATCCGAATCTGCGTTTCGTCGCGTCGACTACGAATTCGTGCTCGCCCTCGGCCGATGGGCGAAAAAGCATGGCGCCAGACGCATGTTGGTAGTCAGCGCGCTCGGCGCCGATCCTGCCAGTCGCGTGTTCTACAACCGCGTTAAGGGTGAAATGGAACGTGATCTGCGCAAACTTGATCTGCGTTCTCTCACCTTGCTGCGCCCGAGTTTGCTCGACGGCTCGCGCCCGGAATTTCGACCCGGCGAATGGCTCGCACTGGCAGCCACGCGTCCCTTGCGCCGCTTGATTCCAGCCGGCGTGCGGCCAATCAGTGCGACCGATGTAGCGCAGACGATGATCGATGCGGCTCGTGCCGCCGCCGCGCCTGAAATCGTCGAATCGGCCACGATGCAGGGCGCATCGCGACGGTCGAGTTAGGTCGGCGCTGCGTGAGTCTGCGCCGGTCAGGACCCGGCGACTGAAGTCCGATTGACACCGATTGAACGTTCCGCCTACTTCGGAACCAGTACGAGCACCTGTGCATCGCTGCCGCGTGTTGTCCGCATCGGCAGGTATTTGACATCGCGCCAGAGCTCCTGGAGCGACGAATACTGCGGCGAGAACGGATTGCCGGCCTGACCGGTCGAATGCACCCAGAGCGAATTCGACTCCGGTGCGCTGAGATCGACGATGGCGCGCAGGCTGGCAGCATGCCGCGTAGCGAAGGGCGCCTCCGCAGCGTGACTGAGTGCGCCGACATTGACCGTGAACGTGTCGCCCGGATACGGCGTCGATAATCCAAACAGCCAGCGCAATGCAGCCACGTTCGAAAGGGGCCGGTGTTCCGCAACCGCCTGGTGCGCTTCGCCCCAACGCAGACCTGCGACATCGCGCCCGCTCGCCCGCGTCAGTTGAGCGACTGCAACGTCGAGTGCTTCGCCTGCCAGTTCGATGCAGGTTTCCACCCGGCCCGAAGTCTGCCGGTCGTCGCACCAGTCACGCGCCCGGGCACGCCCCGCCAGCAGATGCAGCAGGGCGCGCGTGAGGTCTGCGCTATCGACGAAATCCGGCGCAAGTTTGCCGAGGTCGTCAGCGTAGACACGCTGCTTCAACTCGCGCATCCAGGCATGAAACAGGAGTGGCTCTGGGCGATCAATTCGCATTCGACCGTCCCAGTTCTTCAATCGTTCGAGGGCGTCCCGGCCGGCTGCGGTTTCGGGCAGGGCGGCGGTCAATCGAGAGAGTAATTCGAGTGCGGCCAGCGACAGGACATCGCCCTGCGCGGACTGCATCGACGCGAGATCGTGCCGCGGACGCGCTTCTATCAACTGTTCGATCCGTTGCTGCCGGAATGCCGAGAACCAGTCGTGTGTCAGATGGTGCAGATACCCTGGCGGCGTGACCCGGCTGTTAGCCGTGGCTATGAATCCTGCCGCCGGGTTGATAAGGCGTGGAACGTCCGCAAACGGCAGGTAGCCCTGCCAGTCATAGCGCGCGTCCCAGCCGGGCGCCGGTGCCACGCCGGCAAAATCGTTGTCCGGCCTGCGCACTGGAATGCGGCCGGTCACGACAAAGCCGATCGTGCCGTCAACGTCGGCGAATACCGCCGACTGGGTGACCACCTGAAACTCGGCGACCGCGTGCTCGAAATCCGCGGCGCTGCGTGCGAGGTTCATTGCCCGCAGTGCTGCAATGGTTCGATCAGACGGTTCGAGCGCGGACCAGTGCAGCGCGAGTACATAGCGCGGGTCCGAGAAACTCTTGTCGATCGATTCCAGCCCGCTGATGACCGGTCCATGCCGCGTCGAGCGCACGCGCAGTTCGATTTCCTCCTCGCCCTTGACAACGAAGCGTTCGGTGCGCGTCTCAAAGTTCGCCCATCCGGTCGGCGTTTGATACTGCGCCGGATCGGCCGGATTGATGCGCTCGAGATAGAGGTCCTGTTGATCGGCCCCGGTGTTGGTGAATCCCCACGCGACTCGATCGTTGCGCCCTATCACGATGCCCGGCAGGCCAGGCAGCGTGGCGCCGACCGCATTGAGGCCCGGTGCGTTGAGCGCAGCGAAATACCACACCGATGGCGCGTTCAAACCGAGATGGGGATCGTTGGCCAGAAGCGGCTTGCCGCTCGCCGTGCGCGACCCGGCGAGCACCCAGTTGTTCGAGCCAAGTCCTTCGGCTTCGCCGAAGCCGGCGACCGGAATGGTGGCGATCGGATCGATCGAATTCGCGGCGGTGTTTGCGTTGCGCAGGCCGAGCAGGCGATAGATTTCCACGTAATCCCCAGTCAACGGCGCGGCGGCGTCAGGCAAAGGTGGAAAAAAGTCATTGATCTCCGTCATTGTCATCTGTTGCGACAGGCGCAAGCGTCGAAGCTCCATGCGCATCGAGTACGAGGCGAGATCCCAGGCCATCATCAGTGACCAGGCGACGGAGTCAGCCGCGGTCCAGGGCATCGGCGCGGGCGCACCGGTCAGCAGGAATTCGGGCGGCAGCGGGCCGCGCCTCGTGGTCATGTAGGCGTTGACACCCGCCACATAAGCATCGAGTAGCGCACGGCTGTCGGCGTCAAGCGCTTCGTAGATGCGCTGCGCCGTGCGATGCACTCCGACGGTGCGCAAGAACTGATCGGTCGCAAGCGCAGGCCGCCCCAGGATTTCGCTCAGACGGCCAGCCGCCAGACGCCGATTGAATTCCATCTGCCACAACCGGTCCTGCGCCTGCGCAAATCCAAGCGCAAACGAGACATCGTGTTCACTGGCGCCAACGATGTTCGGGATACCGTTCGTATCGCGTTCGATACGGGCTGTCTGGTCCAGACCGTGCACTATGAGCGTGCCCTCGTGCAGCGGAAGACTGACCTGTCGATACCAGAGCAGAAGCCCCAGCACCGCGACCATCAACAGCAGCGCCGCAAATCCAAGGGGGCGCAGGGCGCGCATGAAGCCTCTCAATAGGAATCGTGCGATTCTGGCGCAATCTACGGCGGCGCGGACGCAATTTGCGTCGGCCGCAAGCACGCCGGCCTATCGAACCTGCTCGCTGATCTCGATCTTCAGTCCGGATGCGCCTGGCCTGACGGCCCCGGATACGCCGCGTAGATCACCCGATTGGACCTGCGCTTCGCCGGACTTCGACACGCGCGCCTCCACGACGACGGTGCCAGCGGTAGCCGACAGCTTGTTTGCGCTCATCGCATTGCCGTCGTCGAGCACGAAATTAAGCGGCAAATCGGAGACGCGGTGACGCAGGATCGCGATCGGCATGCGCGAACCTTCGGCTGCACGCGCAAAAATGAACACTGTATCGCCCGGTGAAACTTGCTTGGCGAGGGCCGGCGCGAGCGTCACGACTCCGCTGACCTTTGAAGTATCTGGGCCACCGGCGGCAGAGTTCGGTGTCGCGGACGCAGACGACTTCGAGGGCACAGTCGCCTTCGAGAGCTCGGACGACTTCGAAGGCGTGGACTTCGCCGAGGGCGCGGACGCAGCTGAGGGCGCAGACGTAGCTGAGGACGCAGACGCCGGAGCTGCCGGTGGCGCCGACGTATCGCCGGCCAGTGTGCGCGCCTCGGCGATGCCGCCTTGCGCCCGCTGCACGATCTCGTTGTCTGCCGGTCCGGCCTGCACAATCCTTTCCCAGTGCTTGATCGCTGCAGCGTAGTCGCGCCGATTGAATGCTGCCGTGCCAGCGAGCAACAGCGCCTTCAGGTTGCCCGGATCAATCTTGAGCGCGCGCTCGATCAACTGCGACGGTTCGCCATCGAGGCTGCGATTGTTTGTCATCGCCAGCGAGTCGGCATAGTCGGCCAGCAACTGGGCGTCCTGCGGAATCAGTGCCGCGGCTTTCTTGTATGCCGTCAGGGACTCCGCGTGGCGACCCATCATTGCGTACGAGCGCGCCAGCATCGACCAGCCTGCCGCGTCCTCCGGGTTCTCTTTGAGCCGTGCGGCAAGTTTTTCCGCCATCGCACTGATTTGCTCGTCCGAGATCGGGTGGGACTTGGCGCCGTCTGCCTGCGGGTTAGCGTCTCCGCGCGCCGTGACCGGTGACGGCGTGACGTCCACGCCAGCTGGTGAGCCGACCCAGAAGTAGCCGCCGATGACGACGGCCGCGATAAAGACGCCGATCGCTGCAAGCAGACGCCGCGACGGCATGGCCGTCGTTTCCTTCGCCGGCTGAGACACAACGAGATCAAGCAGTTGCCGTTCGACGCGTTGCCTGGCCTGGTCGTACTGGTCCTGCGGCAGCGTGCCAGCCTTGAACAGGGCCTCAAGCTGAACGAGTTGTCCTCGCAGGTCGAGCATTTGCGAATTCATCGGAGAACCTTCCTTGGCCGAACGCAGCGGCCCCAGCGCGATCAGCCACCAGGCTGCAATACACATCGCACCGACGATGACTGCGAACAGCATCGCGCTCATTGCCGTCCGGTGCCTGAGGTGGATTCTGGTTCGTAGTTGTCGTCGGCGTCGAATTGTTCAGGCGCAAGCCGCTCGCGCCGTCGCAAGGCCAGCGCCAGCACAGTGAAGCCGACCGCCATCAGTAATGCCGGGCCGGCCCACAGCAAGGTCGTCGTTGCTTTCAGCGGTGGCCGATACAGCACAAAGTCACCGTAACGGGCGGTCATGTATTCGAGAATTTGTTCGTCGGTGTCTCCGCGGCTGACCATTTCCCTGATCTGGTTGCGCAGATCAACAGCCAGCGCCGCACTCGAATCCGCGATCGTCTGGTTCTGGCAGACCAGGCAACGCAATTCGACGGCCAGCCGTGCAAGACGCGCCTCGACTTTTGGGTCTCCGCCGACCGGCTCTGCGTCCTTGGCGGGAACGAAGGTCGGAACGAGCAGCGTCAAAACCCAAAACAGGGTGCAAACAAAACGGCGAATTATTGCCGATCCCATCGCCGAAGCAATGCGTCTCCACAGCAGACGGTCGAGTGCGACTCCTTGTTCAAGTCGGACACGCCGAATGATCATCCCTGCGCTCCCGCGAGCGGCGCCACCAATCGATCACCGGACGTCAGTTGGCTGGTCTGCGTTGGCGCCGGTTCGGTCAGTTTTTTCCGATAACGTCGATCGGTTGCCGCGATCAGTCCACCCAACGCCATCATCAAGCCGCCGCCCCAGATCCAATCGATAAACGGTTTGACGTACACGCGCACTGTCCACCCGCCATCGGGCAACTCCTCTCCCAGCGCCACATAGAGATCACGCGTAAATCCGGTGTCGATCGCCGCTTCGGTCATGGGATTGTCCTGAACGCGATAGATGCGCTTTTCAGGTTTCAACCGGGCTACGACGCGATCGCCGCGGCTGACCTCGACCAGTCCCTGCGCCGCGACATAGTTGGGCCCGTTGAGGTCGCGCACGCCGCGGAAGGCGAAAGTGTAGCCACCCATTTCGGTCGTATCGCCGACCTGCATTTTCAGGTCGCGTTCTATTTCATAGGTCTTGACCATGCTCACGCCAAACGAGAACACAGCTACGCCAAGGTGGGCCAGGCACATCCCGAGCAGGCCGCGCGGCAACAGGCGCACGCGTGCAAGCAGGTTTGTGCGAACACCGGCAGCCGGTTTCACGCGCTCCCACAACACAAGCGTGACCGAGATCGCAACCCAGTACGACAGAAGGAAGCCGAGGCTGGCGAGTGTCGAAAAGTGCCCGGACACAAATCCCGTCGCGATCGCCGCGACCACCGCAACACCGAAGGCCCAGCCGAGCCGGGTTGCAAGGTCAGGTATCGATGCGGACTTCCAGCGCATCAGCGGGCCGACACCCATCAGGAAAACCGCCGGCGCCATTAACGGCACCCACACAGTCTCGAAATACGGTGGGCCTACCGAAATCTTGCCCAGGTCGAGCGCGTCGAGCGCGAGCGGATACAAGGTTCCAAGCAACACCGAACCGGCCGCGACGACCAGCAACACGTTGTTCGCGAGCAGCGCCGATTCGCGCGAGACCAGTTCGAAGCGACCGCCAAGACCCACCTTCGGTGCGCGCCATGCATACAGTGCAAGCGACCCACCGATCACGATCACGAGGAATGCAAGAATGAATATACCGCGGCGAGGATCGGTCGCAAAGGCATGCACCGACGTCAGCACACCGGAGCGCACGAGGAACGTGCCCAGCAGCGACAGCGAAAACGCGACGATCGCGAGCAGCACGGTCCAGACCTTGAAGCTGCCGCGCTTCTCAGTAACCGCCAACGAATGAATCAGCGCCGTGCCGACCAGCCACGGCATGAACGAGGCGTTTTCGACCGGATCCCAGAACCACCAGCCACCCCAGCCCAGTTCGTAGTAGGCCCAGGCGCTGCCCATGCAGATGCCGATCGTCAGGAAGATCCACGCAGTGATGGTCCAGGGCCGGGTCCAGCGCGCCCATGTCGCGTCGAGATTGCCGCCGATCAAAGCGGCGATTGCAAATGAAAACGCGACCGAGAACCCGACGTAACCCATGTAAAGCATGGGCGGATGGAACACCATGCCCGGATCCTGCAGCAGCGGATTCAGGTCGCGGCCGTCGGGCGGCACTGGAAATAGGCGCTCGAACGGGTTGGACGTCAGCAGCATGAACAGCAGAAACCCGACACTGACCAGACCCATCACCGCGAGAATTCGCGCGGCCACTTCGAGCGGAAGATGGTGACTGAAGCGCGCGACCGCAAACATCCACACCCCGAGCATCAGCGCCCACAGCAGCAGCGAGCCTTCGTGCCCACCCCAGACGGCGGCGATGCGATACGGCAGTGGAAGCGCCGAGTTCGAATTCGAAGCCACGTAGAGCACCGAGAAATCGTGTCGCACGAACGACGCCGTCAGTGCGGCGAACGCGACCGCGATCAGCACGAACTGTGCCTGTGCGGCGGGCCTCGCGAGCGCCATCCAGTCGCGTCGGCCCCGCGCAGCTCCGACCAGCGGCACGGTGCCCTGGATCATCGCGATCGCCAACGCCAGTAGCAGGGCAATTTGCCCAAGTTCAGGAATCATTTTCAGATGCTCCGAATGCACTGCGCACTGGTGCCGCAGAGCTCAGAAGTCAAAACGATAGCCAAGGTAATAAAAATAACTGGTGGTGGAATCGCTCAAGGTAGTACCGTCGCTGCGAGGTGCGCTTGTGGAATCGCTGGCCTCCACGCTGAGGTTGCCCTCAATCGACCATCTGTTTGCGAACTGCCATGAAACTCGCAAACCGGGGCTCCAGCGGGTTGTCTTCGCCCCGCCAACATCGTCCTGCGTGTAGTACCTGAGCGACGGTTCAAACTGCAGTCCTCCCCAAACCATTGAAAGATTGTTGTACGCGGCCACCTTGCCCTTGTAGGTCGGCGCGTCGAGGTAGGCGATGCTGAAGACGTTCGCGTCGCGCTCCGAGTACAGGTTCGAGAAAATGCCCTGTAGTCCGTAGGAATAGACGTTGCCGGTACCGGGCTGCGCCGGGATGTCCTTGAACGCCGGCAATGCGCCGATGTTGATCATCCGAACGTCCGCGCCATACTGAAACTTAGGCGACACCTGCACGTTCACGCTGAGCAGACCCTGCTTGACGTAGGTGGTTGTGGCTTTGACCAGCTGGTGAATCTCGTCGATGCTGAGTAGCTCGAGCAAATCGCTCACCCTGCGGAATATTTCCGTTCGCCCTGGCGGCGGCGGCACAGCAAACAGCACGTTGCTGGTAGCCAGCATCGGCGCAGTACGCTTGTCGGCCAGCAGCGAGAACGTGACTGAATTGCCGAATGTCTGCCACGTTCCCTGAATCGACTCGATATTCATGGCGTGGTACAGGGTGTCATAGTCGAGTACCGCATAAACCGACGTACTCGGATCAAAGTACCGTAGCTCGGTGCCGACCGCTTGCCGATCGGTTAGACCGTCAACGGTCTGGTAAATGCCGTACAAACTGGCACCGACGCGGTCGCCGATGTTGTCGGCGTCCAGCGACATTCCGTAGAAGCGCTGGTTGGTATCGTACAGATCATCCGACGGTACTCCGGCCACTGCACTGACACCGAACATCGGCGAAAACCGGTACCCCCCTCTGATACCGTCAAAGCGCCCCGGCATCCCGGCACTGGTCGCTGGTTGCCGACCCACCCGTCCCCAGAACCCTGAGGGCAGCAGCGACCTGTATTCCCCGTACAGCGCGTACAGTCGATTCGGAGCCAGCTGGTTGGGCGTTGGATTGTCGAGGAAGTCGTAAATGTAGATATCGCGAACCACGAAACGCATATCGCTGTCGGCATCGCGACGGCGGTAGTTCAGATCAATGCTGGTTGCCAGTCGCGATTGATCGACGTTTGATATTTTTGTTGTCTCGGGCGGACGTGGCACGTCCCCAATCGGCGTGCCTTCGGTCAGGGTCGTAATCAACGATCTCCCGCCGTAGTAGTACTGCGACGCTGAACCGGTCACCGTGGTGACCGCCGGGCGTGGCGCGGCGGCTTCGCGCTGGCCCGGGACCGCTGCTGGTGCGGCGGCCAGCTGGCTGAGCTCGCGTCGTACCCGATCGGCACCTTCGCCGGTCGGATAGAGCTTCAGGTACAGGTCGAACTCGGCGCGCGCGCGGGCCGTGTCGCCCTGGCGGGCGCGCGCCATTCCGATCATCTCCTGTGCCTCCTGCGATGCCACGTTGGGCGGCAGGTTGAGCAGCTGGTTGTAGATCGCAACTGCCTGATCGAGATCATTCTTTTCCATCGCTGCGCGGCCTTGGGCCGCCAGAACCCTGCCGCGCGCGTCGATTTCTGCCGGGGTTGGCGGCGTAGCCGGCGGACCCATCGGCGATGTGTCAGCCGCCAGCGGGCCAGGCGCTGTTGGCTGGACCGGTTCTGCAGATGCGGCCGACGGGCCCGACCGAGGTGGCGCGGCGGCAGCCACCGGCGGGGCAGGCCCCGGCGGGACAGGCACGGTAGGTAGCACCGCGCCAGCTGGCGCAGGCGGCACGGCAGCAATTGGAGCAGGCGAGGCGGGTGAGGGACCGCGGGCCGCTGAGGCGGCTTGCGACGGAGCCGGCCGAGTCAGCTCCACTACAGCGGCCTGTGGAAAGCGAGGTACCAGGATGCGCTGCGCGCGGTCCGCCTCCTCACGCGTTGCGAAGTAGCCAAGATTGATTTCGTAGACTGTGCGGCCGTCGATCACTTGCCGCGCGGTAAACACGCTGTAATTCTGCAGCGCTCCCGGTACCGGGACATCCATTAGCACATTCGGGTCGGAGGATCGCTGCAGTGTGATCAGGAAGCGGTCATTGGACGAGCGAGGTGGTGGTACTGGGCCGCGCGCATCGACTGCGGCGCCGGCCCCCGGGATAAAGACGTCAATACAGCAGTTGCCGCGACCAGCACTCACGCGAAACTGGAGCGGCCGATCAAACTTGATCACCAACTTTCGGCCAAGCGCGCCAAAGACGGACTCGTCCACGATCGTGACGGCCGGCAGACCTTCGCTTGCGGCCAGCCCTCGTTCGCCTGGGACGAGCTGCGGCAGCACAGTCGTTGGACGGAGGTCGTAAAACACCTGCGCCAGATCTTTGGAGGTGGCGATAATCGACCGACGGTACTGGACCGGTACCGTGAAGCTGATCTGCAGCACGGCGTCGTTGCCTTCCCTCCGCCAGTCGACGTCATCGACTATCTGGGCCCGGGTCGCCGAGCTGAGAACGACAAGCGAAACGGCAACAAGAAGCCGATTCAATGAAAGTGGCACGCAGGTTCCTCCAGTCAGGGCCCTCGGAAGATGCGCGCGGGTGAGTCGAATTTCGGTACCCGCACAGCAGCGAGGCGGTCAATTCACCGAGTCACGCCCCGCTGGGGCGCTACCGCGGCCGGACCGCATCAATCCCAATTTGAATACGTACTTCCCTTGTTGCCAAGTGGGCGATGGCATCCGGATTCCGAACAGTCAATCGCCGGAGGTGTCTTCTTCTCGTGAGTCAGCGATTTTCGTTCCATACCGCCCAGGTAGTTCTGGCCGGACAAGTGACAGCCCTTGCACCAGCCAGCGCCGCCGCCAAGGCTGCCATTGTGATTCGTCCGCGACGAGATCCAACTTGTCGTGGTGGCGTGGCATGCCTTGCAATCCATTGCGGCGCCGTTCAGCAGCTGGGCTTCGGGAATGTGATTGGTCGGCTTGGCCAATGCGCCCGTCGTTCCCTGCGACACATACCTTCCGTCGTGGCAGGACTTGCAGGTCGCGGTAGCCACCGACGTGTGGTTCATCGTCGCCGGCTTCCATCCGGTCGTCTTGTGGCAGGAATCGCAATCCATTCCGGTCGTCGGTATATGTGTCGCCAGGTTCTTGCCGGTCGCGTTGGAGCCGTTATGACACGTGCCGCATGTGCCGACCGCGACGCCGACGTGGTTGAATGAGGCCGGGATCCACGCGGTCGTCCGGTGGCAGCTGTCGCACGCGAGCGTGGTCACGACGTGACCAGGCTTCGATGCGGTGCCTTTCACCTTGGCGCGCGCACCGACGTGGCAGCTGATGCAACTGCCGGGCGCGACGCCCACGTGTCCGAAGCTCGTCGTCGTCCATGTCGCCGTCGACCGGTGGCAGGTGTCGCACGCGGCCGTGGTCACGGCGTGGTAGTTGGTTGCCGTTTTGCCGGTCGCACTGGTGCCGTTGTGACAGGTGCCGCAGCTACCGACCACCACGCCGACGTGATTGAACGAGGTGGCCGGCACCCACGCCGTGGTCCGGTGGCAGCTGTCGCACGCAGCCGTGGTCACGACGTGACCGGGCTTGGCGGCCGTGCCCTTGACCTTGGCGCGCGCGCCAACGTGGCACGTGACGCAGCTGCCGGGCGTGACGCCCACATGGCCGAAGCTCGTCGTCGTCCATGTCGCCGTCGACCGGTGGCAGGTGTCGCACGCGGCCGTGGTCACGGCGTGGTAGTTGGTTGCCGTTTTGCCGGTCGCACTGGTGCCGTTGTGACAGGTGCCGCAGCTACCGACCACCACGCCGACGTGATTGAACGAGGTGGCCGGCACCCACGCCGTGGTCCGGTGGCAGCTGTCGCACGCGGCCGTGGTCACCACGTGACCAGGCTTGGCCGCCGTGCCCTTGACCTTGGCGCGCGCGCCAACGTGGCACGTGACGCAGCTGCCGGGCGTGACGCCCACATGGCCGAAGCTCGTCGTCGTCCACACCGCAGTCGATCGGTGGCAGGTGTCGCACGGAGTGGACGTGGTCGCGGTGTGGAAGTTTGTCGCCGTCTTGCCGGTGGCTTTCTGATACGTGCCGGTGTGGCAGCTGCCGCAGCTGCCCGCCACTACACCGACGTGACCGTAGGTGGCCGGGATCCAGGCGGTGGTGATCTTGTGGCAGCTGTCGCACGCCGCACTGGTCGGGATATGCGTGGTCGCGCTCTTGCCGGTCGCACTGGTGCCGTTGTGGCAGGTGCCGCAGCTGCCGACCACCACGCCGACGTGATTGAACGAGCTGGCCGGCACCCACGCCGTGGTCCGTTGTGGCAGCTGTCGCACGCGGCCGTGGTCACCAGGTGACCAGGCTTGGCCGCCGTGCCCTTGACCTTGGCGCGCGCCCCAACGTGGCACGTGACGCAGCTGCCGGGCGTGACGCCCACATGGCCGAAGCTCGTCGTCGTCCACACCGCAGTCGATCGGTGGCAGGTGTCGCACGGAGTGGACGTGGTCGCGGTGTGGAAGTTTGTCGCCGTCTTGCCGGTGGCTTTCTGATACGTGCCGGTGTGGCAGCTGCCGCAGCTGCCCGCCACTACACCGACGTGACCGTAGGTGGCCGGGATCCAGGCGGTGGTGATCTTGTGGCAGCTGTCGCACGCCGCACTGGTCGGGATATGCGTGGTCGCGCTCTTGCCGGTCGCACTGGTGCCGTTGTGGCAGGTGCCGCAGCTGCCGGCCACCACGCCGACGTGATTGAACGAGCTCACCGGCAGCCAGGCCGTGGTCTGCTTGTGGCAGCTGTCGCACGCGGCCGTGGTCACCAGGTGACCGGGCTTGGCGGCCGTGCCTTTGACCTTGGCGCGCGCCCCAACGTGGCAGCTGACGCAGCTGCCGGCCGCCACACCGGTGTGGCTGAAGCTGGTCGTGGTCCACACCGCGGTCGACTTGTGGCAGGTGTCGCACGCCGCGGTGCTCACGGTGTGGAAGTTGGTCGCGCTCTTGCCGGTCGCCTTCTGATACGTGCCGGTGTGGCAGCTGCCGCAGCTGCCCGCCACCACGCCGACGTGACCGTAGGTGGCCGGGATCCAGGCGGTGGTGATCTTGTGGCAGCTGTCGCACGCCGCACTGGTCGGGATATGCGTGGTCGCGCTCTTGCCGGTCGCACTGGTGCCGTTGTGGCAGGTGCCGCAGCTGCCGGCCACCACGCCGACGTGATTGAACGAGCTCACCGGCAGCCAGGCCGTGGTCTGCTTGTGGCAGCTGTCGCACGCGGCCGTGGTCACCAGGTGACCGGGCTTGGCGGCCGTGCCTTTGACCTTGGCGCGCGCCCCAACGTGGCAGCTGACGCAGCTGCCGGCCGCCACACCGGTGTGGCTGAAGCTGGTCGTGGTCCACACCGCGGTCGACTTGTGGCAGGTGTCGCACGCCGCGGTGCTCACGGTGTGGAAGTTGGTCGCGCTCTTGCCGGTCGCCTTCTGATACGTGCCGGTGTGGCAGCTGCCGCAGCTGCCCGCCACCACGCCGACGTGACCGTAGGTGGCCGGGACGCCAGGCGGTGGTGATCTTGTGGCAGCTGTCGCACGCCGCACTGGTCGGGATATGCGTGGTCGCGCTCTTGCCGGTCGCACTGGTGCCGTTGTGGCAGGTGCCGCAGCTGCCGGCCACCACGCCGACGTGATTGAACGAGCTCACCGGCAGCCAGGCCGTGGTCTGCTTGTGGCAGCTGTCGCACGCGGCCGTGGTCACCAGGTGACCGGGCTTGGCGGCCGTGCCTTTGACCTTGGCGCGCGCCCCAACGTGGCAGCTGACGCAGCTGCCGGCCGCCACACCGGTGTGGCTGAAGCTGGTCGTGGTCCACACCGCGGTCGACTTGTGGCAGGTGTCGCACGCCGCGGTGCTCACGGTGTGGAAGTTGGTCGCGCTCTTGCCGGTCGCCTTCTGATACGTGCCGGTGTGGCAGCTGCCGCAGCTGCCCGCCACCACGCCGACGTGACCGTAGGTGGCCGGACGCCAGGCGGTGGTGATCTTGTGGCAGCTGTCGCACGCCGCACTGGTCGGGATATGCGTGGTCGCGCTCTTGCCGGTCGCACTGGTGCCGTTGTGGCAGGTGCCGCAGCTGCCGGCCACCACGCCGACGTGATTGAACGAGCTCACCGGCAGCCAGGCCGTGGTCTGCTTGTGGCAGCTGTCGCACGCGGCCGTGGTCACCAGGTGACCGGGCTTGGCGGCCGTGCCTTTGACCTTGGCGCGCGCCCCAACGTGGCAGCTGACGCAGCTGCCGGCCGCCACACCGGTGTGGCTGAAGCTGGTCGTGGTCCACACCGCGGTCGACTTGTGGCAGGTGTCGCACGCCGCGGTGCTCACGGTGTGGAAGTTGGTCGCGCTCTTGCCGGTCGCCTTCTGATACGTGCCGGTGTGGCAGCTGCCGCAGCTGCCCGCCACCACGCCGACGTGACCGTAGGTGGCCGGGACGCCAGGCGGTGGTGATCTTGTGGCAGCTGTCGCACGCCGCACTGGTCGGGATATGCGTGGTCGCGCTCTTGCCGGTCGCACTGGTGCCGTTGTGGCAGGTGCCGCAGCTGCCGGCCACCACGCCGACGTGATTGAACGAGCTCACCGGCAGCCAGGCCGTGGTCTGCTTGTGGCAGCTGTCGCACGCGGCCGTGGTCACCAGGTGACCGGGCTTGGCGGCCGTGCCTTTGACCTTGGCGCGCGCCCCAACGTGGCAGCTGACGCAGCTGCCGGCCGCCACACCGGTGTGGCTGAAGCTGGTCGTGGTCCACACCGCGGTCGACTTGTGGCAGGTGTCGCACGCCGCGGTGCTCACGGTGTGGAAGTTGGTCGCGCTCTTGCCGGTCGCCTTCTGATACGTGCCGGTGTGGCAGCTGCCGCAGCTGCCCGCCACCACGCCGACGTGACCGTAGGTGGCCGGACGCCAGGCGGTGGTGATCTTGTGGCAGCTGTCGCACGCCGCACTGGTCGGGATATGCGTGGTCGCGCTCTTGCCGGTCGCACTGGTGCCGTTGTGGCAGGTGCCGCAGCTGCCGGCCACCACGCCGACGTGATTGAACGAGCTCACCGGCAGCCAGGCCGTGGTCTGCTTGTGGCAGCTGTCGCACGCGGCCGTGGTCACCAGGTGACCGGGCTTGGCGGCCGTGCCTTTGACCTTGGCGCGCGCCCCAACGTGGCAGCTGACGCAGCTGCCGGCCGCCACACCGGTGTGGCTGAAGCTGGTCGTGGTCCACACCGCGGTCGACTTGTGGCAGGTGTCGCACGCCGCGGTGCTCACGGTGTGGAAGTTGGTCGCGCTCTTGCCGGTCGCCTTCTGATACGTGCCGGTGTGGCAGCTGCCGCAGCTGCCCGCCACCACGCCGACGTGACCGTAGGTGGCCGGACGCCAGGCGGTGGTGATCTTGTGGCAGCTGTCGCACGCCGCACTGGTCGGGATATGCGTGGTCGCGCTCTTGCCGGTCGCACTGGTGCCGTTGTGGCAGGTGCCGCAGCTGCCGGCCACCACGCCGACGTGATTGAACGAGCTCACCGGCAGCCAGGCCGTGGTCTGCTTGTGGCAGCTGTCGCACGCGGCCGTGGTCACCAGGTGACCGGGCTTGGCGGCCGTGCCTTTGACCTTGGCGCGCGCCCCAACGTGGCAGCTGACGCAGCTGCCGGCCGCCACACCGGTGTGGCTGAAGCTGGTCGTGGTCCACACCGCGGTCGACTTGTGGCAGGTGTCGCACGCCGCGGTGCTCACGGTGTGGAAGTTGGTCGCGCTCTTGCCGGTCGCCTTCTGATACGTGCCGGTGTGGCAGCTGCCGCAGCTGCCCGCCACCACGCCGACGTGACCGTAGGTGGCCGGACTCCAGGCGGTGGTGATCTTGTGGCAGCTGTCGCACGCCGCACTGGTCGGGATATGCGTGGTCGCGCTCTTGCCGGTCGCACTGGTGCCGTTGTGGCAGGTGCCGCAGCTGCCGGCCACCACGCCGACGTGATTGAACGAGCTCACCGGCAGCCAGGCCGTGGTCTGCTTGTGGCAGCTGTCGCACGCGGCCGTGGTCACCAGGTGACCGGGCTTGGCGGCCGTGCCTTTGACCTTGGCGCGCGCCCCAACGTGGCAGCTGACGCAGCTGCCGGCCGCCACACCGGTGTGGCTGAAGCTGGTCGTGGTCCACACCGCGGTCGACTTGTGGCAGGTGTCGCACGCCGCGGTGCTCACGGTGTGGAAGTTGGTCGCGCTCTTGCCGGTCGCCTTCTGATACGTGCCGGTGTGGCAGCTGCCGCAGCTGCCCGCCACCACGCCGACGTGACCGTAGGTGGCCGGACGCCAGGCGGTGGTGATCTTGTGGCAGCTGTCGCACGCCGCACTGGTCGGGATATGCGTGGTCGCGCTCTTGCCGGTCGCACTGGTGCCGTTGTGGCAGGTGCCGCAGCTGCCGGCCACCACGCCGACGTGATTGAACGAGCTCACCGGCAGCCAGGCCGTGGTCTGCTTGTGGCAGCTGTCGCACGCGGCCGTGGTCACCAGGTGACCGGGCTTGGCGGCCGTGCCTTTGACCTTGGCGCGCGCCCCAACGTGGCAGCTGACGCAGCTGCCGGCCGCCACACCGGTGTGGCTGAAGCTGGTCGTGGTCCACACCGCGGTCGACTTGTGGCAGGTGTCGCACGCCGCGGTGCTCACGGTGTGGAAGTTGGTCGCGCTCTTGCCGGTCGCCTTCTGATACGTGCCGGTGTGGCAGCTGCCGCAGCTGCCCGCCACCACGCCGACGTGACCGTAGGTGGCCGGGCTCCAGGCGGTGGTGATCTTGTGGCAGCTGTCGCACGCCGCACTGGTCGGGATATGCGTGGTCGCGCTCTTGCCGGTCGCCTTCTGGTACGTGCCGGTGTGGCAGGTGCCGCAGCTGCCGGCCACCACGCCGACGTGACCGTAGGTGGCCGGGATCCAGGCGGTGGTGATCTTGTGGCAGCTGTCGCACGCCGCACTGGTCGGGATATGGGTAACCGCGGTCTTGCCTTTGGCACTCGTGCCGTCGTGACAGGTACCGCAACTGCCGACGGCGACACCAACGTGGTTGAATGCCGTCACCGGCAGCCAGGCCGCGGTCGACTTGTGGCAGCTGTCGCACGCGGCCGTGGTCACGAGGTGACCAGGCTTGGCGGCCGTGCCCTTCACCTTGGCGCGCGCGCCGACGTGGCAGCTGACGCAGCTGCCAGCGGCCAAACCCACGTGGCCGAAGCTCGTCGTCGTCCAGCCCGCCGTCGATTTGTGGCACGTGTCGCACGGAATGGACGTGGTTGCGGTGTGGTAGTTCGACGCCGACTTGCCGGTCGCCTTCTGATACGTGCCGGTGTGGCAGCTGCCGCAGCTGCCCGCCACCACGCCCGCGTGGCTGTAGACCGCCGGGCTCCACGCCGTGGTGACCCTGTGGCAGTTATCACACGCCGCATTCGTCGGAATGTGGGTCGTCTGGTTCTTGCCCGTCGCGCCAGTGCCGTTGTGGCATTTGTCGCAACTCCCAATGACGACACCGACGTGGTCATAGCGCGTGGGCGGTCGAAATGCGGTGGTGCGATGGCAGGTATCGCACGACGACGAAACCATCGGGTGGTTCGGCCCCTTGCCGGTGGCCGCTCTGCCGTTATGGCAGTCCGCACACGTACCTGCTTTCACACCCGCATGGCTGAAGTGGGTGTTGGCGAACGTGATCGTGTTGTGGCATGTCTCGCACGCCTGCGCCGTCGGCATGTGAGACGTCGTCTTGACGATGTTGCCACGCGAAAACCGTGAACCCGCCGTGTGGCAAGACGCACAGTCGCGCGGCGTGCCCTTGAGAATTCCGTTCATGTGGCACGACTCGCAGCGCTCGTTGACGTGCACGCCAGTCAACGGAAAACCGGTGCGGGTGTGATCGAAATCGCGCCTGCCGTTCTGCGCCAGCACGCTGCCGGCCGCGCCGAGCAGTCCCAGCAGCACAAGCCAGCGAATGCACGAAAGCAGCGCCTGCCGGAACAGGGTTCCAGCACTCCTTGCGGACGGAGTGACCGTGCGGTCCATTGGCGATTGCTGCTCGGTTTCTGGCTACGGGGCCGCGTCCTTGGCAGGACAGAGTGACCTCCGCGATATTCGAGAAGGTCACTGCGATATTCGAGAACGATGGTAAAGAGAAACGCTTCGGCAAACTGCGCGGTAATGCGGATGGATGCGTGGACAGCATCGCGCCTTGCGGTTAGGGAACTTCCCTACCAAAGAGGGCGTGGTAGGACAAGGTAGGGCAAAGGGCTGAGCCAACGACGCAACGTCTAGCGGCGCACCTTCTTCCAGCTCTCCACTTGGTGGCAGTTCTCGCAGCGCATCCCGAAGGCGCCATCGTGCACATCGTCTGCGCGGTGGCAGCTGAAGCAGTTCTTGCCGAGCGGCGCGATGGGCTTGCCGGCCGGCGCCGGGTGCGCATGACAGGACTCGCAGGCAACCTTCCGATGCGCTCCCTCGAGTTTGTACTCGGTGCGTTTGCCGTGATCGAAGTCCCAGATCGCCCAGTCGCGTGTGGTGTGACACGACTCGCAGCGCAGACCGAGCTTCAGCTTGTGCTTGTCGTCCTTCTTGTGGCAGGAGTAACAGTCCAGCTTGGCGTCCTTGTACCGGTGCGTCTTGTGGCAGTCCTTGCACACCGCCTTGATATGGCGTCCCGTCAACGGGAAACGTGACTGGCCGTGATCGAAAGTCGTCTCCGTCCACTTGCGGTCGTTGTGACAGCTCTCGCAGCGCTTGCCCAATTGGCCTTCATGCTTGTCGTCCTTTTGGTGGCATGCGTAGCAGTCGATCGGCGTCTTGCGAAAGCTTTTTTGATCCTTGTGGCAGTCGACGCACCTGACTTTTGGATCCGCGTGCGCTCCGCGCAGCGCAAACTTGGTCTTGTCGTGATCGAATCGCGTCTCCTGCTTCCAGCTGCGATCTGTGTGGCAGTCGGCGCACTTTTCGCCGAGCGTGCTTTCGTGTTTGTCGTCCTTCTTGTGACACGAATAGCAGTCGGTTGGTGTGTTGCGAAAACTCTTCTGATCCTTGTGGCACTCCGTGCACTTGAGTTTCGGATCGGCGTGCCCGCCACGGAGCTGGAACTTCGTCTTGTCGTGGTCGAACTTTGCCGGCTCCTTCCAGTCGCGTTCATTGTGGCAGGCGCCGCATTCCTTGCCGAGCGTGCCGTTGTGCTTGTCGTCCTTCTTGTGACAGTCAAAGCACGCGGTTGAGAGTTTTTCCTTGTACAAATTCCCCTTGTGGCAGCTCGTGCACTTCTCCGTACGGTGCTTGTCCCTCAGCGCGAATTTGGTGTCGACGTCGTGGTTGAACGTCGTCTTTTTCCAGTCGATCACGCCATGGCAGGTCTCGCATTTCTCGCCGAACTGCCCCTTGTGGCTCTTGTTGTCGTCCGCCTTATGGCATGCGATGCAGGTACGTGCCGTGTCCTTGTACTTGTGGTCCTGGTGGCAATCGAGGCATTTGACCTTTGGATCCGCGTGCCCACCACGGAGCTGAAACTTCGTCTTGTCGTGGTCGAACCGATTCTCTTTCCATTTGTTCTCGTCATGGCAGTCGGCGCACTTGGTGCCCAGTCCCCCTTTGTGCCCCTTTTTCTCGTCGTCCTTCTTGTGGCAGTCGATGCACTGGCCGGGGGCTTCGCGGTACTTCTTGTTCGTGGCGTGACAGTCGCGGCAGACGACCTTGATGTGCGCGCCGCGCAGCTCGAAATCGCTTAACTTGTGATCGAACGTTTTCTCGTCGATCACCACGATCTTTGCCGCGCGCCCCTTGTGATCGGTATGGCAGGTCCGGCACATTTGCGGCTTGATACGGCCGTGAAAGCCGCGCTTCTCGCGCAGGTCAGCCCCAATCTCTTTGTGGCTGTGGCAATTCGTGCACCGCGCGTCCTGCGCCGCCCGGTCGAACCGGACATGGCATTCGCTGCACTCGTTTTCGACCTTTACGTGGCCTTCGATCACGGGGCCTGGCATCAGCGCGCCCTCAATGGTCTGGGCATGCAACCGTGACCACGGAAGCAGCATCAACAAGGTCAGGGCAAGCAGCGCGGCGGCAAGCAGCGGTGAAGGACGCCGTCGGCGGCTAGTGTCTGGGTTCAATACGCGTGTACCGCAATCACATGTGCGATCGCGCTGAACGCAAGCAGCCAAACCAGCGGCAAGTGCAGGACATGCCAGAGGGAGAACAGTCGTTCGTAAGTGTGGAATTGCGTCACGCGTTGCACGCCGAGGAGGTAGGCGCGGACCATCTGGTTTGTCTTGCGCAAACGGCGCCGGCGCTTCGCGGGTTCCCAGTCGAGCTTGGCCCCGCGGTCGTGAAAGATGTGCGCCAAATCGCGTCGGCATTGCCAGTAAACCCAACGCCCCCGGGTACCGAGGCTCAGGAGCGACCAGGCAGCGCGCAAGGGCACTTTGGCGTCCTCGGTCGCGCGCTTGTGGAAGGCGTGCAGCCGGACTTCGACCTGCGGCGCATTCGCGAAGATTGAACCCGCTGCATCCTCGTTCAGCCCGACCTGCTCCTGGAGTTCTTTCAAGGTCGCGCGACGGCCGTACAGCCCGTGGTGAATGCGGACGTAAATGAAGCGTCCAATGACTCCGCTCGCAGCCACTAACAGCATCGAGATCAGCGCCACGCCGGCGTTGATCGAACCGATATGAAATGTTGAATGAGCGAGCACCAGAAATGGGCCGCCGACGCCGAGAATCATGTGCGTCAGGAACCAGGGTTTGATGCGGCCCAGGGAGTGCATTGCCCGCATTCGCTTGCGCATCGGATACAGAAGGGTGAACACCATGGCGACGCCGCCAACGAGCCCAAGCCAGTAGCCCAGGTCGGAACCCGGTGTATAGCCGCCATAGCGGCTCGCGAGCCAGGCGAATCCCACGAATGCGACCGTACCCCACCACAAAACCCAGTCGCGGTGCTTTGTCTGGGCAGGTTGGGTTTTGGGGCTCGCCGCGCGCGGCGGAGGGGCCATCGGGGGCTGTGCGGCAGCCGCGTCTGACACTGGAAGGACTCCCTTGTGTTGATTGATGGTCCGCGGATGGATCAACGCGCAATATCGGAACTGAACCCTGTCCGTTGCGCAATGGGTTGAATGAGCAATTCAACATCGTCCGTGCGCGAAAACGGCTGAGTGTGAAAAATTCCCACCTTGCAGAATACCCGCCCGCCGTGCGGGCGAATGTTCAGGTCGATAGATTACCTGCTGCGATCGGCGCAAAGACGTTGCCGTGAATGCGGGACATCGTTAATGCAATTCGTCGGACACTCGTCGTGATCTCTTGCTTATGGGTTCCTTAAGTGTTGTCCTTTGATCTAGACACATTCGCTGGGCGGTAGGGAATTCCATTCCTGTAATGCGAGGCGTTGCCGCCAGCGCCGGGCGCCAACAACCTTGAACAGAGTCTGGGTATTCGCATATCGGTGGCCGACTCGCGTCGCGGAGAATTCACCACAAGACAACCCGGACGAAGCACGGCAGAGCTCAAGGATTCGGAAAAACTGGCCTGTGTTCGACGCCTATTGGGACGAAACCAATTCGTGGTAATCCGCCGCGCACGCGGTTCTGCCGCAATATGATTTGATCCTGTCGCTTTGACGCTCGCGACCGCGAGGCTGTGAGCGTGACCAAACTGTGCCGCAACACCGCGCGGCGGCACGGACCCAACAACTTGCGACGGTCACTGTGCGGCCGAATGGTGTCAAGCGAACGATGTTGAGTACGAGTACGTTGACCCTGCTGGTCTACCTGATTCCCCTGGTGGTGATTCTGGCCACTTACCTTTGGTTGCGTCACCGGGCCCACAAGGCGCATTTGCTCGAACTCGAGGAATCGATCGAGGCGGGCATGATGGAGCCGCCGTCGCTGCATCCGGTGATTGATCCGATCAAATGCATCGGCTGCGGAGCCTGTGCGCGGGTGTGTCCTGAGCAGGCGATCGGCATCATCAACGCCAAGGCGCAGCTGATCAACGCGGCGGAGTGCATCGGCCATGGCGCATGCAAGCCGGCCTGCCCGGTCGACGGTATCGAGCTGGTGTTCGGTACTGAAAAGCGCGGCATCGACATTCCGAACGTAAGCCCGGACTTCCAGTCGAATGTGCCTGGCATCTATATCGCCGGTGAGCTCGGCGGCATGGGGCTGGTGCGCAAGGCGGCTGAGCAGGGCAGGCAAGCGATAGGTTCGATCAAGAAGACACTGCGCCCCGGCGCCAAGCACGATGTCGTGATCATCGGCGCCGGGCCTGCCGGATTCGCGGCCGGTCTCGGGGCCATCGAGCACAAGCTCAAGTACGTGCTCATCGAACAGGAGGACGCACTCGGTGGCACGGTGTACCACTACCCGCGCAACAAGATCACGATGGCAGGTCTGCTGGACCTGCCCATAGTCGGCAAACAGAAGCTGGGCGAGATCAAGAAGGAGGCGCTGCTCGAATTCTGGCAGGGCATCGTCAAGAAGACCGGCCTCAAGATCAACTTCAGCGAGCGGATGGAGTCGATCGAGCCGACATCGCAAGGGTTCAATGTCAAGACGTCGAAGGGGACCTACGAGACCAGTACCGTACTGCTCACTATTGGCCGTCGCGGCACACCGCGCAAGCTGGGTGTTCCGGGCGAAGAGCAGCCCAAGGTCGTGTACCGCCTGATCGACCCGGAGCAATATCAGGGAATGAAGGTCCTTGTCGTGGGTGGCGGCGACAGCGCCATCGAGGCCGCGATGGCGGTGGCCGACCAGCCCGGCGGCGGCAAGGTCTCTCTCGCCTATCGTGGCGACGCTTTCAGTCGGCTCAAGCCGATGAACCGCGTACGGCTCGACAAAACCGTGGCGGACGGCAAGGTCGAGGTCCTTCTCGGCTCGAGCCCGGTCGAGGTCGGCGCCAAGGACGTCACGCTCAAAAAAGGCGACGAAAAATCGACTATGGCCAACGACGTAATCATCGTCTGCGCCGGCGGCATCCTGCCCAACGATCTGCTGAAAAAAGTGGGCATCCAGTTCGAGACCAAGCACGGCACGGTCTGACAGGCGCGTGACGAAGTCGTCGCGAGCGCCCGAACTCGAATCCAGCAGCTGAATCGACCTGCGGCGCGGCAACGCTCTAGAGATCGCGCGGAATCCTTGATGCCACTATCTGTTTCATGTCGGCGTGGATCCAGCGGCTGCCAGGGTGCAAGGCGAGGAATTCCGATGCCGCTAGGTAGTTCACGACGTCACTAAACCTCAATTCGCGAAACACTGGCCAATACGCAAAAGTCAGCTCGGCCGCTTCGAGCACGGCCTTGATGGCCAAAGCGTCGTCGCCCATGCGGGCCGCCAGGATTTGCCGGTAGAGATCGCGTCCCGCCAGCTCCGGATGGCGCGAAGATACGATTGAGTGCAGCTTCAGCAGTTCGCCGCTGATCTTGGCGGCAAACCGCCTCTCGCGCCACGCCAGAAACGAATTCGACAGAAAACCCGCACCTGCCCGCGCCCGGTCCCCCACCACCGGCACCTCCGGGACGGAACTCGCCTCCGCACTCGCGCGCTGTGGGCGGGCAATCGCGGCTTCGTAGTCGTCAGAGGCTGACGCCGGTTGTCCCACCTTTTCGATACCAGGATTGCCTGTCGGATCGGGATTGCTGTGGTCGCCCGGGCTCTCAGCCTGGTGACGGAGGCGGTATGCCCTGCGCAACGATGCAATCGAATCGGCCACCTCGATGGCGCGCGACGGTTCCGATTCGATGGCGGCCTCGCTGGCACTGGACCCGGGCAGGGCCGCGGCTGTCGCTGACCGCTCGCTTCCCGAAGCGTCAGGGGACGTGAATTGCGATGGATCGAGTACGAAGCGGGCGCGGCACTTTTCGCTACAGAAGCAGAACAAGGCTCCGCCATGGATGTGGCGGTGTTGTGATGCCGCTGCGACCGTCCTGCCGCAAACGACGTCAATCAGTTCGGTGCCCATGTCGAAAGTTATCGCGCACCCGGAGTTTGAACAAGCACAAGCTGTTCGCCCGCACGTGAGCAATATTCCCGAATTGTGACCTGCCCCCCATCGGGCGTACCAGTGATTCGTAGCGGAGTCCTTGGTTTGGGAGATTACGTGATCTCCTGTTGATGTTGCGCATCGCCAGCGAGCTGGCGATGCGCAGCGGCGAACTGCGCGGGCGGGATGCGGCCGATCGCGCTGTGCGGGCGCACCTCGTTGTAGTCGCGGCGCCAGCGTGTGATCTCCTGTCGTGCCTGGGCCAGCGTCTCGAACCACTGCTCGTTCAGGCACTCGTCGCGGAACTTGCCGTTGAAGCTCTCGATGTAGGCGTTCTGCGTCGGACTGCCGGCGTCGTTGAGCAGGTGCTGCACGCCGCGACGGTGCGCCCAGGCCATGAAGGCGCGGCTAGTGAACTCCGGCCCCTGGTCGGTGCGTAGCGCCGCGGGGAAGCCGCGGAACTGCCCCGCCTGCTCGAGCAGGCGCGTGACGTACTCGCCGCCGATGCCGTGGTCCACCGCGATGTCCACGCACTCGCGACTGAAATCGTCGACGATGGTCAGGCACTTGATGCGTCGGCCGCTGGCGAGCGCGTCCATCACGAAGTCCAGGCTCCACACCTGGTTGACGGCCGTTGGCTGCAGTAGCGGCCGGCGTCCGTTGCTGATGCGCTTGGCTTTGCGGCGCTTGCGCAGCGCGAGATTGTTCTCGCGGTACAGCCGCCACACGCGCTTGTGGTTGATCGCATGGCCCTCGCGGGTGAGCAGATCGTGGATGCGCCGATAGCCAAAGCGCCGGCGAACGTGCGCGAGCTCGACGATGCGTGTGCTCAATGCCACGGTCCGGGCGTCAGCCTCCGGCGGCTCGCGATAACTGGTCCGGGACAGCCCCGCAAGACGGCACGCCCGGCGTTCGCTGATGTCGAGAGCATCGAGCATCTTGCGTACCGCCGCGCGCCGCACCTGCGGGGCTAGCGCTTTACCCCGAAGCCAACCTTGAGCGCTTCGATGTCCAGGTGCGCTTCGGCCAGCAGCTTCTTGAGCTTGGCGTTCTCGGCCTGGACGTCACGCAGCAACCGAGCATCGCTGGCGTCCATGCCACCAAAGCGCGCCCGCCACTTGTAGAAGGTCGCGTCGCTGAAACCGCCCTTGCGGCACAGCTCCTTGACCGGCATGCCGGCCTCGGCCTGCTTGAGAAAACCAACGATCTGCTCGTCCGTGAATCGGCTCTTCCTCATGTCCGTTCCTTCCTCCGGAAACGGACTCTACTAACCTCCGCCTTGAACGCCCGATGGGGGGCAGGTCACAACATCTGAAGGGGATGGGGGTTTCTTGAAACTGAAGTTTCGACTCGCGGTGCTCATCGGATGTCTCACGTGTCGGACAACTTTGATCACGGATCGCCAGCCCATGAAGCCTCGGATAACGCTCATCACTCTCGGCGTCGACGACCTGGAGAACGCAGTCCGGTTCTACCGCGACGGCCTCGGACTGAGGTCTG